>JAWVEN010000074.1:0-3830 GCA_033856675.1 Gaiellales bacterium | reverse complement strand
CGTTATGCGGTTTCGGCGCGAGCGTTACGCGGCGTTAGCGTGACGACGAACCGCGCGGCGCCGATCCTTGCATGACAGGGCCAGTGAACCTGGCGCCGCGTCGCGACGTCAGACGGTTAGGGGGCGGGTCCCCGGGCGTTACGCAGAGACGGCGACGCCGCTACGGCAGGCGAACGGGTCCGCTGGACCTATAGGGTCCGGGCTCTATAGACAACATCTCTCGTCCGTTGCATCGTCGTAAAGCAGAGCACGTTTGAGCAAAGAGCACGATCCGAGCGTAGACATGAGTCGCCTTGTGTGGAACCACGGGGAGGGCGAGTTTCGGTTTCACTACACGATGCGATTTGCCGCCGAGACGATCGTTCGCACTGAGCAATATGCGGTGTTGGTCGACCGAACGCCCTCGGGCCTGTACGTCACCGACATCCAGCCGGGATCGCTCGAGGACTGCGAGATACTGAGCGCGCTGTTCGACGGCGCGCGGGACGTCGAAAGGGTGCAGGCTGCGGTGGTCCTGGCAGATGATCCAGCGCTGCCCTTGAAGAAGGTCGGGCGCAACGCGTGGGTGCACGAGGCCCCCAAAGGCAGCGCAGTGCCGCTCGTCGGCATCGCCGTCGGGTACGCGTGGCAGGAGGACTCCCTGTGGCTCTACTCGCGGTCCCTGTGGGACTTCTGAGAGTCCGGCAACCATATTGACATCCGGATGTCAGGTCCTAGACTTGGTGCCGATGACAAGGACGATGACTCCCACCGAAGACGCGCTTGAGCAACAGGAGCCGACGCTGCGCGCAGACCGCCGCGGCTACATCCTCGCCGGCGACTCCGTCGATGGCTTCGCCGATCGTCGTGATCTGTCGTCCGAGGCTCGGCGGAAACTGGCGCGGTGGGCTCGGCGCTTCAGCGCTGACGACCTGTCGGACGCCCAGGTGCGACTGTTGGAAGTCGCGGATCGTGAACTTGCTTCAGGCGAGCGCGAGCTGCTGCGCGCCGCGATCCTCGACGCGGAGCGGGACACCGAAACAACCTACGCCCTCGGCCTGTACCAAGAGCTGAGCGATGAGCAGCTGCAGCTGGTGCGTAACCCGTCCCGCAACCCACAGCTTGGGGGACGCGACTACCCGCTCTCCATGAAGGAGATGGAGGTGCTGACCGGTGCGACGCAGCGCCAGCTGCGCTACTGGGACCAGCTCGGCCTGCTGCCGACGCATCGCATCAACAACCGCCGTGTCTTTCTGGCCTCGGCGGTAGCACGAGCCTTTGCGTTGAAGGAGGCAAAGCAGTACGAGGTTACGGCCCTGGCCGTGATCGCCCGTGGAGGACCAGAGGCAGCCCGCCTTACCCGCATGCTGGGAGCTGTGCTGGGATCAGTCGCTCGCGGAGTACCAGAACCAGAGGGTCACGAACTGAGTCGTGCGGCTGATCTGCTTGTAACTGGGAGCGGGCTCCTAGTTAGAGGCGTACGCGAGGCAGGCGCTCGGCTAATGAGCGAAGCGCCCGCCGCGCCCAAGCCGAAGGCTTCTACGCAGCGGCGCAACCCCAAGGGGAGCCGAGCGGCCGCGGTAGGCGGCTCAGGGAATCGTGGACGCTCCGCCGCTCGATATGTGGTTCCGCGGCAGGACGGCCAGGGCTGGGCAGTCACAACCTCGCCGAAAGCCCGCTCGTCATCGACCTATCGGCGCAAGGACGAGGCGGTCAAGGCGGCCAGTGCGGCCGTGGCCAACCAGGGCGGCGGCAAGGTGGTCATATCCGAGAAGGCGGGCAAGCGCACCGTCGAGAAACCCGTTTCGCCAGCGATCGGCAGGCAATCACGCAGGACCCGTGCGTCCAGCTGAGGTGGCCGCCGAACGAGTACCGCCCGGAAGCGCTGCCGCCGGGCAGCGCGCCTAGCGCCAGCGGAAGGACTTCACATCCGCGAGAATCTGCGGGTTGGACCTGTTTGGCGTCGTGTAGTAGACGCGCGTGTTGGTGGCGCCGAGTATGTGGGCGGGCACTGGCATGTTCCACGTGAGGCGCCGGTGCTTTGTCAGCGCGTAGCCCTGTAACTGAGTGTTACCGCGGTCGAGCCACAGCGCCAGCCCCCCGGCGATCGAGATCGGTTCGCATGAGCTGGAGCACCGGAACCGCCGCCGGGGCAGCGGAGGCGCTTGTTGATTTGGCAGGTCCCCCTCTTTTGAGCCTGGGGAGCCCGGCCCTCGCAGCTCGATCACGTAGCGTGGCCGCTTTCGGCCGGTTGACAATCGGGACAGGACGCGCGACGAGCCCACAACGAACACCCGCCGTCGCGGTCCGAGCGCACTTAGCGTCGGTGTATCGAGGTCGTATGGCTGGCGCAGCTCACCTTCTTCCGGGCCGAGCCCTTGTTCCACGCCCGTGTGCCAGTTGCGGTAGAAGCTGCCGCCCTTGTTGCAGGGCATCGCGCCCAAGAGCCAGTAGCGCCCGATCTGCCCGAACGCCTCGCACTCGTCGGTGTGCTCGTCGCCGACGGGCGTCACCTGACCCGACTCGACGTCCCCGACCATCCACGTGTTCGGGCCGCGGCAGCTGGCCAACACCTTTCGATGCGAAGCACCGGCCACCAACACGTAGCTGCAATCCCGGCCGAGGGAGACCCGGCGCGTAACCCCCGTCCTATCGTCACGAATCACAAGTGCGCTCTGCGCGCCGCCCTCTCCCCATACGACGAACCGCACACCATCGGTCGCCGCGTCGTACACACCGCGCACGACAACCGACCGCTCCGGTTTGCTTACCGCTGCCCCGGTCGTACCCGCGAAGACCGTCGCTACAGCGGACGCTGCCAAGCACCCCGCGATCAGCTGTCGGCTAACCATGGGAATTCAACCACCGCGAGGTTCCCGAGTTGCGCCGCACTCACTGGGGAGCGCGAAACGTCTCGACGCTCACCAACTGGTCGGCCTCGTCCACCAGGGAGGCCGCGCGGCCGCTCGGCGATGCTCCGTTCAGCGGACCGCCGTGCTTTACTGCCTCGCCTGATGGACGCCTCGAAGCTGCTAGGTGTGTTCGCGCTCGTCGGCGTCCTCGTCGTTCCGGCGAGCGCCGCGGCCGCCGCGCCGATCACCGTCTCGGTCCTCTCCACCCGAGCAGACCTCGTCAGCGGCGGCGATGCGCTCGTCCGCATCGGCGGGATCAAGGCGACAAAAAACCTCCGCGTCACCGTCCGCGGCAAGAACCGCACCAAGGCGTTCGCCAAGCGGCCAGACGGCACGATCACCGGCCTGATCACGCGCCTCAAGCTCGGCAAGAACGCGATCGTCGCCACTGTCGGCCGGCGCGCGGCGAAGCTCGTGGTCACGAACCATCCGAAGGGCGGTCCGGTGTTCTCGGGCCCGCAGCTGCAGCCGTGGAAGTGCCAGGAGACGGCCAAGGACGCGCAGTGCAACCAGCCTGCCAACTTCACCTACCTCTACAAGTCGACCGACGGCAGCTCGGGCTTCAAGGACTACGACCCAAAGAACCCGCCCAGCGACGTCGCCGACACGAAGACCGACAGAGGCGTGACCGTGCCGTTCATCGTGCGCGTCGAATCGGGCTACATCGACCGCGACCAGTACAAGATCGCGACCCTCTTCCGCCCGGGCAAGAAATGGAGCGCGACCCGCCCGCAGAACCAGTTCAACCACAAGCTGCTGATCACCCATGGTGCGGGGTGCGGTGCCGACCACGAGCCGGCGGACCCGCCGTCGGTGACCGACAGCAGTCAGCTTGGCTCGGGCACCAGCGCGGCTGAGGCCGGGCTCGGCCTCGGCTTCGCCGTCATGTCCAACGCGCTCGACAACGCCGGACACAACTGCAACGTGGCCTCCGAGGCG
>JAWVEN010000073.1:0-90557 GCA_033856675.1 Gaiellales bacterium | reverse complement strand
GTCGCCGGCCAGGGTTTCCTCGAGCGTGGCCGCGAAGGCCTCCACCAGCTGGTGGGGCAGCTTGCGGATGAATCCGACCGTATCGGTCACGAGATACGAACGGCCGCCTTCGCGGAAGGATCGCGTGGTCGGATCGAGCGTCTCGAACAGCCGGTTGTTGACGCTTACCTCGCTTCCCGTCAGCCGGTTCAGCAGGGTCGACTTGCCCACGTTCGTATAGCCGGCCAGCGACACCGTCGGGCTTTCGTTGCGGCCGCGCTCGCGGCGCATCACGTCGCGGCGGGATGCGACCTCACGCAGCCGGCCCTTGAGCAGCGAGATCCTGCGGCGCGCCATCCGGCGGTCGGACTCGAGCTGCGACTCACCGGGGCCACGGGTGCCGATGCCGCCACCCAGGCGCTCGAGGTGCTTCCACATGCCGCGCATGCGCTGCAGGTTGTACTCGAGCAGGGCGAGCTCCACCTGCAGCTTGCCCTCGGCGGTGTGCGCATGCTGGGCGAAGATGTCGAGGATCACCGCTGTGCGGTCGACCACGCGGCTCTGCAGCTCGTCCTCCAGCCGGCGCTGCTGGCGTGGGGTGAGCTCGTCGTCGCAGACGATCACCTCGGCCTTCACCTGGCCCGCCAGCTCCTTCAGCTCGTCGAGCTTGCCGGGCCCGAGATAGGTGGACGGGTGCGGCCGGTCGCGGTGCTGCACGACGGTCGCGACGGTCTCCACGCCTGCGGTGCGAAGGAGTTCCTCCATCTCGCGGAGCATCGGGCCGCCATCCTCACCCTGTGGGAGGGTGAGCATGATCACGCCGCGCTCGAGCGCGACGCCGGGGCCGCTCCCGTTGAGCGTTGTCATCGACATCACAGTGAGTATAGAAAGCGCTGCTTGGGCTGCTCAGACGGCGACGCGCAGATGCTGCTCGATTCGGTCGACCGCTTCGCGCAGCTGATCGTCGGGCAGCGTCAGGGAGAGCCGGACGAACCCCTCGCCGTTCGGGCCGTATGACGAGCCCGGCGACACCACGACGCCAGCCTGTTCGAGCACCAGCTCGCAGAACGACACTGAGGTGTGCCCCTCCGGCACCGGCACCCAGACGTACATCGTGCCCTTCGGCGGCTCGACCTCGATCCCCACACCGGCCAGTGCCGAGATCACCAGGTCCCGGCGGCGGCGATAGACGTCGGACATCTGACGCGCGAATCCACCGCCCTCGGCGAGAGCCCGTACCGACGCCATCTGGACCGCCTCGAACATGCCCGAGTCGATGTTGGTCTTCAGCTTCAGCAGCGCGGCGATCATGTCGGCGTTCCCCACGGCGGCGCCAACCCGCCAGCCGGTCATGTTGTAGGCCTTCGAGAGCGAGAACATCTCGACGCCGGCCTCCTTCGCGCCAGGGGCGGCGAGGAAGCTCTGCGCGACGTACCCGTCGAATGTGATCTCCGAGTAGGCGTTGTCGTGGACGATCGGGATGCCGTTCTCAAGGCCGAAGCGCGCCAGCCGCTCGAAGAAGTCGTCCTCGATCACCGCGCCGGTCGGGTTGTTCGGGTAGTTGCAGAACAGCAGGTTGGCCCGCCGCCGCACGTCGGCGGGGATGGCCTCGAGGTCGGGCTGGAAGGCGTTCTCGGGTGTCAGCGGCATCAGCACCGGCTCTGCGCCGGCGAGCAGCGGCCCGGACGTGTACACCGGGTATCCAGGGTCGGCCGCGAGGCAGACATCGCCGGGATCGAGCATCGACCAGCAGACGTGCGCGACGCCCTCCTTGCCGCCCAGCAGGGGGAGCACCTCGGTCTCGGGGTCGATCTCGACGCCAAAGCGGCCGCGGTAGAAGCTCGCGATCGCCTCACGGAACGCGGCCCGGCCGCGATTGGATGGGTACTGGTGGGTGTCGGGCCTTGCCACCTGGCGTTGCGCCTCCTCGACCACGGCGCTCGGCGTCGGCAGGTCCGGATCGCCGATGCCGAGGGAGATCACGTCGACTCCCGCCTGGCGCTTCTCGGCGATCTTTCGCTCCAGCTCGGCGAACAGATACGGGGGAAGCGAGGCGACTCGTTCGGCGATACGCATCAAAGTTGCTCCAGGTGCTCGAGGTATGACCGGTCGAATTCTCCGGCGAGGACGCGCTCGACAGGCCCGGTCAGACGGACGTTGAGATCGTTGTCGATGTCGATCGTCAGGTCGCCGCCGTCCATGTGCACGGTGACCGGGCTGTGCACCCGTCCGGCGGTGACCGCCGCGACGGCTGCGGCACTGGCGCAGGAACCGGACGAGAGGGTCTCCCCCGCGCCGCGCTCCCACACCCGCAACTCCAGCTCATGGTCACCGACGGGCCGGTAGAACTCGACGTTCGCGCGGTTCGGAAACCATGGGTGGCGCTCGAGCGCCGGCCCTTCGGCGTCGAGGTCGACGGTGCGCGGATCTCCCACCTCGACGACGCAATGGGGATTGCCGACCGAGACGAAGGTGTAGCCGTCGGCCGGCGGGTCGCCGGCGCGCGGGACGTGGTCGGTCGCCGACTCGAGCGCCGCCTCACCGGCGTCGATCACGATGTCGCCCCCGCGGCGCTCGGCGCGGATCACGCCCTTGATGGTCTCCATCTCCACGGCCCCCAGTGCGTCGCGCCGCATCAGATAGCCCGCGGCGATGCGCGTGCCGTTTCCAGAGAACTCCGCCTCGCTGCCGTCGGGGTTGAAGATCCGCACGCGAGGTCGGCCGTCGCCCGCGCCGATCAACAGGATGCCGTCGCTTCCGGCACCGAGGTCGGAGTCGCAGATGCGCTCCACCCGCGGAGCTGTGAGCTCCAGGTCGGCCGGCACGTCGCGCTGCTCGATCACCAGGTAGGCGTTGCCGATCCCGTGCCACTTCTCGAATCGCATCGCGGCAGGATACCGGCGGAGAAGAATCAGGAGGCGACGGTGCAACTGCACTGCCGCCTCCCGATTGACCCCGACGCCACTTAGACGCCGAGGAGCGGCGGGAGTTAGAGATCAGAGATCGAGTGCTGCCCCAACCGCCACGGCGGCGCCCAGCAGCACCGCCACGCCGGCGAACCCGATGATGATCGGAAGGGTGACCGGAAGCCCCGCGATCATCAGCAGCGCGACACCCACGCTGGCGGGGATCAGCTGGATCTTCCGCACCGGATAGGGCCTCATGCTCCACCAGCGGCGTCCGATCCGGTCGACGAACAGCAGGGCCGACGCGACGCAGGCCAACAGCACGGAAGCAACCCCGAGGGTGCCGACCAACCACAGGAACGGCCCGCGGAAGCTGTCCGCGGACAGTCCCATCAAGAACGCGATGACGGCGGCGGGCGGCACCATCGCGGCGACGATGACGAGGGCGTCGCGCGCCTCGCGGACGGCGTCGTGCTCCCGTTTGGTCACGCGGCCGCCGCCTCCAGCATCTCCTTGACCGACGACACCGGGTGCACGCCGGGCAACCGCCGCATCCAGGCCCGCTGGCGCTTCGCATACTGGCGCGTGCGGGTGTCCAGCCGCCGGGTGGCCTCCTCCTCGTCGATCACGCCGTCGAGCAGGGCGCTGACGTCCTGAAGGCCATGGATCCGCGCGGCCGTGCTCGAGAAGGGGCCGGCCTCACGTGCACGGCGGACCTCGTCCACGACGCCGTTCTCGAACATCGACCGCGTGCGGGCGGCGATCCGCTCGCGGACGGTGTCGGCCGAAAGCTCGATGCCGAACACTCGTGTGGGGCGCCGGTAGGCCGACGTCCACAGCGTGCTCTCCGCCGGCGCCAGGCTGTGGCCCTGCTCGGCCAACTCGAGGGCACGCACGACTCTGCGGCGGTCGTTGCGGTGCACGGCCGCCGCTGCGCGTGCGTCGCGCTGCGCGAGCAGCCGGTGCGCGGCGGCCGCGCCCTGCTCGTCGTAGAGCTGTTCCAGGCGCTCTCGGGCACCCTCGGCCGGCTGCGGCGGCGGTTCGAACGGCGCCAGAGCCGCGCGCAGGTAGAGCCCGCTGCCACCGCAGACCACGGCCGGCTTCCCGCGGCCGAGGACGGCGTCGATGGCGTCGCGGGCGAGCTCGCCATACTCGGCCACCGAGCCCTCGTGCGAGAGCGGCCACATACCGATCAGATGGTGCGGGACCCGCCGGAGCTCGGCTTCCGCCGGCTGGTTCGTCAGGATCGGCAGATCCTGGTAGAGCTGCATGGCGTCACAGGAGACGATCTCGCCGCCGATCGCCTCCGCCACTCGCAACGCCGCGGCGCTCTTGCCAGACGCCGTCGGCCCGAACACCGCGACGACGCTTGCGGACATCTACACCTTCGCCGGCACGGCCGGGCGGCCGCTGAGGGTCTGCGACGTCGCCGTCTCGATCTCGACTGGCACGAGGTCGCCCTCGGCGGCGATCCCGCGGAAGAGCGTGGTCTTGTTGCCGCGTGTGCGCCCACGCAGCACCGACGGGTCGGTTCGGCTGGGCCCCTCCACGAGCACCTCCTGCACCGTGCCGACCAGCCGCTGGTTGCACGTGGCGGCGTGGAGCTGCACAACATCGACGAGACGGGTGATGCGATCGCGCTTGACCTCGTCGGGCACCTGGTCGTCCATGACGGCGGCCTCGGTGCCGCGGCGCGGCGAGTAGATGAACGTGAAGGCGTGGTCGTACCCCACCTCGTTCACCACTTCGAGCGTCTGCTGGAAGTCCTCCTCGGTCTCGCCGGGGAAGCCGACGATGATGTCGGTCGTCAGCGCGATGTCGGGGATTGCCGCGCGGATCTTGTCGACCAGGGTGAGGTAGCGCTCGCGGGAATACGTCCGTCGCATCCGCTTGAGCATCTCGGTCGACCCGGACTGCAGCGGCAGGTGCAGGTGCTCGCAGACGGCCTGGCATTCGGCCATCGCCGCGATCACGTCGTCGCGCATGTCCTTGGGATGTGGGCTCGTGAAGCGGAGGCGTTCGATGCCGTCGATCGCATCGAGGGCTCGGAGCAGGCCGCCGAAGCCGATCCGTTCGTCTGGGTCGAGGTCGCGGCCCCATGAGTTGACGTTCTGGCCCAGCAGCGTCAGCTCGCGCACGCCGTCCTCGGCAAGCCTCGCGGCCTCGGCGACGAGGTCGGCCGCGCGACGGCTCTGCTCGCGACCGCGGACGCTCGGCACGATGCAGTAGCTGCACTTGGAGTTGCACCCCTGCGAGATCTGGAGCCACGCCTGGTACGGCCGCTCGCGCTTACCCGGAAGATGTCCCGCAAAGTGGTCGAACGTCGAGAAGTGGCCGCGCGGGATGTCGCCCCCGGCGCCGATGTAGTCGCCCAGGGTGTGGATCGCGCCCGGGCCGAACGCCAGGTCGACGAACGGGTACAGCTCGAACAGCTCATCCTTCATCGACTCCGACCAGCAGCCGCCGACGACGATGCGCTTGTCGGGATCGCGCTGCTTCGCGGCGCGGGCGTCCATCAGGTGCGCGATGAAGCGCTCGTCGGCCTTCTCGCGGATCGTGCACGTGTTGAAGACGAGCACGTCGGCGTCGGCCGGGTCCTGTGCTTCCCCCAGTCCGAGCGACTCCAACACCCCCTTCATCCGCTCGGAATCGTGGACGTTCATCTGGCAGCCGAAGGTCTGGACGTGGTAGCGCTTCATCGGTGGCAAGTGTATCCATCGGGGCGGTTCGCCCCGTTGGGGTACTACGCGGTTTCGCTGATTGCACGCAGCTCGTCGGCGTGCTGCCGGTAGAGCGTCGCGCCTGTGCGCTCGGCGAATGCCCGCACAGCCCGTGCATGGCGCTGCACATCGGCCTCCCGCCCTTCGGCGCGGGCCTGGTGCGCGGCTCAGGCGGTCATTGCGCGCACAATCAGAAGCGCGCGATCGTCCTCCTTGCCTCCGCCGCCACTGAAGCTCTCGAGGCTCTCCAGCACGTCTTCGATCAGCTCCGCGCTGCCGCTGGCCGGAGCCCACGCCGCGATCACGTCGCGCAGGCGCTCTTCTCCGTAGAGCTCGCCGTCCACCCGTTGCTCGACGATCCCATCCGTCCAGACGACGACCGTGTCGTCCGGTCTCAGGTCGGTTTCCTCATCGGCGACGTCGATCGTCTCGGCGACCCCGATCAGCGTCCCCGGCCGGCCGAACTCCATCACCTCGCCGGACGCGCGCCGGATCATCGGCAGTGGATGTCCACCGCTCGACATCGTGACGCGCCAGCCGGCATCCGTACGCCGCAGGCGCATCAGGCAGACGGTGCAGAAGCGGTTGCGGTCGGTGCGCCGCCAGACCGCCTCGTTCAGCGTGCGCAGCGCAGCGGCCGGGGATGGCTCGTGGAGCGATGTCGCGTAGACGACGTGCCGCATCAGCGCCGTCAAGGCGGCGGCCGCCGGTCCCCGACCGGCCACGTCACCCACCGCGACGCCGAAATCGCCGGGGCCGATCTGCCAGATGTCGTAGAAATCGCCGCCGACCTCGTTACCGGCGCCGGCGGGCTGGTACAGCGCTGCGACCTCGGCTCCGTCGATGTCCGGCAGCGAGGCCGGCAGCAGGCTGTTCTGAAGGGTCGAGGCGATGTGCTGCTCGCGCTGATACAGCTGAGCGTTGTCGACCGCCAGGGCGGCACGGCGAGCGACGTCCTCGACGAATGCGACATCGCCGCTGTCGAACCGCCGGTCCGACCCCGACAGCACCATCGTCAGAGCTCCGATCGTCCTGCCACCCGCGATCAGGGGAACGCTCACCGCCGAACGGAGCTGGAGCTTGCGCAGGTCGTCCACGTATGGCCCGGGCGGCGCCGCGGCCGCGAGGATCTCGTCCGTGATCTCTTCCATCAGCACGGGCCGGCCCGTCTCGACGACCGTTGCGACCACGCCCTTCTCGCGCTCCCAGTCGGGCGCGTCTCGTAGGCGCCGGGCGATCTCGACCCGGTTCGGGTCGCGGTGGATGAGGGCGACGTTCTCGAGGCCATCCTCGCCGACGAGGTCGATCACGCACCAGTCCGCCAGGCGCGGCACCACCATCTCGGCGAGCGCGCGGAGTCGCTGCACCGGATCGAGGGCCGTGGCGATCAACAGGTCGCCGGTCTCTGCCATGAACTCCGCCCGCTGCTCTTCGAGGCGCCGGGAGCTGATGTCGCGGATGTGCGCGGTGAAGGCGCCTCCCGAGGGCAGGTCGACACGGCCGAGCGTGAGCTCAACCGGGAACAGGCTGCCGTTTCGGCGCAGCGCCTCCAGTTCGATCCTGGTGTTCAGGACCCGCGACTCACCGGTTTCGAGGTACCGGCGCAGACCGGCCTCGTGCCGAGGCCGGTCGCGCGGCGGGATGATCAGCTCACTCAGACGGCGACCGGCAACCTCCTCGGAGCTCCATCCGAACGTCCGCTCCGCTGCGGGATTCCAGTCCAGCACGCAGCCGTCGTCGTCCATGCTGATGATCGCGTCGAGTGCCACGTCGAGCACTGCGGCACGGCGGGCGGCCTCCTCTCGCACGCGGCTCTGGGCTTGGCGTCGCTCCAGATACTGACCCAGCTCGGCGCCGATTCCGACTACCGAGGCCAGCAGGTCGGCGTCCGGTTCCCGGATCTGCGGGCTGAAGAACTCGATCACGCCGCGTACCCGGCCGCCGAAGACGATCGGGAACCCGAACGCCGAATGAAGCCCCGCGTCTGCTGCCGCGCCTCGACGGGGGAAGTGCTCGTCGTCGGCGAAGTCGGCAATCCAGACGGGCCTTCCGCGCTCGTAGACGATCCCGGGGAGGCCGACGCCCAGGGTGAAGACCGATTCGCGGGTCACCGCCGCGAATGGCGTCGACTCGCGATCCGGCGAGCACCACACCTCGACGCACCGCAGGCGCGGCTCGTCGTCGCCGTCGACGATCCAGGCAGCGCCGAACGCGAGGTTGAGCGCCTCGCCCAGCGCCGCGAGGATGGGCTTCGCGACGGAATCGAACTCCTCGACCTCGGACAATGCGATCGTGACCGCCCGCTCCGCGCGCCGGCGCCGCTCGTCGCGGCGCTGGACGGTGATGTCGACGGCGAGCAGCATCGCCGCAGGATCACCGCGGCCGCCGGGGAGTGGCAGGACGCGCGCATCCACCTCGACCGAGCCATGCCCGCCACGGGCGATCATGTCCCCACGCCAGGCGCCGTCCCGGAACGCGAGGTCGGCGGGCGCACCGTCGGCGGGCGAACCGGCGGGCTGGAGCAGGTCGGTGATCCGCCGGCCGTCCGCGTCGTCGCCGACGAGCTCGCGAGCGGCGTCGTTCAGCCAGACGACTCCGCCGTCATCGTCGAGGAGGAACAGCGGTAGTGGTAGGCGGGCAGCGGCTGCCTGTAGAGCCTCGGGGCTGGTCGCATCCGGTGGCATCGGATCGTTGATCGTAGCCGGGACACCGGGCAGCGGTTCGGCCGTATGGCAGCCGAGGTACGCTGCCCGAGGTGGAGGTCACCGTCGAGATCGTGCAGGGCGACATCACCCGTCAGCAGGTCGATGCGATTGTGAACGCCGCCAACAACAGCCTGCTCGGCGGCGGCGGGGTCGACGGCGCCATACACCGGGCGGGCGGGCCGGCGATCCTCGCCGAGAGTCGCCTGCTCGGCGGCTGCGAGACCGGCGACGCCAAGGCCACGACAGCCGGCAACCTCCCGGCGCGCCACGTCGTTCACACTGTGGGTCCGGTCTGGCAGGGCGGCTCCGGACGCGAGGATGAGCTGCTCGCGTCCGCATACCGGCGGTCGGTCGAAGTCTCCGACGACCTGGAGTGCCGCTCGATTGCCTTCCCCGCGATCTCGACCGGGGTCTTCGGCTTCCCGATCGAACGCGCCGCGCCGATCGCCCTGGCGACCGGACTTGAGGCGGCGGTGCGATCCGCCAACGTGCGGTTGCTGCGCTACGTGCTGCACTCCCCCGGTGACCTCGCCGTCTACCGGAGCGCTGCCGAAGCTCTCGCTATCCGCTGAGCACGCGTGCGGCATCGTCGCAGATGCTCTCGGCGACCATCGCAAGCGCTGCACTTGGCACGACGAACTGGACGGCGACACCGCTTCGCGTTGGATTCTCCGCCGACGCACGCCCGGCGTCGACCCAGGTGGTGATGCCGACCTCGTCCAACGCGACCGGTACCGCCGGTGGGGCCAGGTCGAGCCCGAACACCTCGTCGGCGGGGATGAAATGCCCGAACCCGTCGGACGCGGCGTCGAGCAGCGCATGCCCGAGCGCAAAGAGCTCCGACGGTGTGAGGGCGCCCTGTGGAACCCGGGCGACCTGGATGCCGCCGGCGTGTAAAGCGAGCTCGTAGGGAACCTCATCGGCGAAGGGCTCGGCCCGGATGACCAGCTCGACCGAGATGCCGGTGATGTCCTGCGCTGCGTCGCACAGCCGGTACCTCATCGGATCCGCACCCGGCCGTTCCCCACCGCCGCGGGCAGCGAAAGCGTGAACGTCGTGCCCTGCCCCGGTTCGCTCTCTACCGTCAGGCGACCGCCCAGGGCGTGTGCGAGCTCCCGGCCGATCGAAAGGCCCAGACCCGTGCCGCCTTCGCCGCGGCGGCTGTAGAACGGGTGGAACACCGCATCCTGGTCGGCGGCCGGGATGCCTGGCCCGGTGTCGGACACGTGGATCGCGGTGGTGCCGTTCGCGGCGGCGTAGCTGAGCGTCACGGTGCCCTTGCGGGGCGTCCAGCGAAAGGCGTTGTCGAGCAGGTTCGACACGATCTGAAGCACGCGGTCGCCATCGGACAGGATCGTCGGTGCCCCGCCCGTGAGGGCGTCGAAGTCGACATCGTTGGAGCGGGCGCGGTCGCGGAACGACGAGGCGGCCTGCTCGAGCAACGCCTCGAGGCCGACCTCTTCGCGCACGAGTCGGAACTGGTGCGCCTCCAGCCGAGTGAGGTCGAGCAGGTCGTCCACCAGTCTGCCGATGCGCCGCACCTCCTCGCCGACCGCAGTCAGCGAGGCGTCGAGGTCCTCTGGGCCGACGAGGCCTTCGTTCATGGCCTGGACGTGACCGGAGATTGCCGTCACCGGCGTCCGGAGCTCGTGGGTCACCCGCATCAGGAAGTTGCGTTCGAGCTCGTCCACCTCTCGCAGCCGGTCGACCATGCCCTGGAAGCGCTGTGCCAGCTGACCGAGCTCGTCGTCTGCGGTGCCGCGCCCGACGACGTTCACCTCGAGATCGCCCCGCGCGACGCGGTCGGCGGCGGCGCCGATCTCCTTCAGCGGCCGTGTGATACGGCGCGCGACGAGCGTCGCGAGGAAGAACGCGACGATCAGTCCGATGCCGGTGCCGGCGGCCACGCGGCCGGCCACCTTCGTCCAGGCGCTGTTCACGTCGGCGAGCGGCTTTGCGAGCACCACCGCACCGATCGCCTGCCCCTCCCCGGCCGCGTCGAGGGTGGGCACGACCGGAGCGGCGATCCCGATGAATGTCCGGTCGTCGCCGGGCGGACGGAACTCGAAGGTGCGTCGATCCGAGGGATTGAGCGCTTGCCAGTCGATGTTCGCCCCTGCTTTGGCGAGGTTCTTCGGCACCTCCGGGAAGAGCGGGAAGTCACCGTCGTAGTAGAGGCGACAACCGCAGATGTCCTGGAACTGCTGGGCGGTGACCGTGCTGGGCGCTCGGCCTCCCTCCGCGTAGTTGTCGATCAACGCCTTCGCGTAGTACGCCGCCACGCCGCCGGCCTGCGAACGCAGTTCGCTCGCGGTCTGATCGCGGTTATACGACTGGTACAGGCGAATCGAGGCCGCCCCGGCGATCACGGTGGCCAGGAGCAGCGTGCCCGCGAAAAGGAGTGCGAGCCGTGTCCTAAGCGACCGTAGCATCGTCAGCGACCTTGTACCCGACGCCCCAGACCGTGGCGACCGGGCACTCGTCACCGAGCTTCCGGCGCAACTGCCGCACGTGGACATCCACGGTGCGCGTGTCGCCGGCAAAGGTGTAACCCCACACCCGTTCGAGCAGCTGGTCTCGCGTCAGTACGAGCCCGCGGTGGTCGAGCAGCTCCCAGAGCAGGTCAAATTCCTTCGGCGCGAGCTGGACCTGTTCGCCACTGACGGTGACCTCTCGCCGGCCCGCGTCGATCTTGAGCACCCCGTGCTCCATCACCGCTTCGGGCGGGCGGCCGCTCTTCTGCGTCTGCGTCGAGCGCCGCAGGATCGACTTGATCCGTGCGACGAGCTCTCGCGGATTGAACGGCTTGGTCAGATAGTCGTCCGCGCCGACCTCGAGACCGACGATCTTGTCGATGTCGTCGTCCCTTGCGGTCAGCATCAGGATCGGCACGTCGGAGTTTGCGCGGATCTGGCGGCAGACCTCGAGCCCGTCGATGTCGGGCAGCATCAGATCGAGCACCACGAGATCGGGCTTCACGTTCTCGGCCTTCGCCAGTGCCTCTCCCCCGTCCCTGGCGATGTCCACCTGGTAGCGGGCGTTCTTCAGGTACATGGAAACGAAGGACGCAATGTTGCGCTCATCTTCGACGATCAGGATCTTCTCGGCCACGGGCTTATGGTAGCCGTCTGGGGCGACGGAATGTTGGGCGTGCCGCCCCGGGTTCAGGAGTGAAGCTGAAACGACCGGCCCGTCGACGGCCAGCGCTTCTGCGCGGTGCGGTTCACGCTCCAGACGCCGGCACCCTTGATGTAGCCCGAGCCGCGCGCAACCGTGTTGGCGACGATGCCGCCGGTGCCCGTGATGCGCACCGTCCACGTGGTGTCCACGAAGTACGACATGTTCCGGCCCTTGAAGTACACGAACCCGTATTTCCGCCATGTGCGCGACCAGCCGCTGACCGAGTAGTTCCGGGTGCCGTTCGCGCTTCGGTCGAGAATGGCGATCGTGCCCGCTCTGACGCTGCCGTAGGTGATTCCCGTCCCCGTCTGGCTGAGGTTGCCCGAGCCGTTCAGCGCCGACAGAGTTCCGCATGACGAGCCGCAGAGCGTGTGCGCCGAGAGCGAAGCTCCCTGCGAGACGGCCGCGCCGGCCAGCGTGATGAGCAGTGTAAGTAGGGTGACCCGACCCTTCATGTTTCTCACTATGGGGAAATTGTGTAAAGAGCCGAGTGCTCTGATGTAAGGGTTATGTAAGTGACGTCAGCGTACGGCCGCGGTGTGCGCTTCCCATCCATCAGGCAGCGTTCATGGCCTTCTTCGTCAGTCGTGACGCCGCACTTGAGCGACAGCGGCGTGTGGACGCCGTCAGCGCATCAATGGGCCACGTCGACCGCGCGTGACTCGCGGATGACCGTCACCTTGATCTGGCCGGGGTACTCCAGCGTCCCCTCGATCTCGCGGGCGATCTCGTGGCTGAGGAGTGCCGCCGTGTCGTCGTCGACCTCCTCGGGCTTCACCATCACGCGCACCTCGCGGCCGGCCTGCATTGCGTAGACGCGGTCGACGCCCTTCTTGGCGTTCGCGATCTCCTCCAGCGCCTCGAGCCGCTTGATGTAGTGCTCGAGGCTTTCTCCGCGGCCACCGGGCCGGGATGCCGAGACCGAATCGGCGGCGATCACGAGCACCGACTCGACCGTCTGGGGCTCGACGTCGTAGTGGTGCGCCTCGATCGCGTGGGCGACGCTCGGCGATTCGCGGAACTTCCGGGCCATCTCGGCCGAGATGACGGCGTGGGACCCTTCGACCTCGTGTGAGACGGCCTTGCCGATGTCGTGGAGCAGCGCCGCGCGACGAGCCGTCTTCTGGCTGGCGCCCAGCTCCGCCGCCATGATCGCGGCGAGGTGTGCGCACTCGATCGAGTGCTTGAGGACGTTCTGTCCGTAGCTGGTGCGGTAGTGCAGACGGCCGAGGATCTTGACCAGCTCGGGGTGCAGGCCATGGACGTTCGCCTCGAAGCACGCCTGCTCGCCCGCCTGGATGATCTGCTGCTCGATCTCGGCCTTCGACTGGTAGTACATCTCCTCGATGCGCGACGGGTGGATCCGCCCGTCCGCGATCAGCTTTTCGAGCGTGAGACGGGCTGTTGCGCGGCGGACGCCGTCGAAGGCCGACAGCACGACCGCCTGGGGCGTGTCGTCGATGATGAAATCGACGCCGGTCAGGTTCTCGAGCGCACGGATGTTGCGACCCTCGCGGCCGATGATGCGGCCCTTGAGGTCGTCGGAGGGGAGCTGCACGACCGACACCGTCGTCTCGGCCGTGTGAGCCGATGCGGTCCGCTGGATCGCGATCGACAGGATGTTGCGCGCGCGGCGGTCGGCTTCGAGCTTGGTCTCCTCCTCCACCTGGCGCACCACCTTGGCCATCGAATGGCGCGCCTGCTCCTCGATCGTCTGGAGCAGCATGTCTTTCGCCTGGGCGCTGGTCATCGACGAGATCCGCTCGAGCTCGACCAGCTGCTGGTCACGTGCGGTCTTCAGCTCTTCCTGGAGCTGGCGCGCGTGTGTCTCCCGGTCGGTTACCGACTGGTCACGCCGGGCGATCTCCTCGAACCGATTGGTGAGCGACTCCTCCTTCGAGATCACCCGTTCTTCGATCTTCGCGATCTCCGCTCGCCGATCACCCAGTTCGCGCTCCTGCTCGGCTCGCTGGTGCAGCAGCTCCTCCCGCGCCGTGATGCGGGCGTCCTTCAGCTGCGCCTCTGCGCGGCCCTCGGCCTCTGCCAGGATCCGCGCTGCCTGCCGCTCCGTCTCCGCGATGCGAGTCGCGCCGACACGCGCGCGCACGGCAAAGCCCATCGCCACGCCGACGATCAGGGCGGCGACGCCGATCAGCGCCTGCTCCATTGTCTCTCCTTAGGTCATGTCGCCGAGCCCGAAGACCGGCGTGAAAAGTGTCACCAGGAGCCGGCGCGCCCTCGTCCTCGCTGGTTTCCCCAGTCCGTGTGGCACCACTCCACGTCAATGCGTGCATGGGGCTGTGTGATGACCAAATCGTCGAACATGAGGGAAAACGCCTGCATTTGCAGGAGAACGAGCTTGGTGGCGGAGACCTGCTCCGAGGCAATGGTACTTGTTTGGTGAACCTGGCCGCAATATCGCGGACGCTTCGCTCGACCCGCGGCCGACGGTGCTCCTCTGCCGGTCAGCCGAAGCGATCGAGGTCAAGGACGCGCTCGATCGTCTCCTCATCGAACCCGCGCCGGACGAGCAGACCAGCCGCGCGCCGGCACGTCGCGGCGTCGTACGGGCCGGCTCCGAAGCGCTGCTCGAGCAGCCCCACCGCAGTCTCGGCGTCGTCTCGCCCATGTGCACCCGCCGCTTCGACGGCGACTCCCTCGTCGACGTCCAGCCGCTCGAGCTCATACGCCGCACGAACGCGCCCATGACCGCGTCGCCGGAGGTTTCGGGAGACGTCGGCTGCCAGTCGCCGCTCGTCGAGCAGCCCTTGGCGCTCCAAGCGATCCAGTAACCGCGCCGCGCCCGCTTCGGGGGCGCCCCAGCCGGCCAGCCGACCGGCGAGCTCCGCCCGTGAGCGCCACCGTACAGCGAGCAACCGCAGCAGCCGGCCCTCGAGCCGGTCGAGCAGCGCCCCGTTTCGCAGGGCAACGATGGCCGTGGCGTCGAGCTCGTCGCCCGGCGCGAGGCCGATCACGCGCTCCGGCGAGACGAGCAGTCGCTCGCCGGAGTCGAACGTGATGGCGACCAGCGGCGAGCCGCTGCGTGCCGTCGAGATCGAGTTGATGCTCAGCGCGGTCACAGTGGTGACGGACGTCTTCGCGACTCGAGCGGCCGGTGGGTGGAGGAGTCTCTTAGCCCGCTTGCTGCTCGGCCAGTTCGGCCTTGCCGTTCTTTTCGGCCGATGCGGCCTCGCGGGCTGCGAGCGCCTGGTCACCCGCAACCCTGATCGTGGTCGGTCCCCCGTCGGGGCCCGCGTCCCTGCGCGGGACGACCACGTCGGGCACGTCCTGCTGGATCTTGTCGAGGATCGCGGCCGTGACGTCGGGGTGCTCCACGAGGAACGCCTTGACGTTCGTCCGCCCTTGGCCGAGCCGTTCGTCTCCGAACGAGAAGTACGAGCCCGACTTCTGGACGACCTTCCGCTCGATCGCGACGTCGAGCACCGACCCTTCCCAGGAGATTCCCTCGCCGTAGGCGATGTCGAACTCGGCTTGCTTGAACGGCGGGGCGACCTTGTTCTTCACGATCTTCACCCGCACGCGGTTGCCGACGGCCTCGGTGCCCTCCTTGAGGGTCTCGATGCGGCGAATGTCGAGGCGCACCGACGAGTAGAACTTGAGTGCGCGCCCACCGGGCGTGGTCTCCGGCGAGCCGAACATCACGCCGATCTTCTCGCGCAGCTGGTTCGTGAAGATGCAGATCGTCCCGGTGCGGTTGAGCGTCCCGGCGATCTTGCGCAGGGCCTGGCTCATCAACCGAGCCTGCAGGCCGACGTGCGAATCCCCCATCTCGCCCTCGATCTCGGCCCGCGGCACGAGCGCGGCCACCGAGTCGATGACAAGCACGTCGAGCGCACCGCTGCGGATCAGCATCTCGGCGATCTCGAGCGCCTGCTCGCCATTGTCGGGCTGGGACAGGAGCAGCTCGTCCACGTTGACGCCGATTCTCCTGGCGTAGGTCGGGTCCATCGCATGCTCCGCGTCGATGAATGCCGCCAGGCCGCCCTTGCGCTGGGCCTCCGCGATGACGTGGTAACAGAGCGTCGTCTTGCCCGATGACTCCGGGCCGAAGACCTCGACCACCCGGCCACGCGGCAGGCCGCCGATGCCAAGCCCAAGGTCGAGCGACAGTGCGCCGGTCGAGATGGCGTCGATGTCGGTTCGCGACGCATCGCCCATCTTCATGATCGCGCCCTTGCCGAACTGGCGCTCGATTTGGCTGACGGCTGCTTCCAGTGCCTGGTCTCGCTCCATCGTCCTCATACCTCCTGCGGCGCGCACCGGCGCCGATCGTGTCTCGTCGTCGAACGGGTGTTCGGTGGAGATACTAGACCCCACACCGGACGCACTTCAAGGGCGCCGCTGTCACGATCGTGCCTCGAGCAGGTCACGGAGCAGGTGCAGGGCCGACATGGTCGCCCGGCGGCGGATGTCGTGACGCCCGCCGGGCCACTGCATGTTCCGGCCGAGCTCGCCCCACGGCGCCGAGGCATGCACGTACACCAACCCCACCGGCTTTGCCTCGGACCCGCCTCCGGGGCCGGCAACGCCGGTCACGGCGACTGCCACGCCGGCGCCGAGTTGCGCCCGCGCACCATCCGCCATCGCCTTCGCCGTCTCGGCGCTGACGGCACCGTGACGCTGCAGCACCTCTCCGGGGACACCCAGCAGGCGCTGCTTCAGCTCGTCGGAGTACGTCACCGCCGAGCCGACGAAGACGGCCGAGCTCCCCGGCACCTCTGTCAGCTCCGCGGCCACCATGCCCCCGGTGCACGACTCGGCCGTCGCCAGCGTGACGGAGCGCTGGGCGGCGAGGTCGAGCACGATCTCGGCGATGGGCCGCTCATCGGTGGCGAAGACGTGCGGCTCCAGCGACTCCCGCAGCCGTTCCCACAGCGCGGTTGCCGCATCGCTTCTGTCGGGACGCGCGCGGATGTCGATCTCGAGCTCGTAGTCGCGCGCGCAGATCGACGTCTCGACGCCTTCCGTGTCGCCGCCGGCCTCGGCGAACAGGTCGGCCACGTGCGACTCTCCGATGCCGTACGTCCGCAGAAGCAGCCGCCGCCGCGGGGCTGCGCGTTCGACCAGCGGCGCAACCAGCGCATGCTCGGGGGCGAGCTCCCAGAGGCGCCGAAGCTCCGACGGCACGCCGGGGAGCACGACGACGATCGACCCGTCGACGGACATCACCAGGCCCGGGGCCGTGCCTGCGAGGCCGAGGATGCGAGCACCCTGCGGCACGTGCGCCTGCTTGCGGTTGCCGGCTGTGAAGCGCTTGCGCTCGTACCCCGCTCGGTCGGCCACCTCGTTCGTCCAGGCGTCGATCTTGGCGAGCACGTCCTCGTTGAGCACGAGCGGCACGCCCGCCACGTTCGCGAGCGCCTCCACGGTGCGGTCGTCGTGCGTGGGCCCCAGGCCTCCGGACGTCACCACCAGGTCGTGTGAGCCGATCAGCTCCCGCAGCCCAGCCTCGATCTCGCTCACCGGGTCCCCCACGACCAGCGTCCGGCGCATGCCGATCCCGAGCCGCTCGAGCTTTGCTGCCAGGTGGGACGCGTTGCGGTCGGCGATGACGCCGCGGAGCAGCTCGCTGCCCGTCAGCAGGACGGCCGCAGTGGGGTTGGTCACGCCTTCGCGATGCCGCTGCGGTTGATCACGAACGCTGTGCCGGCGGGCAGCGTGCGCTCTTTGCCGGCGATTGTGATCGTGATGCTGCCGGGGGCTCCGAGCTTGATGTGGATGGGCCCCTTGGCCGAGATCACGGCGGTCTCACCCTGGACGAGCGGGTAGCTCCCCAGCGGCGTGCCCTTCACGCTGACTGCCTCAGGGCCTTTCGCGGAGCCCTTGTGTGCCGAGAGCCAGGAGTCGCCGAGTGCGGCCACGATCTCGATCGTGTACGGCTTCGCTGCGGTCCGCGTCTTTTTCTTCTTCTTCGCAGTGGTCTTCTTCGTGTCGACCGTGCTGCCCGAGCCTGTTGTCTGCGTGGTCGTATCGGACAGGTCGGGAACCGGGATCGGAACGTTCGGCGGCCCTGATGACTGGAACCCGAGGACGACCATCGCAGAGACGGCGACCACGGCGGCGAGCACGATCATGATGATGGTCGACTCTCGGCGCTGCCGGTGCCTCGGACCCGGAGAGCGGGGATAGATCGGCCCGTCGTCCTCGATGCGCGGATCGTGGTGGCGGGAGTTGAACTCGTCGATGAACAGGTGCCCGTCGAGCCCCAGGTAGTCCGCGTACGCGCGCAGGAACCCCTTGGAGTACGTGGTGCCGGGCAACACACCGAAATGCTCGTCCTCGAGGGCTCTGATGTAGCGGGCCCGGATCTTCGTGTCCTGCTCCACGTCTGCGTACGAGAGCCCCTTCCGCTCCCGCGCCTCGCGAAGTGCTGGTCCGATCTCGAACATAAATGGGACGCCGCGACCCCTGCGGCGAGGGCCATTCTAGCCGGACTGGCCGCGCGGGAAATATCGGTCGCGCAGCAACCCGGCGACCAGTGCCCCCGCGCCGACCAGCACGGCCACGAAGGTGTAGCCCGCGAACTGGTACGCGCATCCCTGCGCCCCGCAGGTTTCGCTGCCGACCGCAACGCTGGATGCGATCACCGAGCCGAACAGCGCCAGGGGGGCCAGTGCTGCAACCAGCCCCATGCGTGTCCCGAACACCGCTCCGAGAATGATCGACTCCAGCAGGAACATCGCTCCCACGAAGTCGTCGGAGCGAGTGCTCGCCGTTGCGAGCAGGATCAGCGTCTCGGCCATGAACCCGACCGCCAGAGGCACGACGTACTCGCGCACGGAGGGCGCCGGCTGCCGGACTCCCAGCACCCGGCGTGCCACGGCGGTGTTGGCGGTGGCGAGGGCCTCGAGCGCCGTGCGGCTGAGGCCGGTCTGGTCGACCGCCGCGTCGAGCCAGTCCTGGCCGCCCTCGACGCGTGCAGCCAGACGACCTCGCGTGACGTCGCCCTCCTCCTCGATCACCCGGGCGACGCCGAGGGTCGCAGCGCCGAGCGCACGGTGAACGTGCTCGCGCTGGGCCGACACCTCGACCGGGAGGCCGTCGATCGTGAACTCCGCGAACACCGCGTCCTCGGCGTCGAGCGCGCCGGGGTGCAGCGCGAACTCCTCCAGTTCTCCGTACGTGCGCTCCAGGACGCGGGCGAATGCACTCAGGTCGACCGCCCGGCAGACGATCTCGATCCGGGCGCCGGAGGGGGCAATGCCGAGCGGGTGCGCCCCCACGAGCACGGGCGTGTAGGGGGCGAGTGTGTCGAGCAGCCCGGTCGCCTGAAGCCGCGGGTACCAGTCTGCGCTCACGCGGGACAGCGTACTCGGGGGGCCCGCCCGCGAGCGTCAGAAGAAGGCTAGAACGTCATCTCGTCGGCAGGCTCGGGCACGGCCGGCCGGTCTTCGCCGAGGATGCGGCTGAGGTCGCTCTCGGCAATCAGTACGTTGCGGGCCTTGGAGCCTTCGTAGCCGGAGACGATGCCACGCCGCTCGAGCATGTCGATCAGCCTTCCGGCCCGGGTGTACCCCACCCGCAGCCGGCGCTGGAGCAGTGACACCGAGGCGGTCTGGTGCTGGGCGACCAGGCGGATGGCATCGTTCAGCACCGGGTCCTCGTCGGCGTCGAGATGTTCCGACTCGACGTCGGTCGGCAGCTCGAGCAGTTCCTCCTCGAAGGTCGGCTGGCCCTGCTTGCGGCACGCATCGACGATGCGACGGGTCTCCTCCTCCGAGATGTATGCGCCCTGGACACGCTGGAGCTTCGAGGTGCCGAGCGGCTTGTACAGCATGTCGCCCATCCCCAGCAGCGCCTCGGCGCCGTTCACGTCGAGGATCACGCGCGAGTCGGTCTGCGACGACACGGCAAAGGCGATGCGCGAGGGGACGTTGGCCTTGATCATGCCCGTGATCACGTCGACGCGCGGACTCTGGGTGGCGAGCACGAGGTGGATGCCGACGGCGCGCGACTTCTGCGCCAGACGGATGATGGCGTCCTCGACGTCGGCCGGCGAGACCATCATCAGGTCGGCCAGCTCGTCGATCACGACGAGGATGTGCGGCACCGTGTCATCGCCGAGCTCCAGGCGCTTGCGGTTCCACTCCGACAGGTTGCGTGCCTTCGCTGCGCCCATCAGCTCGTAGCGGGTGTCCATCTCCCGAACGATGTTCTGGAGCACCAGCGCGGCATTCTTCATGTTGGTCACCACCGGCGTCAGCAGGTGCGGGATCGACTCGTAATGGTTCAGCTCGACGCGCTTGGGATCGATCAGGATCATGCGCACCTCGTCCGGGGCGGCCCGTAGCAGGATCGAGCAGAGCAGCGCATTGATGCTCCCCGACTTGCCGGAGCCAGTGGTGCCTGCGATCAGGAGGTGCGGCATCTTCGCCAGGTCGCAGGCAACCCCATGTCCGGAGATGTCCTTGCCGAGCCATGCGGTCAGCGGGCTGGAGCCACTCGGCGGCTCTTCGTAGATGTCGCCGAGCGTCACCATGTTCGGCGACAGGTTGGGCACTTCGACGCCCACCGCCTGCTTGCCCGGGATCGGCGCGAGGATCCGGATCTCGGTGGTGGCGAGCGCGTAGGCGAGATCGTCGCGAAGCTGGGACACGCGGTTGACCTTGATGCCGGGCGCAAGCTGCAACTCATAGCGCGTGACGCGGGGGCCGGACACCATGCCGACGCAGCGAGCCTCGATGCCGAAGTTGGCGAGTGCCTCGACCAGTTGCTTCGCGACGCGCGGGTGATCCTGCCCGCTGCCGTTGGTCGCCCGGCTCTTCTTCAGCACCGACGGCGAGGGCAGCCGGTACTCGGTCTTGGGGCGTGGCGCGGCCAGTGGCAGTTCGGTGCTCACCACCTCGGCGGTGACGTCCTCGTCGGGGTCGTTCGGTGCCACGGCGTCCGGGATATCGGGCAGCGGCTCGGGCTCGAACTGCGGAATGTCCAGCGGCTCGGAGGGCGGCGGCTCGAGCTCGGGGAGGTCGGCGAAGATGTCGGCGTACTCCTGGCTTCCGTCCAGGGGCTTACGGCCCTTGCGGCCTCGGTCTGGATCGGGCACCGCGGCAAGTGTCGGGCGCGACGCCGGGCGCTCGCGATAGCGCCGGGCAACCTCCCCACCGACTCTGGCGCTGGTGGAAGCCGCGGTCTCCGCCGCTCGTGCGACGTGGCGTCCGGAGGCGCGGGTGATCGCGCCGAGCGAGGCGCCGGTGATCAGAACGGCTGCGGCCACGAAGCCGAGCACGACCAGGATCGAGACGCCGACTCCACCGATCAGCCCCTCCAGGCTGCTGCGCAGGTACGCGCCGATCAGGCCGCCGTGCCGCTCCGGGTGGATCAGGTCGCCGGAGGAGACGAAGAGCACGAGGGTCGCGCAGAAAGCGGCGGCGCCGAGTCGCAGCGGCCGCAGGTGCCGGAGCGGGCTGTCGACGAAGATCATGCCGCCGGCGATGATCAAGAGCGGCGCCGCGGCGACGGCTGCCTGCCCGACCAGCAAGTGCAGCGCGGTGTGAAGCTTGAGTCCCACCACCCCACCGTCCCAGCCGAAATGCTCGATGCAGGCGATGAACACGCCGAGGGCGAGCAGGCCGCCGCCGATCAGGTCTCGGCGCTGCGAAAGTGAAGACCGGCTCGGCGCACGTTTCCGCTGGGGGGTCTGGGAGCGGATGGGGGTCTTACGCGTGCGCCGAGCCGGTGTTGCACCAGGAGCGCGATGGGTCCGTCGCGATGAAGTCCTGGCCATCGCGATGCTATTCGCCGCGTCGGACGGCGTTCCTTCCCGTCTGTTGCGCGAAAACCCTGAACTTCTTGGCTCTACACCTCGATGACGACGGGCAGGACGAGCGGCCGCTTGCCGGTCATCTCGCTGACGACGCTTGCGAGGGCATCGTGGAGCTCCTGCTGGACGAGGTGAACCTCGGTGATGCGGTTTTCGATGCAGTGCTCGAGCACCTTGTCAATCGCCGCACGGCATGCTTCGAGCAGCTCTTCGCGGTTGAGGTCAGGGGCTTCGAACCCGCGGCCGATGATCTCGGGCTCCGCGACCACCTCGGCCGACCCGGCGGCGATCGTCGCCACGACGATGAGGACGCCATCGGTCGCCAGGCGGCGGCGGTCGCGCAGCACCTCCTCGCGCACGTCACCGACGCTGTAGCCGTCGACCAGCGTCACACCGGTCTCGATCTGCCCGGTGACGAACAGCCCCTCGCCGTCCAGTTCGAGCACCGTTCCGTTGTCGGCCACCCGGACGGCGTGCGCGGGCACCCCGGTGGACTCCGCGATGCGTGCATGAGCCCGCAGCATCCGGTACTCCCCGTGGATGGGAACGAAGTGCCGGGGCCGGACGAGCTCGAGCATCGTCCGCAGCTCGTCGGCCGAGCCGTGGCCGGAGACGTGCACATAGGCGTTCTGCTCCGTCAGCACCGTTGCGCCGAGGCGGTTCAGGCGGTTGACGGTCTCCCCCACGCTGACCTCGTTCCCCGGCACGGCCTTCGACGACATGACGACGGTGTCGTCCGCCGTGATCTGCACCGCCGGGTGGTCGCCGAGTGCGATTCTGGTCAGCGCCGACCGCGGCTCGCCCTGGCTGCCCGTGGAGAGGATGACGACCTTGTGCGGCAGCAGGTCCTCCAATGCTCGCGGCTTGATCAGCACGTCGTCCTCGACGTCTGCGTAGCCCAGGTTGCGGCTGATGTTGAGGTTGCGGACCATCGAGCGGCCGATCACACAGACCTTCCGGTCGTTGGCCACCGCCGCGTCGATCACCTGCTGGAGCCGGTGGATCTGCGACGCAAACGACGTCACGATGACGCGGCCGGGGGCGCGCGCGATGATGTTGCGCATCGACGGCCCGACGGTGGCCTCGGACGGCGTGGTGCCGGCGTTCTCGGCGTTGGTCGAGTCGGACATCAGCAGCGCGACGCCGCTGTCGCCGAGCGCGCGCAGACGCGCGATATCGGCGGGGCGGCCGTCGACCGGCGTCATGTCGAGCTTGAAGTCGCCGGTGTGGACGATCGGCCCGTGCGGCGTGTGCAGCACGACGGCCACCGCGTCCGGGATGGAGTGCGTGACGCGCAGGAACTCCGCCTCGAAGGGCCCGATGGTGACGCGGCCGTCGGCGGGTGACACCTCGACCAGCTCGGTGTCGCTGCCGAGGCCGTGCTCGTCGAGCTTCGACTTGATCAGGCCGAGCGTCAGGCGGGTGCCGTAGATCTTTGGGTGCGTGCCGGTCTCGCGCAGCAGGTAGGGCAGCGCGCCGACGTGATCCTCGTGCCCGTGCGTCAGGATCACCGCCTTCAGCTTGTCGCGCCGGTCGGCCACGTACGAGAAGTCGGGCAGCACCAGGTCGATGCCGTGCATCTCCGCCTTGGGGAACGTCAGCCCGGCATCGACGAGCACGAGCTCGTCGCGGAACTCGAACACGGTCATGTTCTTGCCGACCTCGCCCAGCCCCCCGAGGGGGACGATCTTCACCGGTTGGCGGTCGCTCACGCGGCGGCCGTCGGCAGCAGGCCCGCGGTTTCGAGCGCGGACTGGACCGCCAGCGTCTGCTCGTCATCGGCCTCGACCAGCGGCAGGCGCAGGCCGCCGACGTCGTGGCCGAGCAGGTTCAGGGCGGCTTTCAGCGGGATCGGATTCGTCGTCACTGCGAGCGCATCGTAGAGGGGACGCAACTCTCCGTCGATCAGCTCGGCTTCCTGGAGGTTCCCGGCGTGCCCGAGTGAGATCATTTCGCGGATGCGGCGGCCGGCGATGTGCGAGGCGACGCAGATGCCACCCACCCCGCCCAGGCCGAGAAACGGCAGCACCAGGTCGTCATTGCCGGCGTACAGGGTGAGGCCGCCGTGGTCGACGATCCTGCGCGCCTGGTCGAGGTCCGGCGTGGCCTGCTTCACCGCGACGACGTTAGGGATCTCCGACAACCGCTCCAGAAGGTCGGGCTCGAGGTTCACCACGACACGCTGGGGGATGTTGTAGACGATCACCGGCCGTCCCTCCGCGGCTTCTGCGATCGCCTCGTAGTGGGCGACGATGCCGGCAGCGGGCGGCTTGTTGTAGTACGGCGTGACGACCAGGAACCCGTCGACGCCGGTTGCGAGCGCGGAGCGGGTCAGCGCCACGGAGTGATGCGTGTCGTAGGTGCCGGTGTTGGCGATGACGGTTGCGGTGCCGCCGACCTCGGAGACGATGATCTCGAACAGGTCCAGCTTCTCGCGGTCGGTCACGGTCGGGCCCTCGCCGGTCGTGCCGCAGACGACGACGCCGTCCGAGCCCGTGTCGATCAGGTGGCGGGCGAGCCGCCGGGCCGACTCGTGGCTGACTGTGCCGTCCGCTGCGAAGGGCGTGGCCATCGCGGTGAGGAGATCGCCGAGAGCGGATCGCGTCATCGGATCGATTCTACTCCGCGGCCCGGTCCTCTCCTGCACTCAGCTTCATCCTCTATGGTCGGACGCATGGCCGGTGTCGTCGAAGCGATCTGGATCTGCGCGAGCTCCCCTGGGGCGGTCGAGCCGGTGTCGTCCGCACGCGCGCTGGCGGAGCGCGGCCTCGTCGGCGACCGGTACCTCGCACCGCCGGATGCGGCTGCGGATCCCGGCGAGGCCCTGACGCTGGTCGAGGGCCGAGGCGATCGATGCCATCGCCGCCGAACATGGGATCCTCCTCGACCCCGGCGGCACACGCCGCAACGTCGTGACGCGAGGCGTCGGGCTGAACGACCTGGTGGGCCGTGAGTTCACCATCGGCGAGGTGCGCTGTCGCGGCGTCGAGCTCTGTGAGCCGTGCCTGGCCCTTCAGGAAATCACGGGCGAGCCGGGCCTGATCAAGGCCCTCGTGCACAGGGGCGGCCTACGCGCCGACATCCTCACCGACGGCGAGATCGCCGTTGGCGACGCCGTGTCACGCTGACATCGCGACCGTGTTCGCTCGACGCGCCTGGTCGAGCTTCTGGAAGCGCTCTGCCATCACAGCCCGGTACCCGGGGACGAATCGATCGGCCCGGCGGAGGAACTCCAGCTCGCGATGGACCAGCAACCGCTCCGCGTCCCCGCCGATTCCCAGGGCCGCCCGGCTGCTGCGCTTCCTGCTCTGCTTGCGCCTGCCGCTTCGCTGATCGTGATGGAAGTTCGTCGCTGCGATGGCTCCAGGGTACGAGCGTTCAGCGCCTCTGTCACCCCTGCAGGAACATCCACCGCTGGCCCTCGGCGTCCTCGGCCCGGTAGCGGCGGCCGAACGGCGAATCCTCTGGCTCGGAAAGGATGCGTGCACCTGCGGAGCGTGCGCGCTCGCAGTGGGCGTCCACGTCGTCGACGAAGACCGCGACGCCGTCGATGATGGCGACCGTCTCCTGCCATTCGCGTGACGCCTGGCACGTCTCCCGGTGCCGCCGCGGGCTGTGGTAGCCAGGTCCGACCCACCCGAGCACGATCGTGCTGTCGCCGTCACCGGCGTCGAGGTGGCGCGCGATGACCTGCCCAGACTCGTCCTCGTGGCGCTCCCCAGCCCGGAAGCCGAACGCGCGCACAAGCCATTCCGCTGCTGCGTCGACGTCCTCATAGGTGCGCAGGGGGATGACCCCGGACTGCCTCAAAGGACGGCCTCCAGGCCGATGGTCAGCCCGGGCGGCAGGCTCGCGACCCGCTTTACCGCCAGCAGCACGCCCGGCGCGAACGCATCGCGTGACGTGGTGTCGTGGCGGATCGTCAGCGTCTCCCCCAGCCCGCCGAGGATGACCTCCTGGTGGGCGACGAGACCGGGCAGACGAACGCTGTGGATCGGCACATCGCCCTCCATCCGCTCCGCCGTCGCCCGAGCCGTCCCCGACGGCGCGTCGCGCTTTGTTACCGCGTGCAGCTCGACGATCTCGGCGCCGGCCAGGTGACGCGACGCCTCCTCCGCAAATCGCATCATCAACACGGCGCCGATCGCGAAGTTGGGGGCGTAGAACAGCTGCACCCCTTGAGCTGCCGCGTCAGCGCCGAGCGCCTCGAGCTGATCAGGGCCAAGTCCGGTCGTCCCCAGAACGATCGGTGTGCGCGCAGCGATCGCCTGCTCGCACGCCTCGCGCGCGAAATCCGGTGCGGTGAAGTCGACCACCACGTCGGCCTCGCCGGCCGACAGAGCCTCTGCGAGTGTGCGGCCCAGCGTCGGTGACGCCGTGCCGGCCAACTCCAGGTCAGGGTCAGCCTGGATCGCGGGGAGCAGAGCCTGTCCCACCTTGCCGGTCGCGCCGGAAACCACCACTCGGATCGCCATCGGCCTGAGCTTACCGGGGCTGGTACGCCGGCCGGAGCGCTACGGGGGCGCACCCGGTCCGCGGGAAGGGACGACGCCGCCGCCAGGGTGGGTGCCGTCCTCGGCGCGCGTGCTGCGAAGCGGTTCGTGCTCGCCGACGCTCAGCACGTCATCGCCGTCGAGCACGGGTTCAGATCATGGGCAGCCGTCGAAGAGGAGTCGATGAACATCAACCGGCGCGGGGTCGTGTTCGTCCAGGTGGTTGAGGGCCGCGACCTCGCGAAGCCGGCGGGTCAGGTGGCTCGCGCATCCCTCGCCGTCTACACAGCGCTCTTGGAGGTGGACGAGTGACGATCGAATCGCCAGTCGTTGCAGACCATGAACCTGCCCTTCGGGTACTCGACCTCCCATGGGCCGAGCAGCGTGAAGCCGAGCTTGCGGCAGACGCCGTTCGACGGCGCGTTCTCCACCGACGGGTAGGCATGAACGAAGCGATGCGTCCCGCGCAGTCGCGCCACGTCGAGCACCATCGCGGTCGCCGCCGTCGCAATCCCGCGGCCCTGGAACGCGGGGATGACCGACCAGCCGGTCTCGTGAGCCTGCTCGCCCTGCCGGTCGTGATCCCAGAGACCGACCCACCCGACGCCTTCTCCGGTGGCCTCGTCGACGATCTTGAACTGCAGTGAGCCTTTGACCTCGTAGCGCGCCTGGCGCTCCGCGAGCTTCTCGAGGCTCTCCGGTCCGCCGAGATGCCGGGTCATCTCCGGGTCGCCGAGACACTTCTCGAGCAGCGGAAGGTCACCCTTCCCCCACGGCTCGATGCGAACTGCCGCGGTCAGGCGAGCGCGGGATTGAGCGCCGCGACAGCCTCGCGGAACCGCTCCTCGTTGGGCCCGATACCGGCCACCGACAGGCGGTCGGGTGCGAACAGCCGGCGAGCCAGCGCCGAGACGGCATCCGGCTCGACAGCGTCGATCTCGGCGCAGATGCGGTCGAGCGAAAGGAGCTCGGTATCGGTCAGGACCGACTTGCCAAGCCGGCTCGCCCGGTTCGACGTCGACTCCATCGACAGCATGATCCGGCCCTTCAGGTTCTCCTTGGCTCGGTGAAGCTCGTCAGCGCCGATCTCCCCATCACCCATCCGCACGAGCTGGTCAGCGGTGATCCGCATGCACTCAGCCAGGTTGTCCTCGCGGGTGCCGACGTACACCCCCACGAGGCCGGTATCGGCGTACTGCGATGCGAACGTGTAGACCGAGTAGGCCATGCCCCGCTTCTCGCGGATCTCCTGGAACAGCCTCGATGAGGCGGATCCGCCCAGCATCGAGTCAAGCAGCGACGCCGCGAATCGGCGGCGGTCGGACCGCGGGAGCCCGATGCCGCCAAGACAGATGTGGTACTGCTCGCTCGTCTTGGTCTGAAACTCCACCTGCGGGCGCATCTCGCCCACCCACACCGGGCGCACGCCCGCGCTCGGCTCCGGCAGCGACGACGCGCTCGGAAATCGTTGCTCGATCGCGTGCGCAAGCGGCTCGTGCTCGAGGTTGCCGGCCGCTGCAATGACGATGTTCGGGCCGACGTACCGGTTGGCGTGGTACTCGCGCACCATGTTGCCGCGCATCCCGTTCACCGCAGATGCGGTACCGATCACAGGCCGGCCCAGCGGATGGTCCGCGAACACCGCTCCCGCGATCAGATCGTGTGCGAGGTCGTGGTAGCTGTCCTCGTACATCGCGATCTCCTCGAGCACCACCTCGCGCTCCGACGACAGCTCCTCCTCGTCGAAGATGGGCGCCAGCAGCATGTCGCTCATCACGTCGAGCGCAGTCTCGAGGTGCGCGTCGAGCACGCGCGCGTAGAGGACCGTGTACTCCTTGGCCGTCGCAGCGTTCAGCTCGCCGCCGAGGCCGTCGAAGACCTGGGCGATCTCCACCGCGGAGTAGCGCGACGAGCCCTTGAACAGCAGGTGCTCGATGAAGTGGGAGATCCCCGCCCGATCTGCGGTCTCGTCACGTGAACCTGCTCCGATCCACATGCCGATCGCAACGGAGCGCACAGAACGGACGCGCTCGGTGACGATCCGTTCGCCGCCGTCGAGCGTTGTGACGGTGTAGCGCTGCACTGCGCCGCATGCTAGCAGCGGCTCTGTGAGCGGTCTTCCCCGGTTCGGGTGAGGCCGGGAGCCTCTCCGGCCCCTCCCCGCCCGAAGGCGAAGAGGGGCCGGGTCGGTCAGTTCCTACCGGTCGCGCCGGCCACCGCGGCCGCCGCGATCGCCGCCGCGGTCACGCCCGCCGCGCGGGCGGTCGCCGTCGGGGCGCTCGGGGGCCGGATTGGCCTCCGCCACGGCGACCAGATCCTCCGGTGAGGTCTCGCCGCCATCATCGGTCTTCTTGCCGAGCAGCGTCAGGCCGATGCGGCCGCGGTCCTTGTCGACCTCGGTCACCGACACGCGCACCTTGTCGCCGCGCGCGAGCACCTGCTCGGCGGAGGCAAGGCGATTGCCCTTGGGAAGGATCCGGCTCACGTGGAGCAGGCCGTCGACGCCCTTGCGCAGTGAGACGAAGGCACCGAAGTCGGCCAGCTTGACCACCTCGGCATTGTCGTACTCATCGCCGACCTCGATCTCCCTGGTCATGGAATCGATCTCGCGTCGAGCGGTTTCGGCCAGTTCACCGTTGGTGCCGTAGATGCGGATCGTTCCATCCTCTTCGATGTCGATCTGCACCTCGTACTCGGCTTCGAGGCCGCGGATGGTCTCGCCGCCCTTGCCGATCACCATGCCGATGTAGTCGGGATGGATCTTCGTCGAGATGATCCGCGGAGCGTGCGCGGCCACTTCCTCGCGGGGCCCCGAGATGGTTTCCCGCATCTTGCCGAGAATGGCCAGCCGCGCATCCTTCGCCTGTGCAAGCGCGTTGCGCAGGATCTCGGTGGTGACGCCGGTGATCTTGATGTCCATCTGGAGCGCTGTGACGCCCTCCTCGGTACCGGCCACCTTGAAGTCCATGTCACCGAGGTGATCCTCGGCGCCCTGGATGTCGGTCAGGATGACGTAGGCGTCGCCTTCCTTGATCAGGCCCATGGCGATGCCTGCCACCGGGGCCTTGATCGGCACGCCGGCGTCCATCAGCGACAGTGTCGAGCCGCAGACGGAGGCCATCGAGGACGACCCGTTCGACTCCATGATCTCGGAGACCAGGCGGAGCGTGTACGGGAAGTCCTCCGCGCTCGGGATGACGGGGACGAGTGCCCGCTCGGCGAGCGCGCCGTGACCGATGTCGCGCCGCTTGGGGCCGCGCATGAACCCGGTCTCACCCACCGAGAACGGCGGGAAGTTGTAGTGGTGGATATAGCGCTTCGTCTCGTCGAGCGAGAGGTCGTCGATGCGCTGCTCCTCCTTGCCCGTGCCCAGGGTGCAGAGCGTCAGCGCCTGCGTCTGGCCGCGAGTGAAGAGGGCGGAGCCGTGCGTCCGCGGCATCACCGACACCTCTGAGGTGATGGCGCGGATCTCCGTCTCGGAGCGGCCGTCGGGACGGCGCTTGTCGACGGCGATCTTGGTCCGGACGACTTCCTTGTAAAGCCGCTCGACAGCCTGGCTGACGGTGATCCGGGACAGCGCGTCGAGCGGCGCGTTGCCGTGCTCATCCGCGTCCGCGCGGCCCGGGAACGGCAGTTCGATGGAGCGCTCGATCTGCTCGACCAGCGCATGGCGCTTCGCCGACTTGAGCTCCTTCGAGTCCTGCTCGGCGTCGGTCAGCGCGCGAACCGCGTCGCCGAACTGGTCCTTGACGGCCGGGTACACGGCGTTCATCTTCGCCTCCACGACGAGCTGCTGGAGCGCGAACTGCACCCGCTGGCGGTGGAGGATATCGGCCTCGGTCGAGGCGCCGGAGATCTCCGGAGACTCTTCCTTGAAGATCAGGTCGGCACGTGGCTGGACGGCGGACAGGCCGCTCTCACGGATCGCGTGCTGCAGCACCTCCGCGTACCGGCTGCGCAGGTCCTCGGTCACCGCGCCGTCGACCCACTTCGGGTGCCCGGCCTTGGCTGCGAGCTCGATCTGCAGCTGGCAGACGTCGCGGATCGCGGAGTGCGCGAGCTCGAGGGCCTCGAGCAGCGTGTCCTCGTCGATCTCGTCTCCTCCGGCCTCGACCATGGTGATCGCCTCGGGGGAACCGCAGACGACCAGGTCGAGCGTCGAGTCCTGCAGCTCCACGAGCGTCGGGTTGACGACCAGTTTGCCGTCGATCTGTCCGACGCGGACAGCGGCGACGGGCCCCAGGAACGGCATCGGCGAGAGCATCAGCGCAGTGGAGGCGCCGTTGATCGCAAGGATGTCGTGCCCGTGAACCTGATCGGCCGACAACGTGGTCACGATCACCTGGACCTCATTCTTGTAACCCTTCGGCCACAGCGGCCTGATCGGACGGTCGACCATCCGCGCGGTCAGGATGGCCTTCTCACCGGCACGTCCCTCGCGCTTGAAGAAGCCGCCGGGGATCTTGCCGGCCGCGTACATCTTTTCCTCGACGTCGACGGTGAGCGGGAAGAAGTCCGCCCCCTCGCGCCCTTCGGTTCGCCCGACGGCGGTCGCAAGCACGACCGTCCCACCCTGGCGGACCAGCACGGCGCCGTGCGCCTGCTTGGCGACGACGCCAGTCTCGAACGTGATCTCCCTGTCGCCCACGGTGACCGAGAGCCGTGTTGCCTCAGGCTCAACTGCGATGCTCATATCCTCGTTCGTCCCTTCCGCGGGCCGGCCGATCCGGCCCATCCTCCGAAGTGAAGCTCTGCCAGACGCGCGCCTAGCGGCGCAGGCCGAGCTCCTTGATGAGGGCTCGATAGCCCTCGAGGTCATGCCTCTGCATGTAGGTCAGAAGCCGGCGCCGTCGACCTACAAGCTTGAGCAGGCCGCGACGCGAGTGATGATCGTGCTTGTGCACCTTCATGTGCTCTGTGAGCTCCGAGATCCGCTGGGTGAGAAGTGCAACCTGCACTTTGGTCGAGCCGGTGTCCTTCTGGTCCCGGCCGAACTTGCCCACGATCCCCGACTTCTGCTCTTGGGTAAGCGGCATGGCTTACCACCTCCTTGCCTATACAACTGAGACGCCGGCAACCCAGATCGGCGGCGGCAAGCTGCGCCAGTCCGCGTTGCGGTCGCCCGGCAGGGTAGCACAGCACCCCTGGCGCTTCGGGGCTACGCTGCACACCTCGAACACGTCCTGGAGAGGGGAAGCGAAGCGTGAGCACTGCAGTCGTCACCGGAGGCGCCGGCTTCCTCGGATCGCATCTGTGCGAATACCTGCTCGCCCGTGACTGGCGGGTGATCTGCCTCGACAACCTCGACACGGGGACGCTCGAGAACATCAAGCACCTGCGCGACCCGCAGCAGTTCGAGTTCCGCTACCACAACTGCGTCGACTACATCGATATCCCGGAGCCGGTCGAGGCGGTCTTCCACCTGGCCAGCCCGGCGAGCCCGGTCGACTATCTCCGCCTGCCCCTGCACACGCTCAAGGTCGGCTCCTATGGCACGCACAACGCTCTCGGCCTGGCGAAGTTCAAGCGTTCGCGGTTCCTGCTCGCGTCGACCTCCGAGGTCTACGGCGATCCCGAGGTGCACCCGCAGAAGGAGGAGTACTGGGGCAACGTGAACCCGGTCGGCCCGCGGGGCGTGTACGACGAGGCGAAGCGCTACAGCGAGGCGATGACCATGGCCTACCACCGCCAGCAGGGCGTCGATACGCACATCGTCCGCATCTTCAACACCTACGGGCCGCGCATGCGCCAGCACGACGGCCGGGCGATCCCGACGTTCATCCGTCAGGCGCTCGAGGGCAAGCCGCTGACGGTCTTCGGCGACGGCAGCCAGACCCGCTCGTTCTGCTACGTCGACGATCTGATCGAGGGGATCGTCCGCCTGGCCATGAGCGACGAGCACATGCCGGTGAACATCGGGAACCCTGACGAGATGACGCTGATCGAGCTTGCCGACCGCATCCAGCGGCTGACCGGCACCACGTCGGAGATCGTCTTCGAGGGGCTCCCGATCGACGACCCCAAGGTTCGGAAGCCGGACATCACCCGGGCACGCGAGATCCTCGACTGGGAGCCGCAAGTGGGTCTCGACGACGGGCTGCGCCGCACGCTTGAAAGCCTGGGAGTCCGCCCCACGCCGGTCGCCTGACCGTGTCCCCCATCGTCGCGATGGGCGGCGGCGGCTTCATGATGGAGGGCGGGGCGCTCGACGACTTCGTGCTCGACCTCGCCGGCGGAGAGCGGCCGCGGATCTGCTTCGTCCCGACGGCAAGTGGCGACTCCGAGGAGCGGATCGGTCTCTTCCTGGAGACGTTTCCGAAGGAGCGTGCGCAGGCGTCCGTCCTGCGGCTCTTCAGCCGTGACATGGACGATCTCTCTGCCCATCTGCTGTCACAGGACGTGATCTACGTGGCCGGCGGCAACACGGCGAGCATGCTCGCGGTCTGGCGCGCGCACCGCGTCGATGCCGTTCTCCACGAGGCGTGGTTGCGGGGCATCGTGCTCTGCGGCCTGTCGGCCGGCGCGAACTGCTGGTTCGAAGGGTGCTCCACCGACTCGTTCGGCACCCGGTTGACGCCGCTGCGGGACGGGCTCGGGCTGCTCGAGGGCAGCTTCTGCCCCCACTATGACGGCGAGCCCGAGCGACAGCCGACCTACCGGCGCTGGGTCACGGAACGCGACCTGCCGCCCGGGTATGCGGCCGATGACGGCGTCGGCCTCGTGTTCGACGGCGCCGAGTTGGTGGAGGCGGTCGCCGAGCGCCCGGGCGGACGGGCGTTCCGTGTCGACGCCCACGAGGAGCATCCGCTCCCGGTGCGCCAGCTGCGATGATCGGCGGGTGACCTCTCCGATCGTGTCCGGGCTGCTGGAGCGGGACGCCGAGCTCTCGGTCGCGACGGCCCTGGTCGAGGCAGCCCGGGAGGGGCGCAGCGGGTTGCTCTGGATCGACGGGCCGCCGGGAATCGGCAAGTCCTCCCTGCTCGCCGCGGTGCGCGATGCGGCGGTGGCTGCCGGCATGCGTGTGCTCTCGGCCCGCGGAGCCGAGCTCGAGCGGAGCTTCCCGTACGGAGTCGCACGCCAGCTGTTCGAGCCGGTGCTGGCGCGCGCCGGCGAGGAGGAACGAAAGGAGCTCTCGGCAGGTGCTGCGGGCGTCGCTGCTGAGCTCCTCGCCAACGTGGCCGGCGTGCCGTCCCAGGGCGGCGACTTCGGAGTGCTGCACGGGTTCTATTGGCTGCTCGCGAATCTCGCGGGCCGCTCGCCCCTTCTGGTGACCGTCGACGACCTGCACTGGAGCGATTCGGCCTCGCTGCGCTGCCTCGCGTTCCTCGGCCGCAGGATCGAGGAGCTGCCGGTGCTGGTCGCGGCGAGCCTGCGGATGGACGACCCGGGTGCCGATGTCGCGCTGCTCACCGAGCTGGTGCACGACCCGTCGGCGGTCGTGCTCAGCCCGGCACCTTTGACCGAGGGAGGATCGGCGGCCTTCCTCTCCCGCCGTCTGGGTTCGGACGTCGACCCGGTGTTCGCGGCCGCCTGCCACCGCGCAAGTGGCGGGAACCCGCTGCTCCTGCGGGGCCTCGCCGGCGCCATCGAGGGCGAAGGCCTCGAGCCGGTCGCCGCCAACTCCGGCCGCGTGATCGAGCTCGGCCCCCGCGCGATCGCCCGGGCCGTCTCGCTGTGGCTGGCACGCGCCGGGCCTGAGAGCGGACGCCTCGCTGTGGCCGCGGCCATCCTCGGCGACCACGCAGAGCTGCGGCTTGCCGCCGCCCTGATCGGCCTCACAACCGAGGACGCGGGCCGGGCCGCCGTGAGCCTTGCCGCCGTCGGGCTCGTCCAGCGCGACACGCTGACGTTCGTTCATCCGCTCGTGCGCGCCGCCGTCGAAGCCGAGACGCCGGTTGCCGAGCGTGGTGCGCTGCACCTGCGTGCTGCCGAGCTGCTGGCCGAGGCGGGTGCGCCGGCCGAGCAGGTCTCGTCGCACCTGATGGTTCTTCCGGCGATCGGCGAGCAATGGGCCGCAGACGTCCTGCTACGCGCGGCACAACGCTCCGCCGAGCTCGGGGCAAACACGACGGCAGCCGCACAGTGGCGCCGTGCGCTGGAGGAGCCCGCCGGCGACGAGCTGCGGGGAGAGCTCCTTGGCGGCTTGGGCGCGGCCGAGCTCGAGCTTGCGCACAGCGACGCCCCCGGCCACCTGGCGGCCGCGCTCGAGCTGACGATCGGAGCCGAGCGTCGCGCCGAGCTCGCGGAGCGGCTGGGACGCGCCCTCTACTCGGCGTCCCGCGTCGGGGAGGCTGCGGCGGTCCTCGAGGCGGCGATGGCGGAGCTCGATCCCGAATCCGACCTTCGCGACCACCTCGAGGCGACGTTGATCATCGAGCTCTGCGACGACCGGTCGACGAGCGCGGAGGGGCAGCGGCGCGTGGAGCAGGTGCGCGCCCGAAGGCTCGGCGATCAGCCGGGTGGCCGGCGCCTGCAGCTGACCGTCGCCTACTACGACGCCGCCGCGGCCCGGCCCATGGCGGGCGCGGTGGCGATCGCCCGGCGTGCCGCCATCGCGTACCGGCACGGACAGGAGCATCGCGGCGCGTACTGGTCGGTCGGCGCGATCCTGACTGCGGCCGACCAAGAGGAAGCCGTCGCAGCCTGGGACGGTGCGCTGGCCGATGCACACCGGCGGGGATCCCTGCTCGGGATCGCGGAGACACTCACCTTCCGCTCGGGCGCTCGGCTTCACCGCGGGGAGCTGTCCGAGGCCGAGGCGGACGCCCGCGAGGCGCTTGCGACGCTCGCAATCCATGGTGGCTCGGCGCTGCCCGTCGACCAGCCGCACGCCATCGGCTACCTGGCGCTGATCCTGCGAGCCCAGGGGCGGCTGGAGGAGGCGCGCGAGGTGGCCGAGAGCGGGTTCGCCATGCCGCAGGCCGACGAAGCGACCGTGCTCGTCACCACGCGGGCCGAGTTCATGGTCGACGACGGCCGGGCGGAGGAGGCGTGTGTGGTGCTTCGCCGCCTGGGCGAGAGCCACACGGCCGCGGGTCGCACCAATCCGGCCATGTGGGGGTGGCGGTCGGTGGTCGTCCCGGCCCTCGTCAAAGCGGGCGAAGCCGAGGAGGCTCGCGCGGTGGCGGAGCAGCAGCTCGCCGACGCCATCAGGTTCGGGGCTCCCTTCGCGATCGGCAGAGCGCTGCGGACGATGGCGCTGATCGAGCCGGCGCGGCCCTCAATCGATCTTCTGCGGGACTCTGTCGACGCGCTCCACCGCTCCACCGCGCGACCGGAGCAGGCGCTGTCGCAGATCGAGCTGGGAACGGCCCTCCAGCGTCAGGGGCATACCGAGGAGGCGCGGCGGCTTCTCCGCGAGGGGTTCGAGCTGGCCTCGCTGTGCGGAGCCATGCCCCTTGCCGATCGGGCCCAGGCGGAGCTGGTGTCGGGCGGATCCCGCCCGGTGAAGCCGTCGCTCGGCGGCCCGGAGTCGCTCACCACCAGCGAGCGGCGGGTCGCCGAGCTCGCTGCTCAGGGAATGACGAACCGCGAGATCGCCCAAACCCTGTACGTGACCGCAAAGACCGTCGAGGTGCACCTCACGAACACCTACCGCAAGCTCGGCATCCCATCACGCTTCGGCCTGCGGAACGCGCTGGCTCCGGCGTCGACGCCGGTCAGCTGACCATGGCGCGCACCGCGTCGATGTCGCGGTTCACCTGCGCGACCAGCTCATCGATCGAGTCGTAGCGCTCCTCGTCGCGAAGCCGGTGCGTGAGATCGATCCGGATGGGCGCGCCGTAGATGTCTCGGTCGAAGTCGAGCAGGTGGGCCTCGATCCTCACCCGCCGGCGGTCGTCGGAGAACGTCGGGTTGTAGCCGACATTGATCGCCGCAGGCCAGGTGCCGCCCTCGACATGTGCCCGGCCGGCGTAGACCCCGGTGGCGGGGAGGGCGCTGTGGGGAGCGGGCTGCAGGTTGGCCGTGGCGAAGCCCAGGTCGCGTCCGCGCCCGTCGCCGTGGACGACCGTGCCCTCGATCGACGGGTCCCGCCCGAGCAGGGCCGCCGCGCCCTCGACCTGGCCACCGGCCAGCAAATCGCGGATGCGCGACGAGGAGACCGGAGCACCGCCGATCTGGAGCAGCGGAGCAGGCTCGACCTCGAACCCCAGCCGCTCGCCGGATGCTCGCAGCGTCTCGATCGTGCCCTCGGCCCGGTTTCCGTAGCGAAAGTTGTCGCCCACGACGATGTGGCGCGCCCCGAGCGCGCCGGCCAGGACATCCTCGGCGAACTGCTCGTGCGTCAACTGGGAGAACTCGAGGGTGAACCGGATCAGCAGCAGCTCGTCCGGATCGAGCTCGTGCAGCAGCTCCTCCTGACGCGCCGGGGAGGTCAGCTCCCGAGGAGCGCGCTCCGGCCGCAGCACCGTCATCGGGTGCGGGCGGAACGTCACCACCGAGGAGCGGATGCCGTGCCGCATGGCCACTTCGGCCGCCCGGCCGATCACCAGGCGATGTCCGAGGTGGACACCGTCGAAGCTCCCGATCGCGATCGCCCGCTCTGCGGGCTCGACGTCGGGGACGTCGCGGACGATCATCGTGCGAGCACCACCACCGGCCGGATTCCGCGGTCACCCGGCTCGCCGATTGCCGCGAGGTCGCCGTGATGAACGAGCCGCACGGGGCCGGTCTCGCCGCGGGGGGAAAGGCGGCGGCCGTGACGCACGTCGTCGAGCTCCTCGTCCGCAAGCACCCGTTCCGGGAGGTGCGGCAGTGCTTCTCGGAGATCGAGGCGCCACGGCCCCGAGGGGTCGGCCGCGATCTGTTCGGGCGTCCCTGCGTGCTCGACGACGAACGGCCCGATCGCAGCCCGCCGCAGCTCGAGGCAGTAGCCGCCTGCTCCCACCGCTTCGCCGAGGTCGGCGGCGAGCTGGCGGACGTAGGTGCCCTTGGAGCACTCGACGTCGATCGTGACCTGCTGGCGGTCGTGGTCGAATGCGATCACGTCGAGCCGCTCGATGTGCACGGTGCGCGGCGGAGGGGCGTCGGTCACGCCGCGCCGCATACGCCGGTACGACCGCTCCCCGGCGACCCTCACCGCGGAGGCGAGCGGCACGCGCTGCTCGACCGATCCCGTCAGCGACGGCAGGGCTGCGCGCACGGCCGCCTCGTCGGACTGCCGGCCGGTGAGCTCGACATCGCCTTCCGGATCCAGTGTCGACGACGTCGCACCGAGCTGCACCACGGCGGTGTAGCGCTTGTCCAGCCCGGAGAGGTACGTGGCAAGGCGGGTGCCGGGGCCGGCGAGCACCAACAGCAGGCCGGTGGCGAACGGATCGAGCGTGCCGGCATGCCCGAGCTTGTCGCCGAGCGCCGGCCGCAGACCGCGCAGCACGCCGAACGACGTGGGGCCGGCCTGCTTGTCGACCAGGAAAAGACCTGTCACGAAGGCCAGTCTACGCGGCGGATTCGCGCAGCTGAGCCGACACCTCACCGACGATGAAGTCGCGGATCTGGTCGACGCTGCCGGGGTGAGAGAAGCCTGCGGCCTGCTTGTGGCCGCCGCCGCTCGACTTGCGCGCGATCACCGACACGTCGATCGTTCCGCGGGACCGCAGCGACACCCGGTTCGGCATGACCTTGCCGTCGGCCAGCGGCACCTGCTCGCGGATCAGGCCCGCGACCTGTACGCCCTCGACCGCCCGGAGATGATCGATCAGCCCTTCGGTCGTGGCCTCGTCCCCTTCCACCAGCGACAGGTCGTCCCGCGTGACGTGGCTGACCAGCAGGCGGCCACCTTCGAACACCTGTGCATTCTCCAGCACCCTGCCGAGCAGCCGCTGCTTCCCGAAGGGCACCGTCTCGAACACGAGCTCGAACACCTTGTGGACGTCGGCCCCCGCCTCGACCAGCCGAGCCGCCAGCCGGAGTGCCTCTGGGCTCGTGGTGCGGTACTGGAAGCGGCCTGTGTCGGTGACCAGCCCCACGTACAGCGCTTCGGCAATCTGCGGCGTCAGCGTGACGCCCATGCCGGAGAACACGCGGTCGAGGATCTCGGCCGTCGACGACGCATGGCCGTCGATGTAGTTCACGTCGCCGAACCGCGAGTTGTCGTGGTGGTGGTCGATGTCGATGACCTGGGCGCTCTTGGCGCGCAACTCCTCGTGACCCTGCCCAATGCGAGACTCGTTGCCGCAGTCCAGGGCAAGCAGCGTCCACCCCTCGACCGACGCCGGGTCGATGCGTCGCTCGAGTCCCTGCATCGACAGGAAGTCGTACTCGCGGGGGAGCGGCGAGTCCTCTTGGAGGTAGAGCCGCACCTCCTTGCCCATGCTGCGCAGCGCGAGCGAGGCCGCCGACATCGAGCCGATGGCATCCCCATCGGGGTTCTCGTGGGAGACGACCAAAACGCGATCCGCCGCCGCTAGGGCGGCGACCACGTCATCGAGCTCACGGGTCGGATGGCTATCTGTCATTCGGGTCTTGTCGGACTGGCTCTTCTGCCTCGGCTGCGGGCTCGAGTGAATCGAGCAGCTCGTTCATCCTGAGCGCCTGGTCGACGGTCTCATCATACTGAAAGATCAGCTGAGGGGTATGCCGGATATGCAACTCGCGTGCAATTCTGGCCTGCAGCACACCATGGGCGCGCTCCAGCGTCTCCAGCGACCGCCGCCGGCGTTTCTCGCCGCCGAGCACGCTGACGTAGACCGTCGCCTGGCGCAGGTCTGACGTGGCACGCACCGCGGTGACGGTCACAAAGCCGATCGAGGGGTCGCCCAGCCGCTCGACGCCCTCGGCCAGCACCTCTCGCAGCGCCTCATTAACTCTTCGCATTCGTTCACTCATCCGACTGCCTCCTCGACTGACAGCAGCTGCGTCTCCGAGCGGGCGAGCTCGAACTCCTGTGACGACAGGTACCCACGCGCCTGCTCCAGTGCCTGCCGGGCATCTCCCGCCTCGCGGCGGACGACGACCATCACGAGCAGCGACCGCTGCCACAACTCGTGGTGACCGACCTCGGCCACCGATGCACCGAACCGCCGCTCCAGCCGGCTCTTTACCCGGAGCAGGTACTTGCGCTTGCCCTTCAGCGACCCGTTTTCGGGCAGATGGAGCTCGAATCGCAGAATACCGACGAATCCCTCAGCCACTGCATGCAGTATGCGCCTCGCGGCGGTTGTGGTCCATTCCACGGCATGCGCGGATGCGGGGCGCCGAACAGGGCGTGGGATCAACTCAAGCGGAGCGGGCGACTTCGCGAATCGTGTAGGCCTCGAGAACGTCGCCTTCCTTGACGTCGTTGTAGTTCTCGATGGTCAGGCCGCACTCGAAGCCCTGCGCAACCTCGCGGACGTCTTCCTGGAAGCGCTTGAGGGTGCCGATCCGGCCGTCGTGGACGATGGCGCCGTCACGAAGGATCCGCACCTGCGAGTTGCGCAGGAGGGTGCCGCTCGTGACCATGCAGCCGGCGATGGTGCCGAGGCGCGAGACCTTAAAGGTCTGGCGCACCTCTGCCTCGCCGAGCACCTCCTCGACCTGCTCGGGGGCGAGCATGCCGATCAGCGCCTGCTGGATGTCCTCGGTCAGCTGGTAGATCACGCGGTACGTGCGGATGTCGACGCCTTCGCGGTCCGCCAGCGTCTTCGCCTCGGAGTTCGGGCGCACGTTGAACCCGACGACGATCGCGTTCGAGGCGGCCGCCAGGTTGATGTCGGACGCGGTGATGCCGCCGACACCGGAATGGATCACGTTCACCGTCACCTCGGCGTGCTGGATCTTCGCGATCTCGCCCTCGGCCGCCTCGACCGAGCCCTGCACGTCGGCCTTGATGATCAGGTTGAGCTCCTGGACGGCGCCCTCCTGAATGTGCGAGAACAGATCCTCGAGGCTGACGGCCTTGCTCCTTCGGGCCAGGAGCTCCGAGCGGAGCCGCTGCGCACGCTTCTGCGCCAGCTGCCGCGCGACCCGGTCATTTTCGACCACGCGGCAGGTCTCGCCCGCCGTCGGCGGCTTGTCGAAGCCGAGGATCTCGACCGGCACGGCCGGGCCCGCTTCCTTGACACGCTTGCCGTTGTAGTCATTCAGCGCCTTGACCTTGCCCCAGGAGTCGCCCGCGACGACGGCGTCGCCGACGTGCAGCGTCCCGCGCTGGACGAGCATCGTCGCCACCGCGCCGCGGCCGATATCGAGGCGCGACTCGATGATGACGCCGCTTGCGTCGGCATTCGGGTTGGCGCGCAGCTCGAGCACGTCGGACTGCAGCAGCAGCATCTCGAGCAGCTGCTCGAGGTTCTGCTTCGCCTTCGCCGACACGTCGACGAAGATGGTCTCCCCGCCCCACTCCTCCGGCTGGAGGCCGTGGTTGACGAGCTCGCCGCGGACGCGCTCCGGGTTGGCGTCTTCCTTGTCGATCTTGTTCACCGCGACGACGATCGGCACGTTCGCCGCCTTGGCGTGGTCGATCGCCTCGATCGTCTGCGGCATGACGCCGTCATCCGCGGCGACGACGAGCACGGCCACGTCGGTCACCTTGGCGCCGCGTGCGCGCATCGCCGTGAAGGCTTCGTGACCAGGTGTGTCGAGGAAGGTGACCTTGCGGCCGCCGTCGACGTCGACCTGGTAGGCGCCGATGTGCTGCGTGATGCCGCCGGCCTCGGTCGTGACGACCGACGACTCGCGGATCGAGTCGAGCAGCGTGGTCTTTCCGTGGTCGACGTGGCCCATGATGGTCACCACCGGCGAACGGGTCACCAGCGACTCATCGGGATCGTCGAACGTGGGTGCCTCTTCTTCCTCGTCGGCCGCGTGCGAAACGAGGATCTCGCGCTCGAACTCGACGCCGATCAGCTCGACGGCCTCGTCGGAGAGGGAGACGTTCTGATGGACGAGCTCCCCCTGCCCCATCATGTAGCCGATGATCTTGGCCGGGCTGATGCCGAGCTTCTCGGCCAGGTCCTTGACGGTGACGCCCGAGGGCACCTTGACTGGCCCGGTCGGCGCCTCCACCTCGCGCTTGGCCTCGGGCTTGGGTCCACCCCGGTCGCGCTTCTGGCCCGGCCTGCGGCCGGCCTGCGCGTCGATCACCACGCGGCGGCGGCGGCCCGACTGGGCGCCGCGCTGCGGGCGGGCGTGACGGGCCGGCTGGCCCGGCTGTTGTGCCGGGACGGTCGCCTTCGCTCCGAAGGCTCGGCGAACGTCGTCGTCGTCGACGAGCTCGTCTGTGCCCGCGGCGGCGCCGGCCGCGTCAAGCTTTTCCTTGACCTCGGCCTCTGTAACCCCGCGCTCGCGGGCGATGTCGGAAACAGTTCGCTTTGCCATCAGAACCTCAATTGTTCCAAACCAGCGGTCAAGCCTCAACTCCGAGCCGCTGGTCGAGCCCTTCGGCCGCACTGGCCGGGACTCTCAACCGCCGTTGCAACCCCCCACGCTTGAGCGCTCGCGGGAGACAGTCACGGCCAACACAAACATATGCTCCTCGACCCGGCATCCGCTGTGCCAGGTCGGGGACGATCACGCCGTCCAGCAGCGCCAGCCGCTGGAGCTCGCCTTTGGGGCCGCGCCGGCCACAGCCGGCGCATTGCCTGGTCGGGGCGCTTACGACGCGGCCGCCCCCTCTTCCTTTGCGGCAAGTTCACGATGCGCGGGAACGCCGCAGTAGCGGCTTCCGTCGAGCGCCTGGTTCGGGCACCGCTTCCCGGAGGACGTCACTGCGATGCAGCGTCCGGGGAACTCGTCCTCCTCGCCACCCTCAGTGCCTGTGTAGGGCGTTTCGACGTTGTCGGCGTAGTACTCGCTCTCCGACTGGATGTCGATGCGCCAGCCGGTCAGCCGGTGGGCGAGGCGGGCGTTCAGCCCTTCCTTGCCGATGGCCAGAGAGAGCTCGCCGTCGGGGACGACAACCGTCGCCTGGCGTGCCTCGTCGTCGACGTAGACCTCGCGCACCTTGGCCGGGGCGAGCGCCTTCGCCACGAACCGCGCGGGCTCGTCGTTCCACGGGATGATGTCGATCTTCTCGCCGCGCAGCTCCGAAACGACCATGCGCACGCGCGATCCTCGTGGGCCGACGCAGGCGCCGACGGGGTCGACACCCTGCACGCGGGACTCGACCGCGATCTTGGCGCGGTAGCCGGGCTCACGCGCGACGGCGCGGATGGTGACCAGGCCGTCGGCGATCTCGGGGACCTCGAGCTCGAACAGCTGCCTGATGAGGTCGTCACTGCGGCGCGAGAGCACGACCTGCGGGCCCTTGCCCTCACTGCGCACCTCGATGATGACGGCTTTGATGCGGCTGCCCTGCTCGTATCGCTCCCCTGGCACCTTCTCGGAGCCCGGGAGAATCGCCTCCATCTTGCCGAGGTCGACGAACGCGTACCGGTTGTCGTCCTGCTGCACGATGCCGGTGACGATCTCGCCCACGCGGTCGGCGTACTCGTCGTACATGATCGAACGCTCGGCCTCGTGGATGCGCTGGCGCAGCACCTGCTTGGCGGTCTGGCCCGCGATGCGGCTGAAGCCCTCCGGTGTGACGTCGACCATCTGCGACGGCTGGAACCAGTCCCAGACGATCTCGGGCTCGGGCTCCTCCTCCTCGGCTTCGCCTTCGCCGACAAGGGCACCGCCGGCTGCGGCAGCTGCCGCAGCCTCGGGCTCCTCTTCCGCCTCGACTGGGCGGTGATGGGGGTGGGCTTCGAGATAGGCCTCGAACGCCTCCGGGGTGACCGACCACACCGTGTAGTCACCGGAGTCACGGTCGAGATCTACGCGCACCGGGTGGCGCGCATCGGGCATCTTCTTGTAGGCGGCGAGCAGTGCCTCCTCAATGGCGGAAAGGAGCGTCTCGGCTTCGATTCCGCGCTCCTTCTCCAGCAGCTTCACGCCTTCCAACAGTTCCTTGCTCACCGCTTGCCTCCCACCTGTTCGTCGACGAGGTTTCCGCGCCGAATGGCCGCGTATGGCAGCCTCGCGCGCTCGCCGTCGAGGTCGAGCTCGATCTCATCGTCTCCTGCCTCAGTCAGCTTCCCGCGAAACGAGCGTCGCCCCTCGACCGGGTCGCCGGTGCGTACCGCCACCGTGTGGCCGACGAATCGCCGGTAATGCTCCGGCTTGACGAGCGGCCGCTCGATTCCCGGCGACGAGACTTCGAGCGCGAAGCGTTCGCGCAGCGGCGCCAGCTCTCGGCTGACGCGCTCGCAGAGCTCGAGGTCAACGGTGCCGTTGGGACGGTCGATGGTGATGCGAAGGAGGTTCGGCGAGGGCTGCTCTGCAAGCAGCACTTCGACCTCGGGAACTCGCTCCCGCAGGGTCGTTTCGATCTTGTCCTGAAGCTCTTCCGAGCGTCCCATTCGCACCTCCTCTCCGGGCCGTTTGAAGGCGAAAAAAAGGTGGGCTCTCACCCACCTCGACGGCCGCCCCCATCAGACTGACAGTGGTCGCAGTTTAGCAGGGAGATTCCCGCCCCGGCAGAACTCGGTCGGGGTGCGAGCCCTCCTTCAGCGAGTCTCCCAAGCCTCCGTCACCGTCGGCGGAGAGCGCGTGGCAGCGATCGGCCAGGGCCTCCTGGTACTGGTCGCCGCGGGTGTCGGCGACGACGAGGGCGATGCCGAGCGCCTGGCGGGAAAGATCGCCCGCCTGCGGATCTTCGCCGACGACGAGGGACGGATGAACCGGTCGGTCGCCGATGTCGGCGGCGAGGTGCTGTGCGTCTCGCAGTTCACCCTGTACGCCGACACCAGCCGCGGAAACCGGCCTGGATTCACCGGCGCCGCCCCGCCCGGCGAAGGCGAGCGGCTGGTGTCGCTCGTGGCCCAGCGGCTGGGTGAGGAGGGCCTCGGTGTGCTGACCGGTTGTTTCGGCGCCCACATGGAGGTCGCCCTCGTCAACGACGGGCCGGTCACCATCTGGCTGGATACGCGGTAGGCGGCGGGCGAGCCTGTCACGAAGGACAAGTGGCGTGCTCTCGCACCGCCAAGTGGCGCCGCCGCCCGCGTCGCCCTCATCCGAGGCTGGGGAGATGTCCTCGGCCGGGTCGCCGGAACGCCAGGCCGCGAAGGCGAGGCGCTCGACCGCGACCGAATCGTCACGGTCGCGGTGCTCTTCCATCCGGATGCCGGCGGCCCGGCGGCTCAGCCGGGCCCGCTCTCCGACTCCGGCCGGCCCGCCGCCCGCTCGATCACCGTCGCGGACTCGTCGCGGCGCTCGTCTTGGGTGTACTCGGGCATTGGCTCGTCCTGCACCTTTGTGCGTGACTGCTGCTGGACGCCGCCCTCGATATGGCGCTCGTCCGGGTGCTCGGGCTGGGCGTCGGCCATGGATGCTCCCTGGTCAGGCATACCGTCCGTCCTTTCGGGGTTGTCGGACGGGACTACCCAGGGCGCGTGGGTCGCAATCAGTCGGGCAGGCCCTCGACGGCTTCCTGGTAGTACGCCACCTCGGGGCGCAACCAGACGGCCATCTTGTAGTGTCCTGCGGCAAGCCTCGGCTGGCCCATCCGCGACAGGCAGCGGCCCAGGCAGTAGTGCGCGTAATCGTTCGCGGGCGCCGCGGCGAGGATGTGCTCGAACTCGGCGGCCGCCTCCTGGTACCGGTGAAGCCGCAGGTACGCCACGCCCAGCGCCTCGCGGATCGATGCCTTGTCCGGCTCGCGCCGCTTCGCCTTCTCGAGAGCAACGGTGGCCTGGGCGTTGTCGCCCCGTTTCATGTGCTCGCGACCCTGCTGAAACAGGTTGTACGTCGAGTCCTCTGTGTGCATGTGCATCTCCACACAGGGTAGCCCTGGACTGCGAATCAATCGAGATGCGTCGTCTGCGAAAGCGCCGACCGAAGCCGCAACGCGCCGCTCGCTCGCTCGCTCCGCGAGACATTGCGGCGAAGCTCCCGCTTGACCTTCCGAAGCTGCGGGCGCATGTCCCGACCGGCGCGCGCGGCCCTGGCCGGCGGTGCGTACCGCGCGGCACTGCCAGCGGTGGCGAGCGCCGAGGCGTCGATGCCCCAGACCTTGCGCACGAGCCCGGCCAGATCCTCGAAGGTCGCATTCTGCGGCACCGGGACGCCCTGGTCTCCCAGATACGTCGACAACTCGTGGAACGCCGCGGACGCCTGGCCGCGCGGCCCCCGGCGCAGATAGCGCCAGCGGACAGCCGCGAACTTGAGGCCGGCCAGGGCGGCAGCGACCACAGCGACGGCCATCAGCACCCAGACCACGAAACTGATGCGCTTGCCGCCCGACTCGGCCGGGAGATCGGTGAAGGCGGCCGCGCTGCCGCGTCCCTTTCGGTTGCCGAGGTCACCGGGGACTGCCCCGTTCGGGTCCAAACCGCGAGCGGCGAGGAGGTCACTGAGGGGCGAGCCGGACGGCAGAAGTCCGATCAGCGCTTCCTGCGTCGCTTTGGGCCCTAGGCCGGTGATGTTGGCGGCGAACTCGGTGTTCGACGTCGAGGCCACCAGTTGGAGCGTCCGTCCCGGCGTGGGCTCGAACGGCACCCAGCCATAGCCGTTGAAATAGACCTCCACCCATGCGTGCGCATTCCGGTCCTTGACGACATAGTGGTCGGCTCGCGACTGCGTCCCCTCAGTGAAGCCGACGGCCACCCGGGCAGGTATGCCGTGCATCCGCAGGGTCATCGCCATCGCACCCGAGAACATCTGGCAGTAGCCCTCCTTCGCCCTGAGCAGGAACTCGGCCAGCACCGGCATGTCCCCGCGGTAGGGCGGCGTCTGCTCATATGTGAACTGGTCGGATCGCAGATACGACTCGACCGCGATCACCGCGCCGTACTGGGTCGAGGTCTTGAATGCGCCCGACCGCCTCCAAGCGTCGTCGCTCGCGGCCACCAGCCGTGGGTCGACGACGCCGTCGAACGTCCCGAGCGGGATACCGCCCTCCGTGCCCCAGATCGGCACCTGCCGTCCATTCAGCGTCACGCCGGCAGAGATCAAGCCCGGGAACACACCGTCGGCTCGCCCGAGGTCCCGCGCGGTCGGATCAGGTGAGTACGAGCGAACGTCGTACTCCTGGTCTCGGCTGGGGTCGCGGCCGACCTGCGCCGACCCATCTGTGTTCACGACGGCGTCGACCGTGCGGTCGAGGTTCCATGTCAGTCCCTGTCCCGGGGCCATCAAGTGGCTGTCGGCGAGCCCCTTGATGTCGAAGGTCGACAGGATCACCTCTCCCGAACCGGGGCTTGCAGCCCCCGGCGGCAGGATCACGTCGGGGACTCTGACGACATCGGTGCCGGGGTACTGGTTCTGGACGAGTGGCGAAGCCTTCCACCGGTCGATCTCGAACTCCGTCAGCACCGCGGCCTTCCAGTAGAGCGGCCGGGGCGAGTCGACTTCGAACATCGTCACTTTCTTCTTCGGCCACTTGAGCGGCCCGTAGCTCTGATCCCACACGTACGCGACGTTCACCTGCGGCGCGTCGCCTGCCATCGGGTTCCAGTTGCGCCAGTCGAAGAACGCGCCCTTGGCGACGGCGGGCGCCCCGCCGATGACAAGGCCGCAGAACACCGCGGCGATTCCGAGCATCGTCAGCTGTACGAAGCCGGCGCCCCGAAGCGGCTCGCGCAGCTGGGTGACTGCGAGCACGAGCACTGCGAGCCCGATGAAGAGCGCCGCACGCAGCCCGGGCGACTCGAAGCTGCCGGCAGTGCTGGGGATGGCGAACAGCGCGAAGGCTGCTGCCACAGCGGGAACCGCAAATCGTCCGTCGAGGAGCAGCCACGCACAGATGACGGCAAGCGCAAAGAACGACAGCTCGACCAGTGAGCCGGTCGACGGAAACCGCCCCGGGTCGAATGGCGTCACGGTATCGAACCAGCTGTTCGCGCCGTCGCGAAGACCGTCGAACACGCGGCGTGGGTAGACCGGATGGTTGCGCTCCCACGGCTGGTAGCCGAACGTGGTCCAGACCGCACCCCAGATCGACAGGGCCAGCGTCGCGACGAGCGCGATCCAGCTGCGGCGAATCGCCCATACAAGTCCCGGTGCGACGGCCACCGCAGACAGGATGGCGACGTCGGTCGAGTCCATCTGCGGACGTTCCAGCCGGGCCCAATGCCAGGCGCCGAAGGTCAGGACCAGCAGGGCAACCGTCAGGCGGGAGACGATCCGCTCAGCCATGAACGGCCGCCCGTGCCATTGCCGATGAAAGGACGGCGGAGAGATCGTCGCCCGCCGAGATCTTTGCGACCGAGACTCGCGCGCGTGCCAGCTGGAGCGCCGCGGCATCCGCGGCTCCGGGAACGTGCTCCACCCCCGCGAAGGTCGGCGTGTCGACCCACACCACGGCGACGTCGCGGCGCACCGAGCGCAGACCCAGCAGGTTCGTCGCCAGCTGCGGCGTCAGGGCGCCCGTCACGACGTACAGCCGGGCGGCATCCACCGCGTCGGCGGAGCCCGTGGCACCTAGGGCGTCGCGGATCATCGAGGACAGGGGCCGGTCGGCATCGGCGCGCACCGCTGCCAGGGCTGCCATGGCCGTCCCCCACTCGCCGCCTCCGGCCTGGATGCGGATCCGCCGCCGCTGCGCTCCATGGAGCACCAGCGAGCACCGCTGGCCCGCCTCCACCATTCGGTTGAGAAGCGAGGCCGTGGCTCGCACCTGCGCGTCGAAGCTCGTGTCGCCGACGGGGCCGACGACGGCCGTCGCGTCACAGTCCAGCACCACCGCGTTCTCGTCCCGGGGGAGCTCCGTCAGCTCCTTCACCATCAGCTTGCGCCGCTTGGCGGTCGACCGCCAGTGCACCCGGCGCAGGCTCTCGCCCTGCTGGAAGTCGCGGATCGAGTGCAGGTCATAGCCGGCGGTGCGGTGCAACAGTGCCCGGCCCTCGTCACCACCGGCCGAGCCGGCCTCGGTGAAGAGGCCTTCCAGCTCGTACACGCGCGGATAGACCAGCAGGGTGTCGACGCGACCGAGTGAGATCCGCGTCTCGGCGAGACCCAGCGGGTCGTCGATCACGAGCTCGGCGGCGTGAAGGGCGTAGCGGCCGCGTGGAGCTGGATCGATCTCGTATCGCCCGCGGAGGCCGTAGCCCGCGCGGCGCAGCGCGACCGGCCGAGCACCGAGATCGCCGACGGTCTCCTGCAGGCGTCCCCGCGCCGGCACGGCGCCCCCTTCCGTCTTCAGCTCCACCTCGACCACCACACGCCCGCCCTCGACGAGCTCGCGGTGGCCGGTGTAGCGACGCAGAGCCGTCGGCTTCGCGGTCAGCCTGACCCAGAGCCACGCGAGCACGGGCAGGGCGAGCAGCCCGACGGCGATCAGGAACATCGGCCGCGTGCCGAATCCCCACGCCGCCACGTACAACCCGGCGGCGAGCGCGAGCAGGGCCTTTCCGCGGGTGGTCAGCACGTCAGACCGGAACCGGCGTTCGCTCGACGGCCTCGGCGATGACCTCGCCCGGGTCCATTCCCCCGCTGCGCGCGTCGGCGGCGAGGATCACCCGGTGGGCCAGCACGTCGACCGCGACGTTCTTGACGTCCGCCGGGATCACGTACTCACGCCCTCGCATCATGGCGTGTGCCTTCGCAACCCGCATGAGCGAGATGCCGGCGCGCGGGCTCGCGCCCAGCGCCAGCCGTGAGTCGCCGCGCGTATGGCGGAGGATCGCGACCACGTAGCGGTTGAGGCTGTCCTCGACGTACACGCCCTTCACGGCCGCGATCGCCCGCTCGAGGTCGGCCGCGGAAGCCACCGGCTGCAGGCCCTCGATCGGCTCGGTCGCCGCGTGCTCGCCCAGCATCCGAGCCTCATCGGCGATCTGCGGATAGCCGATGTGGAGCCGCATCGTGAAGCGGTCGAGCTGTGCCTCCGGCAGCGGGAAGGTGCCCTCGTACTCGATCGGGTTCTGCGTCGCGATGACCATGAACGGGCGGGCCAGGTGGTGCGTCACTCCGTCGATCGTGACCTGCACCTCCTGCATGCACTCGAGCAGCGCCGATTGTGTCTTCGGGCTCGCACGGTTGATCTCGTCGACGAGCACAAGGTTCGCGAACACCGGGCCGGGCCGGAACTCGAACTCGTTGCTCTGCATGTTGTAGACGTTGACGCCGGTGATGTCGGACGGCAGCAGGTCGGGCGTCGCCTGGATGCGGGCGAACTCGCAGTCGAGGCTGCGGGCCACCGACTTCGCCAGCATCGTCTTCCCGACACCCGGGAAGTCCTCGAGGATGATGTGCCCCTCGCAAAGCAGCCCGAGCACGCACCGCTCGATCAGGCCGTCAGGCGCGTGAATCACCCGACCGACGTTGTCGACCACACGCCGCGCCGTGTCGCCGGCTGTGGTGATCGCCTCGGCCATCCCCGAGTCGTGCAGTTCGTGTGCTTCCACGGATGTGTCCTCTCGTCAGACCGTCGTACGCTGCTTTACGCCCGCGTCGGCCATTTGGTTCCCGATCCCGTCCCAGATCGCCGCTGCGCATGCCTCCTTCGAACGGCGAGATATGAGGTTCTCACCATTTGACGTCAGAAGCACGACTTCGTTGAAAACGCTGTCGAATCCGATATCCGTCCGACTGATGTCGTTCATCACGATCATGTCCACGTTCTTGCGCTCGAGCTTGCCCCGCGCACGGTCGATTGCCCCCTCGCCGTGCTCCGCGGCGAAGCCGACGAGCACCTGCCCCGGGCGCCTGCTGCGCCCAAGCTCGGCGAGGACGTCCACCGTCGGTTCAAGGTGGACAGTCCACCCCTCTGCATCCTTCGTGCGCTTTCCGGCGGTCGGCTTCACGGGCCGGTAGTCGCCGACCGCGGCGGCCATCACCACCACGTCGGCCGTGGCCGCGTGGTCGATCGTCGCTTGCCGCAGACCCTCGGCCGACTCGGCATGCACGATCCGCATGGGAGCCGCCGGGCGTGCGCTCGCGGCCGCCAGGATGAGCGTGACGTCGGCTCCGCGGCGGGCAGCTTCGTCGGCGACGGCGACACCCATCCGGCCGCTCGACCGATTGCCGATGAAGCGCACCGAGTCGAGCGGCTCGCGGGTGCCACCGGCGGTGACGACCACGTGTCGGCCGGCCAGTGTCTCGAGCGAGGCCAGGCGCTGTTCGATCGCCCCGGCAATGTCCTCGGGCTCCGCCATCCGCCCCACGCCCTGCTCGCCTTCCGCGGTGTCGCCGGACTCCGGGCCGACCAGCTCGACCCCACGGGCGAGCAGCGTGGCCACGTTCGCCCGGGTCGCCGGGGCGTCCCACATCCGCGGGTTCATGGCCGGCGCCACGATGACGGGCCCGGTGAACGCGAGCGCCGCCTGGGTGAGGACGTTGGGCGCCTCGCCATGCGCCAGCCGCGCGATGGTGTTCGCGCCTGCCGGCGCGATGCACAGCAACGCGGCCTCGCGGGACGCGTCGATGTGCGGGAAGACCTCCTGCGAGTGCTCTGTCAGCGCCGGGCGCCGAGAGAGCGCCGCGAACGTCGTCGGGCCGACGAACTGCTCCGCTGCCGGGGTGAGGACGACCTGCACGTCATGACCGGCCCTGACCAGCAGGCGCACCAGTTCTGCGCTCTTGTAGGCGGCGATGCCCCCTGTCACCCCCAACAGGATCATTGGGGAAGTGTAGGCGGTCACGCCGGCGCGTCAGGATGCGGACGCTACAGCACGGTCGCACCGAAAAACACGAAGGTGCCTGGCACCTTCGCGAACGCTAGACGTCCTTGGTCGGGGCGACCTTGAGCTTGCCCTCCGCGATCTCCTCGAGGGCCATGGTCAGGAAGTTCTTGGAGCGCGACTCGATCAGCGGAGGTGCAAAGCCCTCGAAGCTGCCCTCGCCGAGCTGATGGTGGTAGTCGTTGATCTGCCGGGCGCGCTTCGCCGCGGCGATGACCAGCGCGTACTTGCTGTCGACGTTTTCGAGCAGGACGTCGATCTTGGGGTGAATCATGTGGTCTCCTCGCTGAGCGCCGCGCGGATCACCTGGGTGAGCTCATCCGCGGCGCGGTCTTTGTGGTCGTTCACGATTACGTGCTGGAAATCCTTGCCGGCCTCCAGTTCGGAGCGGGCGATCCTCAGCCGGTCGGCGATCTCGGCGAGGCTGTTCGCGCCGCGCGCGACGAGCCTCCGCTCCAGATCCCCGATGTCAGGCGGCGTGATGAACACCAGCACCGAGCCCGGCATCTGCCGCTTGATCTCCCGAGCACCGGGCACGTCGATCTCGAGCACGACACTCGAGCCTCCAGCCAGACGCCGGTCGACCTCGCTTCGCAGCGTGCCGTACCTGTGACCCGCGAATTCTACATGCTCGAGGAACTCTCCCCCGGTGACACGCCGCTCGAACTCCCCGCGTGCCAGGAAGTGGTACTCCCGACCATCGACCTCACCGGGACGCCGAGCCCTGGTCGTCGCCGACGTCGCGAGCTCCAGATCGGGCAGCCGTTCGCGGGCGAGGGCGATCAGGGTGCCCTTGCCGACACCCGATGGTCCCGAAACGACAAACAGGCGACCTGCCAAAGTCAGGTCGGCCGTTCCGGTTTCAGGAGTTGAACAGATCGACCAGCTCGCCGCGCTGCCGGTCGGACAGCCCGCCGATCGTCTTCGCCTGGCTGATGCGGCATTGCGTCAGCAGACGTCCCGCTCGCACCCGGCCGAGTCGCGGCACCGCCAGGAGCATGTCGTAGACCTTGGCGGTGAGCACATAGTCGGGCGGGTCGAGGAGAATTTGATCGAACGTCGTCTCTCCGGCCTTCAGCGCACGCTTGAGCTGGGCCCGTTGAACTCGAATCCTGTTCGCCCGGTCGAGTGCGTCGAGCCGCTGGTCGAGGGATCGGGAGGGGGCCTGAGTGAGGAGCGTCGCCATCGTGCGGGGCGATGATACCACGGGCGGCGGCTCGTGCAACCGGGAGAAAACGGCCTAAATAGGCCGATTTGTCAGTGCGTAGCATCAACCTCAAGTCGAGGGTTAGAATGACCATTATGCGCAGTTCCGACCACGTCGCCCACGCTGGCGACGCCGCGGTCGGCGAGCATGCGCGCGAGGTCGGCCACGATGACCGCTGGCAAAGCGGGATCGCGGAACAATGCGGTGCCTATTCCGACAACGTCGGCGCCGGCTGCGAGAAACTCGAGGCAATCCTGGGCACCCGCAACTCCCCCCATGCCGATGATGGGAAGTCCGGTCGCGAGCCGAGATTGAAAAATTCCGTAAAGAGCCACCGGCTTGATTGCGGGACCGCTGAGACCGCCCCCTCCGCCGCCGAGCAGCGGGCGCAACGTCGTGCGGTCGACGGCCATTGCCCGGAGGGTGTTGATCAGCACCAGACCCTGCGCGCCGCCCTCGGCAGCAGCGGTTGCGATCGCGGCGATGTCGGCGACGCTGGGCGAAAGCTTTGCCAGCAGCGGCCGGTCGGTTTCCGCGCCGCAGCGCTCGAGCAGCGCCCTCGTCTCGGCGGGGTCCGTGCCGATCGAGATGCAGCCCGTCTCCACGTTGGGGCACGAGACGTTCAGCTCGATGGCTGCAACGCCAGGGTGCGCACCGATGCGGCTCACCGCGGCGGCGTATTCCTCGCGTGACCAGCCGCCGACGCTGACGATCAGGGGCACGCCGAGGTCGGCCAGCTGCGGCAGGTACTCGTTGCAGAACCGATCCAGCCCAGGGTTGGCGAGACCGATCGAGTTCACCATCCCGGCCGGGGTCTCGCCGATCCGCGGCGGCGGGTTGCCTTCGCGGGGATTGAGCGTGACGGTCTTCGTGACGAACGCCGAGAGCCCGAGCGTCCCGGCGACGAGGGCGTCCAGCGTGCCGGAGCCGTTCACGACCGGGTGAGCGAGGTCGATTCCGCAGAAGGTGGTGCGAAGGTCAGGCGAGGACACGGTCACGCTCCACCACGGGGCCCTCGACACAGAGCCGCTTCCACCCGCCGTCGATCCTCACCGCGCACCCGTAGCAGGCGCCGAAGCCGCAGGCCATGGCCGCCTCCATGGCGAGCTGACACGGGGTGTCGTGCTCCGCGCAGAGGGCCGCCACGGCGTTCAGCATGGGATCCGGCCCGCAGGCATAGACCGACGCGTCGGGGGACGGCAGCAGCCGCGCCACGGGCTCGGTGACGAACGTCGGCTCGAGCACGACGGTTGCCGCGGGGTCGATCAGCGGGGCACAGACGGCGTGCCACTCGCTGCGAAAGCCGAGCACGGTGGTCACCGGGCCTTCGAGCCTCCGCACCAGCCACGGCAGGATCGCCGCGCCGATACCCCCGCCGACCAGGATCGCGGGTCCAGGCCGCAGTTCGAATCCCCTGCCGAGCGGACCCAGGACAGAGATCTCTGACGCCGTCACGAGCGCTCGCGTGCCGGCCCCGCCCGGCTCGATCAGAAACGCGATCTCGCGCTCGTCTGCCCAGGCTGCCGAGAGCGCGCGCGGCAGGTAAGCCCCAGCCGGTTCGGGCTCCGCCTGCAGCATGAAGAACTGCCCGGGGAGCCCGACGTCGCCGCCGTCGTTGCGCAGCACCAGCAGGACGTACTGGCCCACCGCCTCACGGCGGTCGACTTGGAGCAGCCGCCTCTCAGCCGGCGGCATGCTGCTCCTGATGGGCCGGTGCGCTGTGCAGATCCTGCAGGGCGACCGGAGCGATCGACCGTGCCTGCGCGATGGCCTGTACGGCAGCCGAGCCGCCGGCGAGTGTCGTGATGCAGGGAATGTGATGGCGGATCGCCGCTTCGCGGATCTCGTAGCCGTCGGTGCGCGCGCCGCGGCCGTGCGGGGTGTTGATGACCAGGTTGATCGACCCGCGGCGAATCAGGTCGACCACGTTGGGCGAGCCCTCCGTCACCTTCCACACCGTCTCCACCGGGATGCCGATCCGCTGGAGCGCCCGCGCGGTGCCGGACGTCGCGACCAGATCGAAGCCGAGCGACTGGAGCAGCGCGGCCAGCATCGTCGCCGCCGGCTTGTCGGAGTCACGGACGGTCAGGAACACGCGCCCCGTTGAGGGCAATGGCCGGCCGGCTGCGCGCTCCGCCTTGGCGAAAGCAGTCGGGAAGTCCGGGCCGATGCCGATCACCTCGCCGGTCGACCGCATCTCCGGGCCGAGCGTCGGATCGGCGCCGAAGAAGCGCTGGAAAGGCAGCACCGCTGCCTTCACGCTGATGTGGTCGGGGGTCATCTCCTCGAGCTCCACCGGGAGCCCCAGCGCCGCGCGGCAGGCGGCTTCGACCAGCGACAGCCCGGTCGCCTTGGCGACGAAGGGCACCGTGCGGGATGCGCGCGGGTTGGCCTCGATCACGAAGATGCGCGAGCCCTGCACCGCGAACTGGACGTTGATCAGGCCGCGGACACCAAGCGCCACGGCGATCGCGCGGGTCTGCTCGCGGATCTCGCGCTCGATCTCGTCGCCCAGCGAGAGCGTCGGGATCACGCAGGCGGAGTCGCCCGAGTGAACGCCGGCCTCCTCGACGTGCTGCATCACAGCGCCGATCCACGTCCGCGTGCCGTCGCACACTGCGTCGACGTCGACCTCGATCGCGTCTTCCACGAACCGGTCGACCAGCGAACCGGGCTGCACGGGAAGAGAGCGCAGCGTCGCCTCGTCGTAGCAGATCCGCATCGCACGACCGCCGAGGACATAGGACGGTCGGACGAGCACGGGGTAGCCGATTCGGGCGGCGATCTCGACGGCCTCGTCCACGCCCGCGGCGATCCCCCACGCCGGTGCTTCGAGCCCCACCTGTGCCAGCACGCCTGCGAACCGCTCGCGGTCCTCCGCGATGTCGATCGCATCGAACGGCGTCCCCAGCAGCTGGACGCCCTCCTCCTCCAGGCGGCGAGCGAGCCGCAGCGGGGTCTGGCCACCGAACTGCGCCACCACGCCGACCGGTTTCTCGCGGGCGATCACCTCGAGCACGTCCTCCACGGTCAGCGGCTCGAAGTAGAGCCGGTCGGAGGAGTCGGCGTCGGTCGACACCGTCTCGGGGTTGCAGTTGATCATGATGGCGTCGTATCCCAGCCGCCGGAACGTCTGGGCCGCGTGCACGCAGCAGTAGTCGAACTCGATGCCCTGGCCGATCCGGTTGGGGCCGGCGCCGAGGATGACGACGCTCTCGCGATCGCCGCGCCGCAGCTCGTCCTCCTGCTCGTAGGTCGAGTAGTAGTACGGCGCCTTCGCCTCCACCTCGGCGGCACAGCTGTCGACAGCCTTGAACACCGGCAGCACCCCGAGCCCCCTCCGCAGCCGGCGGATGTCGCGCTCCTCACGGCGGGTCAGCTCCGCGATCCTGGCGTCGGCGATGCCGAGCCGCTTCAGCTCTCTCCAGGCTGCGGCGCCGAGCGTCTCGGGCTCGGTGCCGACCAATGCGCGCTCCCGCTCGGCGACCAGCGCCCACTCTTCGATGAACCATGGGTGCACGGTGGATTCGGCAGCCAGCGCGGCCGGCTCCTCTCCTGCCAGGAGCCGCCCGGCGATGACGTCGAAGCGGTCCCACGTCGCGTCGCCGACGCCACCCTCGCGGCGTGCCGTGCCGTCGAGCTCGCGGCTGCGCATGGCCTTCCCCCACGCCTCGTTGAACGTGCGGCCGATCCCCATCGCCTCTCCCACAGACTTCATCTGCGTCGTCAGCGACTGGTCTGCACCGGGGAACTTCTCGAACGCGAACCGCGGCAGCTTCACTACGACGTAGTCCAGCGTGGGCTCGAACGATGCCGGGGTGGTGCCCGTGATGTCGTTGGGGATCTCGTCCAGCGTGTAGCCGATCGCCAGCCGCGTGGCGACCTTCGCGATCGGGTAGCCGGTCGCCTTCGACGCCAGCGCGGAGCTGCGCGACACGCGCGGGTTCATCTCGATCACGACGAGGTCGCCCGTCCCGCGGTTGAGCGCGAACTGAACGTTCGAGCCGCCCGTCTCGACCCCCACGGCGCGGATCACGTCGGCAGCGGCATCGCGCAGCACCTGGTACTCGCGGTCGGTGAGTGTCTGGGCGGGCGCGACCGTCACCGAGTCGCCGGTGTGGACGCCCATCGGGTCGACGTTCTCGATCGAGCAGATCACGACCACGTTGTCGTTGCGGTCGCGGATCACCTCGAGCTCGAACTCGCCCCACCCGGCCACCGACTCCTCCAGCAGGATCTGGCTGATCGGGCTCTCCCGCAGACCGCGGGCGACGATCTCGTCGAACTGTGCAGGCGTCGCAGCGAAGCCGCCGCCCTGACCACCGAGGGTGAAAGCCGGTCGCACCACCACCGGCAGTTTCAGCGGACCGGCTTCGAGGGCCGCGCTGGCCTCTTCGGCGGTGTGCGCAATGACGCTCCGCGGGGTACGCAGGCCGATGCTCTCCATGGTGCGCGCGAACTCCTCGCGGTCCTCGGCGCAGTGGATGGCCTCGTACGAGGCGCCGATCAGTTCGATACCGAGCTCTTCGAGCACACCGGCCTCCGACAGCATCGAGGCGAGGTTGAGTGCCGTCTGGCCACCGAGGGTCGGCAGCAGCGCGTCCGGACGCTCCCGTTCCAGCACCGCGCGCACGCCCTCCAGGTCGAGCGGCTCCATGTAGGTGCGGTCGGACCAGCCCGGGTCGGTCATGATGGTCGCCGGGTTCGAGTTGATCAGCACCGTGCGGTAGCCCTCTTCGCGGAGCACCCGCAGCGCCTGCGTGCCCGAGTAGTCGAACTCGCAGGCCTGGCCGATCACGATCGGGCCGGAGCCGATCACGGCGATGGTGCGGATGTCCTCACGCTTCGGCAACGGTGGTCCTCTCTGAAAGGCGGTCGACGAAACCGGACAGCGCCTCACGGGCGTCATGCGGACCGGGGCTCGCCTCGGGATGGAACTGCATCGACGATACGGGGAGGCCGCGCAGCGAAAGGCCCTCCACCGTGCCGTCGTAGAGCGACACGTGGGTCACCTCGGCCGGCCCGAAGTCGGTTTGGAGGTCGCCACCCCCCTCGGGAACGCGCACGGCAAAGCCGTGGTTCTGCGCGGTGACGAGCACCCGGCGTGACTGGAGGTCGAGAACCGGGTGGTTCGCGCCGCGATGTCCGAAGCGGAGCTTGAAGGTCTCGAGCCCCAGCGCCCGGCCGAGCAGCTGGTGGCCGAGGCAGATGCCGAACACCGGAACGCTTCCGATCATGCTCCGCACCTCGCCGACGCACTCCGGCAGCGCCGCGGGGTCGCCCGGCCCGTTCCCGAGCAGGACGCCATCGGGCCGGCGCTGCAGCACCTCGTCCGCGGTCGAGTCCCAGGGCATCACGGTGACGCGGGCACCCGCCTCGCGCAGGATCCGCACGATGGAGCCCTTGACCCCGTAGTCCAGCACCGCCACATGGGCACGCTCGGGACCGATGGCATCGAGCTCGAGCGGCTCGTCCCGGGAGACCCCGCCGGCCAGCGCCTGGCCTGCCATCTCGGGCTCCCGGCGCACAGCCGCGAGGGCGTCTGCCGCCGAGGTGCCGTCGCTTGTGACCGCGGCCCTCATCGTCCCGCCGTCGCGCAGCCGTCGGGTCAGCATCCGCGTGTCGAGCCCCTGGATGCCGACCACGCCGTGCTTGGCAAGCCAATCCGAGAACCCCACGCGCCCGTTGGGGGAGGCATTGCGGCCCTCGCGCACGATCACCGCCCTGGCGTGCGGGTGCTCGGACTCGGAGACGTCGCGCTCGACTCCGTAGTTGCCGATCATCGGGTGGGTGAAGGTGATCATCTGCCCCGCAAACGACGGGTCTGTGACGATCTCCTGGTAGCCGGTCATCGAGGTGATGAAGACCAGCTCGCCGACGGCTGTGCCCCGTGCCGCGTAGGGCAGCCCCTCCAGCACCGTTCCGTCCTCGAGGACGAGCATCGCCACGTCGGTCACCGGGTAACCTCCGCCAACCGGTGCGCCACCGAGCCGCCGGCGACGGTGAGCGTGCAGCGCCCCTGCAGTGTCCGGCCGGCAAATGCACAGTTCCGCGACCGCGACGCGTAGGGCGGCGCCACAACCCAGGTCTCCCCCAGGTTCCAGAGCGCCAGGTTTGCCTGCTCGCCCGGCCGCAGCTTCGGCGCCGGCAGGCCGAACGCGCGGGCGGGGCCGGTCGACATCCGCTCGACGACGGTCGAGAGCGGCACCAGCCCCGGTGCGACGAGCTCCGTGTAGACCGCCGCGAAGGCCGTCTCGAGGCCGATCACTCCGTTCGGCGCCGCCTCGAACGGCGTGTCCTTCTCCTCGTATCGGTGCGGCGCGTGGTCGGTTGCGATGCAGTCCAGCGTGCCGTCGGCAAGCGCCTCGATCAGGGCCGCCCGGTCGGCCGCGGAGCGCAGCGGCGGGCTCATCTTGCTGACCGCGGGGTCGAGCTCCGCGACCAGTGCGTCGGTGAGGCAGAGGTGATGGGGCGAGACCTCGGCTGTCACCTCGACGCCGAGCTCCTTCGCCCGGCGGATCTCGGCTACCGACTCCGCTGCGGAGATATGGCAGAGGTGCAGGGGCGCCGACTCGTACCGCGCGATCTGCAGGTCGCGGCCGACCATCACGCTCTCCCCGATGCTGGGATAGCCGTGAAGGCCGAGCTCGGCCGAAACCGCGCCCTCGTGCATCTGCGCTCCGGCGGTCAGCGTCATGTCCTCCTCGTGCAGGGCCAGCTTCAGGCCCGTGAGCGCGCTGTACTGCAGCGCCCGGCGAAGCATCCCGGCGCGCTCCACGGGGCGGCCGTCGTCGGAGAAGGCGGCGGCGCCATGCTGGGCGAGCTCGACCATGTCGGTCAGCTCACGGCCCTCCTGCCCGCGCGAGATCGCGGCCATGAACCCGGTCGGGATGGCTGCCTCGCGCTCCGCCAGTTCGATCAGGCCGTCGAGCACCGTCGCGGTATCGACCACCGGGCTGGTGTTCGGCATCGCGAGGATGGCCACGAATCCGCCTGCTGCCCCTGCGCGGCTCCCCGAGGCGATGTCCTCCTCGTCCTCGTCGCCGGGCGTGCGGAGGTGCACGTGCGGGTCGATCAGCCCGGGCGTCATCGTCAGCCCGTCGGCGGCCACGGTCTCCATGCCGGACGCCGACAGGCCCTCACCGATCTCGGCGATGACGCCGTCGGCGATGCGGACGTCGAGCCGTCGGCCCTCCAGACCGCTGGCCTGGTCGAATAGGCGAGCGCCGGAGATCAGCAGGTTCGCCGCGTCGGCCTCGCGCTGGAACAGCCGCGTGCGATTCGCCATCAAGCCACCTCCTGGCCGGCCTGGACGACTCGGAGTGCCGCTGCGCCGCCGCCCGTCGTCGGCTCGGTGAGCAGGTCGTAGAGCACCGCCATGCGGGTCACCAGGCCCGCCCGCACCTGATCGACGATCCGTGAGCTCGCGCTGTCGGCGACCTCGGGCGAGATCTCGACGCCGCGGTTGATCGGCCCGGGGTGCATGACGAGCTGCGACGGACGCACGCGCGAGGGCGTGACTCCCCAGCGGGCGCTGTACTCGCGCAGCGAGGGCACGTAGTTTGCGCCTTCCTCCATCCGCTCGCGCTGCATGCGCAGGACGTAGACGACGTCGGCGTCCGTGATCGCTCCGATGTCGTGCGAGACCTGCACGCCCATCGCGCGCACATCCCGGGGGATCAGCGGCGGTGGGCCGACGAGGGTCACCGAAGCGCCCATCAGAAGCAGCGCCTGGATGTTCGAGCGGGCGACCCGCGAATGGAGCACGTCGCCGACGATCGCGACGTGCAGCCCGTCGGTGCGGCCGAGCGCCTTGCGGATCGTGTACAGGTCGAGCAGGCTCTGGGTCGGATGCTGGTGCTTGCCGTCGCCGGCGTTGATGACGTGCGCGTCGGTGTGCCGGGTGACGAGCTTCGGTGCACCGGCCTGCGGGTGGCGGATGACGATCACGTCGGGGTCGTACGCCGACAGCGTGAGGACGGTGTCCTTCAGCGACTCGCCCTTGTCGACGCTCGACCCGGAGGCCTTGAGGCTGATCGTGTCGGCCGAGAGCCGCTTGGCGGCGAGCTCGAACGACGACGACGTCCGGGTCGATGCCTCGAAGAACAGGCTGACGACCGTTCGGCCGCGCAGCGTCGGCACTTTCTTGACGTCGCGCTGCATAACCGACTCGAATCCCTCGGCGGCATCCAGGATGCGCTCGATGTCGGCTCGTTCGAGGTCGCCCACCGAAAGCAGGTGACGGCGACTGGGCAGTGTTGTCGGCGGATAGAGATCCACGTGTTCTCCGTCTCCTATTCCCCGGTGAGCAGAATGATGCGGTCGATCTCGTCGACCTCGGACAACTGGACGTTCACGCGCTCGTTGCGCGAGGTGGGCAGGTTCTTGCCGACATAGTCCGGCCGGATCGGAAGCTCGCGGTGGCCGCGGTCGACGAGCACGGCGAGCTGCACGCGCTCCGGCCGGCCATAGTCGAAGAGCGCCTCGATCGCGGCGCGGATCGTTCTCCCCGTGTAGAGGACGTCGTCGATCAACACCACCGACCGGTCGTCGATCGGGAAGTCGAGGCGCGTGGCCTTTACCACCGGCTGTGGGTGGGCGCGGACGTCGTCGCGGTAGAACGAGATGTCGAGGGCGCCGGTCGGCACCTCCACCCCGCCGAACTCTGCGATCAGGGCTTGAAGGCGCTCCGCGATCGTGACGCCGCGTGTGTAGATGCCCACGAGCGCCAGGCGGTCGAGATCGGGATGCTTCTCGACGATCTCATGCGCGATCCGCCGCAACGTCCGCTGCAAATCGTTCTCGTCGAGCAGGATGCGCCCGCTGGCGACAGGTGCGCTCACGCGTCACCGCCCGGGGCTTTCGGCGCTGCATAGCTCATCAACTACTCCTTTCCGGGCTCACGGGCCGCGGTTAAAAGGGCGTGTGTTCGGGCTCTTTGGTTGCTCGAGCCGAAGATCAGACTATCAGGCGGCGCGGACGACCGGTCAGCCAGGCGGGAGCTTGGCGCGCAGGGCATGCGTCTCGTACGGCACGTCGAACGTGGCCCGGCCGGCGAGGTCGGGATGGCGAAGCGCGATGTCGCGGATGGCGGCGAGCACCTCTGCGCGCCGGTCAGGCTCGAGGATTGCCACCGTGCTGGTCGAGGCTGCCCACTGCACCAGCCGGTCGGCGTCATAGCGCTCCGGATTCGGCACGTGGTACGTCTCGGCCGGCTCGAACAGCTTCGTCGCTGCCAGGGCCCGCTCTTCCTCCCCGGCGGTCATCTGCGACACCAGATCGCCGCTTCCCGCTCCCGTCGCGGTCACTGCGGCGACCCAGGCAACGCTGTCGTCACGCACGTTCCAGAGCAGTCCCAGGACGCCACCCGGCCGAAGCACGCGTGCGATCTCCGGCAGAGCCCGCTCAGGCGTGAACCAGTGGAACGCCTGTCCGACCATCACCGCGTCGACCGAGGCATCCGGAAGCGGGATCTCCTCCGCCGAGCCGATCAGCGCGGGCACGTCCGGCAGCCCGGCGCGAAGCTCGTGCAGCATGTCCGCCGACGGCTCGACCGCGATGGGACGGGCGCCGGCCGCCAGGATCGAGCGACTCAGCTTGCCGGTCCCGGCGGCCAGGTCGAGCACGTCGCGCCCCGGAGCGGTCTCCAGCACCCACTCGATCGCAGCGGGCGCATACACGGGGCGGCCCGCCTCGTACGCGGCCGCCACGCCGCCGAACGATCGCCGCCGCTGCTCGTAGACGTCCTCCACGCGCTCACGGTACCAGCGGCCGGCGGATGGTTGACTCCACGACCTGCGCGGAATCAACCATCTAGTGTCCCGGCCGTGCTCGACGCCCTGCTCGCCGACCTCGCCTCCGCCGACATCGGCACGACCTACAACCAGTACCGGGGACCGGGCGGCCCGGAGCGGCTGGCAAACCTGCGCCGCTACCTGGAGGAGCGTTCGGGTGCCGACGTCGTGGCGCTCGGCGAGGCAGCCGGCTACCAGGGCATGCGCTGGTCTGGCATCGCATTCACGAGCGAGCGCGACCTGATGCGCTGGGGAGGCGGCTACACCGTCACGAGCGACCGTCCGAACGGCTGGAGCGAGCCGTCAGGCACCATCGTCCACCGAGTGCTGGAGGAGCTCGGTGCCGAGCGCCGGGTGATCCTCTGGAACACGGTCCCACACCATCCTCACGCGCCTGGGAGCCCGCTCAGCAACCGCCGCCCCACCGTGCCCGAGGTGGCCGCCGGCGCTGCGTTCGCGGAGCGGGCGCTGGAGCTATTGCGGCCGCGCACGGTGGTGGCGGTGGGACGGATCGCGGAGAGCATCCTCGGCCCGCGCGGTGCGTATGTCCGCCATCCTGCGAATGGCGGCGCAACCGCCTTTGCGGCAGGCATGCGCGACGTCCTAGGCGGGTGACGCGCGGCCGGCGGAGAGATGAAATCCAGCCAGGATCAGCGCTAGGCCCCCGATCGCGGCAGGCCGCAGAGATTCGTCCAGGAACGCGACGCCGAGGATCACGGCGAAGACCGGCGCCACGTAGGCGATGATCGAGGCCCGGCCGGGGCCGATCTCGGCGTTCAGCGTCGCGAACAGAAGAAACGCCAGCCCGGTGGGGCCGACGCCGAGCACGAGCATCGCCGCGATCACGCCATTCGACGGTGCCACGTCGGGTGCAAGCAGCAGCCCCGGCACGAGCAGCGCGCCCGCAGCGACCACCATCATCGCGCACATCACACCCTCCGGGCGGCTGTCGGAGAAGTGCCGGCGAAGCACGATCGCGCCGACGGCATAGCCCACGCATGCGAGCAGCACCATCCCTGCGCCTGTGAGGCGGCCGCTGCCTCCGGACACATCCACTCCGAACAGCAATGCGACGCCGAGGATGCCGATGCCAAGGCCCGCCGCGCGCGCTCGTCCCAGCGGCTCCGTGGTGATCGTCAGCGCGGCGACGACCAGCGGCACGGCCGAGATGAGAATGCCGGTCAGGGACGACGAGATGTGCTGCTCGCCTGCGGCAATCAGCGCGAACGGTACGGCGAGCTCGACGAGCGCGAGCGGTATCAGGATGCCGAGCTTGCCGCGCAGGCCGTCGAACGCCCGCCGGTGCAGCGCAAGCGGAAGCAGCGTCAGGGCACCGATGCCGAGCCTCGCTGCCGCCAATGTGATCGGCGAGAGCTCGTCGACGGAGATCTTGATCAGCGCGTACGGGGCACCCCAGAGCAGGGCGACGGCACCGAACAGCAGGAGCTGTCGACGGGTCACCCGCGCCGGCCGGTGATCAGCGACCACACCAGCTCGGTGCGCACGGCTCCGGTGCGGCCTGCGAGGTCGTGCTCGAGGCGCTCCAGTCCGGTGCGGTACTCCTCGTCGTCCAGGAGGTGAAGCGTGGAGATGTAGCGGCCGCGGACGCGTTCGATCAGCCGTTCGGGCTCGAGGTCGACCTGCTGGCGGATGGTCTCGGTGCCCACGTCCGCGAAACCGCCATCGGCAAGACGCCGGCAGACGTCCGCGGGCGCCGGGAAGCGTCCGCGGTCGATGTCCGCCAGCGACGGAAAGTACGGGTTGAGGTGGAAGCGGTCGAAGTGCTCGAGCTCGAACGTGAGGGCCGCCAGCCGCCCGCCCGGAGACAGCACCCGGGCACACTCCCTCAGGGCCTGGTCGAGGTCGGACAGCACGTGCAGCACGAGATGCATGTGCACGCCGTCAAACCAGCCGGCCTTGAACGGAAGGTTCTCGGCGGACGCCTGCTTCCAGCCGAACCCACGCGGGGCACGGGTGCGCGCCTCGGCGAGCATCTCCGGCGATGGATCGACCCCCCACACCCTCACCCCCAACCGCTCGGCGGCCAGCACCGCGAAGCGGCCCGTCCCGCAGCCGATGTCGAGCACGCGCGTTGTGCCCCCGAGGGTCTGCAGCGTCCGCTCGGCGAGCTCGCTCCACGAGCGGCCTGCCGGCCTGAGGTCGTCGTATCGCGCCGCCAGCGGCGCGAAGTCCATCACGGGCTCGGCACCGGGGCGGGCGCGGGCGCCTCGTCCCGGGTCGGCCGCACCAGCCGCGGCGAACCGCGCTCGGGGAGGGGCACCTCGACGGCGTCGAAGTCGCGCGGAACCACCGACTGCTCGAAAACCGTCTCTGCCTCGCGCCGGATCTGTCCCCCGGTGTACCTGGTCGAGAGATGCGTCAGCGCCAGCATCGACACCTGAGCTTCGGCCGCGAGCCGCGCAGCTTCGAGGGCCGTGCTGTGCGCGGTCTCCCGCGCGCGCTCGGCGTCCTCGTCGAGGAACGTCGCCTCATGGACGAGCAAGTCCGCCGCGGCGGCAGCCTCGAGAGTTGTCGCGCACGGCCGTGTGTCGCCGGAAAAGACGATTCGCCGACCCGGGCGTGTCGGCCCCACCACCTGCTCAGGGGCGATCACCGTGCCGTCGGGCAGCGTGACGGGCTGTCCGTGCTGGAGCGCACCGCACAGCGGGCCGAAGGGCACGCCGAGCCGCGCGGCTTCGTCCGCGTCGAACCTGCCCGGGCGCGGGTCCTCGTACAGCGCCCAGCCGACGCTCGGCACGCGGTGTTCGGTCGCGAACGCCTCGAGCCGGTAGCCATCGCGCGGAACCGCGTTGCCCGGATCCAGCTCGACGACGTCGACGGGATACGGCAGGCGCCCCACGATCCGGCCGAGGACGCTCATCACCGCGGAGATGCCGGCAGGCCCGTAGATCGTGAGCGGCGCATCACGACCGCGCAATGCGAACGTCTTCAGCATGCCTGGGAGCCCGAGCACGTGGTCGGCATGATGATGGGTGAGCAGGACGATGTCGATGTCGGCGAGGCCGGCGGACGACCGCAGCATCTGCCGCTGAGTGCCCTCGCCGCAGTCCAAGAGCAGGCGCTCGCCGCCTCGCCGGATCAGGCAGGCAGCCGGGCCCCGCTGCGCCGTTGGCACGGCGCCGGCGGTGCCGAGGAACAGGACGTCCATGTCCATGGCGCAATCTTAGAAGTGCTTTCACGATGCCGCGTGGATGATCCGGCGAGCGGCGACGCCTCCTGCGCCGGCGCGACGCCGCCGGGCGCGCGCGGCATTGTGAACGGGCAACCTAGGCCGTAACGGCCCCGGCCGCCCCGCTCAGCGTGCGTGAACTGCACGCAAAGCAGGACGAGCGGGTGTCTGCGCCGTCTCCCCCATCACCATGCGTGCCCGCGCAAGGAAGACTTCGAGGCGGAACACGTCGCCGGGCCGCTCATCGGGCCCGACCAGCCGCAGGAGGGGAGCGGCTGGGGGCGGCTCGTCCGGCTCGGAGCGCGCCGCGCGCCACTCGTCGAGAGAGATCACGGTGGCGTCGCTCATGGCAGCACCAGCCGATCGTCGACGGTGATCGTGGATGTCTCGAGATCGTTCGCCTGGCGGATGTCGTAGATGGCCGCCCGGATGTCACTGTTGGGATAGTGCTGGGCGGCGATCGACCAGAGGGTGTCCCCCGTGCGAACGCGGTAGTTGTCGGGCGTGGCCGCGCCGGGCGACGGCGAGGCGAAGCTGAGCAGCAGCGCGCCCGCACAGGCGACAGCCGCCCCAGCTGTAATCATGCGTCGGAAGTAGCGAGTGGTAGCGAACATGTGTTCGATGATAGACGAACACATGTTCGGTGTCAAGGACTCCGGTGTTTCGCTCGCTACGCTCTCCGGCCATGACGCTGCGGCTTCGCGATCGGTCGCTGGATCCGGCCAGGGAGCCGCACTTGGTCGGCATCGTCAACGTCACTCCGGATTCGTTCTACGACCGTGGCTCCACCGCGGACAGCGCGGCCGCAATCCAGCGGGGCCTGGTTCTCGCCGCCAGCGGCGCCACCGTGGTCGACGTCGGGGGCATGACCGCGCAGCCGGGCGCTCCGGTCTCGGTGGACGTGGAGGCCGCCCGAGTCGTGCCGGTCATCGAGGGCATCCGCGCCGCCTCCGATGTCGTCATCTCGGTCGACACGTACCGGGCGCAGGTGGCCGCCGCCGCGCTCGCCGCGGGGGCCGACATGGTGAACGACCACACCGGTCTCAGCGACCCCGGCCTGGCAGCGGTGATCGCCGAGCGACGGGCGGGCCTCGTGATCACCCACCTCGGCCTTCGCCCCAAGCAACCGCAGACCGGCCGCTACGAGGTCGACCCGGCCGAGATCGGCGAGGTGCTCCGCCGCCTGTCAGAGCAGGCCCTTGCCGCCGGGGTCGCGCAGGACGCAATCGCAATCGACCCCGGGCTTGGCTTCGGCAAGTCGACGACCACCGACCTGGCAACGCTGCGCGCCCTTCCCGATCTGCTTGCGATCGGGCCGCCGGTGCTGCTCGCGTGCTCACACAAGGAGGTCACCGCCGAGCCGCTCGGGCTGCCCGAGGAGACGCTCGAGGGCACCGCCGCAGTGGTGGCCGTGGCGGCCTACCTGGGGGTGCAGCTGCTGCGCGTGCACGACCTCCCGTTCATGGCGAGAGTGGCGCAGATGGGCGCGCTGCTACGTCAGCCGGGGACGGACAGGTCGGGGGCGAACTCGGGCAGGAACTTGCCGTCCCGGTAGATCACCTCGCCGTCGGCGTGAATCTCTCCACCCGATCGCAGGTCGCAGACCATGTCCCAATGCAGCGCGGAGTGATTGGTGCTGCCGGTCTCGGGATAGCCGGCGCCGACCGCCATATGGCACGTGCCGCCGATCTTCTCGTCGAACAGGATCTGCTTGGTGAACCGGTCGACCGCATAGTTCGTCCCGATCGCGAACTCGCCCAGCACTGACGCGCCCTCGTCCAGCGACAGCATCTTCTGCAGCAGCTCCTCTCCCCCCGCTGCCTCGCTCTTGACGACGCGGCCGCCCTCGAACCGCAGCCGCACGTCGTCCACCTCGCGTCCACCGAAGATCGCCGGGAACGAGAAGCGCACATCGCCGGTGGTCTCGGTCTCCACCGGCCCGGTGAACACCTCGCCGTCGGGGAAGTTGCGGTCGCCGGCGGACGCGGTCCACTTGCGGCCGCCGACGCCGACCGTGAGATCGGTGTCCTCGGCGAGGACGCGCAGCCGGCTGACCTTCGAGAGCCGCTCGGTGATGACGTGCAGCTTCTCGGAGAACGCTCGCCACGCGGCCACCGGGTCATCGAGGTGCAGCCATCCCGCGCGGTAGACGAAGTCCTCGTACTGCTCGAGCGACATGGCGGCGTCCTGGGCGAACGCCTGGCACGGGAACGCCGTCACGCACCAGTTCAGCTCCCCTGCCGCAGCGCGGCGCATGACCATCTCGAGCACCGGGCTCCGGGCCTCCTGCGCGCGGGCCATCTTTGCGGGGTCGACGCCGGACAGCTCGCGCGTGTTCCACGAGGCGTGAATCGCGACGCGGGCGTCGAGCGCCTCCATCTCGGGCAGGGCACTCGGCAGGAGGTAGGCGATCTGCTCCTCGCCTGCCTCGCTCACGAACGCCGCCTGCGCACCCTCGGCGGTCAGCCGCGTCCGCGGGATGGCCCCCGCTTCGAGCGCCGCCTTGACGAGCTCGACGATCAGCGGCTCGGCAAGCGCCGGCGCCTCGATCATCACCAGTTGCCCGGGCTTCAGCTTCAGTGAGTACTTGCAGACGATGCGGGCGAGCCGCTCCACGCGGGGGTCGCTCACACGAACCGCCCGTCCTTCGAGAACAGCTCTCCATCGGCGTAGACCTCGCCGCCCGATCGCAGGTCGCGCACGATGTCCCAGTGCAGCGAGGAGCCGTTCGTGCCACCCGTCTCCGGGAACGCCGCACCCAGGGCGACGTGGCACGTGCCGCCGATCTTCTCGTCGAAGGCGACGTTCTTGACCGGGCGCTGGATCTCGTCGTTCATGCCGAAGGCCACCTCGCCGAGATACCTGGCGCCCTCGTCCATGTCGAGCATCTGCGCGAGGAACTCCGCGCCCCGCTTCGCCTCGTGCCGCACCACGCGCCCGTCCTCGAACCAGAGCCGGACGCCCGCGAACTCGTGACCCTGGTACGTGGCGTCGAAGCTGAAGGCGATGTGCCCGCGCGTGTACTCGTGCCGGGGGCTTGTGTAGACCTCGCCGTCGGGGAAGTTCTCATGGCCGTCGGCGTTCATCCAGACGCGGCCCGCGACGTCCACCGTCAGATCGGTGTCGTCGGCGACGATCCGCAGCTCGGACACGCCCGACAGGCGGTCGATCACGGCCGCCTGCCTCGCCGACTGCTCACGCCAGAACGCGATCGGGTCGGGATCGTCGAGGTGCCCGGCGCCGTAGACGAACCGCTCGTACTCCGCCAGCGACATGCCCCCGTCCTGCGCGTGGGCCTCCGTCGGCAGCGAAACCCCGCACCAGTGCACATCACCGGCCGCCACTCGGTGGAAGAAGCGGTCGTGGAGCGCACGTCGCGCCTTCCAGTAAAGCGCCTGGCGCTCCGGTGCGACCCCGTTCAGGTAGCGCGTGTTCTCCTCGGCCCAGATCGACAGCGTCTTCGAGGGCAGCTCGACCTCGAGCTCCTCGATGACGGTGACCGCCGTCAGCTGATCGTCCGACCCCAGTTCCAGCACCGCGGCCTCCACGGCGGGCAGCGTGGGCCGGAGCATCGGATGTGCCCCCAGCCGCCCGAGCTCCGCGGCCACCGCGGCAAACAGCGCGTGTCCACGCGCCGGCCCGGAGACGCGCACGACGTCGCCGGGTTGCACGTCGAGCGAATAGCGGCACAGCACGGAGGCCAGCGTGACCAGTCGGGAGTCGGGCACGACGGGAGAGCCTAGATGAATCTCCTAAATGCTGGGTGTGGCCCGCGCCGCGAGCACCGCATCGAGAAGCCGCCCTGCGCCGAACCGCACCGGATCGTCCGTGGGCAGCCCGGTGGCCGCCTCCACCTCGGCGATCGCCTCGCGCGCCGCGGCCTCGTCGAGCCGGTTGGTCTTCAATGCGACGCAGACGACACGCGCCGGGCGGACGTAGCGTGCCATCCGCTCGTAGTCGGCGATCAGCTCGGGGAGCGGCAGGATCGGCGGGCCGTTCGGCATGTCCATGTGCGTGCGCCCGGCCTCGTGCACCAGCACCATGGCGTGCGGCGCCGATCCGTGGAGCAGACCGAGCGTGACACCCGAGTACGACGGATGGCTGATCGAGCCCTGCCCCTCGACCCAGAGCAACGCCCCAGAAGCCGAGCGTCGCCGCCCCTCGAGCACCAGCGTCTCGGTCGCCCCGGCGACGAAGTCCGATACGACTTCGTCGACCGCGATCCCCCAGCCGGCAATCGCGATCCCGGTCTGGCCCGTGGGGACGAACTCGCTGTCCAATCCGCGCGCTTGAGCCTCCGCATGGATCTCCAGGGAGACGGTCATCTTGCCCAATGCGCAGTCCGAACCGACGGTCAGCACCGTGTGGGCGTCGACCGTCAGGTTCTCACCGGTCGGCACGTCGAGGCCCGGCGGCGCCCGGCGCAGGTCGCACAGCTCGGCGCCGGCGGCGTCTGCCGCAGCCCGCAGCTCTGCGTCGTCGGAGAGAAAATCGTGGAGGCCGCTCTCGACGTCGAGCCCGGCCTCGAGTGCCCGCAGCACGATCGCGCGCCACTCGGCTGGGAGCTTTCCGCCCGCAGGGGCCACGCCGATCAGCAGGGTGTCCGGCCGCAGTGCGAGCGCCTGTTCGATGCTCTCGACGATCGGCACGTCGCTGTCGAGCCCGGGGATGTGGTCGCGCACCCGCGCGCCCGCCCGGGTCGAATCGATCACCGCGACGACGTCCTGTGAGCCGTACCGCAGCACGCCGGTGGCGGTCTTGGCGTCGTGCTCCGCGAACCGGCCCTCGGCCAGGATCGCGAGCCGGGTCACGGCCATGGCTCCAGCGGGACGACGCCGAGTCCGGGTAGAGGCCCGGGTGTCACCCGGCCGTCCTCGAAGCCGAGCCCTTCGAACGCGTCGTTGCTGTTCAGCAGATGCGCGTCGAGGTCGACGACGTCGACCAGCGGGGAGATCTGGGCTGCGGCAGCGATGCCGAGGCTCGACTCGTTCATGCAGCCGAGCATGACGCTCAGTCCGAGCGCACGGGCGGCATGGATCATCCGGTGAGCCTCCCGGATGCCGCCCGACTTGGTCAGCTTGATGTTCACGCCGTCGGCCAGGCCGGCCGCACGCGCCACGTCGGGCAGCGTGTGGCAGCTCTCGTCGAGCAGGATCGGGATGGGAAGCCCCGCTGCATGAAGCTCCCGGTATCCGTCCACTTCCCGAGCCGGCAGCGGCTGTTCGATCAACTCGACGCCGAGCGATACGAGCTCGGGGCAGAGCTCCTTCGTCGACTCGACCGTCCAGGCCTCATTGGCATCCACTCGGATCAGCGCGTTCGGGGCTTCCCTTCGCACCGCGCGGACGCGGTCGAGGTCGTCGGGCCCGCCGACCTTGATCTTGAGCGCTCGGTACCCCGCAGCCCTGCGGGCCCGGTCGGCCGTGCCCTCCACGGTGTCGATGCTGATCGTGTACGACGTCGGCGGCGGCACGGGGTCAAGCCCGAACAGCTGCCACACCGGCAGGCCGGCCAGCTTGCCGAGCAGGTCGTGCAACGCCCCGTCGATGGCGCACTTCGCGGCCATCTCGCCCGGGAGCTCGCCGATCCGGTGGAGAACCGCTTCGAGTCGCATCGGGTCGTCGCCGAGCAGGCCGGCGGCTCGCTCGATGAAGGCGAGTGCGCTTTCGATCGATTCGCCGTAGTGCTCGTCCGGCGCTCCCTCGCCGTAGCCGGTCACGCCGTCATGCGTGATGGCGACCTGGACGACCTCGGCGGAGAGGTCGGTGCTTCGCGAGATCACGAACGGTTCGGCAAGGGTGAGCGTGAACGTCCGGGTCGCGATTTGCACCGCGCGAGAGTAGCGGAGGCAGACATCCGGGGAGGCAGCAGGGCTTTGGCTCAGTGGTGCGTCGTCCTGTCTGACAACTGCTCGTCCTCCAGCAACCGCCGCACCTGCTCCTCGGAGGCCGTGTCACCAGAGGTGGCGACCACCTCGTCGCCCGCTCGCAGCCGCTCTCGCCCACGGGGCCTGAAGCGCCGCCCGTCGCGATGGATCGAGTCGACCCATGTGAACTTCCCGATGGGCAGGTCGCGGAGGCGCCGGCCCGCGGCGGCGGATCGCCTTCGCACGCGGTAGCGGTGCGTCCTTCGCTCGGGGCGCGCGGTGTCGTGGTCGCCGGGGATGGCAAGCCGTTCGGCGGCCAGGTGGACAGTCGTTCCCTGCACCATCACCGAGAACAGCACGACGATGAAGACGATCCCGTACATCCGCTCCGACTCGAAGCCCGCCTGCACCGCGATGGCTGCGAGCAGGATCGGTGCCGCGCCCTTCACCCCCGCCCACGCCACGAAGAGCCGCTCCTGCATCCGGAGGCGGAGCACGCTCAGAATCGGAAACACCACGGCGGGCCGTGCGACGCAGATGACGAGCACAGCCAGCAGCAGCCCGTCCAGCCAGATGTGATCGCTGTGGAGGATCGTCAGGTCGATCGTCAGCCCGAGCGCGGCGAACACGGCCATCTCGGAGAACGTTGCAAGCGCTCGGCTGAAGTGCTCGATCTCGGCTTTCTGGGGCGTGCGCTCGTGGCCGAGCATGACGCCGACGATGAACGCCGCCAGAAATCCCGACCCGTGCAGGACGGCGGCTGCCCCGTAGGCGGTGGCGGCCGCCATCAGCGCCGCAATGCCGTACAGGCCCTCGGCCGGAAACCGGGCGTGGCGAAGCAGCCAGGGAAGGACTGCTCCCATGGCGGAGCCGATGCCGAACCCGACGGCCATCTCCAGTGCGAAGTCGTGCAGGACCACCGAGAACGACCCACCGTCGGGTTGCGCGTAGTGGATCAGGCCGATCACGATCGAGATCGACACGGCGTCGTTCACGCCGAGCTCCCCGGCGAGTGCATCGCCTGTCCGGCCGCGGATCCTCCATCCCCGCAGCACCGAGAGGATCACGGCCGGGTCAGTCGGCGCCAGTGCGGCGCCGAGGATCCCTGCGAGGATCCAGGGGAACCCGAGCAGATAGTGCGCGAATAGCGTGCTGATCGCCGCTGTTCCCGCCGTGCCGAGGATGCCGAGCAGGCCGATCGCCGGTATCGATTGCCGGAAGCGGTGCCAGCCGACGTTCATGCCGCCGTCGAACATGATCACGATCAGTGCGATCACGGCGATCAGCTGCACCTTGTCGATCGAGATCGTGTCGTCGGCCCGCAGGACGAAGTTCGAGATGAACGCCGCACCGAGCAGGAACAGCGCAGGCGCCGGAAACCTCGTTCGCTCGCTGAGCTGCGAGAAGATGAGCAATCCAGCGCCGGCGGCAGCCACCACCAGGATCTGCTGGCCGTGAGTGGAGATCTCCTCCACGGGGGAGGCCTACCCCGCTTCGCCCGTGAGCGATCTTCAGGCGGCGAGCACGACCGACACCGCGGCCTGCCGCTCCGAAACCTCCCAGTAGGTGCGAAGCAACCGCTCGGTGTCCGGCGCCGGGATGCGCCGAAAGCCGTTGCGCTCATAGAAGGCGATGGCCCATCCGGCATCCGCCCATGTGCCGACGAGCACCGTGCGGTCGCCGGCCTGTGCCCGCAGCGCCTCGAGCAGCGCGGCGCCGATGCCGCGGCGCTGGTCACCGGGTCGCACGTAGGCGTGCCGGATCAACGTCACGTCGGCGACGTCCTGGATGCCCATCACGCCGAGAAGAGCGCCGTCGTCGTCCCGGTACCCGGAGAACCGCACGCCGGCTGCGATCGCCGCGTCCAGCTCTTCGCGCGGCATGTACGGCTCGTGCCAGCAATCCGCCGGGATGACGCCGCGATACGCCTCGGCCGCATCGTTCACGATCCGATGGATCTCCTCGACGTCGGCAGCAGTGCAGGGCTTGATCACTCCGCGACCGTACATCGCGCATGAAAAATAGGGGCCGGACCCCTTTTTTTCACGACGAGGCTGCGACCCGCTCGGCGGCGGCCTCGCCAGATGCGATGCAGTCCGGGATGCCCACCCCGCGGTAGGCGGCGCCGGCCACGGCCAGGCGCGGATGCTCGGTGAGCCTGCTCTCGATCGTCGCCAAGCGGTCGAGATGCCCGAGGACGTACTGCGGCATGCCGCGCTGCCAGCGGTGGACGCGCGCGAAGAGCGGCCCGGCGTCGACGCCCAGCGTGTCGGAGACCTCACGGCGGGCACACGTCACCAGCTCGGCGTCGGAGTCAGTGGTGACGTCGCGGCCTTCTGACCGACCCATGTAGGTGCGGACGAGCGCGTGGCCGGCGGGTGCTCGCCCAGGCCACTTGCTGGACGACCACGTGCAGGCGAGCACGTCCGAGCCCTCCACCTCGGGGACGACGTAGCCGTACCCGTCGAGTGCGCGCGGCACGTCCGACGACGGATAGGCCAGCGTCACGATGGCTGACGAGGCGTGTGGGATGCCGGCGTGCGCTTCGGCGAGTGTGGTGTCAAGCGGCTCGAGGAGGCCTGCCGCGACGTACGCGGGCGTCGCCAGCACCACGGCGTCGGCTGTCAGCGCCTCGCCGGCGCCAAGGCAGAGGTCGTATCCACGCCCGCGGTTCGCTCGGCGCATGGACGTAACCGTGCAGCCGGTGACGACGCGAGTGGCGTTCAGGCGCAGGATCAGGCACTCGACGAGCTCCGCCATCCCGCCCCGAAGACTGACGAACGGCGCAGGCGCGTCACCGTTCGGGACGCTCCGTGCCAGGAGCCCCCGCATGACGCTTCCGTGCTCCAGCTCCAGTCCGCGCAGCGCCGGGAAGGTCGCGGCAAGGCTGAGCCGATCTCCATTTCCTCCGAAGATGCCGCACATCAGCGGCCCGACGAGGCGCTCATAGGCCTCCACCCCCATCCGCCTTCGGATGAACGCCGCGATCGACTCGTCGCCGTTCCGCGGGGCAGGCGGGAGCTCCAGCTCACGTGCCAGGCGGGCGAGGCCGTCCTCCGACAGGATCCCGCTCTCCGCCATGGAGTCGAGGCGCGTAGGGATCATCCCGGTGAGGCCGGCCGGCAGCGTATGAAGCTGCCCTCGCAGCCGTACGAACGTGCGGCTGTCACGGGACTCGCGCGGTATGAGCCGGCTGGAGAGGCCGAGCTCATCGCAGAGTCCTACGCCGCGGGGCTTGCTCGTCAGAAAGCTGTCCGGGCCGCCATCGACGACGAACTCCCCGATCCGCTCCGTGACGATCTTCCCTCCCAGGTGCGGCGCGGACTCGACGAGGACAACCTCGGTGCCCGGCAGCAGCCGCTCGAGGCGCAGAGCTGCGGTGAGGCCGGCGATCCCACCTCCGACGACGACCGTCCGGCTCACATCCGGGCGGAGAGCCACGGTGTGGCGTGCTCCTCGATCACCTCGGCGAGGGTGGCGATGAACAGCGGATCGTCGTTCAGTGCGGGCGGCCGCTCGAGTCTCATGCCGTGGCTCTCGGCAGCCTCGCGCGCCTTGATGTCGATATCGGAGAGGATCTCGACATGGTCGGAGACGAAGCCGACCGGAACGCTGACGACATCCTTCACCCCGGCCGCGGCGAGGCCGGCGATGTGATCCTCGAGCTGTGGCCCGAGCCACGGTTCCGGCGTGCGCCCGGCGGACTGGAAGCTCCACGACCACCGCTCCGCGCCGAGGCCCGCCCACTCCGCGACGAGCTCCGCGGTCTCGCGCAGCTGGCGGTCATAGGGATCGCCGGCAGCGAGAATCCGCGCCGGCAGGCTGTGAGCGCTGAAGATCACATGCACCCGGTCGCGCTCGTCATCCGGCCAGCGGGAAAGTCCGTCGTTCACGCGTGCGGCCAGCGCGTCGATGAGGCCCGGCCTGCGGTGGTAGCTCGCCACATGCTCGAACGCGATCTCGCCCCGGTAGAGCTCCAGGCCGGCTGCGATCCGCTCCGCGTACTTCGCGATCGAAAGCGCGCTGTAGTGCGGCGCGAGCACCATGCTCACCGCGTGGGTGATGCCGTCCTCGAGCATCCGGCCCACCACGTCCTCGATCCATGGAGCCCAGTGGCGCATGCCGAGGTAGCAGCGGTAGTGGGCGGGATCGAGCTGTGCCTGCACGGCCTCGACCTGCCTGCGTGAGATCTCGGGCAGCGGTGATCTGCCGCCGATCGCCTCGTAGTTGTGCGTGATCTCCTCCAGCACCTCTCGGCTCGTCGGCCGGCCGGCGCGGATGTCGGCCAGGTAGCCGGGGATCTCCTCCAGGGACGACGGTCCGCCGTAGGCCAGGATCAGCACGCCGATCGGTGCTGCGACGCGGCTTGGTGTGGCCCTGAGTGCCGGTGTGAGCACAGTCACGCCGCCGCCTTCGTGCCCGACGTTCGTTCGGCGACGTACTCGACCAGCCGTCGGACGCTGTCGACCGGCGTTCCCTTCAGGATGCCGTGGCCGACGTTGAAGATGTGGCCAGGGCGCCCGCCGGCACCGTCCAGCACCTCGTCCACCCGTACCTTCAGCTCACGCCACGGGGCAAGCAGCGCGGTCGGGTCGAGATTTCCCTGGACCGGACGGTGATGGCCGACGCGTTCCCATGACGTCCCCAGCGGCAGGTGCCAGTCGATCCCGATCACGTCGCCGCCGCAGGCGACAGCCTCCTCCAGATACGGAGTGACACCGAGGCTGAAGTTCACGACAGGAACGCCGGTCCGGCGAACCGCCTCGAAGAGCCGCGTGTTGTGCGGCTGAACGTAGCGAACATAGTCGGAGCGGCCGAGCGCCCGGCCCGCCCACGAGTCGAACACCTGGAGCGCGCTTGCGCCGGCGCGGGCCTGTGCCGCGAGATAGTCGGCTTGCACGGTGACGAGCTTCGTCATCAGCCGCTGCCACGCCGCCGGCTCGGAGAGCATGAACGCCTTCGTGCGCGCGAAGTCCTTGGTCGCGCCGCCCTCGATCGCGTAGCTTGCGAGCGTGAACGGTGCGCCGGCAAAGCCGATCACCGGGACGTCGCGGGGCGCCAGCTCGCGAGCCACGATGCGGATGGCCTCCAGCGTGCCCTGCATCGTCTCCTCGGCAGGTGGGGTGCCGAGAATGTCGACGTCGTAGCTGCTCCCGATCGGATTGGAGATGTGCGGCCCCACGCCGCCGACGAAGTCGAGATCGAGGCCCATGCCCATGAGCGGCGGGAGGATGTCGGAGAAGATGATCGCCGCATCGACGCCGAACGCATCGACGGGCTGCAACGTCACCTCGGCCGCCAGCTCGGGCGTGCGAATCAGTTCGAGCATCCCGTAGCGCTTGCGAAGCGCCCGGTACTCCGGCATGTAGCGGCCTGCCTGGCGCATCAGCCAGATCGGGGTGCGCTCTGCCGGAGCGCCCATGCAGGCTCGCAGGAAGACCGATGTCGGCGTATCGTCGAGCTCGGGTTGCGCGACGCTCAGTGCCCTGGCTGCCATACGGCCCTCCCGACGAAGAATGGTCCCAGCCGCTCCAGGTGAAGCGAGGTCTGCTTGGTCTTTCGCATCCGCTGCACGATCACCGAGAGCGGGTGCAGCTCAGGGCCGAGCAGGCCGATCACGAAATCGTTGTCGTGCTTGTCGAGCCCGTGGCAGGCGAGCCGCACGTCGTAGCCCAACCCGGCACGGCCGAATGCCATCCCGATGCCGCCGTGCTCCATCAGGACGATGTCCTGCTCCTCGCGCGGAAGACGCTCGAACGAGCCGGAACGGCGCAGCGGGTACCAGATCGCCCATTGAAGCGCCGGGTCGCACACCCTCTGGCGCGGGCGGTCGATCAGCGCCTCGACGAGGTCGGGCTCATAGCCGATGGCGTACGTTCGCCCGAGCATCGTGTATTCCGGCTTGGACTCGAGCTCCGAGAACGGCGGCTGCCGCAGGAAGGGGCGAAGAAGGGTGAGGATTGCCTCCGGGTCCTCGCCGAAGGTGAGCAGCGCGACCCCGTATGGGTCGTTGAGATCCTCGTACAGGACGCCCGGGATCTTCGCCTCCTCGAGTGCCCCCGCGAGCGTGGCGGTGTCGGGCGCGCCGCCGAACGCGAGCAGCTGCATGAACAGCCGCCGGTCGCCGGCGATCGCCTCGCCGTCGGCGCCACGGCCCTTCTCGCGGATGTCGGTCTCCTCCGCCGGCGAGCCATCTCCGCGGGTTCCGATTTTCAGGGGGCGGCGTTCGGTCATCGCTGTCCCGGCTGTTCCCCCAGCCCGAACAGGCGCCGGACGACGTCGTTCACGACTACGCCGTCGGCGGCCGCAGCTGCTTCTTTCATACGTACAGTGGGCAGGTGCAGGAGCTTCGCCACGATCTTCGACGTGACGAACTCCACCTGGCGGCGCTCGTTCTCGGACAGTCGCCCGCGGACGCGTTCGAGCTCTCGTTCGCGGATCTCCTCGGCCATCGCGCGCAGCGAGACGATCGTGGGGACGACGTCGAGCGAGGCGTGCCATTCGCGGAAGCGCGCCGCCTCGGCTGCGACGAGCAGCTCGGCATGGGCTGCCTCACCGCGTCGTCCGGACACGTTCGTGGCGACGATGGCCTCCAGGTCATCGACGTTGCACAGGAAGCAGTTCTCGAGATCGGAGATCGCGGGGTCGATGTCGCGCGGCACAGCGAGGTCGACGAGCAGCAGTGGCCGTCCTCTGCGCGCGGGGAGTGTCGAACCGACTGCGGCCTGCGAAACCACGAGCCCCGGGGCACTGGTCGAGGAGACCACCACGTCGACGTGCGGCAGCTCGTGGACAGCCGACTCGAGCGGGAGAGCTCGGGCTCCGAGCTTCCGTGCGAGCTGTTCCCCGTGCTCCAGGGTGCGATTTGCGACTGCGGCGATCTCCGCACCGCGTGCAACGAGATTCCGCGCCGTCGATTCGCTCATCTTTCCGGCTCCGATCAGCAGCACACGCCGCCCGCCGAGGTCGCCCAACACCTCGTGGGCATAGGCAGCCGCAGCCGAGGGCACTGATGCCGGGCTTTCGCCGATCGCTGTCTCCACGCGGACGCGCCGGCCCGCGCGAAGCGCCTGCCGAAAGAGCCGGTCGAGGAACGGCCCGGCCGTCCCTGCCTCCAGAGCCGCGCGCACCTGGCCGAGGATCTCGCCCTCGCCCGGTACGCTCGAGTCGAGCCCTGCGGCGACCCGGAACAGATGCAGCTCAGCCGCGTCGTCATTTAGCCGGTAGAGCGCGGCCACCAGCTCGTCCCGACTGTCGCCGGCCAGATCGGTGAGGAGCTCCACGGCCTCCTCGTGGGCGCCCTCTCCGCCGGCCAGGTAGAGCTCCGTTCGGTTGCAGGTCGAGAGCACGACTGTCTCGCGTCCAAGCCGCTCCGCCAGCATCCGGCAGCCATCGATGTCGAACGCCACACGCTCGCGCAGCTCGATTGGTGCGCGGTGGTGGGAGACGCCGACGAGCGTCAAGTTCACGGGCACGGACGGTCCGGAGGCGAGTTCCTTCACGATCGGCCCAGTGTGGGCGCGGTCACTTTGGGCAACCTTTTGTCAGATTCGACAAAGAGCCGCGGCCCGCAACTTGTGTCGAACGCTGCAAAAAGCGGTGGGGTGGGCGGCTCCGGAGTCGATCGGGGGGTCATCATGCGACGGAGCGTTTTTGCTGCCCTTTTCCTGGCCGCCGTGGCAGTGCTTTCGGTCACGCCGTCAGTCAGCGCCAGCCGGATGGCCGCACGATCGTGATCCTGCGGGTCGCACCGGCCAAGATCGTGGTCGACGCAAAGGGCAACACGCACCTGCGAAGCTTCCCGGCACGCCACGTCGACATCTGCGCACGCCTCTCAGGTCGGGACGACGACTAGCAGCGACCGCGTGAGCCAGACCGGACCATTCCCGCATCCAGTAGAGCGGCAGCCGTCATGTCATGGGCAACGCAGCTGGGACGGTCGTTGCCCGAGATGTCCGCGGCGGCTGGATTGGCCACCGCCGGCGCAGTGATCGACTTCGTGGTCGGTCGCGGCGCCTGCCAGCGACACGTTGTCACGACAGGCGCCGGCGCTAACGAACTGCGACGGAGAGCGTCGAAGCTACGAGTGTCACTGGCTGTTTTCATCATCCGGCGGGTTCTGTGGACCGTCCCGCTGCTTCTGCTGGTCATGCTCGCGACATTCGCGCTCATGCGCGGCAGCGGCGGCGACCCGTTCCGGCCGCCGGAGGGCTACTCGGGTGTCCCGGGGCCCCTTCAGCGAGAGCTGGAAGCCTTCTACCACCTCCACGAGCCCTGGTTCGTCGAGTTCGTGTACTACGTGAAGAACGTCTTCACGTTCAACTTCGGGCCCTCGATGGTGCAGCGCGACCTCGACATCAACGACCTGATCCGGGTGAGCTTTCCCGTGACGCTGGAGCTTGTTCTCCTTGCCACTGCCCTCGCGGTTCCGCTCGGGATCAGCCTCGGTGTCCTGGCGGCGACACACAGGAATACCGCCATCGACTTCCTCGCCACCTCGACCGCATCGCTCCTGCTGGTCGTGCCGGTCTTCTTCGTGTCGTACGTGTGCTCGCGGTACCTCGTGCTCGAATGGCATCTGGTCCCCGCCGGATGGGCCGGCTGGGACACGAAGGTCCTCCCCGCGCTCTCGCTGGCGCTGGCACCGACCGGGTACATCGCCCGTCTCATCCGCGCTGCCGTCGTCGAGACCCTGCAAGAGGACTTCGTGCGCACGGCGCGAGCGAAAGGGCTCCAGCACAGGCGCATCATCTGGCTGCACGTCTTGAAGAACTCGCTTGTTCCGCTTCTCTCCGCCGCGGTGCCAATGCTCGCCCTTCTCATCACCGGCGCCTTTTTCGTCGAGTCATCCTTCGGTATCCCGGGCGCGTCGAGGGCCTTTATCGAGGGTGCCCTGACCCGCGACTACCCGATGATCATGGGAATGACGTCGGCGCTCGCGGTCGTCGTCCTCGCCGCGAACCTCCTCGCTGACATCCTCCTCGCCATGATCGATCCCCGCATGCGAGAGGCCACGCCGGCATGACTATCGAGGCGACGGAGCCGGCCATTCCTCGCATGACAAACTGGTGGTTTCAGCATGCACGGAGCATCGCCGGCCAGAGGACGACGCTGATCGCGGGAGTCATCTTCCTGGCGGTCATCGCCTACTGCGCACTGTGGCCGGCGGTCGCACCGTACGGGGCAAACGACGTCGAGTTCTCGCGCAACGTCGAGGGGCCGAGCCTGTCCCACCCGCTCGGCACGGACAGGTTCGGGCGCGACCTCTTCACGCGGCTCGCGGAAGGCGGGCGCACGTCGCTCGCGATCACCGCCCTGGCACTCGGAGTCATCCTCATGATCGGTGTCATCTACGGAACCATCGCGGCAGTCGCCGGAGGGAAGGTCGACGCGGCAATGATGCGGTTGCTGGATGGTCTGTTCGCCATCCCGCGCCTCCCGGTGGCGATCGTGATCCTCGTCGCTCTGCGGCTGGACGCCCAGAATGTGCAGACAATCGCGTTCGCGCTTTCGATCATGGGCTGGATGCTGACCGCGCGCCTCGTACGTGGACAGGTGCTCGCGGTGAAGTCCCGGGAGCACGTCCGAGCCGCGCGTGCGATCGGAGCCGGCTGGGCGCATGTCGCGCGCCGCCACCTGATCCCCAACTCTGCAGGCATCATCCTGATCGCAGTGCTGCTCGAGCTTCCGACCGTGGTGCTCGGCGAAGCGTTCCTCGCCGTCCTCGGCCTTGGCCCGGATCCCCCGACGGCGACCTGGGGCAACATCGCCCAGGACGGCCTTCACTTCGGGCGCCTGTGGGAGATGTTCCTCCCGAGCGCCGTCATCGCGGTGTTCGCTCTCTCGGCGAATCTCCTCGTCGACGGCATCCATGACGCGCTCGATCCCCGACGCCGGTAGCCGCTCTACGGCTCGGCGGATGCTGCGCCGCTCTCACCGTCGAGCGGAACGTCGACCGGCAGTGTGGTGCCCTGGGCGGATGCAAGGTCTCACCGCTCAATCGCGCTCATGTGATCGGGAGCCGGACGTGGAGCGATGTGCCCTCGCCGGGCGGGCTGACGACGGAAATCGTCCCGCCGAGCGCCTCGACTCTGTCCGTGAGGCCGATCAGCCCCGAGCCGCGGCTTGGATCGGCCCCTCCGATTCCACCATCGCGGATCACCATCTCGAGAACTCCGTCGCGGCAGTCCGCATGCAACTCGACGATCGAGACGTCGGCGTGCTTGACAGCGTTGGTGAGCGCCTCGGAAGCGACGTAATACGCAGCCACCTCCACGCGTTCAGGGAGCCGCTCGCTCACACCCAGGTCGAGCTCGATCGGCACTGGGAACCCACGTGCAAGCGTCCTCAGCGCCGGACGCAGACCTCCCTCCGCAAGGATCGGGGGGTGGATGCCGCGGGAGATCTCCCGCAGATCCTCCAGCGCGCTGCCAAGCCCATCCACCAGATGTGACAGCTCAGCCTGGATGTCGGTTGGCAGGTGTGGAGTCGTCTGCGCCGCCCGTACGCGGAGAGCAAGCGAGACGAGCCGCTGCTGGATGCCGTCGTGCAGGTCGCGCTCGAGGCGGCGGCGCGTGTCATCAGCGGCGGCGACGACCCGGGCACGCGAAGCGGTCAGCTCCTCCCGGCTTTCAGCATTGGCAATGGCCGTTGCCACCAGCTCTGTGAACGACGAGAGGCGCGCCTCGGTATCCATCGGCATCGGCTGTTCGAGGTTCGAGCCGGCTCCCATCACCCCCCAGAGGCGTCCTTCGACGATAATCGGCGTCCCCACCGCCGAGCGGACGCCCGTCTCGCGGAGGCCGACGGCGAGGGCGCCGGAGGCATCGGCATAGTTGTCGACCCGCGCGGAACGGCCCGTGGCGAACACCAGCGCGGTGATGCTTTTGCCGGCAATCGGCCACCGGCTGCCAACCGGCGGGAATTGGTTGCCTGTTCTGTTCCAGGCGGCGAGGGCTGTGATCGTCCCGTCTGACTCGTAGCGGCTCAGGTTCGCCACGTCGACCCGAAGCAGCCTGCCGACCTCCTCGCTGACCGCCGCGAAAAGCTCAGCCGGTGGCGCTCCACGCGCCACCAGCGTCGCCACCCGGCGCAACGCCGCCTGCTCGTCCGCCAGCCTGGTGAGGCCGGCGCGGCTCTCGGCGTTGGCGATCGCGGTTGCGAGTAGCTCGGTGAACTTCTCGAGCCGTTCGTCAGTATCCAGCGGCAGCGGCTCCTGCGACTGGACGGCCATCACGCCCCAGAGGCGGCCCTCCACAATGATCGGGCTGGCGACGGTCGAGACGATGCCCAAACGATGGTGCGTTTCGCCAACCTGTCCCTCGAGGTTGGACCAGTCCCTCGCTCCACCGCGGGCAGAGCGTCCGGTGCGATATACCTCTGCAGAAGCCATCCCATCTTCGAACTCCCAGCGCGCACCGACCGGGTACGCGTCGCTCAGTTTGCTCGCAGCGCCGACGAACGTGATCGCCGGTCCATCATCGTCGTACCGCATGACAGTCGCGGAATCCGTACCGACCAGGCGCCCGACCTCGTCGCTGACGGCCGCGAAGAGCTCTGCCGGCTGGACGCCGTGCGCCACCAGCGTGGCAACCCGTCGCAACGCCGACTGCTCGTCGGCGAGGCGCGTAACCTCGGCCTGCGACTCGGTGTTCGAAATCGCGGTCGCCACAAGTTCGGTGAAGTGCGCGAGCCGGGTTTCGGTATCGGATCGCAGTTGCCCGTCTCGGCTGGCGGCGGAGATCAGCCCCCACACCTTGCCCCGGACGACGATCGGCGCTCCGGCGATCGAGACGAAGCCTTCGGCTCGTACGGCTGCGGCGAGGGTGCCCGGCAGCTTCGAGTAGTCGTCGATCCTCGCCGGGCGTTGGGTCGCATACACCGCCGTCGCGAGGCTCTCGCCATCGAGCGGCCAGCGAGTGCCGGCACTGAATGCACTGTCGCCCCATGCCGCGATCACCGTCAACCAGCCATCCGGGTCGTACCGCTCCAAGGCGTGCGTCGGTGCGTCGAGCACTTTGGAGATCTCATCGCCAACGGCGGCGAACAGCTCGGCGGCCGGCCTCCCTGCGGCGACCAGCGTGGCGACGCGCCGCAGCGCCGCCTGTTCCTCGGCCAGCACGCGGAGCTCGTCCCGGCTGTCCTCGACCAGTCGATGCGCTTCGCGCAACTCTGCCTCGGCAGTCCGCCGGTCCGTGACGTCCCTGGCAACGCAGTACATGAGGCGATCGTGAGGCACGACCCGTGTGTTCCACTCGAGCCAGCGGATCGATCCATCGGCGCAGATCACCCGGTTTTCGGACCCGATGATCTCCTTCCCTTCTTCCAGGAGGAGATTCGTGAACAGGTCACGCGACACCTGCAGGTCATCCGGGTGGTAGAAGTCAAGATACGGCCGCGACAGCAGCTCCTCACTCGAGTATCCGAGCACGCGCTCGAAGGCGGGATTCACCCGCTTGAAATAGCCGTCGAAGCCAACGATCGTGAGCAGGTCGAGAGCGAGATCGAAGAGCGATTCCAGATCTCTCTCCGACGGCAACACCGGTGGCGGCTCGCTACCCACGATCCTCCTTCCCCTCTAGAGCCCGCTCGCCGAGCACGCTGCGCCCGTGTCGGGCCGCCTTGCGGGAATTAGCGCATAGTCCATCGACAAAAGCAACGCTCGTTCCGGAGGGCGAGGACGGCGCGGCAACCGTTCCGCGGACGTCTCCGCCGGGGCCCGGTGGTGGACTAAAGCTTCCCCGCCGCGATGTCTCCCGCCGCCGAGCGTGCGTTTGCACCATGCACCTCGACCCACGAGCGGGCGATCTCTTCGCGCGTGGCGAACCAGACGCCGTCGAACCCCTTTGCGTACTCGATGAACCGGTCGAGCGACGGCGAGCGGCCCGGCCGCCCGATGATTCGGCAGTGCAGCCCGATCGACATCATCCGGGGATAGCGCTCGGACTCGGCGTACAGCACATCGAACGAATCGCGCAGGTAGGTCTCGAACTGCTTGGCCGTGGCCATGCCGTTGCCCAGCCAGAATCCGAAGTCGTTCGCATCCGGCGTGTAGGGCACGACCAGGTGCTGAATGCGCCCGACCGTCGTGAAGTACGGGACCTCGTCGTTGTACGAGTCGGAGTCGTAAAGGAACCCGCCTTCCTCGACGAGGAGCCTGCGCGTCCGGGTGCTCGGTCCATAGCGGCAGTACCAGCCGACGGGCCGCTTTCCGCACACACGCTCGAACGACTCGACGGCGAGTCGGATGTGCTCGCGCTCCTCCTCCTCGCTCAGGCGGAAGACGTCCTCCCACCGATAGCCGTGGCTGCAGATCTCGTGGCCTTGCTCCACCGCTGCGCGCGCGACGTCCGGGGTCTGCTCGAATGCGACCGCGCAAGCGTAGAACGTGCTCTTGACGTCATGGCGCCTGAAGATGTCGAGGATGCGCCAGACTCCGACTCGGGAGCCGTACTCGTACATGGTCTCCATCGCAAGGTTCCGGATGTCGGGCGGGAACGGATACTGCCCCCATTCCGTGAGCGATTCCTGGTCAGAATCGCCCATTGCGAACGACCGCTCCGAGCCCTCCTCGTAGTTGACGACGAGGGAGATCGCCAGCCTCTTGCCGTCGGGAAAGCCCGCCGTCGGCCGATTCGCCCCGTAACCGACCAGGTCGCGCTCGGGTTCGCTCATCGTCCTGCCACCTCCCTTCATCGGTTCGCTAGCCGGACAGTCCCCATGCCTTCAGAAAGCCTGCGCGCCACTGGTCGCCGTAGCCGACGCCGTACCCTGGTGGATCGCCCGTCTCGTCGACGTTCGAGTCGTCGAAGACGCGCAGCGGAATGCCGTAGTCACCGTCAGCGATCGGTGCGACGCCGGTGATGAGACGCATAGCCTGGTCCATCGCCGCATAGCCGAGATGGGTCTCGTTCTCCCCGACGATCATCTCGACGGTGTCACCCGTCTGGATCATCCGAAGGATCCCCGGCGTGCCGTTGTACGTCGCGACCTTGACCCTCGTGATCCCGCCGCCGAGCTGGATTGCGGGGACGACAAACTGCGCCATCGGGTCGTACAACGGAAAGACGTAATTGAGGTCCTGGTTCGACGAGACTTCCGTCTGGGTCGTCGTCCCGATCTTCGTCGACCACTGGGACAGCGGGACGTTCACGAACCTCGCCTTGCACCCGCTACCGCAGTACCGATCGAACTCGTCCTGCGCCGCTTTGCTGCCGATGTCGCCCGCGATCACCTCGTTCGTGGTGAGGACGAGCACGTTCGCATCGCATTTTGTCTGCTTGATGATCCAGTCCGCGTCGAGCCGCGCGGCCTCGGCATACGGCTGGCCCACGCGTGCCGCTGTGTTCGGCTGCGCGGTCTGCGTCAGATCACGGTCGACAACGGTAATGATCGGGATGCCCGCTCGCTCCGCGGCGAGGGCCTGCTCCTTGAAGTAGATCGGTCCGATGGTGCCACCCGACAGGACGATCGCATCGACCTTCTGGGCGATCGCCTGTTGGATTCCCTGAATCCACTGCGTGTGTTGGCCCTGGTTCGGATAGTCCACGATCTTCACCCCGACCTTGTCGGCCACCTCCTTCATCCCGGCGACGACCGTGTTCGTGAACGGGTTGGTGGAGTTCTCCTGGATGCTGAAGATGGTCTTCCCGGCCGCCTGCTTGGCGTCGAACGGGTCCCCCGGGTACGTCCAGCCCGCGATCCCCTTGTGGCCGTCGATCTGCTTGGTCACGTAGGGGAGGTCGCACGAACCCGTGCCTGTGAACGCGCTGCCGGCCGTCCCGCCTCCGCAGCCCGCGGCGAGCCCGGCCGGCGTGGCGACGGCGAACATCAACGCGCAGGCGCGCACCCAGCGCCGGACGGGCAGAACCATTCCTCTGGTTTGGCCGCTCATGTCGCGTGCTCCTCACGCCGCCGGGCAAGCTGCGAAAACGTTACAGCCAAAACGAGTGCGCCGCCGTAGAACATGTCCTGGACCCACGACTGGATCCCGAAGAGGGTCAGCCCGGTGATCCCGGTCACCAGGAAGTAGACGGCGACGAACGATCCCCATGGGTTGAACCGCCCGGGGACGATGCTGGTCGCGCCGAGGAAGGCCGCCGCGAACGCCGGCAACAGGAACTGCGAGCCAGACACCGGGTCGGCCGCGCCTGTGATCCCTGCGTACAAGACGCCGGCTGCGGCTGCGATCACGCCCGACGCGACCAGTGCCCCCCAACGGAGGCGTCCGACACGCAAACCGCTGAGCCGGGCGACGCTCCGACTGCGTCCGACGAACAGCAGTTGTCGGCCCAGCGAGGTGTACTCGAGGAAGTACCAGAGCACGATGACCAGTGCGAGGCCATAGTAGAACGCAAGCGGGACGCCGACGAATCGGTCGACAACGACCGGCCCTGTGAGCTGTGAGGAGATCCCGGCGAACGTCTGCGAGTCGCTGATCCACAGGACGACCCCGCCGAGGAACGTTCCCGTGCCGAGCGTGACGATGAACGAGTCGACGCCGAAGATGACCACGAACGCTCCGTTGATCAGCCCCACGAGCGCTCCCATCAGGAGCGCGAGCACGATGCAGACGTAGACGGACATTCCATGCTCGGTGTTCAGGATCCCGATCATCATCTGCGAGAGCGTCAGCACTCCTGTGATCGACAGGTCGTAGTCGCCCGCGGTCAGCGGGATCAGAAGCGCGCACGTGAGCACCACGAGGACCGCCTGCGAACCGAAGATCGCGGCGAAGTTCGACCAGGTGGCGAACGTTTGCGGCTTGAGCGCGCTGAAGACGACGATCACGGCGATCCAGGCGCCGACGAGCGCGAAGCGCTCGACGAACTCGCGCACGCTCATCCCTCTGCGCAGCGTTGGGCGACCGAAGCGGTCATCAGGCATCCCGCCCCGCGTCAAGATGGCTGCCGGACTGGACCTCGGCGACGCGGTAGCACCGCTCCAAGATCCGCTCCTTGGTGACCTGATCGCCTGCCAACTCGCCTGTGACGCGTCCGCGACCGAAGATGATCACCCGGTCGCAAACCGCCGCAAGTTGCTCGTGGTCGATGCTTGCGCAAACCACCGCCGCGCCGTCGGCTGCTGCCTTCCGCGTCAGCTGCAAGATCTGTTGGCGGGCTCCCACATCGACGCCCTGCGTCGGCTCGTGGAGTAGCAGCAGCGACGGCTTGGTCTGCAGCCACTTTGCGAGCATCGCCTTCTGCTGGTTGCCACCGCTGAGCGACTGGTACACCCTCCGCGGGTCGGGCGGCCGGACGTCGAACGCTTCCAGCAGCGTTCGCGCGTCGCTTCGCATCCGGCGTCGATTCAGACCGACGCGTGAGTGGTAGCTGTCAAGTACCCGAATCGTGACGTTGTCGCCAACCGAGAGCGAGGCGACGCTTCCGTCGCGCTGACGGTCGGCGGGAATCAGGGCGACGCCCGCCTGGAGCGCACGGCTCGGCGTCATCCCACGGAGCTCGTAGGACCTCCCGTTCACCTCGAGCCGGCCGGCGACGGCGGACCTCGCGCCGAACAGGTAGTACGGAATCTCCTCGAATCCGCTGTCCAGTAGCCCGGTCAGACCCACGATCTCGCCTTCCCCGAAGGTGAGCGACACATCTCGGGCATATCGGCCGGTCAGGCCCGTGACCGATATCGCCTCCGCCGCCTCTGTCTGCCCGCGTTCGATGGAAAGCGGCTGAAGCCGTCGGCCGATGATCATATCGACGAGAACCTCGTCGCTCGCTCGCGCGGTGTCGACGGTGCCACGAACCTTCCCGTCTCGCAGCACCGTGACGCGGTCGGTGATCTCGAGGATCTCGTCGAGGTCGTGCGAGACGAACAGGATGCTGGCCCGCGCCGCGGCGATTTTCCGAACGATCGCGAAGAGCTCGTCGCGGTCGCTTGCCGGGAGGAAGACCGTCGGCTCGTCGAGGACGAGCAGCCCGTACTCGGAGCCGTCATCCGCGGTGTGCGCACGGATCTCCTCGACCGCCCTGACGATCGCGAGCAGCGCGCGGTCGGTCGGGCGCAGGTCGGAGACCTTCGCGCGTGGATCGAGCTCGAGCCCGTAGGACTTGAAGATCTCCTGTGCCCTGCGCCGTTCACGCGCCCACGAGAGCCGCCAACTGCGCCCGGAGGCCAGGTCGCCTACGAGCAGGTTCTCGACGACCGACAGCGACGGGACGAGCCCGAGATCCTGGTGCACAAAGCTCATACCGAGAGCGCGGAACTGTCCGGGCTGGAGCGGGAGCGAGACGCTCCGTCCGTTGATCTCGAGCTCGCCGCCCGCGTCCGGTGCGTGAAAGCCGGAGAGAATCTTGATCAGGGTCGATTTGCCTGAACCGTTCTCTCCGAGCAGGCCGTGCACCTCGCCGCGCCGAATGGTCAGATCGACGTCATGGAGTGCGCGAGCACCGCCGAACGTCTTCGAGATGTGCCTGAGCGCGACGACCGGCTGATGCTCGTGTGTCACTCGGCGGACCACACTGAATTCCGGAACCGAGCACAGCCGCCCCCGTAGGATAGAAAGCACGGATTCCGCTCTGGCGGAATGGTTCCCACTCCGTATCGCCTGGCCCTGAACGCACTTTCGTAGGACGTACCAAGGGGTCATACTAGTGGGCGTGAGTCACACGATTCAACGGCGATCGTCGGACGAGGCTCTCGAACGCCTCGCCGACGAGCAGGCAACACTTCGCCGCGTGGCGATGCTCGTGGCGCGGGCCGTCAGCCCAGAGGAGATTTTCGCAGCCGTCAGCGACGAGGCGGGCCGCCTGTTCGGTACGGATTCTGCAACCGTCGTCAAATACGACGATGAGGGTGCAGGAATCATCTTCGTCGGCGTCGCGAGCAGAGTCAGCGGTGCCTTCCCGCTCGGAGCGCACTGGCTGTTCCAGGAGGGGATGGCGTCCGCAGAGGTGTATCGGACCGGACACTCCGCCCGCACCGGCGCTCACCTGTCCACAGTCGAAGGGCCGATAGGCGACATCCAGCGTCGACTGGGCATCATGTCGGCGGTTGCCAGCCCGATCATCGTCGAGGGCCGTCTCTGGGGCGCGATGAGCGTCCAGTCCCAGGAGCCGCTGCCGCCGGACACCGACGAACGCGTGGAGAAGTTCACCGAGCTCATCGCAACCGCGATCGCAAACGCCGAGAGCCGCGCAGCGCTCACCAGGTTGGCGGAGGAGCAGGCGGCGTTGCGCCGCGTGGCTACGCTGGTGGCGCGAGGAGTCCCGCCCGACGAGATCTTCGCGGCCGTCAGCGACGAGGTTGGACGCCTGGCCGGAACGGATTCGGCAACCGTCATCAGGTACGACGATGACGGTGATGGGATCAGTTACGTCGGCTCGGCGAGCAAGGTCAGCGCAGCCTTCCCGGTCGGAGTGCACTGGAAGTTCCAGGAGGGGATGGCTTCCTATGACGTGTACCGCACCGGACGCTCTGCCCGTAGCGGCGCGCACCTGTCCACGGTGGAAGGGCCGATTGGCGACACCCACCGTCGTATGGGCATCATCTCCGCGGTTGCCAGCCCGATCGTCGTCGAGGGCCGTCTCTGGGGCGCCATGGCCGTGCACGGCCGGCAGCCGCTGCCGCCGGACATTGAGGAACGCCTCGAGAAGTTCACCGAGCTCGTCGCAACCGCGATTGCGAATGCCGAGGCCCGGTCCCAGCTCTCGGCCTCGCGGGCGCGCATCGTTGCCGCTTCGGATGAGGCACGCCGTCGAATCGAGCGCGACCTCCACGACGGGGCACAGCAGCGGCTCGTCTCCATCGCCCTCGGGCTGCGCGCGGCGGAGGCAAACGCCCCCGCCGACCTTCGCGCGCCCTTCTTGGAAGCGGCCGAAGGACTGACCGGCGTGCTCGACGAGCTCCGCGAGATCTCCCGGGGCCTCCACCCGGCGGTTCTCGAGGAGGGTGGCCTCGAGCTCGCGCTGAAGGCCCTCGCCCGCCGCTCAGCCGTCCCGGTCAGCCTGGATGTGCGCATCGCCTGCCGACTGCCGGAGCAGCTCGAGATGGCCGCCTACTTCATCGTGTCAGAGGCGCTGACCAACGCGGCCAAGCATGCAGAGGCATCCCGCGTCCACATTGAGGTTGACGATGCCGAGTCGGTCTTGCACCTGGCAATCCGAGACGACGGCGTGGGTGGAGCGGACCCAGCCCGTGGGTCCGGACTGCTCGGCCTGCGGGACAGGGTCGAAGTACTCGACGGGACACTGTCGCTGGTCAGTCCAGCCGGGGACGGCACCTCGATGCTCATAGATGTCCCGATCCGGGCACCCGACCCGGAAGCCCCCCGGCTGTAGACGACCGCCCACAGCCGGACGACGGTATCATGCGAGTGGCAGCTGGACGCGCAGCAATGTCCCGTCGCCGGTCGGGCTGACGAACGAGATCGTGCAAGGTAAACGGCGCGGGTGACAGCAGTCAGGGAGCAGCTGGCGCACGAGCGATCGTCTGCTCGCGCGCCAGCTGCGATCGGGCATTTAGCTGGAGGCGACTGCCATCTCCGGCACCAGGGTGCGAGTTGCCTCAACGGGTGTTCCGGGGATCGCGAGCACGGGGCATGGTGCGATGTGGAGCAGGCGGTGCGTGACGCTTCCGAGCAAGAGTCCCATCACCTGACCGTGGCCGCGGGTACCGACAACGATCACGTCGGCCCTTTCGTCGCGGGCCACATCGGCGAGCACGTGTGCCGGCCCCCCTGCAATGGCCGGCACCACGACCAGCTTCACGTCGTTGCCCGCTTTCGCCAGCTCATCGACGGTCTCGCGGACGCCTGTTTCGATTTCCTGTTCGTTGGCGTAGAGCGTCTGACCGCCGGCGCGGCCGACCAGCAACTCGCGCACATGAACGGCGATGATCTTGGCGTCGTCTGACGAGGCGAGCTCCAGGGCGACCGGGATCGCCCGCTTGGACTCAGTTGAGCCATCGAGCCCCAAAATGATGGTATTGAACATCTAGGTTCTCCTTCTCGGCTGTTCACTGCATCATCAACGCATCCACGATCGCCGGCATCCGCGGGGCCCACATGACGCCTGCGGGTTTCCGTGGAGTGGACTGCGGGATCCCCGCGACGGCTGTTGCGTAGTTCTCCGCAGCCGGGCTGTAGGTCGCCACGGACGCCGGTCGTCCCGGCGACAACTACCTTCACATCACGGGATAACTC
>JAWVEN010000072.1:0-106432 GCA_033856675.1 Gaiellales bacterium | reverse complement strand
TCCGGGTTCGTGGAGCCGATCACGAAGGAGCTCCCGCTCGAGTACGCCGTCGAGATGAACCGCCTGATCCAGCTGCAGATGGAGGGCTCGGTCGGATGACCGCGACCGTGTCGGAGCCCGCATGGCTGGCGGGCAAGCGCGCGGCTGCGCGCGAGCTGTACGACCACCTCGAGGTGCCGACGAACCGCGAGGAGGCATGGCGCTTCACGAACCTGCGCGGGTTCGACCCCGACAGCTACGACATGCAGCCGGGCGGGCTCACGCTGGGCGAGGCCGACCTGCCGGACGGCGTGGTCTTCGGGAGCCTCGCGACGATGGCGGCGGAGCGGCCCGAGCTGGTCGAGCCGCACTACGGCACGGTCGTGACGGGCGACGAGAAGTTCGCCGCGGGGAATGCCGCGGCCTGGCAGGACGGCGTGCTGCTGCACGTCCCCGCCGGCGTCGAGGTCGAGGTGCCGCTCCGGGTCGGTGTCGAGGTGTCCGGTGAGGGCATCGGCGTCCACCACCGCGCGCTGGTCGTGCTGGAGCGGGGCGCCCGGGCGACCTTCGTCGAGGAGTACTCCTCCACGGCGGCGGGCTACGTCAACACCGTGGTCGAGCTGATCATCGGCGACGGCGCTCGGCTGGAGTACGTCACCACCCAGAAGCACCATGCGGAGACGCGCCAGTTCGGTTCGCATCGGGCGATCGTCGGCCGCGACGCCGAGGTCGACTGGGTCGTGCTGGGGCTCGGCGGCACGCGCGCCAAGTCGCGCATCGAGAGCTATCTCGCCGGGCCGGGCGCGAACGCGAAGGTGACCGGGGCGTACTTCCTGGCCGGGATGGAGCATGCGGACTACGACACGACGCAGGAGCACGCTGCGCCGAACACGACCTCTGACCTGTATTTCAAGGGCGTCCTCACCGATCGCGCCCGCGCCGTCTGGCGCGGCGTCATTCGCGTCGACAAGGGTGCGCAGAAGACGGACGCCTACCAGGAGAACCGCAACCTGCTGCTGTCGCGGCAGGCTCACGCCGACTCCATCCCGGGTCTCGAGATCAAGGCCAACGACGTGCGCTGCACGCACGGCGCCACGATTGGCCAGATCGACCGGCTGCAGCTGTTCTACCTGATGAGCCGCGGCGTCTCGAGGGCGGAGGCGGAGCAGATCATCGTGCGCGGGTTCTTCCAGCCGATCCTCGACCGGATCGGCTCCGACGAAGTACGAGAGACGCTGGCCGCCGAGCTCGAGGCTCGGATGGGCGTGGCGGCCCAGGCCTGACGGAGCGAGTGTTGGAGACGCCGGAGCTGCTGGCACAGGCGCTTCGGCCGATCAGCGACGAGATCGGCCGCCTACGCCCCGGTGGCGCCCATGTGATCGAGTCCCACGCCCACCTGGGCTTGGACGAGGACGGGATGTCGCTCGACCCGGAGGGGCTGCACCGGCTGCTCGACCAGGCAGAGGTGCACCAGGCGCTGGTCTTCCCGCTGCACGACCCCGAGCGCTCGCCGGCCTACCGCGTTCCGAATGACAGGGTGCTGGCATGGGCCGGCGAGAGCGAAGGCCGGTTCGTGCCGTTCTGCCGGCTCGATCCGGCGGAGGATCCGATCCGTGAAGCCGAGCGCTGCCTTGCAGCCGGCGCGAAGGGCATCAAGCTGCACCCCCGGGCGCAGGCGTTCGGGCTCGTGGCGGGTGGTGTGCCGGACATCTTCGCTCTCGCCGAACAGGCGAACGTGCCGATCCTGATTCACGCCGGCCGTGGGCTGCCGCCGACCTTCGGCGCCGAGCTGGTGTCGATCGCGCAGCGCCATCCGGGAGCGCGGCTGATCCTCGCTCATCTCGGCGTGACGGATCAGGGCGTGCTCGCCGAGGGCCTCCGCGGTCACCCCGGAGCGGTCTACGACACGTCCTGGCTGAACCCCACCGACATGCTGGGGCTGTTCGCCCGCGTGCCTGCCGAGCGCGTCGTGTTCGGATCCGACCCGCCCTACGGGCGCACGCTGGTCGGTCTGTACCTGATCCTGCGGGTCGCGGCGTCCCTGGGCCTCGACGGCGAGATGGTGCGGGACATCCTCGGGCGCACGACACAGGATCTGATCGATGGACAGCCACTCCGGGAGGCGAGCCCGCCCCGCGCGCCGGAGCTGCTGGTCTTCGATCATCGCCTTGCCCGGATCCACACGGGGCTGATGATGTCCTTCGGCGCCATCATGGCCGGAAACGTGGAGATGGCCGTCGGCATGCTCGAGCTCGCAGCGGCCGCCACCCGCGATCCGGCACCCGGCGACGCTGCGATCGCGCTGGAGCGGATCGCGAAGCTGCTCGAGACGGCGCTGGCGCTGGTGACCACGCAGGATGAGAGCGGGGCGTCGCGGCCCGCGCTCCAGGCGATCGTCCTGGCGATGACCATCGCGGCCACAGAAGTGCCTCAGCGCCGCCCCTGATAAGCGGCTCAGGGCGACCATCTACACTGGGGGCATGGTCGTCGAACCCAAGTCCACGCCTCTCGATGTCGAGCGGATCCGGGCAGACTTTCCGATCTTCCAGCGCCCGATGAACGGCCATCGGCTGGTGTATCTGGACTCCGCCGCCACGGCGCAGAAGCCGCGGCAGGTGATCGACACCATCGTCGACGTCTACGAGAGCTCGTATGCAGCCGTGCACCGCGCTGTCTATCACCTGGGCGCCGTTGCGACCGAGCGCTACGAGGGGGCTCGCGACATCGTCGCCGGTTTTCTGAATGCTCCGTCGAGGCGCGAGGTCGTGTTCGTCAAGCACGCGACCGAGGGGCTGAATCTGGTCGCCTACGGCTACGGCATGAAGTTCGTCGGCCAGGGCGACGCCATCGTCGTGACCGAGATGGAGCACCATTCCAACCTCGTCCCCTGGCAGCTCCTTGCAAGCCGTGCCGGGGCGACCCTGCACTATCTGCGCCTGACCGACACCGGCGAGATCGATCCCGAGTCGATGACCGCGCTCGAATCGGTCGAGAACGTCAAGATCGTCGCCGCCACGCACGTGTCGAACTCGTTCGGCACGGTGAACGACCTCCCGAAGCTGGCGGCGTGGGCGCACGCGCGCGGAGCCGTCATCGTGGCCGACGGGGCCCAGGCGGCACCGCACCGGCCGATTGACGTGCAGGCTCTGGGCGTCGACTTCTACGCCCTTTCCGGCCACAAGATGTGTGGTCCGGGAGCGGGCGCCGTGTGGGGCCGCGAAGAGCTGCTCGAGCGGATGGACCCGTTCATGACCGGCGGTGGGCAGATCAGCCAGGTGCGGCTCGACCGGACGTCGTGGAACGACCTGCCGTGGAAGTTCGAGCCGGGCGTTCCCGGCCTCGCCGAGGCGGTGGGATTCGGTGCTGCGATCGAGTACCTGCAGGCGATCGGCCTCGACCGGATCGAGGAGCACGAGCACGAGCTGACGCGCTATACGCACGCCGTGCTCTCCGGCATCGACGGAGTGGTCCAGTACGGGCCTCCCCCGGAGCGGCGCGCCGGAATCTTCTCGTTCAACGTCGAGGGCGTGCACCCGCACGACACCGCCCAGGTGCTCGACACGGTCGGCGTCTGCGTCCGTGCGGGGCACCACTGCACCCAGCCGCTGATGCGCCGCTTCGAGCTGACCGCCACTGCGCGCGCCAGCCTGTACCTCTACAACGGCGCCGACGACATCGACGTCCTCGCGGAGGGCATCGAGAAGGTCAAGAAGACCTTCGGCGTCTAGCCTCGGCCCGCGGGGGCAGCCCCGCAGAATGCCTGCAAAGCTAGACTGACATCACGCACATGGACGACTTCTACCGCGAAAATATCCTCGACCACTACAAGAACCCGCGCAACAGCGGGCACGTCGAGCATCCTGCGGCCACCGCCGAGGGCGTCAACCCTCTCTGCGGTGACGAGCTCGCAGTCGAGCTCGAGGTGACCGACGGCGTCGTCACCGACGTCCGCTACAACGGACGCGGTTGCGCCATCAGCATGGCCGCTGCGTCGATGCTGTCGGACACGATCAAGGGCAGGCAGGTCGACGAGCTTTCCGCAATCGGCAAGGACGATGTGCTCGAGGAGCTCGGCATCCCCCTCTCGCCGATCCGGCTGAAGTGCGCGATGCTCTCCGTGGGCGTCCTCAAGGTGGCGCTGAACCAACTCACCGGCGAACCGCTGCCGGAGGAGTGGGCCGGCTCGAACGAGATTGAGTGGAAGTCCGCGTAGCCCGCGACGGGGAGATCCCCGAGGGCGGCGTCAAGATCGTTCAGGCGGGATCGCTCTTCATCTGCACCTATCGCATCGACGGCGCGTACTACGCCCTCGAGGATCGCTGCACGCATGACGACGGCCCGCTGTGCGAGGGAGATCGCGACGGCTACACGGTGATCTGCCCGCGCCACGGCGCCACCTTCGACATCCGCTCCGGCAAGGTGTTGACGCTGCCGGCCACCGAGGATGTCGAGACGTTCCCCGTGACCGTCCGCGACGGCGAGGTCTTCGTCGAGGTCTGAACACGCCAGGTACCATGGGGCAATGGAGACGCTGTCCGAAGCAACGCAGGAGTACCTGGAGAGCATCTACTGGCTGTACGAGGCGGGGATCGACCGGACGCAGGCGAATCTCGCCCGAGCGCTCCAGGTCTCCCAGCCGTCGGCCAGCGAGATGCTGAAGCGGATGGCGGATGACGACCTGGTCTCGCGCGACGGGAACAAGCTGATCCACTTCACCGAGCGCGGCAAGGAGATGGCCGAGCGGATCGTGGCCCGCCACCGGCTCGTCGAGGCGTACCTCGTGAAGGTGATGGGCATCCCGTGGGACGACGTCCACGAAGAGGCCCACGCGATGGAGCACTCCATCTCGCCGAGGCTCGAGGCGAAGATGCTCGAAATGATCGGCGACGTCAAGACCTGCCCCCACGGGCACCCAATCGGTGACTATCCGCGGCAGCCGGGCGAACCTCTGCCGGCCGTGCCGGTCGGCAGCACGATCGTCGTCCTGCGGCTCGAGAACGAGACCGAGGAGATGCTCCACTACATGAAGCGCCACGGCATCGAGCCGGGCGAGTCCTACTCCGTCACCGATCGCCGCGGCGAGGGCGAGGAAGCGGAGACGGAACTCGACGGACGCGCCGAGCGCCGCTGGGTGCAGGACTCGCTCGCCCGTACGGTCTCAGTCGATGTCACGGAGCGCGGAGACGGCGCCGTCTCGCAGCTGGGCGCCGCAGGTCCCGAGCTGCAGCTGGTCGGCGAAGGCCGCTGGGGCATGTAACCGGCGGCGTCGCGCTGGCGCAGGAGGCGACGCCGCTCCTCGCCAATATTCTCGATATTGGCTTCGTCGCGCCGCCGTCCCCTGCTGGCGCGACGCTCGCCGGAGCGCGCAGAACACCATAAACGTCAAGCGGGGCGTGCCGGCCGAAACCGACACGCCCCGCTTTAGGCGATATCGCTTGGATTGGGTAGCGGCGATTGCCTGCCTCTCCACGCTTCTTCAGAAGGTGGCGGCGGCGGTCCCAACGCCGGCTGCAGCGATTCCCCCTAGGTTCAGGGACTCGCCTCTACCCGCGAGCACCTCCACTCGCCCGTCTTGAACCGTCTAACAAGTCGGACCACCTCCTTTCCGTGGTGAACCGAGTGTAGCAACGGCCGCCGGACGGCAGCAAGCCCGAATCAGAGACGAACGGTGAACCTCACAATGGCCGTGGCCCGCGCGTTGCCGGCCCTGTCGACGGCGACCACACGTACGGTGTGCGAGCCTCTCGGCAGCAGGCGTGCGATCCGCGTGGCGTTCCCCGACGAAGAGACCACGCGATCGAGCCGCCCGTCGACCAGCACCCTGTACAACGCCAACCCGGAGTGCGCATCGGTGGGCGCCGACCACGTCACCGTCGGGCGCCGCACGCGAACCGTCGCGCCCGCACCGGGCGCCGAGACGGCGAAGGCCGCCGGCGGGGTGCGGTCGACCCAGAACGTCCGCGCGGGGGACTCCGTCCGGTTCCCGGCCGCGTCGCGGGCGGCGACGCTCCACGTATGGGATCCCTCGGCGAGCGGGGAGGAAACCGCGTAGCTCGTTGCGCCCGGTCCCGGCCATGAGACCGCCACCCCGTCGAGGACGACGTCGTAGCCGGCCAGGCCGGAGCCGCCCGTATCGGTTGCCGCCGACCACGAGAGCGTCGGCGTCTCGGTCCTCAGCGCCTGGTTCTTGGCCGGGCCAGACAGCGCCGGCGCCGCCGGAGGCGTGAGGTCGGTTCCGACGGTCAGCATCAGCTGGGCGGTGGCTCCCGTCGACTCGACGGTGACCGACAGCTCGCTCCAGGGGTCCGTGTAGGTCTCGCCGGCGGTCAGCGCGGCATCGAGCATGCGTTCGTAGCTCGCATCGGCGAACGGCGTCGGGATGCTCGTCGCCGGATGCATGTCGAGCAGCATCGGCCCCTCCGCGGTCGAGACCCCGGCCAGCTGCTCGATCGTGACGTAGACCCCGTTCGGCGGATGCGTGGCAAACAGGTCGAACAGCTGGGGCGTGCGGTACTCGAGCCAGTACGTCCGGTGCGCGGTGACGATGCGCACGGCCTGGGTCTCACCGGCACCGGCCGTCGCGAGCTCGATCGGTGCGAGCGTCACCGCGCCTCCTGCGGTGATCGTCTCCTTGCGGCCGTCGAGCCATCCGAGCGCGTCCTTCTGCGGAGCGCCGAAGTGCCCGACGCCCTCCCAGGCGAGCCCCATCGCGTCGTAAGGGTTGTAGTACTCGTGCTCCGCGCAGGCGAGTGTCTGCGCGTCGGTGCAGAGCAGGGCGTTCGAGTGCCAGAGGCGGAGGCCGAGGTTGTGTCCGAGCTCGTGGACGGGTACGCGAAGCGACCACTGGTCGCCACGCACCCAGCTGGTCGGTCCGCCGACCTGTCCCAACCCGCCCCATCCGCAGTACTGCTTCGGCACGATGATCATGCGGTTGGTGTAGCTCGAAGGCGCGTATCCCGCCGTTTGCGCTGCGCTGATCGCACTCGTCTGGATGGCGCTCGCATTGCAGGCGCCCGGGTCGGGAATGGTCAGCACCGGCGTCGACGTCGCGCTGACCGTCAGCCCGCCGTACGAGGTCTCGGCGTACCACGCGGCGACGTCGCCGTTAAGGAGCGCGGCGGCCGCGGACTGGGTGACCGGCTGTGAGATGGAGCCCCATGTGACGGGGATGGCGAGGATCGTCTTCGGGCCGGCGGCAAGCGCCGCGGGCGCTCGCGGCGCGGCCGGTGACGCCTCCTTGACGACCAGTCCGCCGGGGCTCTGCCGCGCTGTCACCGTGACCCGCTGCCCGCTCTCGGCCTCCACCGGCCCGGCGAGGTCGTACGCACCGTGAGCGGTGACGAGCTGGAAGGTCTCGGCGCTCGCGCCCGGGACGCCGTCCGCGTGAGCCTCGAAGTAGGTGCCCGTAAGGGCGATCGAAGGCGCCGGGACGTCGGCATTCGCCGCTCCGGTGTGTGTAAACAGGGTGATCAGACAGGCGAGGGTGACAACTCGGCGTAGAGCCACTCTGCCTCTATCGGCTGCCCCCCGGAATCGGTCGACAAAACGTGCACCCTCGCCAATCCGTGTGTAAATCGGATACATTTTGGGCAACGCTGTCTGGCCGGTGAACGGCCGGGGGTCGGGGAACAACACGGGAGGGGACGAATGCGTCTGAGACGACTGGCGGCGCTCGCGATGCTGAGCGCGGTCGGGGCCCTGGTGATTCCGGGGTCGACATTCGGAGCGAAGGCCCAGCGGCCGCACATCTTGCCGGACTGGCGGATGGTCGAGCCGAACCTGAACGGCGGGCATGCCCTGCCGCTGCAGAAGGGCTCGAAGGCCAAGGTGCAGCGGGCACTGAGGCAGGCACAGGGGGTGGCGGCTCGGGAGACCGCCGCCGTGGGAGACCACAAGTTCTGGCTCGCCCTGGACGACGACCGAGCGGAGATCTACGTCAAGAATTACAAGCTGCGGGGCATCGGAGCCAACATCGAGGTGTGGGTGGCCGACGACTCGGATGACACGTCAACGGCGCTCAACTTCCCCGCCGGCGACTGTCGCAACGGCCCGCGAACCGTGATCACGAACGCCCAGGTGAACAGCCTGATCCACGAGTTCGACACCAACATGCTGCCCAAGGAGTCGGCGGCGTTCAGCGTCGCCCCCGCCCGCAACGGTGCCGGTGCGCCGCTCGCCGAAATCCTCGGCCTGCCCGCCGACTACTACGTGGGCGACGGCAAGAAGACCGTCGTGCTGATCGATAACGTTCGCGACTCGAACTTCTACGACGCCGACAACAGCCAGGGGAACAGCTACATCGCCGGGTTCTTCTACTCGCTGTTCAACGACTACTTCAATCGCAACGCGATGACGATCGACGGGTACGACTGGCTGCATCGCACCGGTGCCAACCCGCCGGACGACCCGGTGCCGGGCAACCTCTGCAAGAGCGCGCCGGCGCGGCCGTTCCTGTACGAGGGCGTCTTCGCGCACGAGTACCAGCACCTGCTGGAGCACTACGAAGACCCGGACGAGCAGAGCTGGGTCAACGAGGGCCTGTCGGTGTGGGCGGAGACGATCACGGGCTACAACGACCCGGGCCTGAACGTCTGGGAGCTGGGCTTTGACAGCCAGGTGGCGTGCTTCCTCGGGCAGCTGACCAAGCAGACCCGCGCGAATCCGAATCCGAGCTTCGGCGGGCCGGAGAACTCGCTCACGCTCTGGGGTGACCAGGGTGACGACGAGATCCTCTGCGACTACGGCGCGGCACGCACGATCATGGAGTACGTCGCCGACCACCACGGTGCGAACTTCATGCGGCTGCTGCACCGCAACGACCGCAATGGTCTGGACAGCATGAACAGCCTGCTTGCGTCCCGCGGCACGAATGCGAGAACGCTGCTGCACCGCTGGGCTGCCATGGTGGCCCTCGACCGTGCGATCGAGCAGGGGGCCGTGCTCCAAGGCGGCAACTCCGCGCTGTACTCGACCGACACACTGCACGCGAAGATCCGCTGGTTGACACCGCACGCGTACAGCACGCCCGGAGCGCCTCCGAACGGCTCCGACTACGTGCGACTGCGCGGCGCAGCAGGGCAGCACGACTACCTGTCCGCGAGCGGCATCGACTCGGTGAGCTTCGACGGGGCCGATCTGCTGCCGGCGCTGCCGGTGGAGTGGACCGTCGCGGCGAGCCCACCGGGCCACAGCGGCAACGCCGCGTTGTACTCGGGCTCCGGCCCCAACTTCGACCGGGCGATCATCCGCCAGGTCGACGTGCCGGCCGCGAACCCGACGCTGACCTTCGACACCACGTGGAACACCGAGGAGTTCTGGGACTACGGGTACGTGCAGGTGTCGACGAACGGCGGGGCAACCTGGAAGGGCCTGGCGAATGCGGACACGAACGCCACGCCCGACGCGGGTGCCATCCAGCTGATCAAGGACAACCTGCCGGGCCTCACCGGAGACTCGGGCGGTTGGAAGACGGAGTCCTTCGACCTCTCGGCGTATGCCGGGAAGCAGATCCTGCTGTCGTTCCGGTACATCACCGACCCGGGCGTGGACGAGCCGGGTTGGTGGGTCGACAACATCAAGGTCGGCGGGGCGCTGATCTCGAACGGCTCGTCCCTGGCAGGGTGGCAGTCACAGACCCAGGTGCGCCAGGTTCCCGTGAATGGGTTCACGGTGCAGCTGATCGCCTATGACCGCGATCGCACGTCCTCGTGGCTCGGCGCGGTGCCGCTGGACGGTCACTTCCGGGGAACGGTCTCGGGCGCTGCCCTCGACCGCATGATCGGTAACCGCATCCATACCGTCGTCGCGGCGATCGTCATGTACGACGAGCCGACCGAGCTGATCGGCCAGTACGCGCCGTACACCCTCAAGGTCAACGGCCTGAAGCAGCCCGGCGGCGGCATGTAGCCACCGCTCGCGTACGTGGGGCTCCGGGGAACCCTCCCGGGGCCCCGGTGCGTCGTGCTCGTTACCTCGTGTACGCCTCGGCGATGGAGGCCGGCTCGATGCCGAGGTCGGCGCGCACCGGGCCCAAGTCGCACTCGGTGCCGGCGAGCAGCATCACGATCTGCTCCTTCGTCACCTTCAGCGGCCGCGGGAGATGTCGGAGCACCACCGTCTGCGCCTTCACGAAGCCGGCCGGTGCGTGCAGCTTGCGCCTCCGGGCGCGGCCGGTCACGCGGGCGAGCTCGTCGAGCAGGTCGTCGAACTCGAAGAGCTGGGGGCCGCCGAGCTCGTAGGTCTTGCCGATCGTCTGTGGTCGCTCGAGCGCCCGCAGGAAGGCGGTTGCCACGTCGCCGACCCAGACGGGCTGGTGGCGATAGCGCCCGTCGCCGATGACCGGCGCAACGGGAAGCCGGATCAGTGCCTCGAAGGCCTTCAGGGCACCCCCGTTGCGGCCGAAGACGAAGCTTGGCTCGATCACGGTCCAGTCCAGGCCGCTCTCCATCACCGCCTGCTTGCCGGCGTACTTCGCGCCCCAGTAGCGGGTCAGCGGGGCATGCTCCGGGGTGACCCCGGCGGCGCTCATGTGGATGAACCTGCGGACGCCGGCCTGCTCGGCCGCGGCCACGACGTTTCGCGTGCCCTGGGCGACGATTCGCTCGAAGTCCTCGTCCGAGCCCTCCAGGATCGCGACCAGGTGGACGACGGCGTCGACACCCGTCATCGCCTCCGCCAGCGAGCCGGGGTCGGTGACGTCCCCGCGTACAGCCTCGACGCCCGTGGGGAGCTCCGCATCGTCGCGATGCACCAGCCCCTTGACGTGCTTGCCCGCTGCCGCCAGCGTCGCCGCCACCTCCCGGCCGATGTAGCCGGTGGCGCCGGTGACGAGAACGCTCACGGCCCCTCCGCGAAGTTCAGGTAGTAGCGGCTCGGCGTCGGCTCGGCCTGCCCCTGGTACTTGCTGCCCAGGCGCCCGGAGCCGTACGGGTGGTCGGCGGGCGTCGTCAGGGTCATGAAGCTCAGCTGCGCGATCCGCATGCCCGCATAGACCGTGATCGGGAGGTTCGCCATGTTCGCGAGCTCGAGCGTGATGTGACCGTCGAACCCGGCGTCGATCACGCCGGCCGTCTGGTGCACCACCAGCCCGAGGCGGCCCAGCGAGCTCTTGCCGTCCAGCGTGGCGACGATGTCGTCGGGCAAGGCGACGCGCTCGAGGACGACTCCGAGCACGAACTCGCCGGGGTGCAGGATGAACGGCTCGTCCTCGGCGACGTGGACGAGCTCGGTCAGGTCCTCCATCTCCTGCTTGACGTCGATGTACGGGTAGCGGGAGTTGCGAAAGACGCGGAACGCGTCGCCGACGCGGACGTCGATGCTGCAGGGCTGCACCAGCGCGTCGTCGAACGGCTCGATCACGATCCGCCCTGCGGCGATCTCCTCGCGGATCGTTCTGTCCGAGAGCACCATCCCGCGTGATTGTACGCAGAGAGCGCACTGGGATCTCCGGGAGCTCCTGTATCCTTGATGCGTTTGGGGGGCGCGGACCGACGGCCCCGTATGACGAGAGGTGTTCATGGGGAAGACGATCGATCTGCGCACCGAGGTGCCGGGACCGCGTTCGCTTGGGATCCTGGCGCGCAAGACCAAGGTGATCGCCGCGGCGAAGAGCATCTACCTGCCGGTCGTGATCGACCACGCCCACGGCGTCGCCGTCACCGATGTGGACGGCAACACCTTCCTCGACTGGACCGGCGGCATCGGCTGTCTGAACGTCGGGCACACCAACCCCGCCGTCTCCGAGGCGCTGCACCGCCAGATCGACCGGTTCCTGCACACCGACTTCACGATGGTTCCGTACGAGTCGTACGTCGAGCTTGCCGAGCGCCTGCTGGAGGTGACGCCGATCAGCGGCCCCAAGAAGGCGGCGTTCTTCAACTCGGGTGCAGAGGCGGTCGAGAATGCGGTCAAGCTGGCGAAGCTGGCCACCGGCCGCAGCGCGGTGATTGCATTCGAGCGCGCATTTCACGGCCGCACGCTGATGGCGATGTCGCTGACCTCGAAGCAGCGGCCCTACAAAGCCGGCATGGGGCCATTCGCGCCCGAGGTCTACCGCGCCCCGTACCCGTATCCCTACCGTGACGAGGCCGACGACCCGGCCGGCGAGGCGCTCGAGGCATTGCGGCAGATGTTCTACACGCACGTCGACGCCGAGAACGTCGCCGCCATCATCTTCGAGCCCGTCCAGGGCGAGGGCGGGTTTGTCGTGCCGCCGGCAGCATGGGTGCGCGGCCTGCGCGAGATCTGCGACGAGCACGGCATCGTGCTGATCGCCGACGAGGTGCAGAGCGGCTTCGGACGTACGGGGAAGATGTTCGGGATCGAGCACTTCGGCGTCGAGCCGGATCTCATCACCGTCGCGAAGTCCATGGCGGCCGGCGTTCCGATCTCGGGCGTGCTCGGCCGTGCGGCGATCGTCGATCGCGCCGGGGATTCGACGATCGGCGGGACATTCGTCGGGTCGCCGCTGGGGTGCGTCGCGGGTGTCGCCGTGCTCGACGAGATCGCGGAGCGCGACCTGCTCGGCCGCGGCGTCTCGATCGGGGAACGCATGCGGGCACGGTTCCTGGAGCTGCAGATGCGCTATGTGCACATCGGCGATGTTCGTGGGCTGGGCCCGATGGTCGCTCTCGAGTTCGTGCGCGACGGCAGCACGAAGGAGCCGGCGCCGGATCTGGCGACGGCGGTTGCCGAGGCGGCGTTCCGCCGTGGGCTGCTGATTCTGAAGGCCGGGATCCACGGCAACTGCCTGCGAGTCCTGGTTTCGCTGGTCGCAGGCGACGAGCAGATCGAGGAGTCGCTCGACGTTTTCGAGGCTGCGCTCGAGGATGTTCTGGCTCCCGCTGCGGCGGCCGCCGGGGCAGCTCGCTAGCTTCACGTGAAGACTGCGTAAAAGCCTTGTAAATGAGGGCTTTTGCCCCCCCAATCTCCTCTAGGATCGCCCTCGATGCAGCACCCGAGGAGGCGATACCACTGAAGGCGAAGCTGATTGTTCTGCTTGTGGCACTACTGGTAGGGGCGCTGGTTCAGGCGCCGGCTGCGGGAGCGTACTCGGCGACAACATGGCGCGCCGAGATGCTGAAGCAGATCAACAAGTACCGAGTGAGCCACGGTCTCCGGCCGCTCAAGGAGAATCGTCGCCTCCATCGTGCGGCGGCTGCCCACAGCAGAAATATGGCGAGGCACCGAATGCTGAGCCACAGCTCGTCCAACGGCATGTCATGGTCGACGCGCATCCGCCGCTACGGCTACCGCGGTTCATGGATGGGCGAGAACCTCGCGGTCGGCTGGTGGTCAGCGCCGGTCGCCCTCCGCGCGTGGAGGCGGAGTGCCGCTCACAACGCGAACCTGCTGAACGGCCACTTCCGGTCGGTGGGCCTCGGCGTTCGAAAGGGCACCTACGCCGGCCATCGGGTGCTGTACATGACGGCCGATTTCGGCGGCCGCTGAGCGCTGTTGCGCATCGCGCTGGACGCTAAGAGCGACTCGCTTTCACTTCCTCTCAAGATGTGACGTGCCCTGCCCGATAAAGCGGGGCAATGGGAGAGTTTCAGATCAAGCGCATCCTGCTGCCGAGCGGCAAGACCGTGGAGCTCGTCTACTACCAGCCGGCCAACGGAGAACCGGTGCCGTCGGAGATACACGAGATCCCTGAAGAGCCCGTCCTTCACGTTCGCAAGATCGAGCTCTGTCCCTCGTGCCAGGGCGACCGGGTCCACCCGACGGACTGGACCGAGGTCGAGGAGCTCCGCTGGCAGCTCGCGCTGCGCTGCCCCGACTGCGAGTGGCGCCACACGGACGTCTACCTGCCCGACGAGGTGGAGCGCTACGACGACGTCCTGAACGACGCGACCGACCGGCTGATCGAGGAGCTCGACCGAGTCACGCGGGAAAACATGACCGAGCAGGTCGACCGTTGGCGCGACGCGCTCGATTCCGACGGCATCCTGCCGTTCGACTTCTGATCGCCTGACGTCTCGGTATCAGTAGTGTCCCCGGTCGTGATCTCGATCGACGACGTGCGGGCGGCTGCCGAACGGCTCGATGGCGTCGCGCACCGCACGCCCGTGCTGACGTCGCGAACGCTCGACAGCCTCGTCGGCGCCACCGTCCTCTGCAAGGCGGAGCCGCTCCAGCGCGGTGGGGCATTCAAGTTTCGCGGCGCGTACTCGATGATCTCGTCGCTCACGCCCCAGGAGCGCGGCGACGGCGTGCTCGCCTATTCGTCCGGCAATCATGCCCAGGCGGTCGCCATCGCTGCCCGGCTGCTGCGGACGCGTGCCACGATCCTGATGCCGAGCGATGCGCCGGAGGCGAAGCTCGAGGCGACCCGTGGCTACGGAGCCGACGTCGTCACGTACGACCGGTACACGCAGGATCGGCGGATGCTGGGAGAGGCGCTCGCCGACGAGCGGGGCCTCACGTTGGTGCCGCCGTACGACCATCCGCTCGTCATGGCCGGCCAGGGCACGGCGGCGATCGAGCTGCTGGAGGAGGCCGGCAGGCTTGACGCGCTGGTCGTGCCGGTCGGCGGGGGAGGGCTGATCGCCGGCTGTGCAACGGTTGCCAAGGCCCTCGACGGCAGTATTCGCGTGATCGGCGTGGAGCCGCAGGAGGGAGACGACACCCGGCGGTCGCTGGCAGCAGGGCGGCGAATCCAGATTCCCGTGCCACGCACCATCGCCGACGGGCAGCAGTCCGAGATCCCAGGCGAGCTCACCTTCGAGGTCAACCGGCGGCTGGTGGACGAGGTCGCGGTGGTCGCCGACGGCGAGCTGGTCGAGGCGATGCGGTTCGTGTTCGACCGGATGAAGCTCGTCACCGAGCCAAGCGGAGTGAGCGCCCTCGCCGCCCTGCTGGCCGGTCGTGTGCGGCCAACAGGGCGGGTCGGGGTGATCATCTCGGGCGGGAACGTGGGAGCCGAGCGGTTCGCGCGGCTCGTCAGCTCCCGAGCGTCTGGCTAAGCGTCAGCAGCGACGCGTCATGCGCCGGGACCGTGACGCTCGTGACCGTCGTTCCGCCGACCGTCAGATGCGGCTCGGCGAGGTTGACGGTGACCGGCTTGTCGCCGGTGTTGACCAGGACGGTGCCGTTGGTGAAGCCGCGCTGGTAGACGCCGCCGCGCTGGTATGAAGCAACGTCAGCGAACGTCTCGGTCGGCGAACCGATCGCGAGGCGATAGAGCGGGGACTCGTCCGCCCAGGGCACCTGACGCTCTTCGGCGGTGAACTCGAACGCCGCATGACCGCCGTTGCCGATCAGGAACGACCCGAGCGCGAACCGCCTCCACTGCTCCTTCTGCGCCGCCGAGCCGGCGACCCAGGTCTTGACCGTCGCGTTCACCGCGCGGTTGGCCGCGCTGGCGTGGCTCAGCATCTGCACCTCCGTGCGCCAGACCGCATCGGTCGGCCACTGGCTCAAGGACTGGCCCGGCGAGCGCAGCCAGACCTCGGCGTCGCCGGCGGTGGCGAAGTCGAACAGCATCTTGCTCGGCCCATACGCGGTGCCGAAGTACCGGCGTCCGCTGCCGATGCCGTTCGCGAGCACCGGGTTGCCGGTGACGCGCTCGATATTGGCGGCGATCGGCCCGGCGATCTCGTTGTACCAGCTGGTCGTGGAGAACGGCGTGCCCTTCGCGTCGGCGGCCGGGACCTTGCGGCCCACGTTGTAGAACGACATCAGCGGAGCCGTGCCGAGCATGTCGACGAAGCAGCCATCCGAGCCAGGAGTACTCGTCAGTGTGGCATCGCAGCGCTTCGCGACGTAGTCGCCCCAGCTTGTGTAAATGACGCCGGCGGAGGTGAACGTCGCGCTGGAGCGGGGGTCCATCAGGTAGTTCCGCCAGCCGGCGGAGCGGATCTTGCCGCCGTCAGCCGACTTCATGTACCAGGCCTCCGGGAACGTCGTCCCCTGGCTCTTCTGGGCGAACATCCCGTTCAGGTAGAGGAAGATGCGCAGATTCGGGTTGGCGGCCTTCATGGCCGGTCCGAACGTGCCCAGCTGTCCCTTGTTCATCGACACGATGTCGTGCGAGTTGGCGATTCGTAGTGCCGTCGCGGAGTCGGGGATGCGACTCCCGTACATCTGCATGGAAAGGACGCGGTGGATGCCGTCCGTCGTGGGTGCGAACACCGCATCGGCGCCCGTGGGCGAACCGGCGGCTGCCGATGTTCCCCCGGTGAGCAGCGCTGCGGAAAGCGCGAGAACTGCGCCGTGGCGCGTGGCTCGTGAAAGCATGGTGATAGACCCCTTCGGTTGCTTCTTGCACCAGCCAGACCGGCGGCTGCAACCCTCAGGTCATCGGTCTATCGGCGCCGGGCAGCGTCCTGCAGGGCGGGGAGATGTGTGACCGTTTCGGCGTAGACGCATCCCCACGAACAGTGGGGGGACATCCCCATCCGCCGGGTCAGTACTGGTAGGTCTGCGCGTCCGCGTGGCGCTCGAGCGCCAGCTCGATCAACCGGTCCAGCAGGTCTTCGTAAGGGATGCCCGAGGCTTCGAACAGCTTGGCGTAGACGCTCGTGGACGTGAATCCGGGGATCGTATTGATCTCGTTCAGCACCACGCGGCCCTCCGGGGTGACGAAGAAGTCGATGCGCGCCATCCCCGAACACTCGCACGCCTCGAATGCGCGGAGCGCTGTCTCGCGGAGCTCGTCGGTGGTGGCCTGCGGAAAGTCGGCGGGCGCGCCCAGTTCCATGGCGCCCTCGTCGTACTTGGCGGCGTAGTCGTACCACTCCGAGTCGTTGGCGATCACGATCTCGCCGGGCACGCTGGCGACGGCGTCGGCGTTGCCGAGCACACCGACCTCGACCTCGCGCCCGCCGATCATCTCTTCGACCAGCACCTTCGCGTCGTGGCGGAATGCCAGCTCCACGGCGGCGTCGAGCTCCTCGGGTGAGTGCACCTTGCTGATCCCGACGCTTGAGCCGAGGTTCGCAGGCTTGACGAAGCACGGATAGCCAAGCTCGTCGACCGCTGCGCGCTCCTCGGGGCCGAAGCGGCGGTTGCGGAGCACGGAGTGCCGGGCGACCGCGATGCCGACGCCGCGCAACACGTACTTGACGAGGTCCTTGTCCATCGTCAGGGCCGAGCCGGCCACACCGGAACCGACGTAGGGAATGCCGAGCATGTCCAGCAGGCCCTGGAGACGCCCGTCCTCACCGAAGGGGCCGTGCAGGATCGGCAAGACGACGTCGATCGGCCCCGTCTGCGCCGGCGCGGGTACGCCGGCCGGGCGCTGCGCGATGAGCGAGTTGCCCTCAGCCCCCGGCTCGAGCGCCAGCCGGCTCGATGCCTCGAGCTGCCACCCGCCGCTGCGATCGATCTGCACCGGCACGACGTCGTAGCGCTCGGGATCGAGCGCGGCGATCACCGACGCCCCGGATGCGACCGAGATCTCGTGCTCGGAGCTGCGGCCTCCGGCCAGCACCGCGACGCGGATCCGGCCGTTTCGGCTCATGCCGGGCAATCGGTGTCGGCGTTCGCGTCCGCGTAGTGGACGATGACGGTCGACTTCGGGTCGACCATCGTGTCCGGCGGCGGATCGGTGGCGACGACGACTCCGTCCGGGGTCGTATCGTCTGACGGCACACAGGCGGACGGCTGGTCTTTCAGCCCGGCGTCCTTCAACTGCTGCCTCGCGTCGAACAGCGCAAGACCTCTCACGTCCGGTACCGGCACCTGCTGCGGGCCTGTCGACACCTGGAGGTCGACCGTCGAGCCCTGCGGGGCCGGCTGGCCTGCGCCCGGATTCTGGTCGAAAACCTGCCCGGCAGGCACGGTGTCGTTCGGCGCGTCGGTGCAGTTCGCCTGGAGGTTGAACTCCGTGAGCTTCTGCGTCGCCTCGTCGCAGCTCAGACCGATCACGTTCGGTACGGGCGTGTTGCCGTTCGCCACGAACAGCGTGACGACCGTGTCAGGCTTGACCGGGCCGGGCGGCGGATCGGTGCGAACCACCAGCCCCGCCTCGAGCTTCGCAGGGATTTGCTCCTGTCTTGGCGGGCGCAGACCGAGGTCGGCAAGTGTCTGCAACGCCTCGTCGACGGTCTTCCCTCTCAGATTGGGCAGATCGATGCTCTTGGGGCCCGTACTGACGAACAGCGTCACGGTCGAGCCCTTGTCGGCGCTCTCGCCCGGCGGTGGGTCGGTGTTGATCACTTCGCCGGCGGCAAACTCAGCGTTGTTTCGCTTCTCGACCGCCGTTTCGAAACCGGCGTCCTTTAAAATCCCCACCGCCTGCGCCTGCTTGAAGCCCCGCACGTCGGGAACCCTCACCTGCTCGGCGCCTTGGAGCTGCTGGTAGACGATGAAGCCGACGGCGGCGCTCAGAATCAGCAGCAGCAGCACCAGCAGCCAGGGCAGCGCGCTGCGCTTGGGCTGGGACGGTGGCGGCGGCGGAGGCGTGGGGGGTTGCTGCATCACGCGCGTCGTCTGCGGCGGGCTTGCTGCGGCGGCCTCGCGGGCGCCGATCACCGCCGTCGCCTGCTGTGTGTCGTGTGACACGCCGATACCGCGCTGGACGCGTGTCAGCTCGTCGCTCATCTCGCGCGCCGAGTGGAAGCGCAGCGCAGGATCCTTGGCGAGCGCCCGCATCACGACCTGCTCGAGGCCGGGCGAGATCAACCGGTTCTTGCGGCTGGGCGGCTCGGGCGGGTCGTTCACCTGCTTCATCGCGATCTCGACCGCCGAGCCGCCGGCGAACGGCACCTCGCCGGTGAGCATCTCGTAGAGCACCACGCCCAGCGAGTAGATGTCGGACTGCGGGCCGACGCTCTGGCCGCGGGCCTGCTCCGGCGACAGGTACTGCGCCGTGCCCACGATCGAGCCGACCTCGGTCATCTCCACCTGGTTCGTGGCCCGGGCGATGCCGAAGTCGGTGACTTTCACCAGCCCGTCCGGTGTGGCCATCATGTTGTGGGGCTTGATGTCGCGATGGATAACGCCGCGTCGGTGGGCGAACTCCAGCGCCTGCAGCACCTGCTGCGCATAGCCCACAGCTTCCGCCTCTGGGAGCGGCGAGCGGGCGTTGATCTCCTCTTTCAGCGTCGGCCCCTCTATGTACTCCATGGCGATGTAATACGTGCCGCCGGCCTCGCCGCGGTCGTAGATCGAGACGATGTTGGGGTGGTTCAGGCCCGCCGCGGCAGTTGCCTCGCGGCGGAACCGCTCCACGAAGCCGCCGTCCTGCGTGTAGCGGTCGGCCAGGATCTTGATCGCCACCCGCCGGTGGAGGGTCTCGTCCTCGGCGAGGTAGACGTCCGCCATGCCTCCCGCCCCGATGCGACGCTCGAGCCGGTACCGGCGGTCGAAGAGCTCCCCGATGATGTGATCGATGCCCATCAGGTGACTACTTTGCCACGCTCGCGCCAAGATACGCCTCGATCACCCTGGCCGCGATCGGCGCCGCGACCGTGCCACCGAAGTCCGGCGTCTGCTCGATAACCGCCGCAATGGCGATTTTGGGGTCGTCTGCGGGGGCGAAGGCGATGAACCAGGCGGTATTCAGTCCGGAAGCTCCGGTTTCGGCCGTGCCGGTCTTACCGGCGACGTTCAACCCCAAGACATTCGCCGCGGTACCGGTTCCCTCCTCCACCACGCGCCGCATCATGTCCCGCAGCGCGTGGGCATTCGCCGGCGACATCACCCGGTTCACCTGCTCCGGGCGGGTGGTGAAGACGGGCTCGCCGCTGGGCGAGATCGCACGGTCGACCAGCGTCGGCCGCATGCGCACGCCGCTGTTTGCGATGGTCGCTGCCACGGTGGCCATCTGCATCGGAGTCGAGAGCAGCCGCTCCTGGCCGATCGCCACCCGGCCGATATCGATCGGGGCGTTGCGGGCGAGTAGGCCGCCACCCGAGTAGAGCCCGCTGGGCGTCATCTCGTCGGATGGGTAGTCGAGCGGCGGCAGGTCGAAGAACCCGTACTTCTCCATCGTCTCGTACAGTCGCCGCTGGCCGACCTGCTGTCCGATCTGCGCGAACACCGTGTTGTAGGAGAACGTCAGGGCCTCGGACAGGCTGACGACGCCCGCGGATTCGCTGCCGGCATTGCAGAGCGGCACCGTCTGCACGGTGATGCATCGTCCCTTGCCGTCGATCAGCGAATCGGGCGTGAACTTGCGGCTCTCCAGGGCAGCCGTGGTCGTCACCACCTTGAACGTCGATCCTGGGGCGTACAACCCCTGGGTACCGCGGTTCAGCAGCGGCGAACCGCGGGACGTGCGGCCGAGGCTCCCGAAGTTGCGGGCGACCGTGTTGGGGTTGTAGCCAGGGGAGGAAGCCATTGCGAGGATGCGGCCGGTGCTGGGCTCGATCGCGACGACGGCGCCGCGATGCCCCGCGAGGCCCTCCATCGCGGCGCGCTGCGCGGGCGGCGAGAGGCTCGTGATGAGGTTGTTCCCGGTGACGGTCTGGCCCTGCAGCTTGTCGCCGATCCTGTCGAACACCGTCGAAAGGTCGGCGTTCGAGGCCGTCAGATAGTCGTTCTCGGACAGCTCGAGCTCGGTGCGGCCCTGGCCGATCGTGTTGTAGCCCACGGGGTGGCCGAAGAGCGACCCGAACGGATAGCGCCGCAGAAACACGTCGAGGCCGTTGCGTCGTCGTTTGATGTTGCCGGCGATGACGGTCTTCCCGTCGCTCGCGTAGATCAGACCGCGGCGGATCTGGAGCTCGCGGTAGACCAGACGGGCGTTGTCCTCACGCGCCGCCAGCTCTCCGGCGGCCCAGATCTGCCAGTACGCGGTCATGGTCACCAGCACGGCCACGCCGATCGCCGCCATCTTGAAGAGCCCACCGATCCGCGGGTTCATGCGTGTCTCCGCCGGGTACGGGACGACACCATCAGAAGCATGGCGAGCAGGATGAAGTTCGTGACGATCGAGCTGCCGCCGTAGCTTACGAACGGCAGCGTGATGCCGGTCAGCGGGATCAATCGTGTGATCCCGCCGACGATCAGGAAGGCCTGCAGCGTGACGGCGAAGGTGAGGCCGACTGCGAGCAGCTTCGAGAAGCTGTCATCGGCCAGCGTGGCGATCTTGAAGCCGCGATAGGCGAACAGCAGGTAGATCAGGAGCAGGCCGGCGGCGCCCGCCAGGCCCGTCTCGTTCGCCCAGACGGCGTAGATCCCGTCGGTCTGCGCCGCCGGGATGACGTAGCTGCCGTTGTCGAACACCTGGAAGCTGCGACCAAGGCCGGATCCGAAGATGCCGCCGTCGGCGATCGACTCGATCGACTGGATGATCTGGTAACCCTCGGTTTGGGGCGTCTTCCATGGGTCGAGCCAGATGTCGAAACGCTCCTGCACATGCGGTGTGGCGGCGTAGACGAACCACGAGCCGACCACGAACAGCAGCAGGCCGACGATGCTGTACAGGTGTCGTCCCGTGGCCACGTACAGCATGGCGAGGAAGATGCCGTAGAGCAGGAGCGCGCTGCCCATGTCGTTCATCACCGCGACGACGCCGAGCGCCACGCCGGTCATCGCGATCAGCGGCCCGAGGTGGCGTGCGGCGGGCAGGCCGACGCCCAGGATGCGCCGATGGGCCATCGCCAGCAGCTCGCGCCGCTCGCGCAGGTAGCCGGCGAGGAAAATCACGAGCAGCAGCTTGGAGAACTCGCCCGGCTGCACCTGCACGCCGCCGAAGCGGAGCCACAGCTTCGCCCCGTTGATCTCCGTCCCGATCACCATCGTGATCAGGAGCAGCACCACGGCGGCCACTCCGAGGGTGTACTTGTAGGACTCGAGCCGGCGGTGGTCGCCCACCACCAGGATCATGCCGAGGAACCCGATCAGGCCGATCACGATCCAGACCGACTGGTCGCGCGCCAGCAGCGGATCGAGCCGGTAGATCTCAGTCAGGCCGATCGCAGTCAGTAGCGCGGCCAGCGGCAACATCCAGGGATCGGCGTCGGGGAGCCCCGCGCGGAGGCCGAGGTGCGCCACGAGGTAGAGCGCAAGGAAGAACCCCGCATAGACGAGCGAGGTGCTCGAGATCTCCTGCTGCCGCGCCGTGTAGACGCTGAGAAAGCCGACTCCTGTGAGGAGCGCGACCGCGAGCAGGTTCCAGAGCTCGCGAAAGCGGTTGGATCTCACAGCGGCTGCTTCGCGGCGACCTCCACCGCCCTCTTGGCCCCCGACTCCGACCGGATCTGGTGGTCGAAGAGCTCCTCGCGCGTCGCCGGGGTCAGCGACGCGTATGCGACTTTGGAGTCCCACACCCGGTGATAGAGCTTGACGCCGGCGAAGAGCTCGACGGGGACGCCCTGGTACACGGCAACGTGTCCGGAGGCCTCGTCGGCGCCGACGAAGTGCGCTTTGCGCAGCCCGACTGCGCCGAGCACGCCGAGCACGGCGACCACGCCGAAGACGATGCCGAGGCGCATCAGCAGGCGGCCGGTCGAGATGCCGCCGCCTTCGTCGTCGTCGCGCACGAGGTCGGGGTCCTGGATGAGGATCGTCCGGGTGGCCGGCTCGGCGTTCGGCGCCCGCTCCCCGAGGCGGAACACGATCGCTGTGATGTTGTCCTCCCCGCCGCCCTGCAGAGCCGCCTGCACGAGGCCGCGAACGACGTCCTCGGCCGGCCGCTCCGCCGACAGGTGCTCGGCGATCTCGGTCTCGGACGCCATGTCGTGGAGCCCGTCCGAGCAGAGCAGCAGCACGTCGCCTTCCTGTCCGTCGAGCCAGAAGGTGTCGACCTCGACGTTGGGATCGGCGCCGAGGGCGCGCGTGACCACGTTGCGCTGTGGATGGCGCTCTGCCTCTTCGGGAGAGATCTGGCCGCTCGCGACCAGTTCGGCCACGACGGAATGGTCCTCGGACAGCCGCCGCAGCTCATCGCCCCGCAGCAGATAGGCGCGGCTGTCACCGACGTTTGCGAAGGCGGTACGCCCCTCCTCGCCCACCAGCGCCGCGGTCACCGTCGTTCCCATCCCGGAAGCATCCGGGTCGCTCACAGCACGCTCGTAGATGCGGCGGTTCGCGGTTCGGATTGCCTCTTTGAGCGCCGCGTCGCCGCGGAGCCGGATCAGGTCGATCTCGGCGAAGGCCTCGGCGCACATGGAGCTTGCCACCTCGCCGGCGGCCGCACCCCCGACGCCGTCGGCCACCATGAACAGGTCGCCCCGCATCAGGTAGCTGTCCTCGTTGGTGCGCCGGACGTGCCCGGTCTGGGTCATCCCCGCGCTGTCGACCACTCCGAGCGGGCTCATGACGCGCCCTCGTAGGCCAGCTGGGTCTGCCCGATCGTGATCACGTCACCCTGCACCAGATAGCGGGTGCCGTTCAGCCGCTCACCGTTCACGTAGGTGCCGTTGGTGGAGTGCAGATCCTCGACCACGTCGCCATCCTCACCCCTCACGAACCTGGCATGGCGGCCGGAAGCATATCCATCGGCGGGGAGCGCGATGTCGGCGCCCGTGTCGCGGCCGGCAAGCAGTTCCCGGGCGATCTCGAGCACCGTGCCGGCGGGGATCTCGGGGCTGTCGGTCACCACCAGGCGGCCGGAGACCCGCCGTTGCTCCTCGCGCGGGCGCGCCGGCGTCAGGATCATGCTCTCCTGGCCGGCGGTCATGTCCTTCGACGCGACCCTGACGACGCGCCAGATGAACAGATACAGCAGCACCACGAACGCCACCTGGAGGACAAGCAGGAGCTGTTCAACCAAGGCGCCGCTCGAAGGTGATCCGGGTCGTCCCCACGGAGATGACGTCGCCGTTCATGAGGGCGGTCTCCTGGATGCGCTGCCCGTTCACCTCCGTACCGTTGGTGGAGCCGAGGTCGACGACGGAGTAGCCGTCGCCGATCCGGCGCACCTCGGCATGCCGGCGCGACACGTTGGCGTCGTCCAGCCGCACATCGGCGTCGCTCGAGCGGCCGATCACCGTCACGCGGTCTTCCAGCGTGAACGTGCTCCCGTCCCACTCGAGCGTGGCCGTCTCCTCGCGCGGTGCCGGCTCGGGCTCGATCGGCTCGGGCTCTTCCGGGGCGTAGACCATCGTCGCGCCGGGCACTTCGGGAGGTGCGATCGGTGGTGCGGGCAGAGGCGGTGCAGCCGCCTCGGGCACTGCGGGCGCGTACGGAGCCGCGTCGCCGTCGTGCGCCGGGGCGGCGCTTCCTCCGGGCGATTGCGTGGAGACCGCGATGCCGAACGTCCCCACCACCAGCTCTGGCTCGGTCTCGAGCAGCACCAGCGGCCGCGCCGAGAGGGAATAGCCCTCGCGGCGGGCATGCTCCACCAGGTACTCCGCCAGCTCGTTGCGCATCTGGACCTCGTAGGCCGCAAACTGCTCGCGGTCGGCGGGGTTCAGGAAGACGGTGTACTCGTCCGGGACGTACACGCGGTGGATCGAGATGGTCTTGTGGTCGTCCATCTCCTTCGCCAGCTTGCGTGCGAGTTCGACCGGTTGCACCGTCGAACGAAACGTCCTTGAGAAGACGCCTTCGAACAGGCCGCCGATTCTGCGCTCGATGTTGCGGAGGACGCTCAACCCTTCTCTTCCGGTGCTTTGACTGGCCGGCAGACGCTTACCGGGCCAGCCGGAAGCGGGGCGCCGCAAGCGCTGAGGCGGCAGGCAGTATAGCCACGAGCGCGGCTGCGCCTGCGGCAGGTGCAAGTGCCTCCGGATGCGCTGCGAGAGCCGCCGGGAGCGCGGCCGTGGCGAGGGCGAATCCGAGTCCCCAGAGCGCCAGCGCCTGCATTCGCCGCGGTCCCCGCGACGCCCATGCGGACGGCAGCAGGATCGCGAACGCGACGATGCCCGCCCAGACCATCAGTGTGGCGGGCGACGCCACGACTGCCTGAAGGTAGACCGTTGGGTTTTCGGCCCCCGGCAGGGCGTTCTTGGCGCTCGCGGGGAGGAGGCCGCCCCAGACGATGGCGATCAGCCCGGCGGCGGCCGCTTCTGCTGCACGGCGGCGCGGGGTCGGTGCGGTGGCGGCGAGCAGCACTGCGGCGGGGCCGATGCCGATCAGGGCCAGTGGGCCCGCGATCAGCGGAACAGCCGTCCGCAGGCCCCATCGGCGGCCGGCGCGAAGCCACACCGTCACGAGGATGGCGTAGATCAGGGCTCCGGCCTGCGCGACGTTCCAGAACGCCGGCAGGCACACCGCCGCCGCGACGATCATGCCTGCCCGGGGGGCGCGCCACGCCAGCAGGGCGACGAGCGCCGTCAGCGGCAGGGTCCATGCGGCCGGGTAGACCGGGAACGCCGTCAGCGTCCACGCCAGCGAGAACGAGAGCAGCACAGTTGTCGCCGGCCGTTGGAGGCGCTCGAGCTGGGGCAGCTTCCGCGGGGGGCGGGTATGCGCGGCGCTGACCACGTCGTCGGAGTCCTCGTCCGGCCGCAGCGCCATCAACAGCGAGTCGCGCAACTCGATCGCCGTGGGGCGCTTGCGCGGGTCGCGGTGCATCGCCTGGGCGAGGGTCCGCGAGAGCGAGCGTGGAAGGTCGGGGCGCTCACGAGCGAGCGGCGGGGCGCCGGCGCCCAGGCGCTCCAGCAGGTCGTTGAGCGACTTCGTGCGGAACGGGTTGTGCCCGGTCAGCGCCTCGTACAGCGTCACGGCGGCGGCCCAGACATCGGTGGCGCCCGTGGACTGCTCCGCGGAGGCCTGCTCCGGTGCCATGTAGGAGAGCGTCCCGAGCACGCGCTCGTCCATCGTCTGGTCGCGGGCGTCCTCGTCCCGTGCGATGCCGAAGTCGGTCAGGACGATTGCGCCGTCGTCGCCGACCAGGATGTTCGACGGCTTGACGTCGCGATGGATGACTCCACGCTCATGGGCGTGGGCAAGTGCGTCTGCGACTGCGGCGATCGCGCGCACCGCCTCCTCGTCCGACAGGTTGGAGCGGTCGAGCCGCTGACCGACGACCAGCCTCGAAATCAGATACGCGTGGTCCTCATCCTGCTCGACACCCAGGCACGAGTGGATGTTGGGATGGTCGAGCTTGGTCGCCGTTCGCGCCTCCCGCGCAGCGCGCGATGCGAAGCCCTCTGCGCGGCTGAAGACCTTGATCGCCACCTCACCGCCACCCTGCAGGTCGCGGCCCGCATAGACCGTGCCGAAGCCTCCGCGGCCGAGCGCTCCGGTGAGCAGGTACCTCCCGGCGACGGTGCGGCCGTTGAGAGTGGGGTCGGAGACGGCGGATGCAGGCTGGGCCACGGACGACTGTTTTGCCGGGGGGCGCCGGACTCCTTCCGCAAACTGCATCCTTTGTTGTGCCGGAGTCGCATCCGTCCGCGATGGTAGGGTCTGACGGTGCCGCCAGACGACTTCTTCGACGGAGAGTGGGAGGAGCCGAGCCGCACTCAGGAGACGGCTCCGACCCGGCCGGTCGAGCCGGGTGAGTCGTCCCGCGCGCCCGGCCGCGAACGGCCGGGGCGAGAGCGGCCACCGGGCGGCCGCCGTCCGCAGCGAACCGGCCCGATCTTTCGCCGGCCCGAGGGCATGCCGTCGTTCGAGAACCTCCAGTGGGGTCGGCTCGGCATGCTCGGTGCGGGCATCATCGTCGTCGTGCTGGTGCTCCTCCTGCTCGCACGCTCCTGCGGAGGCAGCAGCGCCGGATCCAAGAACCGCGACTTCTTCGACGACCAGCTGAAGCCGGTCCTGACCAAGTCCGACCAGGCGGCCAACGAGCTGCACGACCTGTTCCGCTCGCAGCGTGCCGTGCGCCTGGCGGTGGTCGAGTCCCGCCTCGACAGCGCGGCCAAGCTGGCACAGGAGGCGCTCAACCAGGCGAAGGCGCTGAACCCCACCAAGGAGATCGAGCCGTTCCAGCCATACCTGCTGCAGACGCTCTCGTATCGGGTGAACGGCATCAACTGCCTGCGCTCGAACATGCAGGACGCCTTCAAGCAGAAGCGCGTGGCGGCAGGCGGCGCGCAGCTGGTGCCGTGCATGGACCGGCTGCTGGCGTCCGATGTGATCTACAGCGACTCCTTCTACACGCCGGCCAGCAAGGCCCTGCAGGACAAGAAGATCGACGCGCAGGTGCCGACCTCCGCCTTCGTGGCAAAGGCGGACCGGCAGCTTCTGACCGCCCCGGGGATGGGTGCGGTGCTGCAGCGGTGGAAGCCGAGCACCGCGGTGAACGGCCTCCATGGGACGAAGCTCGACAGCGTGACGGCGGTCAGCGGAGGCAATGCGGTGACGCTGCGCACCGGCACGGTGAACACGGTCAAGGCGACGGACGTCGTCTTCCGTGTGACGATCACCAATGGCGGCGACTTCCCCGAGTTCAACGTGAAGGTGACGATCACCATCGGGGAGGGCGACACGAAGATCGTCAAGTCGGCGGTCATCGACCAGATCGCCGCCAAGGAGACGCAGACTGTCGAAATCACGGGCATCGCGTCCGGCTCGAACCAGATACCGTTTGCTCAGGCGCTGCCGATGACCGTCAGCGTGGCACCGGTGCCCGGTGAGCGCACCAAGAGCAACAACCGCGCGACGTACCAGATCATCTTCAGTCTTTGAGCACCGCCGATACCGCCCTTCTGGTCGCCATCGCGGCCTGCGTCGCAGCAGCCGTGCTGTTGCTCGCGGTTGTGTACCTGGCCTCGCAGCTCCGCCGTATCCGCAGGGGTCAGCGGCTCCTGCTCGGCGCCGACCAGAAGGACCTCGTTGAGTACGCCGTCGGCTTGCTCGCGCGCGTCGAGCACGTCGAAACGCGGGCGGACGAGGTCGACGCCGGCGTGCGGGCGATCGACGCGCGGCTCGACGGCAGCTTCCAACGCCTGTCGCTGCTGCGGTACGATGCCCTCGAGGGTACGGGGGGCCGGCAGTCCGTTTCGCTCGCGCTTCTCGACGCCTCGTCCAACGGAGTCGTGCTCACTGCGATCCAGGATCGTGACTACGCCAGGATCTACGTCAAGCAACTGGTCGGCGGAGAGAGCGAAATCGAGCTCTCTCCCGAGGAGCGCAAAGCGGTCGAAGCGGCCGCCGCTCAGACCTGAGGCGCGCCCGTGAAGGACGTGGCGATTCGCGAGGCCGCGCCGGACGAGGTCTCTGAGCTCGCTCGCCTGGCCGAGGTCGCCATGCCGGTGGAGGTCGTGGCGGCCGGCGGCGCGCTGGAGAGCGACATCGAGGAGCGCCTCGCGTCCGATCGCGTCTTCGTCGCCGAATGCGAGGGCCGGCGCGCAGGCTATGCCGGCGTCACCGAGCGCGAGCAGGTTCTCGTGCTCGATCAACTGGTGGTCGCCCCGACGGATCACGGTCGCCACGTCGGTCACGCGCTGCTCGACTGGGTCGAGGGCTACGGCGTCAGCCGCGGTCTCTACGCCGTCGTGATCGATCCCACCGGAGCCGACGACCGCGCCCGCGACTTCTACGCCCGCCGCGGCTATCTGCCCCAGGACGACCACCTGCGGCGCGAGCTCGTGCACGTCTGACGTCCGGCACGAACGCGCCCCGGGAACGCGCCTGGCCCGGGAAGGTGCTCCCGGGAACTCGCCCGCGGGAAGGTGCCTGGCACCCGTGCCTGGCACCGGTGCCAGGCACGGCCATGAACCGTTACGTCACCTCATCAGTTTCAGCACAGAGGTGGTGCTCAGCTGTAACGCTTCGGCGACCTCGTGCACGCTGAGGCCGTCTCCATGGTGTGCTCTGGAGACGTGCCGTTTGATCGCTTCGCGCAGCGCCTCAAGCGGCGGAAGCACTTCTTCGTCGTACATCTGTCGTAGCCGCGATTGCGCAGCCGCATGAGTCGGCGCGACCAGATCCCACAGTCGAGTCAGGTTCAGGTACGCCGGGCATCGCCTGTCGCCCATGGCCGCCCCGGCGCTCGACCACACCCAGTCGGCAGCTCGTTCGCAGAACCCCGCACGGACAGGATTTCGGCCGACGTAGCCGATCGCCGCCAGGAGCCGCTCCTCCTGCTCCAGATCGTCCGACCAGTAGCGCTTCTCGAAGAGGTGGCCGGCAAACCCATGCCGTTCGTTGAACCGTCTGGCGTACGTCGAGTTCAGCCGGTGCATTCCCGTGGCGAGATCGCCATCCGGAACCTCGACGACGAGGTGGTAGTGGTTCCCCATCAGGCAGTACGAGAGCAGGTTCCACTGATGCTCGGCAGTAATGTGATGCAGCACATCGAGAAAGTTGAGCCGATCCGCGTCGTGCAGGTACACCGCCTGCCTCCGGTTGCCGCGGGTGGCGACGTGGCAGATCATGCCGGGATACTGAAGTCGAGGCGGCCGAGGCACATGACCAAGCTACTGCGACGCGTGTCACATCGGTGCGCCGAGCCGAAACGACTCTGCATCAAGGTGCCTGGCACCCGTGCCTGGCACCCGTGCCAGGCACCTGATTGGGTCCTCCGGCGGTTGCTGTTGCCCTGGATTTTCAGCGGGGGCGGATCTGGAGCAGGTCGCGCTCTTCGCCGGTGCGCTCGACCTGGAGCGTCGAGTGCTCGACGCCGAAGTGGTTTCGCAGCAGCTCGGCGATTCGGCGGCGCACGATCGAGGGCTCGGCCTCGCCTCGGACGGTGACGTGCGCGGCGACCGCCGCGAAGCCGGAGGTGACGGTCCAGACGTGGAGGTCGTGCACCTCGATGACGCCGTCGACGGCGGCCATGGCGTGGCCGAGCCGCTCGACGTCGATGTCGCGGGGTGCCGACTCGAGCAGCACTTCGAGCGACTCGCGGACGATCGAGACTGCGGAGAAAAGGATCAACCCGGCGATCAGGAGGCTTGCGAGCGGGTCGGCCTGCTCCCAGCCGGTGGCCAGGATGACGACGGCCGCGGCGACCACGCCGACCGACGACAGGGCGTCGGCGAGCACGTGGCGCAGGGCGGCGCGGACGTTCAGCCCCGAGCCTGACCGCAGCAGCACAGCGCCTGCGCCGAGGTTGAACACGAGGCCGAGCAGCGCGACCGCAAGCGTGACGCCGCCGGCGACCTCCTGTGCGCTCCCCAGCCGCCTGATCGCTTCGATCACGGTCGCAAGGGCAATCAGGACGAGCACCATGCCGTTTGCGAGCGCCGCGAGGATCTCGGCTCGCTGCCACCCGAACGTACGCCTCGCGGCGGGTGGGCGGGTCGCCATCCACCCTGCCAGCAGCGCCAGGCCCAGCGCCGCGGCGTCGGCCAGCATGTGGCCGGCATCCGCCAGCAGCGCGAGGCTCCCCCCGACCAGGCCGCCGATCACCTCGGCGACGAGCACCGCAAGCGTCAGCCCAAGCGCGATCGCGAGGCCGCGCTGGCCGCGGGCTCGCTCTGCATGGAGGTGCCCATGCCCTTGACCGTGCGCGTGGGCGTGGGCGTGGGCCATCGCGCCCTGGAGGCTACCCGGTGGGACTCGAGAGCGACCAGCCGGGAAGCGGCGTGTCGGTACAGCGGGCGCCGTGGTGCAGCGGGTACAGCCACGGCCACCAGTCGCACCACGTGGCCGCGGGGACGCCGGTGCTCGTGGTGCCGCCCTCGGCGTCGAGGACTGGGGTTGTGGTGGAGTGGTCGCTCACGAGCCCGTCGCAGCAAGTATCGGTCTCGCCCCGGACGGCACTGGACCGTGAGTGCGAGACCGACGCGTGCGGTAGGTTCCGCGGCATGCGAAAGTTTCGTCTCGTCCCGCAGAACCGCGAGTTCTATCGCCTGTTCGATCGGGCCGCATCGAATCTCGTCACAACCTCAGAGATGCTGCTCGACCTGCTGCAGCACTATCCCGACCGCTCCGAGCTCGTCGCGCAGATCAAGGACCGCGAGCACGTCGGCGACGAGGTCACACACGAGATCGTTCAGCTGCTCAACCGCACGTTCGTGACGCCGATCGACCGCGAGGACATCTACGACCTCGCCAGCGCGCTCGACGACATCTGCGACTTCATGGATGAGGTCGCCGACGAGCTCCACCTGTACGGCGTCGAGGAGGTGCCGCAGGAGGCTATCGAGCAGGCCGGCGTCATCCACGGCGCGGTCTGCAAGCTCAGCGAGGCCGTCGCGAACCTCGAAGGGCTGAAGGATGTCCAGGTCCACCTGGTCGCCGTCCACGAGCTCGAGAATGAGGGAGACCGGATCGTTCGCGACGCGGTCGCAAAGCTCTTCTCGAACGGCCTCGACCCGCTCATCGTCATCCGCTGGAAGGACATCCACGAGGACCTGGAACAGGCCATCGACGGTTGCGAACGGGCGGCGCACGTGCTGGAGAGCGTGTACCTCAAGAATCGATGACCGACCTGCTGGTCTGGGTGGTGGTGTTCACCGCCCTGGCATTCGACTTCACCAACGGCTTCCACGACACCGCAAACGCGGTCGCGACGACCGTGTCGACGCGGGCCCTCAGCCCGCGAGTCGCGGTCGGCCTCGCCGCCGTCATGAACCTGCTCGGCGCGCTGATCTGGACGGCCGTGGCCAAGACGGTCGGCAGCGGCCTGATCGACACCGAACTCGTGACCCAGCACCTCCTGCTGGCAGCGCTGCTGGGCGCGATCACCTGGAACCTGGCGACGTGGTACCTGGGCCTGCCGTCGTCGTCGTCCCACGCCCTGATCGGTGGACTGGTGGGCGCGTCCATCGCCGCCAACGGCACCGACAGCGTCAAGTGGAGCGGCATCTGGCACAAGGTCATCGTCCCGGCGGTCCAAAGCCCGCTGCTCGGCTTCATCCTCGCCGGCATCGGGATGCTTGCCGTGCTGTGGATCTTCCGCCGGGTGCGCCCCGCGCCGCTCAACCGCAGCTTCCGTGCCGCGCAGATCGCATCGGGCAGCCTGATGGCGTTCCTGCACGGCACCAATGACGCCCAGAAGACGATGGGGGTGATCGCGCTCGCGCTGTTCGCCAACGGCACCCTCGACGAGTTCACCATCCCCTGGTACGTGAAGGTCTCGGCCGGCATCGCGCTTGCTGCCGGCACCTACGTCGGCGGGTGGCGGATCATGAAGACCATGGGCACGCGGATCTTCAAGATCGAGCCGCCCCAAGGGTTCGTCGCCCAGACGACCGCCAGCCTGATCCTTTGGTACACGGCCCGGGCCGGCATCCCAATCTCGACCACCCAGGTCATCACCGGATCGGTGCTCGGCGCCGGCGCCACGACGAATCCGAACGCCGTGCGCTGGGGTGTGGCGGGCAACATCCTGGTCGCCTGGATGCTGACCCTGCCGGCCGCGGCGCTCGTCGCCGCGATCGCCTACGGCGTCCTCACCCCGATCACCTGACCGCCCGGACAGGTGATGGCCGCGTCCGCGTGATCGTGTAGAGTTCATCTGCTTCCCCTCCGGCGACGATGCCGGGCGGGCGACAGGCGACGACGCCTCCAGGCGACTCCATTGGGAGCCGCTTGGGGGCGTTTTTTTGTGCCCAAAATGGCGAAAGGAGTGAGATGGAGATCACGAATGGGGCGGCGGCACCGGCTGCCGAGCTGCGGGAGAAGGTCATGCGCGAGGTCGCGCAGGCCGACGTGAAGTTCATCCGGCTGTGGTTCACCGACGTTGTGGGCCGGCTGAAGAGCTTCGCGATCACGCGCGACGAGCTCGAGTCGGCGCTCGACGTGGGAATGGGGTTCGACGGGTCGTCGGTCACGGGCTTCAACGCGATCGAGGAGTCCGACATGATCGCGATGCCCGACCCGTCGACGTTCCGGATGATGCCGCGGCAGTCCGGTGAGCGGTCGGTCGGCCGCATGTTCTGCGACGTGCGCACGCCGGACGGCGAGCCGTACGCCGCCGACTCGCGGCACGTCCTGCGGAACGCTCTCGAGCGCATGCGCTCGCTCGGGTTCGACAACTTCAAGATCGGCCCGGAACTGGAGTTCTTCCTGTTCCGGATGGAGAACGGCACGCCGCACCCGCTCGACGCGGGCGGCTACTTCGAGGACACGACGGCCGACGCCGCGGTGACGCTGCGCAAGGACATCGTGCTCGCGCTTGAGGAGATGGGCATCCCGGTCGAGTACCTGCACCACGAGGTCGGGCCCAGCCAGCACGAGATCGACATCCGCTACGCGGACGCACTCGACATGGCCGATCACTGCATGACGTACCGCAGCATCGTGAAGGAGGTCGCCCAGAACCACGGCGTCTACGCCACCTTCATGCCGAAGCCGCTCTTCGGCGAGAACGGCTCGGGGATGCACACGCATCAGTCCCTGTTCACAGGCGATACGAACGCGTTCTACGACGCCGACGACCCGTGGTATCTGTCGGACATCGCGAAGAGCTTCATCGCGGGCCAGCTGCGCCACGCCCGCGAGATCTCGATGCTGTTCGCACAGTGGGTGAACAGCTACAAGCGGCTGGTGCCGGGATACGAGGCGCCGGTGTACGTCGCCTGGTCGCGGCGCAACCGCTCGGCCCTGATCCGGGTGCCGCTCTACCACCCGGGCAAGGAGAAGGCGACGCGGGCCGAGATCCGCTGCCCCGATCCGGCATGCAACCCGTACCTGGCCTTCGCCGCCCTGCTGCACGCCGGCCTCGAGGGGATCGAGCGCGGCTACGAGCTGCCCGATCCGATGGAGACCAACCTGTACGACCTGACGTCGGCCGAGCGCCGTTCCCTCGGCATCGAGTCGCTCCCCGAGTCGCTCGGCGAGGCGATCGACGCGGCCGAGGACTCCGAGCTGGTCGAGAAGGCGCTCGGCGTCGAGCTCCGCGACCGGCTGATCGCGCTCAAACGCAAGGAGTGGGACGAGTACCGCGTCCAGCTCACCGCATGGGAGCTCGATCGCTACCTCCCGATCCTGTAGCCGGTCTCTAGCCCTCCTGCTCCTCGTGTGGGGCGCGGTCTGTGACGCGCTCCACACGAGGGCTGGGCTCGATCGCCCGGAACGCGTTGCCATCCCAGGCGCGTGCTTCGACGTGCGGCTCCCGCTCGTCCAGCGTGATCACGTTGTAGGCATTCGGCTGTGAGCGCCGGCGTCGGGAGAACGCCGTTCCGGCCTGCACCGACATGACGCCGTCGTAGCCCTCGACGACATCGGCGTAGCCGACGTGGAGGTGGCCTGCGAGCAGCAGCTCCACACCGGCGACGTGGATCGCGTCGAGCGCACGTGCCCGCCCGGCGACCACCGCGGCCTTGGGTTGGTCGGGCGGCGGGATGAACGGATGGTGCGTGACGACGACCTTCCGCACGCCTTCGTCCGCCTCGGCGAACCGGGTGCGGATCAGCTCGGCCTGTGCCGGCGAGAGTGCGCCCTCCTTCCAGCGGCTCGGCCGTGCCGTGTTCAGGCCAAGCACCGCCAGCCCGTCGACCGTGGCATACGGGCAGAGGTCTTCCGAGATGAACGTCTTGTACCTGTCGAGCGGCGAAAGCATGCGGCGCAGCACGTCGTAGAGTGGAATGTCGTGGTTTCCCGGCACGACGACCAGCGGTTTTGGCAGCCGATCCAGGTAGTCACGCGCAGCGGCGAACTGCGCACGGCGCGCACGCTGCGTCAGGTCGCCGCTGACCACGGTGATGTCGGGCCGGAGCTCCGCAAGCTCGTCCAGCAGCCGCTTCGCGATGGCCTCATCCTCGGTCCCGAAGTGGAGGTCGGACAGATGCGCGATGGAGGTCATGACGTCGGTGGCGCGATCACGCGGAGCGCGAGCGGGAGGATGCGGTAGCGCAGGGGCGGCCGGAAGTCATGAGGCTCGCCGTCGAGCGCGACCGGGAGCGCCGGATCGCGGGCATGCACCGTCAGCCGCTGGAGGCACTCGACGTCGACCTCGGTCTGGTCGTGCAGCCTCCCGAGGGCGGCCGCGATGCCGAGGCGAAGCAGGCGCGCACGGCCGGGGTCGTCCGCGGCGTAGAGGCACAGCTGCCCGGCGTCGAGGCGCGTGCGGTGCACCGGCTCTGGCAGCCCCATCTCGTACTCGTTGTTGCTGATGAGGATCACCGGTGTGCGGCAGTCGCGGCGAGTGCCGTCCTCGAGCTCGAGCTCCAGGTCGTGCACGTGGTAGCGGCGGATCGACGTCGCCAGCGAGACCGCCATGGCGGGCCACTTGCTCAGGCCACGGCGCTGATGGCGTTCGCGTTCTCGTACCGCCCGCGGGTACAGCCCGATCGACGAGTTGTTCAGGAAGATGCGGTCGTTGACCTCGCCTAGGTCCACCCGCCGCACGTTCCCCGCGGCGATGGCGTCGGCGGCCTGCTCGATGCTGTCGCCCACGCCGATGTCCTGCGCGAAGTGGTTCAGCGTTCCCAGTGGAAGCACAGCGAGCGCCGCATCCGTGCCGACGACCCCGCTCGCCACGGCGTTCACCGAGCCGTCGCCGCCCGCGACCCCGACGATGGGCGCCTCACGTGCCAATTCGGCCGCCACGTCGCGGAGCTTCTCCGCCGGCACCACGCGCACCGTGGCGTCGATACCCCGCTCGTGCAGCACATGCTCGATCTCGGCCGCAGGGCGGGAGCTGCCGGCGCTGCGGTTGACGAGGACGGTGAGCGATGCGGTCACAGCTTGGGCAGCCTCTGGCGCACCCGCAGCACCGGCTCGAACAGGTCGCCCATGCGGTCGATCCGCTCGAGCGCGTCCTTCCACTCGAACACGAGACTGGCCGGATCGCCCTTGGACGTTGTCCCGCCGACCTCGTCCCACGTCACCGGTGTCGAGACGGTCGGCCGCTCCCGCGCCCGCAGCGAGTACACGCAGATCGTCGTCTTCATGTCGTCGTTCTGGCTCCAGTCCACCAGCACCTTCCCGGTGCGCAGCTCCTTGCGCATGTTCGAGACGACCAGGTCGGGCCGGCGCTCCTCGAGCAGGCGAGCCACCGTGTGCGCGAACGGCTTGGTGTCGTCGTAGGTGACGGCGGTGTTCAGCGGGACGTAGACCTGAAGGCCCTTGGAGCCGGACGTCTTCGCAAACGTCTCGAGTTTGAGGTCGTGCAGCAGGTCGCGCAGCATCAGGCCCACCTCGCAGCACTCCGCGATCGTCGCCGGTGGGCCCGGATCGAGGTCGAAGACCATCATTGTCGGCCGCTGCGGATGGGCGGCCTTCGACAGCGACGTGTGCAGCTCGAGGTCGGCAAGGTTGGCGATCCAGATCAGCGTGGAGAGGTTGTTGACGAGCAGGAAGTTGATGTCGCGCTTGTTCCCGCGGCTCCAGATCGGAACCGTCTTCACCCAAGGAGGGCGGTGCTGTGGCGCCTCCTTCTGGTAGAAGAACTCCTGATCGACCCCATTCGGGTAGCGCTTCATCGTCAGCGGCCGGTCCTTCAGGTGTGGCAGGAGCGCGGGGGCGACGCTGCGGTAGTAGTCGATCACGTCGCCCTTGGTGAACCCGGCCTTCGGGTACAGCACCTTGTCGAGGTTGGTCAGCTTCAGCTTGCGGTTGCCGACCGAGATGACCGTCGCCTTGCTCACCGATCCAGCTGGTCGCTCGTGCACTCCTCGGGGGCCTTGTCGTCACGCCAGCGCTGGAAGCGGGCGCCGTGGCGGATCCGCCCGCCGCTGACGTGCTCGATCTCGACCTCGGCCACGAGCTCCGGCCGCAGGTCGTGCCAGACGGTGTCGCGGCCCGACGACCATCGGCTCGGACCGGGCTCCCCGAACTCGCCCGTCTCGAGCGGCCGCACGACCTCCACCAGCTCGCGTGCGCGCTTGGCGGTGAAGCTCGACGTGTGGCCGACGTGGCGCATCTCGCCGTTCGGGCCGTACATGCCCAGGATGAGCGAGCCGACCGCGCCGCCGTGCTTGTGCTCCCGCCAGCCGATGACGATCGCATCGACCGTCCTCACCCTGCGCACCTTCACCATTCCGGTCCGCTCGCCCGGGCGGTAGGGCGCGGTGTCCTGCTTGGCGATCACGCCTTCCAGGGTGCCCAGCCATTCCCCCGCGCGATCCAGTTCGGTGGTTCGATCGATCACCTCGATGCCGTTGCCGCCCAACCGCTCCAGGCGCTGGCGTCGCTCGGTGAACGGCAGCTCCAGTAGCGTCTCGTCCTCCTCGGCGAGCAAATCGAAGGCGACGAACCGGGCGGGTGTCTCCTCTGCCAGCATGCGGATGCGCGACGCCGCCGGGTGGATCCGCTGCTGGAGCGCCTCGAAGTCGTCCCCGCCGTCGGCACCCGTGACGACGAGCTCGCCGTCGAGCACGTACCGGCCCGGCGGAAGCTGGATCTCGGGGAAGTAGCGGTCCATCGGCTTGCCGTTCCGCGACTGGAGGTGCTGCTCGTCGCCGTCGACGAACACGATCGTGCGAAACCCGTCGAGCTTCGGCTCGTAGCTCCAGCCTTCCCCGTCAGGCAGCGCGGTCGCCGGTTTGGCCAGCTGTGGGAGCACCGGGGATGACAACGGGAGTGCCATGCCCGGAAAGGTACCCCGTCGTCCCGCCCGTGCGCATGTCCCGGGGAGCCGCCCACGGTGGGCGGCTCCCCGGATCATCGTCAGATCAGCGCACGCGCACGACCCTGGCCTGGCCTGGAATCAGGACGTGGGTGGCCGCAAAGACCTTGTCCCCGTCGATTGCCACGCCGATCGGCATGGTCAGATTCCGGGCCAGCTTGTGACATGACCAGAGCGGGCCGCTGCCCGAGTTGCACCGGTTGATCGTGCCGCCCTTGGGCGTGCCGCCTTCGAGCGCCAGCCAGCTGGCCTCGTCGAGCTCGACGACGTACGCGCTGCCGTCAGGGCCGAACTTGAGATCGACGATCGAGGTGAACCCTCGAGCGACGATCTTGCACTTGCTGCTGTGCCCGCACGCGACATGCCGCGCGCCCCGCTCGATCCGCCAGATGCGGGAGGTGCCCGGTGTGGCCGGAAACCCGGTCAGCTCGGTGACGTAGATCGCCCCGTCAGGGCCGATCGCCACGGAGGTCGCAACGGGGTCCGCCTCGAAGAACCGTGGCAGGTTGCAGATCTCCGGGGGGCCGCCAGGACAGCCGGCCGCGTCCTTGACCGGCTGCGTGGGAACGCGATGCTGGGGCAGCGATGCCACCCAGTCGAGCTTCCCGTGGTCGAAGATGAGAACGCTGTTTCCGGCGGCGTCCGAGATCAGCGTGCGGCGGAACCCGAGGCTGTGGAGGTCGAACGGATTGGACTCCGGCCCGTCGTTCGCGGGATCCACGCGGTTCTCGAACGCGGTCAGATCGGCGACCTTCGTCTTGTGACCGCCGATGACCTTGTACAGCTCTCCTCGCCGGTCGCTGACGAGCGCCCACACCGCATTGGGCCGCCCCGCGCGGTCGACGTCGCTCACGCCCGGCAGGCGTGTGATCAGCCGGGTCGTGCCGTTTGGCAGGAGCCGGGTTGGGCCGGCACCGGCATCGGCCACGAGCAGCTGATGGCCGGGCCCGTTGTTGACGCCGAACAGCGGTCCCGCGAAGTCGTCGGAAACCGTTACAGCCGCGCTCGGTCGCGCCCCGGCGCTCGCGGACAGCGCGAGCAATGCTGCCATCGCGACCAGCGGCGCGATCGCCCATCTCAATCGGTGTCTCACCGGACATCCCCCTTTCGTCTGCCGGTGGACCCACCGGCTTGCCCAGTATTTGGAATTCAGCGGCGCGAAGCCTCTCATCGGCCGGGCAACGTGTCAATCCGACACCGGCTTCCGGCGATCTACACTCGCCGGGTGAGTAACTGCGCTACGTGCGGCGCGGAGCAGGCGGCGGGTGCGCGCTTCTGCAACGCGTGCGGCGCGCCGTTGTGGCTTGACTGCCCGGCGTGCGGGACTGAGCAGCCGGCTGATGCGGCGTTCTGTTCGAGCTGTGGGACGGCTCTGAAGGCGGGGGCGCAGCGGGCCCGGGTCGCTGATCCCGGCGAGGAGCGGAAGCTGGTCAGCGTCCTTTTCGCCGACCTGTCCGGTTCCACCGCGCTCGGCGAGAAGATCGATCCGGAGGACGTGCGGGACGTCCAGCGGGAGCTGTACGGCCTCGTGTCGGGCCACGTCGAGCGTCACGGCGGCGTCACCGAGAAGTTCGCCGGAGACGCCGTGATGGCGGTGTTCGGGATCCCTCAGGCGCACGAGGACGACGCCGAGCGCGCAGTGCTGGCCGCCATCGCAGTTCGTGACGACTTCTCCCGGTTCGCCACGAACGTACACGACCGGTTCGGTGCCGACGTCGGGATCCGGGTGGGGGTGAACACCGGCGAGGTGGTCACGGGCCGAGAGGCGGCCGCCCGCGGTGACCTGATGGTGAGCGGCGATGCCGTCAACGTTGCAGCGCGGCTGCAGCAGGCGGCCGAGCCGGGCGAGGTGGTCGTCGGCGAGCGCACCCGTTCGGCGACACAGCGAGCGATCGCCTACGGGGAGGCGGTCGCCCATGAGGCGAAGGGCAAGTCGGAGCCTGTGCGCGTTTCCGTCGCGGTCGCGGCGATCGCCGAGCCGGCGCGGCGTGGGCTGCCCGGCCTCCACGCGCCGATGATCGGCCGCGACAACGAGCTCGAGCTGCTTGGCACGCTCGCCCGGCGGGTGGCCGACGAGCGGGCTCCGCAGCTCGTCACCCTGTTCGGCGCCGCGGGCGTCGGGAAGTCCCGGCTGTTGTCGGAGTTCGCCGCGGCGACGCCGTGGCTGCGGCGGTTCGAAGGACGGTGCCTGTCCTATGGGGAGAACGTCACGTGGTGGCCGCTCGCCGAGATCGTGAAGGCGCAGGCCGGTATCCGGGAGAGCGATCCCGCAGCGGTTGTGCGGGACCGGCTGGCCGACACCCTGGGAGGGATGGGGGACGCACGTATGGCCGAGGCCATCGCGCACACGATCGGGCTGGAGTCGGCATCCGCCGACTCGCTGGAGCCCGTCGACGTACGGCGGATGCTCGTGTCGGGATGGTCGCGATACTTCGCCGCGCTGGGCCGCGAGGCGCCGACGGCCATCGTGATCGAGGACGTGCACTGGGCACCCTCGCCTCTGCTCGACCTGATCGATGCGGTTGCAGCCTCGTTGGAGGACACGCCGGTGATGATCGTGTGCACAGCCCGGCCGGAACTGATCGATAGCCGGCCGTCGTGGGGTGCGGGGCTGAGGAGCGCCACGTCGATCTCGCTGCGTCCGCTCGCGGCCGACGAGAACGGCCGGCTGGTGTCGTCGCTGCTCGACGTGGACCGATTGGACGGCGACGTGCGCGACCGGATCTGTGCGCGGGCGGAGGGAAACCCGTTCTACACCGAGGAGATCCTCCGGATGCTGATCGACGAGGGAGCGATCACTCGCAGCGGGAGCGGATGGATAGCCACGGAGCGCGTCAACGGCATCCCCATCCCCGACGGCGTGCGCGGGGTGATCGCGGCGCGCATCGACCTGCTCGGGTCTGCGGAGCGGCGCGCGCTGCGAGAGTGCGCCGTGGTCGGGCGCACCTTCTGGGCCGATGCCGTCGGCGTAGACGAGTCCGCGCTCGCGGCGCTCGTTCAGCGCGAGCTTGTGTCGGAGCGGCTCGAGTCCTCGATGGAGGGGCGCCGGGAGTTCATCTTCAAGCATGCGCTGACCTGCGACGTGGCGTACTCGATCCTGCCGCGTGCAGAGCGGCGGGAACTGCACCTCCGCGTCGCCCGCTGGATCGAGGAGCTCGGAGACGAGCGTGAGGGAGAGATCTCGGAGGTGCTGGCACACCACTATCTCCAAGCGATCGCAAGCGGCGAGACGGACTCCGGCGTGCGGCGCAGGGCAATGGAGGTCTTCGTCAGGGCCGGAAGGGCCGCCTTGCGCCGTGCGGCGGCCGAACCGGCCGTCAGGCTCCTCCGAGCGGCGATGGGCCTCGCCGACAACGAACGCGACTTGGCCCTTGTCGAGCTCGAGCTGGCAAGTGCCGAGATCTCGATGCTCGAGACGGACGCGGCGATCGAGCGGCTTCAGAACGCCGCCGCTCGGTTCCAGTCGGTCGGGGACCGCGAGGGGCAGGCCCAGGCTCTCGGCGAGCTGACGCGCGCGCTCTGGTACCACGCGCGTCCGGAAGAGGCCCTGGTCGCCGGGGAGCAGGCGGTCGCGATCCTGGAAGGGCTCCCCGAGTCCGTCGCGCTGGCCCGCGCGCTGGCGCGCCGTTCCCAGCTCGAGATGCTGGGTGGCGTGCGCGCCGCCATCCCGCACGCCGAGGAGGCGGTCTCCGTGGCACGGCGCGTCGGCGATCGTTTTGCCGAGGCCAACGCGCTGATCAACCTTGCGACGGCGCGGAGCTTCCGTTCCGGCGTGCCGGACGCCGGCATGTTTGCCGAAGCCACCCGGATCGCAATCGACGCGGGTGCGTATGACGAGGCATACCGGGCCGCTGTGAATCAGGTGTGGGGCTCTGCTCTGTCCGCGCCGCTCAGCCGGATCGAGGAGGTCGCCGCCGAGGCCGGCGGATTGCCGAAGATCGTCGAGAGCGCCTTCAGTGACTACCTCGAACTGAGCGTTCACCGGTTCGTCCATCTCCCGGCGGGGCGCTGGGAGGAGATGGTGCCGCATCTGACGCCCGAGTGGGAGCAGCGAGCCCGTTCGGGCGGCGCCGGCTCCGGCATGATCTGGCTCGAGTTGTCGGCGCGCGTCGCGCTGGCTCGTGGCGACGGCGCTGCTGCCAGGCCGATGATCGCAGAGCTTGTCGAGTGGGCCGATCAGGCAGCGGAGCCACAGCGCGTGGTCCCGGCAAGGGTGCTCGCGGCTGTCGAGGCAGCCGGAACCGGCGACGCCCACGCCGTCCTTGGTCACGTATCGGCGGGGTTGGCGATACTGGAGGGCCGGTTTGATGCGTTCATTGCCGAGCTTGCCGTCGGAGCGGGGCGCGCGCTGCACCGGCTCGGGGCAGCCGCAGAAGCGCGTCGGTTCGCGGACGAGCTGTCTCCGGCGCTTCGGCGGGAGGCGCAGACGGGATCGACGATCGGCCTCGACGTCGTGGAAGGGCTGGCTCTCCTGGGCGAAGGACGACCGCGGGAGGCCGCCGAGCATCTTCAGCGCGCCCGCGATCTGGAGGCCGAGCGCGGCGCCATGTACTTCGCCGCCTGCTGTGACGCGGACCTCGCCGAGGCGCTCAAAGCTGCCGGTGACGAGGCGGCGGCGCAAGCCACCCGCGAGCGTGCCGACGCGGTGCTCGGGCCGTTGGGCGTCGTTCGGGCGATCTGAGCGTTCACCCCTCTAGACTCAACCGATGGCCGCCACGGATCGGACAGCTCGCCACCTCGCACTTCTCACCGACACGATCGCTGCGGTGAACTCCTCGCTCGACCTGGCGGAGGTGTTCGAGCAGATCGCGGCCAAGGTGTCGACCACCATGCACACCGATGCGTGCTTCGTCTACCTCTACGACGAGGCAGGCGACGTGCTCGAACTACAGGCGACGCACGCCGGGCGGTTCGACGATCCTGCCAACCGTCCTCGCATGCACCTGGGTGAGGGCATCACGGGCACCGCTGCGGCCGAAGGGCGGCCGGTGATGATCCCCGCGGCCGCGCATCTCGACCCCCGCTTCGTCTCCTTCACGAACCTGCCCGAGGACGAGTACGAGTCGATTCTGGCCGTGCCTGTGCTTGCGCGCGACAAGCTGGAGGGCGCTCTCAACGTCCGCACCCGCCTGCGCAGGGTCTTCACGGACGACGAGATCGCGCTGCTTTCGGCGATCGCGCAGCAGGTGGGCCAGGCCATCGAAAACGCGAAGCTGTACGAGCGCACGCGCGAGCGGGTGTCCGAGCTCGAGTCCCTGGCCGTCCAGGAGATCCACCACCGCGTCAAGAACAACCTCCAGACGGTTGCCTCGCTCCTGCGCCTCCAGGCTCGCGCGATCGGAAACGAGTCTGCCGCGCGGGCGCTCGACGAGAGCGTCAACCGGATCCTCTCCATCGCGGCGGTGCACGACCTTCTGACGTCCGCGCGGGAAGACGATGTCGAGTGTGCCGACCTGATCGGCCGCCTGGAGGCCATGCTGGGCCAGGGGTTGGGCGGTCGGGAGGTTGCGAGCACGCTCGACCCCGTCACGCTCTCCGGTCAGCGGGCGACCGCACTGGCGCTCGTGTTCTGTGAGCTGTTCGGCAACGCGCTCGAGCACGGGCATGGACGGATCGACGTCGGTCTGCGCCGCGACGGCCGAAGCATCGAGCTGACAGTCGGCGACGAAGGACCTGGCCCGTCGCCCGGGAAGCGCGAGGGGCTCGGCCTGACGATCGCGAATGCGCTCGTGCGGGAGGAGCTGCGCGGGCGCATCGAGCTGCGAGGGAAGGCGGTGGTGACATTTCCAGCCGAGTCCTGATCGCCGAGGACGAGACGATCATCCGGCTCGACGTGCGAGCGATGCTGGAGCGCGCCGGGTTCGAGGTCGTCGCCGAGGCCCGCGACGGCCGCGAGGCCGTGGAGCTCGCCGCCGCCCACGAGCCGGACGTTGTGGTCATGGACGTGAAGATGCCCCGCCTCGACGGCATCGAGGCGGCGCGGATGATCCTCGACCGTCGGCCGATCCCGATCGTGATGCTGACGGCGTTCTCGGAGACCGACCTGGTCGACCGTGCCGTCGACGCAGGCGTGTTCGGCTACCTCGTCAAGCCGTTCCGCGAGAGCGACCTGCTGCCGGCCATCGCAGCTGCACGCGCCCGCCACGCCGAGCTGGCCGCCGTGCGTGACGAATCAGCGTCGCTGCGCGAGGCGCTGGAGTCGCGCAAGGTGATCGAGCGGGCGAAGGGCCTGCTGATGGACCGCGACGAGCTTACCGAGGCGGAGGCGTTCGCACGCATCCGGGCGGCAAGCCAGAAGACCGGGAAGCCGCTGCGGGACATCGCCGAGGCGATCGTCGCAGCGTTCGGCAGCGCATGAAACAACGGGGTCAGACCCCGTTGTTTCACCCGGCGTGGTGCTCCCACTCGCGATAGAGGTACGCCAGCTCCTCCTGCACGGCCTGGTGGCGGCGCCCGTCGTCGGCGAGCGCGGAGTGTTCGTCGTAGGCGTCCGGCTGCGACAGCCGGGCCGCCAGACCGCCGAGCTCCTCCTCGAGCTTCTCGATCTTCTGCTCGAGCCGCACGGTCTCGCGCTGAGAGCGCTGCGAGCGCTTCGGTGCCGCCTGCTGGGGCTTCGGCTTGCGGTCCGCTTTCGGGGCTGGTGCCTTCGCGGGCTCCGGCCGCTGCAGTGCCGGCTCGTGATCGCGCGCGTACTCCCCAAAGCCCCCGTCGCGCAGCCGCAGCCGCCCGTCCTCGATCGCGATCGTGCGCGTCGCCAGGGCCTCGATCAGCGCCCGGTCGTGCGAGACGAGCAGCACCGTCCCCGGGTACGCCTGGAGTGCGTCCTCGAGGGCCTCGCGGCTTTCGATGTCGAGGTGGTTCGTCGGCTCGTCCAGCACCAGGAAGTTGGCACCGGAGACGACGGTGCGCGCCAGCGCGAGGCGCCGGCGCTCGCCCCCGGACAGCACCGCCACCTGCTTCTCGGCCTCCTCGCCGGAGAACAGGAAGCGGCCGAGGAGCGTCCGCGCCTGCGGGCCGGTCAGCTTCGTGCCCTGCGCCACCGCCTCGACGAGCTTGGCCTGCTCGGGCAGCTCGAGCGCCTGCTGCGAGTAGTAGGCGACGTCGACGTTATGGCCCAGCTTCGCCTTGCCATGCGGCGCCCGGCGGTTGCCGACCAGGGTCTCGAGCAGCGTCGTCTTGCCCGATCCGTTTCGCCCGATCAATGCAACTCGCTGACCTCGCTCGATGTGGAACGACCCCTTCTCGAGCAGCGTGCGCCCGGCGACCTCCACGTCCAGTCCTTCGACGTCGAGGACGACGCGGCCGCTCCGCCGCGGCGGTGGGAAATCGAACGTGAGGCTGCGCTCCTCGGCCGGCCGGTCGACCCGCTCGATTCGCGCCATCGCCTTCAGCTTGCTCTGGGCCTGTCGCGACTTGGTGCCGTAGCGGAACCGGTCGACGAAGCGCTGGAGGTGCGCAAGCTCCTCCTGCTGACGCTCGAACTGATCGGCCTGCTGCGCCATGCGCTCAGCCCGGTCCCGGCGCCAATGCGAGTAGCTGCCCTTCGTCAGGCGTCCCTTGCCGCGGTCGAGCTCGAGCACCGACGTCGCCACCGACTCCAGAAACCAGCGGTCGTGTGACACGAACACCACAGAGGCGTCGAGACCGTCGAGGTACTCCTCCAGCCACTCGATGGAGTCGACGTCGAGGTGGTTCGTGGGTTCGTCCAGCAGCAGCAGGTCGGGCTCGCCCGCCAGCGCTCGGGTCAGCGACGCGCGGGTCAGCTCGCCGCCCGAGAAGGTGTCCAACTGACGGTCGAGGTCCTCGGGGGAAAAGCCGAGGCCGCGGGCGATGCCCTCCAGGCGCGAGCGCCACGCGTACCCGCCGGCGCGCTCGAACTCGGCCTGGACGCGGCCGTACTCGGCAAGCGTCCGCGCGTCCGTATTGCCGGCCGCCATCTGCCGCTCCAGGCCTCGCAGCTCGTTCTCGAGTGCGGCCGCCGCCGCGGCGCCCTCACCGACATACTGGCCGAGCGTGACTCCACGTGCGAGCGGGGGGCGCTGATCGTGCAGTGCGACGCGGGTGCCGCTCGTCATCGACATGCTGCCCCCCTCGGGCGGCAGCTCGCCGCCGATGATGCGAAGCAGCGTGGTCTTGCCCGCACCGTTCCGGCCCACCAGCGCCACCCGGTCGCGGGGTCGGACGATCGCCGACACGTCGCGCAGCACTTCCTCGGCGCCGTAACCGTGGCGGATCTGGGTCAGGTGAAGAGACATCAGGCAGCGATCTCGAGCACGATCTTCCCGAACCGGTCGGGCTGCTCGAGACGGACGTGCGCACGATCCGCCTGCTCGAGCGGGAACACGCTGTCGATCACCGGGCTCCACGACGCCGCGGCGACGTGGGCCAGCAGGCCCTCGAAGTCCCGCGGCGAGCCCATGGTCGTGCCGAGGATGTTCCAGTGGCCGAAGTACAGGCTCGGGATGTCCAGTTCGACCTTCACCCCGGCCGTCCGACCGAAGCTGACCAGCGTCCCGCCGCGGCGAAGGCAGCGCAGGGCTCCCTCCCAGCTGGGGCCGCCGGCGCTGTCGACCACGAGGTCGACCTCGCCCACCTGCGCGGGCCAATCGTCGTCGGTGTAGCGGACGCCGCGGGTAGCCCCCAGGGCAAGGGCGCGGTCGAGCTTCTCCTCGCTGGAGCTGGTGACGGTCACGTCTGCGCCGTGCGCATGGGCGATCTGGATCAGGAACGTCGATGCACCCCCGCCGGCTCCGGTCACCAGCACCCGCATCCCGGCGGCGACCCTCCCGCGCGTGACGAGCGCCCGCCATGCGGTCAGCCCTGCGAGCGGCAGCGCTGCCGACTCGTGCCAGGACAGGCGCTCCGGCCGCCGCCGCACGTGGTCGGCCGGGATCGCGATCCGCTCGGCGTAGGTGCCCTGGCGCGGCACGCCGAGGATGTTGAACTTGTCGCCGGGAGCGTCGTCGGACGGGCCCCAGTTGACGGATGGGTTGATCACCACCTCGGCGCCGACCTCGACGCCTGTGACGCCTTCCCCGAGCCGAGAGACCCGTCCCGCACCATCAGAGCCGAGCACGGCGCCGTCGTTTCCCGGCGCCGTGCGCTGCCACACGTCGCGGTGGTTCAGCGCGGATGCCATCAGGTCGACGACCACCTCTCCCGGCTGAGGTTCGGGATCCGGAAGCTTGGCCGGCCGGAGCGACTCCGGGCCGCCATGTTCATGCAAAGTGACAGCGCGCACGGCCTTATGATGCCGCGTCATGGCCGGCGCCGCCGTCGACACAGCGTTCCTCTACCTGTCGCAGGAGGACGTGGTCGCCGCCGGGGGGCTCGACATGGCGGCCGTGGTGGACGTGATCGAGCAGGCATTCGCGGTGAAAGCCGAGGGACACGTCTTCATGCCGCCGAAGGTGATGATCACCTGGTCCGACGAGCCCGGCACCGAGGAAAAGCACGGACGGATCATGGTGATGCCGGCCTACGTCGGCGGGCCCTTCGACGTCGCCGGCATGAAGTGGATCCCGAGCGTGCCCGACAACCCCGCCGTCCGCGGCCTGCCCCGCGCCAACGCGCTCGTGCTCCTTTCCGACCGCGAGACGGGGTTGCCGCTGGCGGTGATGGACGGCACCGTCGTCTCGGCCATGCGCACCGGCGCGGTGACCGGCGTCGCGGTCCGCCACCTTGCCAACCCCGGCGACAGCACCGTTTGCCTGATTGGAGCCGGCGTGCTCGCGCACACGCAGCTCGACGCCCTTCGGGTCGTCATGCCGGAACTTGCGGAAGTGCGCGTCTTCGATCCGGACCAGGCGCGCAGCCGCCGGTTCTGCGAGCGGCAGTCGGCCGCCACCGGGCTGAACGTGCGACCGGCGCTCACAGCGGAAGAGGCCGTGCGCGGTTCGCAGGTCGTGGTCCCGGCCACGATGGCGGTCGAACCGACCTTCGAGCCGGGATGGCTGGGCGAGGGAGTGACCGTTGTGCTCGTCTCCAGCCTCGATGGCCCGGAGAGCCTTCACGAGGTCACCGACCTGCTGGTGGTCGACGACTGGGAGCACGAGTCGACCCACGACGGCCGCTATGCCGAGCGGCTCGTGCGCGGCGGCGTGGTCGGCGCTGACGGCGCCGGGGCGGTGGAGCTGTCGGACGTGGTGGCGGGACGTCACCCGGGCCGCACTTGGGCCGTGCAGCGGATCGTCGTCTCGCCGGTCGGCCTGGCAATGGACGACGTCACGACCGCCAAGTACGTGCTCGACAATGCGCGCGCCCGGGGCGTGGGGACGACCCTGCACCTCCGCACCGGCCCGCCCGTCTGGGAGTAGACGGTTCGCCCGCTCCGCGCGCTTCGCTATGCGTAGCATGCGAGCGTGGCCAACGTCCTCCTCTCTACTGCCGATGGCCGCCGTTTTCTGATCGCGCAACTGATGGACTCGCTGGGCGGCGGCCTGTCGTTTGTCGTCCTGCCATGGCTGGTGCTCGACGCCGGCGGCTCCCCGTCGGAGGCTGCCGCGGCGTTTCTGGTCGGGACGATCCCCTATGTGCTGCTCGGCCTGCCGGCGGGGGATGTCGGCGACCGGCGCCAGCGCCGCCGGGTGATGGAGCTCGGCGTGATGGTGCAACTGGCGGCAGCCCTGGTGATACCGGTCGTCGTCCTCGCGGGCACAGACGCCCGCCACCTTCCGCTGGTGCTGATCTACGCGGCCGGCCTGGGGGTCACCGCTGGGCGGGTGTTCGTCGACGCGGCCGCGTTCGGCGCGGTGTCGCGACTGGTGGGCGAGGGCAACTTCGTGGAGGGGCAGGCCGGCCTGTCGTTCGTCTGGTCGCTCGGCCTGCTGGTCGGACCGGCCATCGGCGGCGCGCTGATCGGACTGCTCGGAGCCTCGGAGGCACTCTGGGTGCAGGCGGCCGGCTTCGCGCTGGCCTGGGCGCTGATCGCGAGCATGAAGGTCGACCTCGGCCCGGGCGAGCGGTCGAGCGACGACACCGGGGGCGTGATGGCGGGCCTCATGCTCGTCGTCCGTGACCCGACGCTTCGAATGCTGACCACCGTCGGGATGGCGTGGAACCTCGCCGTCAACATGATGTATGCGCTGATCGTGGTCTTCGCTCGCGGAGAGCTCCACGCTGACGGGCCGGCCACCGGCTGGATGCTTGCAATCGGCGGTGGGGCCGGCCTTGTCGGCGGTCTTGCGGCGCCGGTCGTCCACCGCCGCCTCGGCGCCGGGCTGGCTCTGCGCGTCGCCCTGCTCGGAAGCGGCCTTGGCGCGATCGCGCTGGCGCTGGCCGGCAACGTCTACACGGGCACGATCGGGTTCTCCCTGCTGGAGGCCTTCGGCCTGCTCTTCATCACGCTGCTGATCGGCGAGCGTCAGAACCGGGTCGGCCACAACGAGCAGGCCCGGGTCGGCATCACCGGCCGGATGGCGGCCCTGCTGGCTTCGACCGTGGGCGGTCTGCTGGCGACGGCCCTGGTCGCCCACATGCCGGCCTCATCGGTCTATGGGCTCGCCGCGGGCGGCACGGTGGCGGTGGCGCTGCTTTCGCAGCGGTCGCTCCGCGCCGTCTGACGGGGCTCAGACCTTCTTGGCGCGGCGAGCGTGCCACTCCGCCAGCTCCTCGTCTGTGAGGTGCGATGGCGGCAGCCGCTTGACGTAGAGCGCGAACCGGGCGAGGAAGGCGAAGCCCAGGAGCGGCGCCACGATGTGCGGCAGGTGCGTCAGGAAGAACTCCATGACCGTTCTGGATGATGCCATGCGAGCCGCGCGAGTGCCCTGTTCGGTTCCCTTTGCCAGCGTCTTGCGACGCCCCTAGAATCCCCCGGGCACGCCCGGGTTCCCCTGGGCGAAAAGCGTCGAGGAGAGCCGTTTGTCCGCGTTGAAGGTTGGGGTGGTCTCGTTGATCGTGGGTGCGATCTTCACGATCGCCATCCTTGTCACCCCGTCCTGGTTCCCCACTCAGGCGTCCGTCGAGGCGGAGCGGCAGGATCTGCTCTACCTGGCCCTGATGATCATGTCGGCGTTCATCATGGGGATCGTCATCACGTTCCTGGGCTACTGCATCTGGAAGTTCCGGGCACGGCCCGGGGACGAGGAGCGCGACGGCCCGCCGATTCACGGCCACACGACGCTCGAGATCGTCTGGACCGTGATTCCCACGATCATCGTGCTCGGGTTCGCGGTTGCCGGTGGCGTCGTGCTCGTCCGAAACGAGACGAAGGCGCCGGATCACCTGAACGTCCAGGTGCAGGCTCAGCAGTTCGCCTGGACGTTCAAGTACGAGGGCGGGGTGCAGTCACCCATCCTGATGCTACCGGTCGACCGCAACGTGGAGTTCGACATCACCTCGCTCCAGAACGACGTGATCCATTCCTTCTACGTGCCGCAGTTCCGCGTCAAGCAGGACGCCGTGCCGGGGATCGTCACCCACACCTACGCGACGCCGACCAGGGAAGGGACGTACGCCGTCATCTGTACCGAGCTTTGCGGCGCCGGCCACTCACTGATGCGGGCGCCCGTGCAGGTGCTCAGTCAGGAGGCGTTCAACAGTTGGCTGAAGCAGGAGCAGGGCAAGAAGACCGCGCAGGGAGGGTCGGGTTAGGCGATGGCGATCACTGAGGCACAACACGTCGGAGGCGGCCACGGGCATGGGCACGACGACCATGGGCACGGCCCTGTCCATCGTGAGCCGAAGAGCGTCTGGACGGGTGGCAGCTGGGTTCGCGCGATCTGGGTATCGCTGCTCTTCGCCGGCATCGCCGTCGGCATCGTCTGGCTGATCCGGTCGGCGCTGGGCTTCCCGACCAACCCGTTCGAGAACCGTTCGGCGGCCGAGGTGATGGTCACGTTCGGCGTCACCTTCTGGGCGATCGGCTTCACCGTCGGCATCGGCTGCTTCGACTACTGGTGGGGCTACCTGATCGGCAAGAAGGACTGGGTACAGGAGGATCACTCCGCCCACGGCGCGTACAGCTGGCGCGATTACTTCAAGGTCAACACCGACCACAAGGTGATCGGCGTCCAGTACCTCGTGACGACGTTCATTTTCTTCCTGATCGGTGGCGCGCTGGCAGAGGTTGTGCGCGCAGAGCTGGCGGCGCCCGGCACGCAGGTGGTCTCGCCGGGTACGTACAACGGCCTGTTCTCGGCCCACGCGACGCTGATGATCTTCCTGTTCATCATCCCGTCGTTTGCCGGTCTGGCGAACGTCGTCGTGCCGCTGATGCTGGGCGCGCAGGACATGGCCTTCCCACGGCTGAACGCCTTCTCGTTCTGGCTGCTGCCACCCGCCGGCATCATCTTCCTGCTGTCGTTCCTGGTCACGCCCTTCGACGCCGGGTGGACGAACTACCCGCCGCTGTCGACCAACGCCGAGCTCGGCAACACGCTGTTCACCCTGGGCGTGCAGTTCGCCGGCGCGTCCTCGATCGCGACCGCCGTCAACTTCCTGGTCACGATCGTGACCATGCGCGCGCCGGGGATGAGCTTCTGGCGGATGCCGCTGCTGGTGTGGGCGAACCTGGCGACCTCGTCGCTCGTCGTGCTCGGCACGCCGTTCATCGCGGGATCGCAGTTCATGATCCTGTACGACCGGGTCATGCACACCCACTTCTTCGACCCGACGGAGGGCGGCAACGTCGTCCTCTACCAGCACATCTTCTGGTTCTACTCCCACCCGGCTGTGTACATCATGATGCTGCCTGGGTTCGGGATCATCAGCGAGGTGCTGTCGATCCACTCCCGGAAGCCGATCTTCGGGTACAAGCTGATCGCCTTCTCGACGGTCGCGATCGGCGTGCTCGGGTTCACCGTCTGGGCCCACCACATGTTCGTGAGCGGCATGTCTCCGTGGCTGCGGATCCCGATGATGGCGACGACGATGCTGATTGCCGTCCCGACCGGGATCAAGATCTTCTCGTGGATCGCGACGCTGTGGAGGGGCGTCATCCACCTCACTGCGGGCATGCTCTTTGCGCTCGGATTCCTGTTCACGTTCGTGATCGGCGGGCTCTCCGGAATCTTCCTCGCCGTCCTGCCGGTCGTGATCAACACCTCCGACACCTACTTCGTCGTCGCGCACATCCACTACGTGCTGTTCGGCGGCTCGGTGTTCACGATCTACGCGGGCATCTACCACTGGTTCCCGAAGATGACCGGCCGCATGTACGACGAGCGGCTGGGCAGGCTGCACTTCTGGCTGACATTCATCGGGTTCAACGCAACGTTCATGCCCATGCACTGGCTCGGCCTGCAGGGGATGCCTCGGAGGGTTGCCGACTACGACCCGCGCTTCGCAGATCTCAACTTCGCCATCTCGATCGGCGCGTTCGTCCTGGGCGCCTCGACGCTGGTGTTCCTCTACAACGTGATCGTCAGCTGGGCGCGTGGGCCGCGAGCTCCGGCGAACCCCTGGCGTGCGCTGACGCTCGAATGGCAGGTGAGCTCGCCGCCGCCCATATTCAACTTCGACGAGCCGCCCCAGGTCGTCGGTGGGCCGTACGAGTACGGCGTCCCCGGCGCCCGGCACGCGATCGTCACCGTGCATACCCCGGTACCCGAGGTCACCGAGCCGTCTCCGGCCGTGCTGACCGCGCCGGCCCAGGCTGAGACGGAGAGGATGCTGAGCGCCATGAAGCACATTCTGGTGGTCGCGAACCAAACAGTCGGCGGAGAGGGCCTGATCGACGCCCTGCGCCACCGCGCCGGCTCCGAGCCGGTACGCGTGACGGTGATCTGTCCCCAGAGCACTCCCTCCGGGGGCTGGGTCGTCGACGTCGAGAGGGTCGAGGCCGACACGCGCGCACGACTGGACGCAACGCTCCAGGTGCTGCGGTCGGCAGGGGTCGAGGCGACCGGAGCAATCGTGGATCGTGACCCGTACACGGCGGTGATGGACCAGGTCGAGTCGGCAGACCCGCCGGCCGAGATCATCATCTCCACGTTGCCGCAGACGCGGTCGGGCTGGATGCGGCGCGATCTGGTCGCTCGCGTCCGGCGGGAGACCAAGCTGCCGGTCGCGCATGTGGTGGTCGACCTTCCGCGTGAGGAGTCGGGCCGCTCGTGAGCTCGGTTTCAGCAGCCGCCGGAGCCCCCGCGCACGGTCACGACGACGCGGCGTCGGTCTCGGCGTACCACGAAAGCCTGCTTCGATCGCCCGTGTTCCTTGGCATGGTGATGTTCATCGGGTCGGAGATCATGCTGTTCGGCTCGTTCTTCACGGCGTACTTCTTCATCCGGTTCAGCCACACGGAGTATCCGTTCGGACCGTTCGAGATCCCGAAGAGCGAGACTGCCATCAACACCGCGATCCTGGTCGCCTCCAGCTTCACGATGCACTGGGCGCTGGTGGCGATCCGCCGCGGACGGCGGTTCGGTCTCGTGGCGGGGCTGTCGCTGACGCTCATCATGGGGTTGATCTTCCTCGGCCTGCAGATGCGGGAATACCACGCGCTCGGCTTCGTGCCCTCGGACGGCGCGTTCCCGACGACCTTCTTCGCGCTCACCGGGCTGCACGGATTGCACGTGTTCGTCGGTGCGACGCTTCTGGGAATTGCGCTTCTCCGCGCCATACGTGGTCACTACTCCCCGGCGGAGCACTTAGGGCTCGAGGTGACGGGCCTCTACTGGCACTTCGTCGACGTGGTGTGGATCTTCCTCTACACCGTCGTCTACCTCCTCTGACGACGGCGTTCCGCTATCTCCCCGCGGGCTTGGCTCCATCCCCACCGTCGGCGCTGAGGCGGCCGAGCAACTCGACCACCATCGCCGCCCACTGGCGGTTTCGAACATCCACGCTCACGATCCTGCGTCCCGCACGCTCCGGGAACGCGTCCAGCAGCGCCCGAGTGCGGTCTGAGAGGCCAGTGGGCACCGACGTCAGCTCGACTGTGACCGTCAGATAGCCCTCGCGTTGCTGCACGGTTGCGCCCGGGACACCGGCCGCGGCTCGCTCCACCTCCGCGAGGAAGGCGGGAGTCAGTCGTCCAGCCGGCGGTACTCGTCGATCGCTTCGCTCACCCAAAGCCAGACCGCGATGCCGAGGATCGTGGCGCCGACCGAGACGATGGTCAGCCTCCACAGGCGTGAGTCGGGCACCAGGCCCACCAGGATCAGCGTCGCCCCGAGAGACGCGATGATCGGCTGTGCCGACGGCTCCGGCAGGTGGATCCCGTGTGATCCGTTGTCGTGCTCAGACATTGGTGACGATGAGTCCGATCAGGAGGGTGGCGGCGAACAGCACGACCGAGAAGATCGCGAGCTTGAGGCCAAGTGAGATGTTCGCCTGGGCGGTCTTCTTGTCAAGCATGTGCGCTCCTAGAACGAGATGCGGTCGACGCCGATGGCTGCAAACAGCAGCGCGAGATAGGCGAGTGAATAGAGGAACACGGCTCGGGCGTTGGCGGGGGTCGTTTCACGCACGAGCCGGGTGGCGAGCCACAGGAACACGGCTCCAAGGAGGATCGCCGCGCCGAGGTACACGTTGCCGAAGGTCTGTGACAGGAATGGCAACAGCGTCAGCCCGGTGAGCAGCACCGTGTAGAGCAGGATCTGCCGTGCCGTCTCCGACTCCCCACGCACCACCGGCAACATCGGCACGCCGGCGCTTGCGTAGTCGTCCTTGGCGAGGATCGCGAGCGCCCAGAAGTGGGGCGGCGTCCAGTAGAAGACGATCGCGAACATGAACACCGCCGGGAGGCCGACCTCGCCGGTCACGGCGGCCCAGCCCACCAGCGGCGGGACGGCTCCTGCGGCGCCGCCGATGACGATGTTCTGCACCGTCCGGCGCTTCAGCCACCAGGTGTAGATCACCACGTAGAACAGCGCGCCCCCGAGCGTCAGGGTCGCCGCCAGCAGGTTGACGTACAGCGCCAGCACGGCGAACGAGCTCACGATCAGGCCGACGCCGAATCCTGTGGCGGCGTCCGCCGAGACGCGCCCGGCAGCCACGGGCCGCAAGGCCGTTCGGCGCATCCGGCTGTCGATGTCGCGGTCGAGCACGTGGTTCAGGGCGCTGGCGCCGGCCGACGACAGGCCGAGCCCGAACAGCGTCACGAGGCTGAGGTCGATGTCCGGCAGCCCGTCTGCCGCAAACGCCATCGCGCCGTAGGCCGTGATCAGGATCAACAGCATGATCCGCGGCTTGGTCAGCGTGACGTAGTCCGCGACGGCCGTGCGGAGTGGTGAGCGCAGCGATTCGGGAGCGGTCACGCTCATCCGACGGTCACCTCGGGCGGCCTCGAGCCAACCTCCCGCTCACGCCGCAGGTCGTACAGCGGCCGCTCGCTGCGCACCGGGGGCAGCGAGTCGAAGTTGTGCGCCGGCGGTGGGGAGGTCGTGTACCACTCGAGCGTGTTGCCGCCCCAGGGGTCGTTGCCCGCGACGTGGCCTGTGCGGAGCGACGACAGGCAGTTCCAGAGCACCATCAGGATGCCGATCGAAAGCACGAACGATCCGACGGTGGCGAGCTGGTTCATCAGCTCCCAGCCGGGATGCTCGGCGTAGGTGTGCATGCGGCGCGGCATCCCGGACAGCCCAAGGGCGTGCATCGGGAAGAACGTCAGGTTGAAGCCGACGAAGAGCACCCAGAAGCTCCAGATGCCGACTGTCCTGTGCATCATCCGCCCTGTGATTTTCGGGAACCAGTAGTGAAGGCCGCCGATGACGGCGAACACCGGGACTGAGCCCATCACGTAGTGGAAGTGGGCGATCACGAAGTAGGAGTCGGTCACCTGCAGGTCGACGGGGATCGCTGCCAGGAAGATGCCCGACAGGCCGCCGATCATGAACAGCGCGATGAAACCGACGGCGAACAGCATCGGCGGCTCGTAGCGGATACGGCCCATCCACATCGTGCCGATCCAGTTGAAGATCTTCACGCCCGTCGGCACGCCGATCGCAAACGACGCGATCATGAACCAGGCGGCGACCGGCTCCGAGAACTTGACGGCGAACATGTGATGGCCCCACACCAGGAAGCCGTAGAACGCGATCGCGGCCGTCGCGTACACGAGGGCTCGGTAGCCGAACAGCGGCTTGCGCGAGAACACCGGGAGGATCTCCGAGATCATGCCGAAGCCCGGCAGCGCGACGACATACACCTCGGGGTGGCCAAAGAACCAGAACAGGTGCTGGTAGAGGACGATGTTGCCGCCTTGGGCGACGTCGAAGAAGTTCGTGCCGAAGTTGCGGTCGAGCAGGATCATCGTCAGCGCGCCGGAGAGCACCGGCAGGGCGCCGATGATCATGATGGCGTAGAACTCGATCGTCCAGACGAACAGCGGCATCCGTGTCAGCCGCATCCCGGGCGCCCGCATGTTGTGGATCGTGCAGATGAAGTTGATGGCGCCCAGTACCGAAGACAGGGTGAGGACATGGAGCCCCACGATCCAGAAGTCGACGCCGTGGCCGGGAGACTGCACCGACAGCGGGGGGTAGCCGGTCCAGCCGGCGTCGGGCCCGGCGCCGAACAGGAAGCTCGCATACAGCGAGATGCCGCCGAAGAGCAGGAGCCAGTACGACGCCGCATTCAGGCGGGGGAAGGCCATGTCGCGCGCCCCGATCTGCAGCGGCACCATGTAGTTGCCGAACGCCGCCATGATCGGCACGACGAACAGGAAGATCATCGTCGTGCCGTGCATCGTGAAGAGCTGGTCGTAGCGCTCGGCGGAGACCACCGAGCCGTTCGACGTCTCCAGCTGCAGCCGCATGACCAGCGCCATCAGCCCGCCGACCAGGAAGAAGAACAGCGTCGTGATCAGGTAGAGGATCCCGATCCGCTTGTGATCCACCGTCGTCAGCCAAGACATCAGGCCGCCGTTGGAGCCCGAAGGGGCGTGGTGTGTGCGGGGTGGTGCGAAGGCGTGCGTGGTCATCTAGGACTGGGCCTTTTCGGTCATGTAGGTCGCAAACTCCTCTTTGCTCAGCACCCTCACGAGGATCACCATGGTGGAGTGCCCCGGGCCGCAGAACTCGGCGCACTGCCCCTTGAAGGTGCCTGTCCGCCGTGCGTTGAACCACGTCGTGGTGGTCTGCCCGGGCATCACGTCGACCTTCGGGGCCAGCTCGTTGACCCACCAGTCATGGATCACATCCTGCGAGGTCAGCAGCAGCTTGATGTCGGTGTCCTCGGGAACCACCAGCGTGTTCGAGTCCTCCGTCGCCGGGTGCTTGCCGTCCGGGTAGGTGTACGTCCAGCCGTACTGCTGGGCGACGACCTCGATCTGCATTGCATCCCTGGGCTCGTCGTAGACGTCGGGGAGCTTGACGAAGGTGAACGCCGACAGGCCGACGAGGATCAGCACCGGGACGATCGTCCAGCCGATCTCGAGCCGGGTCGAGCCGTGTAGCTGCGGCGGCTCCGGCAGGTTCTCCTGGCCGGGGCGCTCGCGGAAGCGGATGGCCGAGTAGACGAGCCAGCCACCGACGAGGACGAAGATCGTGACGGTGACGCCGAGGATCGCCCGGTACACCTCGTCCATCGCCTCGGCGCTCGGCGACACGGGCTCGTTGAACGTTGCGGTGTCGGCAAGCGCCGGCTGCGCGGCCAGCAACGCTGCCAGCGCGAGGAGCGAAACGACGGCAAGGATCCGGCTGACGCGAGGCGGTTGGGGCACGGGCGCCCGGATTCTACAAGCGCTTCGTGATCGGAGTGCCGGATGTGGTGGTCAGGACGTGCCGGGCTGCTCATCGTCGCGCGGTGGGCGCTTCGCCGGCGGCGTCGATGCTGCGCCCTCGGCCAGTGCTGCCCCAAGACCGGCGATCGCGCCCATCGCGTCTGCCGCGCCGGCCGGCAGGAACAGGAGCTTGTTGGCGTCGCCCGCCGCCACGGCCGGCAGGGCCTCCAGATACTTGTAGCCGAGCATGTCGGAGGGCAAGGTGCCCGTCTGCTGCACGGTGGTGAAGATCTTCGCCAGCGCCTCGGCCTCGCCCTCCGCACGAAGCGCCCGGGCCTGCTTCTCGCCCTCGGCGCGCAGGATGTTCGCCTGCTGGTCGGCCTCGGCGCTCAGGATCTGTGCCTGGCGATGGCCCTCCGCCCGCAGGATGGCCGACTGCTTGTCGCCCTCGGCCTGGAGGATCGTCGCGCGCTTGGCGCGGTCGGCGCGCATCTGCTGCTCCATCGCTTCCTGAATCGTCCGCGGTGGGTCGATGCTCTTCAGCTCCACGCGCGTCACGCGCACGCCCCACTTCTCGGTGGCCTCGTCCAGCACGTAGCGCAGCTGGGAGTTGATCTGGTCGCGGCTGGTCAGTGTCTCCTCGAGCGTCATGGCGCCAACGACGTTGCGCAGCGTCGTGATCGCGAGCTGCTCCATGGCGATCAGCACGTTCGCCACCTCGTAGGTCGCCCGGAATGGGTCGGTGACCTGGTAGTAGACAACGATGTCGATGCCGATCGTGACGTTGTCCTTGGTGATCACCGGTTGAGGCGCGAACGCCTGCACGGTCTCCCGCATGTCGACCACCGCCGACACGCGATCGAGCAGCGGGACGATGAGATGGAGCCCGGGATCGAGCGTCCTCTGGTACTTGCCCCATCGCTCGACCATCTTCACGGTCGCCTGCCGCACGATCCGTACCGCGGAGATGACGACGAACATGGCGAACAGCGCGAGCACGACTGCGACGATCAGGCCGGTCATTCAGTTCTCCTCTGTCAGTTCGTTGCGGCCAGGTGCCGGGATCACCAGAGCCGTGACCCCCTTGACCTTCACGACCTCCACCCGGGTGCCCGCGTCGATCGCCTCGTTGTCGAAGTAGCTGCGAGCAGTCCAGATCTCACCGCCGACCTTGACCTGGCCGGAATCGAGCTCACCGATCGGTTTCGTGACGACGCCGATCTGCCCCGCCATCGCGTCGACGCCGCTGCGATGATCGGGCCCACGGTTCGTCGCCATCCGCTTCAGCGCCGGGCGTGTGAGCACGAGGCCTCCGACTGAGATGGCGCCGAAGGCGAGCACCTGCACGGTGACCGGTGCGCCGGCTGCCGCCATCACGGCCACGATCGCTGCCGCAACCCCGAAGTAGATGGTGAAGAAGGCGGTCGTCGAAGCCTCGATGGCGAGCATCGCGACCGCAACCACCACCCAGATCGCCCAATCCATTGCGATTCAGCATAGTTGGCGCATCGGGCGGGAGGACACCCAGCGACTGCTACCGTCAGCCATGATGGCGATCGAGCAGATCACCGACGCAGCCGGGCTCAAGAGCGTGATCGATGACGCCCGCTCGGCGGGGCGGTGCGCCATCGACACGGAGTTCGTCTGGGAGCGCACCTATGCGCCGGTGTTGTGCCTGGTGCAGATCGCCACGCCGGACCGGATCGCGGTGGTCGACCCCCTCCGCGGAGCACCACTGGAGCCGATTGCCGAGCTGCTCGCCGATCCCTCCGTTCAGAAGGTGATGCACGCGCCCACGGCAGATCTGGCCGGGTTTGCCCTCCACTTCGGGACGGCGCCCGCAGCGGTGTACGACGTGCAGTTGGCGGCCGGCTTCGCGGGCTACGGCGGCTCGCTGTCGCTCGAGAAGCTGCTCTCGCAGGTTGCGGGTGTGCGCCTGCGCCACGCCGAGGGCTTCACGGACTGGTCGCGGCGGCCGCTGACCGATGTGCAGGTGGCCTATGCGGCCGACGACGTACGCCATCTCCTGGCGGCGGCCGACGCGCTCGAGCAGCGCCTCGAGCGGCAGGGCAGGGCCCGGTGGGCGAACGAGGAGATGGAGCGCCGTCACGGTCCAGAAGCGCAGCTCGTCCAGGATCCCGATGAGGCGTGGCGACGCGTGGGCGGCCGGGGCAAGCTGCGGGGCGAGCACCTGGCGCTGCTGGTGGCCGTCGCCGCCTGGCGCGAACGTGAGGCCCGGCGGCGCGACATTCCGACGAGCTGGCTCGTCCGCGACGCCACGCTGGTCGAGCTGGCCCGCCGCCGCCCGCGCACTCCGGCGGATGCCCAGCAGGTGCGCGGGCTCCAGCTGAAGCGCGGCCCGCAGATGGATAGCCTGTTGTCGGTGCTGGCGTCTGCCAAGGGCGATCCGCCCGCGCGGTCAGCCGAGATCGCCTCCGATGTCCGCAACCGCATCAAGGTTGTGCTGCCGCTCGCAAGCGCTGTGCTCCAGGCGAGCTGCGCGGAGGCCGGCATCGCCTCGGAGCTGGTTGCCACGCGGGACGATCTGGAGTCATTGATCGCCCACACCGCCGAGGGCGACGAGAACGGGTCACACCCACTGCTCTCCGGGTGGAGGCGAGAGGTCGCAGGCGAGCCGCTGCTGCGGCTGCTGCGCGGCGAGGTGGCACTGCGGGTCGTTGACGGCCCACCGCACGTCGCCGAACGTGACCTCTGAGACACCCGGCCGGCTGCGACCGGCAATCGCCCTCTTCCTCGGCGCGTCGTCGATGTTCGCGAACATGTACGCGACTCAGGCGATCCTGCCCGAGATCGAGGACGGCCTGCATATCTCGCCCGCTGTGGCAGGCCTCTCGATCACCGTCGTGGTCGCGGCGGTGGCGGTCGGCGGTTGGCTGCACGGGCCGCTGTCGGACCGGATCGGCCGCGCCCGCGTCATGGTCGCGTCGGCGGCGCTCCTGATCGTCCCGACCGCGCTGCTCGCCGTTGTGCCCAACGCCGCTTCGCTGCTCGTGCTCCGCGGCGTCCAGGGTTTGCTGATGCCAGGCCTCCTGGTGGTTGCAGTGCCGTACGTGGCCGAGCGGTTTCGCGGCCGTACGGCGGGCGCGGCCATGGGCGCGTACACGGCATCGCTGGTCTTCGGCGGGTTCGTCGGTCGCGTGGGCACGGCGTTCCTGGCCGACGCTTGGGGGTGGCGCGCGGCCCTCGGTGCGCTGGCTGTTCCCACTGCGCTCGGGGCCGTGGCGATGTGGCGCTGGCTTCCGCGTGACCGTCCCCAAAGCGCGACTCGCCCGCTCGGCGGCGCCATCGTCGACCACCTCCGCAACCGCCGCCTGCTGCTGAACGCCTTCAGCGCCTCGGCGACGTTCTTCGGTTTCGTGGGCGTCTTCACCTACGGCACGTATCGCCTCACCGGCGAGCCGTTTCACCTCAGCCTGGCCGGTGCGGGCCTCGTCTACGGCGTGTGGCTCGTCGGTGTGCTCGTTCCCCTCGCCGGCGTTGTCGCGCACCGCGTCGGCCCTGATCGCATGCTGCCGTGGCTCGCGGCGGCGGCGCTCGCCGGTGGCCTGCTGACGCTGGTCGACAGCCTCGCCGTGGTCGTCGCCGGGATGGCGCTGATGGCGCTGAGCATGTTCTCCACGGTGACGGTCTGCCAGCTGCTGATCCCACGCCTCGTCGACCATCACCGCGGCTCCGCGACCAGCTTGCATCTGACGGTCTATTACCTCGGTGGGGCCTTCGGCGCGTACCTCCCGGGTCTCTGGCTGGACGACGGCTGGCGCGCCGTGGTGATTGCGTGCTCGCTCACCATTGGAGTCGGGTTGGTTTCGGCACTCGCGCTGCGCGCTACGCTGCGCGTATGACTGGTTGGGTCCGTCGTGCATCGACCACCCGGTTGCTGATCGTGAGCGCCGCGGTTGTCCTGGGGGCAGCAGGCGCCGCTGCCGTTGCCTCCGCAATGGGCGGTGGTGCGTCCGCGCCGCCTCGCACCGACCTGCACTCGCTGGTCGGAACGCAGCTCGCCGGCCAGCCGCCCGAGGGCATCAGCGCGCGCATCACCTTCAAGAACAACCTGCTCGGCGCAGGGGCGCTCGGGCAGGACGCCGGCGCGTCCGCGCTTGCCGCAGGGGCCGATGGTCGCTTCTGGTGGTCCGGCGACCGTGTGCGGCTCGAACTGCAGTCCGGCCAGGGAGACGTTCAGCTCGTCGCTGCCGATGGCAAGGTGACGGTGTACGACTCAGGGCGCTCCGCCGCGTACCAGCTCTCGCTGCCCGCGCGGCCCGCCGGCGAGGGGAACGGCTCGGGCTCCGGGGGCATGCCGAATCTGTTCGAGGGCGACGTCATCGGTCAGCTCTCACAGGTGCTGTCGTTCGGTGAGCCGCAGCCCGGCGTTGTCGGCGGCCGTCCGGCGTACACCATTCGCGTCGCCCCGCGCGACCAGTCGAGCCTGCTCGATGCGGTCTTGGTCTCCCTCGATGCGGAGCATCCCGTGCCGCTCGCGCTCCAGGTGATGGCCGAGGGCCGCAAGGCTCCGGTGCTGTCGCTCGAGCTTTCCGACGTGAAGTACGGCAGCGTCGATGCGTCGGTCTTCGACCTGAACCTCCCCGACGGCGTCAAGGTCGAGCAGCTTTCGCCACCCTCACCCGACTCGCTCGGCGGCGGCGATGGCGCCGCCCCGAGCGTCGATTTCCCTAAGAGCATCGGCGGGCTTCCGCTGACGCAGTCGAAGGGGTCGTTCGCGGTGTACGGCCAGGGGCTTGGTTCGGTCGTCGTGGTGGCGAAGGCCGCCGAAGGCGACTCGGGTGCTCGCAAGGTCGTCGAGACACCGCTCGGAACGCTCGTGACGGTGCGCAAGGGCGACGTGGTCTACACGGTCGCAGGCAGCGTGCCGCGAGCGGTCGCCGAGGCGGCCGCCGCCGACCTGTGACCGATGCGCATGCCGTCAAGGCGCGAGGGCTGAGCAAGGTCTACGGGGATCTCGTCGCGGTCGGCGGTGTCGATCTGACCGTCGGGCAGGGTGACGTGTACGGCTATCTAGGCCCAAACGGCGCCGGGAAGACCACATCGCTGAGGATGATGCTGGGCCTGATCCGGCCCACCGGCGGCCACGTGCAGCTGTTCGGGCGCGACCCGCAGGACGACCCGGTCGCTGCTCTCGACGGCGTGGCGGGGTTCGTCGAGGACCCGACGTTCTATCCGTACCTGCGCGGCCGCACGAACCTCGAGCTGCTGTCCGCACTCGACGGTGGCGTCGACTCCGCCCGGATCGACGAGGTGCTGGAGATCGTCGAGCTGTCGGGCCGCGCGCGCGACCGCGTCGGCGGCTACTCGCACGGCATGCGCCAGCGCCTGGGCATCGCCGCCGCGCTGCTTCGCCGACCGCAGCTGCTGCTGCTCGACGAGCCGACCACAGGCCTCGACCCGGGCGGGATGCGCGACATGCGCGAGCTGGTGCGAAACCTGGCCGCCGACGGGATCACCGTGCTGCTGTCGAGCCACCTGATGGTCGAGGTCGAGCAGCTCTGCAATCGCGTGGCCATCATTCAGCTCGGAACGATTCGCTACGAGGGCAGCCTCGCCGACCTGCTCTCGCGCGCCTCTGGGCACTACCGGCTGGAGGCAACCGACGCCGATGCGGCCTTCACCGTCGCGTCCAGGGTCGCGGGGATCCGCGACCTGTCGCGCAGGGACGGCGCGCTCACCTTCGCCGCGGGCCGGGACGAGGCGGCCGCGCTGACGATTGAGCTCGGCCACGCCGGTGTCGGCATCCACGCTCTGGTGCCCGAGGGCGCGAGCCTCGAGGAGCTGTTCTTCGAGCTGACGGAGGAGCAGCCATGACGCTTCGCGCCTACCGGTGGGAGCTCCGCAAGCTGGCCGCGCAGAAGCGCACTCTGCTTGGCCTTGGGGCCGTGTTCGTCGTGCCGCTGATCTTCGTGACGGCGCTCGTGCTGCGGCCGCCCACGGCGGAGGCCAACGATCCGTTCTTCTTCCGCTACGTCACCGAGTCAGGGTTCGCGGTGCCACTCGTGCTGCTCCTGTTCTCGGCGATCTGGTTCTTCCCGCTCGTCACGGCGCTGGTCGCGGGCGACATCATGGCCGCAGAGGACCAGAACCGGACGCTGAAGACCATCCTCACCCGATCGACGTCGCGGTCGGCGTTGTTCGCGGCGAAGGTGCTGGCTGCGTTCACCTATGCCGCCGCGGCGCTGGTCGTGATGGGCCTGACCGCCACGGTTGCCGGCGGGCTTGCGAGCGGATTCGATCCGCTGACGACCTTCACCGACGTCATCTCGGCGCAGCGAGCGGCGGTGCTCGTTGCGGGGAGCTTCGCCGTCTACGCGATGCCCGTGCTCGCGATCGCCTCCATCGGCGTGCTGCTTTCGACGACTGCCAAGAACAGCGCCGGCGCTGTTGTCGGCACGCTGCTGATCTCGCTCGTCATGCAGCTCACCCGCATCATCCCGGGCCTCGACGGGGATGGCGTTCAGGACTGGCTGCTGACCCGGCAGCTGAACGCGTGGCAGGGCCTGTTCCGCGAGCCGATCGACTGGTCGCCGATCTGGCATGCCGCATGGGTGTCGGCGCTCTACGCGGGAGTCGCGCTGGTGGCCGCGTGGCTGCACTTCGTGCGCCGCGACGTCCAGGCGTAGCTTCTCCTCAGCTGCGGAGCTCCCCGACCGCCCGGGCTGCGAACAAGGTGAAGTCCAGGCCATACGCGAGGTCGTCGACGTGGATTCGTTCGTCGCGGTTGTGGATGCCCGTGTTGTAGACGTCGAGCGGGGTATGGCGGATGGGCCAGAACCCGTACGCGACCGTGCCGAACTCCTGCCGCACGAAATGCGAGTCGGTGAAGCCGGTCGAGATCGTGGGGAGCAGCACCGCGCCGGGGTCATGGCGGTCGAGGAACCGCTGGCAGATGTCGTAGAGCGGCGTGTCGACATCGGCGACAGTGCCGCCCGTGGGCTCCTCGAGGAACTCGAGCTCGTAGGGGATGTCGGTCCCGAGCGCCTTGCGCAGCTCGGCCTCGAGGTCGTCGCTGGTATCGCCGGGCAGCACCCGGCAATCGCATTCGACGCTGGCACGGCCGGGCATGACGTTGCGCGCCGACGATCCCACCAGCCGCGTCGGCGCGATGGTGATGCCGAAGAGCGGCGGGATCAGATCTGCAAACGTGGGGTGGAGCGCGGACACGCGCTGGATGACATCGTCCAGCTCCGCCTCGTCGAAGGGCCCGACGAGCTGTTCGAGCAGCTTTCGGGTCACCGGCAGCAGCCGCCGCTCGGTGCGGTGGGCGGCGAGGCGCTGGATCAGCGTCGCAAGTCTCGGCACGGCGTTCGCGCCCGCCGTCGGCGTGGAGCCGTGGCCGGCTTCGCCGAGCGCGGTGACCAGTGTGCCGAGCGTTGCCTTCTCACCGATGTTGACCGGGACGACGACGCGGCCGTCCATGAGCACCTGCCGTGCGCCGCCGCCCTCGTCGATCGAGTAGTCGGTGCGCAGGTCGGGCCGCTCCTTGACGAGCCACGTCAGGCCGACCTTGTGCTCGCCGTCTTCCTCGTCGGCCTGCGCGATGAACAGGAGGTCGCCGCGCGGCCGGAATCCCTCGCGTGCGAGCACCGCCATGGCGACCGCCCGCGTCGCCGTCTCGTTCTTCATGTCCACCGCGCCGCGGCCCCAGATGTAGCCGTCGTCGTCCAGGTGGCCGCCGAACGGCGGGTGCTGCCAGTCCTGGGCGTCGGCCGGCACGACGTCGGTGTGTCCCAGCAGCGCCAGCGACGGGCCGTCGCCGGTGCCGGGGATGCGGGCGACCAGGTTGGCGCGGTCCGGGTAGCGGGCGATCAGCTCGCATTCGAGCCCGTTTGACTCGAGGTAGTCCTTCAGCAGCATGGCCGCCGGCGTCTCGTTGCCCGGCGGGTTGGAGGTGTCGATGCGCAGCAGCTCGCGTGTGAGGCTGACGGCCTCGTCGCGAAGGGCGTGGTCTGTCATGGCGGCGGAGCGTACCGGTTTGGTTGCATCTCGGGCTTCAGCGGGCAACCATCCGGCCATGCGACGCGATCGGCCGGACTGGACGAGGCTCCTCTTTTCGTGGATCGTCAACTCCGTGGCCGTCGCCCTGGCCGCCTGGCTGCTCGGAGGCGTGACGTCGAGCGGGCTTGCCGCGTCGGCGTTCGCGGGGTTGGTGCTCGGCCTCGTCAACGCCTACATCAAGCCGGTGCTGACGCTCCTCGGCATTCCGTTCATCGTCATCACGCTCGGCATCGGGCTGTTCTTGATCAACATGGCGATGGTCGGGCTGACCGCGTGGATCGTGCCGGGGTTCGGGGTCGACGGCTTCTGGGCGGCGGCAAAGGCCACCATCGTCATCTGGCTGGTGAACGCCCTGCTCAGCGGCTTCTGGCCGGAGGACGACCGTCAGCGCCAAGAGCGCTTCGGCGCCACGCCGGTCTAGCGCACGGCGGTGCCCGGCACCGCCGTGCCGTCCCGCGGCGGGAAAAAGGGCTCTGCGCCTTTTTTCAGTGGCTGAGGGTGAGGTCGCGCTCGGGCGTGATGCCCCAGCGCTCCGCGGTCGAGCGCAGGTCGTCGTCGAGCGGCCAGGCGTCGGGCCGCGGGTCGCCCTCGTGGGTCGGCGAACCGCCCTTGAGCGCCATGCAGCCGGTGTTGTCGCCGATGGCGGCGATCTCGGCGAGCTCGGCCTGGGTCAAGATCGGATAGGCCGGCACGGCCCCGAGTTCGGCCCGCTTCACCTCGACCGGCTTCGCATCAGGGCCGGGCTCCTGAATCAGGGTGGGCACGACCGAGGCAACAGCCGGCTGCGCCAGCGTCCAGGCGGCCGCCATCTGCATCGGTGTCAGCCCATGCCGGCTCGCGATCGGCCTCAGCCGGTCGAGCTTCTCGCGCGCCGCCTCGAGCCAGCCTGCGGGGCGGAAGGTGCGGTGGTCATGCTCGGCGAAGAGCTCGAGGTCGGGCACGTCGTCCCAGAAGACGCCGCCGTAGTCGACGACGCGTGCGATCACATTGACGCCGGCCCGTTCGGCGGCCGGAAGCACCAGCTTCCCCGGCCACGGCTCGAACGGGTTCAGGATCACCATCGCCCAGTCGATCCGGTCCCCGAAGCGCTCCAGGCAGGAGATCAGGTCGAGCGTGAAGCCGTTGGCCGGCCCCGGCGCGACACCCAGGGCGCGCGTCAGGCCGGCGTCGCGCAGCGCTTCCATGCCGTCCCACACCACCTCGGAGCCGTAGCCCGTGCGGTCCGGGTTGTGCAGCATGAGGACGTCGAACGAGTCGACCCCGCAACGCACAAGGCTCTGCTCGGTGGCCGCGCGCAGGTAGGCGGCGTAGTCGTCGGGGCCGCGCAGGGCAGGGTCGGTGAAGCGCGGAAATCCTTTGGCGCCGGCCCGTGCGCCGTTGACGAAGTCGTGGCCGACCATGCCCACCAGGCGAAAGCTCTCCCGGGGCAGCCCGGCGACGGCCCGTCCCACCGTTTCGTCAGCGGCTCCCTCGCCATAGACGTCTGCGGTCAGCACGGTGTTGATCGCCTCGTCGGGGCGCAGCAGCCCCTCGAGACGGTCGGCGGCGACCGGCAGGCCGAAGCGCATGTGCACTCCGCCGCTCCAGGAGCCGAGGGCGGTGTGACCGAGGTCGCTCACGCCTCAAGGGTAGCGGGGAGCACGAAATCGGCGTGCGCAAGTGCGGCATGGTCGTTCAGGCCGTGGGCGACCGCGACGGTGACCATGCCGAGCTGCGCCGCCTCCGCCAGCATGGCCGGGGAGTCCTCGACGAGCGCTCCCCGCCAGGTGGCCGACCCGCTGCGGCGCTCCGCGACCAGCCGTCGCAGTTCGGCGCCCTTCGGCTCCGGGCGATCGGCGAGCGCGTGCACCGAGGTGAAGTGGCCGTCGAGGCCCCACCGCACGAGCAGACTGCGGATCACGCGCTCGCGCCCCGAGCTGAGGACGATCCGCTCGCCTCGGGCCGACGCGATCAGCTCTCTGATGCGACGGTCGGGCTGAAGCGCCTCCTTGTCGCAGAGCGCCAGGAACAGGTCCGCTCGTCGCTCGACGATGTCCTCGATCGGAGCGCTGGGCCTGATGCCACGCTCCCGAAGATGCCCCCAGATCTCCGGCTCCTTGCGCCCGACCAGACCGGAAAAGGTGGCCTCGTCGAGCACGTGCCCGTCCTCGGCAAGGATCTGCTGGTAGGCGCGCATCTGCAGGGGCTCGGTGTCGGCCAGGACACCGTCGAAGTCCCAGATGGTCGTGTCGGCACGGCCGATTGCCTCAAGCAGTGCGGCGTCCAACACGTGCGCCCTCAGCCGGTGCCGCTGCGCAGGAACGTGAAGTGGACCTCCTGCGGCTTGCCGTCGTCGCTCCAGAACTTGCCGATCGTCTCAACGGCTCCGCGCCCCCACGAGACCAGCTCGTCGCGGCGCTCCGTATCGTCGTCCAGCAGCTCGCGAATCCAGTGGGTGGCGAGCTTGACGTGCGTCGGCTCGTCGGCCTGCAGGTAGTCGGCAGAATGTGGCGGCAGGCTGGGGTGGTAGCAGTGCCGGCCTGGAAACCACGCATCGAAATACACGCCTCGCTCCACCCGGATGCTCCCTTCCCGCGGGGTCTCTGGCGAACGCCGGTAGTATGGCGGCGCCGTGGCAGGAAGTGCCCTGAGAATGATGCGCGCCACTCGCCGGATCAGCCACCCGTCATTGTGAAGGCACCTCCGGCGACGGATCTGGTCAGGGTGGCGATCGTCGGCGGAGGGTTTGCCGGCGGCTCACATGTGGAGGCGCTGCGGCGCGTCCCAGGCGTGGAGGTCGCCCTGCTGGCCGGGAGCGATAGAGGCCGTGCGCGCGCGACCGCGGATGCGCTGGGGATCGAGCGCTCGACGGGCGACTATCGTGAGGCGCTCGCCGACGACTCGATCGACGTCGTCCACAACTGCACTCCCAACGACCTTCACGCCGAGGTGACCGCGGCAGCCCTCGAGGCGGGGAAGCACGTGCTTGCCGAGAAGCCACTTGCCATGGACTCTTCCGAGACAGCCGACCTGGTGGAGCGTGCCGCCGCATCCGGCATGGTCACCGGAGTCTGCTTCAACTACCGCCACTACCCGCTGGTTGCCGAGGCGCGCGAGATGCTTGCCGACGGCCGTGCCGGGCGGCCGCATCTGATCCGCGGCGGATACCTGCAGGACTGGCTGCTCTCGGACACCGACTGGAACTGGCGCCTGCAGTCGGAGCGCTCCGGCGCATCGCGCGCCGTGGGCGACATCGGCTCGCACTGGATCGATCTGATCGGCCATGTCACCGGGAGCCCGGTCGCGTCGGTGTACGCGCGGACGGGGCGGCTCCACGAGGTACGGCGGCGCCCCACTGGGCCGACTCACACCTTCGACCGCGGCGGGTCGGGCGACACCGAGCCGGTCACCGTCGACACCGAGGACTTCGCCACCATCCTGTTCGAGCTCGAGGACGGCTGTCCCGGGGTGCTCACTGTGTCGCAGGTCAGTCCCGGGTTCCGCAACCGTCTGACGTTCGAGATCGACACGGCCGACGTGACGCTGGGCTGGGATCAGGAGGATCCGAACGAGCTGTGGCTGGGCCGTCGCGACCGCCCCAGCGAGCACCTCGTCAGGGATCCCGCCCTGCTTTCTCCTGCGGCCGCTGCGCTGACGCACTACCCGGCAGGGCACCAGGAGGGCTGGCCGGACGGGCTCAAGAATCTGATGCTCGACTTCTACTCGGCGGTGCGGGCGCACCGCCGCGGGGAGCCGCATCGGTCGACCGTCGCCACGTTCGACGAGGCGCATCGCGTGACGTGCACCGTCGAGGCGGTGCTGGACAGCGCCCGCGAGGGACGATGGGTCAATGTGAACCAGACACGAGAGGTGGCGGGATGAGGCTTGGGTTGTTCACCGTGCTCTACAGCGGGACGCCGCTGGAGGAGCTGCTCGACCGGCTGGCGGAGATGGGTGTCGAAGCTGTCGAGCTCGGTACCGGCGGGTTTCCGGGAAAGGCGCACTGCGATCCCGACGAGCTGCTGGCCGACGAGAGCAAGGCGCGAGCACTGAAGGAGGGTGTAGAGCGGCGGGGCATGATCATCAGTGCTCTGAGCCAGCACGGCAATCCACTGCATCCCGACGAGGCATTCGCGAACGCGTCGCACGAGACCTGGCGCAAGACGGCGCAGCTTGCCTCGCTGCTCGAGATCCCCGTTGTGAACGGCTTCTCCGGATGCCCCGGCGACGGCCCGGGCGCTCGCTACCCCAACTGGGTCACCTGCGCCTGGCCAAATGACTTCCCGGAGATGCTCGAGTGGCAGTGGAGCGAGCGCGTGATCCCCTACTGGGCAAAGGAGGCCGAGTACGCCCGGTCGATGGGCGTAAAGATCGGCCTCGAGATGCATCCCGGATTCGTCGTCTACAACACTGAGACCACGCTTCGGCTGCGGGATGCCGCCGGCCCTGAGATCGGCGCCAATTACGACCCGAGCCACCTGGTCTGGCAGGGGATCGATCCGGTCGTCGCGATCAAGGAGCTGGGCGCGGCCGGGGCGCTTCACCACGTTCACGCGAAGGACACGTATCTCGACCCGCAAAACGTGTCGCGAAATGGTGTACTTGATACCAAGAGCTATGAGCGGTTCCTCGACCGGTCCTGGTCATTCCGCACGGTGGGATATGGACAGGACGAAAAGGTCTGGCGAGACATCCTCAGCGCACTTCGTATGGTCGGTTACGACTACGTCATGAGCATTGAGCACGAGGACGGACTGCTGTCGGTCGACGAGGGCGTCACGAAAGCGATCGAGTTTCTTCGCGGGATCATGTTCACGGACTCCGAAACCGCGGAGATGTACTGGGCATAAGAAGGGACGTTGATGGCTGAGATCAGCTTCGAGGAAGTTACCAAGATCTACCCCGATGGCACCGAGGCTGTCAGCGCGGTCGACCTTGACATCACCGATGGCACGCTGATGGTGCTGGTCGGGCCGTCCGGCTGTGGTAAGACGACGCTGCTGCGGATGGTCGCCGGCCTCGAGGAGATAACCGAGGGGACGATCCGCGTCGGTGACCGGGTCATCAACGACGTCGACGCGAAGAACCGCGATCTCGCCATGGTGTTCCAGAACTACGCGCTGTATCCGCACATGACGTGCTACGACAACATGGCATTCGGCCTGAAGCTGCGAAAGGTTCCGAAGAAGGAGATCGACCGCCGCGTGCGCGAGACCTCGAGGACGCTGGGCCTGGACGAGCAGCTCAAGAAGAAGCCGCGGGTCCTCTCCGGCGGGCAGCGCCAGCGCGTTGCCATGGGCCGTGCCATCGTCCGCGAGCCGAAGGCGTTCCTGATGGACGAGCCGCTCTCCAACCTCGACGCCAAGCTGCGCGTACAGATGCGCACGGAGATCTCCCGTATTCAGCGCGATCTCGGCGTGACCATGATCTACGTCACACACGACCAGACCGAGGCCATGACGATGGGCGACCGGGTGGCCGTCATGAATCGCGGTGTGCTTCAACAGGTCGCGGCGCCTCAGGAGATGTACGACAACCCGTCAAACCTCTTCGTCGCCGGCTTCATCGGCTCGCCGGCGATGAACCTCGTCAACGCGGAGGTCGTGCGCGGTGACGGCGGTGCGATGGTGGTGTTCGGCGCTGCCGGCCTGGCCATTCCCGACGCCGTCATGAACGCGCGTCCGCACCTGGCCGACTACGTCGGCAAGCGCGTGGTGGTCGGCATCCGCCCGGAGGACATCGAGGATCCGGAGTACGTGGCGAACCCCTCGGACGGCGCACGGCTGCCCGTGACGATCGACGTACGCGAGGCGATGGGGGCGGAGGTCTACGCGCACTTCACGATAAACGAGCCCCCCGTTCTGACAGAGGACACCCGCGACCTGGCGGCGGACGCGGGCCTTGAAGAAGAAGATCTGAGCGCTCAGCCGGGGCAGAGCAACTCCCGCTTCGTGGCGCGGCTCGATCCGCACACGAAGGCCAGGGAGGGCCAGCCGATCGAGCTGCACGTCGACACGCGGAGCCTGCATGTTTTCGATCCCGACACGGGCGAGTCGATCAGGTAATCACTGTGCCTACATGTCGTGCGCCCGCGGGGGACCCACAGCGGGCGGCGGTGATCAGCCTCGACGAAGGCGTCCGGAACGGGAGCGGGCGGCGAGGTGCGCCGTCGTCGCGCGGGAAGTCCTCCCGCAGCCACGTGTAGCGATCCGTGAGGCCGAAGACCTCGGCGACCCCCTTACCCCTGAGCCGGCGGTCGGCCGGCAGCCCGTCGTCGATCACGTCCATCTCGGTGATCATCACCTGGAGGCCACGGCCGGCGAGCTCCTGCAGGAACCGCTTAGCGGCGGTTCTGGGCAGTCAAGCAGAACGTGTCAAGTCGGCAACGTGGGCGGTGCCTGGTCGGGCCCAACGCAGCGCAGCACGCGGAGATCGCCTTCGACCTGGATCTCCCGCGCTCCCGCCGGGACGGCGAGGCAGTCGCCGGGCGAGACGGGCAGCCCGGCCACCGTGCCGTGGCCGTCGAGCACCATCCAGACGGCGAACCGCCCTGCCGGCTCCGGCGCCTCGTCAGCCCAGAAAAAGGAGCGGGCTTCGTCGGGCAGCTCGCGCACCGGCTCGTGGCGCCTGAGGTCCAGCGCCCCCAGCGCCGTGTCCCATCCGATGCCGAGGTGGCTGTCGGCCGGCTCGATCGGGAAGCCCTCCCACTCGCACACGATCGAGAAGTCGGTCGGCTCCTGGAGCTCGGCGATCAGCACGCCCGCGCCGATGGCGTGCGGGACGCCGGCGGGCACGTAGATGACGTCGCCCGCGGTCACCGGCACGCGGTTCAGCGAGTGCAGCAGGCGGTCGGTGTCCTGTCGATCGATCCACTCGCGGTACTCGGCCGGGTCGACGTCCTCCAGCTGCCCGATCCAGACGTCACTCGACTCTTCCCTGGTCGCGAGAACGATCCAGGCCTCCGTCTTGCCGAACGGCGAGCGGAAGTGCTTCTGCGCGAATGCGCGATCGGGATGCGCGTGCACCGGTAGGCGCTGCGCGGAGTCGAGCAGCTTGACGAGCACGCCCGTTGACCCACTTTCGGCGGCGCCGCCCAGCCAGCCGCGCGGGTCCTCGCGGATCGCGTCGGCCAGCAGCCGGCCGTCCTCCAACCGCGACAGCCCCGCCTCGTGTTCGTCGCGCCCGGGATTGTTCGCCTTCGTCACCGACCCGACCCAGTCCTCAGGGTGGTCCGAGTCCTCACCGCGGCCGCCGCGGAAGCGCTCGAGCAGCGCGCCGCCGCGGTAGAAGCGGTACACGCGGGTCTGCGGCAGCCGGTAGGGGCGCACGGCGGGTAGCCTACTCGCGTGACACGGCTGATCGGCCTCGACGTGGGCACCACCGGAGTCAAGGCGGTTGCCCTCGACGACAAGGGAGCCGTGCTCGGCCGCGCGCATGGGGACTATCCCCTCTCGATTCGGCATCCCGGCTGGTCGGAGCAGGACCCGGATCTCTGGTGGCGGGCCGCAGAGGGGGCGCTCGAGGAGCTCGGCGGCGAGGAGTCCGACGCGATCGGCCTGTCGGGGCAGATGCACGGGCTGGTGCTGCTCGACGAGGCGCTGCAGCCTCTTCGCCCCGCCATCCTCTGGAACGACGGCCGCACAGCCGCTCAGTGCGAGGAGATTGAGCGCCGGCTCGGCGTCGAGCGGCTGATCGAGCTGACCGGGAACCGCGCGCTTACCGGTTTCACCGCGCCGAAGCTGCTGTGGGTGCGTGACAACGAGCCCGACGTGTACGGCCGGATTCGCCACGTGATGCTGCCGAAGGATTACGTGCGCCTGCGGCTGACGGGCGAGCTTGCGACCGAGGTGAGCGATGCGTCCGGGACGCTGCTCTTCGATGTCGCGGAGCGGCGATGGAGCGACGAGGTGCTGGAGGCGCTCGACATCCCACCGGCCTGGCTGCCGCCGGCTCTCGAGTCAGCCGACCGCGCCGGGGAGGCATTCGGACGCGTGCCGGTGGCGGCCGGCGCCGGCGACCAGGCGGCCGCAGCCGTCGGGGTCGGCGTCGTCGCGCCAGGGCCGGCCTCCGTGGTGCTCGGCACCTCTGGCGTGGTCTTCACAGCTCTCGATGCCTACCGCGCCGACCCGCAGGCGCGCCTCCACACGTTCTGCCACGCGCGTCCTGGCGGCTGGAATGCGATGGGGGTCATGCTCGCCGCAGCGGGGTCGCTCCGTTGGCTTCGGGAGACCGCCGCGCCGGGCGTCGAGTTCAGCGCGCTCTCCTCCGAGGCGGAGGTTTGGGGCCCGGGCGCGGGTGGCCTGATCTTCCTGCCGTATCTAAGCGGTGAGCGCACGCCGCATGCCGATCCCGGTGCCCGCGGCGCGTTCATCGGCCTGGGCGTCGAGCACGACCGTGGCGCCCTCGTGCGGGCGGTGATGGAAGGCGTCGCCTATGGGCTGCGCGACTCGGTCGAGCTGCTGGCGGAGCTGGGCGACCGGCCGACGGTGGGGCGGGCGTCGGGTGGCGGTGCGGCGAGCGGCCTGTGGCTTGCGATCGTCGCTTCCGTGCTCGGCATGCCGCTGGAGCGCACAGAGGTGGAGGAGGGCTCGGCGTACGGCGCCGCGCTGCTCGGCGGTGTCGCCGCCGGTGTGTTCGGATCGGTCGACGAGGCGGTGGAGCGGTGCGTGCGACTTGCCGACCGGGTCGAGCCCGATGCCGCCTGGGCCGGCGAGTACTGCGCCGGCTACCACCGGTTCCGGAGGGCCTATCCCGCTGTGAGGCCGCTTGCTTGAGTAGGGTGTGCGCATGGCGTCAGTTGCCGTGTGCGGGTCGGTCAACATGGACGTCTTCGGGTACGTCACGCGGCTGCCGATGCCGGGCGAGACGCTGCACGGAACGCGGCTGGCCTACGCGCCCGGAGGCAAGGGCGCGAACCAGGCCGTCGCCGCGTCTCGAAGCGGGGCGACCGTGCACTTCTTCGGCGCCTGCGGGACCGACGCCTTTGGCGATCAGGCGGTCGCAGGGCTGACCGCCGACGGCATCGATGTCACGGGGCTGCGACGGCTGGACGACCCGACCGGCGTCGCGCTGATCCTCGTCGAGGACGGCGGCGAGAACGAGATCGTCGTGCTGGCGGGAGCCAATGACAGCGTCACAGCGCCGAGCGCCGCGCCTGGCGATGTGGCGGTCTGGCTCACGCAGGCGGAGGTGCCCGCGGCGGCCGTCGAGGGGACGCTCGAGCGTGCCCGTGCCGCCAGCGCCACCGCCGTGATCAACGCAGCGCCCTCCGGAAGGCTTCCGGCCGAGCTGGTCGGCCGCTTCGACATCGCAATCGTGAACCAGCTCGAGCTCGAAGGGCTCGGCGACCGCCGGCCGCCGTGCGTCATCCTGACCCTCGGCGCGCAGGGCGCCCGCATCCTCCCCGACGGGCTCGTCGTCCCCGCGATCCCCGCAGACGTCGTCGACACGACCGGCGCCGGCGACGCACTCACCGGCGCCTTTACTGCCGCCCTCGCCGAGGGCCGCCCGCTCGCGGACGCTCTCCGCTGGGGAATGGCCGCAGCGTCGCTCAGCGTCGAGCGTTACGGCTGCCAGCCCGCCATGCCGACTCGCGACGAGATCGAGGGGCGGCTTGCCTAGGCCGATCATCATCGACTGCGATCCGGGACACGACGACGCGATCGCGATCATGCTTGCCCTCGGCAGTCCCGAGGTGGAGCTGATCGGGGTCACCTCGGTGTCGGGGAACGCGCCGCTGCATCACACCACGGCGAACGCGGTCCGGGTGCTCGACCATCTCGGCCGTGCCGACATTCCAGTCGCCGCCGGCGCTGATCGCCCGCTCGCACAGGATCCCTTCACGCCCGGTGACGTGCACGGGCCCACGGGGATGGACGGGCCCGAGTTGCCGCCGCCGTCGCGCGCGCCGTCGGAGACGCATGCGATCGACCTGATCGCGGAGCTCGTGCTCGGCTCTGACGAGCCGGTCACGCTTGTCGCCGTGGGGCCGCTGACCAACGTCGCGCTGTTCGTTGCGCGCCATCCGGAGGCCGCGGCCGCTCTGGAGCGGGTGGTGATCATGGGCGGCGCGATCGGGCTCGGCAACGTCACCCCGGCGGCCGAGTTCAACATCTGGGCCGATCCCGACGCGGCCCGGCGCGTCTTCATCAGCGGGCTCGACGTCACGATGGTCGGGCTCGACGTAACCCACCAGGCGGTGTTCACCGACGAGGAGAACGACCGCATCAGGCAGCGCGGCCGCGCCGGGAGGCTGACTGCCGAGCTGGTCGACTACTACCGCCGCTCGCACCCCCACATGGAGGGCACGCCGATCCACGACGCGGTCGCGGTGGCGCAGGTCGTGCGGCCGGAGCTCCTGAAGACGGAGCATTGCCACGTCGACGTCGACTGTGGCCCGGTCAGCAGGGGCCGGACGCTGGTCGATCTCTACGGCGTCACCAAGCGCGAGCACAACGTGCACGTGGCGACCGAGATCGACCCGCGGTTCACGAAGTTCATGGCCGAGCGCATCGTCACGCTCGGCTGATCTCGACCCACTCGCCCGCGCGGCAGCTCGCGATCGCGGCCTCGACCATCGCCAGGCTGCGTATGTTGTCGCGCGCCTCTGTGGGCAGCGGGTCGCCGGCCGCGAGCCCCTCGAGCAGCGCGGGGATGGCCGCCGGATGGTCGTTGGGGCCCTCCGCGACATCGAGAACGCCTCGCTCGAACTGTGGCCCCTGGTCCGTGTGGCCCGTCAGCCGCTCGACCACCGGCGGGTTCCCGTCCTCCCACCGCGCCGACCCCTCGGTTCCGTCGATCCGCCACCGCCCAAACCAGGGCGTCTCGTGCCCGGCAGCGGACCAGGAGCCGCGATAGGTGAACCGCGCACCCCCCTCGAGCTCGAACGTGCAAAGCGCGACGGTGGCACCGCCGAATCCAGAGTGCGGCGGCCGCATCTCGTGCGCGATCACGCGCTGCGGCTCCAGGCCGAGCAGGTGCCGCGCCTGGTCGAAGGCGTGGATCGCCATGTCGGCGAGCAGCGGACTTGGCAGCTCGGCGACACGCTCCCATGGTTCGACCGCGCGGTGCAGCTCGCAGTCGATCAGCACTGGCCGCCCGGCGCCGCCCTGCTCGACCCAGCGGCGCAGGCTCTGCACCGCCGGGTGGTAGCGGTGGTTCTGCATGACCACCAGCCGCCGCCCGCGCTCCTCGGCCAGCCGTACGAGCGACGCGGCATCGTCCACGGACTCGGCCAGCGGCTTCTCGGCAATCACGTCGGCGCCGGCCGCGAACGCCGCCTCGGCCACCTTCCGGCGATTGCCCGGAGGTGTCAGATCGACGACGATTCGCGGCCGCAACTCGGCAATCGCGGCCTCGAGGTCACTGCGCACCGGCGCGTTGACGCCGTGCCTGGCGAGCGTCTCGCGGGCGAGCTCTTGGTCGAGATCCACGACCGCGTCGAGTTCCACCCACCACAGCCGCGACACCGGCGGAAGCCAGAGGTTGCAGACGTTGCCCGCGCCGACGAGGACGATGTGCGTGGTCATGCGGTTTCGTACCACCCCGCAGGCGACCAGGGGCAGTCGTTCAGCGGCGGGCGGGCGCCGAGCCTCGGCGCTGCCCAGCCGACCGCATTTGCGATCACTCGGCGCACGCCGGGATGGTGGTAGATCGGATACGTCTCGTGCCCCGGGCTGAAGTAGGCGATCCGGCCGTTGCCGCGCCGGAAGCAGCAGCCGCTGCGGAACACTTCGCCGCCCGTGAAGGAGCTGACGAAGACGAGCTCGTCCGGTTGATGGATCCCGAACGGCTCGGAGTACATCTCGTCGGCGTTGATGATGAGGGGGCTCGGCACGCCGTCGGCCAACGGGTGCGCCGGGTCGACCGCCCACATCACGTGCCGGTCGTCTCCCTCACGCCAGCGCAGCATGCACGACGTGCCCAGAGCTCGTCGATCACGTCCGCGGCATCGGGCAGCCGCGTCAGGTCGAGCTGCCGTACCTCCGCGCGGACGCCCTGCGAGCGCACCTCCTCGGCTGTCTCCTCCGCGCCCTGGCGGTCGCTGCGCCAGGTGATGCCCACGTCGAAGCCGTCGGCCGCGAGCGCGACGGCCGTCGCCTTGCCGATGCCGGAGTCGGGGCCGGTGACGATCGCGCTGGGCACGCGGTGCGGATGCCCTCGCCGCCGCATCGGGAAACGTGCCGGTGGATCAGATCGGCTTCGCCGACATCGCCCAGACGGCGAGCAGGAGCGCGGCCAGAAGAATCACCGCGAGCACCGTGCCGATGCGGCCGCCGATGCCCAGCCGCCCCGGCGTTCGGCCTTGCCTTCGCGCGGTGATGCCGACGAGGATCATCGTGATGACCAGAAGCAGCAGGCCGCCGTCGCCGACGAGGAAGCCGATGTCGAGCCAGTCCAATGACACATCCTCGCCGTCGAGCCCTTCTTCCGACGCGACCCACTGCCCGGCTCCGCGCATGAGAATGAACGACGGCAGGACGCCGTAGAGGATCGTGCGCCAGCCCAGGCGCGTCAGTCCGGCGGTGTCGCCGGGATCGCGCGCCCGCCACGCCAGCAGAAGGCAGGCGGTCGCTGCAACCATGGCGCCGACCAGCAGCAGCGCACCTGCGACGTGAAGCAGCAGCGGGAGGTCGGCTGAGTCGGGTCGGAACGCGGCGAGGATCATGCGCCCGGCTTGTAGATCATGTCGACGAGGAGCGCGAGGAGGGCGAGCGCGACGATGGCGTGCAACGCGATGGATGCGCGGGGACCGGTGCCCGTTCGAAGGTTCCTGTACCCAAGGCCGACGCGCCGTCCCGTCTCGCCGGCGATCATCCACAGCACGATCGCGGCGAGCACCCAGGCGTCCCAGACCTCGTAGCCATCGACCTGGATGGCAAGAGCCACTCCCAGCACCAACACGCCGAGACCACCGATGGACCAGAGAACGTCGGCGAGCGGGGCCAGCTGCAGCGCAGGTGTCCTCGGCACGGACGCCTCCGAAGGCGCCGCCGGATCAGGCCCGGTAACCGTGTACAGCGTCCAATAGATGACGACGCCCGCCACCGCCATCGCGGCCGCGACCAAGTGCAGGAACAACAGCCAGTCGTAGGTGTCCATACGGCCGGTACCCTACCCGGCCCGGTCGGACGGTCAAGCGACGCCGATTTCGCCCGTCAGGTACTGCTGAAGCGTCGGCGCGAGCGCGTCCACCAGAGCCGCGGCGTCGAGTGACGCGAGCGGCTCGACACCCACGATGTACCGCGCGAACGCCGTGCCGACGATCGTGGAGCCGACGAGCGTCGCGCGCACCTCGGGCTGGTCGACGTCGAGGTTCGCTGCGAGTCGGAGGACATCCTGTTCGACCGTCTGTCGCACGAGCGCTGCGGCGTCCGGATGGGTGCTCGCGGACCTGATGCGAGCGAGGATGATGTCCCGGCTGGCCGGGTTCTCGAGCGACGCGATCACGACCTCCGCCAGCCGCCTGCCCACGGACTCACGCGGGCCATCGGCGAGATGGGCGATCGTGTCTGCCACGCCGGGCGGCAGCTTCGTCACCTCCCGGAAGAGCGTCTCCTTGGAGCCGAAGTAGTGCACCACGAGCGCAGGGTCGACTCCGGCCGCCGTTGCGATTCCGCGAATCGTCGCGCGGTCGTAGCCCGCCTCGGCGAACAGCCTCCTCGCGGCCGTGGTGATGGCCTCCCGTGTCTGGGTCTGGCCGGGGCGCCTTCCGCTGCGCCTGGTGGGGTCCCTTGACGAATCCATGGTGGAAGTCTACACTCGTTGAATTCACCTATTGTTGAATTCCCTCCAAGGAGCAACGAAATGCCTTCCCACCAGTCACTCACAGACCCCAGACGCCGCGGAGCGGTGCTGCGGGTCGTGGTCCTCGCCCTCCTGCTGGTCGTCTCCGCTGTGGCCAGCCTCAACGTCGCCCTTCCCGAGATCGCCAGGGACACGGGCGCTTCCCAGTCCGAGCTGCAGTGGATCGTCGACGCGTACGCGCTCGTCTTCGCGGCACTCCTGGTCCCTGCGGGCGCGATCGGCGATCGTTTCGGCCGCCGAACCGTGTTGGCGGTCGGTATCGGGCTCTACGGCGCGGCATCGTTCATGGCGCTGTTCGCGTCGTCAGCCGGCCAGTTGATCGGCTTGCGGGCACTGATGGGTGTCGGCGCGGCGTGCATCATGCCGGTGACGCTCTCGGTGATCACGACGGTCTTCCCGCCGGAAGAGCGTGGTAGGGCAGTCGGAACCTGGGTCGGCGTGGCTGCCGGCGGAGCGATCATCGGGCTGCTCGCCTCGGGTGTGATGCTCGAGTTCTTCTCGTGGCAGTCGATCTTCGCGCTGAACGTCGTCCTGGCCGCGGCGGCACTCATCGGGACGCTCGTGGTCGTGCCGGCAACGCGGGACTCCCACCCGCCGCGCCTCGACCCGGTGGGCGCACTCCTCTCGTTCGCCGGTTTGACGGCTCTCGTCTTCGGCATCATCGAGGGGTCGGAGCGTGGTTGGACAGACACGCTGACAGCCGGGTCGCTGGCAGGTGGCGTCCTAGGGCTCGTGGCGTTCGTGATGTGGGAGCTGGGCCGTTCCGAGCCGATGCTCGATCCCCGCAACTTCCTCCGGCGCGGCTTTGGAGCGGGGTCGGCGTCGTTGACGATCCAGTTCTTCGCACTGTTCGGCTTCCTGTTCCTCGCGCTGCCGTATCTGCAGCTGGTGCAGGGCTTCTCGCCCCTCGAGGCATCGGCTGCGCTGTTGCCGATGGCGTTGGTCGTGATGCCGCTCTCGCGGAAATCGCCCGCCATCGCGGCGCGAGCCGGCGTGCGGGTGACGGGAGCGATCGGGCTCTCGCTGATAGCAGCGGGATTTCTCATCCTCGCCACCCTCGAGCCCGGCTCGTCCTACTGGCAGTTCCTGGCAGGTCTGCTTCCGCTGGGGGCTGGTGTCGCACTTGCCGGCGCGCCCGCCACCACGGCGATCGTCGCCTCACTCCCCAAAGAGAAGCAGGGTGTCGCATCTGCGGTCAATGACGTCTCCCGCGAGCTCGGCGGCGCCCTTGGCATCGCCGTCCTCGGCAGCCTGCAGAACACGCAGTACCGATCCGACCTCGGCGACTCGACGTCGGGATTGCCGGCCCCGGTTGCCGAGAAGGCGGAATCGTCACTCGCGGCGGCCCAGCAGATCGGTCAAGACATGGGGGCCGGTGGTCACGAGTTCATGCTCCACGCCCAGACCGCGTTCATGAACGGCTTCGGCCGGGCGCTGATTGCCGGCGCTGCGGCACTCCTCCTCGGAGCGGTGTTTGTGGCCTTCCGCGCCCCGGGCCGAGCGGAGTCGACCGAGAATGCAGGCCTCGACCTGGGCCATCCGGCACCGGCGATCGGAGGCGCCCTACACTGATTGGCGGCCCCCGTAGCTCAGGGGATAGAGCAGCGGTTTCCTAAACCGCGTGTCGCATGTTCGAGTCATGCCGGGGGCATCTTGAGCTCAGCGCGCCGCAGCCACCTCGTGATCACGGGGCGGCTGCGGACGTTGGGCTCGAAATGCGTCGTTGGCGACGATCCGCACCTGGGACGGCGAGGTGTCGTTGATCGAGGAGACATACGCCTGAGCGGCTGCGCGCGCGGCGGCGGGCCGGGTATCGTTGCCGCCCACTGTCTGCCAGCCGCGGTTGGGCAGGTACACCTGCGCGAGAAAGCGGTTGTCGACGGCAAGGGCGAACGAGTTGCGGAGCACGGGTCATCTCTTTCTACGTGGCAGGGAAGCTTGGTCGACGGGTGGGCCCCGTGGCCGTGAGGGTTCTCTCCATCGACATCGGCCCCGGGGGCCAGATGGCGAAATGCCTCGATAGGCGGCACGGCTGGCGTCGATCGTGGTGTCCGAGGACCGGTGCCGGCACGGGGGCCCTACCGCATTCTGGGTGCCGAAGCCGGGCCCCCGAAGCGGCACGGGGCCGGCCCCGTCGAGTGACGGCGCCGGCCCCGGAGTCGAGTCTTGCTAGGTCAAGAAATGATGCATTTCATTCCGCCCGGGTTGTCCGAGCTGGAGTAGGAACTGACGTTGCCCGCCCTGTCCTTGGCTGCGAACTGGATGCGGATAAGGCCGCTGAACGTCGGCCAGGTCATCTGGTAGTTGTTCGTGCCGCTCGGCAAGGATCCGGTTACGGCCTGGTCATCGGTTGCAATGTAGAGGTATTGCAAGACGCCGGAGAGCGCGTCCGTAGAGCTCGCGAAGCCGTTGAAGGGGCCGGCAGTACAGGTGTTGCCTCCGTCTCCGCCCGAAACGGTCGGGACTGGCGGTGGTGTGCGGTCGATGTAGATGCCGCTCGCCGTGGTCCCACTTGTGAAGGGCGAGCAGTTGCCGGCGAGGTCGCACGAGCTTGCGGTGGCGTTGAACATCCCCTCGCCAGAGACTGACCGTGCGTTTGTTGGCGTGTCGACCCCCACGAAGGCGCTGGTGTTAATGTTCTGCACTCTCATGATGTAGTGATCGAACCCGGACGCCGCGGTGCCGGCTGTTTCTCCGCCGCCGGTTGCAGTGGCGGTCACGCTACCTACGTTCGTCCACGTCGAGGCGATGTTGGCATTGACGGTTGGCATCGCAGGTGCGGTCTTGTCGATGCGAGCCGAGCCGGCGCCGCCGGCGGTCGGTGTTGTCCATGGGCTGGCGTTGCCGGCCTTGTCCTGGGAGCGGAAGCGCACCAGGGTGACGCCTTCGGTGCTGACGGTGACGGTGTTGCCGGCGTCGGGCTGTGTGGTGCTCCAGCTGGTGCCGTTGTTGGTGCTGGTCTGGTACTGGTAGCCGGCCGGGTCGACCTGTGACACGGCGTCGGTTGCGTTGGCCAGGTTGGTGATGTTGACCGCCGCCTTCGACCAGGCGCCGCCGCCGGTGACTCCCGGAGCGGTCGGTGCTGTGCGGTCGATCCGTACCTTCGCGGATGCGTCGACTGCCGAGTAGTCAGAGCAGTTGCCCACAGCGTCGCACGCTGCTGCAGAGACGTCCACGACGCCCTCGGTTGTGATCGGCAGTGAGCTGCCGCCGGTCTGCGTCGGCGTGCTGTAGGTGGCACCGCCGTCGTTCGAGGTCTTGACCAGGTAGTAGTCGATGCCAGACGACAGGCCGGCGCCGAGCGTGTCGCTGGAGGTTACCGTCGCTGTCGCGCTGGCGGCGTTCGTCCAGCCATTGGTGCCCGACACGTTCGGCACCGCTGGGGCCGTTGTGTCGATGCGGGCGGAGCCGACACCGTCGACCCCCGGGTTCGTCCAGGGGCTGGCGTTCCCTGCGTTGTCTTGGGAGCGGAACCGCACCAGCGTCACCCCGTCCGTGGTGACGGAGACTTGGTGGCTCGATTCGTTCTCAGCCGGGCTCCAGGTGGCGCCGTTGTCGGTGCTGGTCTGGAGCTCGTATCCGGCCGGGTCGACCTGTGACACTGCGTCGGTCGAGTCCGCCAGGTTGGTGACGGTCACTGCGGTTGTCGACCAGGCGCTGCTGCCACCACTGACCCCCGGCACGCTCGGCGCCGTGCGGTCGATCTTGACGTTGGCGGCTGTGTCGGCCGGCGAGTAGTCGGAGCAGTTGCCGGCCGTGTCGCAGGCGGCTGCGATGACGTCGGTGACGCCCTCGTCGATGACTGCGACGGTGTCGCCCTGAGTCGGCGTTCCGTAGGTGGCTCCGCCGTCGGTGGAGGTCATGACCAGGTAGTGATCGATGCCGGACGCTACCGCCGCGCCGAGGGTGTCGGCGGACGTCGCGTTGGCATCGAAGCTGGTGACATTCGTCCAGCCGTTGGTGCCGGTGACGCTTGGCACTGCCGGTGCGGTCTTGTCGATACGGGCGGAGCCGACACCGTCGGCCACCGACTCGGTCCACGTACTCGCGTTCCCGGCATTGTCGTGGGCGCGGAAGCGAACCAGCGTGGCGCCCTCGGTGTCGACGGCGACGACGTGGCTCAGGTTGGCCTCTGGCGTGCTCCAGGTGGCGCCGTTGTCGGTGCTCGTCTGGAGCTCGTATCCGGCCGGGTCAACCTGTGACACTGCGTCGGTCGAGTCTGCCAGGTTGGTGATGCTGACCGCGGTCTGCGACCAGGCACCACCACCACTGACGCCCGGCATGGTCGGAGCGGTGCGGTCGATCTGCACCTTTGCCGATGCGTCGGTCGGGGAGTACTCCGAACAGTTGCCGGCGACGTCGCAGGCGGCTGCGCTGACGTCTGTGACGCCCTCGTCGATGACTGCGACGGTGTCGCCCTGAGTCGGCGTTCCGTAGGTGGCTCCGCCGTCGGTGGAGGTTTTGACCATGTAGTGATCGACACCGGACGCCGCCGCCGCGCCGAGGGTGTCGGCGGACGTCGCGTTGGCATCGAAGCTGGTGACGTTCGTCCAGCCGTTGGTGCCCGTGACCCTGGGCACTGCCGGTGCGGTCTTGTCGATGCGGGCAGAACCCACACCGTCGACCACCGGTTCGGTCCACGTGCTCGCGTTCCCGGCGTTGTCCTGGGCGCGGAAGCGAACCAGCGTGGCGCCCTCGGTGTCGACGGCGACGACGTGGCTCAGGTCGGTCTCTGGCGTGCTCCAGGTGGCGCCGTTGTCGGTGCTGGTCTGGAACTGGTAGCCAGAGGCATCGATCTGTGACGCCGAGTCGGTGGAGTCAGCACTGTTCGTGATGTCAACGGCGCTCTTTGACCAGGCGCCGCCTCCTCCTGTTACAGCAGGGGTGCTGGGCGCGGTGCGGTCGATCTTGACCTGGGCGCCCGGGTTGGCCGGCGAGTAGCCGGAGCAGTTGCCGGCGGCGTCGCAGGCGGCTGCGATGACGTCGCTGATGCCCTCGTCGGTGATCGCCACGGTGTCGCTCTGGGTCGGCTCGCTGTAGGTGGAGCCGCCGTCGGTGGAGGTCTTGACGAAGTAATGGTTTAAGCCTGACGCTGTCGCAGCGCCGAGCGTATCGGCGGACACCGCGTCGGCATCGAACCTTGTGGCGTTCGTCCAGCCGTTGCTGCCCGTGACGCTGGGGACGACTGGGGCGGTGCGGTCGATCTTCACCTGTGAGGAGGCGTCGACGCTCGAGTAGTCGGAGCAGTTGCCGGCGATGTCGCAAGCCGCCGCGGAGACGTCGGTGACGCCTTCGTCGGTGATCGTCACGTTGTCGCTCTGGGTGGGCGTGCTGTACGTGGCGCCGCCGTCGGTCGAGGTCCTGACGATGTAATGGTCGAGGCCCGAGGCCGTCGCCGCGCCGAGGGTATCGGCGGACGTCGCGTTGGCATCGAAGCTGGCGACGTTGATCCAGCCGGTGGTGCCGGTGACGCTGGGCACGACAGGGGCGGTCTTGTCGATCATGGCGCTGCCGGCGCCGTTGGGCACTGGCTCGGTCCAGGGGCTGGCGTTGCCGGCCTCATCCTGTGCACGGAAGCGGATCAGCGTGGCGCCCTCGTGCGTGATGGTGACGAGCCCAGTGGCGTCGGTCTCAGCTTCGCCCCAGGTCACGCCGTCGGTGCTGGTCTGGTACTGGTAGCCGTCGGAGCCGATGCCGGAGAGCGCATCGGTGGCGTCGGTGTTGTTGGTGATGCTGACGTCGCTGTTCGTCCACGTGCCGCCGCCGCCGCTGATCGTCGGCGCGGTGGGGGCGGTGCGGTCGAGGCTGACGACCTCGGGGGTCGTCCACTCGCCGACGTTGCCGGCCACGTCGGTGGCGCGGAAGCGGACTTCGGTCTTGCCCTCCTCGCTCACTACGAGCGCACCGGTGGCGTCGTCCTGGGGTCGCTCCAGGTATCGCTGCCGGGCAGGCGGACCTGCATGTCGTAGCCCTCGGCGGGCACGCCGGACAACGGGTCGAGTGCGTCCTTCTCGTTGACCACGTCGACCGTGGTGAGCGAGCGCCAAAGCGCGGATCCGCCGTTGGTGGTCGGCAGTCCAGGAGCCGTGCGGTCGAGCTTGACGGTCGCCTCAACCCAGTCCGAGGCATTGCCCGCAACGTCGAGCGCGCGGTACTGCACCCGGGTGTCGCCCTCACGGGTGACCACGATGTCATCGCCGACACCGGTCGGCTTCCATGTCTTGCCGCCGTCCTCGGACACGCGACGCTGGTACTTGACGCCGCTGGACGGTGCCGGGTCGGTGGATTCGGCGTGGGTGATCGAGCGCGAGGCCAGGTTCGACCACAGAGCGTCGCCGCCGATCACCTGCGGTGCCGACGGTGTCACGGTGTCGACCAGCCAGCTGCGCTTGTCGCTGGCCTTGCGGCCGTCCTTCATCACCAGTCTGACGTAGGCGGTGTGTTTGCCGTCGGCCAGGTCCTTGATCACGAACCGCTTGAAACAGTTGGTCCAGCGGCTGCGGTCCATCTTGCACTGTTGGTATTTGATTCCGTACTTCACGTTGCGGGCGAATCGCAGCTGCATGTCGGTCTTGTTCGTCGCTACGGCCGGCGTGTTGACGAACCGGACCTTGACCTTGCCGGCAGCGTCAGCGCTGCTCATCAGCCCCGCCAGTGCCGCCAGCGGCACCAACACCGCCACAACGGCGGCCGCTCTCAGAGAGCGCTTCATGTCACTTCCTCCTGATTCGTGATGCCAACGCCCGATCGGACGCCGACGAAGGCACGGTTGCCTCCAACCTGGAAGATCGACGGCCGGGGCAGGCTCGGCATGCCTCCATCGATGGAGGGGCGTGCCCTGAACAAGGTCACTTCGGACCCGCGCCGCCGCAGCCCCCTACCGCAATCCGAGGAGGGGTTGCCGTAACAAGCGAGCGCGAGAGGCTGATGTTGTCATGGACCCGTGCGAACATCGTTGCAAGCGCTCGGCCGGACTGCAGGGAGGCCGAAATGCGGCAACAGCGGCCGCTCCAGATCGTCAGCGACGGTGACATCGCCTGGGAGGATCCGGCGTGGGTCAACCCGTCTTCGGACCGCGCGGCCAGGCCGCGGCCGGACGACCTGCGCCTTCGGCGGCGCCGGCGCCCTTCGCGAATCACCATCCTGCGCCGGCGACTCGTTGCGCTCGGCGTCTTGGGCTTCGCGATCTGGTCGGCGTTTCAGCTCGTGCAGGGCGACGCTAGCCCCGTAGCCGAAACGGTCCCTGCCGTCCTCGGCACGACGGCTCCGCCGAACAGCGGCGGGAATCAGGGCGCCGCCGGTTCGCCTGCCCGCGCCGTCGAGCTGAGGCCGGTTGCCAAAGGCGATCGAGGCGGGGCGGTGCGGGCGCTCCAGATCACCCTTGCAGCACTCGGCTACGAGCTCGGCCCGGCCGACGGTGTCTACCAGCAGGGAACGGTGCAGCGGCGACGCGGTTCCAGCAGGACAGCAGACTTGGGGCGGACGGGGTTGCGGGACAGGCGACGCTGGATGCGATCGTCGCCGAGCTCTACCTCCAGTCGAACCCGGTACCGGAGGCGTCGTCGACGGTCAAGGACGCAGACGGCGTCTCCTACCGCCTGTTCCATGGCCACGGCTTCCAGTTCCACCCGCTGGCTGCCTTCGGGCCGTGAACGTCGAGGCGAACCAGCGGCGCGTCGACGCCGCGCGTAGGCTCGCCCAGGCGCTGATAGCGCGCGGCGAGCGCGGGGCGGGCGGGCTTGTGTGGGAGTACTCCTTCCCCTTCGGGGGGCCGAATCGGTGGACTTCGGGCTTCTCCCAGGCGGTTGCGGCCACCGCCCTTCTGCGGGCGTCGGAACTGACCGGCGACCCGAAGATCGCCGATGCGGCCGCTGCAGCGTTTCGCACGATCCCACGCCGGTACCTGTACGCCACGAACGGCGGCCAGTGGATCCTCAAGTACAGCCAGAGCTCGTTGCTGATCCTGAACGCCCAGATGCAGAGCCTGCTCTTGATCTCCGAGTACGCCCGCACGACAGGCGACCCGGATGCGAAGGCGATCGCCGCTTCCATGCTGACGGCTACGCGAGCGGCACTGCCGTCGCTTGACCTCGGCTGCTGGTCGCTCTACTCGATCGGCGGCAATCGGGCGACCACGGCATACCACAAGTACCACGTCACGTTGTTGCGCCGGCTCGCCGAGATGACGGGGGAGGCATCGTTCAGTGAGGTGGCCTCACGGTGGAGCAACGGCCTGCGCGGCACTTGCTGACGCGTTCACCCAGGTGCCTGGCACCTCTGTGAACAGCCGTGCTCCGTCAGCATCCCCCGGTGTTGCCGCTCTCGGTCACCGCGGTTTCGATGCGCCGTGCGGCGGAGCGGTAGACCGCGACGTCTTCGGTACTTCCGGTCGCGCTCGTCAGCCACTGCGCAGCCTCGGCGGCGCGCTCGCGGCTGCAGGTCACGCGCAGAAATCCCCTGGTGATGGGATCGCCGGCAAACGCCTGCCAGGCCACGGAGGGGATGCGGAAGGTGACGTCCATCGCTACCACGGTACTTCCCAGGCACCGCGTTATGCCGGGTCGGGCAGGCGATGGCGGCGCCACGTGAGTCCCAGGATCGCGCCGAGCACGACCGGCGGCAGGAACGTCAGAGCCCGGTAGATCAGCACGGCGGCCACCACTCGAGCGTCCTGTCCGCCGAAGCCGACCAGCGCGGCGGACAGGCCGAGCTCGACGATGCCGATGCCGCCGGGAGTGATGGGGACCGCCGTCAGCAGACGGATCAGGCCCCATGCGGCGAGCGCCTCGATCCAGTTCACATGGGACGAGTCGACACCGCATGCGCGCAGGGCCACGAGCAGAACGCCGAACACCGTCAGGTGGCCGACGATGGTCGCGATCGTCAGCACATGCCAGCGCTTTCGCAGGACGTGGATCGTCTGCTTGCGGAACTCGACGAAGGCGTCGCCGATGCCGGTCAGCGGCGGTTTGCCGAACAGCCGCAGGGCCCGGCTTGCGATCCGGCAGATCAGCTCGCCGACCCAGCGGGCCTGCTGCTCGCCCCAGAGCACTGCCACAAGCACGCCCACCACCAGCGTCATCACGATCAGCCCCAGGACGCTGGCGGTCGCGAGCAGCGGCTGTGTCTCACCGGTGATGGTCAGGAGCACGAGCGCCGCGGCCGGAAGCAGGACGTTGGTCACCTGGTTCCAGACGCCGGTGAGGAGCACGGCGACGGCGACGGCATGCTGGTCGAACCCCCAGCCGCGAAGCATCGCCCAGGACACCGCGATGCCGACGGCGTCGCCTCCCGGGATCGCGCTTGCGAGCGCCGTGGAAGTCTGGGTCAGCACCATCGACCGCTGGTAGTTCAGGCCGCGCATTGCCGCCATCCACGGAGGGCCGAAAGTGGCGGTGTTGAGGATCGCGATTCCGGCCAGTGCGGCGATCCACTCCGGTTCGAGCGACCCGAGCACGTCCAGCACCGACGAGTAGCTCGCGATCCTGGGCAGCAGGTTCACGAACACCGCGACGATCACAATCAGCGCCAGGGCGCCGCCGATCAGCCGCCGCCTGCGAGAGCGTGCGCGTTTCACCCGCGCGCCGGCGCGGATGCCCTCCGTCCCGACGGGCTGCTCGACCGTCATACCGCGGCAGTACCCAGATTGGCTCTGTGGCACGCGGTGGGTCAGACAAGGAGCCGGCATGCCAGCTCAGGCGCGATGTTGCCGCCCGAGATCACAACCGCCACCCCACTGGAGCCCTGGACGTCGACGCGCCCGGACAACAGCGCCGCTACGCCCACGGCGGCTCCGGCCTCACACGCCAGCTTTGCCCTGCCGTACATGAACCGCATCGCCTCGGCGATCTCCTCCTCGCTGACCAGAACGACGTCGTCGACCAGCGTGCGGCAACCCTCGAGGCTGTTCGGCATCGCGCTTGGCGCCTTCAGTGCGTCCGCCGCCGTCGGGCCGAGCTCCACCGGAACCACCTTGCCCGCGTCCAGCGCTGCGCGGACCGACGGTGCCAACTCCGGCTCCACCCCGATCACCTTTGCACCGGTCAGTGGGCGCACCGCGGCGGCGATCCCCGTGATCAGCCCGCCGCCGCCGACCGGCACGATGACCGTGTCCAGATCGGGCACCTGCTGCGCGAGCTCCAACCCGATGGTGCCCTGTCCTGCCTGGACGAGCGGGTCGTCGAACGGATGCACCACCACCCGGCCGGTCTGCTCGGCGATCTGGGTCATTCGCGGGAACATGGATGCGGCATCGGGGGAGTCGAGGTCGACGTCACCGCCGTACGCACGAGTCGCCGCCACCTTGGTCGGGCTCGCGTCCGGTGGCATCAAGACCAGCGCCGTCGTTCCGAGCTCTCTGGCCGCCAGCGCCAGCGCCTGCGCATGGTTGCCGGCCGACACGCCGATCACGCCTCGTTCGCGCTCGTCTGCCGTGAGAGCGCTGAGGCGGTTGAACGCTCCGCGCACCTTGAACGAGCCCGACCGCTGCAGCAGCTCGGCCTTCAGCCAGACGGGCGCTCCGGCGATTTCGGACAGCGTGGCCGACGAGAGCACCGGGGTGCGATGCACCCGTCCTGCAATGGTTGCCTGCGCCGCCCGCACGTCGTCCAGCGAGGGGATCACGGCGGCAGCATGTCATAGCCTCGCGGCCATGATCAGGGCCGGTCGTCAGCGTGTATTTGTCCGGTTCAAATCCGGTGAAGTTCTAAACTGTCCGGTAAGTCGGCCAATATCACGTGATATACTCCGATCATGTACAATTTTTTCTCAATTTATCAGGCAACCAAGCCTCAGCGCCCCCGCCGCGAGACCGAGCGGGAGTACCTTCTCCGCATGCATCGCCTCAACGAGCTTGAGGCCCGCCGCGAGCGGCGCCGCAAGGTCGTCGACCGGATCACACGCGGACGCGGACGCGGGAAGTGAATGAAAGGGGTCTGACCCCTTTCATTCACCCACTTACTCCTCGGTGGAGATGAACACGCTCTTCAGCTCGGTGTTGTGCTCGAGCGCGTGCATCCCGAGCTCCTTGCCGACGCCGGACTGCTTGTAGCCGCCGAACGGCATCTGCACGAACACGCTGGAGTTGGTGTTCACGCCCAGGACGCCGGTCCGCAGGGCCTGCGCCACACGTAGCTGCCGTGCGCCGTCGCGCGTCCACAGCGACCCCGACAGCCCGTAGGGCGTGTCGTTGGCGATCCTGATCGCCTCCGCCTCGTCGCGGAACGTGATCACGCTGACCACCGGGCCGAAGATCTCCTCGCGCGCAACGCGCATGTCGTTCGTAACCCCGTCGAGGACGGTCGGGCGCAGGAAGAACCCGCGTTCGAGCTCGCCGCCGGGCCGCTCGCCGCCGGTGACGACCGTCGCGCCCGCGTCGACCCCCGCGCGAATGTACCCCTCGACGGTCTCGCGCTGGGCTGCCGAGATCATTGGACCGACCTGCGTCTCCGGATCAATGGGCATCCCGACCCTGATGGCGGCGGTCGTCGCCGCATACCGCTCGAGCACCTCGTCCTTGACCGACTCCTCCACGATCAGCCGTGACCGTGCGCAGCAGTCCTGACCGCAGTTCTCGAAGACGGCGAACGGGGCGAGCCGGCCGACCTTCTCGAGATCGGCGTCGGCGAACACGACACATGCCGACTTGCCGCCCAGCTCGAGCGTCACCCGCTTGATCGTGTCGGCGGCCTTCCGGGCGATTCCGGCGCCGACCTCGGTCGAGCCGGTGAAGCCGATCTTGCCGACGTCAGGATGGCCGACCAGCGCGTCGCCGACCGTCGAGCCGGGGCCGGGCACCACGTTGAGCGCGCCGTCGGGGAGACCGGCCTCGACTGCCAGCTCGGCATAGCGCAGCACCGACAGCGGCGTCAGGCTGGCCGGCTTCAGCACGACGGTGTTCCCGGCTGCGAGCGCCGGCGCGATCTTCCAGTTTGCGATGTTGAGCGGAAAGTTCCACGGCGTGATCAGCCCGACGACGCCGATCGGCTCACGGAACGTGAAGCCCACGCCGTCCCGCTCGACCGGGATCGTGTGACCGAAGAACTTGTCGACGGCGCCGGCGTAGTAGCGGATCACGTCGATGATCATCGAGAGCTGTCCGCGGGCGTCCGAGATCGGCATCCCCACGTTACGGCTCTCGAGGTTCGCAAGCTCCTCGGCGTGCTCCTCGACCAGGTTCGCGAAGCGGTGCATCACGCGCCCACGGCTCACGGGCGAACGGGCGCCCCAGTCCTCGTACGCCCGGACGGCGGCCGCCACGGCCTGGTTCACGTCCTCGACGCCGCCCTGCGCAACAGCGGCAAGCGGTTCCCCGGTCGCGGGGTTCGTGACGCCGAACGTGCGGCCCTCGGCCGCGTCCCGGCGCTCGCCTGCGATCAGGAGTCCCTCGGTGGTGCTCGTCGCCATGAGTCGTCCCCCCTCCAGATACTCATCCTATAGCCGCTCGAATCCCCGGAACCTCTCCCAGTCGGTGACGGCGGCGTCGAATGTGCGTTGCTCGGTGTGGGCGAAGTGCAGGTAATGATCCACCACCTCGTCGCCGAACGCCTCCCGTGCCACGGCCGAACGCTCCAGCTCTCCGATGGCCTCGTGCAGCGTCGCCGGTATGCGTGGCTTGTCGGTTGCGTCGTAGGCGTTCCCGGGGTACGGCTCCTCGAGCGGCAACCCCTCGTCGACGCCCTTCAGGCCCGCGGCGATAATGGCCGCGAAGGCCAGATAGGGATTGCAGTCCGCACCCGGCACGCGATTCTCGAGCCGCATGCCGTTTCCATGGCCGACAACGCGAAACGCACACGTGCGGTTGTCGGTGCCCCAGACGAGCGTGGTGGGGGCAAATGAGCCCCATGCGAAACGCTTGTACGAGTTGATGTTCGGCGCGATGAAGTACGTCAGCTCGCGCGCGTAGGCCACCTGTCCCGCGATGAAGCTCTTGAACAGGTCGGTCATGCCGTGGCCATCCTCTGCCGGGAACAGGCTCTTGTTGCCATCCCAGAAGCTGCAGTGGATATGGCAGGAGTTGCCCTCGCGTTCGTCCCACTTGGCCATGAACGAGAGCGAGCTGCCGCGCTGCCAGGCGATCTCCTTGGCGCCGTTCTTGTAGATCGAGTGGTTGTCGGCCATCGTCAGCGCGTCCGAATAGCGGAAGTTGACCTCATGCTGGCCGAGGTTGCACTCGCCCTTCGAGTCCTCGACGGGGATGCCGGCGGCCGCCATGCCGACGCGGATCGGCCGGATCACGTCCTCCACGATGGTGGTGCCGAAGATCGAGTAGTCGACGTTGTACGGGTTCGCCGGTACGAGGTCGGCGTAGCGCTTCGCGCGAGCCTCGTCGTAGCTGTCGCGGAACAGCATGAACTCCAGCTCGGAACCGATATTCGCGGTCCATCCGCGTTCGGCGAGGCGCTCGAGCTGGCGGCGGAGGACCTGCCGGGGCGAGGCGCTGACCGGCCGCCCGTCGTGCCATTCCAGATCGGCCACCACCAGTGCCGTGCCCTCCAGCCATGGCACCGGGCGAAGGGACGACATGTCCGGCCTGAAGACGAAGTCGCCGTAGCCGGATTCCCACGACGCCATCTCGAAGCCCTGAATCGGCGTCATGTCGACGTCCACCGTGAGCAGGTAGTAACAGCCCTCGGCTCCGTGCTCCGCGATGTCCGACACAAAGAACGGCGCGTGCATCCGCTTGCCCATCAGACGCCCCTGCATGTCGGTCATCACCAGCAGGATGGTGTCGATCGCACCCGACTCGACTTGCCGTCGCAGCTCGTCCAATCTCACGTGGCGTCCTTCCTCCGTGGGCCGTAAAGGGTGTTCATATACTCCTGCTCGTATGGACCGCAACCGTCCGCGGATCGGGATCACGGCGTACGACGTGCCCGCGAGCTTCTCGCAATGGAGCGACATGCAGTGCGTGATGGTGCCCTCCGGCTACACCAGAGCGACCGCCGCGGCGGGGGGGATCCCGCTCCTGCTGCCGCCGATCGGGGGTATGACGGAGGTGCTCGACGACCTCGACGGGCTTGTCCTCAGCGGCGGCTCGGACATCGCCGCCGACCGCTACGGCCAGGAGCCCCATCCGCAGACGCTGGGGGTCTTCCCGCATCGCGACGAGGCTGAGCTTGAGCTGCTGGCGGAGGCACTCGAGCGCCGGATCCCGGTGCTCGGGATCTGCCGCGGCATGCAGCTTCTGAACGTGCTCCGAGGAGGCTCGCTGCACCAGCACCTCCCCGATGTCGTCGCAGACGGCGCGCTCCACAAGGCGACGCCCGGCATCTTCGCGCGCCACGCGGTGGAGCTCGAGGCGGGCTCGCGCCTGGCCGGCTTGATCGACCCCGCTGCGCAGGTGCATTCGTGCCACCACCAGGCGCCCGACCGGATCGGCGACGGCCTCGTGGTCACCGCCCGCGCGGCGGATGGCGTGGTCGAGGGCATCGAGCTCGAAAGCGAAGGGTTCGCCATCGGCGTGCTGTGGCATCCTGAAGAGGACGCCGAAGGTGGGGGGTCGCTGTTTCAGGAGGTCGTCGAGCAGGCACGGGTGCGACCGGGGGAGGCGCTAGCGTCTCCATCGTGAGCCGACGGTGGCTGTGCGCGCTCGTTGCGGTTGGCGCCGTGGTTCTCGGCGTGGCCGTGCGCGCGCCTGCGTCCGCAGCTCAGCCGTCGTCGGGGCCGGCGCTGATGCCGCAACTCGCGCAGATGCTGCAGGTCGCTGCCCCGCAGGGGCGGACGGTGCGGTTGCGTTCGCGACCGGTGACCGCGGCGTTCGCTGGGCTCCAGTACCGCGTGTGGTACGTGGCCGAGCACATGCCGAACTCGTTCGGCCGGCCCGCCAGCTTCCTCGATGTCGTGCTGTCGCGAACCGCCCCCGCCGCAAGCGGCACGGCCTCGCAGAGCAACCAGTACTCCTTCCAGCCGGACAAGCCGTTCTCGTTCACGTGGAAGCACGGCACGCTGTCAAAGGCCCACCTCGACACCGCACACGCCATCGCCCCGGACGCCCTTGCCGCGACGTTCTCGGCGACGTCGGACGCCGTCGATGTCGCCTGTCCCGGCGAGAGCGGTGGCACCGCGCACATCAAACGCGCGGTGGGGGAAATCAGCTACTCGGCCTTCTCCATCGACACCGACGCTTCGCCGTTCTTCGGGACGCTCCTGGACGGGCCGGCGAAGGGCAGGCTCGAGGTCGATCAGGGCTGCGCCTCCTCCGTGCGCCCACGTCCGCGCCAGTGCCTCGGCCGCCAGGAGCTGACCGCGTTTCGAAGCGATCAGTTCTGGACGTTCGACTCGCGATACGGGGACGCGACGCGGAGGCAGGGGCACCTCGACTTCGGGTCGTTCCTCGCCTCGCCCGTGAGGATCCGGTTCATGGAGTCACCGGTGCCGCTGGCCGCGTTCCCGCGGGCAATGCATTCCTCGAACGGAGCGGTCGCTCACGTCACCGCGGCAGGCAACCCGTTCATGTCGGGCTCCGCGACGTTCCGCTCGACGAAGACACCGCAGACCTCGGGCCTGCACTCATGCCTCTCCCACGGCCGGGCCCACCGGTTCCGGTTGTTGCAGTACGACGGCAGGCTGACGCCCGACGCAACGCGGCTGACCGCGAACTACGACACCGGCGCCGGCGTGTTGCGCGCCGCGGACGCAGACCTCCTGCTGCGGGTCTACGTCAGCTAGGTCGCTTCGCCGCGCTCGGCAGCGCGGATGGCCTCGATCAGCTCGTCGAGCCCGACGCCCTTCTTGAGGCAGCTGGCCGCTCCGGCCGCGAGGGCGGCCTCGATCATCTGCGGCTCGTCGTAGGCCGAGAGCACCACTACCGGCATCGCCCAAGGCGCCTTCGCGATCTGCTCGGTGGCCTCGATGCCGTCGACGTTTGGCATCCGCATGTCCATGACGATCACGTCGGGGGTCGTCTGCTCCGCCATCGCGACGGCCTCGGCTCCGTCGCTCGCCTCTGCGACAACCGTCATCCCGGCCTCGGCGAGTGCGTCGCGGAGGACCCCTCGAAGCAGTGCGTTGTCCTCGGCGATCAGAATCCGAATCGGGTCGGTCACTCACCCGCACCCTACGCCTTATTTCGGAGAGCGCGCAAACCCCAGCGGTAAACTGCCGCGCCGTGCCCTCGTTCCGGTTTGTTCAGTGCGATGTGTTCAGCGACCGCCCATTGGCGGGAAACGCGCTGGCGGTGTTCACCAACGCGGCGGGTCTCGACGATGGCACGATGGCCGCGATCGCCCGCGAGACGAACCTTTCCGAGACCACCTTCGTGCTACCGCCCCAGGCCGGCGGCGACTTCCGGGTGAGGATCTTCACCCCGGCCGCGGAGCTGCCGCTGGCCGGGCACCCACTGATCGGGACCGCAGTCATCCTGGGGCGCGCGCTGCCCATGGACCGGCTGGTGCTCGAGACCGGCGTCGGCCTCATCCCCGTCCATCTCGCGCGCCGCACCGGCGAGGTGTCCGGTGCGGTGATGGAGCAGCCTGAGCCGCGGTTCGCCATGCATCCCGACGGCGACGCAGTGTGCGCTGCGCTCCGCCTGCCGCCCCGGGCCGTGCCTGTTGGGGACAACGGCGTGCGAACAGGCCTGGTCGCGCTTCGCGGCGATGAGCGCATCGAGGAGGTGTCGCCCGACCTCTCCGCGCTGGCGGCGGTGGAGGGGCTTGACACCGCGAGCGTGTTCGCGGAGGGCGACGACGTTGTCCGAGCGCGGGTCTTCGCTCCCTGGGTCGGAGTCCCCGAGGACCCCGGCACCGGCGTGGCGGCGGGCCCGCTCGGTGCGCATCTGGGGCGCGCAGTGACGATCCTGCAGGGCGTCGAAATCGGGCGGCCGTCGGTGATCGAGGTCACCGCGGGCGACGGCCTGCCGCCGCGCGTCGGCGGGGCGGTCACGCTCGTCGCTCGCGGTACCTATGTGCTGTAGAGCGCTTCGACCATCCCGACGGCGAACCTGACGGCGGGGACCGGTTCTTCGCCTCGCGCACGGGCCAGGCAGTAGAGAGCGCCGAACGAGTCACCGGCTCCGGTGGGGTCGCCGAAGGTCACCGGGGCTGCCTCCACATCGACCGGATCATGGCCGCGGACGATGAGCGTCGCGCCCCGCCTGCCCCGCGTCAGCAACAGCTCGGGCACGTCGAGCGGCCCGGCAGCGGCGTGCTCGACCTCGTTCACCTTGAGCGCGGTGACGGCGGCGACGCTTTCCTGGGACACCGGACCCAGCTGCACCGGCCCGGGGTCGGGGCCTCGCGCCAGCCCCTGTCCGTCGAGGCAGATCCGGTGTCCTGCGTCCGCGATCAGCCGGAGCACCGACGGCGGGAAGTCGCCTGCGGACTGGCCGCCGAGGAGCACCCACTCGCATCCGCGCAGCCGCTCGAGCAGTTCCGGCACGCGGTCTTCGGAGAGCGGCTCGGGAACGGCGACGAGCTCCTGCGACGTGCGGCCGTCCGTATGGGACAGGCGGCTCTCGAACCGGCCCGTCTCGATCACGCACGGCTCGGCTCCCGCGAACCGCAGCGCACGAGCTGCGTAGAGCGGCGAACCGCCGGGACGCCGGATTACTCTGTCGTTCCCGAGCTCGATCCAGTCGGTCGAGCCGGCCCCGAGGACGCCGACCGTCACCCGCCGACCGGTGCGCGCAGAACGACGGTGGTGACATCCCCGGACGACACGGCGACCTCGCCCGAGATCTGCTGCGCCCGTTCGTGCAGCAGCCGGCCGGTCAGCTCCGGCAGCCCGGTTGATCCGCGGGCCTCGACCGTCAGATCGAGAGTGTCGGTGTACGGGGTGAGCGAGAGCCGGAGCTGTACCGCCCCGTCTCGTGCGAGCTGCGTCGCCGCCTCACGTGCCACCTGGTACAGGGCCCGGTCTCGCTCGGGGTCGGAGGTCGGCCATTCGTTCGGCAGGTCGACCGAGACTGTGGTTTCGTAGTCCTCCTCCAGCGATTGCGCGAGGGACCCGAGCGCCTGAAGCAGTCCCCGCTGCTCCATGACGACGGGGTAGAGGGCGCCCGTCATCCTGCGCAGCTCGTCCCCGGCCGCGGCCGCGATCCCTTCGAGCTTCTCGAGGCGCTGGCCCGCCGTCGGGATGTCGCCGGTGTCGAGAGCGTCGCGCACGCCGTCGGCGATCAGGCGGATGGCGGCCAGGGACTGCTGGGGGCCGTCGTGGAGCCTGTGAGCGAGCGCCTCGCGCTCGGCATCGCTCGTCTGCAGCATGTGGTCGATCAGCCGGGCCCGCTCTGCTGCCTCGCCCTCTCGCCGATCGGACGTCATGTCGTCAGTCGATCAGTGCGTAACGCAGCGCCAGCGCGACCGCCTGGGTGCGGGTGTCGGCCTCGAGCTTCCCCATCGCGTTGCGGACGTGCGTCCGGACGGTTTCCGGGCTGATGAAGAGCCTGGAGGCGATCTCCGGATTTGAGAAGCCGTTGGCGAGCAATCCGAGGATCTCCCGCTCCCTTGTTGACAACGCGGGGAGCCGTTCTGTTGCCTTCGGAGAGACCAGCTCGGAAGCTAGTGTCGGGTCGACGTAGGCGCCTCCTTCGGCGACCCGTTTCACCGCGCGGATGATGTCGTCGGGCGGAGCGTCCTTGAGCACGTAGCCGCGGGCGCCGCAGTCGAGCCCCTCTGCGAGGAGGCCACGCTCGCCATGCGCGGTGTACAGGATCACGGCCATCCCGGGATGTGCGGCGGTGATGCGCCTGGTGGCCTCGAATCCGTCCATTCCCCGCATTCTAACGTCCATCAGGATCACGTCAGGACGGCGTCGCTCCGCCATCTCGATGGCCGCTTCGCCGTTCGAGCTCTCGCCGATGACGGCGATCTCGCGGTCACGGGCGAGGATCATCTTGACGCCTTCGCGAACGGCTGCATGGTCATCGACCACGAGGACCCGTACCTGCTCGCTCATCCGCTCGTCGGGCTTCTCGACGTCTGTTTTTGCGCTCATTCGGGCCGAAGTCTACCCGTTGTGAAGAAACGATTGGAAACCTCAGTGGCGCGTACAATCGTTCGCATGTCAACTGCCCGCCGGACCGCACTCGTGTCGTTGCTGGCTGCGATCGGGCTCACCGTGACGAAGCTCGTGGTGGGCCTGACCACGGACAGCCTGGGCATCCTCGCCGAGGCTGTCCACTCGGGGCTGGACGCAGTGGCCGCTCTGCTGACGCTGTTCGCAGTCACCGTGGCCGAGCGGCCGCCCGACCGCAAGCATCAGTACGGCCATGGGAAGGCCCAGCATCTCGGCGCGCTGACGGAGGCCGTCGTCCTTGCCGCGGCGGCGGTGTGGATCGGGTTCGAGGCCATCGGGCGGCTCACGTCGAGCGGCGGAGGTGGCGTCGAGGCAGCCTGGTACGCGTTTCTGCTGCTTGGCGGCGTCCTCGTCGTCGACGCTGCCCGCGTGTCGGTGTCGGTGCGCACCGGCCGTCGCGAGCGCAACGCTGCGCTGCTTGCCAATGCATGGCACTTTGCCTCCGACTTCGCCGGCACGACCGCGGTGCTGATCGGCCTGGTGCTGGTCTCGGCCGGCTATCCACGCGCCGACGCGATTGCCGCCCTCGCCGTGGCTGTGCTCGTGCTCTTCGCCGCGGCGCGATTGGCGGCGATCAACGTGGATGTGCTGATGGACCGGGCACCCTCGGGCCTTCCGGGGCTGATCGAGCGAGCTGCCGAAGGCGTCCCCGGCGTCTCCGAGGTGCGCTCGGTGCGCGTTCGTGAGGCCGGCGGAGAGAGCTTCGCCGACGTCGTCATCGGCGTGTCCAGGCTGGAGGGCCTGGAACGAAGCCACGCCACGATGGACGAGGTGGAGGACGCCGTGCGGTCGCGCATCGGCCCGGCACAGGTGACCGTGCACGTGGAGCCCACAACGGCCGGCGAGGCGGCGAATGAGCGCGTCGCCGCAGCGGCGCTGCGGGTGCCGGGCGTCGTCGAGACGCACAACATCACGGTGCTCGAGGACAGTGCCGGAGGACGTGCGATCACGTTGCACGTGCGGCTTCCCGAAGGGATGACGCTCCGCGAGGCGCAGAAGACCGTCGAGTTGCTCAAGCGCGAGATCCGCTCGGAGTTCGGGGTTGCGAAGGTGTACGCGCATGTCGAGCCGTTCGCCCCGGATGCACAGCCCGCGCGGGATGTCGTCGCGACAGAGCCCGAAATCGCGGCCGAAGCGGAGCAGGCGGTGCGTGCCGTTGCCGGTGGCGAGCCGGAGGTCGTCGTCTACCGGCAGGGCGACCGGCTGGTGGTGGTGACGTCGATACGCTCTCGCCCCGACCTGTCGGTGAGGGAGGCGCACGTGCTGGCAAGCCGCGTCGAGGATGCCGTGCGCGACGCGATCGCCGCCGTCGACGACGTGATCGTCGAGGTGGTTACCGAGGCGCCGGACTGATGCTCAGGAACGGCGGCGTTGCTCGTAGCGCGCGATCAGCATGGCAACGCCGGCGACCGCCGCCAGAGCGAGGGCATGGGTGAGGGTGACGCTGAACCGCCTCAGAGGGTCGGAGCCGTCGCGCCACACGCGCGCAAGGTCCGCGAGCACCGCGACGCTCCCGATGATCGCCGCCGTGTCGCCCAACGGCGCGCCCCCGCCGTTTTCGAGGTGCAGCGCGATGCGGCCGCAGATCAGCGCCGCAGCGAGAACCACGGCAAGCGCGATCCCGTGGCTGAATGCCACGTCCTGGCGTTCGGAGACGAACGTCGTGTCGCGCCACCTCATGGCGAGATCTCCGATCACGACCAGGGCCGCAGGGATGCAGAACACGGCGCTGAGCGTCCTGACTGACGAGGCATCCACGCAACTATCGTAGTACGCACCCCGTGGACATCCGCCTGATCGCCAACCCAATCGCAACCGGCGTGACGCCCGCCCTGATCGACCGCGTGGCCCGCGAGCTGGGTCGCGCCGGTGAGGTGGAGGTGCGGACGACCGAGCACGCGGGCCATGCCGCCGAGCTCGCCGCCGAGCCTGGTGCCGACGTCCTGGTCGCGATGGGCGGCGACGGCACGGCGAACGAGCTCGTGAACGGCGCTCCCCCCGGGTCGACCGTCGCGGTGCTCCCGGCCGGCGCCACTTCGGTGTTCGCGCGACAGCTGGGCCTGCCCAACCGCCCGCTCGATGCAGCACGTCTCGTGACCGACGCCATCCGGGCGGGGCACACCCAATCGCTCGGCCTGGGTGAGGCGAACGGCCGCATGTTCACGTTCTCCGCTGGGATGGGGCTCGAGGCAGAGGCGATGCGGCTGGTCGAGGAGGAGCGCGAGCTGCGCGCCGACGGGCGCCGCCCGAGCGACTTGCGCGTCGTCCGGGCCGCGCTGCAGACCCTGCGCTCCGACGGGTTCACGCTGCCCGAGCGGATGACGGTCGATGCGGGCGGACGCAGCATGCGCGCCTCCTACGTCGCAGTGGCGAACCATCACCCGTACACGTACTTCGGCCGCATCCCGGTCAGGACAGCCCCGCGCGCCGGATTCGGCACCGCCCTCGATGTCGCTGCAGCGAGGGAGTTGCGTACCCGCGATCTGTGGCGGCTCCCCCTCTACGGGCTCGTCTGGCCTCGCCATGCCCGGGGCGGCGACCCCCGGATCGCGTATCTGCACGACGTCCCGGAGCTCGACGTCACCGCGGATGAGCCCTTGGCGCTGCAGCTAGATGGCGAGTACCTCGGCCGGGTCGATCGCGTCGAGCTGCGCTACCGGCCGGACCGGCTCAGGGTCGTCACTCCGCGGCCGGGGGCATCCGCCCGGGGCCGGGGGAGGGCGCGGGCAGGTACGTGACGGTCGGCCTGCCGCGGCTGGGCTGTGGGAACAGCGACATCAGCTCGTAGATCGACGTCGGGAGCTCCGGCGTCACGGCGACTCCGAGCTCCTTCGCCCGTTCGACGGTGATCGGGTAGTCATGGGTGAAGTGGCCCCCTGCGAGCAGCTCGGCCAGCTTCTGTGCCGCCTCCGGATCCATACGATCGTCGAGGAGGTCGGTCACGAGAGCCATCACCTGGCGCTGCGCCTTCTCGGCGACGTCGGCCATCACCAGGAAGCGGTCGTCGATGTGCGCGATGTCCTTCGACCTCGCGACACGCAGGATCGAGGCGGCCGGCATGTCGCCGAGCTGGGGGTCGACCGGTCCGAGCACCGCGTGTGGGTCCATGTGGATCTCATCTGCGGCGAGCGCGATCAGCGTCCCACCGCTCATCGCATAGTGAGGCACGAAGACCGCCACCTTGGCGGGATGCGCCCGGATCGCGTGGGCGATCTGCTCGGCGGCCAGGACGAGCCCGCCTGGAGTGTGGAGGACGAGGTCGATCGGCGTGGCATCGTCGGTCAGCCGGATGGCGCGCAGCACCTCCTCGGAGTCGTCGATGTCGATGAATCGCACGAGCGGGACGCCGAACAGGCCGATCTGCTCCTGCCGGTGAATGATTGTGATCACTCGCGTGCCGCGTTCCCGCTGGAGCCCGGTGAGCCGCCGCGCGCGGGCGGCCACCACGGCCCGCTGGCGCATCAGCGGCGCAATCACGGTGAAGAAGAGGAGGAGCAGGAACGCGAGGACGACCCAGGCCATCGCCTGACCCTAGCAAGCGGGCCTGGTTCTATGATGCTGCGCCATGGATCTCGTCATCGCGATCAGCCAGGGGCTGGGGCTGGCTGTGGCTGCCGGCCTGATCTCAACAGCCCCGCTCGCCGTCGGCGCGACAGCAGCTGCCACGGGCGTCTCCGACAGCGCGCTCGGCATCGCCGACGACACGATCACGCTTGTCGTGCTCTGGGTGGCCACGGGCGTCGAGCTGGTGGCCGACGCGATCTGGCCGGGGTCCGAGGCCGGCGCGCGCCTGGCGCGGAGGGTGGTCGGCGGCGGCCTGGCCTTCGAGCTCGTGGCCGGCGACGAGGTGCCCTACGTCGGGCTGCTGATCGGCGCGGCTGTCTCGGGGGCGGTCGCGCTCTCGTTGCGCCAGATCCGCATGCGCGCCATCCGAGGAGGTGGAGACGCCCGTGGCACCGCGCTGATCGAGGATGGCAGCGGCGTGGTTGCCTCGGTGCTCGGCGCGATCCCGTTTGTGGGCATCCCGATGGCCGTTGCGGCGGCTGCGTTGTTCGCCCGAACGCGCCGGCGTGACCAGGACAAGTACAAGGGCCTTCGGGTGCTCAGATAGCCCGTGTTCACTGAGGTGCCAGGCACCTCGATGAACGCGCTGGGACCTCGGCTCGTGCCTACACTGCTCCCATGAAACGGGTCATCATGGCTGTGGTCGACGGTCTTGGCCCCGCGCTCCTCGACCGAGCCATCGCCGCCGGCCGCGCGCCCACGCTGGCGCGCCTCCAGGAGCTGGGCGATCGCACCGACGCATGCGTCTCGACGTTCCCCTCGCTGACGCCGGTGTGCCTGACATCGCTGATCACAGGAGAGCATCCATCGGGGCACCGGATCCCGAGCCTGATCTGGTATCACCGCGGCGAGGGCCGGCTGGTCGAGTACGGCTCCAGCTTCTCGGCGACCCTCGCCGAGGGCACGCGGCAGATGGTCGACGACGTGCTCGTCAACCTGAACCTGCTGCACATGTCGCCGAGGTCGACGACGCTGTTCGAGGCGCTCGAGGACGACGGCCTGGTGACCGCCGCCGTCAACACCTACATCTGCCGCGGCCGCGTGCGCCACTCGATCACGCGGCCGGGCGCGCGGAAGCTGGCGCGGCGGGTCGGCATCGTCGATGCGATCTACGGGCCCCGGCGCTACTTCTTCGGTGAGCTGTTCTGGTCGGACGTCACCGGTGCGCCGCGCAACTTTGGCGCCTCGGTCGACCGCCACGGCGGCCACGTGGGCCGCTGGCTGGTGACGCGTGACGGCTTCGACTTCCTCTTCCTCTACCTCTACGAGACGGATGCCGCACAGCACCGCGGGGGCGACGTGCTCGGCGCCGTGGAGCAGGCGGACGACGGCATCCGCCTGATGGTCGAGGCGGCCGGCGGGTGGGATGCGTTTCTGGCCCGGTACGCGCTCCTGGTCGTCGCCGATCACTCGCAGAGCCACGTGACGAGGGCGGTCGACGCGGCCGAGCCGTTCGAGGGCATCGAGCTGTTCCGCTCCAGCCGACACTCCGATCCGGCCCAGTGCCAGGTGGCCGTGACCGCGAGCAACAGGGTTGCCATGGCCTACCTGCTGCCAGGCGGCGAGCTGACCGCGAGCGAGGTTGCGCATCGGTTCGCGCGCCATCCGTCGGCCGACGTGGTGATGTGGTGCGAGGGCGCCTGGTATGCCATCCGGCACGACGGCGGTGAGTTGCGGTTCCGCCGCGGCGGAACCTCCGAGGACGCCCGGGGGAATCGGTGGGAGATCGCAGGCGATCACGATCTGCTCGATCCGGCGCTGTATCCAAATGCGCTCGAACGGATCGAGGGTGCACTGGCCTGTGAGCCGGCCGGCGACGTGATCGTTTCCGCGCGGCTGGGCGACGAGTTCGCCGACATCGGCGGCGCCCATCACGCCGGAGGCGGCAGCCACGGGTCGCTGCGGGCGGAGGACTCGCTGGTGCCGGTGCTGACCGCCGGCTTCGAAACATCGCCCGAGTTGGGCCCCCAGCCGTCGATCACCGATCTGGCAGGGATCGTCCGGCGCGAGCTTTCGCCCGTCCCGGTGGGTGTGTCGTAATGCACCTCGGCGCCGCGGTGCCCATGTCCCGGGTACCATGACGCCGGATGAAGGATGTCCGCACCGATGCCGCCGACGTCGGCCTCCGGGGCCACGCTCAGCGGTTCAACTCCGGTGTTCGACGGTCGCACAACTGGCTCCAGCTGATCCGCTACTGCGTGGTGGGCGGGAGCGGCTACGTCATCAACGTTGGGCTGTTCACGCTTGCGTACCGCGATCTGCCGTATCCGGTCGCATTCATCCTCGCGTTCATCGCCGCGGCGACCAGCAACTTCGTCTGGAACCGCGTTTGGACGTTCAAGGTCGAACACGGCGTGCCCCACGTGCAGTACGCCCGGTTCCTGACCGTCAGCGGCGTCGCGTTGGCCTTCGACCTGACGGTGCTCGCCGTCCTCGTCGAGGGATTCGGCATGCACAAGCCGCTGGCGGCTGCGATTGCAATCATTCTCGCCACGCCGATCAGCTTCCTCGGCAACAAGCTTTGGAGCTTCAGCTGACCCACCGGGCACATGCGGTGGCGAGCTAGCGCTCTCGCCGCCGCCGCCGCGCTGTTGCTTGCGTGGCCGGCGGTGGCGGACGCGGCGCCGCGCAAGCTGACCGAGGCGAAGGTCATCAGCATCGCGGCGAGCGATCCGGCGGTGCAGCCGATCCTCGACGACAACCCGGGCGCCCACTGGGAGGTCGTCTTCGACCAGAAGAAGAAGACGTGGACGGCGGTGCTCGAGCCCAAGGGACTGCACACCGTGCTGGCCTCGTTCACGATCAGCGACGCAACCAGCGAGATCGTCTCCCGGAAGGTCACCCCGGAGATCGCGCCACAGCGACTGACCGAGAAGCAGGCAGAGGAACTGGCCCGGCGTGACGATCGCCTCCGCGGCTGGATCGCGCAGTACCCGAAGGTCACAACCGACGCCGATCTCGGCGACGATCGCGTATGGACGGTGCACTTTCGCGACTCGACCGGCGACGAGATCGCCGAGGCGCGCGTGTTCGACACGTCGATGAAGTTGATCGGCGTACGCACCGGACCGCAGGTCGACTGGCAGCTGGCGCGCGGCGAGGAGTCGTCGTACGGGCGGCTCGTCAACCGCTGGTGGGTGTTCCTGCCGCTGTGCGGGATGTTCCTCTTCGGGCTGATGGACTGGCGCCGGCCAGTCTCGCTACGCACACTCGACCTGCTCGTCCTGCTGTCGTTTGGGTTCTCGCTGCTCTGGTTCAACCGCGGCGACGTGTTCGTCTCCACGCCGTTGCTCTATCCGCCCATGTTGTATCTCCTAGCGCGCATGCTGTGGGTCGGCGCCGCGCACCGTCCTCGCAACATCGATATCGGGCCGAATCACGCCCTGATCCTGGTCGCGCTCACCTTCGCGCTGGTCGGCTTTCGGCTGGGGCTGAACAACCAGGACTCGAACATCCTCGACGTGGGGTACGCGGGGGTGGTCGGCGCCGATCGGCTGCTCGACGGCACGATCCCCTACGGCCACATGCCGGACAAGACGGGAAAGCCGTGCGCCGGCCGCTATTCGAATGGCGATGCCATCGGCTACATCCAGCCGAGCGGCCGGTGCGAGTCGCCGATCGCGAGCGGCGACACCTACGGACCCACCGTGTACATCGCCTACATGCCCTTCGTTGCCGCACTGGGCTGGAGCGGGCTCTGGGACGACCTTCCGGCGGCGCACGTCGCCGCTTCGGTGTTCGATGTGCTGGCCATGGCGGGGCTGTTCGTCGCCGGGTGGCGGTTCCGCTCACCGCGGTTGGGCGTGATGCTGGCGTTCGCGTGGGCGGCGAACCCCTTCACGCTGTACGCCCTCAACATGAACACGAACGACGCGCTCGTCGGGGCACTGCTGGCCTGGACGATCGCTGCGCTCTCGCTCCCGGTCGCCCGCGGCGCCCTGCTGGCGGCGGCGGGGCTGACGAAGCTCGGCCCGCTCGCGCTCGTGCCGCTGTTCCTGTCCCTCCGCAACCGGGCAACGACGATGGCCGCCTTCGCAGGCATGAGCCTGATCCTGCTGTCGGTGCTGGCGCTCGACGGCAACGGGCTGCGGCTGTTCTGGGAGCGCACGTTCGACTATCAGCTGGGCCGCGTCACGCCGCTCTCGATCTGGACGATCGGCAGCTACCACCCCGGCTGGCCCAACCTGCACTGGCTTCAACAGGGGCTCCAGGTGGCGGTCATCCTCGGCTGCCTGCTGCTGGCCCTCATACCGCGAGGGCGGAAGGATGCGGCTCAGGTCGCCGCGCTGGCCGGTGCGGTGATGATCGCGACGCAGATGGTCGCGAGCTACTGGTTCTACCCCTACATCTGCTGGTGGCTGTCGGTGGTGCTGCTGGGCCTGTTCCTGCCCCGGGGCGGGGAGCCGTCGCGAAACGCGCCGATCATGATGCGTCCGTGAGCCGGAAGGCCGCGATCGACTGGGCGCGGCCGGTCGCCGCGTCGCACTCGATCACGGCCCCTTCGATGCGCACGCCGCCTTCGGCGGGCTCGAAGCGCACGGGCAGACCGGTCTGGAAGCGGCGTAGGATCAGCTCTGCGCGCACGCCGATGACGGAGTCGTGGGGCCCCGACATGCCGGCGTCGGTGATGTAGGCGGTGCCGCCGGGCAGAACGGCGGCGTCGCTGGTTTGCACGTGGGTGTGGGTCCCGAGCACGGCGGTCACACGCCCGTCCAGCAGACGCCCCATCGCGACCTTCTCGCTGGTCGCCTCGGCGTGGAAGTCCACCAGCACGTGGTCGGCCCGGTCGCGCAGCTCGCCCAGCACCGCGTCCGCCTCGGCGAACGGCGAGCGCGCGGCGTCGAGGAAGACCATCCCTGAGATGTTCACCACCGCCAGGCGTTGCCCGTCGCTCTCGACGACGGTGTGGCCGCGCCCCGGGGCTGCCATCGGATAGTTCGACGGCCGCACGATGCGCGCCTCGCGCTCGAGGTACTGGTACACGTCGCGGTGGCGGAAAGCGTGGTTGCCCAGCGTGATCGCATCGGCACCCGCCGCGAAGATCGCCTTGGCCACCTTCTCGGTGATGCCGGCCCCGCCCGAGGCGTTCTCCCCGTTGACGACGACGAAGTCCGGGCGCTCGCTCTCGCGCAGCCCCGGCAGCATCTCCTCGACCACCCGCCGGCCGGCGCTGCCGACGACGTCGCCTATGAACAGCACCCTCACACGCGGCGATTGTGCCA
>JAWVEN010000071.1:0-162623 GCA_033856675.1 Gaiellales bacterium | reverse complement strand
GGCGGACGGTGGAGGCCTTCTGTCCGATGGCCACGTAGATGCAGATGACGTCCTGCCCCTTCTGGTTCAGGATCGTGTCGACGCAGATGGCCGTCTTGCCGGTACCGCGGTCGCCGATGATCAGCTCTCGCTGTCCACGACCGATCGGGATCATCGAATCGATGGCCTTGAGGCCGGTCTGCAACGGCTCCTTCACCGGCTGGCGGTCGACCACGCCCGGCGCCTTGAACTCCAGCGGGCGCCGCTCCGTCGTCTCGATCGGGTGGCCGCCGTCGAGCGGCTCGCCGAGCGGGTTCACCACGCGGCCGATCAGCGCGTCGCCGACCGGCACCGACATGACCTTGCCGGTGCGCTTGACCGTGTCGCCCTCGCTGATCTTCTCCCACTCGCCGAAGAGCACGGCAGCGACGTTGTCCTCCTCGAGGTTCAGCGCGAGGCCGGTGACCCCGTGCTCGAGCTCGAGCCTCTCGAGGGCGACGCACCCCTCCAGACCGTAGATGCGGGCGATGCCGTCGCCGATCTGGATAACGGTGCCGACCTCTTCGACGTCGACATCAACCTCATAGCGCTCGATCTCGGACTTGAGAATCGAGGCGATCTCGTCTGGCCGTAGCTTCACGCTTCGCTCCCAACTGGCAGTGGTGTGGTGATCATGACGCGGCGGATGTCGTCGAGCTCCCGCTTCACGCTCGCGTCCAGGAGGACGCCGCGGGCCCGAATCACGAGCCCGCCGATGATGTTCGGATCAACCTGCGCGTTGATCTGCGCCCGCAGTCCGGTTGCCTCGGAGATCTGGTTGCTGATCCGCTCGATACGGTCGGCGTCGACCTCGATGGCGGTCGTCATCTCGACGTGCAGCACGCGCTCGTCCTCCGCCGCCATCTCGGCAAATGCTGCCGCCACGTCGCTCAGCAGCGACAGGCGCCCGTTGTCGAGCAGCACCAGGACGCCGTTTCGCGTGAGCGGATCGGCCTCGCGCAGCACCGACAGCACGATGCGGTGCTTCGCCTCGTCGGGCAGGCTCGGGTTGAGGAGCGCCCGCAGGAGGCGGTCATCCCTGGCGATCGCCTGGGCGAGCTCGGTCAGCTCGGCATTCACCTGCGCCACGCGGCCTGCCTCGACGGCCGCTGCGTGCAGGGCCCGGGCGTAGACCAGCGCTGCGCGTTCGATCCGTTCAGCCATCGGCCGGCTCGGGCTCCTTCACAACGGTGAACTGGTCGAAGTCGACGTCGGCGAGGGCCTCGTCGATCAGCCGCCTCTGCTCCTCCTCGTCGAGGCGCCGGCGGACGACCTTCTCGGTCGCCACGACCGTCAGCTCGACGATGCCGGCCTTGATCGTCTCGAGCGACGCGCGGGTCTCGGCCTCGATCTCGGCCTTTGCCCGCTCCAGCAGCCGGGCCTTCTCGGCCTCGAGCTGCTCGATGTCGCGACGGCGCTGCTCGTCGGCAGCGCGCCGTGCCTGCTCGATGATCTGGATGGCCTCCTTGCGCGACTCGGCCAGTGCCGCGCGGTACTCGGCAAGGGCGGTCTGAGCCTCCTCGCGAGCACGCTCGGCCGCATCGAGGTCGGCCTCGATGGCCTGGCGGCGAGCGTCGATTGCAGCCTGAATCGGGCCGAACGCCTTCTTCTTGAGCACGATCAGGACGATCACGAACGTGACCAGCGTCCAGAACATCAACCCGAAGTTGATGTCGATCAGGCTGGGTTCTGCCGCGTCTGCGAGGATCAGCATCGGACCGCCTCCGTTAGACGATCGAGAAGGCGACGAACGCCATGCCGAGGGCGTAGAACACGATCGCCTCGGTGAGCGCGAAGCCGAGCCACATCAGGCCCTGAAGCTGGCCACGCAGCTCGGGCTGACGGCCGACCGCCTCGATCGTCTTGCCGAAGATGAATCCCACGCCGACGCCTGGGCCGATCGCGCCGAAGCCCGTCGCGAGGCCCAGTTCGAGCGCCTTCGCCGCATCTGTAATGCCGGTGTCGGTAAGAGCCATGCGTTCTCCTAGTGGTCGGGGTGGATTGCTCCACCGATGTAGATAGCTGACAGGGAAGCGAAGATGAAGGCCTGCAGAGCGGCGATCAGGGTGGCTTCCAGCGTGTAGAGCGCGATGCCCATCGCCAGCCCGATCGGATGGATGAAGTAGAACGCCGTGCCGCCGATCAGGGCGCCCATGGCGAGGAACACCGAGATCACGAGGTGGCCGGCGAGCAGGTTGAAGAACAACCGGAAACTGAGCGAGATTATCCGCACGAACTGGGAGATGACCTCGATCAGCGCGATGATGAATATCAGGACAGCCGCGCCCACTGAACCGAGGCGAAGCGGGCGCACGGAGGGCAGTCCACTCGGCATCCAGCTCTTGAAATACCTGATCGGGCCGTTGTGGCGAATGCCCTCGAAGTGGCTGGCGAAGACGGTGACCAGCGTCAGGGCGAGCGTCACCGAGAGGTTCGCTGTGGCGGCGTAGATCTGGATCGCCGGGATCTCGATGCCGAAGAGGTCGACCTTGTGGTCACCCAGCGGCAGCGGGATGAAGCCGATCAGGTTCATCATCCAGATGAACACGAACGCCGTGGCCACGTACGGGAACCACAGCCGCATGCCCTCCTCCGGCAGACCCGCCTTGGCGATCTGCGTATACGCGATGTCGTACACCGCCTCGGCCGCTGTCTGGGTGCGGTCCGGCCGCACCCGCAGACCGCGGCGCGCGACGAACCACGTCAGGAAGATCGCAAGCGCGCCCGACATCCAGATGTAGACGACGGCCTTGTTGATGTCGAGGCCCAGCGGAAGGTCGACGTACGGATGCTTGACGAACTCCGTGAACTCCCGGACCGGGTTGAAGTCAGTGGCGAGCAGCTGCACCTAGGGGGTCCCTCCGATCCGGGTGCTGAAGTTCTTGTGGGTCAGGATGCGCGTGGCGATGTCGAGCGTCACGAGCACCATGAACAGGATCGTGGCCGACAGTGCCTGGCGGGAGTCGTTGCGAGTGATGAGGAACAGGATAAGCATCCCGATCCACGGCCGGAGCAGCATGCTGGCACCCATCACGCCGACGCCCCGCAGCGCCGGCATCTCGACCGCCCGGCGCTCGATGCGCGCCTGGAGGTACCGGTTCACGGCCCACAGCGCCACGGCCCAGAACCACCCCTCGACCGGCAGCCCCGTCGCGAGGTACAGCGGTAAGGCGAGGATTGCGAGGATCGCGTCCAGGTTATGGGCGGCAAGCTGCGAGAGGGAGATGTTCCTGGGGCTCAAATGTCTCGGTACTGGCGATAAACGAGGTAGAAGCTGAGCGGGATACCCACCATGGCGCCCGCAATCACTCCAACCGTTGGGCTGCCTGCCAGCCAGCCGATGCCGAGCCCCGCAGCGGCACACGTGATGAGAGCGGCCAGGAGAAACATCCCCGCAAGAGCCGCCGAGGCGGCCGGTCGCTGCTCGCTCATGTGACGGTCCGGTGCTCGCCGTCGAGCGTGGACGGACGGGCGCGCGAAGTATGCCAGACGACCGGACTATGTGACAACCTCGAACCGACCGCCGCGATGCCCGCGATCCCGCATCCGTCGCCGAAAAGTCGGATCTTCACGATCATGCTGCCCGCTCGCTTTGTGGCACTTCTCCTTCGTCGCGCCGGCGCCGCAGCCGAAGGCTCTGGAGATGCCGTAACTTGAGGATCTCGAGCAGGTAGATGACGTACACCGACGTCGCGACCGCGAGCAGGCCGAGCGCTCCCAGAACGATCAGCGACAACGCGCTCCAGTGATCCCGGTGGTCGGGGGCGAAGCGGATGGCAAGCGCGAGCGCCGAGAGCGACGTGCACCACGCATACAGGTAGAGCGCCGTCCGGCGCTGTGAGAACCCGATGTTGGAGAACCTGTGGTGGAAGTGCCAGCGGTCGGCCTGGTAGATCGGCTGGCCGTACTTCAGCCGCTTCAGGATCACGAACGACGTGTCCAGGATCGGCAGCGCAAGCACCATCAACGGGAAGACCAGCGACACGGCCGCGGCGGTCTTGAGCACACCCTGGATCGACAGGGCCGCCAGCAGGTAGCCGAGCATCAGCGATCCCGAGTCGCCCATGAAGATCGTGGCCGGGTTGAAGTTGTAGATCAGGAAGCCGAACGCCGCGCCCGCGACGATGGCGCTGATGGCGGCCGCGTCGATGCGCCCCAGCGAGGCGGCCAGGATGGCGAAGGTCAGCGAGGCGATCGCGCAGAACCCCGCCGCCAGGCCGTCCAGGCCGTCGATGAAGTTGACGACGTTGGCGATGGCGACGATCCAGATCACCGTCAGCGGGTACTGCATCACGCCGAGGTCGACCGCGCCGATCACCGGCAGCGTGAAGTGATCGATGGTGACGCCGAGCGACGCGGGGATGGTCGCGATCAGCACCTGACCGACCAGCTTGGGGCCGGGATGGAGCGGGTAGATGTCGTCCAGCGCCCCGAGCAGCGACATCAGCGCCGCCCCGATCATGATCCCCCAGAAGCCGTGGTTGTGGCCCAGGGCGAGCGCCGGGATGGCGATTGCGCCCAGGATGGCGATGCCGCCCAGAAGCGGCGTCGGCCGGTCATGCTGGCGGCGGCCGTCCCCCGGTGCGTCGACGACGCCGGCGCGCCAGGCTAGCTGCGAGACAACCGGTGTGAGCAGCACGGCGAGCAGGAACGCGACCGCGAATCCGACGACGGCCGCCTGATAGTCGATCAGCGAGTCGTGCACGAGATTGCAGCCTACTTCGTTCTACGCCGCGGATCTCATGCTGCCGTGAAGCAGGTCACCGTGTTCCGTAGAGGCGATCGCCGGCATCGCCCAGCCCCGGCAGGATGTAGCCCTGCTCGTTCAGGCCGCGGTCGAGCGATGCTGCCAGGATCCGCACATCGGGGTGGTCGCCCTCGACGCGGGCCACACCCTCCGGCGCGGCCACGAGGCAGACGAGCGTGATCTTGCGGGCGCCGCGGTCCTTGCAGAGCTGGATCGCCGCCGACGCGGAGCCGCCGGTCGCGAGCATCGGGTCGAGCACGATCACGTCCCGCTCGTCGAGGTCGCCCGGCAGCTTGGAGTAGTACTCGACCGGCTGCAGCGTCTCCTCGTCCCGGTAGAGGCCGACGAACCCCACGCGGGCGACGGGCACGAGCTCGAGCACCGCATCGAGCATCCCCACACCGGCCCGCAGCACCGCCACGACGCCCAGCTTCTTCCCCGAGACGCGCGCCGCCGGCGTGCGCTCGAGCGGCGTCTCCACCTCCCACTCCTCGAGCTCGAGGTCGCGCGTGGCCTCGTAGCACAGGAAGGCTGCGATCTCCCCGGCCAGCTCACGGAAATCGCGTGTCGTCGTGGTCCGGTCGCGCAGCAGCCCCAGCTTGTGCTGGACGAGCGGATGGTTGACGACCGTCAGGCCCTTGGCGGCCTCAGACGTGCGTGCGGCCATGCGCGAAGGCTGGGTAGAGCGGCCGGGCGGCGAGGAGCTCGCGCGTGCGCTCGCGCAGCGCGCCCAGATCGGCGGCCGGATCGAGCGTCTCGAGGATGATCGCGCCGACCTCCTGCATGTCCTCCTCGACAAGCCCGCGCATGGTGGCTGCCGGCGTCCCGATCCGAACGCCGGAGGCGATGGTCGGCGGCCGCTCATCGTAGGGCACCGTGTTGCGGTTGACCGTGATGGCGACCTCGTGCAACCGCTCCTCCGCATCCTTCCCCGACCACTGCGTCGATCGCAGGTCGAGCTGCAGCAGATGGTTGTCGGTGCCACCGGTGAGCAGCTGGAGGCCCCCGTCGACGAGCGTCTCGGCCAGCCGCTTGGCGTTGCCGACGATCTGGCGCTGATAGTCGCGGAAGGCCTCGGACTGGGCGATCTTGAAGCACACCGCCTTGGCGGCGATGACATGACACAGCGGCCCGCCCTGAAGGCCGGGGAACACGGCCTTGTCGACGGCCACAGCGTGCTGCTCACGGCTCAGAACCAGCCCGGAGCGCGGCCCGGCAAGCGTCTTGTGGGTGGTCGACGTGACCACGTCCGCGTGCTCGACCGGGTTTGGGTGCAGGCCGGCGGCGACCAGGCCCGCAAAGTGCGCCATATCGACCATCAGGAGCGCGCCGACCTCGTCGGCGATCTCGCGGAACTTCGCAGCGTCGATCACGCGGGGGTACGCGGACGCGCCGGCGACGATCAGCTTGGGGCGGAACTCGTGCGCCAGCCGGCGCACCTCGTCGAAGTCGATCAGTGAGTCCTCCCGGCGCACGCCGTATGCGTGAACGTCGTAGAGCCGGCCGGAGAAGTTGACCTTGAGGCCGTGCGTCAGATGACCGCCGTGATCGAGCCGCAGGCCGAGAATCGGGTCGCCGGGCTGAATCAGCGCGAAATATGCGGCCTGGTTGGCGGGCCCGCCGGCGTGCGGCTGCACGTTGGCGTGATCCGCGCCGAACAGCTCCTTGGCCCGGTCGATGGCGAGCTGCTCGACCTCATCGACCCACTCGCAACCGCCGTAGTAGCGGCGGCCGGGATAGCCCTCGGCGTACTTGTTGGTGAGCACGGAGCCCACCGCCTCCAGCACGGAGGGCCAGGTGAAGTTCTCGGATGCGATCAGCTCGAGAACGTCGCGCTGGCGGCCGAGCTCGCGGTCGACCAGCTCGGCAATGACCGGGTCGGCCTCCTCGAGCCCTGCGGTGCGGTACTCGTTCAACGTGTGCTCGGCCGTGGCCACCAGCTGCGCTCCCTGTTCGTGCCGACGAAGGTCGGGCGATGCTACTCCATGCCGGCCGGGCCGGGTTCCAGCGGTGCGACCGGGAGGCCGGCGTCCACCCACGCTTCGAAGCCGCCGATGACGTCGGTCGCCGAGCGTACGCCGATGCGCTGAAGGCTGGCCGCTGCCAGGCTCGACGAATAGCCCTGCTGGCACAGGACGATCACCTCGCCCATGCATCCCACGATCCGCGCGTTGGCAAACCCCGACGTGGGATCGGCTCGCCACTCGAGGACGTTCCGGTGAATGCGGATCGTTCCCGGCACCACGCCGCCCTCAAGTCGCTGCTCGTGACTGCGGGTATCGATCATGACGGCACCGCGGCCCATCGCCTCGTGCGCCTCGTGCGGATGGAGACGGCGGAGCAGCGCCCGCTCCCTCTCCAGAAGCTCGTCGATGGTGAACTCGTGCGACATGCCACGGACAGCATCCATCACGCGCCGCCAGTTGTCGAGTACCCGGCCGGCGTCCAGCGGGTGCGCGGCGATGGCGTTCCCCGCCCACGACATCAGCGTGCTGCGCTGGACGCCCAGGCTGCGAAACGCCGTGGCGATGCGCATCGCGCCCTCAGGCGCGAGCGGCGAGCCCGCGTCGATCTCGCCGCTGAGGTCGTCGAACCAGGCCCGCGCGTCGGCGACCGATGGCCGCCACGCCGGATCGAGGTCAACCGCCGGCGAGCCGCGCAAGGGCGTCATCCAGTCCAGGGCCATCGCGGAGCACCCGGGGCCCCGCGCCGGTAACGTCTATCACGGCCGAGGGCGTGCCAGGCAGATCACCGGCGTCGACCGCGAACGCGGCGGCGTCGCGGAGCTCCTGCGGAACGTCCTCAAGCCGCGCCGGGGCAGGTTCGCCGCGGCGGTTCGCGCTGGTCATCAGCAGCCCGCCGACGCCGTCTGCCAACTGAGCGACGGCCGGCGCGAGGTCCGGCACCCGGATCCCGATGCGTTCGGGTGTGCTGCCGCACAGGTAGGCAAACCGGCGACCGGGGTTGCGCACCACCAGCGTGATGGGCCCAGGGAAGACCTTCCCTGCGATCACTCCCTGCCGGCCCATCAGCTCGGGGAGCACGTTCTCGAGGAGGTTGTCGACCGAGCCCAGCACGACCGCCGTGGGCTGGTCGGCCGAGCGCTCCTTCAGCTCGTACAGCGTGGTGCACGCCCCGCGGAGGTAGGCGGCCGCGGCGAGGCCGTACACGGTGTCGGTGGGCAGAATCGCGAGCTCGCCGGCCCGCAGGCGGCGCTCGGCGTCGGCGGGGACCGTCACCCCCACGTCGCCTCCACCACTCGCTCGATGCCTGCCAGGTCTCGCTCCACCTTCGAGTCACCGTACCCCAGCCGCGCAAGCTCGCCGGTCACCCATCCTGCCTGCCCCGCGCCGCATTCGACAACCACGCAGCCCCCGGCCTCGAGGTGCTCGCGCGCGTCCGGGAGCAGGCGTCGGAAAACCTCGAGCCCTTCCGGCCCCGCGACCGTGGCAAGGCGTGGCTCGTGCACGGCGACCTCGGGCTCCAGACTGGCAAGCTCGGCTTCCGTAACGTAGGGCGGGTTCGAGGCGATCAGGTCGAACCGGCGGCCGCCGAGCTGCTCGAACAGGTCGCTGCGCACGAGTTCGACCGCCAGGCCCAGGCGCTCCGCATTCGCAGTGGCAACGGCCAGGGCGTCACCCGACACGTCGCACGCGGTGACCACCGCGTCTGGCCGCTCACCAGCGATGGCGAGCGCGATCGCGCCCGACCCGGTGCCCACGTCGAGCACCGCCGGCCGTTCCGCGCCCTCGAGCAGCGCCAAGCAGCGATCGACCAGGATCTCGGTCTCGGGACGGGGCACCAGCACCCGGCTGTCGACCTCGAGGTCGAGCCGGTGAAAGCCCCAGCTGCCGAGGATGTAGGCGACCGGCTCGCGCTGCCCGCGGCGACGCACCAACTCTCGGCACGTGGTCAGCTCGGAGTCGGTCAGCGGCCGGTCGAACTGGGTGTACAGCTCGATTCGCTGCAGGCCGAGCGCGTGTGCGAGCAGCAGCTCGGTGTCCAGGCGCGGCGTCGGGCTGCCGCGCTCGCGCAGGTACTCCGTCGAGCGGCGGAGCACCTCTTCCAGTGAGATCACGCCGCGGCGTCCGCCAGCTTCAGCCGCCGCTCCTCCGCCGCCAATGCGTCGGTGAAGTCCTGCAGCGAGCCTGCGAGCACCTGGTCGAGATTGTTCTTCGTCAGGTTGATGCGGTGGTCGGTGATCCGGTTCTGGGGAAAGTTGTAGGTGCGGATCTTCTCGGAGCGCTCGCCGGAACCGATCTGCGAGAGCCGCGCCGCCGATGCCTCCTTGGCCAGCCGCTCCCGCTCGGCCTCGTACAGACGGGCGCGCAGGATCTTCATCGCGCGCTCCTTGTTCTGCAGCTGCGAGCGCTCGTCCTGGCAGGTGACGACGACCCCGGTCGGCAGGTGGGTGATGCGCACCGCAGAGTCCGTGGTGTTCACCGACTGCCCGCCGTGGCCGCCGGAGCGGAACACGTCGATGCGCAGATCCGTCGGATGGACCTCGAGGTCGAGCTCCTCCGCCTCCGGCATCACGGTGACGGTCGCAGTGGAGGTGTGAATCCGGCCCTGCGACTCCGTGGCGGGCACCCGTTGAACACGGTGCACCCCGCTCTCGTACTTGAACACCGAGTACGCCCCGTCGCCGCGGATCTCGAGCACCAGCTCCTTGAACCCGCCCGCGTCGCCGCCGTTCGCCGTCAGAAGCTCCGTCCGGAACCCGCGGGCGTCGGCGTACCGGCTGAACATCTGGTACAGGTCGCCCGCGAACAGCGCCGCCTCATCGCCGCCGGTGCCGGCGCGCAGCTCGACGATGACGTCCTTGTCGTCGGCGGGGTCGCGCTCCAGCATCTCCGCGCGCAGCTCCTCCTCCAGCACCGGGAGCTCCGTACGTGCGTGCGCCAGCTGATCCTGAGCCATGACGCGGATCTCCTCCTCGTCATCCGAGAGGAGCTCGGCCGCCTCATCCTGCTTCGCCGTGGCAGCACGCCACTGCGCGGCGAGCTCGCGGGCGCGCGCCAGCTGCTTGTGGCGGCGCGCAACCTCCGCGTACCGGGGCTGGTCTGCGATCAGCGCCGGGTCCCCGAGCTGGCGCTCGAGCTCCGCGTAGCTGCGTTCGATCTCTGCGATCAGGGGTTCCATGGCAGGCGAAGGATAGTGCCGGTGTCAGGGGCGACCCTCGACGACCGCCTCGCCGAGGTCGATCGCCGACATCGCGTTCACCCAGGCATTCGTCAGCCACGGCCGGCGGACCACGGTCCTCGTCGGATACGCCAGCGGCAGTGCAACCGCACGATCGAGGACGAGCGCGCGGTCGATCTCGCGAAAGAGCTGCAGGCGGGCGTCCTGATCCTGCATCGATCGCGCACGGCTGATCATCGCTGCGATGTCATCGCCCGTGTCGAGCGGCCAGTCGGAGCCCTGGACAAGCCCTCGGAAGAACCCATCCGGATCGGGGTAATCGGCCACCCAGCTGTGCAGCGACATATCCGTGGTTCCGGGCACCTCGCCGGCCGGCAACGTCTCGACCCGGACGCGCACGCCGACGTCGGCCAGCTGATCCCGCACGGCCTCCGCGGCCTCTGTGAGCGACTCCCCCCAGGCTGTGAGCACCAGCTCGGGCAGCCCCGAGCCGCCCGAGTGCCCCGCCTGGGCCAGCAGGTGCTCGGCGGAGAGGCGTGAGTCGGCTGCACCGAGACGATGGGCATACCCGGGCATCGCCGGAGGAAGCAGCCCGCTGCCGATCGCGGGCCTCGCCGTCCCGGACAGCTGCTGCTGCAACCTCTGAGGATCGACGGCGGAGAGGATCGCCGAGCGTATCCTGCCGTCCTGCAGGGCCGGGCCGGCCGGGCTGAGCACGAGCAGCAGCGTGCACAGCGGCGGGACGACCTCGACGACGGTGTCCGGAAGCTCGGCCAGCGATCCCCAGTCGGCCAGCTGCATGAGGTCATAGGTTCCGTCACGCCACAGCTCGGCTCCGTCGCCGTGCAGTGCCAGCACCGAGCGGTAGGCGATCTCGATGTCGCCGACGTTACCGCGCGGCCCCACCCAGAGGGGGTTTGCCTCGAGCCCCATCCCGTCCGTGTCACGCCACAGCAGCCGGTAGGGACCGCTGCTGACCAGCGGCTCCGCCTCGCGCCATGCGTTCCCCACCCGCTCGCACAGGTGCCTGGGCCAGGGGTACGTGGCCGGCAGCGCAAGGATGTACGGGAAGTAGTTGCGCGGCTCCGACAGCAGCACGCGCAGCGTCCGGTCGTCGAGCGCCTCGGCCTCGGAGACGTCCTCGAGGAGGAAGGCGGTGCGCTCGCCGAGCTCGCGCATCCGCCCCCAGGTGTAGACGAAGTCGTGGGCCGTCAGCGGCTCGCCATCCGACCATCGCAGCCCGGGCCGAAGCTGGAAGAGATATTCGAGGCCGTCGCCGGAGACGCGGAAGTTGTCGGCGAGGCTCGGCATGACGTTCAGGTCACGGTCGACCCGCAGCAGGCCGCGGAAGAGCAGCTCGGTGAGCGCCGCGACCTCGCTGACGTACACCGATCCGGGAATCAGGTCGCCGCCCCGCCCCATCAGTGCGGTGATCCGCTCGGTGGGCTCGAGCTGCACCGGGTCCTCCGCACGGCATGAGAACGCCTCGTCGTACGCGGCCTCCGCCTCCTCGTACTGGAAGGCGAGGTGATGGACGAGCGCGATCTTGAACAGCGTCTCGCGGCTCCGGCGCTCGTCGCCAAGGCGTGCGAGGAACCGTCGCGCGTGCCGGTAGTGGGCGATCGCCTCGGTGCCGGCGTAGGCGCTTCGAGCCGCGTCCCCGGCGCGCAGCAGGTACTGGGCTGCGCGCTCGGCGTCATCCGCCTCCGCGAAGTGGCGCGCCAGCACCTGCACCGGCACCTCACCGTCGTCTGCGGTCATCTGCTCCAACGCTTCGGCCACTTGTGCGTGGAGGTCGCGGCGGCGGCCGTCGAGCAGGCTGGCATACGCCACCTCCTGTACGAGGCCGTGACGGAAGCGGTACTCCGGGGCCGGGCGGCGCCGCTGTTCGACGATCAGCTCGAGCCTCTGCAGCTCCGACAGGGCAGCCGGCACGTCCACCGTCTCGCAGACACGCTCGAGCAGCGGCAGCCCGAACGTCCGGCCCGCCACCGCCGCGACGTTCAGCAGGCCGCGCGTTGCCGGGCTGAGACGGTCGAGCCGCGCCTGGAGCGTGCCCTGAACGACCGTCGGCACCGAGAGCTCATCCTGCCCGACGGCCAGCGACCAGCCGTCGTCGCCTGCGCTCAGAGCGCCTCGCTCGATCAGGTCGCGCACGGCCTCCTCGAGGAAGAACGGGTTGCCGCCCGACCGCTCGGTCAAGAGCTGCGAGACCTCCTCCGGCAGCTCGGCGCCTGCAACGGCAGCCGCCAGCCGCCTGCCGGCGTCTGCGGGAAGCGGGCCCAGCTCGAGCTCGCGGAAGCGGTGCGGATACCGCTGCCGGGCCTGCTCACCCAGCGACCAGGAGCGGCGCTCGCGCTCGCTGCGGTAGAGCAGCACGATCGTCACGGCCTCCAGCTCGGTGAGCTCGAACAGCTCGGCGACCAGGTCGAGCGTGGAGTCGTCCGCCCAGTGAAGATCCTCCAGCACGAGGCACAGCGGACGTTCCCGCGACAGGCGGCAGAGGAGCTCCTTGATGGCCGCGAACGTGCGGCGCTGCCGCGCCTCACGCGACAGCTCCCGGAGCGGGTCGCCGTCGTTTTCGGGCGGCAGGTCGAGCACCGCGGCGACGAAGGGGTACAACTCCCCCGCCTCGCCGTCGAAGAGCCGCGACAGGGCGGCCTTCAGATCGAGCCGGACGCGCGCCTCCGAGGTGGAGACGCCCACGCCGAGCCACTCCCGCAGAACCTCGCGCACCGGCCAGAGCGGAAACCCGCCGGCATACGACAGGCCGCTTCCCTCCAGCAGCCGCACCCGGTCGGTCAGAGGCCGCGCGGCCTCGGTGATCAGCCGGCTCTTGCCGATCCCCGGCTCGCCGGTCACGACCACGATCGACCCCAGCCCCTGCGCGAGGTCGTCGGTGATGCGGCCCAGCACCGACAGTTCGAACTCCCGCCCGACCAGCGGCCCCGGTGCCTCGTCACAGCTGGGGCGCTCGCCCGCGACGCGGTAGGTCTCCACCGGCTCGCCGCGGCCGCGCAGCTCGGTAGCGCCCAGCGGCTCGAGCGCGAACAGGTCGCCGACGGCGCGCGCCGTAGCGGCGCCGATGACGACGTCGCCGGCTGCCAGCGTCTGCAGCCTCGCCGCGACGTTGACCGTGTCGCCGAGAGCGTTGTAGCGGTCGGCGTCCGAACGCCCCTCCTGGGTGACGACCACGGGGCCGGTGTTGACGGCCACCCGAACGGCAAGCTCCACGTCATAGGCACCGCGAACCTCGTCGGCGTAGGTGCGCAGCGCCTGCTGGATCGCCAGCGCCGCACGCACCGCCCGCTCGCCATCGTCGTCGTGGGCTACAGGGGTGCCGAACAGCGCCATCAGGCCGTCGCCGAGCAGCTGCGCGACAGTCCCGTCGTAGCGCTCGACGGCGTCGGTCATGAGGCGGATCACCTCGTCCAGCAGGAACTTCGCCCGCTCCGGGCCAAGCTCCTCCGCGATCGTCGTTGAACCGGACAGATCCGCGAAGACGACCGAGACGATCCGCCGCTCACCTTGGGCGACCGTGGCCATCTCAGAAGTCTATGGGATGATCTACGCCATGACTTCGACGGGCGCGACACCGCGCTCGTCTTGCGCGCGCTGCTCGCCGGCGAGGGCTTCCTTCAACGCGTTGATCGCAACCTCGACCTGGTCGAGCGTCGGCTCACGCGTGGTCAGCGACTGCAGCCACAAGCCCGGGGCAAGCATCGTGCGCACGATCCGGTTCTCCGGATGCTTGCTGCCGAAGCGGATCAGCTCGTACGCGAGCCCGGCGATCACCGGCAACAGCAGGATGCGCGATGCGATCAGCACCGGCCAATCCGGCCGGCCGACGAGCGCGAACACAAAGATGGCGATCACCATCACCCACAGCAGGAACGCGGTTCCGCAGCGAAGGTGGATCTTGGAGAAGCTCTGCACCCGCTCCGGCGTCAGCTCGGCGCCGGCCTCGTAGGCGTTGATCGCCTTGTGCTCGGCGGCGTGGTACTGGAACACCCGGCGCAGGTCGGGGATCAGCGAGATCAGCGCCAGATAGCAGATCAGCAGTGTCACCCTGATCATGCCCTCGACCACCACGAACACGCCGGTGTTGTCGATCGGCAGGAGGTCGGTGAGGATGGCCGGCGAGACCTTGAAGACGACGACGGTGAAGCCGATCGCCAGCATGAAGGCGAACAGCAGCTGCCCCTTGGTCAGCTCGGCGTTCTCCTCGCCCTCCTTGCCGGGCTCGGCCGCGGCGTAGTTGGCGGAGATCGCGAGCGCGCGGAAGCCGATCGCAAGCGACTCCCCCAGCGCGACGATGCCGCGAATAACGGGCAGCCGCAACCACCGCCGTCGGGCGGCGGGGCTGGTGACGCGATTGGAAACGGTTGCGACCTCGCCGTCCGGGAGCCGCATGGACACGGACCACGCCGACGGGGTGCGCATCATCACGCCTTCGAGGACGGCCTGGCCGCCGATGTTCGCACTCATGCTCGGACCACCATGGTTCGGATCATCGTCGGCAGATCAGCCGCGCTCAGTGAGCGTGCTAGCCCGACTGACGGGCCTGCCGGCGGCGGAACCGCTCGACACGTCCGCCGGTGTCCACAAGCTTCTGCTTCCCGGTGTAGAAGGGATGGCACTCCGAGCAGATCTCGACCGAGAGCTCGGGCTTCGTGGCACGGGTGAGGAAATCGTGGCCGCAGGAGCAGTGAACTCGCGCGACGACGTATTCGGGGTGAATGTCAGTCTTCATCGACAGTCATGCTAGCAAAGGGCCGATTCTCCGAACCGCCTCACGGACGGCCGCCTCCGGCGCATCGAGATGGGTGACGAAGCGGATGGTCCGCGTGTCCATCGCGGCGCACAGGACGCCGGCCGCCTCCAGCTCGCCGACGAGGGCAACGGCGTTCTCACCGTCGGCCAGCCGGGCGAAGACGAGGTTGGTCTCGACCTGGCTCGGGTCGAAGGCGAGCCGCCGGCCGCCCTCGAGGCCCTCCGCCAGCAGCCGCGCGACGGCGTGATCCTCGGCCAGCCTGTCGACGTGGTGCCGCAGGGCGTAAAGCGCACCGGCCGCGATGATGCCGGCCTGCCGCATGCCTCCGCCGAGCAGCTTGCGGCCGCGCCTCGCGCGCTCGATCAGTGCCGCATCTCCGACCAGGGCGGAGCCGACCGGCGCTCCCAGGCCCTTCGAGAAGCACACCGAGACGGAGTCGACGTCACGCAGGATTCGCGCCGGCGGATCACCGCTGGCAACGGCCGCATTCCAGAGCCGCGCACCGTCCATGTGCACTCGCAGCCCTCGCTCGTGAGCAAAGCCGCAGACCGCGTCGATCCGCTCCAGCGGGTACACCAGGCCGCCCTGCTCGCCGATCGTGTTCTCGATGCAGACGAGGCTCTGCGGGGCGTGATGGATGTCGTGGGGATCACGCAGCCACCGTTCCAGGCCCTCCGGGCCGGGCATCCCACGCTCGCCCGCGATCATCCGCGCCTGCACACCCGAAAGCAGTGCCGGGCCGCCGCTTTCGTGCACGATCACATGGGCCAGCTCGTGCACCAGGATCTCGTCGCCCGGGTGTGTCTGTGAGCGAATGCCGAGCTGGTTTCCCATGGTGCCCGATGGGACGTACAGCGCGGCCTCCTTGCCGAGCAACGCGGCGACCTCCTGCTCGAGCGCGATCACCGTGGGGTCGTCGCCCCAGACATCGTCGCCCACCTCGGCATCGGCCATCGCCTTGCGCATCTCCTGAGTCGGGCGCGTGACGGTGTCGGAGCGCAGGTCGATCGGCGGCATCGGAAGAGGGTACCGTGGCGCCGGTGCCGCGTCGCAGACATGCCGCCTGACGATAGGATCACGCGCGAATGGCGAAGCGGCGCCCGAGCGCATATCCCCCGCCGGTGCGGGTCGGCGAGTTCGTCGCCGAACCGGAGGCAACCGAAGACGAGCGGATCGACGTCGGCGTGGTGTTCGTCGGCGCTGGGCCGGCCGGCCTGGCCGGGGCCCTGCGCCTTTCGCAGCTGCTCGCCGACGATCCGGAGACGGCCGAGAAGCTCGGCGACACGCCCGTCGCCGTGCTCGACAAGGGCCGCGTGGCGGGCGCGCACCTGCTTTCCGGTGCCGTGGTCAACCCATCTGCGCTGACCGCGCTGCTTCCCGGCGAGGACGTCTCGCAGCTCCCCGGCTGCTACGGCCCTGTTCGCAAGGAGGCCGTCTACATGATGCGCAAGAGCTTCGAGATGCGCATCCCGACGCCGCCGCCCTTCCACAACAAGGGCAACCTGGTCTTCTCGCTGGCGCAGCTCGGCCGCCACCTGGCGGAACGCGCCGAGGAGCTCGGCGTGATGGTGCTGCCCGAAACCGATGCGCACCAGCTGCTGGTCAAGGACGGCGCCGTCCACGGCGTCAAGACCGGCGACAAGGGTCTCGACCGCGACGGCAATCCACTCCCGGCATACGAGCCCGGGGTGGAGGTGCACGCAAAGGCAACGGTGCTCTCCGAAGGGACGCAGGGGCACCTGGCCGGCGCCGCGATCGAGCGGTTCGCGCTGCAGGGCCGCTTCCCGCAGGTCTGGAGCCTCGGCGTGAAGGAGGTCTGGCGGGTTCCCAAACCGCTCGACCGCGTCATCCACACGCTGGGCTGGCCGTTCCGCATGACGCGCAAGCACCACGAGGTCGGAGGCAGCTTCATCTACCCGATGGGCGACGACATGATCTCGATCGGGCTCGTGCTCGGCCTGGACTACCACGACTCCACGCTCTCGCTGCACGACACGCTGCAGCTGTTCAAGACCCACCCGATGGTGAAAGAGCTGCTCGAGGGCGGGGAGCGCGTCAGCTGGGGGGCGAAGACGATCCCGGAGGGGGGCTTCTACTCGATCCCGAGCCTTTCGATGCCGGGGGCAGTCCTCACCGGCGACAGTGCAGGATTCGTCAACGTGCCGAAGCTGAAGGGCATCCACTACGCCATGCGATCGGGCATGCTGGCCGCCGACGCGATCTACGAGGCCCTCAAGGCGGGCGCCGACCCGCGCACGGCCGGTGCGCTCGAGGGCTACGACCGCCGTGTCCGCGAAAGCCACATCTGGTCGGATCTGCGGCGTGTCCGGAACATGCGCCAGGCGCTCGGCAAGGGGCTCCTGATGGGCGGAGCGTTCGGCGGTCTGATGGACGTCTCGCGCGGGGCCCTTCCGCCCGGCACGTGGAAGTACCACCGCGACGCCGATGCGCCCGTCCATCCCGATCCGGGCGACCGCCGCTACCCCGCGCCGGATGGCAAGCTGACGTTCGACAAGCTCTCCAGCGTCTTCCTCTCGGGCAACCGCAGCCGCGACGACCAGCCCAACCACATCCGCGTCCAGACGAACGTGGCGCGGGAGGTGGCCGAGGCCTGGGTGTCGATGTGCCCTGCTGCGGTCTACGAGATCGGGCGCGACGACGGCGGGCCGACGGTCGAGGTGAAGCTGGCGCCGTCGAACTGCGTGCAGTGCGGCGCCATCACCGCCAAGGGCGGCCGGCTGACGCCGCCCGAGGGCGGCAGCGGCCCCGAGTACACGCTGACTTAGGGGGCGGGATCCGGCGGGGCCTCGAGGCACCCCACCACCTGGAACCACGCCGGCTCGGTGTCCGGGTTTCGCTCGACCCGCATGCCCAGGCGCCGCATCACCGCCTGGGATGCGGGGTTGTCGTCCTCCGTGGTGGCGACGATGCGCGCGAGCTCGAGGTTGTCGAAGGCCCAGTCGATCAGCGCCCGCGCAGCCTCGGTGGCATAGCCGTTCCCGCGAGCCTCGGGCTTGAGCGCCCAGTACATCCCCACCTCGGGTCGCCGCCGCTGGCGCGTCGCGGGATCGCCGCCGAAACCAGGCAGCTTGCCGAACGGTGCCAGGGAAGGCACCAAGCCGACCAGGCCGACCATTGGCCCGTCGCGAAGCGCGACCGCTCGCTCACCGTACGGCGGCGATGACAGCCGGTCGAGCTGCTCGTAGCCGGCCGCCGTCCACTCGAGCCAGCCGGGCGTCGGCGTACCGACCGCGGCCGCGAGCGCCTCGGCATCACCCGCGGCGAGCTCACGGACGACGAGCCGCTCGGTCTCGAGCGTGGGGATCCGAAGCGTCGTCAGCTGGGAGCGCCGTCGCGCTCCAGGTCGACAACGACGTGCGTCACCGGCAGGTCGAACCGCTCCCGCGCGCGCTCGACGACCTTCTTCTCCATCCAGTTCGAGCGCTCCGGCGGGTGGGTGGAGATGACCAGCTCGTCGGCCTTGAACTCGAATAGGGCATCCTCGATGGCGCGCACGGGATCGGAGTCGCCGATGGCTCCCCGAGCCGAGATTCCCGCGGCGGCGAGCGTGCTGATCGACTGGTTCAGCCGCACCTCCGCCTCGGCGCGAGCCTGGTCGACGTCGGCGAACAGATGACGAAGCCTCGAGTTCAGGGCCGGAGCAACCACCAGCACGTCGCTGTGCTCGCCGGCCCGCGCACGTAGCTCGTTCAGCAGCTCCTCGCCGGCAACCGTTTCGTTCGCGACCACGAGGACACGGTGCTCCTCCATGGCCGGGATCCTACCGGGAGGAGAGCTGCTCCGTGAGCTTCGGCACGATCGCCAGTGCATCCCCGACAACGCCGAGGTCGGCGAACTCGAAGATGGGAGCGTTGGCATCCTTGTTGATGGCGACGATCACGCCGGAGTTCACCATGCCGACCTTGTGCTGGATCGCCCCGGAGATCCCGACGGCGACATACAGCTTCGGCGACACGGTTTTCCCCGTCTGGCCCACCTGCATGGAGTACGAGCACCAGCCCGCGTCGACCACCGCGCGTGTCGCCGCAACCTCGCCGCCCAGCTGCTTCGCCAGCTGTTCGACCAGCGGGATGTTGTCGGGTCCGCCGAGCCCGCGGCCGAATGCGACGAGCACGTCGGCCTCGCCGATGTCCACGCCGGTTGCCTCGGGCTGCTCGCGACCGACGAGCTTGGCGCCCGCAGACCAATCCTGCACCGTCACGGGGACTCGTTCGACCGTCGCATCTCGCCCACCGGCGCCGTCGGGCGCCCACGCATTCGCCCGCGCCAGGACGATCGCCGGCTTCGAGGTGAACGTCGACTCGACCATCACCGAATCGCCCAGCGCCGGGCGAACAGCCACGAAGCCGTCGCCCTCGCTGCGCACCTCGGTCGTCTCGCAGTTGATGCCGGCACCCAGGCGCGCGGCGAGGCCGGCGGCAATATCGGCCGAGACCACCCCGGCGCCGAACAGCACCGCGTCGGCCTCACGCGCGTGGGGCTCGAGCGCATCGACGATCGGCTGAGGAAGGCCCCCCTCGAGCGCCGGGTCGTCGGCCACCAACACGCGTGACGCGCCGTGGGCGCCCAGTCCGGCGGCCCAGCCGTCGTCCACGCCGGAGCCCGCGACGAACGCCGTCACGTCACCGCCGAGCTGGGCCGCCTTCGTGAGCGCGCCGAGGCTGTTGGCCGCGAACTCGCCGTCGTCGTGATGCACGAATACCAGCACCCCGGCCACCTAGATCACTCCTCGCTCGGACAGAAACCGGACGATCTCGCCGGCGCTGTCGCCGCCCGAGTCCTCGATGCGGCGGCCTGAGTCCTTTGCCGGCGGCGGCGAGACGCTCGCGACCACGTTTCGGGCGCCATCGGCTCCGACGCGTGACGCATCGACGCCCGCATCGGCGGCCGACAGCACATCGGTCGGCTTCTTCTTCGCGCCCATGATCGCCTTGATCGAGGGCAGGCGAGGCGTGTTGATCGCGTCGGAGACCGAGACCACCGCGGGCATCGGCGCCTCGATCACGTCATAGCCATGCTCTGTCTGGCGCTTGGCGCGGAGCTTGTCGCCGTCGATCTCGAGATGCGCGACCTGGGTCACCACCGGGCGCTTGAGATGGTCGGCGATGGCGGCCGCCATCACGTAGCAGTCCGCGTCCGCCGCCTGCTGGCCGAGGATGACGAGGTCGGCGTCCTGCTTTGCGAGCACCGCAGACAGCGCGTGCGCCGTGCCGCTGATGTCGGAGCCGGCCAAGGATGGGTCGGTCAGCAGTACCGCGCGGTCGGCACCCAGAGCAAGCGCCTTCTGCAGCGGCCGCTGCGCGTTCTCGCGTCCCATGCACACCGCGATGATCTCGCCGATGTCCTGGCCCGACTCGCGGATCCTGATCGCCTCTTCCAGGCCGTGCACGTCAAACGGGTTCAGCTCGCTGTCACCCGACCGGTCGAGCCGGTGCGTCGACGGGTCGAGCCGCTTCGCGCTCGTCGCGCTCGGCACCTCCTTCATGCAGACCGCGATGTTCACTCGCTCTCCCCCTGCCTCATCTCATGTCGTGTTCTACTTGCCGATGAACGTCGGGTTGCGCTTCTCGACGAATGCGCGCAGCCCCTCCTTGGCGTCCTCCGTGGAGAACATCAGGGAGTACAGGTCGGCCTCATGCACCAGGTTGCCGCCGATGTCGCCGTGCAGCGCCCGGTTGGTGGACTCCTTCGCGTAGTACAGCGCGACAGGGCTCTTCGCCGCCATCAGCTGCCCAAGCTCCATTGCGCGCGCCATCAGGTCACCGGCCTGGTAGACGTGCTGCACCAGGCCTCGCTCGAGCGCCTCCTCCGCGTCGACCATCCGGCCGGTGAGAATCAGCTCCTTGGCGTAGCCGATGTTGGTCGCGCGGGCCAGCCGCTGCGTGCCGCCCCAGCCAGGGATGATTCCGAGGTTGATCTCGGGCTGGCCGAACCGCGCGTTCTCGCTCGCCAGCCGGACGTCGCAGGAAAGCGCGATCTCGCAGCCTCCGCCGAGGGCGTAGCCGTTGACGGCGGCGATGGTCGGCTTGCGCATCGTCTCGAGCTTGTGCGCGATCTCCTGGCCGAGCTCCGAGTACGCGCGAGCCTCAAGCGGCGTCTTGCCGTCCATCTCCTTGATGTCGGCGCCGGCGATGAAGGAGCGGTCGCCCGCCCCTGTGACGATGACGACGCCGCAGCTCGGGTCGCCCGCGAGGTCCTCGAGCGTGTGCAGAAACTCCTCGAGCAGCGCCGTGTCGAGGGCGTTCAGCACCTCGGGGCGGTTCACCGTCACCACCGAGACGCGCCCGTCGGCTGTGATGCGAAGGCCAGGCATCAGGCGGACAACCTCCCCTGGAGGAACTCGACGATGTCGGCGGTCGGAGCGCCGGGCGTGTAGACCTCCGCGACGCCCAGCCGCTTCAACTCGGCGACGTCGTCCGCCGGGATCGTGCCCCCGACCACGACCAGCACGTCGTCGGCGCCCTGGCTCTTCAACCCTTCCAGGATCTTCGGGACGAGGGTCATGTGAGCTCCCGAAAGGATCGAGATCCCGACTGCATCGGCATCCTCCTGGATGGCGGTCTCGACGATCTGCTCAGGCGTCTGGTGAAGGCCCGTGTAAATAACTTCCATACCGGCGTCCCGGAGTGTGCGGGCGATGATCTTCGCGCCGCGGTCGTGGCCGTCCAGGCCAGGCTTTGCGACGACCACACGGATCCGTCGGCTCATTGCGATGCGAGTCTATCCCGTCGCCCGCGCAGCTCGCGTCAGGCCCCACGCTCAGGAGGACTCGGCGGGCGCGAAGAACACCAGGAGCTGGAGCCGTTCGTCGATCGAGTGGAACCGGTGCTCGACCTGCGCCGGCACGAAGACGACCGACCCCGGCCCGACGTCGCGATCCTCACCTGCGACCCGGATCCGGCCGCGGCCGGACACCACGTGGTAGATCTCGTCCTGGTCGTGAGGCGACTGCGGATCGGTTGCGCCCGCCCCGAGCACGTAGAGCCCGGCGCTCATCGACCCGACGCTGAGGAACTCCTCGTACAGCCGGCCGCCAGCCGAGCGCCGCTGTTCGATCTCCTCGAGTTCGTACGCATCCATCGGCGATCCTAGAACACGGGGGTTTCGCGGTACACGCCCCAGACGTCGCGGAGCGCATCGCAGATCTCGCCCTCGCTGGCATACGCGCGTGCGCACTCGACCAGGTGGGGCATCACGTTCTCGTCGGTCTGGGCGGCGCGCTTGAGACCGGCCAGCACGCGGTCGACCTCGGCCTGCTGCCGATCGCCGCGCACAGCCTTCAGGCGGGCGACCTGTCGCGCCTCGACCTCGTAGGGCACATGCAGCAGCTCGATCGGGTCGTCGTCACCCTCGGTGTGCGCGTTCACCCCCACGATCAGCCTGCGCCCGGACTCGACCTCCTGCTGGTAGACGTAGCTTGCCTCTGCGATCTCGCGCTGGAAGAAGTTCTCCTCCAGCGCGGCGACCACGCCGCCCAGCCGGTCGATGCGGTCGAAGTACTCGTAGGCCTGGCGCTCGAGCTCGTCGGTCATCGACTCCACCAGCCACGAGCCGCCCAGCGGGTCGGCCGAGTGCACGATGCCCGTCTCGTGGGCGATCACCTGCTGTGTGCGCAGCGCCAGGCGAGCGGCGTCCTCCGTGGGCAGCGCAAGCGCCTCGTCGTACGAGTTGGTGTGAAGCGACTGCGTACCGCCGAGCACGGCGGCCATCGCCTCGATGGCGGTGCGCACGATGTTGACCTGCGGCTGCTGGGCCGTCAGGGACACCCCGGCGGTCTGTGTGTGGAACCGCATCAGCAGCGCTCGCTCCGTCTTCGCGCCGTAGCGCTCCCGCAGCTCGCGAGCCCAGATCCGCCGGGCGGCCCGGTACTTCGCGATCTCCTCGAAGAAGTCGATGTGCGCGTTGAAGAAGAACGAGAGCCGCGGCGCGAACTCGTCGACGTCGAGCCCACGCGCAATCGAGTGCTCGACGTAGGCGAACCCGTCGGCCAGCGTGAAGGCAAGCTCCTGCGCCGCCGTGGCCCCCGCCTCGCGGATGTGGTAGCCCGAGATCGAGACGGGGTGCCAGCGCGGCATCGTCTCGGTGCACCACTCGATCATGTCGATCATCAGCCGCATCGACGGCTCGGGCGGGAAGATCCACTCCTTCTGGGCGATGTACTCCTTCAGGATGTCGGCCTGAATCGTTCCGCCCAGCCGTTCGGGCGACACGCCCTGCCGCTCCGCGACACAGACGTACTGGGCGAGCACGATCGCCGCCGGAGCGTTGACGGTCATCGACGTGGTGACCTGGTCGAGCGGGATGCCGCGGAACAGATCCTCCATGTCGGCCAGGGTGTCGACCGCCACGCCCTCGCGGCCGACCTCGCCGAGCGAGCGCTCGTGGTCGGAGTCGTAGCCCATCAGCGTCGGCATGTCGAAGGCCGTCGACAGGCCCGTCTGGCCATGTTCCAGCAGGTACCGGAAGCGGGCGTTCGTCTCCTCGGCGGTACCGAACCCGGCGAACTGCCGCATCGTCCAGACCTTGCCGCGGTACATCGTCTCGTACACCCCGCGCGTGAATGGGTAGCGGCCGGGATCGCCCAGCTGCGCGTCGTAGTCGATCGGCGTCGCCGACGGCCCGTAGACGGTCTGGTACGGGATGCCGGAGATGGTTGAGCGCTCTGGCTCGGGCGGCGTTTCGGGCTCGGGCCGGCGGGCAGTCGCCATGCCGGGAGCATAGACCCGGGTGTGGCTAGGGGAGCTCGACGGCCTGGTCGGGCGTCCAGGTGTCACCGCGCTTGGTGACATGCACCGAGAAGGTGTGGTTCGCCTCGGTCGTGAACCTGCAGTCGGCGTTCGAGTCCTTCACATCGCAGGACACGCTCTTGACCCGGTCGGGCGCCAGAGCGGTGTTGGCCTCGTCGCGGATCTTCCCCTCCAACCAGCTGTGCGTCGGATTGAAGTGCTTGTAGACGGGGGCCGCCAGCAGGAGCAGCGGCAACAGCAGCAGGCGACGGGCGTAACGAGGCAAGACCATGACCCTTGTATCGGCCGGATCGAACCAAATGTTGAAGGTTCGTCAGTCGCCGGCGAGCGAGCGGCCAGGCTCCCAGACCACGTCGGCGCGGCCGCCGTCGTTGTGGACCCGGGCGAGGATGAAGAGCAGGTCGGACAGCCGGTTCAGGTACGCGGCGGCGTGCGGGTTGACGGGCTCGGACTGCGCCAGCCGGACGGTGAACCGCTCCGCCCGGCGGCAGACGGTTCGGGCCAGGTGCAGCGCCGCCGCCTGGGGCGTTCCGCCGGACAGCACAAAGCTGGTCAGCGGCTCCAGGCGCTCGCCGTACGCGTCACACGCTTCCTCGAGCGCCGTAACGTGCCGCTCGTCGATCCGAAGTCGGCTCTTGCCGTGACCCCGGTCGGTCTCGAGCGGCACGGAGAGGTCGGCGCCGACGTCGAACAGGTCGTTCTGGACGCGGCGGACGAGCTCGGCTGCGTCCGGCTCGAGCCCCGACACCATCGCCATCCCGAGCGCCGCGCCAAGCTCGTCGACCGTCCCGTAGGCCCAGATCCGCGGCGAGTCCTTCGACACGCGCTCACCATCGCCGAGCGAGGTCTGCCCGCCGTCACCGGCCCTCGTGTAGATGCGGTCGAGACGCACGCGAACAGCCTACTCCGTCCGCGCCCAGTGCCTGGCACCCGTGCCTGGCACCGGTGCCTGGCACCTGGGTGAACAGACGTGCCTGGCACCTGCGTGCCTGGCACCTGCGTGCCTACCGTGGTAACAGACCCGCGCCGTCATGCCTGGCACCCGCGCCTCGCGCCGTCATGCCTGTCATGCCTGGCACCCGTGCCTGGCACCGGTGCCTGGCACCTGCGTGCCTACCGTGGTAACGGACCCGCGCCGTCAGGTCACAGGAGCGTGACGGACCAGTCGTCCCAGGAGACGAGCAGCGGGGCGTTGGTGCTGCTGCCACCGAGGTAGGCGCGGAGGCCGGCGGCGCCGGCCGACTGCAGGCCGGCACTGGCGTCGGTCACGGAGACAGCCCAGCTCGAGGGCTCGGGCTGGCCCGCCGCCCAGACGCGAACGGTAATCGTGGTCGGATCGCTGCCGGTCATCTGTGCCCGCACCCAGATCGGCGCTCCGGGCGCGTGCGCGAGCCCGGCGACCACCACTTCGGGCCCGATCGCGGTCTCGACTGCGCCGACGACCCGCGTCGGCTGGACGTACACGACGCCCGTCGGCGCGAGCCGCACCTTGGCGCGGTAGCCGTCGCCGGACGAGGTGCGACGGCCGGTCAGGTAGACGAAGATGTTGCCCCCGGCCGCCGCCTTGTCGGTCTGGAAGCGGGCAACCATGTCGACATCCCCGGCGCCGAGTGCGGGCAGCCAAGCCTCGCGCGTCCCTGCGGCGGCCAGAGCCATCGTGCCGCTGCTGCCGTCGACCGCATAGTTCGCAGCCGCGCCGAGCACGGCATACGGCCCGCCGGTCATCGCGCTGCCCCAGCCGCCGGTCTGCGTCCGTACGAACGCGTCCGCGGCCACCACGGTGCCCGCTCCGGGCGGAACCGGCACTGCGACGTTGACCGCGAACTCCGAGGTGTCGCCGTTGGCGGCGGTCGACGTTGCCGTGACCACGGCTCCGGGCGTCAGAGACACCGCGAGCGACCACAGGCCCGACGGCGCCGCCAGGGCGCTGCCGAGGTAGGTGGTGCCCGGGCCGTTCGCGCCGGCCGCGGCCGTGCTCGTGAACACCTCGACCGTGCACTTCGCGCAGGCCATGCCGGTGACGGCGGTCGTCGAGCCGACGATCCGGTCGGGGAAGTTCAAGGCGTGGTTTGCACCCGTGTCCTTGTCCCCGACGTCATTCGACGTGACGCCGTCGCGGTTCAGGTCGATGCCAAGCCCGGTGAGGCCGCGTATCGAGTTCCGCGAGATCGTGTTGAAGTGGTTGTCCCCGTTCTGCATCCAGATGCCGCCGGCGCCGCTTCCGATCTCGTTGCCCACGATCTTGTTCGACCGCGAGTGCTGGCGAATCGAGAGGCCCCAGGCGAGCTGCGGCACGGAACCGCCGTTCGGCGAGACACCGAGGTGGTTGTTGCTGATCACGTTGCGCGAGCTGTAGTGCTGCAGATTGATGTCGGCGCCGACGTCGTGCACGATCCAGTTGTCGGTGATGACGTTGTCGACGATCCAGTCCTCGAGGTGGATGCCGCCCTCGGCGCGCCCGTCACCCACGTTCTTGCTGTACGAGCTGACGCTGCCGTCGGGCATGAAGCCGATGTAGTTGCCGATCACCTCGTTGTTCCGGATCGACCACTGGTCGCTGATGTCGCTGCCCGCGGCGACGTATGGGCTGTACGCGTGCGAAAGCTCGATGCCGGTCTCGTCGTTGCCCGAGATGATGTTGCGCTCGAACGGCCCGTTGCCGCCGATCAGGTTGTACTTCGAGCCGAAGTTCAGGTCGACGCCGTGCGAGTGGTTGCGCACCGCGCGATCGGCGGTCGGCGAGAGCCCGATGATGTTGTTCTGGACGACGTTGTGGTTGCTGTTGGGGTGCGACAGATACACCCCGGAGCCATACGTTCCCGAGATGACATTCCGGTCGGCGAGCGCAGGTGTCCCGATCAGGTTCCGAGAGGCGTCGTCGATCATGACCCCGCCGTTGGTGTAGATCGGGTCCGGCGCCGGCACCCACGTGCTCGGCGTCGTGCCGAGGCCGACGAAGCTGCCGATGAGCGAGTTGTCGTTCGCGCTCGTGCCGGCGAACCACACCGGGCGCCAGAAGTTGTACACGGCGATCCCGCGGATGACGTTCTGCGAGCTCGTGACGTAGATGCCGTTGATCCTCGCGATGCTCCTGCCGGTGCTGTTGGGGCCCGGCCCCTGGAGCACGATGCCGATCTGGGCATTGCTGATCAGCGGATCGGTATTCGGGGAGGTGCCCGGCTCGCTGTAGCCGTTGATCTCCACTCCGCCCGTCATGTCGGTAATGTGCTGGAACTCGGTGGTCACGCGGATGACATGCGGCGCCGGGCCAGGGATGTCGAAGTTGATGATGTCGCGGCCGCGGTGGCGGTTCGCCTCGTCGATCGCGGCGCGCAGCGAGCACGTGCCCGCGGACGTCCGGCAGATGCCATCACCGCGGGTGGCGTCGAGGGTGTCCGCGGTCGTGTTGACGACGAACGTGAACGGCACGTCGGCCCGCGCTGCAAGCCTGCCGGGCTGTATCGGAGCCGGCACGACGCGCCGGGCGACAGCCTGGACGTCGGCCACATCGATGCATCCGTCGCCGTTCACGTCCCCGTAGGTATCGCGCATGCCGCACGTGCGGCCCCGCTCGCGGGCGCGGTTCCAGGCGAACCTCGCCTCCATCACGTCGGCCTGGTCGAGGCGGCCGTCCGTCGTGAGGTCGGCGTTGACGCTGCGCACTGTCGAGGCCGGTGCAGTCCGCGCCGAGGGAGCGCGGTACACCTGTGCGCTGCCGCCCACCATCACGGCCCGCGTCGCGGCGGGAACGGTGACGCGGCGGCCGCCGCCGTCGACCAGCACCACCGACTGGACACGCACCGTCACCCTGCCGGGGCGAAGCGCCCGGTAGGTGAACCGTGCGACGACGGACGAGCCGTCGATCCTCGTCCCGTAGAACCCAAGGTAGAGCCCGCGGCCGGTCGGGTCGGGGCCCAGAGTGCCCACCCCGGCGCCGGCACGGGTCGTCGCCCCCACGAGCCGCAGCGCCCGGCCGTTGACCATCACGCGGGCCTCGAACGCCCGTACCGTGCGCAGGCCGTGTGCGCGCACCGTAAAGCGCAGTGACTCACCCACCGCTGCATCCGACGGACCGGCAATGTCGATGGCCGGCGAAGCGAGCGCGGCGGCGATGTTGCCGGCAGCGGAAAGCCCGATCGCGGTCAGAGCGACGCAGGCAAGGCGAGGGGCGAAGCGCATGAAGCGAGCCTCCAGTAAAGAGTATTCAGCAAACGGAGCAAATAAAGTCGACCAAATCGACTATTTGACTGTACCGGTGGTTTTTGTGCCGTCAACCGGTTGCAGACACGAGTCGCCGCCGCCGCAGGACGTCGCCTCCGACCAGCAGACAGCCGATCGACTGCGACGCGACGAACGCACACCCCACCCCGGCGATCCCGAACGGACCGATCAGCGCGAACGACAGCCCGATCGTCAGCACGGCCATGGTGCCGGTGAGGACCGCCGCAGCGTGAAACCTGCGCTCGAGCCGCAGAACTGCGACGTACACGTTCGTCACCGCATCCGGGAACGCTCCCAGTGCAAGGAGCATGAGCAGTGCGGATCCACCGGCATACGCAGGCCCCAGCAGCTCCAGGACGTGGCGCCCGGCCACCGCCGCGCCGAGCGCTGCCGGCACGAGGATCGACCCGATGACGAGCATCGCCCTGCGGACGTTCCGCCCCAGGTCCGCCCGATCGTGCACGCCTTCGGCGAAGAGCGAGGTCGCAACGGCGACCGAGACGATCATGAACCCGCCGGCTACGCGCCAGGTGGTGTAGAAGACGCCGTTCTGAGCGGTCGAGAGCATGCCTGCCACGACGAGCGGCAGCACGTACTGCGGCACCATGTTACCCACGCTGACGATGTGATGGCCGGCAATCGTGCGCACGATGCGCCTCATCTCGACACCGGTGCCGCCGGCCGCACGCCAGCGTCGCCCCAGCCTCCGCTGGAGCATCACACCGGCGGGCAGCGACACGGCAGTCGCCGCGACCCAGGCGACGACGATTCCGGCCGACCCGAGCGCGACCACCAGTGGAAGGGCAACCAGCGCGATCTTTCCCACCGCGGCGACGGCATTTCGCGCCAGCATGCTGCCGGACGCCCGCTCGGCCACGAAGGCGCGGTCGATCAGGTCACCCGCGACGAGCAGCGCGACGCCCGCCAGGAACCCCGCCTCGGCGAGCGGATGGTCTCGCAGTGGCCTGAACTCCGGTGACAGCAGCGGAAGCACCAGGAGCACGATGACGCCGACGAGCAGGCTCAACCCGACAGCGGCAAGCATTCCGGCTGCCATCGTCCGGCTCCAGGCATCATCCTCCCGGCGGCTTGGCAGGAGCTGGATCAGCGTGTTGCCCACACCGACGCCGCCGACGGTGCCACAGAGCGTCATCGCTGCGATCACCGCGGCGGCCAGCCCGACGTCGCTGACCGAGAACAGGCGCGCGGCGCAGAGCCAGAACGCATACCCGAGGACGAGGTTGGCCGCTGTCGTACCCATCATCAGCGCGCTGTTTCGCACCAGCGAGCCGCCGCGACGGCGACCCGCCGGGACTGCGGCTGTCGGAGCGGCGTGGGAAAGCGACGTCATCTCAGTTGCCCGCCACCAAGTCGTCGAAGCTCACGAGCACCGGCCCTCCGGACTCGGTCAGCGATCGGCGCGCGCCGAGTGACACCGAGCCGCCGGATTGAAGCGCAGCCGCGCTGTTGGTCAGCGTCTGCATCCACGTCGTGGGCTCGGCGGTGCCGGCCCGCCAGACGCGGACACGCACGGTCGTCGGCGCCGAGCCGGAGGCCTGCACCCGGACGAGCAGCTCGGTGGCCGCGGCATATGTGAGCCTGGTGTTCACCTCTCCCAGCGGGAACGTCTCCGCCGAGCCGTTGACGACGGCGAGACCGACGTGGACGGTGCCCGCGGGGGCCAGCCGCAGCCGGGCGCGATACTCGCTCCCGCTCGGCTGGTGGCGCACGCCGAGCCAGCCATAGAGGTTCGCGCCAACGGCGCGCCGGTCGACACGCAGGAGAAGCGACGCGTCGGCGCTGCCGGGGAGCGACAGCGCATCGAGCACGGCCGCGCGGGCGGCGCCGTCGGGCGTCGGGAGCGAAATCCGACCCGCCGCGCCGTCAACAGAGAAGTCAGCCGTGGGCCCGAACAGCATCCACGGACCGCCGCTGTCGGCGTCGCCCCAGGCCCCGGTCAGCAGCCGCCCGAATGTGTCCCCTGCGCCGGCAGGAGGCGGTGGCGGCGGCACGTCCGTCCGCACCACATTGCGGCTCATCTCCGACGTGTTGCCGAGCGAGTCCGTCGCCGTCGCCGTGACGACCGTGCCGGGCGCCAGGGTGAGGCCGGCGACGGCGAACCGCCCGTCACTCCCGGCGGTGGCGCCGCCGAGGTACGCCCTGCCGCCGCCATGATCGCCTGCGGCCTGATCGGCAGCGAACAGCTCGACGACACAGCCCACGCATGCGGTCCCGCTCACGGAGGCTGCATCGACGGATTCGAGCTCGGGAAAGTTGAGCAGGCGATTGGGGCCGCTGTCGCCGTCGCCGAGGTCGTTGACGGTGACACCGGCCGGCGTCAGGTCGATCGCAAGGGCGGCATTGGCCCAGATCTGGTTCTGGCTGATCGTGTTGCCCGACGCACCTGGCCCATCGACCGCGACGCCGGCTCCCTGGTTCCGCGAGACCACGTTCGCGGTGATCCTGGTGCCGGACGCGAGGTTGACGGCGATGCCGACCATCCGGTTGCCCATGGCTGTGCCGTTCGGCGCGATGCCGACCCAGTTCCCGCGAAGCACGGTGCCTGCGGTGAGCGCGCCGTCGACGACGATCCCGCCGAAGTAGTTGTCGCCGATCACGTTGCCCTCGACCACGGTGCCCTGTACGCCGTCCTCGACGTGCACCCCCTGCTCGGAGTTGTGCGTCCAGGTCGGCACCGCGGTGCCGGTCAGGTTGGTACCGATGAGGTTGCCCCTGATGATGTTGCCCACCGTGTCGGTGGTGTGCGAGACCTCCGCGCCGCCGCCGGTGTTGCCGGAGATGACGTTGCCCTCGCCCGGGCCGAGGCCGCCGACGATGTTCCGCTTCGCGCCCAGGTTGACGTCGATGCCCATCCGCTGGTTTCGGACCCTCCGAAGGCCATCGGGAGACAGCCCGACGATGTTGCCCATCATCACGTTGTCGTCGGTGCCGATGTCCTGGAGGTAGATCCCCGTGAAGGCGTTGCCGGAGATGACGTTCCGGTCGGCCGGCGCGGCGCCGCCGACGACATTGGACGAAGCGCCGCGCGCCATCACCACGCCGCCCGCGTTGCGCACCAGCGTGGTGGCCCCGAAGGCGGCCGCAGCGTCGGTGCCGATGAAGTTGCCGACGACCGTGTTTCGCAGGGCTGCGGCTCCCGAGATCAGGATCGGCCGCACGTTGAAGACCGCCAGGCCACGGATGACGTTGTCCGCCGAGCTCGCCGTCAATGCCGGCATGCCGACGGTGATCGAGGTGCCCTGGATCTGCACCATCAACCGCGCATTGCTCTCGACCGGATGCGTGTTGGGCGAGGAGCCCGGCTGCGTGTAGCCGTCGATGGTCGTGCCCCCGGTGCGGTCGCTCAGCGTCGGCAGCGGGGATGCAATGCGGATCGTCTGCACGCCGCTGCCCGGGATCGCAAAGGCGATCGAGTCGGGGCCGACGTGGGCGTTGGCCTCGGTGATCGCCGCCCGCAGCGTGCATGCGCCCGCGGCTGAAGCGCAGTCGCCGTCGCCTGGCAGCGCATCCGCGTCGTCGAGCGCCGAGTCGACCACGATCGGCCCGGGTGCCACAGCCGAGCGCGCGAGCAGTCGCTGGAGAGCCATCACGCCGCGCGCATCCTGCCTCACGGCTCCCAGCACAGTCTGTGCGTCGGCCACGGTGAGGCACCCGTCGCCGGTCACGTCTGCTGTTCGCGCAACGATGCCGCAGCCGATGCCGCTCTCCCTCGAGAGCTGCCAGGCGAGCTCTGCCTGTGAGACGTCGGCGACGTCGACCCGTCGGTCCTGCGTCAGGTCGACGGAGCGAACCGGCGCATTGCGGGACGGTCGCAGCCGATGGGTGGACGCGGCCACGGTGCGCATCGCGCCGGCCACGCGCACCCGCAGCAGCGGGCGATCGACGATCACACGTACCGCACGGCCGGATGAGTCGACGGCCTGGACGCTGCCGATCCGGATCTCGAGGACGCCCGCGGCCTTCGGGAGCAGGCGCACGCGGCCGAGCGCGCCGCCGCAGCCCCGCTGCGGACAGTCGTAGGCGCCGAACGCGAAACCGTCCGGGGTGGCCGCCGGTCCCAGCAGCCGCCCGGTGAAGGCACGGCGAAACCCGCCGTACGTCGTCCCGCCCGGGGCCGAGATCCGTGCCTCGATGGCGCGGATACCGTCACCGTCGCGCAGCGTCAGGGTGATCGGGATGTCGCTGCCGGCCGGCACCGCGGCGGGAACGCTGACCACGAGCGTGGGACCGCGTTTCACCGGCGCCGCCTGCGCGGACGAGCCGGCCGCGACTGCCAACACGGCAAGGAGGAGTCCCGGCCAGAGGCGGGACCGCGAAGCATGCATGGCCGGTGGTCTCACGCCGCGGCGCTCGCCTCGGCCGCAGCCGGAGCCGGAGCCGGCAGGATCGAGAAGACGGCGCTGAGGCCGTGCGACTCGAGCTCGATCTCGCGCACGAGCGTGCGCCCGGCGAGGTCGTACAGCGCGATGTGCGTGGCCGAGTCACGCTTGAAGCCGCGCGCCACCCAGCCCACGTTCTGGCGCAGCTTTGTCGGCCGGATTCGCGAGAACCCGATCCAGGCGCCCTCGTCGGCAAAGTGAATCGACCGGCACCAGCCGAGCAGCGTCGAGTCGTCATGCATCTCGGTCAGGTCGATCACCTCTTCGACCACAAGCGAGCCGGGATCCGCGACGACGACCTTGCCGTCGACCGTCGTGAACCAGATCTTGCCTCCGGCAACGACACCGTCATGAATGCGCTCGAGCCCGATGTCGATGCGGCGGCTCGGATCGAGCAGCGAGATCGCATCGCGCTGCTCGAAGCGGGTCGCCCAGGGCTCGTCGCCGAGCAGGAACACGTGGTTCGGATGCGAGGCGTGAGGCTTGGTCGAGATCCCCATCCGATAGTCGATGTCGCGCGAGAACCGCGCCCACGGATCCTCCCCGAGGGTGCTCCACTCGTGGACAACGGTGCCGTCGAGCGCCAGCTCGAGGCACATGTCGAGACCCGAGTTCGCGACCAGCAGGTTGCCGGACGGCATCGGCCGCACGTGATGGACGTCGTTGAAGCAGGGCAGGCTGATGTGGGTCGTCTGCTCCATCTCGGGAACGCTGAAGACCATCACCTCGGTCTGGGTGCACGCATAGAGCCGGCCGTCGGCCAGCGTCGCCGACTTGAACAGCACCTGCGGGTCCTCGTCCACGACGGTGCCGGGGGGCGAGACGTACTCGAGCTCCGTGCGCACCTGCCCGGTGACGCCGTTGACGCGCTGCAGGACGCCGCACTCGTACTCGTACCAGGTTCGCTCGTCGGCGAACATCCGCCGCGCCTCGCGCTGCCGGCCACCCACCACGTAGAGATCAGACACCTATTGCCTCCCAGAGATCGTCGAGCGCCGCGAGCGTCGCCGCGGCGGAGAATCGGTTGCTGACTGTCGATCGCGCGGACAGACCGAGCCCCGCGCCGTTGCGTCCACGCGAGGCCGCATTCCGGATGGCGTCGGCCAGGCCCCGTGCGTCCTCGAAGATGAAGCCGTTGCGGCCGTTGTCGATCACCCGCGACCGGTTGGCGTGCGGCGCAGCGATCACGGTCGCCTCGCACGCCATCGCCTCGAGCAGTGTCAGGGGCGGCTCGACGGCCACCGGCGCCGCGAAGGGCACCAGCACCGCGTCCGCCGCGCAGTACACGTTCGGCTTGTCGGCGTGATCCACGTCGCGCAGCTCGATCGTCGCCGGCACGTCCACCCCGTTCAGCCCGGAGCGGACGTTCTCGTCGATCCAGGTGACGTTGTATCCATGCGAGCGCTCCGGGGCGATCACCGAGAGCGACAGCCCGGGGACGTCGGACACGGCATCGGCCAGCGCCTCGGCGATCAGCGGCGCAGGAAAACGAAGCGGCGAGACGGTTCCCATGTAGAGCAGGTTGAACGGGCTCTCGGGAAGCCCCACAGCCCGCCTGGCAGCGCTCCGGTCGACCGCCCGGAACAGCTCGAGGTCGATGCCCGGCGGGACGACGAACAGCCGCTCCGCCGGATAGCCGGCTTCGAGCAGGTCGTCGCGAATGGGGTCCGCAGCGCACGCCCACGCGTCGACGAAGCGGCCATAGGCCCGCGCCGCGGCGAGCGCGCGAAGGCGGTCGATCCGGCCCTGATACGCGTGGCGGCTCAGCGTGACGTGGACGACCACCTTCACGCCCATCCGGCGCAGAAGCGGCGCCAGCGCCAGCGGGACGCCGACCAGGTGGGCAACCCCGAACTCCCCGGTTGCCGCAGCGAGCCGTACGCGGCTTGCCATTCGCGGCAGGCCGGAGTACTCGGACAGCCTCCCGCCGCCCGGTGCGGACAGATGCTCGACGTCGATGCGCTCGTCGACCTCGTCCATGAAGTCCGGCTCGGTGAGGCTCAGCGTGCGGACATCGCGCCTGCCAGAGGCCAGATGCGCGACGTCGCCCGCGATCACGCGGGTCCCCTCATTCCAGGGCGGATGGACGGCCCGGCCGAGCACGAGCACCCCATCGCCTCCGGCGTGGCGTTCGACCGCCCGCCGCCCACGGCGTTGCGCGACGGTCACGCTGCGCGCTCCTGGACGACCGCGGCGTAGGCTCGCTCGATTCGCGGCACGACCGCCGAGGCGGTGAAGCCGGCCGAGCGCGAACGGGCTGCCGCCGACAGTGACGACCGAAGCGCGTCGTCGGAGAGAATGCGCGCCATCGCTTCCGAAAGGGCGCCCGCATCTGCGGGGGGCACGAGTAGACCGGCGTCGCCGACAAGGTCGGGGAGCCCTCCGACGGCCGATGCCGCCAGCGGGACTCCGCGCGACATCGCCTCGAGGGCGACCGTCGGGCACGGCTCATCCCACACGGACGGGATGACCCCGATCGACGCTCCGGCCCATGCCGCCATCACGTCGTCGCGCGAGACGCCCGAGGCAACCACCACCCCTTCGGTCGCCGGCACCTGGACACCTGCCTCGTGGCCGATCAGGACGAGCGGCGGCGGCGGCGAGACCATCGCAGCACGCGCGCGCAGCAGCACGTCCACGCCTTTGTGCTGCGAGAGCGCGCCGACGTAGAGCGCGTACCCGTCGCGGTCTGGAAGGAACGACGGCCGCGGCGTCCCGACCCCGAGCGCGTCGACACCCGGCGGCAGAAAGTTCGGGATCACCTCGATCGTCCGGCCCCGAGCGGCGGCGCGGCCGGCATCGGCAACCGAGGCGCTGACGGCGATGAACCGGTCGACGCTCGTGTGCAGGGAGCGGCTGACCCGAAGCCCGGTGGCAAGCGCGATGCCGCGGCCAGTGCCGTACTGGCCGGGAGCGCACCGCAGGCAGTTCGCGAAGCTCGCGTCGCGGCATGGGCGATCGTTCTGCCAGTTCGACTTGCGGGCGCAGCCGAGGCCGTAGTCGTGGAGCGTCATCACAAGTGCTGCGCCCGACAACCGCTTCAGCGGCAGGTACGAGTAGACGATCCACGAGTGCGCGTGGACGACGTCCGGGCGATACCGGCGTACGAGGCGCCAGAGGGCACGCGTCATCCCCGGATCGGGCGCCGGGGGCGAAAACCGGTAGGAGGGGTTCTGGTAGCGGCCGTTCAGCACCCGGCTCCAGCCCTCGACGCGATGGACGGTGACTCCGGCGTCGAGCTCCTCGGCCGGCTCTCCAGGCTGGGCTCCCGTTACGACCGTGACCGCGTGCCCGCGACCCGCGAGCTCGCGGGCGAGGCTCTGCACATGCACCTCCAGCCCACCGACCACCGGTGGGTAGAGATCGGTCAGGAGCATTACCCTCATCGGTCGCGCTCCCCGGTCTGACAGGAGTCGGGGAGCGTCCGGCGGCTCTGGAACCAGACGGTCAGGCCACCGATCCGGTCGTTCTTCGAGCTCAGCCCGACGAGCAGCCTGTGCAGGCAGCCTCCGGCGGGCACGGTGCCCGTGACGTCGCCGGTCCATGTGGCACCGGCGGCGACCGTGATCGTGCGCGACTTCCACGTCCCGCCGTCCATGGCAGGCTCGAGCAGGTAGCGCTTTGCTGCGTCGGAATGATTGGCCACCGTGACCGTGACGCCGGTCGGCTTCCCGGCCGGGGCGAACGTCGGCGTGCTGACCTGCGACCACGTGCCGCCGAGGGCGAGCGACGTGTACCGCGCGTCGGGCGTGCCGGGCAGGGTGCGCAGGCCGACGCCGATGATCATCGCGGCCAGCAGCGCAACCGCAACGATGCGGCCGCCCGTTGCGATCAACGTGCCGTCCGCGGCCTGCGGCCTCGCAGCTCGGCGCCCGCCGAGCAGCGCAGCGACGCAGCAGTAGCCGGCCAGCACCGGGAGGATGGCGCCGGAGACGAGGGGCATCCCGACGCCGTGCAGCCCGAGCAGCAGGATCGGGATCACCGCCATCGAGGCGACGAGGCTCATCAGCATCGTCTGGGCGCTGTCCGACTGCTTCGCGGCGTTCAGCCGCAGCGCGACCACGGTTGCGTAGCCCGGAAGCAGGAGCAGCGCGGGCACGGCCACCATGGCGCGCGCGGGCTGCGGGAATGCACCGGCGACGAGCAGGAGCAGCGCACCGACCTCGACGCGGACGAGCGGGCGGTCGAGCAGGCGCAGCGGTTGGGGGGTGGGGATCGCTGTCATGGTGCGGGGCAGGTCGGCGCGGCCCGGCCGCGGGAGGACTGGTCGGAGCACGCCGCCAGACGGTCGAAGTCGAAGCGGTAGACGATGTAGCTGTCACTCTCATAAATGCGCGAAAGCCACGGCAAACGCGAGTACCGCTCGATCGCCGCGGCCGGCGGCGGCGCCTTGTGCCGATGGGCCATCGGCTCGTCGCCGTTGACGTAGATGCCGGTGCGGGGCAGCATCTCGGGGGTTCGCTTGTCGACGATCAGGTACCTCGTGTCGAGGTAGTCGAGCGACGTCAGCATGTGGCCGTCCACCGGTTCGGCCCGGAGGTAGAACTGCCACAACGGCAGGCCCGACCAGGCGCGCTCGGTCCAGTTCAGCCCCAGCAGCCCGAAGCCGAGCCCGCTCGCCCGGTCGGCCACCATCCGCTTCTGGATGCCCTGGGTCTTCGAGAACCACGCGGTCGAGGCGCGCAGCTCGGGCGTGAGTGACCGGGCGTCGGAGCCGAACACGAATGGCCCCGGGAACCGGCACTCGACGGACAGGCCCGCGGCGACGTTGCCGACCAGGAGCACCGAGATGGCGACGGGCAATACATACGGGCTCGCAGCGCGGCCGAGCACCCTGCGACGCGAAGGCCGCTTGAGCAACGGGCGGTTCCTGCTGTCCATCAAGACCTTCAGGCCGACGGCCACCAGCAGCGCCACGCCGATGTAGGTGAATGCCCAGCTGCGGCGCGCCCCCTCCGCCCCACCCTGCGTGAGGACGAACGGGACGCTCGGGAAGTAGAGAACGCCGAACGCCACGAGGCCGGTCAGCGCCGGCTTGCGGTGTTCCCACTTGAGGATCTCCTTCAGCCCGATCAGGGCGAGCAGGCCCGCCACCGCCGGTGCGGCGAACGCGAGCCACTTCTCGTACTCGGGGGAGGTGCTCTCGCCGAACAGCTCGCGGCCGCCCGCGCCGCGGCTCTCGAGGATGCGGGTCAGGCCGTCGATGCCCCCGCTCAGGTGCGGGATCAGGTAATCCCCAAGGCTTGCGCCGGCACCGATCAGCCAGGCGCCGGCCTCGATCACCAGCAGCAGCCCGACCGCGGCGGTCTGCCCGAGATACTCCTGTTCACCCGTGCTCTGCTTGTCGACCCACGTGGCGATCATGATGAAGACGGTGATGGCCATCAGGGTGAGCGCCGACAGATGGTGCGTCAGCGCGAGCCCTCCGCCGAGCACCGCTCCCAGCGCCACCAGCTGCGCGCGTTCCCATCGGCCCACGCCGGCGCGCTGAAGGCGGGCGATGACGACGAGGCTCCACAGCAGCACCGGCACGGCCATCGACTCGTAGGCGTACTGCGTGTCGAAGAACATGAAGCTGGCATTCAGGACGTACACGAGCGCCGCGAGGCCTGCCGTGCGCGGCGAGTCGAGCAGTTCCTCGCCGAGCAGGTAGACCGCGGTGGCGCCGAGCATCGTCCAGCAGAAGACGAGCACCATCGCGGCGTTCCAGGTCGAAAGGCCGGCGACGTCCTGGAGTGCCAGCGTCAGCGTGTGCATCCCGGGAAAGTGGTTGACGACCGAGATGAAGGGGTTCTCGAGGTACGGGTCGCCGGTGCGCGTAAGCAACTCCGTCTGACTCCAGTGGGCGATCTCGTCGGCGAAGATCGGGCTGTCGGGGCTCCGCAGCAGCTTCGGGACGGCGAACGCCAGACCGGTTGCGGCGACCATGGCGAGCCGCTCCGTCCGCGCCGGCGATGCCGAGGCCAGCCGGAGAGCCACCGGAACGACGATCAGGAGCATTCCGGCCCAGAAGATCGTGAAGTGCGTGGTGCCCGTCTGGTGCGAGGCCGCGTACGAGTACGAGACCGTGATGACGGCCACCCCCACGAGCATCGACAGCCAGACCGAAACCTCCGTCACCCGGGAGAGCGCGAGCGGCAGCAGGCGCGACAGGGCCGGCGAGCGGCGGGGCGATCCAGGTGCGATGACCTGTGTGCTCATGCCGCGCTCCGGTCGACCAGCGAGCGGTAGAGATCGATGGTGCGGCCGGCGACGTCGTCCCATGTGGGCACCACCGCGGCCCGCAGCGGGCGCCCAGCGTTGATCGCGAGCCTGAGTGCGTCGGCCACCGCGCCTGCCCCCGCCGTGACGGGCACGAGCGTCGCCTTTGGCAGCAGCTCTGCGACCTCCGCGTGGGCGGCGATGTTCGATGCGACGACCGCAGCCCCGGCGGCCGCGCCCTCCGCGAGCGTGATGCCGAACGCCTCGTGAAGCGACAGTGACGCGACGACGTCCGCGGTGGCAAACCAGCGAGCCAGCTCGCCGTCGGAAACCCGCCCCAGCATGTCCACGCGGTGCTCGACACCCCGCTCAGCGGCGGTGCGCTCGACCTCGGCGCGCCCTGGGCCGTCACCCACGATGACCAGCCGAACGTCCGGGGGCAGCTCGGCAACAGCCTTGACCAGCAGGCTCACGCGCTTGTATCCGGCGAGACGGCCGACCGAGAGAACCAACGGCCCGCGGCACGGGAAGGGCATCACCGCCGCCGCAGGCCGGGCTTCGACGCCGTTGGGAATGACGTGGATGCGGTCGGCCACGCGCGGGAAGGCGGCGGCCACCAGGCCGCGCTCTGCTCCTGACACGCACACGACCGCGCCTGCGCGCTGAAACAGCCGGCGCCCAAACGGGCGATACGCGACGTGGAGCGCGCGGGCGAACGGCGTATGGCCGTCGCCGTGGTAGTGCGGGGTGAACACGACCGGCACGGTCCGCGTCGTCAGCGCGGCGAGCGCCGGCAGTGCGTGGTACCCGTGGGCGTGAATCAGGTCGAATCCGCGGCCTTCGCGCGCAATCCACGCAAACAGGGCCGGCGGCACGCCATATGCGGCACTGCCGTTCAACGCGCGGAACCGCCGCACCGGAACACCGTCCACCGTCTCGCTCGACGGCGCCGCGCGGTCGATCGTCTGCGTGATCACCTCGACGTCGTGCCCGGCCGCCATGGCCCTGCGCGCGATCGACGACACATGCCGCTCGACGCCGCCGTGTACCGGGAGGTACTGCGGGCTCAGATAGGCAATCCTCATCGGACCCCCTCCAGCACGTCGGCATAGAGCGCGCCGACGCTGGCCCATGACTGTGGGTGGCTGAACCGGCTGCCGCGCATCGGTGCGACCCGCCGGATGCCGTCCAGCAGCGATTCGGGGTCCTGCGGCGCGACGACGACTGCGCCGGCGTACGGCTCCACCGCCTCGACCAGCCCACCGACCGATGTGACGACCGTCGGTAGCCCGTAGCCGAACGCCATGTGCAGCGGGCCGCTCTGCGACGAGCGGTGGTATGGCAGCACGACGGCATCGGCGCCCTGGAAATACCCGTCGGCCTCCGCCTCGGTGACGTAGCGGTTGACGAGCGTGATCCGGTCGCGGTGACGCGACCGCTCCACCATGGCAGCCGCGTCGACGCCTTCCCAGGACTCGCCGACGATCGTCAGCCAGTAGCGCCCGACCTCGTCGTCGCCCATCGCATCGAACGCGGCCAGCAGGTCGTCCAGCCCCTTGAACGGGCGGATGACCCCGAAGAACAGAAGGTTGCAGACATCAGCCGGCGCCGGCCGCAGCGGAGCGGGAGCTGCGCCGATCGAGTGCGTGTAGATGGCGTGCGGGACCACGCTCACCCGCGCCGGGTCGAGGCCGAAGCGGCCGCAGACCAGGTCGCGATCGTGCTCGGTATGGACGATGTACGCGGACGCGCCGCGGAAGAGGCGTGGCGCGAGCGCATTGACGTACCGCCCGGCCAGCGGGATCCGGTCCTCGCCGGTGTCGAGCGCCTCGTGGAACTCGATCACGAGCGGGATGCGCATCAGCCGCGCGGCGAGGGCCAGTGCGAGATAGCTGTGCAGCACCGTGCCCGTCCACCACTGCAGCACCAGCGTGCGCGGCCGGCGCCGGCGCAGGAAGACGATGGCCCGCAGCAGCGACGGCACCCAGAACCAGTCCAGGCCGTCGAACGCCGCCGCGCCCTCGGGGAGCCTGACCCCCGCAAGGTCCGCGCCGACCCGGCAGCGGCCCGGATAGAGTCGCTGCGGCAGCAGGCGCCGAAGCAGGATCACCGACACGTGCCCGTGCGACGCAAGCGCGTTCGTCAGGCCGTACGTGTAGTACGTGATGCCGCTGAGAAAGCGGGTGCCAGGCCCCACCACGCAGGGGCCCGCATCGGTGCTGCTGACGGGCACGACGCTCACGAGGTGGCAGTCGCCGCGCCGCTGTAGCGAAAGCATGCGCGCCGCTCGTGCTCGAATGCGTCGATCGGCGCCCCGCGGGGATGTCCACGGCGCTCGGCGAGCTTCGCGGCCGCGCCGCGGCCGGCCTTGCCGAACAGCTCACGCATGATCGCGCGCTCGATGCGAAGGCCGTCCCTGATCGGGTGGAGGTTCGACTCACCGTGGAGCCGCAGCCGTTCCCAGCTCGGCACTTCCTGGACGGTCAGTCCCGCCTGCGCAACCTGGATGTTCATCACCGTCTCGACTTCGAAGCCATCGCAATAAAGCGTGATATACGGAAGACAATGTGTCCAGAAGGCGTTATAGCCATAGCAAAGGTCGGTGTACGAGGTGCCGAAGAGAACGTTCACGGATCCGCTGAGGAACTTGTTGCCAAAACTGCGAAACCAGGTCAGGTCGTCGCTGCCGCCTTCAGGCAGGTAGCGGGAGCCCTTGGCGAAGTCGGCGCCGCCGACGAGTGCGTCGACGAACCGCTCGATCTCGCCCGGGTCGGCGGAGCAGTCGGCGTCCAGCGTGACGACGACATCGCCCGTCACAGCGTCGAAGCCCGTCGCCAGCGCGTTGCCTTTGCCGCGGCGATCCTGCAGCACGATCCGCACGCGCGGATCGATCCGCGCCGCCACCTCGACGGTGTCGTCACGCGAGAAGCCGTCGATCACGATGATCTCGTGGATGTCGCCCGGCATCTGCTCGAAAACAGCCGGCAGATTCCTGGCCTCGTTGAGGGTCGGCATCACGACCGAGACCCGCGGACGACTGGAGTCGGCAACGGATCGCGGGAGCGCGTGATGCCCGTTGGTCGCACGGGTCATTTCGCCTCCTTGCGGCGCAACTGAAGGTTGAGCGCCTGGGTGCAAACGGATTGGAGCGTTGGAGCCTCCGTTCAACCAGATATACATTCCTTTCCGATGTTGCGCAATGCTGACAATGATTTGTCAACAGACCAACATGATCAGAGCGGGCGCGCGGCTCTGCGCCGGGGCGGGAGCGCTACCGTGCCGACGTGAACACGCGGCAGCGCACCACGCTGATCCTTGCCGTGGTCGCGCAGGCCGCGGTGTCCATCATCCAGTTCGGCCTGCCGGCGATCGGCATCGAGGTACGGGAGCGGTTCGACCTCGGGCCGGCCGGGTTCGGCGTCGTCTTCGCGGCCGTGGGGCTGGGGTCCGCAGTCGCCCTGATCCCGATCGGCATGCTCGTCGACCGGTTCGGCGCCCGCCCCGTGCTGCTGGGGGGCGCCGCCGTGAACCTGATGGCGTACCTGTCCGCAGCGGTCGCGGACACCGCTGCGTTGTTCGCCGCGGCGATCTTCGTCGCAGGCATGGGATCGGCCGCTGTGCCGGTGGCCGGCATGAGCAGCCTCCTTCGCGAGTTCCCCCCGGAGCGCCGCGGGGTCGCGCTGGGGTGGCGGCAGCTCGCAGTGCCGCTGGGAGGGACGATCGGCGCCGCAGTCCTGCCGTTGCTCGCCCACGCCGGCGGCGTGCGGCTCGCGCTCGCGTTCGCAGCCGTCGCGACCGCCATCACGGCCGCAGGGTTCGCGCTGCTGGCCCCGGCCGCCGGCGGCGAGGCGCGCCGGTTACGGCTCGACGGGGCGCTGACCGCCCCGGGAATGCGACCACTGCTCGTGGTCGGGATCCTCTACGTCCTCTGCCTCTCGGCGACGCTGACCTACATCGTCCCGGCAGCGCGGGACGCAGGGCTGACCCGCGCCCAGGCAGGCGCGCTCTTCCTGGCGGTGAACGTCGCTGCCGCCGCGTCGCGCCTGGTCTGGGGCCGGATGGCCGACCGGCGTGGCGGCACGCGAAGGGCGCGCACGATCGCCGAGTGCGGCGCGCTGGCGGCGATCTCGGCGCTCGCCATGCCGCTCGCGCTCCATGCCGGCTTTGCGCCCGCCGCGGTGCTGACTGCACTGCTGGCGTTCGGCGCGTTCGGCTGGAACGGCGTGCTCTACGTCACCGCGGGAGAGCTGGTGGGACCCGAGCGCGCGGGCCGCGCAGTGGGCGTTGCGTCGACCATGGTCTTCGGCGCCGGCGCGATCGGGTCACCCCTGGCCGGGCTCGTCGCCCAGTGGGCTGGGTACGACGCGATGTGGATCGCCGCCGCTCTCTGCTCGGCGCTCGGCGCCGCGGTCGCCACCCGAGTGTTGCTGCCGCGTGTTGCCGCAACGGCCGGGCGCGCCGCCGCTGCCGGCGCGCCCGCGCGCTAGCTGATCGCTAGCGCGTACGGGGCCGGACGTCGAGCTCGGCGGCCGGTGCAGGCCGCCCGAGCAGGAAGCCCTGGCCGAGCTCGCAGCCGTGGTCGAGCAGGAAGCGCCGCTGCTCCTCGGTCTCGATGCCCTCGGCCAGCGAGCGGATTCCAAGGCTGCGGGCAAGGTCGATGATCGTCGTCACGATCGCGCCTGCGCCGGAGTCGTCCGGCAGATCGGCGACGAATGACCGGTCGATCTTGAGCGTCTCGACCGGCATCTGCCGCAGGCGGCTGAGCGACGAGTAGCCGCTGCCGAAATCGTCGATGGCAAGACGCAGGCCGCTCGAGCGGATCGACGCCAGCACCTGGGCGACGCGCCCGGGCTGCACCATCGCCGTGGACTCGGTGATCTCGATCATCAGCCGCTCCGTCGGCACATCCTCTGCCCTGGCCGTCTCGATCACCCTTGCGATCATCGACGGCGTCCACAGCGACGGCGGCAGGTTGAAGCTCTGCAGCAGCTCGTAGCCCTGCTCCTCCCACTCCCTGGCCTGCCGGCAGACGGCTGCGATCACCCAGTTCGTGATCGGCTCGATCAGTCCGCTGTGCTCGGCGAGCGGGATGAAGTCGGCGGGCGTGACGGTGCCGATCGACGGGTCGTTCCAGCGCAGCAGCGCCTCGACCCCCATCACGTTGCCCGTCGCGAGCTCGACCAGCGGCTGGTGGTAGAGCACCAGCTCGTCGCGGTCGATTGCGCGCCGCAGCCGCTGGATCGTCGCGAGGCGGCCCCGCGCGTCGGCTGACTCGCGGTGCATGCTCGGCCGCCCGCGCCCCTTGCCGATGTACATCGCCGTGTCGGCGTTTCGCAGCAGCTCGTGGCGGTCGCGAGCGTCGATGGGATAGATGCTGACACCGATCGAGAGCCCGAGGTTGACGTCGGAGCCCGCGACCGAGAACGGCGCGTCCAGCACGCTTCGCACCTTGGTCTCGATCGACTGGACGACCTCCATGGCACGCGGCTCGATGCCCGGCCCGTCGCTCAGCTCGAGGTCGGGAACGAGCACCAGGAACTCGTCGCCGCCCTGCCGCGCCACGATGTCGGTGGCGCGGGTCACGGCCCGCAGGCGCGTCCCGAAGTCGCGCAGCAGCCGGTCGCCCTGCTCGTGCCCGAAGCTGTCGTTGACAAGCTTGAAGTCATCCAGGTCGATGAATAGCACGGCGACCCCGAGGCCGCCGCGCGCCGCTCGTGCGAGCGCGACGTCGAGGTGCTCCTGGAACATCAGCCGGTTCGGCAGCCCGGTCAGCGGATCGTGGAACGCCAGGTGCGCGATCTGCGCCTCCGCCCGCCGCCGGTCGGTGATGTCGTGCGCGATCACCGACGCCGCGACGATCTGGCTGTAGGGCCCAAGGATCGGCGAGACCGACAGCGAGACCTCGACCAGCGACCCGTCCTTGCGCATGCGCACAGTCTCGTGCTGCGAAACCCGCTCGCCGCGGCGGATCGAATCCAGGATCTGCGGCAGCTCATCGGCACGCTCCGGCGGCGCCAGAACCGATGCCGGCCGCCCGACCGCCTCCTCCGCTGTGTAGCCGTACAGCTGCTCAGCGCCCTTGTTCCAGGTCAGGATCGTCCCGTCCAGCGCCTTGCTCAGGATTGCGTCGTCGCTCGATTCCACGATGGCAGCGAGATCCCGCCCGGCGCGCTCGGCCTTGACGCGCTCGGTGATGTCGCGCACGTGGCCCGTGTAGAGCGGCGGCCCCGGCAGGTCGACCTGCGTGATGGCGACCTCCACCGGAAAGCGCTCGCCGCCTGCCCGCACGGCGATCAACTCGATGCGGCGCCCCAGCAGCCGCGGCTCCCGGCCCGTGAGGAGGTCGGCCAACCCTCGCTGATGACGGTCGCGAAGCTCTCCCGGGACGATCAGGTCGGCGATCGGCCGCCCCAGTGCGATCGATCGGTCGAAGCCGAACATCCGCTCCGCCGCCGGGTTCCACTCCACCGCCCTGCCGGCTGCGTCGATCGTGATGATGGCGTCCAGGGAGGCGTTGACGATCGCGGTCTTGCGGGCCTCGCTGCGGTGCACGCGCTGCTCCGCTTCGCGCCGCACCAGGAACTGCCCGAGCTGGTTGCCGACCGCCTGGATCAGGTCGATCAGCCCGTCGTCACGAGGCCGCGGGGTATCCGCGAAGAACTCGATCACGCCCGTGATCTCGCCCTCCAGCGAGACCGGCGTCGCCACCCCGGCGCGCAGGCCGTCGCGGGCCGCCACCGACGCGCGTGGCAGGTCGATGCGGCCGGCCAGGTCGTCGACCCACAGTGGCTCCTCGCTCTCCCACACCAGGCCCGGAAACCCGTCGCCGCGCCGGAAGACCGCGTTGCGCGTCAGCGACGAGAAGCCGATCGCGGGTATGCCCTTGGCGTGCCAGAGCTCGGTGCACTGCATGACCTCCCCACGCTCGTCGACGCGCCAAAGCGCACCGAATTGCCAACCGAGCAGGTCGCCCAGCGCCTCCAGGATGCGGGGTACCGCCTGTCCCGGCGGCCCGCCGGCGGCCAGCACCTGTGCAACCGCGTACTGCGCAGCGAGCCGTTGCTCAGCCGTCGCCGTCCCCTGCCCGCGTTGTTCGTCCATCAACCCTCCGTAGACCCCTCGTAGACACTGTAGGCATCACCGCGGATGCGGAGATCCGCCGTTCGGGGGATGGAAACGTAAGGCTTTCGTAAGCGTGAACCCTAGTCGCGCGGGTACTCGTAGAAGCCGCGGCCGCTCTTTCGGCCCAGCCTCCCGGCCTCGACATACGTCCGCAGCAGGGGGCACGGGCGGTACTTGTCGTCGCCCAGCCCGTCGTGCAGCACCTCCATGATCGCGAGGCAGGTGTCGAGCCCGATCAGGTCGGCGAGGGCCAGCGGCCCCATCGGGTGGTTCATGCCGAGCTTCATCACCGAGTCGATCGACTCGCGGTCGCCGACGCCCTCCATCAGGCAGTAGACGGCCTCGTTGATCATCGGCACCAGGATCCGGTTCGAGATGAAACCGGGGAAGTCGTTCGCCTCCGCGACGGTCTTCCCCATGCGCTCGGCTGCAGCGCGCACGGCCGCCGCGGTCTCGTCGGTCGTGTCGATGCCGCGGATCAGCTCGACCAGCGGCATCAGCGGAACCGGGTTCATGAAGTGCATGCCGACGAATCGGCCGGGACGGCTGGTGGCCGCCGCCAGCCGGGTGATCGGTATGGAGCTCGTGTTCGACGCCAGGATGGCGCCCTCGGAGGCAACCTCGTCCAGCGTGCGGAAGATCTTCAGCTTGAGGTCGACGTTCTCGGTGGCGGCCTCGATCAGCAGGTCCGCGTCGGCCGGCTCGGCGGCGGTGCGGAGCCGCAGCAGCCCGGCCTCGGCGTCCTCCTGCGAGACCCTGCCCTTCTCGGTCAGCTTCGCCAGCGACTCCTCAATGGTCACCATCGCCCGGTCCAGCTGCCCGGCCGCGACGTCGGTCAGGGTGACCTCGAATCCCGCCATCGCGGCAACCTGCGCGATTCCGGCACCCATCTGACCTGCGCCGACCACCGTGATCCGCTGGATCTCGGTCACGGCGCCATGACCTCGATCAACGTGGCGTCCCCCTGCGCGGCGCCCGAGCAGATCGCCGCCAGCCCCACGCCGCCGCCGCGGCGGCGCAGCTGGTGCACCAGCGTCCCGATCAGCCGCGCACCGGAGGCGCCGATCGGGTGCCCGAACGCCACCGCGCCGCCCTGGGCATTGAAGCGGTCGGGATCGGCTCCGAGCAGCTCCACGGTGTTCAGGACGACCGAGCAGAACGCCTCGTTGATCTCGAAGAGGTCGACGTCGGACACGCTCATGCCCGCCTTGCCGAGCGCCGCGCGGGCGGCTCCGGCGGGCGTGCGCACGAGGTAGGCGTAATCGTCGGCGACGTGCCCCTCCGACACGATCCGCGCGAGCGGCTCGAAGCCGTTGGCCTTCGCCCACTCGTCGGACGCGAGTACCAGAGCGCCCGCGCCGTCGTTGATGCCCGGGGCGTTGCCCGCGGTCGTCGCGCCGTCCTTCGTGAACACCGGCTTCAACGACGCAAGCCTCTCGGGTGACGTGTCGCGCCGCGGGCCCTCGTCGGTGTCGACGACCATCTCGCCCTTACGGCCCTGCACCGTCACGGGAGCGATCTCCTCGGCCAGGTGGCCGGCATCGGTCGCCTCGATCGCCCGGCGGTGGCTTCGCAGCGCCCACGCGTCCTGATCCTCGCGAGAGCAGCCGATCTCAGCCGACACGACCGAGTTCTGCTCGGCCATGATCAGGTTGTCGAACGTCGACGTCAGGCCATCGCTCGTCATGTGATCGATCAGCTCGCCGTCGCCCATCGTGTAGCCGAAGCGCGCCTTCTTGAGCAGGTAGGGCGCGTTGGACATGCTCTCCATGCCGCCCGCCAGCACGACGTCATGCTCGCCGGACCGGATCAGCAGGTCGGCGTAGTTGGCCGCCCGCAGCCCCGAGGCGCACACCTTGTTGATGGTCTCGGAGCCGACCTCCTTGGGACAGCCCACCCCGGCGGAGACCTGCCGCGACGGGATCATCCCCACGCCGGCCTGGAGCACCTCGCCCATGATCACATAGCCGACCTGTTCCGGTGCGACCCGCGCCCGCTCCAGCGCCGCGCGGCCGGCATGGATGCCGAGCTGCGGTGCTGTCAGCGACGAGAGGCCGCCGCCGAGGCGGCCGAACGGGGTGCGGGCGAACCCGAGGATGACGGTCTGTGGCATGTGCTCACTCTCACACGGATCGAGGGACGGCGAGAAGGTTATCCGTTGACCGCGCGGCCACCGGAGTTCATACTGCGGGCAGCATGGATACACAGCACGGCACCTGGTGGTGGACTCGCGAGCGAGGCGCGGCCCGCTAGCTGTTCGGCATCCGCCCTCGCTCAAGCCTTTCGCCGGTTCCGGTGGAGGGCTTTTTTGTTGCCTAGATGACTGACGACCGAATCATCCGAACACTTCCCGCCGACCTCCTGACGCCGGTCGGCGCCTACCTGCTCCTGCGCAAGGCGCTGGGAGCGCCCGCCTTCCTGCTGGAGTCGGTCGAGCGCGGCGAGCAGGTCGGGCGTTACAGCTTCCTCGGCGCAGGCCTTCGCAGCACCGATGCGCTCGACGAGGCCACCGCGTTCGCAGCCACCCAGCCCGGGCCCAATGGCGACCAGCCGCTGTTCCTGGGCGGCGCCGTCGGCCACATCTCGTATGACTGGGTCGCCGGCCTCGAGCCCGTGCCGCTGCCGGAGCCGCACTCGGACGACGCGGGGCTGCCGGTGATGCGCTTCATGCTGGCCGACGCGGTGGTCGCGTTCGACCACGTGCGCCGCACCGTGTCGCTGATCGGCTCGCCGGATGACGTGGAGCGCCTCACGGCCGTGCTCTCCCAACCGCCGGCAGCCCGGCCGGCCGCTCTTCGCCCGGCCGGGGAGAGCCATGCCGAGACCGGCCCCGACGCCTACATGGCGGCGGTGTCACGTGCGAAGGAGCACATCGCCGCGGGAGATGCGTTCCAGATCGTGCTCTCGCAGCGAGTCCGGCGCCACACCGACTCGTCGGCATTTGCGATCTACCGGGCGCTGCGCGCTGTCAACCCGTCGCCGTACATGTTCCTGCTCGATCACGGCGACTTCCAGCTGGTCGGGTCCTCGCCGGAGACGCACGTCCGGCTTGCGCCCGACCGCACCTCCGAGCTGCGCCCGATCGCCGGCACCCGGCCGCGCGGGGCCGACTCCGCGCAGGACGACGAGCTCGCCGCGGAGCTACTGGCATCCGAGAAGGAGCGCGCGGAGCACGTCATGCTGGTCGACCTGGCACGGAACGACCTCGGCCGCGTCTGCCTTCCGGGCACCGTGCGCGTCGAGCAGTCGATGGAGGTCGAGCGCTACTCGCACGTGATGCACATCGTGTCCCGGGTGCTCGGCGATCTCCGCGAGGAGCGCGACGCGGCGGCGTTGCTGCGGGCGACGTTCCCCGCCGGCACGCTTTCCGGAGCGCCGAAGGTCCGCGCAATGCAGATCATCAGCGACCTGGAGGGGCGGCGGCGCGGCGCATATGGTGGCGCTGTCGGCTACCTGGGATTCGGCGGCGACATGGATACCTGCATCGCGATCCGCACCGTCGTCATGCGCGACGGGGTGGCCTACCTCCAGGCGGGCGCAGGTATCGTGGCCGATTCTGACCCCGCGGCGGAATACGAGGAGTGCATGAACAAGGTGGCTGCCCTGGGAATGGCGATCGACCAGGCGGAGACCGGGGTGTACGGGCCGTGAGGGTGCTCGTTGTCGACAACTACGACTCGTTCACCTACAACCTGGTCGATTACATCGCGTCGGCCGGGGCCGTCGTGCGCACCGAGCGAAACGACGCCATCGACGGCGAAGAGGCGGAGCGCTGGGGGCCCACGCACCTGGTGGTCTCGCCAGGCCCCGGCACACCGGCGGAGGCCGGGGTCTCGGCCGAGCTGATCGAACGCTTCGCGGGCCACGTCCCGATCCTCGGCGTGTGCCTCGGCCACCAGGTGATCGTCGAGCTCTACGGCGGGCGGGTGCAGCGGGCGCAGCTGCTGATGCACGGCAAGCCCGATCAGGTGAGTCACGACGACTCGCCGCTCTTTGCCGGCGTGCCGACTCCCTTCGAGGCCGGCCGCTACCACTCGCTGGCGGCCACCGAGGTGCCGGACGAGCTCGCCGTGACGTCGCGCACACCCGACGGCGAGGTGATGGGCGTACGGCACCGGGCGCATGAGACCCACGGCGTGCAGTTCCACCCGGAGTCCGTGCTAACCCCGCACGGCCGGACGTTGATCGAGAACTTCCTGCGGATGAACGGAGCGGCATGATCACCACCGCAATCGCCACGCTGCTCGAAGGGGGCGACCTGTCGGCCGAGGAGGCGCACGCCGCCATGATGCAGGTGATGAGCGGCGAGGCGACCGCGGCGCAGATCGGCGGGTTCCTGGTTGCCCTGCGCATGAAGGGCGAGACGGTCGACGAGATCACCGGCTGCGCCCGCGCCATGCGCGCGCACGTCACGCCGGCCACCCCGGCGCACGACTCGCTCGTCGACACGGCAGGCACCGGCGGTGACGGCGCCGGGACGTTCAACATCTCCACGTCGGCGGCCATCGTGGCGGCTGCCGCCGGCGCGCACGTCGCCAAGCACGGCAATCGCGCGGTCTCGTCGCGCTCCGGCTCCGCCGACGTGCTCGAGGCGCTGGGCGTGCGCATCGATCTGTCGCCGGAGGACGTCGCCGCATGCATCGACGAGGTCGGCTTCGGGTTCCTGTTCGCACAGGCCCACCACCCTGCGATGCGCCACGCCGGGCCGGTGCGGCGCGAGCTCGCCGTCCGCACCGTCTTCAACCTGCTCGGGCCGCTGACGAACCCGGCCGGGGCACGCCGCCAGGTGGTGGGCGTGTACGCCGCCGAGCTCGTTGAGCCGATGGCGCAGGTGCTCGCCAAGCTCGGCACCGACCATGCGCTGGTGGCACACGGCGCCGGCCATCTCGACGAGCTGACGCCGACCGGGGAGAACCTGGTCGCCGAGGTGCGGGGCGGGGAGGTCACGATCAGCACCGTCGACCCGCGCGATTTCGGTGCCGGCCCGGGCGCGCCGGAGGACCTGGGCGGAGGCGACCCTTCCGACAACGCGGCCATCATCCGCACCGTCTTCGACGGTGAGACCGGGCCGAAGCGCGACGCCGTGATCCTGAACGGCGGCGCAGCGATCTACGTCGCCGGCCTGAGCGACTCGCTCGAGAACGGCGTCTACGCAGCGCGAGAGGCGATCGACGACGGGCGAGCGGCGGCGACGCTCGCGCGCCTGGTCGAGTTCACCCGCAGCCGGTCGGGGGCGACCGCGTGAGCGGGTACCTCTCACGAATCTCCGGCGACGTCCGCCGCGACGCGCCCGAGCCCACCCGCGGCTTCGCCGACGCGCTCATGACCGGCCCCAACGTGGCGGTGATCGCCGAGGTCAAGCGGCGCTCGCCGTCGCAGGGCGACATCGCGCCGCATGCCGACGTGGTCGATGTCGCCCGCCGTCACGAGGGCGGCGGTGCCGCATGCCTGTCGGTGCTGTGCGCCGAGCGCGACTTCGGCGGCTCGCTCGAGGATCTGCGCCGGGCACGGGCCCAGGTCTCGATCCCGGCGATCGCCAAGGACTTCACCGTCTTTCCCGAGCAGGTTGCCGCGCAGCGGCTCGCAGGCGCGGACGCGATCCTGGTCATCCTGGCAATGCTGACCGACGACGAGGCGCGCCGGCTGATGGAAACCGCGGCGCTGCTTCGCATGGATACGCTCGTCGAGACCCACAATGCCGCCGAGATCGAGCGAGCGCTGGCATTGAACGCGTCGGTGATCGGCATCAACGCCCGTGACCTGGCGACCTTGGAGATCGACCGAGACCGGCAGCTCGGGCTGCTGGCAAGCCTTCCCAGCGACGTCGTCCGCGTCGCCGAATCAGGGGCCGGCTCGCGTGCCGACGTCGAAGCGGCCGCCGATGCGGGTGCGGACGCCGTGCTGGTCGGCACCGCCCTGATGCGCGACCCGCTGCTGCTGCCGACGCTGGTGGAGGTGCCGCGCCGGTGAGTGCACCGCTGGTCAAGATCTGCGGCCTCATGCGCGAGGCGGACGTCGACGGGGCGGTCGTCGCGGGCGCCGACCTGGTGGGCTTCGTCTGCGTCGCAGACAGCCCGCGCGGCATCACCGTGGAGCGGGCCCTCGAGCTCGCCGCCCGCGTGCCGGCTCCCGTCCGCACCGTTGCTGTCTCGGCCACGAGCGTCTTTCCGGCGCAGCCGGGCGAGGGCTTCGATCTGGTCCAGGTCTACGGCAGGCCGGACTCCATGGACGACGTGATCGTGGGGTTCCGCGGCGAGCCGGACGAGATGCCGGACGGTGTCCCGTTGCTGCTCGATCTCGCACGTGGCTCCGATCCGAGCAACGATGACCTGCGGGCGCACTGGCAGCGGGCCGCGAAGGTACGGGCGCCCGTGATGCTGGCCGGGAGCCTCGACGCAGGCAACGTGGCAGAGGCGGTCAGGCAGGTACGGCCCTGGGCGGTCGACACGGCGCGGGGCGTCGAGGTATCTCCCGGGGTGAAGGACGCCGGGTTGATCGAGCAGTTCGTGCGGCGGGCGAAGGAGGCACTGGCATGACGGCGACCGAGTACCCAGACGGGCGCGGGCGGTTCGGCGAGTTCGGCGGGCGGTTCGTCCCCGAGACGGTGATGGGCGCGCTGGACGAGCTTTCGGCGGCGTGGAACGACGCGTGGTCGGATCCGTCCTTCCACGACGAGCTCGACCGGCTGGCCCGCGACTACGTCGGCCGGCCCTCGCCGCTCTATCTCGCCGAGCGGCTGATGGAGCAGACGCCGGGTGCCCGCATCCTGCTGAAGCGCGAGGACCTGAACCACACCGGCGCGCACAAGATCAACAACGCCGTCGGGCAGGCGCTGCTGGCCGTGCGCCTCGGCAAGCGCCGGATCGTGGCCGAGACCGGCGCCGGCCAGCACGGCGTCGCAAGCGCCACCGTCTGCGCGCGATTCGGCCTCGACTGCCACGTCTACATGGGCGAGGAGGACATCCGCCGCCAGCGCCCCAACGTGGTGCGGATGCGCATGCTGGGCGCTGAGGTGATCCCTGTCAGCGCGGGCTCGGGCACGCTCAAGGACGCGATGAACGAGGCGATCCGCGACTGGATCGCAAACGTCGAGGACACGCATTACCTGATTGGGTCGGCGGCCGGCCCGCATCCCTACCCGATGCTGGTACGCCAGCTCCAGTGTGTGATCGGACGCGAGGCCCGCGAGCAGGTGCTCGAGAAGGAGGGCCGGCTGCCCGACCTGGTCGTCGCGTGTGTCGGCGGCGGGTCGAACGCCATCGGCCTGTTCCATCCGTTTCTGGACGATGCCGGCGTGCGACTGCTCGGTGCGGAGGCAGGTGGCGACGAGCACGGCACGGCGGCGACGCTTTCGGAGGGCCGGGTGTCGGTGCTGCACGGTTCGCGGAGCTATGTGCTGGCCGACGAGGACGGGCAGGTGCTCGAGACCCACTCGATCTCGGCCGGCCTCGACTACCCGGGCGTCGGGCCGGAGCACTCATGGCTGAAGGACTCCGGGCGCGCGGAGTACACGCCGGTGACCGACGCGCAGGCGCTGGAGGCGTTCCACCTGCTGTGCCGCTGCGAGGGCATCATCCCGGCGCTCGAGTCGTCCCATGCAGTGTGGCTGGCGATGCAGCGCGCGCAGCCGGGCGAGATCGTGATCGTCGGGCTGTCCGGCCGCGGCGACAAGGATGTCGACGCGATCGAGGAGCGGGAGGCGCAGTGAAGGTGACGACGCCGTCGCTGTCGATCTACCTGATGGCGGATGGCGACACCGCGGAACTGGCGGACGCGGCGGCAAGCGGCGGCGCGACGGCGTTCGAGATCGGCATCCCTTTCTCCGACCCCCTCGCCGACGGGCCGACGGTCCAGCGGGCGGCGCAGCGCTCCCTGGCCGGCGGAATGACGACCGCCCGGGCGCTCGATGTGATCCGTAGCGTCAGGGAACGGGTCGACGCGCCGCTGATCCCGATGACCTACGCCGGCCCGGTGATGGCGTACGGCGAGCGGCGGTTCTGCCTCGACGCCGCCGCCGCGGGCGCCGATGGGCTGATCGTGCCCGATGTACCCCACGACGAGGCAGACGAGCTGCTCGAGGGCTGCCGCGAGGCGAAGATCGACCTCGTCCCGCTGCTCGCCCCGACCAGCACCGACGAGCGCATCCGCCTGGCCTGCAACGGCGCGGGCGGCTTCGTGTACCTGGTCTCGGTCGCCGGCGTGACCGGCGCGCGGGATCAACTCTCCGACCGCGTCGCACCGCTGATCAAGCGCGTCCGCGAGCACACGTCGCTCCCGCTCCTGGTCGGCTTCGGCATCTCCACGCCCGAGAACGCCCGTGCCGCCCTCGATGCCGGCGCAGACGGCGTGATCATCGGCTCGAAGGCGATCGAGGTCTCGGAGCAGGAAGGCGCTGCCGGACTCGAGCGGTTCGTGGCGTCGGTCGCCGCAGCCATGGCGTAGCCACAGGGCTCGACGCGATGCCCGAGTTCAGGTGCCTGGCACCGGTGCCTGGCACCGGTGCCTGGCACCGTCATGAACCGTGACACGGACGTGACCTCGGCGGCACACGTTGCGCCGCGGCGTCACGGCGCCCGTTCCTACTCCGGCAGCCAGCCCTCGCGATACGGCGTCTGCTCGGACGGCCCAAACCGTGCGTACGCCTGCTTCGGGTCGGTCGTCTCCCCCTCGACGCCGGCACCGAGCCGCCGCGCCGTCTCGTCCACCCTGTAGCCGCCCCAGTCCGGGCCGGTCGAGTTGACACGCGCACCGGCAGCAAGGATCACGCACGGCGTCTCGCCCGCCCCGACGATGACATGGTTCGCCCCGGGTGGGCAGTGCACGAAGTCCCATTGCCGGAGCGACCGCTCCTCGCCCTCCACGACGAGCGTCCCCTCACCTGCGAGCACGAGGAAATCCTCCTGATCGGCCTCCCAGTGGTACATCGCCATCGGCTGCCCCGGCGCGAGCACCTGGATGTTGATCCCAAGCTGCGGGAAGTCCACATCGCCCTCGAGCTCGCAGAAGGCCCCTCGCCCAGGGCGCTCCCGCCACGGCGCATCGGCCGCGTTCAGCACGTACCAGCCGTCGGTGACCGGGACCAGGCCATTCTCGTTTCGCTCCATGCCTGCCTCAGGAATCATTCGGGCAGTGTGACGCATCGCCAAAAGAGTCTCAACCCCACCGTCCTATAGTTGTCCCCATGCAGGTACTCGTCGTCGAGGACGATCAACCGCTCGTCCGCATCCTTACCAAGTCGCTGGAATCGAACGGGTTCAACGTCCGTGCCGCAGTCGACGGTGAGGAGGGTTTGCGCACAGCCCGTCAGGGCGGTTTCGACGCGATCGTGCTCGACCTCCAGCTGCCCAAGATGAACGGCATCGAGGTCTGCAAGCAGCTCCGCGCCGACGGAAACAGCGTACCGATCCTGATGCTGACCGCGCGCAGCGCCGTGCCGGACCGCATCGTGGGGCTGGACGCGGGCGCCGACGACTACCTGGTGAAGCCGTTCTCGCTGGGCGAGCTTGCGGCTCGGCTCCGCGCGCTTGGCCGCCGCGGGCGCCCCGAGGATTCGGACGTGCTGCAGGCCGGGCCGCTGACGCTCGACACCGCCGCGCGGGAAGCACGCGTGAACGGCACGGCCGTCGAGTTGACCGGCACGGAGTTCGCGCTGCTCGAGTACCTGATGCGAAACCCGGGCCAGGTGCTCTCGCGCGACCAACTGCGCGAGGAGGTCTGGGGCGAGGGCTTCGAACCGGCCTCGAACGTCGTCGACATCTACGTGCACTATGTGCGCCGCAAGCTCAGGCAAGCCGGGCTGGAGGCCGACCCGATCCGCACCGTGCGAGGACTTGGATATGCATTCCGCCGCGGCGATTGAGGACCGCCTCTTCACGCCGGCGCGCATCCGGCTGACGGTCTGGTACGTGAGCATCCTCGGCGCCGTGCTGATCGTCCTCGGCACGACGCTCTACGCCGTCGTACGAAACCAGCTGCTTTCGGGTGTCGACGAAGGCGTGCGTCTCGTGGCCGCGCGGGCCGAGGGACAGTGGCAGGCGAACCAGCACGTCAACGTGCGGTCGCTCTCCACGGGGTCGTACACCGTGAACACCATCACCGCCGACGAGTTCCAGACGGGCGCCGATGCGACCGGCCGGGCGCACTACGACCCGGAGTCGATCGATGCGGCATTGCAGAACGGGAATGACCTGCGTTGGGTCGCCAGCGAGGGCGACCGCCTGCGCGTGTACTCCATCCTCATCCCGGCGAACGGGGGGACGCCGGCGACGCTGATCCAGGTCACACGCTCGGTCGCGTCGGAGCACGACGCCCTCGGCAAGCTTCTCGTCGGCCTGCTGATCGGCGGACTGGGCGGGCTGGTGCTGGCGGCGATCGGTGGCTGGTTCCTGGCCCGAAAGTCGCTGCGGCCCGTACGTGAGGCGTTCTCCCGCCAGCAGGACTTCGTCGCCGACGCCTCCCACGAGCTGCGCACGCCGCTGGCGGTGATCAGAGCCAACGCCGAGTTCCTCCAGCAGGAACAACCCGAGAACCACGAGGCGCAGGACATCATCCGCGAGACCGACCGCCTGTCGACGCTGGTCGACGGCCTGCTCGCGATGGCCCGCGGCGACCAGCCCGAGCAGTACCGCGGCGACGTCGACCTCGGCGAGCTGGTGCGCGACGTCGTCGACGCCTTCACGCCGATCGCAGCCGAGCGCGGCATCGAGCTGACGGCTGCCGCAGGCGATGACCTCCACGTCCGCGGCGACCGCGAGCAGCTGCGGCAGGTGCTCGTGATCCTGCTCGACAACGCCCTGCGTTACACCCCGGCTGCAGGCCGTGTGCATGTGCAGGCACGGGAGGACGGCTCCTCCGCTGTGCTGACGGTTCACGACACCGGCGTGGGAATCGCGGAGGAGGCGGCGGAACGCGTATTCGAGCGGTTCTTCCGGGGTGATGAGGCGCGAAACCGGCAGTCGGGTGGCGCCGGTCTCGGCCTGGCCATCGCGCGAGAGTTGGTCGCGCAGCACTCCGGGCGCATCTCGGTCGAGAGCACCGAGGGTGCCGGCAGCACGTTCACCGTGCGTCTGCCGCTGGTTCGCGAGCCCGCCAAGCCCAACCGCGTCGCACGGTAGATTGCGGCGCGGAATGCCGCGCATCGACACCCACCTCGACACCGGCGGCGACGAGTTCCGGCGGAACCGCGAGCACATGCGCGAGCTGGTGTCAGACCTCGAGCGGCGGCTGGCACGCGTGCGCTCGGGAGGCGGGCCGACGGCGGTGGAGCGCCACCGCGCCCGCGGAAAGCTCCTCGCCCGCGAGCGCATCGACCGTCTGGTCGACCCGGGCGCCGCCTTCATGGAGCTATCCCCGCTGGCGGCCGAGGGGCTGTACGGCGACGACGCGCCCGGGGCCGGCATCGTGACCGGGATCGGTCCGGTGGCCGGCACGCCGTGCGTGATCGTGGCCAATGACGCGACGGTGAAGGGCGGCAGCTACTACCCCATGACCGTCAAGAAGCACCTGCGAGCGCAGGAGATCGCGCAGCAGAACCACCTCGCATGCGTCTATCTGGTCGACTCGGGCGGCGCCTTCCTGCCCTTGCAGGCGGAGGTGTTCCCAGACCGCGACCACTTCGGCCGCATCTTCTACAACCAGGCGCGCATGTCTGCCGCCGGCATCCCCCAGGTCGCCGTCGTGATGGGGTCGTGCACTGCCGGCGGCGCCTACGTGCCGGCGATGTCGGATGAGACCGTGATCGTGAAGGGCACCGGAACGATCTTCCTCGGCGGACCGCCGCTGGTGAAGGCGGCGACCGGCGAGGACGTGACAGCCGAGGAGCTCGGAGGCGCGGACGTTCACACTCGGCAAAGCGGTGTGGCCGACCACTACGCCGTCGACGACGAGCATGCGCTGCACATCGCCCGCGACATCGTCCGCAACCTCAATCACCGGCCTCCGCCCCCGCCGGCCAACCGCGATCCGGAGCCGCCCGCGCTCGATCCCGCAGAGCTCCACGGGGTCGTGCCTCGCGACCCGCGGCACAGCTACGACGTGCGTGAGGTGATCGGCCGCATCGTCGACGGCTCCCGCTTCCACGAGTTCAAGGCGCTCTACGGTGACACGCTCGTCTGCGGGTTCGCCCACATCCACGGCATGCCCGTGGCGATCCTTGCCAACAACGGCATCCTGTTCTCGGAGTCGGCTCTGAAGGGCACGCACTTCATCGAACTGGCGGCAAAGCGCGGCGTGCCGCTCGTGTTCCTGCAGAACATCACCGGCTTCATGGTCGGCCGCGAGTATGAGGCCGGCGGCATCGCCAAGGACGGGGCCAAGCTCGTCACGGCCGTCTCCTGCGCGGAGGTGCCGAAGTTCACGGTCGTCATCGGGGGCAGCTACGGGGCGGGCAACTATGCGATGTGCGGCCGGGCATACGGGCCGCGGCAGCTCTGGATGTGGCCGAACGCGCGGATCTCGGTGATGGGCGGTAGGCAGGCTGCGCGCGTGCTGTCGACCGTTCGCGGCGAGCTGTCGGAAGACGAGCGGGAGCGGTTCGAGGAGCCGATCGTCGAGACGTACGAGCGCGAGGGCTCGCCGTGGTTTTCGACCGCGCGGCTGTGGGACGACGGCGTGATCGACCCTGTCGACACCCGGAAGGTGCTCGCTCTGGGGCTGACCGCCGCGGCGGAAGCCCCCGCACGCGAGACGACCTATGGGGTGTTCCGGATGTGAGCGAGATCCTGCTGACACGCGAAGGCCCGGTGGCGACGCTGACGCTGAACCGGCCGCAGGTGCGAAACGCGATCGCGCCCAGCCTGATCGCCCAGCTGACCCAGCTCTTCCAGGTGCTCGCCATCGACGAGACACGGGTGATCGTGCTGACCGGCGCGGGCGACGCCTTCTCGGCCGGCGCCGATATCGCGTGGATGCGTGCCAGCCGTGATCTCCCTCCGGAGCGCAACGTGGCCGACGCTGCCATGGCACGCGGGATGTTCGAAGCCATCGACTCGTGCCCGAAGCCGGTGATCGCGCGCGTCAACGGACATGCCCTCGGCGGGGGCGCGGGGCTGGTGGCCTGTGCCGACGTCGCAATCGCCGTTCCCGGCGCACGGTTCGGCTTCACGGAGGTGCGGCTGGGCCTGATCCCGGCCATGATCTCGCCGTACGTCCTGCGCTCGATCGGGCCGGGGCACACGCGTGCCCTCTTCACCACGGGCAGGCAGTTCCAGGCGCCGGAGGCGCTCGTACTCGGCCTGATTCACCGACTCGCGAAGCCGGAAGAGCTGGACGACATCGTGCGCGAGGTCGCCGCCGACTTCCTCGCCGCGGGACCGGTGGCGATCGCGGAGGCCAAGCGCCTGGTGCGCGACGCGACCGCCGGCCTGTCTCTTCCCGACCTTCCGCAGCGGATCGCAGCGGTGCGCGCCGGTCCCGAAGGCCAGGAAGGGCTGACCGCCTTTCTCGAGAAGCGCGAGCCCGGATGGACATCGCACGAATCCTGATCGCCAACCGCGGCGAGATCGCGGTGCGCGTGATCCGCGCCTGTCGCGAGCTCGGCATCGAGGCGGTCGCGGTCTACGAGAACGACGATCGGGGCGCGCTGCACGCCGAGTTGGCGGACGACGCCCGGCCCGTGCCGAGCTACCTCGACGGCGACAGCCTGATCGACGCGGCCGTGGGCTGCGACGCCCTCCACCCTGGCTACGGCTATCTCGCCGAGAACCCCGACTTTGCGGCGGCCGTGGGCCGAGCCGGCATTGCCTGGATCGGGCCGCCGCCAGCCGCGATGCGGGCGCTCGGCGACAAGGTGGAAGCGCGGCGGCTGGCCGAGGCCGCCGGCGTGCCGGTCGTCCCCGGCTACGCGGGCCTTGCCCTGGACGACGAGACGCTGCTCGCCGAGGGCGCCCGACTGGGGACGCCGCTGCTCGTGAAGGCGGCAGCCGGGGGCGGCGGGCGCGGCATGCGTCCGGTGGACAACCTCGACCAGCTGCCCGAGGCCATCGCAGCGGCGCGACGGGAGGCGAAGGCGGCGTTCGGCGACGACCGGGTGTTTCTCGAGCGGCGGCTGGCGGCCGCTCACCACGTCGAGGTGCAGATCCTCTGCGACGCACACGGCGGTGCCGTGCATCTCGGCGAGCGTGACTGCTCACTGCAGCGCCGTCACCAGAAGATCATCGAGGAATCGCCGTCGCCCGCCGTCGACGACGACCTGCGGGCTGCACTTGGGAATGCGGCGCTGCGGGTGGCGCGCGCGGCCGGTTACGTCAACGCCGGCACGGTCGAGTTCCTGTTGTCGGACGACGGGACGTGGGCGTTCCTCGAGCTGAACGCCCGGCTCCAGGTCGAGCATCCGGTCACGGAGCTGGTCTCGACGATCGACCTGGTGCGGGCGCAGATCGACATCGCAGCCGGAAGGCCGCTCGAGCTCGAGCAGGAGGACGTCATGTTGCGCGGGCATGCGCTCGAGTGCCGGATCTATGCCGAGGACCCGGCCGGCGGGTTCCTGCCCGCGACCGGGACGCTCCAGCGGTTCTCGCTGCCCCACTGGCCGGGCCTCCGCTGCGACAGCGGCGTCCGCGCGGGCGACCGGGTCGGCGTTCGGTACGACCCGCTGCTGGCAAAGCTGATCGCCCATGCCGAGGACCGCGATGCCTGCATCGACCGGATGGCTGCTGCGCTGGCCGACACGGTGGTGCTGGGCGTGACCACGAATCTGGGGTTCCTGCGCTGGGTGCTCGACCACCCCGCGGTGCGAGCCGGGGAGGCCACCACCGACCTCGTCGAGCGGGAGTGGCACGCGGGGTTGGTGCCGCCGCTGCCGGCGGGCGTCGCCCCCGGCGGGTCGGACGTGTGGCATGCATTCGGCACGACGGCTGCACCTGCGGATGTGATCGTCTCGGGCGGCCACGCGCTCCACCTGGGGTGGGCGCACACACTCGCCGGGGCCGGCGACGACCGCCGCGTCGCATCGGCGGCGCCGGCCGGATCGCTTGCGGCGCCGATGCCTGCGACGGTGCTGCGGGTGGCGGTGTCCGAGGGCGACACGGTGGCTGCCGGACAGCCGTTGGTGATCCTGGAAGCCATGAAGATGGAGCTCACCGTCGCCGCGCCGGCCGACGGCACGGTGGGCGCCGTCCACGTCTCGCCGGGCGAGTTGGTCGAGGCGGGCCAGACCCTGGTGGCGCTCGAATGAGCGCGCTCCCGGAGCGTGTGACCGTGGTCGAGGTCGGCCCGCGGGACGGACTGCAGAACGAGGCCGCCGTCGTGCCGACCGACGCCAAGGTGCGCTTCGTCGAGCAGCTCGCGGCCGCCGGGCTGCCGGTTGTCGAGGTGACCTCGTTCGTGCATCCGGCCGCCGTCCCCCAACTGGCCGACGCCGACCAGGTGCTGCCGGCGGTACGGCGACGCGAGGGTGTCCGCTACCCGGTGCTGGTGCCGAACGAGCGCGGCCTCGATCGCGCACTCGAGGCAGGGGCCGATGCCATCGCCGTTTTCACAGCAGCATCAGAGGCGTTCGCGAAGGCCAACATCAACATGAGCATCGCCGAATCGCTGGAGCGCTTCGCGCCGATGGTCCGGCGCGCCCGCGAAGAGGGAATGTGGGCCCGCGGGTATGTCTCGACGGCGTTCGGATGCCCCTATCAGGGAGCGGTCGAGCCGCAGGCGGTCGTCGACGTCGCAGTCGCACTCCTGGAGCTGGGGTGCGACGAGATCTCCATCGGCGACACCATCGGAGTCGCCGAACCGGACGACGTGGGGCGCGTCGTCACGGCGCTCCTCGAGGAGCTGCCGGCGGACCGCCTCGCGCTGCACCTGCACGACACGGCCGGCCGCGCGATCGACAACGTCGAGGCCGGCCTGCGGCTCGGCATCACGACGTTCGACTCGTCGGCGGGCGGCCTCGGCGGATGCCCGTTCGCGCCCGGCGCACCGGGTAACGTGGCCACGGAGGAGCTCGTGCAGCGGTTGCACGAGCTCCACATCGAGACAGGAGTCGACGTGGCGGCGGTGGCCGCAGCAGCGGCCGAGCTCAGGGCGGAGGTGCGCGCTTGACCGGACGGTTCCTGGCGTGGGTCTTGTTCGGCGTGTTGGTGGCATTTGCGGGGCTCTGCTCGATCTCATCGCTGATTCCGCTGCTTCTCATCATCGGCCCCGTGATCGGCTTCATCGCGTGGCGGGTCGATTGGAGTGCACCGGATCCGGCGCGATGGGGGCTCGCGTTCGGCCTCGCGGCGCTGCCGCTGTTCCTGGCGTACATGAACCGGCACGGGCCCGGCGACTATTGCGAAGCGATCGGCACACCGCGCTTCCCCGGTGAGAAGTGCACCGAGGAGTGGGATCCTCGCCCGTTCCTTGCGGTCGGTCTGGCGCTGTGCGCCGCGTCGATCTCCGGAGCTCTCTGGCAGCTCAGGAATCGCCGACGGTCACCTTCTCCATCGTGACGGGTTCGACCGGGCGGTCGCGACCGTCGGTCGGCACCGACTCGATCTTGTCGACCACGTCCATGCCGCTCGTCACCTGACCGAATGCCGTGTGCTTGCCGTCCAGCCACGGCGTCGCCGGTGCGGTGACGAGGAAGAACTGGCTGCCGTTGGTGTTCGGGCCTGCGTTGGCCATCGCCAGCGTGCCGCGGACGATCGGGTGGTCGTTGATCTCGTCCTTGAAGGTGTAGCCGGGACCGCCGGTCCCCGTGCCCTGCGGGCATCCGCCCTGGATCATGAAATCGCTGATGATGCGATGGAACATGAGCCCGTCGTAGAACCCCTCGCCCACCAGCTTCTTGAAGTTCGCGACCGTCTCCGGTGCGTCGTCGGAGAAGAGCTCGAGCTCGATGGTGCCGTGGTTGGTCTCGATGGTGGCGTTTTCGTTGGCCATGGTCGTCCCCCGGGGTGGTTGTCGGTCGGCACGGTAGCCCAGCCCCGCCTGGCTGTCGTGCGCGAAGCGCCAGTCACGTTTCCGTGGGTGTTCCCACGGCAGGAGGTCGATCGCGCCCAGAAAGAGCCACGGCGGCGGCGGCCGCCCGACGAAGAGCTGTCCGGGCTGCCATTGGAACCCGGCTGCCCATCCGTCGTCCTCCACGACTGTCCAGCCGCCGAATGCCTCATCGGACAACGCCTTGCGCAACGCGTCGGCGCCCACGCCGACACCCGTCACGGTGAGCACGAAGTGAGCCGGCCGCGACGGGTCGCCGTCCGAGTGGCGGAGTCCGATCCTCACGTCGCCGCGGCCCAGGAAACCGAGTATGGCCTCCCCGATCGCAACGACCTCCGGCATCGCCGATCCGACCTCGGCGGTGTCCGTGAACAGGGTGACGGACACTTCGTCGAGCCATGGTCGGCCGACTTCATCGGGCGAAAGCCCTGCGTCCTGGATCATGGCGGTATCCGTCTCACCCAGCACGCCCAGGAACGCCTCGTCAACTCCGACAACGTCCTGGCGACCAGGGAGCCACACCGACAGATTCCATCCGGAGCCATCCTCCCGCGGCGTCGCCGAGTTGAGCACGACGCCGCGGCGATCCGCCTCCGCGCTTGGCGCGTCCGGCCATTCGGGTGCGACGATCACGCAGTCGCCGGGCAAGAGCTTCGGTGGGGCTGGGCTGTCCGTGCCCCAAACTCTACGTCTGTTCACGCAGGTGCCTGGCACCTGCGTGAACACGCCCCGTGGCAGCGCTAGCGGGCGGCAGCCATCGCCGGCTCGGCGCCCAGCCGCTCGTACGTGCGCAGCGCCTTGTCCGGCTGGCCCATCAGCTCGAGGCAGCGCGCCTGCTCGAACCGGCAGCCGAGCTTGCGGAACGCCTCCTCGGCTCGGGCGAGGGCGAGCTCGTCGCCGGCGATGCCGCGGGCACGGTCGATCTGCGCCGTGACGCGCGGCAGGTGCTCGACACCCGACATCTCGTCGAGCCGCACGAGCGTGGCGTCGAGATCGTCCCAGCGGCGGAGCGACGCCTGAGCCTCTGCGGTGATGGCGAGCACCCATGGCAGCCAGAAGCGCACCTTCGCGACGTTGTCGAGCGCCAGCGACGGCTCACCGCAGCCGAGCATCGCGTGCCCGACCATCAGGTTGTAGTTCGGTGGCACGTGACGGCCGAGGCGCTGCTCGATCACATCCGCCCGCTCGCGCTCGCCGCGCAGCAGGTGAATGGCGGCGGCGACGCCGGCCACCACGCCGGTCACGTTCACCCGACCGGTGCGGTGGGTGCTGCGGAAGACCTTGATGAAGCGGTCATGGGCGCGCAGCGCGTCGTCCCAGCGATCCCAGTAGAAGTACGCCTCGACGCGCGTCCGTGCCGGCCAGGCCGCCCACCGCTGGTCGCCACCGGCGACCAGCTCCTCGGCAAGGCCGGCGGCAGCGACGGCGCCGGCGTAGTCGCCCAGCGACGTCCGCGTCCGCGCCACAGCCGCGTAGATGTCCATCTGCTCCTCACGAGAGGAGATCTCCGGGAGAAGCTCCAGCCGCCGCTCGTCCGCCGCGCGAGCGTCCTCGTAGCGGCGAAGCGCCTGGAGCAGCGCGGAGCGGGCGTCCAGCGCAGCCGACACGACGAGCGGCTTGCCGAGCTCCTCGCCGATCTCGAGCGCCTCGTCAGCGACCGGCAGCATTGCGGCCTGTGGTGCGTGGTCGGTCTCGAAGCGCCAGACCAGGAGCGCCCTCGCGACCAGCAGCCGCGCCTCGATCGACCGTGCGTCCGCCGTCCGCGCGGTTGCAAGGCCATCTTCGATCTCGGCCTCGAGCGCCTCGCGTGTCGGCGAGGTGGGGATGTCCGAGGCCCAGCGGGTCGGCAGGTCGACCCATTTCCAGGAAAGCCGGGCCATGTCGCGCGGCGGCAACTCGGCGGCATGGCCGTGCTCGAGCGCCTCGCCGTACGCGGTGAAGGCCTCGTCGAGCTGCTCCGCCATCCAGTGGGCATCTCCGACCGCCTCCGCCGCGCTCGCCCGGTCGGACTCCTCCTCGGCGAGCGAGTGGGCAAGGCTTGCCTGGCGCAGCGCCAGCCCATGGGCGTACACGTCGCGCGCCTCCGAGGCCGCCCGCAGCAGCATCCGCACGGCCTCGCCACGGGCCTCCGCGGCCCCGAGCGTCACGGCCGAGGCGTAATGACCCGCGATCGTCTGCGCGTCGGCCTCCCTCCTGCCCTCCAGGCGGCGCGCCAGTTCGAGGTGGATGCGGGCGCGCTCCGTCCGCGGGATCGATTCGTACGCCACGTCACGGATCAGTACGTGCTTGAAGCCCCACCCCGATCCGAGCGGCAGCAGCAGGTCGCGCCGCGAGAGATTCGCCACCAGCCGCTTGGAGCCGTCCGGGCTGACGATCTCGAGCTCCTTCTCGCCGAACGTCCGGCCGATCACGGCGGCGCGCTGCATCAGCCGCTTCTCATCCGGGGGCAGAAGATCGAGGCGCGCCGCAATGACGCCCTGCACGGTCGGCGGCACCGAGCGGCCGCCCTCACTCGCCATCGCGACGATCTCCTCGAGGAAGAACGGGTTGCCGCCGGCCAGCTCGACCGCGTTTCGGATGGCGTCGTCGCCCGAGCCCTCCAGACCGTCCGCAAGCCGTCGCATCTCGTCGTCCTGGATTGCCTCCAGCGTGACGAGGGTCGAGTTGCGAAGCCCCGACCCCCACGCCGGTCGCGCACGCAAGAGATCGTCCCTCGCCAGGCACAGCACCACCAGCGGCACGCGCGCCTCGTCCCCTGCCAGGGAGTCGATCAAGTCGAGCAGCGCGGCCTCGGCCCAGTGCGCATCCTCGAGCACGAGCAGCACCGGCTGGCGGGCGGCGAACGCCGTCAGCACGGTGCGCCAAGCGTCGCGGCCGCGGCCAGGACCCTCGATGTCGTCGTCGACCGCCTCGCGGCTCTCGGCCAGCCCGGCGGTGCGCAGCACGTCTTCAATCGTGTCGGCGGCTTCCTCGCCCAGCAGCGCCAGCAGCTGGGCGGTCACCGCCAGCCGGGCGTCGGTCCGTGGGGCGTCAGGCGGGACGTTCGCGGCCCGCATCAGCACCTCCGAAAGCGGCGCGTACGGGCCGCCCTCGCCGTATGGGCGGCAGCGGCCGACCCAAACCGACGGCGGGTCGGGCTCGTGCTGCAACTCGATCACGACCTCCTCGGCGAGGCGGCTCTTGCCGATCCCGGGCTCGCCGATCACGGTCACCAGGTGGGCGCGGCGATGCTCCACCGCCCGCGCGATCAGCGACGAGATCAGGGCCAGCTCCCCCGCACGGCCGACGAACGGCCCCGGCGCCCGTCGCCGGCGGTAGGCCGTGGCCGGAGCGACGCCTTCGACGGCGTAGGCGACCACCGGCCCCGTTCGGCCCTTGACCACCAGCGACCTTGGCTGCGTCGTCTGCACCACCGGCTGCAGGGCCCGGAAGGTGGTCTCGCCGATCAGGATCTCGCCTGGCACTGCGGCCTGCTGAAGGCGCGCAGCCAGGGTGACGATCTCCCCGGTGACGAGGAAGTCGCGGCCGGGCGTGGTGCCTGCGACGACCACGCCGGTGTGAATCCCGATCCGCAGCACCGACTCCACGGTGTGACGCCTGCTCACGGAGCCCATGCGCGACCGCATCGTCAGCGCCGCGCGAACCGCCCGCTCGGGGTCGTCCTCATGTGCCTGCGGCACGCCGAAGACCGCCATCACGGCATCGCCGATGAACTTCTCCACCGTCCCGCCGAACGCCGCGGCGGCCTGTGACAGCTCGTAGTAGACGTCGGCCAGCAGCGAGCGCAGCTTCTCGGCGTCCATGCGCATGGCAAGCTCCGTCGACCCGGCCAGGTCGGCGAACAGCACCGTCGCCAGCTTCCGCTCATCCGCCCCGCCGACGAGTGCCAGCGGCCTTCCGCACGACGGGCAGAAGCGCGCGCCCTCTGGGACGGCGCCCCCGCACGCCGGACAGGTCATGTAACCGGCGTCCCCACCGGCTTCGGCAGCCCCTCGATCGCACGCAGCGCGCGCTCGATCTCGGCCTCCGGCAGCTCGAAGTCCTCGAGCCGGCCGTGCAGGTATGCGTCGTATGCAGCCATGTCGAAATGCCCGTGACCCGAGAGGTTGAAGATGATGGCCTGAGACACGCCCGCCTCATCGGCGCGGCGGGCGGCATCGACCGCACCGCGCACCGCATGTGCGGCCTCGGGTGCCGGGATGATGCCCTCGGCCCGGGCGAACTCGATCGCCGCCGAGAAGACGTCGGTCTGCCCCAGTGCCTCGGCCCGGATCAGATCCTCGACCAGCAGCTGCGAGACGAGCGGCGCCACGCCGTGGTAGCGCAGCCCGCCGGCATGGATGCCCGGCGGAACGAAGTCGTGGCCAAGCGTGTGCATCGCGACGAGGGGGGTCAGCTGAGCCGTGTCGCCGAAGTCGTAGGCGTACGGGCCGCGCGTGAGCGTCGGGCACGCCGCGGGCTCGCAGGCCACGATCTCGATGTCGGCGCCGGCGATCTTGTCTCGCACGAATGGCAGCGCGAGGCCGGCGAAGTTCGACCCTCCGCCAACGCAGCCGACCACCACGTCGATGCCCTTCTCACCGGCCAGCTCGAGTTGACGCTGCGCCTCCTGCCCGATGATCGTCTGGTGCAGCAGCACGTGGTTCAGCACCGATCCCAGCGCGTAGCTCGTGTCGTCGCGCGTGGCGGCGTCCTCCACCGCCTCCGAGATGGCGATGCCGAGGCTCCCCGGCGAATCGGGGGTGCGCTCGAGGATCGTCCGTCCCGCATTCGTGTCCGGTGACGGGCTGGGGACGACGCTCGCGCCCCAGGTTTCCATCATCACCCGGCGGTACGGCTTCTGGTCGTAGGAAACGCGCACCATGTAGACCTTGCACTCCAGCCCGAACGCCTCGCAGGCGAAGGCCATCGAGCTGCCCCACTGCCCCGCGCCCGTCTCGGTCGCGATCCGGGTGCGGCCGCTCTTCGCGTTGTAGTACGCCTGTGCGACAGCCGTGTTGGGCTTGTGCGACCCGGCGGGCGAGACGCCCTCGTATTTGTAATAGATGCGAGAACCGGTCTTGAGCGCCCGCTCCAGCCGGTGTGCCCGATAGAGCGGCGTCGGGCGCCACAGCGCCAGCACGTCGAGCACCTCTTCCGGGATCGCGATCTCGCGGTCGGTCGAGACCTCCTGCAGGATCAGGTCCATCGGGAAGAGCGGCGCGAGATCGTCCGGCCCCACGGGCTGCCCGGTGCCCGGGTGCAGCACGGGCTGCGGCGGGTTCGGCAGGTCGGCAACGATGTTGTACCAGGAGCGCGGAATCTCACGCTCGGACAGCAGGATCTTGGTGTCGGTCATGATCGCTCCAGTGCCGGTCGGCGGGGGCCATAGGATACCGTTCCGCGGTCGTCCATCCCGAGACAGAGGGGATCCATGAGGCTCTCAACATCCGGCAGCGCCCCCGCATCGGTGGCCGCCGACCTCCTCGTTGTACCGGTCACCAAGCCCGTGGAGCTGTCGGGAGCCGCAGCGGCAATCGACAAGGCCCTCGATGGCGAAATCGCAAGGCTGGTCAAGGCGGGAGAGATCCGCGGCGGCGCCGGGCAGGTCACGGTGTTGCACACCGAGGGCCGCGGCGTGAAGGCAAAGCGGGTCGCCGTGGTCGGCCTCGGGCCCGTCCGCAATGCGGACAGCGAGGCGGTGCGCAACGCGGCAGGCGCCGCGGCACGGTCATTGATGGGGGCGCGCGGCAAGACGATCGCAGTGCTCGCCGACGGCCTTCCGCTCGAGGCGGCCGACGCCGCGCGCTGCATCGTGGACGGCGTCGTCATCGGCAGCTACCGGTTCGACCGCTTCAAGTCTCAGCGAGACGACCTCCCCAGCCCTCCCACTTCGCTCACGGTGCTGACGAAGGAGCGCAGCGCGGGCGCAGCCGCGCGCCGTGCCGCCCTGGCGGCCGATGCCGTCAACCGTGCACGTGATCTGCAGCACATGCCGCCCAACGAGCTCGGGCCCGAGGAGCTCGCCGACCGCGCGCGTCAGATCGCCAAGGAGCACCCGACGCTGCGGGTCGAGGTATGGGACGAGAAGCGCATCGCAGCCCGGGGGATGGGCGCCTTCGCAGCCGTTGCGCAGGCGTCCAGCAAGCCCGCCCGCCTGATCGTGCTGCGCCACACGCCCCAGCGCCGAGCGCGGGCGGCCGACGTGGTGCTCGGCATGGTCGGAAAGGGGCTGACCTACGACAGCGGCGGTTACACCCTGAAGCCCGCAAACAGCCTGGTCGGCATGAAGTTCGACATGTCGGGCGCAGCCGCGGTGCTCGAGGCCACCGCCGCCATCGCCGAGCTCGAGCTGCCGCTGAAGACCGTCACGGTGGTCGGCGCCACCGAGAACCTGCTCGACACCAACGCCTACCGCGTCGACGACATCGTCAAGGCGGCCAACGGGAAGACCATCGAGGTCACCAACACCGACGCCGAGGGCAGGCTGGTGCTGGCCGACTGCCTCCACCACGCCCGGTCACAGGGTGCAACCCACCTGATCGACTTCGCCACGCTGACCGGCGGGGTCGTAGTCGCCCTGGGCGACTACCACGCCGGATTGATGGGCACCGATCAGGAGTGGCTCGACCGGATCCGCGACGCCGGCGAGCGCGCGGGAGAGCACACCTGGCAGCTGCCGCTGCACGACACGTTCAAGCGCTTCATCCGCTCCGACGTCGCCGACATGACGAACGCATCGAATCAGCGGATGGCCATCCCCAGCTATGCCGCACGGTTCCTCCAGGAGTTCGCCGGGGAGGGCCCGTGGGCACACGTCGACATCGCGGGCACCGCCCACCTCTCGCGCTCGCGCGGCGACTACCTCGGCAAGGGCGGAAGCGGGTACGGCGTGAGGCTGCTGATCGAGCTGGCGGAGAGCCTCTGTTGAGCCCAGCGGTCCTCGGCTTCGACCTCTCCGACGAGCATGCGTTGTTCGGAAGCACCGTGCGCGAGTTCGCCGAGAGGGCGATCGCGCCGGTCGCCGAGGAGCTCGACCGCGAAAACCGTTTCCCGGTCGAGCTGGTGGAGCAGGCCGCCGAGCTGGGCCTGTTGGGAATCCCGTTGCCGGAGCGCTACGGGGGCGCAGGGTCGGACACGCTGGCCTACGCGATCGCCATCGAGGAGCTGGCGCGGGTCGACAGCTCGTTTGCGATCACCGTCGCCGCCCACACCAGCCTCGGCACGATGCCGATCCACCTGTACGGCTCCGACGAGCAGCGCGAGCGCTGGCTACCGGAGCTCGCCTCGGGCCGCGGGCTCGCCTCCTTCGGCCTGACCGAGCCCGGAGCGGGGTCGGACGCCGGCGCGACGCGCACCACCGCGCGGCTCGAGGACGGCGAGTGGGTGATCGACGGGACGAAGATGTTCATCACCAACGCCGGCACGGCGCTGTCGCGTGTCGTCACCATCACCGCCCTCACGGGCGACGACGAGATCTCGAACATCGTCGTCGAGAACGGCACCGCGGGCTACGAGCAGTCGGCGCCGCTGAAGAAGATGGGCTGGCGTTCCTCCGACACCCGCGAGCTGGTGTTCCGGGCCTGCCGCGTGCCGGAGGGGAACCTGCTCGGCCCACGGGGAAACGGTTTCAAACAGTTCCTCGAGATCCTTGACGGCGGCCGGATCAGCGTCGCGGCGCTCGGGCTTGGCATGGCGCAGGGCGCGTTCGAGATGGCGCTTCGCTATGCCAAGGAACGGGAGCAGTTCGGGCGGCCGATCGGCCGTTTCCAGGCCGTGCAGTTCAAGCTCGCCGACATGGCGACCGAGATCGAGGCGGCGCGAAACCTGGTCTACAAGTCGGCGTGGCTGAAGGACGGGGGCCGGCCGTTCGCGCAGGCCGCCGCCATCGCCAAGCTCTACACCGGCGAGCTGGCGCGGCGGGCGTGCAACGAGTCGCTGCAGATCCACGGCGGATACGGGTTCATGGACGAGTACCCGATCAGCCGCTTCTACCGCGACGCGAAGGTGCTCGAGATCGGCGAGGGCACCAACGAGGTGCAGCGGCTGGTCATCGCCCGCGGCCTGGGCTTGTGAGCACAGCAGAGGCGGTGCAGATCGGCGGCGCGGTGCTCGCCGTCGCCGTTCTGCTGGGCACGATCGTCTCGCGGCTGCTGCCGTTCGGCGCCTGGCGGCGCACCGCTGAGGAGCTCGCCATCATCCTCGGCTGTGCCGCGCCCGCGATCGCGCTGCTCGGCCCCTACCTGCGCAACCGTTCCTGGCCCGGAGCTGTGATCATCGGCATGGCGTACGGCGGCTTCTACCTGATCCGCACGTACCAGCTCCGCCGCGCCGACCGCGACGGCGTCAGGCGGCTGCTGGGCCTGCACCGCGATGCCACCTACGGAGAGGTGCTCCAGCAGGTCGAGCGACTGGAGCCGCGGCCCGTGACCATCAAGGGACAGCTCGTGCTGACCGTCGGCGCCGCCGTCCTGCTCGGCATCGGCATCGCAGTCGACCGCTTCTCGGCGGCCCTCGCCGGCGTCGCCCTGGGCGTGGCGGAGGGCACCATCCGGGCCGCCTATCGCCGTGCGCTGGCACGCAAGGTGCGCCAGATCGGCCACTGAAAAAAGGTGAAAAAAAGGGGTCTGGCCCCTTTTTTTCATGCACTTCAGCGCATGCGGTTGACCGGGTAGCCGTGCTCACGGATCAGCGCGACGATGTGCTCGGCGTGCGACTCGTCTCGGGTCTCGAGGATCAGCTCGATGCCGGTCTCGGCGACGGCGACGTCGACGCTCTCTCGGTGGTGGGACACCTGCAGCACGTTGACGTGAGCGTCGGCGACCACTTGGAGCAGGTTCATCAGCGCACCGGGGCGGTCGATCAGCCGGGTGCGCAGCACGAGGTAGCGGCCCTGGTTCGTGAGACCGAAGCGGATCACCTGCATCAGCAGCGCGGTGTCGATGTTGCCGCCGGAGATCACAGCGACGGAGCGGCGGCCGGAGACCCGTCCCGAGAGCAGCGCCGCCAGGGCCACTGCCCCGGCGCCCTCGGCCACGGTCTTCTCCCGCTCCAGCAGGTGCACGATCGTCTGGCCGATCTCGGCGTCGCTGACCGTCACGACGTCGTCCACGAGCTCACGGATCATGCGGAACGTGATCTCGCCGGGGTGCTTCACCGCGATGCCGTCGGCTATCGTCTCGGTCTGCCGCGCCGGCTGGATCTCCCCGCGCTCCAGCGAATCGACGTACGGGGCGCATCCGGCGGCCTCCACGCCCACCACGCGGATGTCCGGCCGCTGCGACTTGATCGCCGTCGCGATCCCCGACAGCAGCCCGCCGCCGCCAAGCGGCACGACGATGGTATCGACGTCGGGCACGTCCTCCAGGATCTCCAGGCCGACGGTTCCCTGCCCCGCGATCACCGCTTCGTCGTCGAACGGATGCACCAGCGTGACGCCGGTCCGCGCCGCCTCTTCCTGCGCCGCGGCAACCGCCTCGTCGACGCTGTCGCCCGCGAGACGAACGGTTGCGCCGTAGCCCTCGGTCGCGCCCACCTTCGCGAGTGACGCCGCTCCCGGCATGTACACCGTTGCCGGCACTCCCGCGGAGCGCGCGGCGAACGCAACCGCCTGTGCGTGGTTGCCTGCAGACGGGGCGATCACGCCGGCAGCCCGCTCGGCCTCGCTCAACGTGCGGAGCTTGGTGTACGCGCCACGGATCTTGAACGACCCGGTGCGCTGCCGGTTCTCGTATTTGAGGAGCACATCCGACCCGACCCATTGCGAAAACGTCTCCGATCGGGCGATCGGCGTGCGGTGCGCGATGTTCCTCAGGCCATCGGCCGCAGCGCGGATCTGATCGATGCTCACCATGGGAGCGCGAACAGTATCCCGTTTGCCATCCAGCGCAGACTTAGGATACCCTAAGTCGCGTGGTCGGATCGCTCTTCGTCACGCTCCGTGAAGGCTTCGAGGCAGCCCTCATCGTCGGCATCGTCCTCGCCTATCTGAACAAGTCCGGGGCGCCGGAGCGCGCGCGCCACGTCTGGGCCGGAGTCGCGGCGGCAGCCGCCGTCAGCGTCCTGATGGGCGTGATCATCTTCGCGTCAGGCAACGAGCTGAGCGGCACCTCCGAGGCCGTCTACGAAGGCGTTGCAATGCTGCTCGCCACGGGCGTGCTGACGTGGATGATCTTCTGGATGCAGCGCCAGGCGCGCACGCTCGGATCGCACCTGCGCGAGCAGGTCTCCACCGCCCTGGTCGCAGGCGGAGCCGCGCTCTTCTGGGTCGCGTTCGTCGGCGTCGCGCGCGAAGGCATCGAGACGTCGCTCTTCGTCTACGCCGCCACCGGCAAGGACTCCGCCATCTCGACCATCCTCGGCGGAGCCACGGGTCTCGCCATCGCCGCGATCCTCGGCGTCCTCGTCTACCGGGGCAGCCACCGGCTCAACCTCGGCCGCTTCTTCCAGGTCACGAGCGTCCTCCTGCTGGCATTCGCCGCTTACCTGCTGATGGGCGGGTTGCACGAGCTCGGCGAGGCGGGGAAGAACGAACCGCTCGAGGAGGCCGCCATCTTCGTCGCCGCCCTCTACGTGCTGGGGACGATCTGGCTCTACCTGCGCCCGCCGGCCGCGCTGGCCCGGGCGCTCTCGCGGAACTAGCCTCCAGCCGTGCAACCGATCCATGCTTTCGTCGAGATCCCGAAAGGGAGCCGGAACAAGTACGAGTACGATGCCTCGCTGGGGCGGCTCGTGCTCGACCGGACGCTGTGGACGAGCGTGGTTTACCCGGCCGACTACGGCTTCATCATGGACACGATCGGCCGTGACGGCGACCCACTCGACGCGCTCGTGCTGGTCGCCGAGCCGACGTTCCCCGGCTGTGTGATCCCGGTCGAACCGCTGGGCGTGTTCGAGATGAGCGACGAGAAGGGCGAGGACGACAAGGTGCTGTGCGTCCCGTTCGGCGACCCGGAGTGGAGCCACCTCCACGACCTCAGCCAGGTCCGCGACTCGCTGCTGGACGAGATCGCACATTTCTTCGAGGTGTACAAAGACCTCGAGCATGGCGCCGACTCGGTCGTCGTCGGCGGCTGGCATCCCCGCTCCTATGCGGACGAGGTCATCGCCGAGGCCCGCGCCGCGTTCCGCGCCAAGGAGTAGCGGGGAGGCGGCCGTGGACTCGTTCCGGTTTGCAGACCGGGCACCAGGGGGTACATCCCAGCCGGTGACGATTCGAGTCGACGGCAGGCGTCGGGCGGTCATCGAGTCCGTACGCCCGTCCATCAGCTGCAGAAGCGTTCCCGTCAAGCGCGTCGCAGGCGACACGCTCCAGGTGAGTGCCGACGCGTTTGCCGACGGGCACGACCAGCTTGGCGTGGTGCTCCGGATCCGCGACGAGGGGGAGCGGCGCTGGCGCGAGGTACGCATGCGGCCGCTCGGCAACGACCGCTGGCAGGGCGAGACGCCGCTGGAGCGGCTCGGCCGCTCGACATTCACCGTCCGCGCCTGGGTCGACCCGTTCGCGACCTGGAGGGGTCAACTCGAGCGCCGAGTCGCCGGGGGGCAGGACGTCAAGGTCGAGTTGCTCGTCGGGGCCGATCTCGTCTCGCAGGCGGCGGATGCCACGCCGAAGCAGGTTGCCGAGCCCCTTCGCGCCCGAGCCGACCGCCTGGCACAGGCCGCCCGCTCGAAGGACGCTGCCGACCTCGGCGGCGCACTCGACGAGGAGCTCGCCGATCTGATGGCGACGCACGGTCCTCGTCCCCGCCCCGCAGACTCAGGGGAGCACGAGGTCTGGGTGGAGCCGCTGCGGGCCCGCTTCAGCAGCTGGTACGAGCTCTTCCCCCGCTCGCTCGGCCGCAAGGGAGAGCACGGCACCCTCCGCGACGTCCATGCGGAGCTCGACCGGATCGAACGCATGGGGTTCGACATCCTCTACCTGCCGCCGGTCCACCCGATCGGGCGCACCGCGCGCAAGGGGAAGAACAACACCGAGAAGGCCGGTCCCGCCGATGTCGGCAGCCCGTGGGCGATCGGCGCCGCGGAGGGCGGCCACACCGCCGTCCTGCCCGGCCTCGGCACGGTCGACGACGTCCGCGACCTCGCCGAGGCCTGCCGGGGGCGCGAAATCGACCTTGCGCTCGACCTCGCCTTGCAGTGCTCGCCCGACCATCCCTGGGTGAAGGCGCACCCGAAGTGGTTCCGCCACCGTCCGGACGGCTCGATCCGCTACGCGGAGAACCCGCCCAAGCGCTACCAGGACATCTACCCGCTCGACTTCGAGAGCGAGGACTGGCAGGGCCTCTGGCAGGCGCTCCTCGACGTCGTGCGCTTCTGGATCGACCATGGCGTGCTCGTCTTCCGGGTCGACAACCCCCACACCAAGCCGTTTCCGTTCTGGGAATGGCTGATCGCCGAGGTGAAGCGCGACCGGCCGGAGGTGATCTTCCTGTCGGAGGCATTCACCCGGCCGCGGGTGATGGAGCAGCTCGCAAAGCTCGGCTTCACGCAGTCGTACACGTACTTCACCTGGCGCACCTCGAAATGGGAGCTGATCGACTACCTGACCGAACTGACCCGAAGCGACGTCGCGGAGTACATGCGGCCGAACTTCTGGCCGAACACGCCGGACATCCTGACCGAGCACATGCAGGCCGGCGGGCGGCCGCTCTTTGCGTCGCGGCTCGTCCTCGCCGCCACCCTCGGCGCAAGCTACGGGGTCTACGGGCCGGCCTTCGAGCTGGTCGAGGCGCGCGGGCTACGGCCGGGCAGCGAGGAGTACCTCGACTCCGAGAAGTACCAGCTCCGCGACTGGAAGCCGGGCGCGGCGGGAAGCCTCGAGCCGTTGATCACCGCCGTCAACGCCGCACGGCACGCGCATCCCGCGCTGCAGCGAAACGACACGCTCGCGTTCCACCACGTCGACAACGACATGCTGATCGTCTACAGCAAGCGCGACCCCGAAAGTGGCGACACCGTGCTCGTGGTCGTCAACCTCGATCCCCACCACACTCAGGGGGGCTGGGTCGACCTACGCCTGGAGGAGCTCGACATCGACCCGAACCATCCCTACCAGCTGGTCGACCTGCTCTCGGATGACACCTACATCTGGAACGGCGGCCACAACTTCGTCGAGCTGCGGCCCGCCGAGGCGCCCGCCCACCTCTTCCACCTGCGCCGCTATTTGCGCAGCGAGCAGGACTTCGAGTACTTCGCATGACCCGTCCCGAGCCACGCATCCACCCCGCTGTCCCCGAGGATACGGCGCCCTGGTATCAGAACGCGATCATCTACCAGCTGCACGTCCGGGCGTTCCAGGATTCGAACGACGATGGCATCGGCGACTTCCGCGGCCTCACCCAGCGCCTCGACTACCTCCAGGACCTCGGAGTCACGACGCTGTGGCTGCTTCCCTTCTACCCCTCGCCGCTTCGCGACGACGGCTATGACACGGCCGACTACCGTGGCATCCACCCGAGCTACGGCACGATGCGCGACTTCAAGACGTTCCTGCGCCAGGCGCACGACCGCGGGCTGCGTGTCATCACCGAGCTCGTCCTGAACCACACCTCCGACGAGCATGCGTGGTTCCAGCGCGCCCGCCGGGCGCCCGCCGGCAGCCCCGAGCGCGACTTCTACGTCTGGAGCGACACACCCGATCGGTGGCAGGACGCGCGCATCATCTTCCAGGACTTCGAGTCGTCGAACTGGTCATGGGATCCGGTCGCCGGGGCGTACTACTGGCACCGCTTCTACTCGCATCAGCCCGACCTGAACTGGGACAACCCCGCGGTGAAGCGGGAGATGTTCAGCATCGTCGATTTCTGGCTCGAGATGGGCGTCGACGGTTTGCGGCTCGACGCCGTGCCGTACCTGATCGAGCGCGACGGCACCAACTGCGAGAACCTGCCGGAGACCCACCAGGTGCTGAAGGACCTTCGTGCCCACGTCGACGAGCGCTTCCCCGACCGCATGCTGCTGGCCGAGGCGAACCAGTGGCCCGAGGACGCCGTTGCCTACTTCGGCGACGGGGACGAGTGCCACATGGCGTTCCACTTCCCACTGATGCCGAGGATGTTCATGTCGGTGCGGATGGAGGACCGGTATCCGCTGGTCGACATCGTCGACCAGACCCCGCAGCTCCCCGATAAGGCCCAGTGGGCGATCTTCCTTCGCAACCACGACGAGCTGACGCTCGAGATGGTCACCGACGAAGAGCGCGACTACATGTATCGCGTCTACGCACAAGACCCCCAGGCGCGCATCAACCTGGGGATCCGCCGACGCCTCGCGCCGCTGCTCGGAAATGACCGCCGCCTGATGGAGCTCGTCAACGCGCTCTTGCTGTCGCTCCCCGGCACACCGGTCGTCTATTACGGCGACGAGGTCGGCATGGGCGACAACATCTACCTCGGCGACCGCAACTCGGTGCGCACGCCGATGCAGTGGAGCTCCGACCGCAACGGCGGCTTCTCGCGCGCGAACCCGCAGCGCCTCTACCTGCCGGTGATCTCCGACCCCGAGTACGGCTCCGTCAACGTCGAGGCCCAGCAGAACAGCCCGAGCTCGCTGCTCTGGTGGATGAAACGGATGATCGCGCTTCGCAAGCGCCACCCGGCATTTCACGGGTCGCTCGAGTTTCTGTTCCCCGAGAACCGCAAGGTGCTCGCCTTTCTCCGCGAGCTCGGCGATGACCGCCTGCTGGTGGTCGCGAATCTCTCGCGCCGCGTCCAGTACGCGGAGCTGGACGTGCGCAGACTGGACGGCCTCGTGCCCGAGGAGCTGATGGGCCACAGCGAGTTCCCACCGTTCTCTGCCGATCGCCCGTACGTGCTGACGCTCGGCCCGCACGACGTGTTCCTGTTCGCGCTGCACCCACCGTCATCGATCCGAGGTCATGCCGAGGCCCCCACCATCCGCGTCTCAGGCGCGTGGCCGTCCGTCTTCGAGCGCCGCCCGCGCGGGCATCTCGAGGACGCGCTCACAAGCTATCTGCCGCTGCAGCGCTGGTTCGCGTCGAAGGCGAGGCGGATCCGCAAGGCATCCGTGGCCCAGGCCATCCGGCTCGGGGCCGCCACCGGGGAGCCCGCCGGCTACCTCTGCATCGTCGACGTGGAGTTCTCCGAGGGCGAGCCGGAAAGCTATGTCCTGCCGATCGTCGCGCGGCGTGACCAGGCGGCGGATGACGACAGCATCGCGGTTGTGCGGTGCGGTGACGTCGAGGTCGTCCTGCAGGACGGCGCGGGCGACCCTGCCGTCGCGCGTGCCCTGCTCGACGCGATCCGCCGCCGGCGTCGGCTGGCCGGCCGGGGTGGCGCCATCGAGGGGACTCCGGAGCGGTCGCTGCGCAAGCTGCTTCGTGGCCAGGACATCGACCCGTCGGCGCTCGGCACCGAGCAGAGCAATACGTCGATCGCGTTCGGCCCGGCGGCGATCATGAAGCTCTTCCGAAAGCTCGAGCCCGGCGTCAATCCCGAGGCCGAGCTGACCGGGCTGCTTTTGGAGCAGGAGTTCCCGCACGCGCCGATGCCTGCCGGCACGCTGGAGTTCCGGCCCACGCGGGGGGATGCGGCGACGGTCGCGGTGTTGCAGAGCTACGTCCCCAATGAGGGCAATGCATGGTCGTTTGCACTCGACGAGGTCGGCCGCTTTCTCGACAACGCCCTCGTCCGCGAGAGCGGGCCGGCCACGCAGCCCCCAGTCGACCCACTTGGCGTCTCACCGCCCGAAGAGGCGCACGAGACGATCGGCGGGTTCCTCGAGGTGGCACGGTTGCTCGGCCAGCGAACCGGCGAGCTGCATCTTGCGCTCGCGGCGGCGCCGGGATCCGACGCGCCCGAGCCGTATTCGGCCCTGCAGCAGCGTTCGCTCCTCCAATCGATGCGCACGCTCGTGCGCCAGACGTTCCGAAGTGCGAAGAAGAACGCCCCGGATGAGGCCGCATCACTCCCGGAGCGGGAGGACGCGGTGCTCGGCACGGTTCGCGAGCTCCTGGCCGGACGGCTCGGCGGCAAGCAGATCCGAACCCACGGCGATTTCCACCTGGGGCAGGTGCTCTGGACCGGTCGAGACGTGGTCTTCATCGACTTCGAAGGCGAGCCGGCGCGCACGCTCGGGCAGCGGCGCCTGAAGCGCTCACCGATCCGCGACGTCGCCGGCATGCTGCGATCGTTCCACTACGCGGCCTATGCAGGCCTGTACCAGGAGCTCGGGTGGAACGACCCAACCGGAGGGCGCGGCGAGGCGTGGATCCTGTTCTGGCGCGGCTGGGTCTCGGCCGCCTATCTGCGCGGCTACCGCGATGCCACGGCGGGGTCGGACATCGTCCCGGAGGATGACGGCGAGTTCCAGCGGCTCCTGCGCCTGTTCGCCATCGAGAAGTGCGTGTACGAGATCGGGTATGAGCTGAACAACCGTCCGGACTGGCTGCACATCCCCATTCGCGGGCTGGACGAACTGCTCGACCGGTGACTGCCGGGGTCGATCGCCGGGCGCTCGCCGAGCTGGCGCGCGAGCTCGGGGTGCAACAGGTCTACGTCGACGCAAGCGGGCGCCGCCGCCGCGCTCCGGACGAGGCGGTCACCGCCGTCTGCAACGCTCTCGCCGGCGGGATCGACGAGGACGGGCGCGGGGCGGCCGAGGCACTCGGGGCGCTGCGAGCAGAGCGGGCGGCGAGGCTTGCGGAGCCGGTGGTGGTTGCATGGGAAGGAGGTGCGCCGGACATTGCGCTCGGCGAGACGGCGGGTGCAGATCTCCGCGCCGAGCTGATGCTCGAGGACGGCGGCACGGCAGAGCCGCGCCCGCTCGACGCGGGGACGCTGCGGCTCCCCGGCCGTCTTCCCCATGGCATCCACGTCCTGCGCCTTAGGACCGGACGCCGCGAGCAGCTCGTACGCGTGATCTCGGCGCCACGGCAGGCGTACCAGGGCCCATCGGGCCGCTGGGGCGCGTTTCTGCCGCTGTACGCCCTGCCCGGCCGTTTCGGCGTGGGCGACTTCGACTCGCTGCGGCGGCTGATCGACTGGACGGCCCGGCACGGCGGATCGTTCGTTGGGAGCACGCCGATCTTCGCCGCCTTCCTCGACCGGCCGTTCGATCCGAGCCCCTATGCCCCGGTCAGCCGCCTGTTCTGGAACGAGCTTCACCTCGACCCGATGGCTGCGCCCGAGCTCGAGCGCTCGGCGGCGGCGCGCAACCTGCTCGAGTCGCGGAGCTTCCAGGACGGGCTTGCCGCGCTCTCGGCCGGCAGGCGGGTCGACTACCGCGGCTCGATGGCCGCCAAGCGCCGCGTGCTCGAGCTGCTCTGCGAGGCGCTTGCGGGCGACCGGCTGGAGGAGCTCGAAGCGCTCCGCCGCAGCGATCCCGAGCTCGATCGCTACGCAGACTTTCGCGCGCGCTGCGAGGCCGAGAGCGCAGGGTGGCGCGAATGGGAAGGCGCGCAGGGAAGCGCGGCGGCGGCCCGCTACCACGCCTACGTCCAGTGGCTGTGCCGCGAGCAGCTCGCCGAGGCCGCAGCGGGCGGCCGGCTCTACCTCGACATGCCGCTGGGCGTGCATCCGGGCGGATTCGACACCTGGAGGCACCAGGACGCGTTCGTGGAGGGGCTCTCGGTCGGCGCGCCTCCGGACGCGCTGTTCCAGGGTGGCCAGAACTGGGGCTTCGCACCGATTCACCCGGAACGGATGCGCGAGGAGGGTCACGCCTACTGGCTTGCGTGCCTGCGCACGCTGCTGCAGCGCGCCTCGGCGGTGCGCATCGATCACGTCATGGGCCTGCACCGGCTCTACTGCGTGCCGCATGGGTTCGCGGCGACCGAGGGCGTCTACGTCCGCATGCCGCACGAGGAGTTGTGCGCCTTGCTCACGCTGGAGTCGCACCGCTCCGCCACCGTACTCGTCGGCGAGGATCTGGGTACCGTGCCGAGCGAGGTGCGCCGCTCGATGCGCCGGCACGGCATCTTGCGGTCATTCGTCCTCGAAGTTGAGATCGATGCGCAGGGCGATCCGTTCACCAAGGTGCCGGCAGGGGCGTTGGCGGGTATGAACACGCATGACATGCCGACATTCGCGGGCTTTTGGGAGGGTGAGGACATCGACAGGCGTGCCGAGCTCGGGTTGATCGACACGGGCACCGCGAGCCGCGAGCATCGCGAGCGATCGGTGCTTCGCCGATCGCTTGCCCGAGCGCTTCGCGCCCGCGGCCATCGCGCAAAGGGGCTGAGCGGCGCGCTCGACGGCAGCTTGGCCGAACTGGCGGCCTCGCCCGCCCAGCTGCTGGTGGTGAACGTCGAGGACCTGTGGGAGGAGCGTGAGCCGCAAAACGTGCCCGGTACCGGGTTTGAGGCCGGAAACTGGCAGCGCCGCGCGGCGTACGGGCCGGACGAGATCGACGAGGCCCCCGGCGCGTTGCGCCGCATCGAGGCCGTCGCCGCCCAGAGAGGAGCGCAAGGATGACCCGAACCGACGGCGCCGCCGTGCGCCATGACGTGAGCCTGCTGAGCGACGACGACATCCATCTCTTCAACGAGGGCACCCACGTGACCCTCGGCGAGCATCTCGGCGCGCATCCCACCGACGAGGGCGGTACGAAGGGCACGGTGTTCGGGGTGTGGGCGCCGAACGCCCGGGCAGTGTCCGTGATCGGCGACTTCAATGGGTGGGACGACTCGTCCCACCCATTGGAGCCGCGGGACGGGTCGGGCATCTGGGAGGGGTACATCCCCGGCGTCGGGCACGGTACCGTCTACAAGTTCGCGCTCGACACGCCCGCGGGGAGGCTCGAGAAGGCCGACCCGTTCGCCCGGTTCTCGGAGCAGCCGCCCAAGACCGCCTCCATCGTCTGGGACCTCGAACATGCATGGACAGACGACGCCTGGATGACGACACGGGACGGGCGCAGCAGCCTGGATGCCCCGGTCAGCATCTACGAGCTGCATCTCGGCTCGTGGCGCAGGCGGCCGGAGGAGAGCGGGCGGCCGCTGACCTACCTCGAGCTGGCCGAGCAGCTGCCCGGCTACGTGCGCGACCTGGGGTTCACCCACGTCGAGTTCCTGCCGCTGATGGAGCACCCCTTCACCGGTTCGTGGGGCTACCAGACGACCGGCTACTTCGCCCCGACCAGCCGCTACGGGACGCCGCAGGACCTGATGACGCTGGTCGAGGCGCTGCACGCGGCCGGGATCGGCGTCATTCTCGACTGGGTGCCGTCGCACTTCGCCATCGACGCTCATGGGCTCGCGCAGTTCGACGGCACCCACCTCTTCGAGCATGCCGACCCGCGTCAGGGCTTCCACCCCGACTGGGGCAGCTACATCTTCAACTACAGCCGAAACGAGGTCAGGAGCTTCCTGCTCTCGAGCGCCGTCCATTGGCTCGACCGCTACCACGCCGACGGGCTGCGAGTCGACGCCGTCGCTTCGATGCTGTACCTCGACTACTCGCGCAAGGACGGCGAGTGGATCCCCAACCGCTACGGAGGCCGGGAGAACCTCGAGGCGATCGACCTGCTGCGAGCGCTGAACACCGCCGTCTACGAGCGGCATCCGGGCGCCCAGACCTATGCGGAGGAATCGACCGCGTGGCCGATGGTCTCCCGGCCGACGTACCTGGGCGGCCTCGGCTTCGGATACAAGTGGGATATGGGCTGGATGCACGACACGCTCCAGTACATGCAGCACGACCCGATGCATCGCCGCTACCACCACCACGAGCTCACCTTCCGCGGGCTGTACGCGTTCACCGAGAACTACGTGCTGCCGCTGTCGCACGACGAGGTGGTGCACGGCAAGCGCTCGCTGCTCGAGAAGATGCCGGGGAACGAGTGGCAGCAGCGGGCGAACCTGCGCCTGCTGCTCGGCTACATGTACGGCGTGCCGGGCAAGAAGCTGCTGTTCATGGGCGCGGAGCTCGGCCAGCACGCCGAGTGGAACCACGACTCGAGCCTCGACTGGCATCTGCTGGACGAACCGGAGCACGACGGTATCCGCCGTTTCGTCGCCGACCTGAACCGGGCATACGCGGAGCATCCGTCGCTGCACGAGCTCGACTGCGACCCCAAGGGGTTCGACTGGGTGCACGTGCAGGACGCCGAGGCGGGCGTGCTCGTGTTCGCGCGCCGGGACGCGAGGGGCGGCGAGGTGGCGCTCGTAGTCTGCAACTTCACACCGGTGCTCCGGACGCACTACCGGATCGGCGTGCCCGCGCCCGGGCGGTGGACCGAGGTGCTGAACTCCGACGCCGACGTGTACGGCGGCAGCGGCGCCGGCAACATGGGCGGGGTCGATGCCAAGCCCGAGCCGGTCCACGGACGCGACCAGTCGGTGATGCTGACGCTGCCGCCGCTCAGCTGCCTCGTCCTCGTCAACGAGGCCGGCGGGTGACGGTGGACGAGCGCCGGCCGGGCGCTCGGCCGGTTGCCGGCGGCGGTACGAGATTCACAGTCTGGGCGCCACGCGCCGCGCGTGTGGAGGTGCGCCTCGAGGACCCGGACGCGGTCGTGGGGCTCGACGACGCGGGCGACGGCTGGCACGCCGGCGAGGCCGACGCTGCGCCCGGCAGGCGGTACGCCTACGTGCTGGACGGCGGCGACTCGCTCCCCGATCCCGCGTCCGGATGGCAGCCTGACGGCGTCGACGGGCCTTCCGCTGTCGTCGGCGAGGAGTTCGCGTGGACGGACGGCGGCTGGCGTGGCGCGCCGCTCGACGAGCTCGTGCTCTACGAGCTGCACGTCGGGACGTTCACCCCCGAGGGAACGTTCGATGCGGCGGTCGCGCGCTTCCCCGCACTGGCGCAGCTCGGCGTGACGGCGATCGAGCTGATGCCCGTGGCCGAGTTCCCCGGGTCGCGGAACTGGGGCTACGACGGCGTGTTCCCCTATGCGGCGCAGTCGACGTACGGCGGGCCGCAGGGCCTGAAACGGCTGGTCGACGCGGCGCACGGCGCAGGCATCGCCGTGTGCCTCGACGTCGTCTACAACCACCTCGGCCCGGAGGGCAACGTGCTTCACCGCTACGGCCCCTACTTCAGCGACCGCTACCGCACGCCGTGGGGAGAGGCGGTCAACGTCGACGGACCGGGAAGCGACGCGGTGCGGGGCTACTTCGTGGGCAACGCGCTTCGCTGGTTCGAGGACTTCCACATCGACGCGCTGCGCCTCGACGCCGTCCAGGAGATCGTCGACACCAGCGCGGTGCACTTCCTGGCTGAGCTCGCAGACGCCGTCGCCGACCTTCGCGAACGGGTCGGCCGGCCGCTGCACCTGATCGCCGAGAGCGACCTCAACGATCCTCGTATGGTGACTCCCCGCGCCGCCGGTGGCCTTGGCATGGACGTGCAGTGGAACGACGACTTCCACCACTCCCTGCACCGGCTGCTGACGGGCGAGAGGGACGGCTATTACGCCGACTTCGGCGATCCGGGCTCGCTCGCAAAGGCCTCCCGCGACGGCTTCGTGGTGGACGGCCGCCGCTCGGCGTTCCGTGGCCGCCGCCACGGCGCAAGCGCGCGTGGCGTACCGGGTAGGCGGTTCGTGGTCTACGCCCAGAACCACGACCAGGTCGGCAACCGGATGCTCGGCGACCGGCTGATCGAGACCGCCGGCGAGGATGCTGCTCGGTTCGCCGCGTTCGCGGTGTTGCTGGCACCATTCGTACCCATGCTGTTCATGGGCGAGGAGTACGGCGAGCGCGCGCCGTTCCAGTACTTCGTCAGCCATTCCGACCCACAACTTGTAGAGGCGGTTCGCCGCGGACGGGCCGCGGAGTTCGCCCACTTCCAGCGGCAGGGCGAACCGCCCGACCCGCAGAGCGAGGCGACGTTCCGCCGTTCCACCCTCCGCTGGGAAGCTCGTGACGAGGAGGCGGGCCGCGTGATGCTCGCGCTCCACCAGGAGCTCCTGCGGCTCCGCCGTGAGCGCCCCGCACTGCGCCGGCTCGACCCGGGCGCCGTCGAGACGTCCCCAGGCCCCGACGCCATCTGGATCCGGCGCACGACGGACGATGACGACGTGCTGCTCTGCCTGTACACCGGTGCGGGCCCGGCGCAGCTTGACGTGCCGTTCGGCGGATCGTGGGAGATCCTCGCGGACAGTCGTGCCGAGCGATTCGGCGGCGAGGGCGGGGCGGCGCTCGACGGCTCGCTCACGGTGGGCGGCCGCTCGGCCGTGCTGCTGGGCACGCGGGGCGACGATGCCTAGCCTGCGCGTCTGGCCCGGCACGCCATATCCCCTGGGGGCGACGTGGGACGGACAGGGGACGAACTTCGCGATCTTCTCGGAGCACGCCACCGGCGTCGAGCTCTGCCTGTTCGACAGCGTCGAGGCCGACGAGGAGAGCCACCGCATCGAGATGGTGGAGCGCACCGACCTGATCTGGCACGTCTACCTCCCCGACATCCGGCCGGGACAGCTCTACGGGTATCGGGTGCACGGCCCGTACGAGCCCAAGAAGGGGCACCGGTTCAACCCGAACAAGCTCGTGCTCGACCCGTACGCCAAGGCGATCAACGGCGATGTCCGCTGGGATGACAGCGTGTTCGGCTACCGCGTCGGCGACCCCGAAGGCGATCTGTCGTTCGACGAGCGAAACAGCGCGGGCTTCATGCCGAAGTGTGCCGTCATCGATCCGTCGTTCACCTGGGGCGACGACCGCCGGCCGGGGGTGCCGTTCAACCGCACGATCATCTACGAGTGCCACGTCCGCGGGATGACGATGCTGCACCCCGGCATCCCCGAGGAGCTGCGAGGCACCTATCTCGGCATGGCAAGCGAGCCGATCATCGACCACCTGCTCAGCCTCGGCGTGACGGCGGTGGAGGTGCTTCCCGTGCACCAGTTCGTGAAGGACCGCCACCTCGTCGAGCGCGGCCTCACGAACTACTGGGGCTACAACTCGATCGCGTTCCTGGCGCCGGAGAACCGCTACGCCGTCAGCCAGCGCCCGGGAAGCCATGTGAGCGAGTTCAAGTCGATGGTGAAGGCGTTCCACCGGGCCGGCATCGAGGTGATCCTCGACGTCGTCTACAACCACACCGGCGAGGGCAACCACATGGGGCCGACGCTCGGCCTGCGCGGCGTCGACAACATGGCGTACTACCGCCTGGCGCCCGGCGACGAACGCCATTACTTCGACTTCACCGGGACGGGCAACAGCCTGAACATGCGGCACCCGCGGACGGTGCAGCTGATCTTCGACAGCCTCCGCTACTGGGTCGGCGACATGCACGTCGACGGGTTCCGGTTCGACCTGGCGCCCGTGCTGGCGCGCGAGCTGTTCGAGGTCGACCGCCTCGCTGCCTTCTTCGACATCATGCAGCAGGATCCGACCCTGTCGCAGGTGAAGCTGATCGCCGAGCCGTGGGACCTCGGCGAAGGCGGCTATCAGATCGGCAACTTCCCGGTCGGCTGGGCAGAGTGGAACGGCGAGTACCGCGATGGCGTTCGCTCCTACTGGCGGGGTGACCCCGACCGGGTCGGCGAGCTCGCATCGCGGATATCGGGGTCGAGCGATCTGTATGCAGCGGGCGGGAGGCGCACGTACGCCAGCGTGAACTTCGTCACCGCGCACGACGGCTTCACGCTGCATGACCTCGTCTCGTACGAGCGCAAGCACAACGAGTCCAACGGCGAGGACAACCGCGACGGCTCGGACGACAACCTCAGCCGCAACTGGGGCGTCGAGGGCCCCACCGATATCCCGGCGATCGTCGCACTGCGCCAGCGGATGAAGAAGAACTACCTCGCCACCCTGGTCTTCTCCCAGGGCGTGCGCATGCTGCTCGGCGGCGACGAGATGGGCCGCACCCAGCAGGGCAACAACAATGCCTACTGCCAGGACAACGAGATCTCCTGGGTGCACTGGGACATCGGCCCGGACGACCGCGAGTTGCTCGCGTTCACGCGCGAGATCGTGCAGATCTTCCACGACAACCCCGTCTTCCGGAGGCGCGGGTTCTTCACCGGTCGCCCCGTACGGGGCGAGATCAAGGACGTCACGTGGCTGCACCCCCGTGGCCACGAGATGACGCAGGCCGACTGGTCCGATCCGGCCAATCGGGCGATCGGTATGCTGATCGACGGCGATGCGACCGACGAGGTCGACGAGCGCGGCCGTCCCATCCTGGGCCGCACCGTGCTGCTGATGCTGAACAGCGGCGAGACCAGCCGGCGGTTCGTGGTGCCGCAGCTCGACACTCCGGGCGTGTGGGAGGAGGTCGTGAACACCGCGCGGCCCGAGCGCCGGCCGATCAGGCGTCAGGCGGTGCAACTGGTGGCGCACTCGCTGATCCTGGCCGAGCTGACGCGCGAGCCGTCGACCCGCCCGTGACATGAGGCGGCCGCTGTCGAGCTACCGCCTTCAGCTGTCACCCGCATTCACGCTGGACGACGCGCGGGCGCTGGCGCCCTACCTCGACGAGCTCGGCGTCGACTGCGTCTACCTCCCCCCCGTGTTCCGCGCCCGGCCGCGCAGCAGCCACGGCTACGACGTCACCGACCCCACAGCGGTCAGCGACGAGCTGGGCGGCGAGGCTGCGTTGCGCGCGCTGTCGGCCGACCTCCGCGGCCGCGGCATGGGACTGATCCTCGACATCGTGCCCAACCACATGGCGGCAGACGCGAGCAACCCCTGGTGGTGGGATGTCCTGCGCCACGGCCGCATGTCACGGTGGGCACGCGCGTTCGACATCGACTGGGACGCCCCGGGCCTGGACGGCCGGGTGCTGCTGCCTGTGCTGGGCGAATCGGCCGACGACGCCGTGGCGTCGGGCGCGCTGGCCGTCGGCAACGGAGGCGGCGAGCCACTGCTGGTCTACCACGACCGCACCTTCCCGCTCGCCCCGCGAACGGAGCAGCTCGCGCGTGCGGATCTGGCTGCGGCGCTCGAGCAGCAGCACTACGTGCTGGCGTACTGGCGCGAGGGGCTCGACCGGGTCAACTACCGACGGTTCTTCGACGTGTCCGATCTGGTCGCGCTGCGGGCGGACGATCCCGAGGTGTTCGGCATGTCCCACGGATTCGTGCTCGGGCTCGTGCGGGAGGGGGTCGTCCAAGGGCTGCGGGTCGATCACGTGGACGGGCTCGCCGATCCTGCCGCCTACCTGCGGCGGCTTCGCACCGCCGCGCCGGACGCCTACATCGTGGTGGAGAAGATCCTCGCGCGAGACGAGGAGCTCCCAGTCGGCTGGCCGGTCGAGGGGACGACCGGGTACGACTTCCTGGCATGGGCCGGCGGCATGTTCGTCGACGCCGGCGGGGCCGCCGAGATGGCACGGGCGTACGTGCGGCTGTCCGGCCGGCCGGACGACTTCGAGGTGACGGCCCGCGCCGCCAAGCGGGAGGCTCTCGACGTGCTGTTCCCTGCCGACCTGGACCGCGTCGCGCGGTTGGCGGGCCGCGTCGGTGGCTCACGGGAGGCGGTCGCCGAGCTGACCGTGCACCTGGATGCGTACCGCACGTACGTCAATGGCGGAGCCGGGGAAGCCGATCGCGTTCGGGTGGAGCGGGCAGCACGCGCAGCGGCCGGCGAGCTCGACGCGGAGGGCGCCGATGCGGTGCACCGCCTGGCCGGCTCGATCGTCACCCCGACCGCCGAGGCAAGGCGGTTCGTCCAGGCGTGGCAGCAGCTGTCGGGGCCGGTGGCGGCAAAGGGGGTCGAGGACACGGCCCTCTACCGGGATACCCGTCTGCTGGCACGAAACGAGCCCGGGCTCGACCCGGGGTGGCCCCATTCAACGGCCGCGGATCTGCATGCGTGGTGCCAAAGCCAGGCGGCGCGCCATCCGATGACCACCACCTCCACCCACGACACGAAGCGCGGCGAGGACGTGCGCTCGCGGATCGCCGCGCTGACGCTTCTGGCCGGCGAGTGGGTCGTGCTGTGCGAGCGATGGATGGGCCGGCATCCGTCAGAGGGGCGGCGCAGGCCGAGCCCTTCGGAGGAGTGGCTGCTCTATCAGACGCTGGTGGGCTCATGGCCTGCGGGCGGGCCGGATCACGGCTACACCGCCCGAATCAACGCGTATCTCGTGAAGGCTCTGCGGGAGGCGAAGGAGACGACGAGCTGGCTCGCGCCCGACGAGGCGTACGAGGCCGACGTGACGGCATTTGTCCAGCGGATCCTGTCCGGCCGGGACGCAGCGTTCGTTCGGGAGATGGATGCCTTCGCCGGGCGGGTCGCCGAGCTCGGCGCCGCGATCTCGCTCGGCCAGCTCGCCGCCAAGCTGATCGCGCCCGGGGTCCCCGACATCTACTGGGGCAACGAGGTGACACAGCTCACTCTCGTCGACCCGGACAACAGGCGACCGATCGACTTCGATGCGAACGCGCGGCTGCTCGCCGAGCTGCGCCGCCGGCACGCCGACGACCCCACGGGCCTAATGGAAGAGCTGGCAGCCACGATGCCCGACGGCCGGCTGAAGCTCCTCCTCACGCATCTCGGACTGCAGCTGCGCGGCCGGCGGGCCGACCTCTTTCGCGAGGGTCGCTACGTGCCGCTCGACATCCGTCCGCACGACGCCCCGGTCTACGCGGCCGCTCGCCGTCTGGATAATCGCTGGGTGGTGGCCATCGCGACGCTGCGGCCAGACAGGTCGGTTGGAGCGGAGCTCCCGTTGCCCGACGGTGCGCCCGCCCGCCTGCGTGACGTGCTCTCAGGGCGCGAGATCGGCGGCCCGGTGCTCGACCTGTCCGAGTTGCTCAGCGACGCACCGGTCGCCCTGCTCGAGATCACCGAGCGGTGACGGCCGTCGCGCACTACTGTCAACGATCCTTGCGCAGCACGCGTTCAACGATCTCCTGCGTCGCCGACAGAGGATCGAGCTCCCGAGCGTGGACGCGGTCGAGCAGGCTGCGCACCTCGGGATCATCCTCCAGCGCCTCCGCCAGCCGGCGGCGGGCCTGGGCCACGGCGACCGCGACGATCTCATGCTCCACGCTCTCGCGCCGGCGCCGGTCAAGGCCGCCGTCGGCCTCCAGGAACGCCCGGTGGTCCAGCACCGCCTTCCACAGGTCGGCGACGCCCTCGCCGCGCACCGCCTCGGTCTCGACGATCGGCGGTTTCCAGGCGCGGTCGCGCTCGAGCGAGAGGATCGACCGGATCTCGGAGCGCATCGTCCGCGTCGCCGGGTGGTCGGACTTGTTGATCACGATCACGTCGGGAATCTCCATCACCCCGGCCTTGAGCGCCTGGATCGAGTCGCCCGACCCCGGCATCAGCACGAGCACCACCGTGTCGGCGACCTGCGCCACCTCGACCTCGCTCTGCCCGACGCCCACGGTTTCGAGCAACAGCACGTCCTTGCCGGATGCGTCCAGCACGAGCAGCGCCTGCACCGTCGCCTCCGCCACACCGCCCAGGTGCCCGCGGGTCGACATCGACCGGATGAACACCCCCGGGTCGAGGAAGTGGTCAGCCAGCCGGATGCGGTCGCCGAGCACCGCCCCGTGGGAGAACGGGCTGGAGGGGTCGACCGACACGACGCCCACCGTCTGCTCGTCGCGCCGGAGCTGTCCGACCAGTGATGCCAGCAGACTCGACTTCCCCACGCCCGGCGGGCCCGTGAAGCCCGTCACCATTGCCTGCCCGGTCTTCGGGTACAGCTCGGCGACCAGCTCTCGCCCGGCGGGTTCGCCGTTCTCGATCAGCGAGATGGCTCGGGCGACTGCACGCTTCTCGCCGGCGAGGACACCGGCCACGAGCGCCGGAAGGTCGACGTTGCGCCGCGACATCAGGTGGTCGCCGGCTCCAGGCACGCGGCAAGCGCCTGGAGCAGTGCCTCGTTCTCCTCGGGCAACCCGACGGTGATGCGGACGGCCGACGGGGCCCCGAAGGGCTCGAGCGGCCGGACGATGACACCGGCGCGCTCCAGCCGGCCGGCCAGCTCGCGCCCATCCCCCACATCGGCGAACAGGAAGTTGCCCTCCGCCGGCAGGGGCCGCAGGCCGAGCTTCTCGAGGCCCACGCGCAACCGCTCGCGCTCATGGGTGTTCGCCTCGCGGCGGCGCTCCACCTCACCCTGGTCGTCGAGGCTGGCGATCGCCGCCACATGTGCCAGCTCGGAGACGCCGAACGGATGGGCGATCTTCGACACGGCGGCAACCACCTCGGGCGGCCCGACCATGTAGCCGACCCGCATCCCGGCGAGGCCGTAGACCTTCGAGAACGACCGCAGCACCGCAACGTTGGGCAGGTCGCCGAGATCGGCCACGGCGTCGCCGTAGCCGGGATCTGTGACGTACTCGTGGTACGCCGCGTCCACCACGAGCAACACATCCTGGGGCACCCGCTCGGCAAAGCGGCGCAGCTCGTCGCTGTGCACGATGCCGCCCGTCGGGTTGTTCGGCGAACAGGCATAGACGATGCGGGTGCGCTCGCCGATCCGGCCCGCCATCGCGTCGAGGTCGAGCACCCCGGTCGACCGCAGCGGCACCTGTACCGGCGCCGCGCCCATCGCCGTTGCCCCGATCGGGTACGCGACGAACGACGGCCATCCCATCAGCACCTCGTCGCCGGGACGGAGGAGCGCGAGCGCCAGGTCTCCGATGATCGAGACCGCGCCATTGCCCGCCCAGATCCGCTGCGGAGCCACACCGTGCCGCTCCGCCAGCCGCTTCCGGAGGTCGTGCGAGAGCTCCGGGTAGCGGTTCAGCAGCGGCACCGCCTCACGCAACCGCTCGACCACCGACGGGAAGGGCCCCAGCGGGCCCTCGTTCGAGGCGAGCTTGACGACCTGGTTGACGCCCAACTCCCTGCGCAGGGCATCGGCCGGCCGCCCCGGTTCGTACGGCCTCAGGTTTGCGATCTCGGGGCGGCCTTCCATTGGCACAGCATACGGTCGGCGTACACCTGACCGCGCCCGGTACGATGGCGCGCGTGACCGACATCGACTCCCTGGACGCCTATGCCATGGCGGAGGCGGTCCGCAACGGGGAGGTGTCTCCGGTCACGCTGATCGACCAGGCACTGGCGCGGATCGAAGAGCTCGACCCGGCGTTGAACGCCTTCACGGTGACGTTCCCGCAGCGCGCCCGCGAAGACGCGCGCAGGATCGAGGCGGCAGTGGGACGCGGCGAAGATGTCGGCCCTCTCGCGGGGGTGCCCATCTCGATCAAGGACACCATCTGGATGAAGGGCGAGCTCGCGACCAACGGCTCACGCGCGTTCGAGGACTTCAGGCCCGACGAGGACGCCGTCCCGGTTGCGCGGATCAAGCAGAGCGGCGCCGTGATCGTCGGTAAGACCAACAACCCCGAGTTCTGTTTCCGCGGGTACACCGGCAACCCGGTCTGGGGCGTGACGCGAAACCCGTGGAACCTCGACCGCACGCCGGGTGGATCGAGCGGCGGCGCCGGCGCGGCGGTGGCGGCTCGGATGACGCCCCTCTCCGTCGGCAGCGACGGGGGCGGCTCGGTCCGCCTGCCGGCTGCGTTCTGCGGTGTCGTCGGCCTGAAGCCGACGTTCGGCCTGATCCCCAAGCTGCCCGGATTTGCCGGCTGGCCGACGCTCTCCGTCGACGGGCCGCTGACCCGCACCGTGCGCGACACCGCCCTGCTCCTCGAGGTCATGGCCGGCCCCCACGCGGCCGATCCGTTGACGTATCCCTCACCCCGCCCGCAGTACGTCTCCGCCGCTCTCGGCGAAGGTGACCTCTCGCGGCTGCGGGTGGCCTGGTCAGTCGACATGGGGATCACCCCGGTCGAGCCGGATGTCCGCCGCGCGTTCCTTCGCGCTGTCGAGACCTTTGCCGCGACCGGGTGCGAGCTGGTCGAGGCCCATCCGGCGACACCGCATGGGATCGGTATCTGGAACACCATCGCAACCGTGGAGGGATACGCATCCGACGGTCAGCTGCTCGACCGGTTCGAGTCGGTGATGGAGCCGGGCACCGCCGAGATCCTCCGTGCCGGTGAGTCGGTCTCCGGCCCCGAGTATGTGGATGCCCAGCTCGCGCGGCTTGCCTACACGCGGGTGTGGCTCGAGTTCTTCGACGAGTTCGACCTCCTGCTGACCCCGATGATGCAGATGACCGCCTTCCCGATCGGCGTCGCCGCACCCACCGAGATCGACGGACAGCCGGTCGACCCGTTCTTCGACGACTGGTGCCACCTTTGCTACCCGGCGAACCTGACCGGACAACCGGCTATCTCGCTTCCCAACGGCCTCGGCGAAGACGGGCTTCCCGTGGCGATCCAGATCACCGGGCGCCGCTTCGAGGACGACGCGGTGGTTGCCGCCGCCGCGGCGTGGGAGCGCCTGGCGCCATGGCGCGACGCTGCTCCACCCCTCCGAACGGCCGTCAGCGGGGGGTAGAATGCGTGCTCCTGATGTCCCGTGAGCTCGGCATTTTCGCGCTGCCAACAGTGCTCGTCCCGGGGGAGCTCCTGCCGCTGCATATCTTCGAGGACCGCTACAAGGATCTGATCGGTGACTGCCTCGACCACGAGACTCCATTTCTGCTCCTCTACGCCGACGAGGAGGGGACGCGCGAGATCGGGTGCACGGCCGAGGTGGTCGAGGTGCGCGAGAAGTTCGAGGACGGGCGGCTGAACATCATCGTCGAGGGCGTCGAGGTCGTGCGGGTGGTCGAGATCACCCGTGGCCGCTCGTTCACCACGGCGGTCGCAGAGGATGCCGGTGACGACCTGCAGGCGGGCGACGAGGCCGAGACCGTCCTGTCGCTGTTCCGGCGGATCGCTGCCGTCGGCGGCGGCGACCCCGAGGAGGATTTGACGGCACTGGTCACCCCGCTGTCGTACGCCATTATGGCGCGGGTCGACTTCCCCGCCGCCGAGAAGCAGCGAGTGCTCGAACTGCGCACCGAACACGAACGGCTGCTCGAGATCACCGACCTGCTCACGCGCGGCCTGCACGCGCTGGAGCAGATCGAGCAGATCCGCGAGCGCGCAAAGACCAACGGGAAGGTTCCACACGGCGAATGAGAGGCGTCGGCTCCGGCCTCTCTTCCGCCGCTGTACGTCACCCGCTCGCCGCCCTCGCGACGGCGAACCTGCTGTACTCCGGAGCGTTCCCTGCCAGCCAGGTCGCCCTGCGCGACTTCAGCCCGGTGACGCTGACAGGCCTGCGCTTTGCCATCGCAGGCCTGGTGCTCGCGCCAATCGCAATCCCCGTCATCCGGCGGCTTGCGGCGAGCGACCTGCGCGGGCTGTTTGCCGTTGCAGCGCTCGGCTTGTGGGTTCAGATGGTGCTGATCTACCTCGGCATCGACCAAGCGAACTCCGCCATCGCCGCGATCATCGTCGGCCTCGAGCCGGTGATGATCGTGCTCTGGGCCGCGCTGCTCCTGAACGAGCGGTTCGGCCGCCGCACGGCGGCGGGGCTCGGAATCGGCCTGGCGGGCTCCCTGCTCGTGTCCGGCCTGGGCCGCTCGGACGGCGCCAGCACCCTCAGCCTGCTCTTCCTGATCGGCACGGGGCTGACCTTCTCCTGGTACACGGTGGCAAGCAAGAGCTACCTGAACCGGTGCAGCCCGCTCGAGCTGACTGCGACCATCAGCCTGCTGGGAGCGGTGTTCGGCCTGGTGCCGATGGCGCTGGATACAGGACTCGCAGACGGCATCGACAGCCCGGACATGCGTGCCTGGCTGATCGTCCTGTTCCTCGGCATCGGCAACAGCGTGATCGCCTACGTCCTCTGGAACCGCGCGCTGCGGGGTCTGCCGGCCGGCGCCGTCGGAGCGTCCCTGTACGCACAGCCGGTGCTCGGCGCCGGGTTGTCGTGGTTCCTGTTGCGCGACCCTCTGCCCGGCACGTTCCTGCCCGGAGCGGCGCTCGTGTTGCTGGGTGTCTGGATCGCCACGTCCCGCAGGCGGAGTCGAGTGGCAGCCCCAGCCCCCTAGGGTCTCTGCTCACACGTCGAGGACGATGCCGGCGCAGTCGCGGCGCGGGTCTCCGGCGGCCGACGGCATGCCGCCGTCCACGAGCACGGCATTTGCGCCGCCGAAGTAGAGGTTGAGCGAGTCGAACCGAACGACCGTCTCGCCCCACGCCTCGAGCCGGTCGAGCTCGGCAGGGTCGAAGCCGCCCTCCGCATCGAGCCGCGGGCCCTCGACGTGGATCCGCGGGAACGACACGGCGTCCTGCACCGCCATGCCGTGGTCGACGACGTTCACGACCACCTGCATGATCGCCGAGCGCAGCCGGTTGGAGCCGCTCGACCCGACCACGAGCCGGATGCTCCCATCGCACTCCACCATGGTCGGCGCCTGCATGCTCGTCAGCCGCTTGCCGGGCGCCAGGTCACGGCCCGCCGCGAGGTCTTCCTCACCCATCATGTTGTTCAGATGGATGCCGGTGCCGGGCACGATGACGCCCGAGTGGCTGCCGTTCGAGGCGGTGAAGGCCGCAGCGTTGCCCTGTCCGTCGACCACGGAGATGTGCGTCGTGCCGGCGTCGCTCCGCACCGCAGGCGAGACCTCCGGCGACGCGCCCTCGAGCGCCCGGCGAACCGCCTCGCGACCGGCGGCGATCGCCTCGTCGGAGAGGACGTGACGGGTCAGGCCGCCGCGATGCAGCAGGGTCGCGAACCGCCGGTCGCGCAGCCGCGCCGCACTGCGCATCGATTCGGCCAGCGCCCGCAGCGCGGGCGCCGTGCCGGGCGGGCGCTGGGGCGGAATACCGTCGAGCACGCCGAGCATGTGGGCAATCAGCACGCCGCCGGACGACGGCGGCGGGTTCGTCAACAGGTCGTGTCCCCGGTAACACGTGCGCAGCGGTCGCCGCCAGATCGGCCGGTACGACTCCAGGTCGGCCAGGGTCAGCCGGCCGCCGTGACGGTGCTGATGCTCGACGATCGCGCGGCCGAGCGCCCCGCGGTAGAGCTCGTCAGGGCCGCGCTTCGCGAGCAGCTCGATGCTGCGCGCCAGCTCCGGCTGCCGGATCACGGATCCGGCGGTGGTGAACGTTCCCCCGGGGGCGAAGATCTCGAGGGCCTCCGGCGTCCGGGTGAGTATGACCCGGATCGCGTCGAAGACGCGCTGCTGGCCGGGGTTGGTGGCGACTCCCCGGTCGGCGGCCTCGGCGGCCGGCAAGAGCAGCTGCTTCCACGGCAGGCGGCCATGGCGGCGGTGCACCTCGTACAGCCCGGCGACCACGCCCGGCACGGCGCATGTCGCCGACCCGACGTGGAAGACCTGCGTCGTCCGCTCGTCGAAAGGAACCAGCACCTCCTCCACCTCGGCCAGCCGCCGGTCCGGGGGCAGGTCTCGGCCGGGAATGGCGGTGAACGCGTCGAGCAGCGCGGCACGATGGCGGCGCACCGGCCGCACCAGCACGAACCCGCCGCCGCACGGCCCCGTCAGCGCCGGCTCGGCCGCCCATGACATGGCGCCACTGGCCACGACCGCGTCCACCGCGTTGCCGCCGTCCTGCAGCGCCCGCGCGCCGGCCGACGCGGTCATCTCGTGCCCTGCAGCGATGGCGGCCTTCATCCGCGTGATCCTACGACCGTCGCCCGGTCAGGGGGAACGGCGAATGCGCGGCGGCGTCAGTCGCCGCGGAGAAAGCTGGGCGGCTCGAACAGCTCGTCAGGCGCCGGCGTGACAGGCCGCGAAGCCTCGCCCGGCCGCGAAGGCGATCCCGACACCGAGAAGCCGGTCGCCACCACCGTGACCCACATCTGGCCGGCCAGCTGCTCGTCGACCGACGCGCCGAAGATGATGTTCGTGCGGTCGTCCGAGGCGGCCCGGACGATCTCGGCAGCCTCGTTCACCTCGTGCAGCGACACGTCGCTGCCGCCCGACACAGCCAGCAGGATGCCGCGGGCGCCCTTCACCTCCTGCTCGATCAGCGGGCTGTGAACGGCGCGCGTCGCCGCCTCGCTTGCGCGGTTGGGGCCGGTTGCCATGCCGATGCCCATCATCGCTGTGCCGGCGTCGGACATCACGGCACGGACGTCGGCGAAATCGAGGTTGATCAGGCCGGGCAGCGTGATCAGGTCGCAGATGCCCTGCACGCCCTGGCGCAGGACGTCGTCGGCGATGCGGAAGGCCTCCACCAGCGACGTGCCCTTCTCGAGCACGTCGAGCAGCCGGTCGTTGGGAATCACGATTACCGTGTCGGCCGTCTTGCGCAGCGCGTCGATGCCGGACCGCGCCTGGGTGCCGCGGCGACTTCCCTCGAAGGCGAACGGTGAAGTGACGATCCCGACGGTGAGCGCACCGATCTCGCGGGCGATCCGGGCGATCACGGGCCCGGCGCCGGAGCCGGTGCCCCCGCCCTCGCCGGCCGTGACGAATACCATGTCGGAGCCGCGCAGCACCGTCTTGATGCGGTCGTAGGAAGCCTCGGCGGCGATGCGGCCGACCTCGGGGTCGGCGCCCGACCCGAGCCCCTGGGTCTGCTCGCGGCCGATGTGGATCTTGGTCGGGGCATCCGACATCTGGAGCTGCTGGATGTCGGTGTTCACGGCGATGAACTCGACCCCCTTGACCTCGGCGTCGATCATCCGGTTGATCGCATTGCACCCACCGCCGCCGATGCCGACGACGCGGATGACCGCCAGGTAAGGCTGATCCTCGGGCCGGGGGAACCGGCTGCCCTCGTCGGAGTCGGGCCGTTCGAGCAGCTGGGGACGCGGCTCGGGTTCGCGAGCGCTGTCGCGCTTGCGCCCCGGCGCGGTTTCCTTCTGCTCCTTCTCAGTGGCCGCTCCGCTCTCCGTTGCCTTGAAGAGCTGTGCGAGCGGGCCGTCCCGCATGCTATTCCGCTTGGCCGTTACGGAGCACCTCCCCAGCGAGATCGCGGTAGGCCTTGGCCGCATTCCCCTTGGAATCGTACTGTAGGACGGAGGTTCCCTTCACGGGCGCCTCCGCGTAGCGGATCGTCTTGCGAATTCTCGTCTCGAATACGAGGTCGCCGAAGTTCTCCTGCAGGATCTCCACCGCCTCGCGCGAGTGGAGCGTCCGGCCGTCGAACATCGTCGGCAGAATGCCCTTGATCCGTACGTCCGGGTTGAGGTTCTCGCGGATCATCGTCAGCGTGTTCTCGAGCTGGATGAGGCCGCGCAGCGAGAGGTACTCGCACTGCACCGGCACGATCACGCCGTCGGCGGCCGTGAGCGCGTTGATGGTCAGCAGGCCGAGCGACGGCGGCGTGTCGATGAAGATGTAGTCGTAGAGGCTGCGGACGGGGAGCAGCGCCTTCTGCAGTGCACGCTCGCGGCCGATCATCGACGACAGCGCGAGCTCGGCGCCTGCCAGGTCGATGCTGGAGGCTGCCAGGTCGATCTCGCGGTGCTGGATCACGTCCTCGATCGGCGTCTTGTGGACGAGAACGTCGAACATCGTTCGCTCGAGGTCATCCGGGTCGATTCCCTGGCTCATCGTCAGGTTGGACTGGGGGTCGAGATCCACCGCCAGAACGCGCTTTCCGCGCTCGGCTAGAGCGACGCCGAGATTCAGCGTCGTGGTGGTCTTCGCAACTCCCCCCTTTTGATTTGCGAGCGCGATGACCTCGCCCACTGCAACTCCTCCGACGATCGAGAGATCCGGCCCCGTTCTTGGCTCTGGTAATGGGGCCGCTGCACTGTTTCCGAACTGCATCGGGGCGCTGTTCGTGGTAGCGGAGTCTATTCCTGCCGATCCCCTGGCTTGTCCAGCTATCTCGTTTTCCGCCGTCAGAGCAGCCACCGGGCGATTTCGACATGCTCGGCGGTCGCACCCTCGGTGTCGAAGCACCACGCAATTGTCTGGGCGATTGTCCAGCGGCGGGCGCGATCCTCATCGAGGTCGAGCGCCGCCGTGACGCGGCGCAGGCGCCGTAGCACGGCCTCCCTGCTGTGCCCGAGCTCCATGCCGCGCACGATCGGCACGACCCCGAACTCCCGCTCGCCGATCAGCGGCTTGGGGTCGATGACGAGCCACGGCTCTCGCTCGGCCTCGAGGATGTTCCCGGCATGGAGGTCTTGGTGCAGCAGGACCTGTTCCCCCTGGGTGGCCGGCAGCTCACCGAGGGCCTCCAACGCGGCATCGAACAGGTCGCGCTCGAACGGCTCCCCCAGCCGCTCCCAGTCGGCCTGCATCTCTTCCACCCACCAGGTCGCCTCGTCGGCAAGCGTCCGAAACGGCGAGGCTGCCGGTGTCCAGAGGCGCGGCAGGAGACCGATGACGACGTCGAGCGCCGCGTCCGCTTCCACGGCTGACAGCGGCGTTCCGGGAGTGCACCGCTCGATCAGGAGCGCGTGACGTTCGGGGTCGTGGTCGAGCAGCCGCACGGCGCCGTCGCCGCCCCAGTGCTCGAGCGCGGCAGCTTCGTGCTCTCCCTCGCGGCCGGGGAACTGCAGCTTCAGCACCGCATCGGTGCCGTCGGCGCGCCTGACGGGAAGTGCCAGCGAGGCAAACGCATACTCGAACGGCGGTCCCACGGTGAGCGACCAGCGCGCCGCGGTCCCCTCCACCAGCCCGGGCAGCCGCTTCAGCCACTCCCGGCCTTCCTCCGAGCTCTCGAGCCAGGCGAGGCCTGCGTGGATGGAGGCGTCGCTCACGGGTGCGCGCGGCGCGCCGCGGCGATCCGATCCGCCGGCATCGGGTGCGACGCGGTCAGCGCGTGCCAGAGCCGGGGCGGACGCAGCTCGAGCAGGTTCTGCGAGACGAGCCGCTCGAACGTCTGGGCGTAGCGGTCACCCTCGCCGGTGACGTCGACGGCGTAGGCGTCAGCCGCCCGCTCCCGCCGGCGCGAGTACGCGGCACCGATGGGCCCGATGACCGCGGTGGCCAGCGAGAACCCGAGCACGAGCGCGGGGAGCGCGGTCAGGTGACCGGGACCGTCGGGTGAGAGCTCCCGCACCGCGAGCCACGCCCCGGCGAGACCGACCGCCATCGAGATCGCCGTCCATCCGAGCATCCGCCACACGTCCCTGCGCGCGTGATGCCCGAGCTCGTGCGCGAGCACGAGACGGGTGTCGGTGAGGGCGGTCTCCTGGTCCTCACCGTCGGCGATGGTGTCTCCCACGTACACCCGCAGCGTCGGCCCAAGGCCGGCAACCATGGCGTTGGCCGCCGAGGTCTTCTCGCCCATGTGCAGCAGCCGCATCTCACGCACGGGGACGCCCGTGTCCCGCACGGTCTGCCAGAGCTCGTCGGCGAGCGGTCCATCCGCGAGCGGCTCGCTCTTCAGAAACAGCGGCAGCAGCAGCACCGGCCACAGCACAGACAGCGCGACGACGAGCACCATCGCGGCGACCCAGGCCGGCACGGGCCACCAGTCCTCCGACAGCCGCTGTGCTGCCAGCATGCCGAGGGCGGCGCTGCCTCCCAACAGCAGCCCCAGCATGCGGGCCTTCGCCTGATCGGCGAGCCACCCCCTGATGGTCTGCCGGGACATGCCGTGCAGCCGCGACAGCCGGTAGCCGGCGTACGAGAAGGGCAGCGAGATCGCGGGCAGCACGATCGCGAGGGCGACCACCGCGCCCCACCCGCCGAGGGTGTCTGCCCACACGACCACGGCGATCAGCGCAGCGAGACCGGCCAGGGTGTCGGCCACGCCCAGCTTGCGGCGGGCGCGGCCGTAGGTGCGCGCCTCGTGCTGGCGCAGGATGTCGGTTTCGGGCGGGGTCACGAGCTGAGCCCGATGGTAGCCAAGCGCCTGCCGGGCGCCCGCGGGCGTCAGTGCTGCGAGCGAACGGCCAGCCGCTGCAGTCGCTCGAGCACCCTCTGGTTGCGGCGCTCGAGTGCTGCATCGAGCAGCCTCGAGGGAAGGCGTGACCCGTACCTCCCGGTCGGGGTCTCCTTCATCGTCACGCGCGAGCCGTTCAGATACGGCTCGATCTCGACCTCGATATCTGCCTCCAGCAGCGGCGACACCGTTCCATGCAGCACCAGCCGTCGCGGCGCCTCCTCTTCGACCACCGTCAGCTCGTCGACCACGGTCATCCCCGGCAGTCCCTTGCGACTGCGGAATCGGCTGCCCGGGTGCGGCCACTCGCCCTCGATCTCCCGCTCGTCGGACGCTCCCGAGGCCTCCGCGAACCCGTCCGGGTCGGCCAGCACGCGGAATGCCTGCTCGGGTGGCGCATTGATGTGGATCCGGTTGACAGGCACGGCAGCCTCATACACGGCTCCAGCGGCTTGCCAAACGATCAATCCGGCCGGGACTCGGACTCGTGGTCGAGCAGCCACCGCTTGCGCTCGACGCCGCCGCTGTAGCCGGTCAGGCTGCCGTTCGACCCGACGACGCGGTGGCACGGCACGATGATCGAGATCGGGTTGCGACCATTCGCCGAGCCGACGGCCCGAAAATGGCCGGGCCTCCCGACCAGTTGCGCGAGGTCGGCGTACGTGACGGTTTGTCCGAAAGGGATCTGCTGAAGCTCGAGCCAGACCTGCTGGGCGAACGGGCTCCCTGCAGGGGCGAGCGGCAGGTCGAACTGCATCAGCCGGCCGGCGAAGTACCGCTCGAGCTGTTTGCGAGCCGCGGTCAGCACAGGGTTGCCGGCGGGCGTCTTCGGCCGCTCCGGGAGCGGCTCCATGTCGAGCGCGGTGAGCGCCCCGCCGTCTGCGGTGAGCAGAAGGTCGCCGATCGGCGAATCGATGATGAGGTGTGAAATGGACATGCGGCGACTGTACCGACGTGGGTGTCACAGGGGTGAAACGGGACGTGACGACTCGGTGTCGTCAATCAATCGAGGCGAATACCACCAACAGGGGAGTGCAATTTCGGCCGCAATTGTCGAGAATCACCAGATGCTTCCGATGATCCTTGCCGGCACATGCGCGGTGCTGGGCTTCCACTTCGGCCCGAACCGGGCAAAGCTCGTGGCCGTCGCCGCGCGCATTCGCGGCCGGGCCTGACCGCCCACCCGCCCGTGGTCACCGCCTGAAACGGCGGCTCACCCCTCTGTGCCGACGGTGCTGTCCATCGAGGCAACGGCCAAACCTCGATGCGGCCGTCCGCACCCGGTACGCGGCCTAGCTCAAACCGCGCAGCAGCTCCCGCGCAATGACGAGCCGCTGGATCTGGTTCGCGCCTTCGTAGATCTGCGTGATCTTGGCATCCCGCATCATGCGCTCGACCGGGTACTCCTCGATGTAGCCGTACCCGCCGAGGATCTGCACCGCATCGGTGGTGACCGACATCGCCGTGTCCGAGCACATCAGCTTCGCCATCGCGGAGGCCTTTGTCAGCTCCGACCCGTCGATGCCCTGGTCGAGCATCGCCCCCACGTCGTAGAGCAGCCCGCGGCTTGCCTCCACCTTCACCGCCATGTCGGCGAGCATGAACTGGATCCCCTGATGCTCGGCGAGCGGCTTGCCGAACGTCTCGCGCTCGGTCGAGTACCGCACGGCGTAGTCGAGCGCAGCCTGTGCGATGCCGAGCGCTTGCGCCGCGATCCCCGGGCGAGACCGGTCGAGCACGCGCATCGCGAGGCGGAAGCCGCTGCCCTCCTCGCCCACGATGGCGTCGGCCGGCACGCGGCAGGCGTCGAACACGAGCTCGCCGGTGGTCGATCCCTTGATGCCCATCTTCGGCTCGATCCTCGAGACCGCGAACCCCGGCGCGCCCTTTGCGACCATGAACGCCGAGATGCCCTCGCCAGTGCGCGCGAACACGACGTACGTCTCCGCGACGCCGGCATTCGTGATGAAGCGCTTGCTGCCGTCGATCACCCATTCCTCGCCTTCGCGGCGCGCGGTCGTGCGCAACGCGCGGGCGTCGGAGCCCGATCCGGCCTCGGTCAGCGCGTAGGCACCGATCCACTCGCCGCTGGCCCAGCGCGGGAGGTAGCGCTGCTTCTGCTCGTCCGACCCCGCCAGCTCGATGGCGATGGCGCCGAGCGACTGCACGGCAAGGATCAGGCCGACGGTGGCGTCGGCCCACGAGAGCTCCTCGACGGCCCGCAGGAACGTCAGCGTGCCGGTGCCGGTGCCGCCGTGCTCCTCGGCAAAGCCGAGCGCGAAGACGTCATTCGCGCGCAGCAGCTCGACAGCATCCCAGGGGAACGCGGCCGCCTTGTCGACCGCTGCCGCCTGTGGTGCGATCCGCTCTCGTGCCAGCGTCCGCACAGCCTCGACCAGGAGATCCTGCTCCTCGGTCTGCGGATGGCGCACGCTCACGCCTCGATCAGCTCCTCGCTCGCCGTCGTGATGGTCTCGAAGCCGTCGGCGGTCACGGCGTACATGTTCTCGATCCCGACGGCGCCCCGCCCCGGGAACACGAACTTGGGCTCGACCGCGATCACATGGCCCTCCACGAGCGGATCGTCGAACCCCGGTGCCAGCACGGGCAGCTCGTCGATTTCCATCCCCACCCCATGACCCAGGAACCGTACCCGGCCGGGCCCGTACCCCATGAAATGCTCGCCGAGCCCGGCGTCGCCGGCCATCTTCTCTGCAAGGTCGAACAGCGCGCTCGGCGGCGTCCCCGGATGGATCTTCGCCTCGACCGCACGGATGATCGCGACGGCGGCGGCGTATGCAGCTCGCAGATCGTCCGGGGCCCGGCCGACGCTGAAGGTCCGCGTCTGATCGGCCAGGTACCCCTCGTAGCCTCCGACCAGATCGACGATCACGGGATCGCCGGCGCGCAGCGCATGGCCGTCCGGCCCCTTGCCCAGCACGGGGTTCGGGCCAGGGCCGCACAGCGGCGAGTCGGAGTAGCCCGGCACCGCTCCGCTGGGGCCGCCGAGCACCTGGCCGTAGTGCATCTCCTGGTTGAAGCCACGAAAGCGAAGCTGGCCCTGATGGCCGTGCTCGCGCAACACCTTCTCAACCTCAAGTTGAACCTTAGACTCAAGCGCTCCTTCGCCGATCAGCGCGGGCATCGCCTCCGCCGCGGCCCGCACCTGGTCTGCTGCCTGCCGCATGCGCTCGAGCTCCCATTCGCTCTTGACAGCACGCACGCGGCGCAGCGGCGGCGAGCAGTCCCCCAGCTCGTAGCCTGCCAGCCTGCCCAGGTATCCCTGGAACCGCGCGGCGGGGAGCACATCGAGCTCGAACCCGATCCGCGCGCCGGTCGCGAGCCCGCACGACGCGAGTGCGGCGGGAAGCGCCGAGAGCGAACCGAGGCCCTCGATCCGCCCGAGCGGCGACTCGCGCTGCGCGCGCTCCAGGATGCGCCGCACGAGCAGCACCGGATCACCGGCGGCGGGGACGACGAGATGGGCCTGCTGGTTCGTGCCGGAGAGGTAGGCGAGGTCGGTGCTCTGCACGACGACCGCGCCGTCGAGCCCGTCGGCGGAGAGAGCGGCGCGGAAGCTCTCCAGCCGGCGCTCGATCTCAGCCGCGGGAATCACGCGCGTACACTACCCCGCCCGTGATCCTCCACAACGGCCCCATCTACACGATGGATCCCCGCCTGCCGCAGGTGCGCGCGCTTGCCGTCGCCGGCGACCGGATCGTCGGCGGAGTCGACGTCCGCGAGGGGGACACCGACAGCGTCGGCCACGAGCGCATCGACCTCGACGGCCGCTGCGTTCTGCCCGGCTTCACCGACGCGCACGTGCACTTCCTCGACTGGGCGCTCGAGCGTACATGGCTCGACCTCGGCGACGCCGACAGCCTCGCTGCCGCCCTGGCCGCCGTCTCGACAGCCGAGCCCGGAGATGGCTGGATCCGCGGGAAGGGCTGGCTCTCAGCTCGGTGGGGCGAAGGCGAGCCGTCCGCCGAAGCCCTGGACAGGGCCACCGGCGACCGGCCCGCAGCCCTCTGGGCGCACGACCACCACACGCTGTGGGTCAACACCGCAGCCCTGCGCGCCCAAGGCGTCGAGCATCCGACCGGCGTCCTGCAGGAGTGGGAAGCATGGCGCTTTCCCCTCCCCCAGCCGAGCCCGCTCGAGCGTTCCCGTGCGCTTCGCGAGGGGATGGCGGAGGCGAACCGCCGCGGCGTCGTGTCCGTGCACGACTTCCAGGCCCACCATGGACGCGAGCTGTGGCAGCGCTACGACGCCGACCGCCGCCTCACCCTGCGCGTCTGGATGAGCATCCCGCTCGACGACCTCGGCGCCGCCCGGGCGCTCGAGCTCCGCACCGGTTTCGGCAGCGACCTGTTGCGCGTCGGGCCCGTGAAGGCTTTTATGGACGGAACGCTCGGATCTCGCACCGCCTGGATGCTCGACGGCTCGGGCGACGTCCTGCTGACCGAGAACGCCCTCGCGGAGGGCATCGCCGAGGCTGCTGCCGGCGGGCTCGGCATGGCCGTCCATGCGATCGGCGACGGCGCGAACCGTGCGGCGCTGAACGCGTTCGAGCAGACTCGCGAGGCGTGGGAGCAGGCGCTCGTGAGGCCGCGCATCGAGCACGCACAGTGCCTCGACGACGACGACCTGCCGAGATTCGCCGAGCTTGGCGTGATCGCATCGATGCAGCCGGTCCACGCCACCTCCGACCGCGACGTGGCCGAGCGGCTGTGGGCTGACCGCGTGCGCTGCGCCTACCGCACGCGGGACATACTCGAGAGTGGCGCCCACGTGCTGTTCGGCGCCGACCCGCCGATCGAGCAGCTCGACCCGCTGGCCGGCATCCAGGCCGCCGTGCATCGCACCGCCGACGGCCGGCCACCGTTCCAGCCCGAGCAGCGGATCCCCGTTGCCGACGCGATCGCCGGCTTCACGGCCGCCGCGGCGTATGCCGTCGGGGACGAGCGTCACCGGGGCTGTCTGCTTCCCGGGCACGCCGCCGACCTGGTCGTGCTCGACACCGACATCGTCGCGCACCCCGAGCACATCGCGGACGCGCGGGTCGAGGCGACGATGCTCGGCGGCCGCTGGGTGCACGGCCGACCGCCGTTCTAGACCGGCAATCCGCCCGCGCACCGCCGTCGTAGGGACCGATGTAGCCTCACCCCGGGAGGAAGCCGATGCTGAACAAGCTCCTGATCCTGCTCACCATTGTCCTTGCCTGTGGGGTTCTCGCGGCCCAGGCCTGGGCCGCGTCGTCGCGCACCGTTGCGCTCCGCAATTTCCGACTCGATATGGCGACTCCGAGTGCACCGCACGGTGCGGTGACGTTCCGTGTCACCAACAGAAGCACGGCTACCAACCATCAGTTCAGCATCAAGCGGATCAGCACCGGGCGGGTGCTGTACAGAAGCGCCATCCTGGCGCCTGGCCAGTCGGTCGCGCCCACGAAGACGCTGGCAGCCGGCACGTACCAGCTCTTTTGCAGCATCCACGTCGCCATCTACGGCATGAAGAGGAATTTCACCGTCACCTAACCGGCCCCTGACAACTGCGGCGTAATGTCGTTGCGTGTCGCGGGATCTGGGGTCAGCCGAGCTGTGGATTGCAGCGTCGGCGCGGTCCCAGCGCAGGCGTGAGTCAATGCGCCGGCGCCGCCGGACCCGCCGGATGAGCGTCCCGCTCGTGATGGCAGCAACCGCGGCAAGCATGGGAGCGCCTGCGTATGCGGCGGGCAAGGAGCACCAGGCGTCGGCGAAAGCCGGGGCGCGCCAGGAGCACCTTCGCATTCTCCGGGTCGGCGACACAGGGCCGGACGTCGTGCGCCTGCAGCGAGCCCTGGGCATCACGGCGGACGGCATCTTCGGCCGCCAGACGCTCGGAGCCGTCAAGGCGTACCAGCGCTCGAATGGACTGCTGGTGGACGGCGAGGTCGGTCCTCACACCCGGGCCGCGCTGGCCGCGGAGCACCGCGGGCGGACGGGCGATGTCGTGCTGCGCGTGCACGACCTCGGGCCGGCCGTCGCCGCCCTTCAGCGGGCACTTGGCATCCCGGCGGATGGCCAGTTCGGGCCGCAGACGCTGCGGGCCGTCAAGAGCTTCCAGCGGTCGCACGGCCTCCTCGTGGACGGCGAGGTCGGCGTGCACACCCGCGCCGCCCTGGGCATTCCGCTCAACCGGCACGTCACCCACGGGGGATATCGCTTCGGAGGGGGCAACCAGGGCGGCGGGAAGCCGCACAAGCCCGGCAACCACCACAACAACCATCACCACTCCGCAGGCTCGTCGCTTGGTGCGCGCGCGGTGGCCCTTGCCAAGCGTGAGCTCGGCACGCCGTACGTGTGGGGCGGCGAGAGCCCGTCGGGGTTCGACTGCTCAGGGCTCGTGGAATACGTCTACGCGCGGTTGGGCGTGCATCTGCCGCGCGTCGCCGCCGCCCAGTACGGCGCCGGCCGCCACGTCTCACGGCGTTCGCTGCGAGCCGGCGACCTCGTCTTCTTCAACGGCCTCGGGCACGTCGGCATCTACATCGACGGCAACCGGTTCATCCACTCGCCTCACGCCGGCGATGTCGTCAAGATCAGCCCGATGACCGGCTGGTACTCCGACACCTACGTCGGCGCGACGCGCCCCTACTGACCGGTCTGCTGAAGCAGCTTGGCGGCGATCACGCCGTAGTCGGACTCCGGGACTGCCTGGACGACCTGCCGCCACTGGGCCAGCGCGTCGGTGTCCTGCTTGAGCCACCAGAGCAGCATGCCGAGGTGGAACCGCACCTCGGGCAGCGCTCCGTCGGGAACCTGCGTCGTGAGCGGCCCGAGGACGCCGAAGCTCGCGTCCGGGTTGTCCTTGTCGAATGCGAGCACGGCGACCGCGATGCGAGGCGTCACCGCCGTCGGCAGCAGCGTCTGCGCCTTGCGCGCGTCCTCGACCGCCTGGCGCCGGTCGGACGCCTGCAGCTTCGCGGCCAGTGCCAGCCACACCTGGCCCTGGTTCGGGTTCGCGGCTGCCTCGGCGCGGAGCTCCTGCACCGTGCCGGTGGGTAGGCCGGGCGGCGGGACCCAGAGCGGATAGCCGGGCCGCTGGGCCGGGAAGTGGAGGACGTTGTCGGCGACCGTGCCGTAGTAGCCGTACAGGTCGTCCTCCCGCACGGCCTTCAAGGTCGTCACCGCCTCGCTTCGCCGGCCGGCCCAGAGCTGCACGAGCCCGAGGTTCACCTGCACGACCGGCTCCCCCTGCGGCAGAGCGTCGAGCGTGTCGATCGTCGCCGCGGCCCCCTGCTCGCCGTACCCGGCCATCGCGCACGCAACCTTCGTTCGCACGTCGTCCTCCCCAAGCCGCGTCCGGGATGCGTCGCACACCGCCTGGTTGCCGGACACACGCGCCCCCGGCAGCTGCACGGCGGCGGGTGGGGCGCCTTCGAGCGGCTTGGACGGCGCCGACGCGGCAGGCTCGGCACCGCTTCCGCCGGCCGTCATCACGACCACCAGAGCCGCTGCCACGCCCACCGTCGCCGCGATGCCCAGAACGACCGCCAGACGGCGTCTGCCGGGGCGGGGAATAGGCGGCGTATCCGGCTCGTTCTGGGTCATAGCCGAATGGAGTTTGGATCCATTCATCGCTACAGTTCTAGAGGGAGATTCCACCCTCCGGCGCGCTCTGCGTTGGGGGGTTTCGTTGAAAGGGTAGGTGATGGGCGTGGCCACATACCGCGATCATCTGGCAGCGGCGAAGGGCGAGATCGACGAGGTCTCGACGCGTGATGCTGCCACGCGGCTGGCTTCGGAGCCGCGCCCCGTGCTGATCGACGTGCGAGAGCGCGACGAGTACGAGCAGGGGTTCATCCCCGGGGCAGTTCATATTCCGCGCGGCCATCTCGAGTCGCGGATCGACAACGCCGTCGCCGAGCGCGACCGGCCGGTGATCCTCTACTGCGCGAGCGGCAACCGCAGCGTCTACGCGGCGAAGACCCTCGGCGAGCTCGGCTTCACCAACGTCGAGTCGATGTCGGGCGGCTTCTCGGAGTGGAAGCAGAACGGGCATGAGTGGAAGGTGCCGCGCACCCTCGACGGCCCGCAGCTCGAGCGCTACAGCCGCCATGTGCTGATCCCGGAGGTCGGCGAGGAAGGTCAGCTGAAGCTGCTCGACTCGAAGATCCTGCTGATCGGCGCGGGAGGACTGGGGTCGCCCGCCGGGCTGTACCTGGCGGCGGCCGGCGTCGGCACGCTTGGCATCATCGATGCCGACGTCGTCGACCGGTCGAACCTCCAGCGGCAGATCCTGCATACGGAAGACCGCATCGGGATGCCCAAGGTCGACTCGGCCGAGATCGCAATGAAGGCGATCAACCCCGATGTGAAGATCGTGAAGTACACGGAGCGGCTGACGTCGGAGAACGTCCTCGATGTCATTGCGGGCTACGACGTGATCGTCGACGGAACCGACAACTTCCCCACCCGCTACCTCCTGAACGACGCCAGCCTGGTGGCCGGCATCCCGGTCGTCCACGGCTCGATCTACCAGTTCGAGGGGTCGGTGACGGTGTACTCGCCGCGAGTGGGGCCGTGCTACCGCTGCCAGTTCCCCGTGCCTCCCCCGCCCGAGCTCGCCCCGTCGTGCGCCGAGGGCGGCGTGCTGGGCGTGCTCCCCGGAGTGGTCGGGACGCTGCAGGCAACGGAGGCGCTGAAGCTGGTATTGGGTGTCGGAGATCCGCTGATCGGCAGGCAGCTACGCTATGACGCTCTGTCAATGGAGTTCGTCGAGCTGAAGATGCACCGCGATCCGGAATGCCCCGTATGCAGCAAGGATCCGCACGAGATCGCGTTCATCGACTACGAACAGTTCTGCGCCATGCCGGCCCGCGCAACGCAGCCGGCCACGATCAAGGAGGCCGTCGCCTAGTGAGCACAGTCCGCATGCCCCCCATCCTGCGCCAGGCCGTTGGCGGCGCGCGCGAGGTCGACGCGAGCGGTGACACCGTTCGCGAACTGCTCGACGACCTCACCAGCCGCTATCCGGCAATTCGCAGTCACCTGCTCGACGATGGTGGGGAGCTGAACCGGTTCGTGAACGTGTACGTCAACAACGAGGACGTTCGCCTCGGAGCCGGACTGGACACGTCGGTGTCAGAGGATGCAACCGTGATCGTGCTGCCGGCGATGGCCGGAGGAGCCAACTAGCAATGGTCTGCATTCAGACCCAGCGCAGCGCTGCTCTTTCGGCGGTCGGCAACACCCCGCTCGTCGAGTTGCCGAAGATGACGCCAAAGCCCGGCGTCCGCATCTTCGCGAAGCTCGAGGAGCAGAACCCGACCGGATCTGTGAAGGACCGCGTGGCGCTCTCGATGGTCGAGGCAGCCGAGGAGTCCGGTGAGCTGATGCCGGGCCAGCGGATCCTCGAGCCGACGAGCGGCAACACCGGCATCTCGCTGGCCATGATCGGCAAGGTCAAGGGCTACCCGGTCTCGGCCGTGATGCCCGAGTCGGCGACACCCGAGCGGGTCGAGCTGCTGCGCATGTACGGCGCCGACATCATCTTCTCGCCTGGCAACCTCGGGTCGAACGGTGCGGTCGCGATGGCGCGAGAGCTTGCGGAGCGCGATCCCAGCGTGTTCATGCCGTTCCAGTACGCGAACGAGGCGAACCCTGCGGCGCACTACTGCGGCACCGCGCTCGAGATCCTCGAGCAGGTGCCTGACGGCCAGGTCGACGCGTTCGTCGCCGGCCTTGGCACCGGCGGCACGCTGATGGGCACCGGCCGCCGGCTCCGCGAGGCGAACCCCGACGTGCAGATCGTTGCCGCCGAGCCGCTTCAGGGAGACCTCGTGATGGGCCTGCGGAGCCTCGAGGACGGGTACACACCGCCGATCCTCGACATCCGCGAACTCGACCGCAAGGTGCTCGTCTCCAACGGCGAGTCGGTACTCGCACTGCGCAGGTTGCTGGAGCTGGAGGGCATCTTTGCCGGCGTCTCCGCCGGCGCCGCGCTGGCAGTGGCGCGCAAGATCGCCTCGGAGCTCGAGCCGGGTGCGAACGTGGTCGTGCTGTTTGCCGACGGCGGTTCCAAGTACATGAGCGCGGGTCTCTACTCCAAGCCTGCCGAGCAGCTGGAGCGGGAGATGGAGGAGCGCGTCTGGTGGTGATCCCTGCGGCGATGCGCGACGAGATCGTCGCGCATGCGCGGGCCGGGTTGCCCAACGAGGCGTGCGGGATCATCGCGGGTCGCGATGGCCGCGCCGAGCTGTTCTTTCCGGCGGAGTCCGACGAGCCGACCCCGTACTACTACCGGATCGAGGCCCGCGACCAGATCCGGATCATGAACGAGATCGACGATGCGGGCCTGGACCTGATCGGGATCTACCACTCACATGTGTCATCTCCGGCGTACCCGTCGCGCACCGACGCCGAGCAGGCGTTCTGGCCGGACGCCGTCTACGTGATCGTGTCGCTCGCAGGCGGCGGCGCAGAGATGAAGGGCTTCCGGATAGACGACATGGCGGTCACCGAGGAGCCGATCGAGATCACCTGAAACACGAGGGTCTGACCCCGTTGTTTCATCGTGCGCTCTGGTCGGTCTCCCCTGAGCCGGCGTTGACCGGCCGGTCCTCGAACACGGTGGCAAGGACGACGACCGTCCGCGTTCGCTCCACGGCCTCGAGCTCGCGGATCTCCCAGACGACGTCGTCCAGGGCCTCCATTGAAGGCGCCCGCACCTTGATCAGAAGGGTTTCCTCGCCGGCAATGCGGTGGCACTCCTCGACGGCGGGCATCTGGTCGAAGACCTCCTCCAGCAGGCCGCGCGGACCGGCGCTCTGCGAGACGAAGATGAACGCGGTCACCTCGGCCCCTACCTTGGCGGGGTCGACCGTCGCGCGGTATCCGGTGATGACCCCGCGAGCTTCGAGCTTCTTGATGCGCTCGTGGGCAGCGGTCGACGAGACGCCGGCGAGCGTCCCGATCTGTGCGTACGTCATCCGCCCTTCGCGCTGGAGAATCTCGATGATCCTGCGATCGAGCGGGGTCAGGTCGTTGGACCGCATCCCTGCCGGACCATAGCGCTCCGGGGTAGGCTGCCGTGCATGGATGTGCTCGATCAGAGCGCGCTCGACCAGCGCTTGGCCGGCCTACCCGGGTGGGAGGCGCGAGACGGCGCGCTGCGCAAGAGCTACAGCTTCGACGACTTCGCGGGGGCGATGGCCTACGCGAACCGCGTTGCGGACGCGGCCGAGGCGGCCGACCATCATCCTGACATGCTGATCGGGTGGGGAAAGGTCGAGCTTGCCTGGGTCAGTCACAGCGCCGGGGGCATCACCGAGAACGACGTGCAGATGGCGCGTCGCTCCGACGAGCTCGCCTGACCGTTCACCGAGGTGCCAGGCACCTCCGTGAACGCGGCGTTATGCGGACTCGCGCTCGGTCGCCGCGGGCTGATCCGTCGAGCGGAACGTGACGTCGACCTCGACGATGCGCGAGCCATCGACTGCGCTGACCTCGAACCGGAGGCCGTTCCAGTCGACCACGTCGCCGACCTTCGGAGCGCGGCCCAGCTCGCCGAAGACGAAGCCGCCGATGCTGTGGTAGTCCTCGTCGGGAAGGTGGGTGCCGAAGCGCTCGTTGAACTCCTCGATGGGGAACGAGCCACCGAGCCGTAGGCGGCTCTTGCCGATCCGGCGGATGCCGGCCTCAGGGACGTCGAACTCGTCGCCGATCTCCCCCACGATCTCCTCGAGCAGGTCCTCCAGGGTCGCCAGACCGGCCACGGAGCCGTACTCGTCGACAACGATGGCCATGTGGTTCGAGGTCGACCGGAACTCGGCCAAAAGCTCGTCGAGGCGCTTCGTCTCGGGCACCAGGATGGCCGGCCGCAGAAGCGCGCGCACGTCCACCCCCTCGATGCCGCGGTCGTGCAGCGCGGCGAACAGGTCGCGCACGTGCAGCACACCGACGATGTTGTCGAGCTCGCCCTCGTATACCGGGTAGCGGGTGTACGGGTGGTCGAGCATGACCCGCAGCAGCTCCGGCACCGGCATCTCGATCGGCAGCGCGACCACATCGGGCCGCGGCACCATGACGTCGGCGGCGTCCTTGTCGGCGAACTCGAACACCTTGTGGAGCATGGCCTGCTCCTCCTCCTCGAGCACACCCTGCTCGCGGCTCGCGGTGACCAGCATCTTCAGCTCCTCCTCCGAGTGCACAGCCGTGCGCCTCGCCTCGGGCGGAAGGCCGAGCCAGCGCAGCACCGCCGAGCTGGCCGCGATCAGCGCCCAGATGAAGGGCTTGAAGATCGCATAGAAGGCGTTGATCGGCCCGGCCGACAGCAGAGCGATGCGCTCGGGGTGCAGCAGGGTGTAGCTCTTGGGGACGATCTCGCCGAGCACGACGTGGATGAACGAGAGCAGGGCGAAGGCGAGGATGGCCGCGATCGTGAGCGCGACGCCGCTGTGCCAGCTGTCGGGCAGGAACTGGAGCGGCTCCTCCAGCAGGTCGGAGACCACCGGCTCACCGATGGCGCCCAGCGCCAGGCTCGACATCGTCACGCCGAGCTGGATGGCGGAGATGAACCTGGCCGGGTTCTGCTGGAGCTCCGCAACGCGCCGCGCACCGCGGTTTCCCTGGTCGATCAGCTCCTGGATGCGCGTGCGGCGCACCGTCACAAGCGCGTACTCCGCAGCGACGAAGAACGCGTTCGCGAGGACGATCAGGACGACCGCGAGCAGCGCGAGCGCAGTCGTCATGAGTGGTTGGTACTCGGAGGCTCGTCGCTCACGCAGGGGGGAGTTTACCAACCGCTGCGGAGCGTCCTTTGGCCCGGCGGAACGGCACTGTTTCCGTTGGGGCTAAATGACCACGCCGTTCCTGCCGATACTCCTCACCGGTGGCAACCCGCCACAACCCGAGTGGAGTGCCCGTGAGCGAACCAATTACCTGTCTGATCGTCGATGACCATGAGGTAGTCCGTGAGGGACTGCGTCTGTCGCTGTCCCGCTCGGAGAACATCCGGGTCGTGGGCGAGGCTTCCGATGGCCAGGCAGCCGTGACGCTGGCCAAGCGCCGCAAGCCCAATGTGGTGATCCTTGACGTGCGCATGCCCGGAATGGACGGGTTGGCGGCGGCCAAGGAGATTACGACCGATGTCCCAGAGACAGCGGTGCTGATGTTCACCGCCTTCGCCGAGCGCAGCCTGCTGACGCGCGGCCTCGAGGCCGGTGCGAAGGGCTACATCCTGAAGGAGGCTCCGCACCAGACGATCGTGCGGGCGATCCAGAAGGTCGCCGAGGGCGACGGCTATGTCGACCCGGCGCTGATGCCCGCGTTCCTGACCAAGGAACGGGAGAACATGCTGACGGCCCGCGAGCGTGAGATCCTTCAACTGCTCGCCGACGGCATGTCGAATGCGGACGTTGCGGCAAAGCTGTTCATCAGCCAGGAGACGGTGAAGAGCCACGTTCGCCACATCCTCTCGAAGCTCGAGGCGGACACCCGCACGCATGCCGTCGCAATCGCACTCCGCACCGCAATCATCGACTGAGCTCGTCGCAGCCGACCGGCTGCGACGAGAGCTGCTCGCTCAGGGCCGGTTCCTGGACGCGCTCGTGCAGAGCCTGGGGACCGTGTCCTCGGGGCTCGACGCGACGCGCGTGCTGGAGCGCACCGCAGCAGAGGCGAAGCGGCTGTTCGACGTCGACGCGACCGTCGTGCTGGTCCCCGCTGCGGGCGAGCGCACGCTGCGTCCGGTGGCCTCCGCCGGCCTGGCACATGGTCCGCTTGGCGACGCCGGTGTGGCGCTCGATGCTCCCTCGTCGCTGCTCGCTGCGGCGGCCGCGGCGCTTGCCCCGGTAACGGGTGCACCCGGCGACGATCCCGGCGACGAGCTGTGCGCGCGTCTTCGCCCGCTGTCCCTGCTGGCGGCGCCGCTGGTCGTCACCGGGCGCCTCCATGCCATGCTGGTGCTGCTCGACCTCGGCTCGGGGCGGCAGTTCGGCCCCAGCGACATGGCGCAGGTGACTCTCTTTGCCGATTTCGCCGCCCGCGCCGCGGAGAACGGGACGCTGTTCGAGCGCGTCGAGGCATTGCTCGCACAGGCGCGCATCCGCGAGGCCGAGCGCGCCGAGCTGTCCCGCCGCGTGGTGTCTGCGGAGCAGGAGGAGCGCCGGCGGCTCTCGATGTTCCTGCACGACGGCCCGGTGCAGACGCTGTCGGGTGTGACGATGATGCTGGATGCCGCCTGCGAGGAGCTCGAAGCCGGTGACTCCGAGGGGGCCCTCCGCGTGCTCGGAGCCGCGCGGGAGCGACAGCGCGCAGTCATCCGCAGCATGCGGGAGCTGTCCTTCGCGCTGGAGCCCTGGACGCTGCGCGACCAGGGGTTCGAGACCGCGCTGCGCGCCATCGCAGACCGCTTCCAGCAGGATCATGACGTCGCAGTCGAGCTCGACGTGGCGGACGCAGACGGCCTCAGCCAGGACGAGCAGGTGCTGCTCTTCCAGATCGTGCGCGAGGCGATGACGAACGCCCTCAAGCATGCACGGCCGACGCGAATCACGGTGTCGGTGCAGGGCTCGCCCGCGGCCGGGGTCGAGGCTCGGGTCACGGACGACGGCACAGGCGTGCTGAGAGACCCCGCCGATGGCCTGCCGCACCACGGGCTGGCCTCGATGCAGGAGCGGGCAACGATCTTGAACGGCAAGCTGGACATCGACGCCGTCCCCGGTGAGGGCACCACGGTGCGCGTGTTGATCGGGGCGGGCAAGCTGCAGGAGGCGACGTGACCGAATCCACCACCTTCGAGCGCGGGCTTGCGCGGCTGATCGCCGCATGTGAGGCCGGACGCGATGTACCGGCCGTGCTTTCGGCCGCCTGTGACGCCGTGGCTGCCGCCCTGGGCGCGGCCACGGTGGGTGCGTACACCGCGACGGAGGACGGCGCCGAGCTCTCGCGGGTCAGCGGCGAGGGCCCCGACACGCTGATCGCCGCCGGCCTCGAGCCGACGATGTCGGGCGACAGGGCACTTCTCCCTCTCGTCAGCGCCAGGCGCAGCCTCGGCTGCATCGTGGCGTCCGGTGTGCGCGACGCAAGCGGGCTGACCCAGGCTCGCATCGCATCGGGGGTCGCCGCGCAGGCCGTCGAGGCCTCGCGGCTGTGGGAGAGCGGCAAGGCCGGCGCCGGGACGCTCGACCTGCTGACCTCGCTGCCGAACCATCGCGGCTTCCAGACCGTGCTCGGCCGGGAGCTCGCCCGGGCAAAGCGCACCGGCCAGAGCCTTGCCGTATGCGTCGTCGATCTGGACGGGCTCGCCGAGTTCAACCGGCGCCATGGCGCCGCCGAGGGCGACAAAGTGCTTCGGCTGGCCGGCGAGTGCCTGTCGGGTGGTATCCGGAGCTATGACTGCGTCTGCCGGCTCGACGAGGACGAGTTCGCCCTGGTGCTCCCCGGCATGACGGCCGACCTGGCCGCGACGCTCGTGGGGCGGCTGTCCGACACGTTCGGATCCTGGTCGGTGGGCGACCGCGCGATGACGCTCTCCGGCGGCGTGGCGGCGTTCCCCGAGCATGCTGCAACGCAGGACGATCTGGTCAGCCTCGCGAGCGGCGCCCTGCGTCGCGCCCGCGAGTTCGGCCGCGGTCGCATCGTCGCCTGGACGCCCGAGGTGCACCGCGACGCCGGTGACCGCGACGTCGAGCGCACGATGCGCGCCATCGAGGCCAGCCGAGGTCACTCCGCCACGTCACGCGCCGTCAGCGAATACGCCGGTCACGTGGCCGGGACGCTTGGCCTCGAAGCCGAGCGGGTCGACCGCCTCCGGCTGGCCGCGTTCCTCTACGACACGACTGCCCCCGCCGGTGCGGTGGCGGAGCGGGCGCGCACCGCCGCTCGCGTCGCGGCCAACACGCTGGACGACGAGGCGGCCGGATGGCTCGCCGCCCGGTCGGCCCCGATCGGCGAGGCACCGCTCGAAGCGCGCGTGCTGGCCGTGGCCGAAGCGTTCGTGACCGCCGGCGGACATGGTTCATCCGCAGCCGCCGGCCGCGCGCTGGCCGAGCTGTGGGCGCGCGCCGGCGGCGACCTCGACGCGGGATGCGTCGGAGCACTCGAGCGCCTGGTCGCGGAATCCCGCGACTGAGCCGTCCCGGCCAACCCGTCACGAACTCCTCGCGAAGTCGGCTCGATTCGTGACCGTGCCTGGCACCGGTGCCAGGCACGTGCGTGAACAGCCGTCACGTGGCTCCCGCCGCTAGTCCCGTTTCTTGCGCCGCTGCGTCCGCAGCCGGGCGGCGATCGCCGCCTCCGGGCGAGGAGCGGCCTGGTGGCCCGGGGTCAGCGCGGCAGGCCGGGCCGCGGGCTGGCCGGCCGGCGCGTTCCTGCGCCGGCGCCACAGGATCAGGAACGCGATCGCCCCCACGACGAACAGGATCATCGCCACCCAGAAGTTCACGCGCTGACCGAAGACGATGTCGGCGGTGTCGATCCGCAGCAGCTCCATCGGCATGCGCACGAGGTTGTACAGCGCGACGTAGAGCGCGAACACGGTGCCATACGGCACGCGGCGCGCGTATCGCCGGGAGAACCAGAGCAGCACGACGAAGATCACCGTGTTCAGCAGCGACTCGTAGAGGAACGTCGGGTGGAACGTCTCGCTGTCCTGGTATCCCGGGACACGGTGAGCCGGGTCGATCTCGACGCCCCAGGGCCGGTCTGTGGGCTTGCCGTAGAGCTCCTGGTTGAAGTAGTTGCCCCAGCGGCCCAGCGCCTGCGCCAGGATCAGCCCCGGCGCGACACAGTCGGCCACGGCCCAGAAGGGCAGCCCGACGCGTCGTGAGCCGATCCACGTGCCGAGCATGCCGCCCAGCACGGCGCCGAAGATCGACAGCCCGCCGTTCCAGATGGCGGGGATCTGCGATAGGTCGTTGCTGAAGACGTCCCAGTCGGTGACGACGTGGTACAGGCGGGCACCGGCGAGGCCGAACGGCACCGCCCACACGGCGATGGAGTAGGCCAGCTCGGGATCCATCCCACGGCGGCGAAACTCGCGCCGGGCGATCCAGCCGGCGAGCAGCACACCGATCGCGAGCAGCAGGCCGTACCAACGGGCCTGAATCGGCCCGGAATCGATCAGGAACGGGTCGCCTGGACTCGGGATGGACAGGAGCATCACGACGCCGAAGCGTACAGCGCACCCCGGAACGGACCGCGCGGCACATCTTCGACCCTTGCATATAGACAGAACCACAAACGTTCGCTACTCGTTTGATGAGAAGCAGCAAAGCTCCCAAACGGCTTCCTGTCCCAAGACAACCTCAAGGTATGCGCGTGCAACGCCGATACGCAGCATGCGGACCCCCCCCCGAACGGTGATCACACCAGTGAGCGCACAGGCTGAAATCCATCAAGGCCATGCGGTCGTCGAAATGGCGATCGTGCTTCCCATGCTGGCCGTATTGCTGCTGTCGATCTGGCAGTTCGGCGTCGTCTACGACACGTGGCAGAACCTGAACACGGCCGCCGTCAGCGGCGCACGCGCTGCTGCCTCGGCGCCGGCCGGCTCGGAGCTCTCCGCCGGCCAGGCCGCCGCAGACCAGGCCGCGGCCGGCCAACTCACGCTCGACTCGTTCACCGTCGATAAGGCGACTGTCAAGGGCGCCGCGTCGATCAAGGCAACCGCCTGCACCTCATACCACGCCAAGCTCCTCGGAATCACGCTCAAACGCGGCCAGTTCTGCCGCCAGGCAACCATGCCCGTCGCCTGACCTACCCCCCGGCTCCAAGGCTCGTCCCAGCCCCGGGCAGAAAAGGAGATCCACCCCAAAATGCCGACCTTCAGCAGGAACATCATCATCAGCATCGCGCTGGCGATCGCCGCCGCGGGCGCACTGCTCGCGTATACGCAGCAGATTCGCGACACCGCCAGCCAGAGCACGCACGCAGTCCGCGTGATCGTGGCGACGCATGAAGTCTCGGTCGGCACCACGGTGGACGAGGCGAAGTCGAAAGGCTATCTGGCCTACCAGGCCGTGCGTGAGTCGGACATCGCCGATGGGGCGATCACCGAGTTCGACGCGATCGACGGACAGGTCATCACCGAGAACCTCTACCGCGGCGACCAGTTGACGGTCAACCGCGTCGGCCAGCCGAAGTCGCAGACCACCGCGTACAAGGTGACCGGCAAGTTCCGCGCGATCCGGGTGCCCTTCACCACCAACTCCGGCCTGCTGAACGACCTCCACGCCGGCGACCACGTCGACGTGCTGACGAGCTACCGCCAAGGCGACCAGGTGTTCACCTACCTGGCAGTGCCGAACGCGCTCGTACTCGAGGTCGGCATCCCGGGCGCCGAGGGTGGTCTGGTCGCGACCGGCGCGCAGGGCTCGGTGCTGTTGTCGGTGACCGAGCAGCAGTCGCTCTACGTCGCCAACGCGCTCGCAAGCGCTGCAGGCGGCCAGGCCGGCAGCAACATCTGGCTGGCCGGTGTCGGCGCCAGCGGTGCCACCTACGAGCCGATCGGTGTCCCCTCACTGCCCGGCGACTTCCCCAATCACGGCCTTCCGGTCAAGTAGAGGAGATCACGATGCACGACCTGATTCGCGTTGCACTTCAGGGTGACGACCTCTCACTCCGGGAACTGTTCGAACGCTCCGGGCAGGTGGAAATCGTCGATGTCGGTCCGGACGTCCTGGTCTGGCACCTCGAGCATGATGCAGACGGCCTCCCGGCCGAGATGCGGATTGCGCTGTCCGATCCGCACGGGCCGGCCATCGTCGCCCTGACCGACACGCACCCGAGCCGCTGGTTCGAGGAGGCGCTGAACCTCGGCGTCGACGAGGTGCTGTGCCTTCCCCAGACGCCCGAGTCGCTCGGCATGGCGGCCGCCAAGGCGCGTGCCATGCGGAGCCGCCGGCTGGCAGCTGCCGTGGCCGCTCCGATCTCGGCGAAGGGCCACCGCTCCGCGCACATCTTCACCATCTTCTCCACCAAGGGTGGCTCGGGGAAGACCGTGATCGCGACCAACCTGGCCGTCTGCTTCGCCCGGCAGGGCAAGCGCACGCTGCTGATCGACTTCGACCTCCACTCCGGGGACGACGCGCTGGTACTCGGCCTGTCTCCGCGCTGGACGATCCTCGACCTGGTGCAGTCGCCGGGTGACCTCGACGCCGAGAAGCTGGCAGGGTTCGTCACGCGCCATTCGAGCGGCGTCGACCTGCTGCCCGCACCGACACGGCCCGACGAGGAAGAGCTCGTCGAGATCGACAGGCTCGAGCCGCTCCTCGCCGTGGCTCGCCAGAGCTACGACGCAGTCGTCATCGACACCTCGTCGCACTTCGCGCCTGCCACGCTGCTCGCGATCGACAACACCGACTCGCTGGTGCTCGTGGGCGCGTCCGACGTGCCGACCATCAAGAGCCTGAAGATCGCCCTGGAGACGCTCGAGCTGCTCGAGATGAACGTCAAGGACGTGCGGATCATGATGAACCGCTCCGGTGCCCGCGTAGGTCTCGACGACCGCGACGTGGAGCGCACGCTGCGGAGGGAGATCACGTACACCCTGTCGTCCGACAAGGCCATCCCGATCTCGGTCAACCGAGGCCAGCCCGTCGTCATCGACGCGCCGAAGTCCCGCGTTGCGAAGTCGTTCTACGACATGGCCCGGTCACTCGACGCGGTGGTGGGGAGCCTGCGATGAAGTCGGACAACGCTCGGTCGCTGCACGGCCGCCTGCGTCGGAACGAGACGGCCGCGAAGACCGCAGAACGCACGGTCGACAGCCTGCACGATCCGTTTGCGGAGATCAAGAACATCGCCCAGCGTGAGGCCGTGCGTGAGCTCGGCCAGGCGCTGATCGAGGGTCAGGTCCCCGAGGAGGAGTTGCGCGAGCACGTGCAGAAGGCTGTGGACGCGGCGCTGGCCGAAGCCGGCACCCCGCTCTCGACGGCCGACCGCACCCGGCTCGTCCGCGAGATCACCTCGAACATCCTCGGGTACGGCCCGATCGAGCCGTTCCTGGCCGACGAGTCGATCACCGAGGTGATGGTGAACAACCACCGGACGGTGTACGTCGAGCGCAAGGGCCAGATCGAGGAGACCGACGTCCAGTTCGCCTCCGAGCGCCACCTGCTGCAGGTGATCGACCGCATCGTCGCGCAGACCGGCCGCCGGATCGACGAGTCCAGCCCGATGGTCGACGCCCGCCTGCCCGACGGCTCTCGCGTCAACGCGATCATCCCGCCGCTCGCGATCACCGGCCCGTCGCTGACGATCCGCAAGTTCTCGCGCGAGCCGCTGACGATCGACAACCTCGTCGGGTTCGGGACGCTGTCGCACCAGGCCGCCGCGTTCCTCGAGGCGTGCGTCGCCGGCAAACTGAACATCCTCGTCTCGGGCGGCACCGGCACCGGCAAGACCACGATGCTGAACGTGCTCTCGTCGTTCATCCCCGAGAAGGAGCGCATCGTCACCATCGAGGACGCGGCCGAGCTGAAGCTGGCGCAGAAGCACGTCGTCAGCCTCGAGGCGCGCCCGCCGAACATCGAGGGCAAGGGCCAGATCGCCATCCGCGACCTCGTCCGCAACGCCTTGCGGATGCGGCCCGACCGCATCATCGTCGGCGAGTGCCGCGGCGCCGAGGCCGTGGACATGCTCCAGGCCATGAACACCGGCCACGACGGCTCGCTGACCACGATCCACGCCAACAGCCCGCGCGACGCGCTGGCGCGGACGGAGACGCTCGTGCTCACGGCGGGGTTCGACCTCCCGCTGAAGGCCATCCGCGACCAGATCTCTAGCGCGTTCGACCTGATCATCCACACGCAGCGCCTCGTGGACGGGCGCCGCCGCATCACGCACATCACCGAGGTGGGCGGCATGGAGGGCGACATCATCACCCTTTCCGACATCTTCGTCGCATCGTTCATCGACGACGAAGAGGGCGAGATGGCGTCCAGCAAGATGAAGTACACCCGCATTCGTCCGACCTTCATCGACAAGCTGCAGCAGCACGGCGTCACGCTGCCGAAGTCGTTCTTCACCGGCGAGTCGGCCGGAACGGTCGACGTGCTGCGCCGCGGTGGCGAGCAGCGCCCGAACGCGCGCGGCCACCGGAGGTCCGCCTGATGCATCGCCGCGCGCTGGCGCTGGCCTGCGTGCTCTCGGCACTGCTGGTTCCGGCTGCGTTCGCAGCCGGCAGCAGCTCCGGGGCGACGCAGGTCACCGGGACATCGAAGCTCTCCGACCACTCGGTGCGCGTGTTCATGAAGGCTCCCGGCGAGATGTCGGATGCCGACCTGGAGGCATCCCTCGGAGGCACGCTCGCGCTTGTCGAGGGCGTGCGCCCGATCGGTACGCGGCCGCCGATGCGGCTCGTGCTGGCCGTCGACACGTCGGAGAGCATGGCAGGCAGGCCCCTGACGGCTGCAATCGCCGCCGGCCAGCGCCTGCTGGACACGGTCGGCCCGAACGACCAGGCGGCGCTGGTGGTCTTCGATGGCGACGCCCGCGTCCTGGCGTCGATGACCGAGAACGTCACCGCCGTCCGCACGGCCCTGGCGTCCCTCTCCACGCAGACCGGCACCGCCCTGTACGACGGCGTGCAGACGGCGGCGGGCGTTTCCGGCAGCACAGCGACGTCGCGGCGCGTCGTCGTCGTCCTGTCGGATGGCGCCGACACGTCGTCGGAGACGACGCTCCGCTCGCTGAAGACATCGCTCGCCGGTTCGAGCATCGAGCTGCACGCGATCGGCCTCACAACGTCGGGCGTGTACCGGTCAGGCCCCCTCCGGCAGCTGACCGCCGCTCAGGGCGGCGTGTACCAGCCGGTGACCGATATCGAGGATCTCGAGCCCATCACGGTGCGCCTCGCTCAGACCGAGCTCGCAACGGACTACGCGGTGGACGTGGCACTACCCGCATCCGACTCCCGCGAGCTCAAGATCAGTGTCGGCGGCGCGGCGCCCGCCATCGTCGAGCTCCCGGCAGGCGTGTCCGGCGCGACGGAGTCGATGTGGCAAAAGAATGGCGGCCCGATCGTCGCCCTGCTCGGCTTCATTGCCGTGATCGCGGCCGCGATCACCTTCCTGACGCGCGCGCAACGCAAGCCGCAGAGCCTCGGCACGAAGCTCCTGCCGTACTCCGCCGACCTCTCCAAGGAGGCGGCGAAGGTCGAGAACGCTGCGCTGCTCGACGTCTACGAGATGCTCGAGCGGCGGATGGGCAAGTCGTCCGCGTGGCGCTGGCTGACCCGGCTCGGCGAGCGCTCCGGCGCCACAGCACCGACGGGCAAGATCGTCACCGTGATCTCGGCCGCCGCGGCCATTCCGGGGATCGCCGGGACCATGGCGATCGGCCCGATCCTCGGCCTTCCGCTGTTCGTCGCCGGCGGGCTTGCCCCGGTCGTCGCGCTCCGCTACCGCGGGGGCAAGCGGCAGAGGGCATTCGACGCGCAGCTGCCGGAGCTGCTCGGCGTCTGGGCCAGCGCCCTTCGCGCAGGCCGCTCCTTCGCGCAGGCCCTCGACACGCTGGTGGAGGAAGCCGGCGATCCGGCACACTCCGAGTTCCGCCGTGCGCAGCACCAGGTGCGACTCGGTGTTCCGGTCGAGCAGGCGCTGGACGACATGAGCAAGCGCCTCGGCTCCGAGAGCTTCGAGCTGGTCGTGCTGACGACCGACGTGCAGCGCCGGATCGGCGGAAACATTGCCGAGATCTTCGACCAGGTGGCCGAGACCGTGCGCAAGCGGCAGCAGTTCGCGTCACGCGTCCGCGCCCTGACCGCCATGGGCACCCTCTCCGCCCACGTGCTGCTTGGCATGCCGTTCGCGCTCGCGGGCATCCTGACCCTGATCGACCACAACTACATGGCACCCCTGTACACGACGTCGGCGGGGCACACCCTGGTCGTCATCGCCCTGATCATGATGTCCATCGGCGCCGTGGTGCTGCGCCGAATGGTGAAGCCACGGGCAACCGCCTGAGGAGGCTGAAACGATGTTCTACCTCACAGTTCTCCTCGTCGCCTGCGCCCTGTTCTTCCTGCTCCGGGCGCTGACGTCCCGACGGCTTCAGGTGGAGTCGACGCTGGGCCGCATCCCGGGCTACGGCTACGGTGAGCTCGACCGCTCCAATGACCCCCGCGCTTGGCTGCGGCGAGTCGGCCGGATCGCTCCCGGCGGCCAGGGCCAGAGCTCCGAGCTGCTTCGCCGCAAGCTCGCGGCCGCCGGATGGTCGCGGATGTTGACCCCTCAGGAGATGGCCGGCCTGAAGGTCGTCCTGCCGCTGGGCGCATACGCGACAATGATCCTCCTGGCGGTCGCCGGCATCGTGCCGTTCCAGATCGGTGCCGTCGGCGGGCTCGTGCTGGCCGCTGTCGCCTACGTCGGGATGCCGCTCGCATTGGGCGTCCGCATCCGTGGCCGGCGCGACAAGATCGTCGCCGCGCTGCCGACGGTGCTCGACCTGCTGACCCTCTCGGTCGAGGCCGGCATGACGTTCGACTCCGGCCTCCAGCGCCTGGTGCGGCGCCTGCGCGGACCGCTGATCGACGAGCTCGAGCTGATGCTGCGCGACATCCAGCTCGGCGCCTCCCGACCCGAAGCGCTCTCCCGCATGTCGGCTCGGGTCGACGCACCCGAGATGACGACCTTCGTCCGCGCGCTGATCCAGGCCGACCGGCTCGGCGTTCCGCTGGCCCAGATGCTGCGAACGCAGGCCGACGACCTGCGCCACCGGCTCCGCAACGAGGCCGAGGAGCACGCCATGCGGGCGCCGGTGAAGATGCTGTTCCCGACGGTGCTGCTGATCTTTCCTGCAGTCTTCGTCGTCGTGCTCGGCCCAGCAGTGATCTCACTGCTCGACAAGCTGAAGTAACTCGGATGGTCGATTCCACGGAATCAACCATCTAAGCCATCCGATCGCCGTCGGCGCCGTAGATTCTCACGTGCGCTGATGCGCTCGGCGTGCTGGGATAGTCGTCCGCGAACAGGCTTCAGATCATGACCGATCTCGCGCGCACCCTCCCCGAGTCGCATGTTCAGGCCCGAGCCGCGCAGGACGCGCTGCTCGTCTGAGTCGAAGATGCCGTAGATGAAGTCCTCCCCGCGGTCGAACATGCCCCGGAAGGTGCGCAGCGGCTCCACCTTGGCGGGCAGCGGCTGCGGGTCATCCCACGCCCACGGCAGGGAGCGGCGCATCCGCAGGCTCCCAGCACCGCACGACCAGGCGCCCGGTTTCGAATGCGATACGCCGGTCCGCGGTGCTCGTCGGGCATGCAGCGGAAGCTAGCAAGCCACCGTGCGGAGGAAAAAAGGGATCGAGGCTCCCCGAGGCGAAACTGGCCTTCGTATGCCACGCAAACCGCTCTATCTCCAGCGCCTCGCCGAGGAGCACGAACCTGTGAAGCCGCTCCAGCCACATCAACTGGAGCCAGTGCTGCGCGTGATCGAAGCGGCGCAGACGCTCGCCGAAGGTGACGACGTCCCGGAGATGCTCGCCAACCTCGCCCGCCAGCTGACCGAATTCCTGGATGGGACGGCCTGTTTCGTCTCGGTGCTCGATCCCGACCGCGACGTGCTGATCGACCGTGCCGGATACGCCCGCCCCCCGTACGTGTGGGAGGGCGGCGACGCCGAGGAGCACGCCATCGGCGACTACCCGCGCACGGCTCAGGTTCTGCGGACGGGACGGCCGTACCAATGCGTCCTCGACGGCGGCAAGGCCGATCCCGCCGAGTCTCAGTGGCTGCGCGACCTCGGCTACCGGTCGCTGCTGCTGCTGCGGATGACGGTCGACGGCGACCCCTTCGCGCTGGTCGAGCTGTACGACGTGCGACCGCGCACGTTCACCGACACGGAGCTGCGACTCGGGCTCGCACTCTCCGCCGAGGCCGGAACGATGGTGACCCGCGCGCGGCTCGCCGAGCGGGTGGAGGACGCGTACTTCGCGACGCTCGGCACACTTGCGGCAGCGCTCGAGGCGAAGGATGCCTACACGAACGATCACGCGAGCGAGATCGCCCACCTGGCAGGCGCCGTCAGCGACGAGCTGGGAGTCGCGCACTCGGAGTCGCGCATCATCCGGCTGGGCGCGCTGCTGCACGACATCGGCAAGATCGGCATCCCCGAGGCCATCTTGCGCAAGCCCGGCTCGCTGACGATCGACGAGATGCGGGTGATGCAGCAACACCCCAACATCGGAGCGCGCATCCTGCGGCCCGTGCCGTTCTTCGCCGATCTGGTACCGCTCGTGCGGTCGAGCCACGAGCGCTGGGACGGCCGCGGCTACCCGGACGGGCTCACCGCAGAGGAGATCCCGCTCGGCTCACGGGTGATCGCGGTCTGCGACGCGTTCCACGCGATGACCGAGGACCGCGTCTATCGCCCAGCGTTGAGCGATGACGACGCGGCCGCCGAGATCGACCGCTGCGCGGGAAAGCAGTTCGACCCGGTCTGCGTCGATGCGCTGGTCGCAGTCGTACGGGCGGGCGGTGCCCGCCGCCGGCGCGACAGCATGATCCGGATCGCGTAGCGCTCAGGTTTCGCAGGCGGCCGGCCGCGGTTCTCCCGCGAGCATGCCCGAGGCGACGGCCGCAGCCGCCAGCTGCGCCGCTCCGGCGGCAAACAGGAGCGTGTGGATGCCGAGGGGGACGATCAGCAGCCCCGCCAGCATGGCGCCGACGGGACTGCCCGCGACGTTGACGCTGACGGTGATGGCGAACGTGCGGCCGTGAAGCTCTGGCGGCACCGCGTCCTGGCGGATCGCGAACATCGCGATCACCGCCGGTGCGCTGAGAAGCCCCGCGGCCGCCATGCAGACCATGCCGGCCGAAAGCGTGGGTACGAATGGCACCAGCAGCAGCGGCAGGCCGGTGAGCGCGACGAAGAGGATGACGTGCCCCGCGTCGGACCCGCGTGGGCGCCTGGCGCCGTATGCGAGCCCACCGATGATCGACCCGGCCGAGAACGCGACCCACATCCAGCCCGAGGCGCCGGCGCTGTGGCCAAGGTGGTCACGGGCCCACAGCGGGAGGCCGACCAGGAAGGCGCCGTAGCCCACGCCGGAGACGAACATCAGCGCCATGGTGGCGCGCAGCTCAGCATGCGACCAGACCGCTCGCAGCCCGGTCATCGCCGCCGCGACGGTGCGCTCCTCGCTGAGCGGCCGTCCCGTCGGCTCCCTCACCTGAGACGCCGCCAGCGCAGACCCGAACGTGACGGCGGCCTGGGCGACGATGGCGAGCGGTGCTCCGACGGCGGTGGTCATGACCGCGGCGAGTGCCGGGCCGATCACGAAGGAGACGTCGAACGAGACGCTGTCGACGGCATTTGCCGCCGTCCACAGGGGCCGTGGGACGATCAGCGGCACGAGCGAGCGGAATCCGGGGTTCGGAAGCGGGAAGGTGAGACCCAGGCCGGCCAGGATGAGCAGGTAGACGACGGCCGGGGGATTCGCCATCTCACCGGCGAGAACGAGCGCCACCAGCAGGCTCCCCCGGATCGCCTGCGTCGTCACGACGAGCCGGGTGCGGGACGCAACACGATCGAGCCATGCCCCGGCGAGCGGGCCGGTGGCGACCGCCGGCAAGAGCTGCGCCGCGGCGCCGGCGCCGGCCAGCGCCGGACTGCCGGTGCGTTCGAGCAGATAGATCACCACCGTGATCTGGCTCATGGCGTTTGACATGCGCGACAACAGCACCGCGGAGACGAGCCACGGGTATGTCGGAACCTGGACGAGTGCGCAATAGCTGCCACGCGTTGCGCCGGCGACGGCCATGTGCGCATCGTGCCATCCCGGCGTCGCCCGCGGCGCGGTAGCATGGCGCCCGTGAATCGCTCTCTCCCAAATCCGTTCCCGTTCGCGGCCGAGTACGAATACTCACAGGCCGTGCTGGCGGAGGGCGAGATGGTCTTCACCGCCGGCCAGGGCGGTTTCGGCTCCGACGGCGCAGTTGTCGATCCCGACGACGCCGAAGCGCAGATCCGCCAGGCCTTCGCGAACGTCGACGCGGCGCTTCGCGCCGGCGGTGCCTCGCTCGACACCGTGGTCAAGATGACGGTGTTCCTGCTGCGCGCGGAGGACTACGACGCCTTCAAGCGCGTCCGGCACGAGATCTTCTCTCCCCCCTACCCCGCCAGCACTGCGCTGCTCGCCGGGGGCTTCCTCTTCGACGGCATGCTGGTCGAGATCGAAGCAGTCGCCCGCGTGGGCGAGCCCCGCTCCGCGTCGTAGCGGCGCTAGCGGTCGCTGTGGCCGAGGCTCTTCGTCGGCGCCACCCGGTCGCGCACCAGCCGCTTCAGCTCGACGAGCTCCGGGTGCCGCCCCTGCTCGGTGCGTGAGAAGACCGTCTCACCGTCGACCAGGACGTCGAACACGCCGCCCGAACCGGGGCGCAGCGTCACCTCGTCCAACTCCGCCTCGAAGGTCACGAGCAGCTCCTGCGCCATCCATGTGGCACGGAGCAGCCAGCGACAGCGGGTGCAGTATTCGATCTCGACGCGGCTCACGCGGGCAGGCTAGTGCAGCGGCCAGCGGACGAAGACGTCGAACACCCGGTTCGTGTCGTCCGCAACCGCAGCGGCAGGCGTGCTGAACGCAACCACGCGGCCGTCGGCCGACAGGGCCGGGCCTCTCCCGAAGGCGCTGAACGACGACAGCTGGGACCCGTCTGCGGCCATGCTGACCCTGAGTGTCTCGCCGGCCGTCATGTCGCGGACGAACATGTCGTTCTGACCGTTGGAATCCCCGGGCACGAAGGCACTCGACGACGACTCGAATGCGACATATCGCCCGTCGTCCGAGACACTGTTCGCGATCACCCGGGTGCTGAACTCGGGCGGCCCGACGCTGACGCGAGTGGTCACGCCGGCCTGACGATCGCGCACATACGCATCCGAAAAGACATTCCCGAGCGTGTCGAACCGGAACAGGTCGAACAGCACGAACCGCCCGTCGTCGGAGATGTCCACGGCCTCGACGAGATCCGCGGCGGCCGGCAGCGGCACGCTCTGCCTGCGCCCGCCGATCCGGTTCCAGACGAACAGCTTCGCCCCCCTCGCAAAGACCACCTGCTGGGCGCGGTGGGACATTCGGCCGCCGGTGAGAACCGTCTTCGACCGGCCCACCACGCGAAGGGTGCCCGCCCTGCGATCGTTCAGGAGCAGCGTCGTGGTGCCGCCGCGATCGAACGCGAACGTGACGAAGCGCCCGGCGGCCGAGACCTCGACGCCGCGCTCGGCGTTGCTGGGCGCGCCGGGGCGCACCGGGGTCGTCGATCCGCGCCTGCGGTCACGCAGGTACGTGTGGGTGTCGCCGTCGCCCGGCCCGATGTTCGTCGCCGCTGTGTCGAACAGGATGTACCGGCCGGTCTTCGAAACCGCCGAGACGAGCGCAACGTTGTTCAGTTGCCGCCCGGCACCCGCCACGCTGATCAGACGTGTGATGCCGCGGCTCCGGTCGCGCAGGAAGACATTGTCGAACCGGCCGCCGCCGTCGAGCGCCGCGCCCGACTCGAAGACCACATAGCGACCGTCGCCCGAGATCAGCGCCTCGCTGCTCGACCGGAGCGCCTGCCCCTCATCCGAGGTGACGCTGATGCGGAACGTCTTTGCAGACTCGCCGATGCCCGCTGCGGAGGCAGGCATGAGGGCACACGCCATGATGACGACGACGAACGCAACGAGTTTCGGCTGTAGCACGCGCACCGTCCGACAAGTTCCTCGACGCAGGAAAGACACCTGGAGCGCCGCCAGTGTACGTGTGGTTTCCCCACAGGGCTACTGCGGTTTCCAAGCGAGCATTCGAGGTTGGCGATTGCCGGCGGTGGGCATGAGCAGGGGGTGCCGAACCTCGAGGTCATCATCGCCAGCACACGGCCGGGACGGATCGGAAGGCCGGTTGGCGAGTGGTTCACGGGCATCGCGTCGGGCCGCGGCCCGTTCACCGTCGACGTGGCCGACCTCGCGGACATCGCGCTGCCGTTCCTGGACGAGCCGAACCATCCGCGACTGCGCCAGTACGAGCACGAGCACACGAAGCGCTGGAGCGCTAGGGTGGACGCCGCCGATGCGTTCGTCTTCGTGATGCCGGAGTACAACCACGGCATCAACGCGCCGCTCAAGAACGCGATCGACTACCTCCACTGGGAATGGCAGTACAAGCCGGTCGGCCTGGTCAGCTACGGCGGCGTGTCGGCCGGCACGCGCGCGGCGCAGATGGTCAAGCAGGTGGTCATGGCCGTCAAGATGACGCCCGCCTACGAGGCCGTCTCCATCCCGTTCGTGAAGGAGTTCCTCCGCGACGACGGCAGGATCCACGCGAATGACGTGATGGAAACCGCCGCACGCGCGATGCTGGACGAGGTCGCACGGCTGGAGGAAGCGCTGCGGCCCCTCCGCCGCCGGCTGCGCGAAGCAGCCTGACGCGCGCGCTGGTATGACTACTGCTCCCGTGTCCGACGGGAAAACAGCCGACGTGGTCGTCGCCGGAGCGGGCTTTGCCGGACTGGCCGCGGCGCGCGACCTCACGGCCGAGGGCCTGTCCGTCCAGGTGCTCGAGGCCCGCGACCGCGTCGGCGGGCGCACATGGACGCGGCCTCTGCCCGGTACCGGTCTGAGCGTGGAGGTGGGCGGGAGCTGGTTCACATCGGATCATGCAGCGGTCAGGGCGGAGCTCGACCGCCACGGGCTCGCCGTGCGCGAGTACCCGCCGGTGACGGCCGTTCGCTGGCGAACCGGCGGCGTGCTGCGCTCGGGCGTGCCGGTGGCGTGGGACGAGCTGGGCGCCCTGGAGCGGGCACTGATCCAGGTGCGGGCCGACTCGACCGCCGTCGACGAGGGCACCGCCTCCCCCCTGCTGCAGTCGCTGTCGGCCACGGAGTACCTGGAGCAGCTGGATGCACCCACAGCGGTCGGCGACTTCCTGCACGGCTGGTGGTCGCTGATGGGCGGCGCCGACCCCGCCAAGGGAGCGATCGTCGACCTCCTCGGGGCGATCGTTGGCCACGGCGGCCTGACCGGCCTGCTGACCGACCTTCGGTACGGCCCGGCCGACGGGTGGACGGCGCTCGCCGAGGCAATGGCCTCGCCCCTCGACCTGAGATTGGGTGCCCGCGTTGCTCGCGTCGAACACGATGCCGGCGGCGTCGTGCTGACGCTCGAGGGCGGAGAGCACATCGCGGCGGACGCCGCGGTGCTCGCGCTGCCGCTGAACGTCCTTGCCCACGTGGAGTTCGAGCCTGGGCTACCGGCTCCGCTGGCGGAGGCGGTAGGGCAAAACGCCGGCCGCGCGGTCAAGCTGCTCCTCCACGCCCGCGGCGTCCCACCACGCAGCCTCGCGGCCGGACGCGGCGACGGCCTGCACTGGCTCTACGGCGACCGCGAGACCGGTGAGGGAGTGGCGGTGACGGCGTTCGGCTACGAGCATGCAGTCTTCGACCCGACCGACCGCTCTGCGGTCGAGCGCGGGCTGCATGCCTTCTACCCGGATGCCGAGCTGCTCGGCTGGGACTGGCACGACTGGAACGGCGACCCGGAGTCCCGCGGCACGTGGGCCACCGCGCCCGCCGGCAGCGCCGAACTGCTCGACCCCGCGCGGGGGGCGCCCACCAGCCGGCTCGCGTTCGCGACGTCCGACCTGGCGCCCAAGGAGCAGGGCTGGGTCGAGGGCGCATTTCATGCCGGCGCCGCCGCAGCAGCTCATGTCCGGCCGCTCGTCGCAGCCTCCCGCTAGCCACCTCGAAGTGCCCGCCGAGCGTTTGCCTCGGCACCACGCGGGAACCCCCAACCCATGGCCGAATACCCTTCACAAGCACTCGAGCCGGGCCACACAGCGCCGCATTTCGCCATGAAGGCAACGCCCGATCAGACGGTCACCCTGGAGGACTTCACCGGGCACCCGCTGATCATGGCCTTCTACCCGGCGGACTGGAGCCCGGTCTGCACGGATCAAATGGCGCTCTACAACGAGATCCTCCCCGAGTTCCGGCGCTACGACGCGGAACTGGTGGGCATCTCGATCGACCATGCCTGGTGCCACACAGCGTTCGCACAACACCGCAACCTGCATTTCCCGCTGCTCGCCGACTTCCACCCCAAGGGTGAGGTTGCGCGACGCTACGGGGTCTACGACGACAGCATCGGGATGGCCAAGCGCGCGCTGTTCGTGGTCGACGGCGACGGCACCATTGCGTGGAGCTACGTCTCCCCGATCGGCGTCAACCCGGGTGCCGACGGTATCCTGAGCGCGCTCGAAGCGTTGACGCGCAACGAGGCGGTCGTCTCATGAGCATGCTCCTCGACCGTCCAATGCTGACCGTCCCCGTCTCGGAGCGGGATCACACGATCGGTCCCGACACCGCGACCGTCACCCTGCTCGAGTACGGCGACTACGAATGCCCGTACTGCGGCATGGCCCACCCCGCAGTCAAAGAGGTGATCCGGGTGATGGGAGACGACCTCCGGTTCGCCTACCGCCACTTCCCAATGGCCCAGATCCATCCGCACTCGTTCGGCGCGGCCCTCGCCGCCGAGGCAGCCGGAGCGCAGGGCGCGTTCTGGCCGATGCACGACGGCATGTTCGAGCACCAGGACCGCCTCGACACCCGCGACCTGGTCACGTACGCGAGGGCGCTCGGCCTGGACGTCGGCCGGTTCGTCGCAGATCTCGAGCAGCGCACGTACGAGCCGAAGGTGCGCGAGGACTTCATGAGCGGCGTCCGCAGCGGCGTGAACGGCACGCCGACGTTCTTCATCAACGGCGTGCGTCACAACGGCGGGTACGACGCCGCGTCGCTGCTCGCAGCGTTGCGCGCCGAGTTCTGACCGTCGCAGGCGCATGGCCGTCGCTCTGCGGAATCCGGCTCGGTTCGGTCAGACCGCCGTCAGCGCGCCCGCGACCCGCTCGCCGTCCTTGAGGACGAGCCACAGCTGCTCCCGATCGAGCAGGATGCGGGGATCCGCGAGCGGATCGCCGTCGACCACGAGCAGGTCGGCAGCCTTGCCGGCCTCCACCGTCCCCACGAGGTGATCCACGCCGCACGCCTCGGCGCTGATGCGCGTCGAGGCGACGATTGCCTCCATCGGCGACAGACCGGCGTCTGCGAGCAGCACGAGCTCGCGCGCGTTCTCGCCGTGCGGCCCCGCATCGGCGCCCATCGCGATGGGCACGCCCGCGCTCCTGGCGGCCTCGACCGTCTTGCGGGACGACTCGCGCAGGAATTGCGCCTGTTCACGGAGGCAGGCCGAAAAGCGCTCGCCGTTGTCGACGACCGCGTCGAATACGCAGAGCGTCGGCACAAGGATGATGCCCTGCTCGGCCATCTGCGCGAGGGCCTCGGGCGCCTCGAACGCCATCTCGCCATGCTCGATCGTGTCGACGCCTGCCTGCACGGAGAGGCGAACGCCGTCGGCGCCCTCGGCGTGTGAGGCGACCCGGAACCCGAGCCGGTGAGCCTCGTCGACGACCGCATCCATCTCCGGGGACGTGAGCTGTGCCGGCCGAACGTTCTCGCCCTCCACCGTCAGCGCGCCGGTCGACATCACCTTGATGAAATCCGCCCCCGCCGCGATCTGCTCGCGGGTGGCCTTCCGGCACTCGTCGCTGCCGTTCGCCTCCCGGTACATGCCGGAGAAGGCCCGGGCACCGGCGCACGTGGCCGCGACGATCTGGCCGCAGAGCACGAGGCGCGGGCCTTCGCACAACCCTCGGTCGATCGCATCGCGCAGATCGAAGAGCACGCGCCCGTACGTCCCGCAGTCGCGCACCGTGGTGATGCCGCCGGCGAGCATCTGACGCGCGGCCTCGGCGACACCGTGCGGACGCAGCTCCACCGGGAGGTCGCCGAGCGACGCCAGGTGAACGTGCGCATCGACGAGCCCGGGAAGGATCGTCCGCCCTCCCAGGTCGAGCGTCTCTGCGTCCGCCGGGATCCGACCTTCACCCACGCTTGCGATGACCCGGCCGTCGAGCACGACGTCGACGCCCTCCCGCGGCCGTGCCCCCGTACCGTCGACCAGCCGGGCGTTCGTCAGGACGAGCACGCCTTCAGCCGCCACGTTTGGCGATCCAGCCGCGGTCGACCGGCAACGCGACGCCCGTGACCATGTGCGAGCGGTCCGACGCGAGCCACAGCACGCCCTCGGCGACCTCGGCGTAATCGAGCTGGCCGCCCTCCTCGAACAGGTTCTCCCGGCCCGAGGCGATGTCGTACTCGTCGTAGGTCGATCCGGGCTTCCCGGTCACCATGTCCCAGTACCGGTGCGAGGTCACATTGCGATCGCGAGGCTGCGCCTTGTCGGTCATCTGCCCCGGGCAGATCGCGTTCACGTTGATTGCGTACGGGCCCAGCTCGATCGCAAGCGACTTCATGAAGCCGATGACGCCGAACTTCGAGGCGCAGTAGTGCGCGTAGTTCGGCTCCGCGCGGAGGCCGTCACGCGACGAGGTGATCACGACCTTCCCGTACCGGCGCTCGATCATGTGGGGCACGACCGCCTTGGTCGTCAGCCAGACCCCCTTCAGGTTCACGTCGATGACGCGATCCCAGTCCGCCTCCGTCAGCGTCCACGACGCCCCGAACGTGAACGTCCCCGCGTTCGCGTGCAGGATGTCGATCTTGCCGAGCGCCCCGAGCGCGGCCTCGGCCATGGCGGCACAGTCCACCTCCTTCGTGACGTCGGCGTGGATGCCGACCGCGCGGCGGCCGAGAGCCTCGATCTCGGCGACCGTGCCTGCGGTGTCGAGGACGTCCGAGACGGCCACGTCGGCGCCTTCACGCGCGAGCATCAGCGCGACGGTGCGTCCGAACCCCCGCGCGCCCCCTGTGACGAGGGCGGTCTTGCCGTTGAAGTCCACGGGCCGATTCTTGCATACGCGTTGTCACCAGTGGCGTGGAACCCCCGCGCCGGGCGATACTTGCGGAATGATCGATATGCCGAATGACGAGCTGTTCGCCTTCCTCGACCGGTCGGATCCGCCGATGCTGGGAGTGCTGGGGACGACGACCCGAGAGGGCGCGCCTCGCGTGGTGCCGCTGTGGTACCGGTTCGACGGCCAGGTCGTGACGGTGTGGACGGGTGAGATGCGCCAGTGGGTGCGCCACATCCGCCGCGATCCCCGCTTTGCATTCTCGGTACAGGAGGGGGAGCCGCCGTTTGCCGGCGCGATCATCCACGGGCGCGCCGACGTCCTCACAAGCGACGGGGACGACGTCTCCGACGAGATCCGGCGCATCAGCCGCCGCTACATCCCGGAGGCGGAGGTCGAGAGCTACGTGGCGGGCTGGCCCCAGCTCCGCACGATCGTGACCTTGCGGCCCGAGCGCATCAAGGCCTGGGGCACCGGCTACTGACGATGCAGTGCCGCACCACCATGGTGCGGGAAGCCCCCGCCCCGGCCGGTTGCAGGCACACCACCGAACGCATGCCTGCTCTATCGATCGCCCGCTGACTCTGAACGAGGCTTTCAGACATTCCGATCGAGGCGATCCGTCTCGATTTCATTGTCTGCACAGGAGTCACAATGAGTCAGGCACAGTCACAGGTGAAACCTCAGGGCATCGCGGGCCGCATCGGCACGTGGAGCGCCCAGAACAAGAAGAAGGTCCTCGTCGCATGGATCCTCTTCGTCATCCTTTCCGTCGTCGGCGGCAGCATGGTCAAGTCGAACGAGTTGACCGACGCCGACTCGTTCGCCGGTGAGTCCGGCCGAGCGGAGAAGACGCTCGAGAAGCAGTTCCCGGAGGCCGCGGTCGCCGGCGAGATGCTGCTCATCACGAGCAAATCCGACACGGCCGACAGCCTGCAGTTCAAAACGGCGATCAAAGACGTCGCCAAAACGATCGGCGCCGTTCCTGTCGTGACTCGGCTGCAAACGCCGGTCAACCAGGAGGGCCTCGTCTCCGACAACGGCCACACCGTCCTCGTCCCATTCGAGATCAAGGGCAAGAAGGAGGACGCAAGCAAGAAGATCGGCCCCGTCAACGCCGCCGTCAAGGAAGCGCAGGCAGCGCATCCTGAGCTCCTCATCGAGCAGTTCGGTGATGCAAGTGTCGGCGCCGAGATGGAGAAGTGGGTCCAGAACGACTTGCACAAGGCCGAGACGATGTCGGTCCCGATTACGCTGATCATCCTGCTCATCGCCTTCGGCGCGATCGTCGCCGCCGGCGTGCCCGTGTTGTTCGCGGCCTCCGCCGTGATCGCCACCGTCGGGCTCATCTCCATTCCGAGCCTGCTCTTCCCGGTCGACCAGTACGTCGCCATCCTCGTCACGCTGATCGGCATGGCAGTCGGGGTCGATTACTCACTCTTCTACCTCCGTCGCGAACGCGAGGAACGGGCGAAGGGCCACGACGCGCCTTCCGCCATTGCGATCGCCTCGTCAACGTCCGGCCGCACCATCCTGATCTCCGGAATGACGGTCATGGCCGCCATGTCCGGTCAGTTCCTGACCGGCGACAAGTCGGGCACCTCGAACGCCGTCGGCACCATCATGGTGGTCGCGGTGGCAATGCTCGGTTCGCTGACGGCACTGCCCGCAATGCTGGCACTGCTCGGACGTCACGTCGACAAGGGCCGGATCCGCATCCCGTTCCGGCGCAAGAACAGGGACAAGAACGCACGGCCCGAGATCCGCGACTCGCGGATGTGGGGCTTCATCCTCAACCGTGTCCTCAAGCGGCCGCTCGTGTCGGCAATCGGCGCCACCGCGCTGCTTCTGGTGATCGCCTCGCCGGCGCTGCACTTCAAGATCCACCAGACCGGCACAAACGACCTGCCGCCGGATATGCCCGGGTACACCGTCCTTCAGCACATGAACAAGGCGTTCCCGAGCAACAACGCCAATGCCACAGTCGTGGTGACGGCACCGAACGTGAACACCCCTGACGTCAAGCAGGGCATCGCCGACCTCGAGCAGGCAGCGAAGGACAGCGGCCAGGTCAACCCGCCGTTCGACACTCGCATCAGCGCGGACGGCACGGTTGCCGCCGTCGAGATGCAGCTCGCCGGAACCGGCGACGACCAGGCGTCCAAGGACGCGCTGAAGACCCTCCGCAATGAGATCATCCCGGCCACGCTGGACAATGTGCCGGGAGTCGATGCAAACGTCAGCGGCACGACGGCCATCAACGAGGACTCGTCGGCGCGGCTGGCCGAGACGGCACCCCTGATCTTCGGGTTCGTGCTCGCCATGGCGTTCATCCTGATGCTGGTCACCTTCCGCTCGATCGTGGTTCCGATCAAGGCGATCATCCTCAACCTGCTGTCCGTCGCCGCTGCGTACGGTGTGCTGGTGTGGGTGTTCCAGGACGGTCACGGTTCCTCACTGCTCGGCTTCGCGCCGACCGGCGGCGTCACCCCGTGGCTGCCGACCTTCCTGTTCGTGATCCTGTTCGGTCTCTCGATGGACTACCACGTGTTCATCCTCAGCCGGGTGAAGGAGCTCGTCGACGGTGGCATGCGCACCGAGGACGCAGTTGCGCAGGGCATCAAGAGCACCGCCGGCGTTGTGACCGGTGCGGCAGCCGTCATGGTCGCCGTGTTCGGCATCTTCGCCACCCTGAGCCTGGTCGACCTGAAGGAGTTCGGTGTCGGTCTCGCTGTCGCGGTCTTCCTCGACGCCACCATCATCCGCGGCGTGCTGCTGCCCGCCTCGATGAAGCTCCTGGGCGAGCACAACTGGTGGCTCCCCAAGCCGCTGCAGTGGCTGCCGGAGTTCCAGCACGAGCCCGCCCCCGCCCCGGTCGCGGAGGGTGCCGCATAGACCACAGCCCTCAGACGACACAACCACACCTCCCCTACGAGTGGCCCGCCAACCGGCGGGCCACTCGGCGTTTCGGGGATCAGGGGGCCGCTTCGATGGCCTCACCGTTCACGCACGGAGTCACGGCGAGAACTCGCGTACCGGCGCCCGGCAGGCTCTCGACCTCGAGCCGGCCGCCGATGGCCTCCACCCGGTCGGCCAGCCCGCGCAATCCCGATCCTCCGCCAGGGTCGGCGCCGCCGTTGCCGTCGTCTGAGACCTCGACCCGGACCAGCCCATCGTCGAGAGAGATGGCCACCGTCGCCCGCGACGCCTCGGCGTACCGGGCGACGTTCGTGAGCGCCTCTGCGACGACGTAATACGCGGCGGCCTCCACCTCGGGAGGCAGGCGCTCGTCCGGCACCTGCAGTACCTGCACCGGCACGGGCGAACGGGTGACGAGGCTGTCCACGGCCGCCTCGAGGCCCCGCTCGGTGAGGATCGCCGGGTGGATGCCACGCGCCAGCTCCCGCAGCTCCTCGAGGCCCATCGAAAGCTCCTCCAGGGCTGTCCGCAGGTGGCCGGCCGCAGCGGCCGGCGCGGTTTCCAGCTGGGTCAGCGTGAGCCGGAGTGCCAGGGACAGTGAGACGAACCGCTGCTGCGCGCCGTCGTGCAGGTTTCGCTCCAGCCGGCGGCGGGAGTCGTCGGCGGCGGCCACGATGCGCTTGCGTGAGGCCGCCAGCGCCATGCGCGCGTCGGCGTTTGCGATCGCGGTTCCCACCAGCGATGCGAACGCTCCCAGCCTGCGCTCGGTGTCGGATGGGAGCGGCGCATCGGCGATGCGCCATGCCACGAGCGCGCCCCACATGCCGCCGGCGACCGTGATCGGAGCGGCGACCGCCGAGCGAATGGCCTCGTCGCTGCCGGTCGGATTGGGGCGACCACCTTCGTCCGGCAGCTGGTCGGCGCGCTCCGGGCGCCCGCTGCGGAACGTCGCCTCCATCGCCGGACCGGCACTGATGGGCACGATTCGCCCCTCTGGCGTCACGCGTTCGAGCTCGACGTCGCTCCAGTTGGAGATGATCATCGCCCGCTCGCCGGGCAGGAACCGCAGCAGCGTGCACCCGTCGGCACCCGCCAGCCGTCCCGCCTGCTCCGCCACCAGCGGGAACACCGCGTCACCGTCCATCCCCCGCGCGACCGCCGTGGCCACGCGCTCGAGCGCCTCGTGCTCGGCGGCAAGCTCGCGCACCTCTCGCTCCGCCCTGCGCTGGTCCGTGACGTCGCGACCGATGCCGACGGTGCCGCTCAGCTCGCCGTGCTCGTCGTAGATGCCGACGTTCGCCCACTCGATTGCCCGCCGCTCGCCGGAGCGAAGGGCGATCGTGCTCTGGTCGTACGGCGGAAACTCGCCCGCCCGCACCTGCTCCAGGAATGTCCGCCGCCCTGCCCGGAAGAGCTCGAAGTAGTCCTGTCCGATCAGCTCTTCACGCGTCCACCCGCTGATACGCACCATGTGCTCGTTGACATAGTTCAGGCGCCCGTCCAGGTCGATCTGCCCGACGATCAACTGCACGGTGTCGAAGACGTCCTGCATGCGCCGCTCGGCCACTTCCTGTGACCTTCGCGCACGGTGCTCATCGGTCTTGTCGCGGCCTATGCCGAGGATGCCGATCACGCGGCCGGCGTCGTCGCGGAGCGGCACGTTGTACCAGTCGATCTCGCGGCGCTCTCCGGGTCGAAGGAAGATGGTGCTCTGGTCGCGATTCGGGAACTCGCCTTTCCGCACTCGCTCCAGGAACGACTCGCGGCCGCTCCTGAACATCTGGAACCAGTTCTGCCCCAGCATCTCCTCCCGGCTCCAGCCCGACAGCCGCTCGGTGAACGGGTTGACGTAGGTCATCCGGGCGTCGAGATCCATCGCGATCACAATCAGCTCGACGGTCTCGAAGACGTCCAGCAGCCGCTGCTCGGTCGCCTCCAGCGTGCGCACCCGGGTTCGCAGTCGCGCCAGCTCCTGCTCGCTCGCAAACTGCGCCGCAAGACCGTCACACGCGGCCTGTAGCGCCTCGGCGTCCGCACCGCTGGCATGATCGATCAGCGCGACCGTCTCGCCGTGCTGTTCGACCGTCGTGGTCGCACGCTCGCCGGCCACCTCTGACGGGTCGTGCCGCGTGCCCGCAGCGTCGGCCCAGCACCCGGCGTCCTCGAGCCAGTAGAGCACCCGCAGCGACGCGTCGGCCAGAGCGGCTGAGAGCCGTGCCTGTACCGGATCCGCAGCAGCGTGATCGTGAAGCTGCACAACGATCCCGGATGCCGACGCGAAGGGCACCATTCGTGAATTCTTTCACATGGGGAGAGGAGAGAAGCGCTCGTGAAGCCATTGCTCCCACTCCGACCGCGCCCGCGCCGCCGCGTGCTCGGCGCCTTCGCCGAAGAAGTAGCCGTAGAAGCTCACGAACTGCCTGTCGCCGCGGCCCTCCGAAGCGAGGAACACGATGCCCGGATGCGGGGTCTCGGTCAGCACGGTGAGCATGCCGGGGAAGCGACCGACGACGCGCCCCTCGAGCACCGGCCCAGTGGTCGTGCGGACATGCTCGTCGCCCTCGAGGCCGAGCCCTTCCAGATACGCGGCGAACGCGTTCTCCCGACCGCCGGCGGCCACCGCGTTCACGATCACGGAGGCGCAGCGCATGTCCGGGAAGTGCGCCCGGAACAGCCGGAGGTTCTCCAGGAACAGTCGCCAGCCGGCCTCCATGCCGAAATACCGGTCGTCCCACGAATCGCCCTCGCCGAAGCCGCTGTTGACCAACCGCACGGTGCAGGCCCCGTCCGTGCCGGCATCGACCAGCCACTCATGGACGAGCGTGGCGCCGTCCTGCGACCCGGACTCGTAGACGAACCGCTTCGGCGGCTCATAGGCCGTGACACGGCCGCGCTCGACCATGCCCGAGCCGAAATCCATGGTGATCTCGCCGTCCGCGCGGCCCTCGACGGTCGCCGGCACGAACCATGCCGTGATGCCCGGCCCGCTGGCGATGGCCTCCCAGACCTCCTCCCGCGTCCCGGGCACCCTCACCTCGAGGCGGATCTCTCTGGTCATCGCTCCTCCTTCGGGTGTGCCGGCCGGAGTCTCCCACGTCTAGAGCGCTCGGAGCACCGCCGCGGTTGCGGCTGCGGCCAGCACGACCACGAGAAACGGCGCTCGCCGCCAGACCAGCACCGCAGCCACCCCCAGCGCCGGGAGGCGCGCGTCGAGCACGAGCCGCTCGCCTCCGTCGAACGTCTGGACGAGTATCAGCGCGCCCAGCAACGGGATGCTGAGCAGGGACAGCACCGCAGCGACGTCCAGGCGGATCTCCCGCTCGCCCAGGAGCATCGGGCCCAGCGCTTTGAGGACGTACGCGGCGCAGCCCAGCCCGATCAGGGCGGCCCAGCTCACCCGGGGGTCTGCTCCAGTGCGCGGCGCGCGACCACCACCGCCGGCACGACGCCGGCCACCGCGGCAAGGTACGGGACGCCCGCCGGCACGAACGGCACCAACGCGAGGGCGATCAACGAGCCGGCAATCGCGGCGGCCGGTGCTCCGGGCAGCCGCAGCTGGGGTGCGAGCAGGGCGAGGAACGCCGCCGGGAAGATGGCGTCGATGCCGTAGTCCTTGGGATCCCCCAAGCTGCTTCCGGCAACGGCGCCCGCCAGCGTGCCGAGATTCCAGAACACGAAGACACTCAGGCCGGTGGCGAGGAAGGCCCGGTGTGCCGCGGCGGGGTCCGCTTGCGCGCGCGCCATCGCGGTGGACTCGTCGATGATCAACTGGGCCTTCAGCGCCCGGCCGATCCGGCTGCCGCGGAGGATCCGCACGAGCGCGAGACCGTACACGCCGTTTCTCGCCGCGAGCAGCAGGGCCGGCGCGAGCGCCGCGGCGGTGCCGCCGCCGGCTCCGACCACACCGACCACGGCAAACTGCGATGCGCCCGTGAAGACCAGCACGGACATGACGCACGCCTGCGCCGGAGACAGGCCGGCCGCCACGGCGAGCACGCCGAACGACACCGCATAGGTGCCGGTCCCGAGCCCGATGGCCAGCGCGTCGCGCATGATCGAACGCTCGTCTCCCACCGGGCGCACGATAGACACCGATCAGCGTAACGCGGGCTGGCGCACGACAGGCATCAGCTCTCGTATCGCCGGATCCACTCGGCCAGGAACGGCTCCATGATCCTGTGCCCGACCGCCGGGTCGCGGACGACGAGCTCGTCCGCCTCCAGCACCTGGAGCGCCTTCTGGACCGAGGACGGCGCCGGCAGCCCGTGCCGGTGGCGGTAGGCGCCTGCCAGGGGCCGTCCCGCCTCGCGAGCGAGCGCCTGCAGCATGAGGCGCTGGACCCGGGAGGCCTTCTCCCAGATTCGGGCGAAGTGTGCATTCTCTGATCTGAGAACGCTTGACAACGCGGCCTCCAGCGCATCGCTCCCCGCCGTTGCCCTGGGCCGCACCTCCGCCCACAGGAAGTAGCAGAGCTCCTGCGTACCGTAGGGATGACAGTTCGTGATCTGCAAGATCCGCTCGACGGTCTCCTCGGAGCACCGCTTCCCGGTGCGGCCGAACTGCGCGGTGATGTACGCGGCAAACTCCGGCGCGGGGATCGGGCCGAGCTCCATCTGCTTCGCGCTTCTCCAGAACGGCGCGTTCTCGTCGTTGAAGAGGCGCTCCATCATGTGGCGCTTGCTTCCCAGGTAGAGGTGCGCCACCTTGCGCTGCTTTTGGAAGATCGCCCGCATCAGGCCGGGAAGGTGCGGGTCGATGTCGGAGATCTCCTGGAACTCGTCGAGGATCAGCACCACCCGGCGATCCCGTTCGGCCGCCAGTTGCGCCGGCAGCTCGAGCAGCCGCTCGATCGTCGCGTCGACGTCGGCGGTTGCCGCGCCGGGGGCGAACGTGAACGCCACCGAGCCGTCGACCGGGTCGAGCGTGACGGTCGGAGTGAGCCGCAGTCCCGCGAACACGCGGAGCCGTTCGCGCGCGCGGTAGAGCGGCGAGGCCACGTCCTCGTGGATCGTCCGCGCCAGCGCCTCGGCCAGGCGCTCCTTCGACGGGGTGCGCATCAGGTCGACCTGCGCCACCAGCATGTCCTCGCGGACGAGGTTCTCGGCGACCCGCCAGACCAGCGATGACTTCCCGAACCGGCGGGGCGCAAAGAGCACCACGTTCTGACCGTTTCGCGCATCGGCCGTCAGGTCGGCGATCTCCCGGTCACGGTCGGTGAACGCCTCGTCGAGCGCCAGATCGCCGAACCGGAACGGATTGGTGGGCTGCGGTGCCATCTGGACGTAATGTACCGCATGGCGTACCTTCTATGACGCCAACTGGCGTCACGCCGTTCGGCGTTACTCCTCGGAACGCAGAGCCATCGCGGCCACCGCCGCTCCCGCGACGCACAGGACGACGGCCCCCGCCATGGCGGCACGGAACGCCTCGATGGCCGCGTCGCGCTGCTCCGCCGTCAGGTCGCGCCCGAAGGGGTCTCCGGCGTTACCGCCCGCCGCGTGCGTGTAGACCAGCGTGATAACCACGCCCAGCAGCGGCGTCGCGATCAGGCCGCCGATGCGCGACACCGTCGTGTTCACACCGGCCGCAATCCCCGCGTACTCGTTCGGAGCTGCACGGAGCGCCGTCGCGGTGATCGGTGCGACCAGGATGGCCAGGCCCAGCGCGAACACCACCACGCCGGGCAGCGGAGCGAGGGGGTTGGTGCTGGTCACGAGCGTCAGCAGCGCGAACCCCGCCGCCATGACCAGCGGCGCCGCCACGAGATAGCGTCGCGGGCCATGCTCGTCGGCCAGGCGGCCGAAGCGGGGCGCGAGAAAGAACATCACCAGGCTGATGGGAAGGAAGATCAGCGACGCCCGAGCCGGGCTGTAGCCGACAGCGTCCGACTGCAGGTACAGGGCGAGAAAGAAGGTTGCCCCACCCAGCGCCGCGTAGACGAGGAACGTGTAGACGTTGGCCACGACGAAGAGACGCGCCCGCAACAGCTCGACCGGGATCAGCGGGCTCGCACCGCGCCGCTCCGTGAAGACGAACAGCGCGAGACCGACGACCGACACGACGAACGCCCACCAGACCGAGGGAAAGCCGCTCTGCGCTCCTTCGATCAAGCCGTAGGTGAGCGCGCCCAGCGTGATGGCGATCGCCACCGCGCCGGATACCTGCACCGGCCGCGGCTTCGATTGCTCCTGCTCCGCTTGCCGAGTCACCCAGATCAACGCGAGCGCCAGCGCCGCCCCGGGCAGGTTGATGAAGAAGATCCATCGCCATGACACATATTCGACCAGCAGGCCGCCCAGCGGCGGACCTATCATGGTGCCGATCCCGCTCCACGCCGTCCACAGGCCCACCGCGCGACCGCTGTCCTCGGCGTACGTCGCCCGGAGCAACGCGAGGCTGTTGGTCGTCATCAGCGCACCTCCGATGCCCTGCAGCACACGGGCGCCGATCAGCATGCCCGTGTTGGGCGCCACACCTGCGAGCGCGGAGGCGACCGCGAAGATGCCGACCCCGGCCATGAAGAGCCGCGCGCGGCCATAGCGGTCTCCGACGGCGCCCGAGACGATGTAGAGCGAGGCGACCGCCAGCGAGTACGACAGCATCACCCACTGCTGGGCGCCGAGCCCGGCGTCGAACTCGCGGCCGATCGTGGGCAGGGCGATGTTGACCACCGAGCCGTCGACGAACGCCATCGACGAGCCGATGATGGTCGCGATCAGGGTCAGGCGCCGGCGCCTGAGCACCGCGGGGTCAATCGCAGGCGGTGCGTCGGCCGCCGTCATCGCGCCTCTTGCGTCAACCACGTCTCATGTGTCACGATCTGGGTCATGAGCGTCGAGTTTGCCCTCGTCGAGACACCGTTCCCGTATGTGTGTGCCGTGTACCGGTGCATCTGCGGCGCGGCTGTCACGCAGCACGGCGACGCGGCCGGAGCGCCGCCGCCCGGCTGGGAGACGTCGCAGGGCGGACACGACGTCAGGTGCCCCGGCTGCACCGGCAAGGCGGCCGGCGCCTCCACCGTCACGCCTCCGCGCCCTCCGGCCCCATCCTGAACGCCAGCTCGTCCGGGTAGCACCAGAACCAGTCCTCGCCAGGCTCAGCGGACCGGATCACCGGGTGTCCGGTTTCGGTGACGTGCGCCGTGGCATGGCGATGGCGGGAGGAATCGCAGCAGCCGATGTGCCCGCACGCGGTGCACATCCGAAGGTGGAACCAGCGAGCGCCGATCTTCAGGCAGTCCTCACAGCCTTCGATCGACGCCGGAAGCTCCGTCAGTTTGACCTGATCGAGATGGGAACAGCTGACCGACATCACACCCCCCCCCGTGTGGGACAGTCATATCCCATCTCGTCGCGTGGCGCAGAGAGCGACCGCTCCTCAAAACACCGAAGCCCCCGCCGATCGGCGGGGGCTTCGTCTCGACGGACCCGGGAAAACCGTTGGTCAGCTGCGGCCGACGAAGTCGGCAGTCCAGACGCACGCATCGCGATAGCCGAGGAAGGTACCGCAGTACCGGCTGATGCCGACGTACCGGAAACCGCTCGTCATCAGGATTGCACGGTGGGTCGGGCTGTTCATCCAGCCCTTGACGACATACCTCGGGAGGGCGCGATTGCCCGTGCCCCATGCCAGGTTCTCGCCGGCGGTCCACGAGTAGCCGTCAACGAAGCCGGAGGCGAGGACGCGCTTCTGAAGCGTCGAGCCGCCGGGGCTCGTGTGCGCGAAGTAGCGGCCGCGGATCATGCTGTACGAATGCTTGGCGGCAACCTTCGTGAGGGCTTTGCTCGCCCGGAGTGCCGGGAGACCGTGAGCGTGGCGCACCTCGTTGATGCGCTTGAGGAGCACCGAGCGCGGTGTCACAGCGGCGTCGGCGGACGGGGACTGGCTGACCAGAAGGCCGGCAACGCCGACCAGGATGATGAGAAATGCGCGAATCGATGTCATGTCCTTTTCGTCGGGACATGACGCCCGCCTCTGCGTCCCCAAAATGAGCGATTCGCTCTACCCCTTCTTACGTAGGGCCCGCCTAACCGCTCTGAGCCGACTGCGGCCGGAATCTGCGCAGACGCAGGGCATTGGCGACGACGAACAGGCTGGAAAACGCCATCGCAGCGCCCGCAACCAGCGGGTTCAGGTACCCGAGCGCGGCGAGCGGAATCGCGGCGACGTTGTATGCGAACGCCCAGAACAGATTGCCCTTGATCGTCGTGAGCGTCCTGCGCGACAGGCGGATGGCGTCGGCCGCCGAGAGCAGCCCGCCGGAGATCAGCGTGATGTCGGAGGCCTGGATCGCGACATCGGTGCCGGTGCCGAGCGCCAGCCCCAGATCGGCCTGCGCCAGAGCCGGCGCATCGTTCACACCATCGCCCACCATCGCCACCGTGCGGCCCTCGTCCTGGAGCCGCCGGATCACACCGGCCTTCTCGGCGGGCAGCACCTCGGCAATCACGTCGTCGATGCCGATCTGCGCCGCGACGTTGCGCGCCGTCACCTCGTTGTCGCCGGTCACCAGCATGGCGTGCAACCCCAGTCGCCGGAGTGCGACGACCGCCTCGGCGGCATCGTCCTTCACTCTGTCGCTGACGACGAACACCGCCTTGACCTCACCGTCCCACCCGGCGGCCACCGCCGTCTGCCCGTTGCGCTCCGCCTGCTCGCACGCCTCCTCGAGGCTGCGGTGCATCGGGAGCGACGCCTCTGCCAGCAGCGCCGGTCGCCCGACGACCACGGCCCTGCCCTCGACGATCCCTTCGACACCCAGACCCTCGCGGTTTGTGAACTGCTCCACAGTGGCGAGCGCTCCCGCTCTGCGGGCGGCCGTCGCGAGTGCACGTCCGACGGGGTGCTCCGAGGCCTCTTCCGCGGCGCCGGCGATGGCAAGCGCTTCCTCAGGGGCGACGCCGGGCGCTGTCACGATACCGGCGAGCTCCATCGAGCCCGTGGTGACGGTGCCGGTCTTGTCGAGCACGACGGTGTCGACACGGCGCGTGTTCTCCAGGATCTCCGGCCCCCTGATCAGGAGCCCGAGCTGGGCGCCGCGTCCGGTGCCCACCATCAGCGCTGTGGGCGTCGCGAGCCCGAGGGCGCACGGGCAGGCGATGATCAGCACCGACACGGCGGCCGTCAGCGCGAAAGCCGCGCTTTCGCCCGCGGCGAGCCACGCGCCGAGCGTCACGACCGCAAGAACGATCACGACCGGGACAAACACGCCGGCCACGCTGTCGGCCAGCCTCTGCACCGGCGCCTTTCCCGACTGCGCAGCCGTGACGAGCCGCGCGATCTGCGCCAGCGCGGTCTGCTCCCCCACGTTCGTCGCCCGCACGACCAGACGCCCGCCGGCATTCACCGTCGCACCGATCACCTCATCGCCGGGGTGCTTTTCGACCGGTACCGACTCACCCGTCAGCATGGACTGGTCGACGGCCGAGGCGCCCGCTTCGACGACACCATCGGTGGCCACCTTGTCGCCGGGGCGAACGACGAAGCGGTCGCCGACAGCGAGCAGGATGATCGGAACGCGCCGCTCCTCCCCATCCTCGTCGAGGACGACCGCATCCCTCGCGCCGAGCTGGAGCAGCGACCTCAGCGCAGCACCGGCTCGCCGCTTCGCCCGGGCCTCGAAGTAGCGGCCGGCAAGCAAAAACGTCGTCACGACCGCAGCCACCTCGAAGTAGAGATGATCAAGGGACGACGACCGGTCGGGCACCAGGTCTAAGCGCATCTTCATCCCGACCAGCCCCGCGTCGCCGGCAAGCAGCGCGATCATCGACCACGCCCACGCGGCCAGCGTGCCGAGTGAGACGAGGGTGTCCATTGTCGCCGTCGCGTGACGGGCATGGAGCAGCGCCGCACGGTGGAACGGCCATCCACCCCACAGCACGACGGGCGTCGCGAGCAGCATGACGACCCACTGCCAGCTGTCGAACTGGAGCCCTGGGGCCATCGACAACGCGAGCACGGGCGCCGACAGCGCAGCCGAGACCATCAACCGCCGGCGGAGCGACACGGCCTGGTCGGCCTGGTCCTCCGGTGGTGAGGCCGCGTCCGGCAATACGGCTCCATACCCTGCCTCCTGCACCGCCGCCAGCAGGCGCTCGTGCGGCACCGCCTCGGGATCGAAGTCGACCGTCGCGCGCTCGGTGGCATAGTTGACCGACGCCTCGACCCCGTCCAGCTGGTTCAGCTTCTTCTCGACCCGCATCGCGCACGATGCGCACGTCATGCCGGTGATCGGCAACTCGAGGTGTGCTGTGCTCCCGGACATCGCCTGAGGCACCTTACCATACCCCCCTGGGGTATCTGCTAAGCTGGCGCGAGATGACAGAAGCACGACCTACACCGGCCCGAGGCTACGGCTATACGGCGAGCAAGGATCAGCTTACGACCCGTCTGCGCCGCATCGAAGGGCAGGTCCGCGGCGTCGAAGGCATGGTCGACGACGACCGCTACTGCATCGACATCCTGACCCAGATCAGTGCGATCCAGGCAGCTCTCGACAAGGTCGCCCTGGGTCTGCTCGACGACCACACGCGCCACTGCGTGATGGGCGCCGAGGCCGGAGACCAGGCGGCGAAGACCGAAGAGTTGATGGCGGCCGTCGGCCGCCTGATGCGCCGCGGTTAAACCGCAGTCGCGGAGCGCATCCCGGCCTCCACGGCAGCGCCGGCGCGTGCGCCTTCCGACACGGCGTCGAGGAGCGTGCGTGGTGTGAGCGCGTCTCCCACGGCGATCACGGGCACGGATGGGTCTGCGACTCGAAGCTCATCGCCGAGCGCGGTCAAGCTTTTCCGCTTTCCCGCCATCACGATCAGGTCGACACCATCACGCTGCTCGTTTCGCTCGCTGTAGATCTGCCGCAGCGTCACGGTGCGGTCGCCGGCGGCGACGCCTTCGACGTTCGGGGTGAGCGTGACGCCGGCACCCGCGAGGCGCCGAAGGACGAACGGCAGCTGTGTGGGGTCGATGAGCGCGCCGACGCTTGGATGGTTGGTTGCTATCTCGACCGTGTACCCCCGGTCGGCCAGCACCTCCGCGGCCGTCGGGGCGAGGAATCCACCGTCCTCGTCGAGCACGACCGCGTGGCCCGGCCCGGCGGGCGCGTCCTCGAGCAGCGCGTCGACATCGAGCACACGCACCCTCCCCGGCAGGACGGCATCGGGCCTCAGGATCGAGCCGGTGGCGAGGATCACCACGTCGGGACGCTCGGCGAGCACCGTCTTGGCGTTGGCCTCGACTCCGGTGCGCAGGTCGGCGCCGGCGTCCACAGCCTCGTCCCGCAGCCAGTCCACGTAGAGCTGCCACCGCTCGCGGCCGCGCCGGCGTGAGGCAAGCCGCGCCCGGCCCCCGAGGGAGTCGCGGCGCTCGAACAGCACCACGCTGTGGCCGCGCAGCGCGGCGGCACGGGCGGCCTCCAGGCCGGCGACACCGCCTCCCGCCACGACGATGCGCCCGGGGCGCCCGGCCGGCACCGGATCGGCAAGCCCGGGGTCGCGTATGCCGGGGTTGACCGAGCACCACATCGGCCTCCCCATGTACAGCCGCCCGATGCACCCGTCGTTCAGGCCGATGCAGGGACGGTGCCGAACGCCGTCGCGGATCCGCGAAGGAAGGTCGGGGTCGGCGATGATCGCCCGAGTCATCGCGACCAGGTCGACCCCGCCGGCGAGGCACTCCTCCGCGACGGCCGGTTCGACGTTTCGGCCTGCCACCAGCACCGGCACGCCGACCTCGCGGCGAAACCGGATCGCCCGCTCGTTGTAGACACCTTCGGGGAGCTCGTCCGGCGGCACGAAGTAGCCGGTCGACAGGCGCGTGGCGCCCGTTCCGCCGCTCACGCTGATCAGGTCGACGGCGCCGGTGGCGGCGAAGGCGCGGCCGATCTCGATCAAGTCATCCGGTGTGAGACCGCCGGTCAGGCACTGGTCGACGGTCATCCGGAATCCGACGATGAACCGGTCGGGCACCGCAGCCCGCACCGCTTCCAGCACCTCGCGTCCGAACCGGGTCCGATTCTCGAGGCTGCCGCCGTACTCGTCGGTGCGCGTGTTCACGAGCGGGTCGAAGAACTGCTCGATCAGATGGCCGCCGTACGACGTCACCTCGACGCCATCCCAGCCGCACCGTTCCAGCCGCCGCGCCGCTTCCGCGAACCGCTCCACGATCGCCGGCAGCTCCGCGGCCTCGAGCGGCACCGGTACCTCGAGGTGCGCGCCCTCCGGAAGATCGGACGGCGCGCGCAGCGGGATGCCCGAGATCGCCGACGTGCCGCGCCGGCCCATGTGCGTCATCTGCGAGATGCACAGAGCGCCGTGGCGCTGAACGCCCTCGGCGAGCGCGCGCAGCGCCGGCTCGTTCCGCTCGTCCCATAACGCGATGGACCCATACGACGCCTCGGTGGTCACGTCGACCGACGCCGAGCCGAACGTCATCACCAGCGCGCACCCGCCCGCGGCCTTGCGGACGTGGTAGTCGACCTCGCTCTTGGCGATCAGCCCGTCGCGGCTCCAGCCCGTCGCATGCGGGGTCGAAACGATTCGATTGCGAAGCTCGCGACCCCGGATCTCGACCGGCGACAGAAGCAGCGGAAAGCTCGTGCCCTCGGACACGGCGCCAGGGTACCCGAGGCTCGGCCGGCGCCGCTCGACCAGGTGCCTGGCATGGTGACTGCGGCGGGCGTGACGGTTTGCGCTGTGTCAGGCGACGTTCCGCGCTGCGGGCGCAGCGGCGGGCATGGTGGCAGGCACAACCGCGGGCTGCGGCTCCTGCTGGAACAGCGCCAGTGCGAGCCTGGTCACCTGCTCCTCGGTGTCGGCTTCGAAGGAGAGGCCGAGCGCCCCGTCGGGCCGGCGGCGCCGGACGATGCAGTCCATCCGCTCGGTTCCACCGGCGAGATCGATCTCGAGGTGGGCGGACTGATCGACGTAGAACACCACCGGGTCGCCCTCGATGTGCACCTGTGCGCCCGTGAGCGACACGTCGTCGATCACACAGGCAAGGCCATTGATCCGTCCCTTGAAGGTGATCGGGAACCGGTAGCTCGCACGGCGCTCACCGGCGTACCGCGGCCGGCGGATGCGCCGGATGGCGGCGATCACGAGCAGCTGGTTGCCAATCAGGAATGCGGCCGCTCCGGCCACCGCGCCGGGATGGTCGTAGTGCGTCGGTGTCAGCCCGGCCAGCGAAGCGCCGGCCCAGACGAGTGCGACCGCCGCCAGGCTCAGCAGCGTGATGTACAGGCGCGGCACGCGCGCCGCACGCACCGGACCGGCTTCCTCGGTTCGGCCCTTCGGCGTCACGCGGAACGATCCGGCGCGCCCTGGCGCAAAGAAGATCAGCGTCGCGGGGAGCACCGCGGGCAGCCGCAGGGTCTCGAAGATCAGCGAAAGGATCGGCGGGTAGTACCCGCGGGCGAGCAGGCGCAGAGTGATGAACTGCATCACGAACAGTGTCACCGCCACCGGGCCGAACACGCTCATGTCAGAGGCGACCGGCATCGCACCGGTCAGCAGGATGACGATCGGGATCAGCTGGTAGGCCAGGGTGCGCCAGGAGTCGAACCACGCGAACAGCGTCGCGGCATAGGCCAGCCGCTGCCCGAACGACAGGCCGCGCCCGATCAGCGGGCGCTCCTTCCGCAGCACCTGCATGGCCCCGGTCGCCCAGCGACGCCGCTGCAGCATGTAGGCATGGGCGTCTGCGGCGGCGAGGCCAAGCGCGACCACGTCGTTGTGGTACACCGTCGACCATCCCGCGCGCTGCAGGCGGATGGTGGTGTGGATGTCCTCTGTCAGCGTCTCTGTTGCCACACCGCCGACCTCGCGAACCGCGTCGACGCGGATCAACGCGCAGGTGCCGCACCAGAACGCGCCGTGCCACTTGTTCTTGCCCGGCCCGATCGCGCGGTAGAAGACGGCCTGCTCGTTGAACGTCTGGTTCTTGTCGCTGTCCTTCTCGTGCTCGAACGAATCGACGTTGTAGAAGTCCTGAGGCGTCTGCACGACGGCGATCGTCGGATCGTCGAAGTAGCCGAGGGTGTCGGTGAGGAAGCCGGCCAGCGGGACGTGGTCGGCGTCGAGCACGGCGAAGATGTCGGCATCGATCACACGCAGCGCGTTGTTCAGATTCCCGGCCTTGGCGTGGCTGTTGTCCGGGCGTGTCAGGTACCGCGCGCCGAGCCTCTCGGCCAGCTCCTGGATCTCCGGCCGGCGACCGTCGTCGAGCACCCAGGTCTCGTGCGCCGGCTCGAGCGCCACCGAGGCGGCGATGGTCGGCATCAGCACGGCTGGAGGCTCGTTGTACGTCGGGATGACGACGGCGACGCGGAGGCTGTGCTTCGCCGTTCGCGGCGTCGGCGGTGCGCCGACATCCCAGAGCGACAGCGAGAACACGGCCAAGCCGACGGCGTTGTGGAGCTCCACGATCAGGAATGGCAGTGCGATCCACAGGGCGGCGCCGTCGAGCGTCCACCCTGCGCGCCAGATCAGGTACGCGGCGGTCGCGCAGATCGTCAGCATCGCCACGGCATGGACCAGGCGATCGCCACGGCCATGAGGGCCGTCGGGGACGGGCGGTGCGACAAGGGGACGGGAGGGGCTCACCGCCAGGGTGATCGACACGGCAACTACTCCACGCATCCCCCGGAAGGGTGAGCCCCGTCGCAGGATGCGGTGGTCGCGGCGAAAATGCTGCCGTGCCGACCTCGGGAGACGTTCTCGACCGACGCGCGCTCAACCGAGCGCTGCTCGAGCGCCAGCTGCTGCTGCGCCGCGCGGATCTCCCGATCGCCCGGGTGGTCGAGCATCTCCTCGGCCTTCAGGCCCAGGCGCCGATGCCGCCGTACTACGGGCTGTGGTCGCGGATCGAGGGCTTCGATCCACACGAGCTGGGACGGATGCTGACCGACCGCGAGGTCGTCCGCATGACGCTGATGCGCGGGACGGTGCACCTCGTGACGGTGCGAGACGCGCTGCTGCTGCGCCCGCTCGTGCAGGTGGTGATCGAGCGCGGTCACAACGGCGCCTACGGGCGCAGGATGGGCGGCGCCGACCTCGGCGAGCTGCGGTCCGGTGTGCGAGAGCTCCTCGTGGACGGCCCGTTGACAGCGCGAGAGCTTGGCAGGCGGCTGGTCGAGCGCGGGATCGGCGACGACGTGGAGGCCGTTGGGAACGCGACCCGCGTTCACGTTCCCCTGGTGCAGGTGCCGCCGCGCGGAGTGTGGGGCGCCGGCGGCCAGGCGAAGTACGCGCCGATCGAGTCGTGGACGGGTCGCGAGCTCGACCCGGAGCCGTCGATCGAGGACGTCGTCCTCCGCTACCTCGGCGCGTTCGGCCCGGCGACGGTGATGGACGTGCAGAGCTGGTCCGGCCTCACCAAGCTGGGCGCGGTGCTGGAGCGGCTACGGCCGAAGCTGGCCACCTTCCGCGACGCCGACGGCAACGCACTCTTCGACCTGCCGGATGCGCCCCGCCCCGATCCCGCCACACCCGCACCCGTACGGTTTCTCGGCGAGTACGACAACGTGCTGCTTGGGCTCGCCGACCGGCGCCGGATCATCCCCGAGGGCCTCCAGTGGCAGGCGGGGCCGAGCGGCCGCTTCGTCAACAACCTGCTGATCGACGGGATGCTGCGGGCCGTCTGGTGGATCGAGCGCGACGGCAAGCGCCGCGCCACGCTCGTCGTCCGGCCGCTTGGGACGCTCAGCGCGTCCGAGCAGGACGAGGCCGCCGAGGAGGCCCAGAGGATGGTCGAGTTCGCAGCGGCGGACGTGGAGCGCCGGGAGCTGCGGTTCGAGGGCGCAAGGGGGCGCTCAGCAGGCGCTTGAACGAGAACGGCCCGCACACTGTGCGGGCCGCTTCGGACGCGCGATGACGGCTGGGACTACGGAGTCTCGTCCGCGCCGTCGCCGTCTGTGCCTTGCCGGGCGACGCTGAAGTGGACGTGGTCGTCGTGCAACTGCGCGTCGAGCACCTTGTCGTCGAGCATCGACGCCGCACGGGGCTCGAGGAACACACGCGAGCCATCCTCCTCCACGACCTGATCGCCCTCAGCGGGCTCCTCGGCGATCGCCAGTGAAAGGCCCTCGGCGCCGTCGGCGCCATGTTCGGATGCGATCCGGATGCCGCTGCCCTCGGGGGCTCCGCCGGCAGTCACCATCTCCTTTACAACGTCCTTCGCCTGCTCCGTCATCGTGAGCATTTCGCGCTCCCTCCTGTTTGGTCAGGGGGTGCTATGCCCAATGAGCCGATGTTGAACCACGGCTGTGCCGGCGGCGACCATCAGGCCGCCGCCGGCACGCACCGAGGTCAGGCCTGTTCGGCCGCGGGTGTGGCGACCGGGTCGGCCAGGCCGTCCTCACGCCTGAGGCTGTCGCCGATCCGCTGGGCGAACCGCGGCATCGCCGCCACGATCACGAGGCTGATCGCAAGCCACCCGAGCACCACATACGGGAAGAGCTTGTACGGCCACACCGGCACCGGATAGACGTTCTTGTAGAGGGTGTAGAGCAGGAATGCCATCGCCGCGAGCGGGATCACGATCTCCCACCGCGCCACGATCTGACGTCCGCTGAAGAACAGGAAGCGGATGGCGCCCAGCGTGGAGAGCACATAGGCCACGAGCAGCGCGAGCGTGCCGTAGGTGGCCGTCCAGAAGAAGATGTCGATGACAGCGTTCGTGGCGACCAGCCGCAGCCCGAACGTCTCGACCGCAACAACCACCATGACCACGCCGAGCGCGACGACGGGGGTGCCGTGCGCCGGGGAGGTGTGGCCGAGCTTCTCGTGTCCGAAACCGTCGCGGCCGAACGCGAACAGCAGCCGCGATGCGCCGATCGCACAGGCGAGCGCGGAGCCGAACGCACTGAACGCCGCGCCGAGCGTGATCACGTCTCCCACCCATGAGGTCACGTACTGGCTGCCGAGGTCGCCGACCAGGCTGCCCGAGCTGGTGAACGCTGTGACGCCGTCGGCGTTGGTGCCGAATCCCATCGACTCCGCCATGCTGACCACCGTGTAGAACAGGCCCGCAAAGATGACGGTGCCGAGGATGGCCAACGGGATCGCCCGCCGCGGCTGGTCGGTCTCCTCTCCGAGCGTCGACGCCACCTCATACCCGGCGAACGACAGGAATCCGAACGTGATCGCGTAGAACAGCGCCGAGACTCCGACGCCGTCCGGCAACGTGAAGACATCCATCGTGAACGACTGGTCGCCCGGGGCCGATCCGCCGATTAGCTTTGCGAAGACGGTAACGGCGACGAGAAGGATCAGCGCCACCGTGACGCCCTCGATCGAGAGCAGCGCTCTGGTGCTGAGCTTGGTGTCGCGTGCGGCGAGCGCCCAGATGATGAGGAAGGCAGCGAGAGAGAACGGAATCCAGCTCGCGTTGTCCCACACTCCCGTACTCTGAAAGAACAGGCTGGCAAAGAGCCCGACGCCCGCGATCGTCGTGGCCGCATAGGCGAGATAGGTGCCGAGCAGCGCCCATCCCGCCACGAACCCGGCGCGGGGGCCGAGGGTGATGCCAATGAAGCCGTAAAGCGAGCCCGCGTGGTTGAAGTGCTGGCACAGGCGGATGAACCCGTAGGCGACCAGCAGCACGCCGACCGTTGCCAGCACGAAGACCAGTGGCACCGCACGTCCGACGTGTCCTGCGGGAACCTGCGGGTTGATGTTGATCGCCATGCTCGGCCCCATCAGACCGAGCGAGCATGCAACCGCACCCCAGATCGTGAGGTTGCGGCGAAGTGCATGGCGCCCTGCGGGCGCCGCGTCATTGCTCATACAGCTCTCCTTTTCGTTGGTCTACCAGCCGGCATACGGAGCCAGCTTGCTGTCGTCGAACCGGCCGGCCTCGACGTCCGCCAGAGCCCGCTCGAAGATCGCGAGCCCCTCGTCGATCTCGGCTTCGCTGATCGAGAGCGGCGGGGTGATCTCGATGACGTTGCCGTAGATCCCTGCGTAGATGACGATCAGCCCGAGCTCAAAGCACCGGTATGCAAGGCGGTGAGCGTCCTTGGCCGCGGGCTCTCGTGTTGCCTGATCGGTCACCAGTTCGACACCGACGATCAGTCCCCGGCCTCGCACGTCGCCGATCAGCGGATGCGACGCCTTCAGCGTCTCCATCCCGTCGAGCAGCTGCTTGCCGCGGGCAGCGGCGTTCTCGATCAGATGCTCGTCGGCGATCACGTCGAGGGTTGCAAGCGCCGCCGCGCACGGCAACGGCGAGCCGCCGAGCGTGAAGAGGTCGTACGTGGGCGCATCCAGCAGCTCCTTGCGACCCACCACTGCAGACAGCGGCAGGCCGCCGCCGAGCGGCTTGCCGAGCGTGACCACGTCCGGCACGACCCCGGAGTGCTCGAAGCCGAACATCTTGCCCGTACGGCCGAGGCCGACCTTGACCTCGTCGAACACGAGCCAGATGCCGTGCCGGTCGCACAGTTCCCGCAGCGCCGGGAGATAGTTGGCCGGAGGCACCACCTCGCCGCCGTCGGATTGCACCGACTCGATCACGATCGCAGCGGTGTCGCCGGCCGGCGAAATGGTGTCCAGCGCATAGCGCTCGACGTGCTCCAGGCACTTGAGCGAGCACCCGTCGCGGCTGCACGGCCCGAACATGCACCGGTATGGATCCGGGTACGGCACCTTCGTCACGTTGCCGAGCCCGATGACGGTGGCCTGAGTCTGATGGCCTGACAACAGCGCCGAGCCGGTCGTCTGGCCGTGGTAGGAGCCGACGAAGGAGATCAGCCGGCGCCGCCCTGTGACCATCGGAGCCAGACGAGACACGCAGTCGTTTGCGTCGGAGCCGGTGGTGCCGAACCACGCCTTCTTCGGAAAGTCGCCGGGCATGAGCCGGCAGAGCCGCTCTGCGAGGTCCACCGCTACGGGCGACGGATAGCAGCAATGCATCGTCGTGGGCAGCGAATCGAGCTGCTCGACGATGGCCGAGCGGATGCGCGGGTGACCGTAACCAGCCTGGACGACGGCTGCCGACGCGATCCAGTCGAGGTACTCGTTGCCGTCGGCATCGGTGATCCTCGTCCCCTTCGCCGAGACCGGGATGAACGGGTAGAAGCGGATCTTCATCACGTCGCCGATCGCATCGCGCTCCCTTTCGACCAGGGACTGCGAGCGCTCGTACGTGCGCGCCCCAACCGAACCGGTATTGATCACGGCCGTTCCTTCCGTCGTCTGTTCGGCGCTGTCAGTAGCGCCATCTGTATGCGGTCGCGAGCTCGTCGTCCGACTTCGCGCCGTACGTCTCCCACTCCATCCGCCGGACGGCGACGAACGCCCGGTGCAGCGTCTCTCCGAGCACTCGCTTGGCCACCTCGCTGGTCTCGAGCAGCGCCGTTGCCTTGTCGAGCGACGCGGGCAGCCGGGCGATGCCTCGCGTATCACGGTCGGCGGCGCTGAGCGACGCGGGATCGTCCTGCACGGGCTCCCGCAGCACGGCCCCGCGCTCGACGCCGTCGAGCGCCGCCCCGATCATCACCGCCATCGCGAGGTACGGATTCGCACCGCCGTCGACCACTTTCACCTCGACGTTGGCCGCGGTTGACCGCCTCGTCACGGTGCCGGGGATGAACCGCAGCGCGGCCTCCCTGTTCTCGACGCCCCAGCATGCGTATGCACCCGCCCAGTGATGCGGCTGCAGCCGCTCGTAGGCCGGCACGCTGGGTGCGAGGACGGCCAGCAGCTCCGGCAACGCCGCCGTCATCCCGGCCACCGCTGAGGCGCCCACGCCGGTCATGCCGGCGTGCTGATCGCCGCCCTGCATCAGGTTCTCTCCGTCGCGCCACAGGCTGAGGTGCAGGTGGGAGCCGTTGCCCACCTCCCCCGGCAGGACGACGGGAGCGAAGCTGACGTCGAGCCCGTGCCGCCGTGCCACCTGACGGGTTGTGGTGCGCAGCAGCACCACCTCGTCCGCCGCTGTCAGCGGGTCGCGAGGCGCCACTGACAGCTCGAACTGTCCGGGTGCGTACTCGGGGTGAAACTGCTCGACCTCGACGTCCTCGGCCTCGAGCGCGTCGACCAGCTCAAGCGCGAACTCCTCAAGCCGTGCCAGTGAGCGCGTGCTGTAGCCGGGCCCGTCGGTCGCAGGCTTGCCGTCGGCATCGAGCAGGGTCATCTCGGTCTCGAACGTCGCCTTCAGCTGCAGGCCCGCGGACTCCGCGCGCTCCACCACTCGCTTCAGCACCGTGCGCTGGCAGGACTCCACCGGTTCGAGCTCCTGGCTCATCTGATCGACCGGTGCCCACGCCCACCCCGGCGAGGCTGCCAGCACGCGCGCCGCAGCGAGGTCGGGGATGAGCCGCATGTCGCCACTGGGGTGGTCGTAGGGAGCGACCGTGGCGAAATGGTCGTCCGGCCCCGCGGCCGCCCAGATGTAGGCCATGCCGACGCCGTTTCGGGCCACCCGTTCGAGCCGCGCGATGGGAACTGCCTTCACACGGGTCACGCCGCTGTTGTCGACCATCGTCATCGCCAGCGCCCGGACGCCCGCGGCCTCGAGCCGCTCGCGTACGGACTGGATCATCTCGGTCACGCCGGCCCTTCCAGGCCATGCAGCCGGCGGGCGTTGCCGCCGAGGACGCCGGCACCGATGCGCTCGGCCGCCTGGCGGTTCAGGTACCGCCGTTCGATGCCTGTCTGAAGCACCCGGCCGAGCGCCTCCCGGGCAAGCAGCGCCGAGAGCCAGATCACCTCGGGCTCGCTCGCCTCATCCGATCCGTACATCACCTTCGCCGGCGGCGCGATGCCGAGCAGGATCTCGAGCCGGCTGTCGACCGCAAGGCTCGCCCACGGAGTGGAGAGCGAGGTGTCGAGGTACACGTGCGGCAGGATGGAGGCGACGTAGGCGCCCTCCTCGACCCACGGCCAGCCGGAGTGGATCAGGACGACCGGCTGGTCGAGGTGTGCCGCGAGCAGCGGAAACAGGTCCGAGGGCCGGGCGTGCGCGAGCACGATCGATGGATCTCCGCCGCCGCAATGGATGTGGACTGGCACGCCCGCTTTACGCGCGACGGCGAGGGTGCAGCGAAGCAGCCCGTCGCGCACCGGCTTGGCGTAGTCACGCGTCTCGCTCCAGTCGTCGGCTCGCCAGGACGCAAACGCCGACGCAAGCTCGTCCGCGGTCCACTCGGCGACGTCGAGGCCCGTGCGGTAGGCGATGACCGACTTGAACGCGATCGCCCCGTCGGCGAGCGCCGCTTCGAGCTCGGCGGTGAAGGCATCCTCCAGCTCCGAGTAGCGCCCGGCCGACTCGCGCAGATCGGTGATGATGGGCTCGATGCGACAGACCCGGTGAACGCACAGCCCGACCTCGTGCCCGAGCGCCCGGCCGTCGACCTTCGGCAACGGATAGCCCTCGTCCATGATCAGGTCGGTGACGCCGGCGTCGGCCCACAGCTCGCCGAGATAGCGGCGATGGTCGCCGAGCGCCCGTGCCCGCGCCTCGGCAATGCCTTCCCGGGTTGGAGGGCAGTCGAGCTTGGCCGCGAGCCGGTCGGCCATCGCAACGGCGAGCGGCGACGTGTCGGTCGAGAGCTCGAGGATCTCGCGCAACCCCTCGTCGTCGAGCCCGGAGCTCGTCAGGCACATTCCTAGCATCGTGATCCGGTCGAGGAACCCTCGCTGCGGTTTTGCGGCGACCTCGTCACTGCGCCAGCCATGGCAATGGACATCGACGACGGGGGTATCCGCGAGCAGTTCAGTCACAACCTCACTCCATCCTTTGGGTGTTGGGCGAGCGGCACCGCAGCCACCAGCCCGGCCACGAGCCCGCATCGATCCGGGATCGAGCTGATCTCGATCCACTCGTTCGGGCTGTGATCGTCGGCGCCGATCGGGCCCAGGCCGTCGAGCGTCGGGATGCCTGCGCCGGCCGTCCAGCATGCGTCCGAGACCCCGCCCGTGGAGACCTCGTTCAGCGGCCGGTCGAGCACAACGCCCAGCTCCGCGGCAGCTGCTGCCAGAGCGCCCACGCCGGCGGTGCGCTCCATCGGTGGCACCCGCGGTCCGGCATCGAACGTCAGCCTCACGCCCTCGTGCTCCGCCACGGCTGCGAGTTGCCCGAGGCCCCAGTCGAGATCCTCCGGATGCCAGGCGCGCACGTCGATGATCATCTCGGCGGCCGACGGCACTGAGTTCAGCACCTCGCCGGCACTGAGCGTTGTGACGTGAACGCCGAGGCCGGCACGCGCCCCGTCGAGGCCGGAGATCCGAAGCGCCTCTCGGCATGCCGCAAGCAGCGCGCTTCTGCCCCTGTCTGCCGCAACACCGGCATGAGCAGACAGGCCCTCCACCGACAGCGTCGCCCAGTGGCCGCCCTTGCGGGCAGTGACGATCCCGTTACCCGGCCGCCCGCACTCCATGCAGAGCACGGCGTCGAAGTCGCGCAGCTGGTCGATCGTGCGAAACGGCATCGTGCGAAGCTCCTCGTCCGGCACCGAGATGAGCTCGATCGTCCGCACACCGCTTCGCAGCGCCTCATCGGCTGCGAAGAGCCGAAGGACGTGGGCTGCCACCAGGACGCCGCCCTTCATGTCGGCCACACCGGGCCCGCGGGCGAGATCGCCGTCCGTGGTCATCGGACGGGCCCGGGCGGTACCTGCGCGGAACACGGTGTCGTGGTGGCACAGCAACGCGACGCGGCCTTCTCCCGGCCCGTCGACGCGGGCGTGAAGATAGTGGCCGTCGGGAGTCTCCAGGAGCTCGGTCTTCGTCCCCCACTCGGCGAGCCGGCCGGCCAGCCGGTGCGCCATGGCATCGACGGCCTCGAGATCGCCCGTGGGGCTGTCGATCGACACCCAGTCGGCGAGCTCGCCGAGCAGCGCCGGCAAATCGGTCCGCGTCCGCTCACGGACGCTGCGCGCGACCTCCACGGGCCATGGCCCGACGGTTCGGATGGGAGGCATCGACACTGACGGCGAATCCTTTCAGGGATGGCGCAACGTGTCAATCAAGACCGATTTGTTTCAGTCCGCTGCCGTCAGGCGTAGGATGTGCCCGCCATGAACTCCGATACCGGATCGCCCGCCTCCGTGGAGCAGCTGATCCTTGACGTGATCAACACGCTCACGCCTGCCGAGACGCGGGTCGCCCGGTCGATCCTGGCAGCGTATCCCGGCTCGGCGACACACAGCAGCTCTGCCATCGCGGCCGCAGCATCCACCAGCGCTGCAACGGTGATCAGGTTCGTCGGAAAGCTCGGTTTCCCGACCCTGCGCGACTTCCATGAGGCGGTCAGGGCGGAGCTCGACGGCCGATGGCGCTCGCCTTTCGAGACCGTCCAGGCTGCGTCGAGCGAACGCGGGCTGATCGAGGCGGTGATCGCCACGGAAACGGCGAACGTGTCCTCCACGCTTCGCCGCCTCAGCGCAAGCAGCCTCGAAGCGGTGCGGGAGCTGATTCTCGACGCCTCGACCGTCGCCGTTTTGGGGGGCCGCTTCTCCCACGCCATGGCGGTGTATCTCCACGCGCACCTCCGGCTGATCAGATCAGGCGCCGTCATCATGTCGCCGGCCAACGTGCCCGACCAGATCGCGCACGCCGGACGGGGCAGTTGCCTGGTGGTCTTCGACTTCCGCCGTTACCACCGCGAGGCGGAGTACGCCGCGCGCTACGTCAAGAGCCGCCGCGGCAAGGTGGTGGTGATCACCGATCCGTATGTCTCACCCGCGTCCCATCACGCCGACCACACGCTGATCGCCGATATCGAAGGCCCGCATGTCGCAGACTCGTACGCCGCCGTCACGGCGCTTCTCGACGTCATCATCGGAGACCTGATCGGCGCCGATCCCCAGCGGACGCGGCGACGCATCGACCGCGTCGAGACGGCACGTGACCTGCTCGACGCGGGCTCGCCGGGCGCGAGAGACTGAGCACCGTGGACTGGCCCCCCATCACACTCGGCGACGTTCTCGACGCTCGCAGGCAGATCCGCCCGTACCTCAGGGAGACTGCGCTGCACTCCTACCCGGCGCTGAACGAGCTGCTGGATGCAGAGGTCTGGGTGAAGCACGAGAATCACCAGCCGGTTGGCTCGTTCAAGGTCCGGGGCGGCGTGAACCTGGTGTCGAGGCTGAGTGAAGAGGAGCGAGCGCTCGGCCTGATCTCTGCGTCGACGGGCAACCACGGACAGTCGATCGCCTACGCCGGGCTCCTGTTCGGCGTGCCGGTGCGGATCTGCGTCCCGGAGGGCGCGAACCCGGTGAAGGTGGCCTCGATGCGGGGCCTGGGAGCGGAGTTGATCGTGCACGGCGCCGACTTCGACGCCGCGCGGGAGCATTGCGAGCAGCTTGCACGCGAGCATGGCTACCGCTACGTCCATTCCGGCAACGAGCCGCACCTGATCGCCGGGGTCGCAACCGGGACACTCGAGATCATGGAGGAGCAGCCGCAGATCGACGTGATCGTCGTGCCGATCGGCGGCGGAAGCGGCGGCGCAGGAGCGTGCATCGTCGCGAAGGCGACACGGCCGGGCATCGAGGTGATCGGCGTCCAGGCAGAGGCGGCGCCCGCCGCGTTTCGCTCGTGGAGCGCCCGGCGACTTCTGGAGGACTCGAACGCGACGTTCGCCGAGGGCCTTGCAACCCGCACGGCGTTCGAGCTGCCGCAGCGGATCCTCTGGGACAAGCTCGACGACTTTGTCCTCGTCGGCGAGGACGAGCTGCGCCGCGCCACCCTGCTCATGATCGAGCAGACCCGGAACCTCACCGAGCCCGCCGGGGCGGCGCCGCTCGCGGCAGCGCTCAAGCTACGCGACCGCTTCCGCGGCAAGCGTGTCGCCTTGGTGCTGAGCGGCGGCAACATCAGCCCGGCGCAGCTCGAGGACGTGCTTGCCATGCAGCGGGAGTGAAGGAAAGAGGTCACCCCGCCTCGACACCAATGAGTCATGAGCATCGACCTTCATCCGCAGCGAGAAGAGCAGGACGTGGTGATGTGGAGGCGTGACCTGCTGACGGGCTGTGGGTTCTCACTCCCGCTTGCCTCGGCGCTCGCAGGAGACGCCGACTACGACGTCCACCGTCTGATCGAGCTCGTCGAGCGCGGGTGCTCACCGCAGGTGGCTGCGCGCATCCTCGCCCCGACCGACTCGGGAAGCGCGGCGTGAGCACGGCGGCAGTGCCTATCCTCACTGCGGTGACTTCGAACCCCGATCCCGCGATCACAGCATCGACTCCCACGCCAATGCTGGACAGCGAGTCGCGGGATTGGCTGCGCTGTCTGCGGGCCGAGGGCACAACGCGCGACGACGCGGTCCAGCGGCTCCACGCGCTGCTGCTACGAGCGGCATTCTTCGAGATCTCCCGCCGGCGTCCAACGTTGCCGCACCTCCGCGGCAGCGATCTCGACGACATCGCGAACGAGGCCGCCGACGATGCACTCGTGAGCGTGCTGCGGCGCCTTGACGACTTCCGCGGCGCCAGCCGGTTCACGACCTGGGTCTACAAGTTTGCGCTGCTCGAAGCGGCCGTCAAGCTGCGAAAGCGGGCGTGGCAGGGCCGCGAGCTGCCGCTCGAACCGGAGGACTGGACCGTCTTTTCGAGCGCCGGTCCAGGCCCCGCGGCAACGGCCGAGCAGACGGAGCTCCTCTTGGCCGTGAAGCGTGCGATTGCAGAGGTGCTGACACCGCATCAGCGCGACGTGCTGGTCGCCCTGGCGCTGAACGGCGTACCGATCGACGTCCTGGCGGAACGCCTGAACACGACCCGAGGAGCGCTGTACAAGACGCTGCACGACGCCCGGCAGAAGCTGCGCAGGCACCTTGCCGCCACGGGATACGAGTCCTACGCGCCCCGCGAGGAGGCGATATGACGGAGCGCCCCATCACGAACCACGCGCTCGAGCGCCTTCTCGGCCCCGCCGAGCCGCAGGTCGGCTGCGACACCTGCTTCGAGGAGCTCGACCGGTATGTCGAGCTGGAACTGGCCGGCGCCGACGTCGACGCCGCGATCCCCGGCCTTCGTGCTCACCTCCAGGGCTG
>JAWVEN010000070.1:0-16353 GCA_033856675.1 Gaiellales bacterium | reverse complement strand
CTGCCGCTCCATCCGCTCGCCGAGCACGGGGTTGATCTCCCGCTCCGTGACCTCACAGCGAAGGCGGTGGAGCTCGTGGCGGCGCGCATGATCGGGCTCGTTCATCAGCCGGGGCCGCACTCCACGGTAGGGCACCGCCTCGCCGTCGAACTGCACGACGGCGGATGCCTCAAGGTTCGCCTTCCTGTCGGTGAGGTCCTTGAGGCCGTCGCCGATATACGCCTCCGCGGCGAATCGCTGCAGCTCGGTCGGCGCACCCATGCCGGCCAACTCCACCGCCGTATTGAGCGTAGTGAGGTCGGAGTGGCGCTCGTAGACCCGTGCAAGCTCCATCGTCGCCTTGCGGCCGGAGCCGTGCAGGTACTCCTCTTCGAGTACCTCGGCTGTCATCTCCTCCAGCTCCTCGCGGTACGTCGAAAGGTTGATCGCCACGCACCTACACTAGTCGCGATGCCCACGCTGACCCGCAACCAGGAGCTCGAGCTCACGATCGACAGCCTCGCGTACGGCGGTCGCGGGGTTGCCCGTCACGGCGACCTGGTCGTCTTCGTGGCGCGGGCCCTGCCCGGCGACCGGGTGCGGGCGCGGGTGACGAAGTTCAAGCGCCGCTACGCCGAGGCGCGCATGGTGGAGCTGCTCACGCCGGGGCCGGGCCGGGTGGCCGCTCCCTGCAGTCATTTCGGCGTGTGCGGAGGGTGTGCGTGGCAGGATCTCGACTACTCGGAGCAGCTTCGCCACAAGCAGGCCCAGGTGACGGACGCGCTGGAGCGGCTGGGCAAGCTCGAGGGCTACCAGCTGGAGCCGATCGAGCCTGCGCGCGAAATCTGGGGCTACCGCAACAAGCTGGAGTACTCGTGGTCGCAGACCGAGCAGGGCCCGTCGCTCGGCTTTCACGTGGCCGGTCGCTGGGACCGTCTGATGGCGGTCGAGCTGTGCCACATCACGTCCGAAAAGGGCAACGAGCTGCGGCGGGCGTTCGAGCGGTGGGCGCGCACCGAGGGGCTCCGTGCGTACGATCAGCGCACCGGCGAAGGGTTCCTACGGCATCTGGTGATGCGCGAAGGGCGCCGGACCGGGCAGATGCTGGCGCAGCTCGTGACTGCGCCGGGCGAGCTGCCGGGCATCGACAGCCTCGCGCGCGAGCTGCCGGACGGCGTCGTCGGCGTTGTGCATTCGGTCAACGACGGCGTCGCCGAGGTGACGTCGGGGCTCGCCGGCCGGGCGGTGATCGGCGTCGACGAGTTCGAGGAGGAGATCCTCGGCCTTTCGCTGCGGCTGTCGGCGGGGGCGTTCATGCAGACCAACACCGAGATGTCGGACGTCCTTTACGGGCACGCCATCGACTACGCCGACCTTGTCCCCGACGACGTGGCGTGGGATCTCTACTGCGGCGTCGGCGCCATCGGCCTGATTGCCGCGCGCCACGTGCGCAAGGTCGTCGGCATCGAGATCTCCGAGGAGTCGATTGCGCGCGCCCACGAGACGGCCGAGCGCAACGGCATCACGAATGCCGAGTTCGTCCTGGGCGATGTTGCCAAGGAGCTGCGCCCGCTGCTCGAGCGCGTGGAGCGCCCGTCGGTGGTCTTCGTCGACCCGCCGCGCGCGGGGCTGACGCCGCGCGCCGTACGTCGGCTGATCGAGCTGGCGCCTGAGCGGATCGTCTACGTGTCGTGCAACCCGACGACGCTGGCGCCGAACGGCCGCCAGTTGGTCGATGCCGGCTACACGCTTGAGCGCGTGCGCGCGGTGGACATGTTCCCGCACACGCACCACATCGAGTGCGTCGCGCGGTTCACCCGTGGAACAGCTCCGCCAGCTGCCTGACGCCTTCCGCGATTCGAGGTGAGGGCCGCGAGAAGTAGGCGTTCGCGTCGACGAACGCGACCGGCGCGGGAAAGTCGATCCCCGTTGCCTCCTGCTCGGCGCGGGCCGCGTCGAAGCCGCATGGGGCCGCGACGATCAGCTCCGGCCGGGCGGCCGCCACGTCGTCCCACGTTGTCGGGAACGACGGCTTGCCCTCCTGCCCGAGGATGTCGGTGCCCCCTGCCAGCGAGACCATCTCCGGCACCCAGTGGCCGGCTGCGAACGGCGGGTCGAGCCACTCGGCGACGAACACCCGCCGCTTCGGCTTGTCACGCACACTGTCCATCGCGGTGACAATGGTCCGGCGCATCTCGCCGACCCCATCGGCCCCGCGCTCGCACGTACCACGCCGGCAACCCTCGAGCCGGTCGGCCAGCAGCCGGACGCCGGCCTCGATCTCGCCGATCGTGTGCGGATCGAGCGAGATCACCTCCGCGTCGACCGCCCGCAGCGATCGCACGTCGTCACTCGACACGGCGCAGACCTTGCAAAGATCCTGCGTGATGATCAGATCAGGCTCGAGCGCCGCCAGCACGTCCTCGTCCACGGCGTAGAGCGAGCTGCCGTCGAGCACCGCGTCCCGCACGGCCTGGTCGATCTGGGCGCTGCTCAGCTCCGACGAGTCGATCCGGGCCGCCGTGACGACCGGCAGCTCGCCGACGCCGTCCGGCCAGTCGCACTCGGCGGAGCGGCCGACCAGCAGGTCGGCCATTCCCAGCGTCGCGACGATCTCGGTCGCGCTGGGGAGAAGCGAGACGATTCGCACGGACGGACCCTAGTCCGGATCTAGCTGTCCAGGTCCTCCACGAGCTGATCCGCCCGCGGGCTTCCGAGCCCGGTGACGTTGTCCCATCCCCATGCGGTCGCGAGCGAGCTGTTGCGGTCGAGCGATCGGAGCAGCGTGTGGATGGTGCCGTTCGGAAGCAGCCTGTTGCGCAGCACCGCGAGCTTGCGGTCGGTGGGTCGGACGTCGGAGAACGCGTCCGACCACTGCAGTTCGTAGAGCTTCGGGTTGAGGAAGCCGTATGGGTGATCCGCGGACTGGTTTGCGAGCGCGGCGATACCCGCCGTCAGCGGGGTCGCGAGGCTGGTGCCGCCGATCCAGGACTCCTTCTGCTCGGTTCCACCACCGGGCTTCGACCAGGTCTGTGAGAACAGCACGCCGGTCTGTGGGTCGGAGACCAGTGCCACGTCGGGCTCGGCGCGCCGCAGCTTGCCTTTCCACAGCGCCGAGGCGAACGGCACCGTGAAGCGCTGGTAGTCCGGCTGGTCGTAGACGTGGCTCACTCCTCCGCCGGCGCCGTAGATGAAGTACCCCGGGAACGCGTCGGCCCATCGCCGCCCGTTCCAGTTCATCTCCGTGGTGCCCCAGCCGGTCTCCCACATGCGCTCGCCGGATTCGTCGATCGCAAGGCTCGTGCCGCCGACCGACGTCACCAGCGGGCTGGAGCTGGGGAAGCCGCCTGACATCTTGCCCGTGAAGTCGAAGTTGTCACCGCTGTCACCGGAGGCGAAGTAGATGCCGATGCCCTGGGCCTGCGCCTGCTCGAAGATGCTCCCAAGCGCACGGATCTCGCCCTTCGACGCGTCGCTTTCGGGCATGCCCCAGCTGTTCGAGATCACGTTCGCAAGCTGCTTGTCGACCACCTCGTTCAGCGCCAGGTCGAGTCCTCGCGAGTCATTCGCAGCCCCGACGTAGACGAGCTTCGCCTTCGGAGCAACCGCATGCGCCCACTGGATGTCGAGCGACTGCTCGATGTACCACGACTGGATGTCGGCCACATCTCGCGGATAGCGCACGGTGCCAGGCGCGACGATCTCGCGGTACTTCGGCTTCGGCAGCCCGAACAGTCGCGAGAACCTGCGGATGTCGTCGCGGATGGTGGGGGAGAAGAACGCGCCGGTGATCGCGATCGTCTGCCCTTCGCCGTCGATGCCCTCGTCCCACAGCCTGTCGATGCCATAGGCGGAGGCGATCTGCGCAGGCGTGTAGCCGCAGATCAGCCATGGCAGCGGCCGGCCTTGATCATAGGGATTCGGATAGCGGCTGCTCGTGTGCTCGGCCCAGTGGTGAGAGCACGGACCCACCGACGTGCCTGTCGGAGGCGGCGGCGCGGGGCTCCTGTGCTGCGGCGTTGCCAGTGTGAATCCGTTGTCCAGACCGGTGATCGCCTGCACCATGTCGGCGAGCGACGACGGGATGCTCGGGTTGGTGTCGGGCCCGCGGATCAGGTGGCCCTCCACCTCGTACAGGTGCTCCTGCACCGAGAACGCGTCCTCCACCTGCGCCACCGTGCCCTCGGCGGTGACGAAGAGGTTGTTGCGGGGGATGTCGACGAGTGAGAACCCCTCGGATCGCAGCCACGTCTTCACGTCGTGTACATCCCGCTCGTCCGGTGCAAACCGGGCACGGAACGTGCGGGCCGAGAGCCACTCCCGGTAGGACGGGCTCTCTTCGTCCTGCTGATCCGCCAGCAACTGGTCGAGCTCGTCGCGGTTACGCCATCCCAGCCACACCGAGAAGACCACCTTCGCGGCGTTCGACGCGTCGCCGGACTCGTTGGCCGGAGTCGCCCACTCGGGCTTTGTGTCGGGAAGCTGCTCGGTGGCGTCGGCGGCTGCGCCGTGGACAGAGGCGAGCACCATCACCGCCGTCAGCGCGGCGAGTGCAGAACCACGCCGAACCAACGCGGTTGGAGCCATGGGGGTGAATCGGCAGTCAGTCGGCTGCCGGGGAGTCCCGTTCGGGGGAACCGCGTCTCCCCCTGAAGCGCCGCCGAAGCGGTGCCGCGTTGGCGAGCAGGAACCCCAGCGACAGCAGCGGCAGTGCCGGCAGCGCCCGGTCGAGCTCGTACGACAACAGCAGCGTGAAGCCGAGCGACACCGTCATCGCGACCCACGTCGCCTGCGGATACAGGTCGAAACGGGACGCCGCGGCGAGGAAGAGCGCGAAGAAGACGAAGTCGCTGGCGCCGATCTGGGCGACGCCGTCCGAGCCAAGAGGGTGGAACGCGAGCGTGAACGCGTTCAGCACCTCTTCGTGCTCTTCGACGATCACCTTGGTCGGGCCGGCCGCGACGGAGTAGATGTCGACGGCAGCGACGAGCAGTGCTATTCCGACGGCCTCGACGGGGCTCTGGAGCAGCGATCCCAGAGCGAGCCCGAGCAGGCCGGCCGCGCAGAGCTTCGCGAGCGTCGCCGGCGTGCCGGGATACCCGGCGATGATCAGCAGCGCGGCGGCCCCGGCGGCCACAGCGGCCCATGCCAGCAGGCGGACGCCGGCGCCTGCGACCGGCCGAAGCACCCACGGCGCGACCGTCGCGAGCGGGATCGAGATGAGTGCGAGCCCGGCGATCTGAAGGCCGGTGCCGGCGCCTTCGGCGATGTGGGGGGCCAGCAGGTCGAAGGCTGCCAGCGCGGCCAGCGCCGCCCCCAGCCGGATCAGTACGGCGGAAGGCTCTCGTACCACTCGCCGAGCACCTTGAAGGCCGACCAGAACGCCTGCTTGGCCGACGACTGGTCGAGCGACGCATCGATGTCGGGGACGGCGAGCAGTGCGATCGTCGGCGTCAGCTGCTGGAGCTGGCCGACGCGGAACTCGACCGGTGACGACAATGGGAACTGGAGCCCGTTCACGAACTCCACCGTCTCCTCGCCCATGGCGACGACGATGCCAGGTTGGGTGATGTGGAGCTCTCGCACCAGCCAGCTGCGTGCGCTCTGCATGTCGTCGTCGCCCGGCTCGATGTCGACCTTCAGGCACACCGTCCCGTACAGCTTCAGGGGATCGATACGAAGTCGCTCGATGCTCTTCAGCACGGCCTGGCCTGCGCGCCCGAAGAACGCGACGCCCTCCTGCACCTCCGACGGCATCGGGCGGTACTTGAGCAGCAGGATGTCGGCGAGCGGGTGTCCCGTTCCGATCACCGGCGCCTGAGCCGGATGATGCTCGCCCACCCACGACGCGATCTCGTGGCCGAGCTGGTTTGTCTCGGCAATGGCGCGAGCCTGGTACTTCTCGTAGATCTGATCGTCGGGAATACCCACCCCGTCATATTTGCGCATTCGGGGCCGATACCTCCACCGCTGGGTAAAGCAAGCGGTGTCACAAGCCGATAGCACAAGGATGCTTCGCTACACCCGCGCTGGTCTGGCGGCGATTGCGGCCTTGGCCATACCCCCCGCGCTGTACCTGCTGATTGATCACACGCTCGGCGGCACGTACGCGCACCCACAGCTTCACGTCCTCGTCATGAGCGGCGCGTCACTCGCTGCGGCAGCGGCCTCGATCGCAATCACGTGGGCCGCCCACCGGCGCAACGACCTGCGGGCTGGACTGGTCGGTGTGGCCTTCACCGCCATGGCCGGGCTGCTGGCAATCCACGGTCTGGCCACGCCCGGGTTTCTGCTGTCGCTGACGGCGCCGAATGCTACCATCGGTCTCGCCGGTGCGCTGGCTGTTCCGGTCGGCGGCGTGCTGCTCGCGGCGGCGGTTCTTGCTCGCCCGGCGCCCCGTGCTGCCCGCCGGTTGATTCTGTGGTCGCAGCTCACGATGCTCGTGTCGCTGGTGGTGTTCGGGGTCGTCGGCCTCGTGCATCCGGCGCTGGTACCGATCGTCCCGTTGAAGCTGGAGCCCTGGGTGTTCGTGGTGCTCGCTCCGGTGAGCGGCGTCTATCTGTGGATTGCGCGCCGTGCGTTCCATACGTTCCGCCTCACTGGCCGCCGCGCCGACCTGTCGGTCGCCGTCGGGCTCGTGCTGCTCGGCTGGTCGCTGGTGCTCTACCTGCTTTCCGACGTGTGGACCCCGGGCTTTTGGGGCGGCCATCTGCTCGAGGGACTGGGCTTCCTCGCCGTCACCGGCGCCGCAACGTTGGACCTTGCCAGGCAGGTTCCCTCACATGTCCTGCACCGGCGGCTCACCGGCACCGACCTGATCGACGCGGAGGAGAGCCTCCTCGGCGGGTACGTCCGAGCACTGACGGCCAGCATGGAGCTGCGCGACCCGTCCACCCGTGAGCATTCCCGCCGCGTCGCCCTGCTTGCCGTCCAGGTCGGCGAGGCGATGGAGCTCGGGCCGGAAGTGTGGCGCCGCCTCGCAATCGCAGGCCTGCTGCACGACATCGGCAAGCTCCAGGTGCCCGAGAGCATTCTGCGGAAGCCCGGCCCGCTGACCGACGAGGAGTTCGCCGCCGTGAAGACGCACCCCGTGCGCGGTGCCGAGCTCCTCGCCCATTTGGGCGGGTTCGACGACGAGGTGCCGGCCGTTCTCGCCCACCACGAGCGCTTCACCGGCGGTGGCTATCCCCATGGCACCTCCGGCGACGCCATCCCGCTCGAGGCGCGGATCCTGACCGTCTGCGACGTCTACGACGCACTCACCAGCCGCCGAGCGTATCGGGAGGCGTGGGATGCCCACCGGGCGAGAGCGCGGCTCCAGGAGGAATCGGGGACGACGTTCGATCCTGCGTGCGTCGGTGCGCTGCTGACCGTGCTGGCGGCAGCCGACGGCGCGGAGGTGGTCGTGCTTCGCAGCACCGTCGCCCACCGGCCGGCCGCCGAAACCGCCTGACGGTCGCTGGGCGGTACGCCGGCGTCCGCAGAGTAGGTTTCGCCGGCAATGGCGATCCGAGATCTCGAAACGGTGGTGCGGTCGGGCCTCTGCACCGGCTGCGGCATCTGTGAGAGCGTCGCCGGCCGCGACGCGGTGGAGATGCGCGTGAGCCCGATCGGCCAGCTCCGGCCGCTGGTCAGGCGGCCGCTGTCTCCGGCCGTCGAGCAGCGGGCGCTGGCCGTCTGTCCCGGGGTCGAAGTGGTGGGCCCGGCGCAACAACCCGGCATCCGGATGTCGCCGATCTGGGGCCCGATCGCGTCGCTGCAGCGCGGGTGGTCGGCCGAGCCGCAGGTGCGCTGGCGCGCAGCCGCGGGCGGTGCGATGACCGCTCTGGGCCTCTACCTGCTCGAATCGGGCCGGGTGGACGCGATCCTTCACGTCCGAGCGTCGGACAGCGATCCGCTGCAGACCGACGCGCAGGTGTCGCGGACGCGCGAGGAGGTGATCGGCGGCGCCCAGTCGCGCTACGGGCCGGCGGCGCCGCTCGTGCACGTCCACAGGCTGCTCGACGAGGGCATCAGGTTTGCCGTGCTCGCCAAGCCGTGCGACATCAGCGCCATCCGGGCGCTGCAACGCGCCGAAGCGCGTGCGCGCGATCAGATCCCGGCGTGCCTGACGATCTTCTGCGGTGGCGTCCCGAGCCTGCGGATGGCCGACGCAATCGTCCGCCACCACGGCGTGACGCCCGACGAGGTGACCCTGTTTCGGTTCCGCGGCGAGGGCTGGCCGGGGCCGATGCGGACCGGTACGGCCGACGGCCGCACCTACGACGTCTCGTATGACAACGCCTGGTACGACCCCTCGGCGACGTGGACGTACGATATGCAGTTCCGGTGCAAGGTCTGCCCGGATGCGATCGGCGAGGTCGCGGACGTCTCGTGCCCCGACGGCTGGGTGATGAAGGACGGCAAGCCCCTTCACGACGAAGGGCCCGACGGCGTCAACCTGGTCATCGCACGCACCGATGCCGGCCGCCTGCTCGTCGATGCCGCCGTTCGCGACGGCTACCTGGAGACCGCTCCCTGCTCGCACGACGAGCTCGATCTGATGCACCGCGACCACTATCCACGCAAGACATCCGCCCCGGCACGTGCGCTCGGGATGCGGCTCGGCGGAGCGCCCAACCTGCGGATCCGCCGCTACCGCGCCCTGACCGTCGCGCGCCGCGCAGGCCTACGGCGAACCATCAATGCGCTGCTCGGCTCCGCCCGCCGGACACGCCGCGGCGCGAACCGCGAACCGCTGCCCTGAGAAGGGTGGAACGGCGCCACACAAAGGTGCGTGGCACCGTGCCAAACACGGGTGGTGCTCACACGTCACGAAGGTGATGAGAGCCTGTTACGCGGTCTGTGACTACGCCTGACACCTAGGTGCCAGGCACCCGTGTCAGGCACCCGTGTCAGGCACCCGTGCCAGGCACCCGTGTCAGGCACCTGGGCGGAGGCGCCGGTCATGCTCGAGCGAGGTAGATGACGTCGCCGGGCCCGCGGGCAACGGGAATCGACCGTGTCGTCACCGCGGCGAAGTGCTCGCGCAGGCGCGCCTCGAATGCGTCGTCGGGAGCGGCTGCCCAGACCGCCAGGCGCCCGCCGGGCTGCAGCAGGCCGGCGAGCCGCTCCAGCGCCGCGTCGGTGTAGAGCCGGGCGTTCTCGGGGTGGACGAGCCATCCCGGCCCGTTGTCGGTGTCCAGGCAGATGGCGTCGAACCTGCCCTGGAGCGAGTCGAGAGCATCGAACATGTCCGCGACCACGAGCTCCACGCGCGGATCGTCGACGCCGTGGCGATTGAGACCGCGCAGGTGTGTCCCTGCCCAGGCGACGACCGTCGGTTCCACCTCCACCAGCACAACCTCGTGCACCTCCGCTGCGCTCAGCGCCTCGTCGAGGGAGAACCCCACGCCCAAACCCCCGATCAGCATGCGGACGACGTCCCTGCCGGCGATGGCTTCCCGTACCAGCAAGCGCTCGGAGCGGCCGTCGCGGGTGTCCATCAGGAACGTCCCGTCGGCGATCACCTCGTAGTGCTACCTGCCCGGCGCAGCACGAGCTCGCCACGCGGCGTCTGCCGCCGATCGATGATCAGCTGGCGGTCTTCCCGACCTGCTGCGCCCACTTCAGCCCCTGGAGGTAGAGCAGGCTCTTCGGGCGTCGGACGATCTCGTTGTGCCGCATCGCGACCAGGAACTCCTCCGGCCCCTCGAATGCGGGGATGCGGTTGATCGCGGTGCCGATGCCCTGCAGCACATGAGCGTCCGAGCCCGCCGACTGCACCAGGTTGTACTTGGCGGCGAACCGCTGCGCGTCGTCGTTGAACGAGTCGAACAGAAGCCGCGAGTTGTAGACCTCGAAAATGTCGATCTCGTCCAGGTGGCGCAGCAGCGTGCCGGTGTCCGGAATCGTGTGGAGGCGGTCGAACGGGTGGGGCATCAGCACGAGCCCGTCCTGCCGCTGGATCTCGGCGATCGTCTCGGCCATCGTCATGCCCTTCTCGATCTTCTCGGACAGGAACAGGCCGATCACCTCACCCTGGCTGGTCTTCACCTCTTCGCCCACGATCACCGTGATCGGCTTTCTCATGGCCGCGGCCTCCTGGGCGCCGCTGATCTCGTTGTGGTCGGTGATCGCGATCGCACCGAGACCCTCGGCGATGCAGTGGTCGAGCAGCGCCTCGGTGTCGGTCGCGCAGTCGTGCGAGTGGCTCGTGTGCATGTGGAGGTCGACGTCGATCAGGTGCCGCCTCGACGGAGCGGCGCGCGTCCCCGACCGCCGTCGGCGCAGCATGCCGGTGTAGACATCCTCCAGCCGTGCGGCGAGCGCCTGGCTGCTGCGGTCCGAAGCGGCGTCGCGGCCCTCGGCCGCCAACCGCTCCCGCAGCTCCTCATCCTCCAGCGCGCGTCCAACAGCGGCAGCCGCAAGTGGCGCCTGGTCGGGCGCATAGTGCAGGCCCGGGCCGTCGACATGCGAGACGACCACGGACCCCGCCGCACGCGCCTCCCAGGCGAGGCGGTCGCCGCCGCCGACCGCGGAGACGAACACGTCGGCATCCGCGAGCAGCGCCGCGCGCGCGGCCGCATTCTCGGGACCGACGGTGCGCACACGTCCGCGCGCCGTCGCGGGCACGTACGGCCGCATCGGCCGGCGGAACCGCCGGTCCCACACGAGCGTCAGCTCGACTCCCGGCGTCGCCGCCACGAGCTTCACCAGCGACCGGACGACCGGCCGCCCCTCGGCGGTCCATTCGCAGACGATCCGGTTGCCGTTCTTCGCGCCGGGCGCAAAGAGCGTGGGTATCGGGTCGGGTGCCATCTCGTACTCGCCGGGGTAGAGCGTCGTCGCAAGCTCCGCGGCGCGGGGCCCAGTCGCAAGCAGCCGGTCGATCCGCGCTCGATAGCGCTTCCTTCGGCCTTCGCGGATCGGGAACGCGATCGCGCGCTCGATGTCGCTGTGGAACGTCGCCACGGTCAATCCGCGGGTGTGTCGCAGCGCCGCGGTGGCCAGGCCGGGAGCCACTGGCTCGTGGGCGTGGACGACGTCGAACCCGCCCTCGCCGACCGCGAGCGCCACGTTCGCAGAAGCGCCGATGGGCAGTCCGGCACCGCCGCCACGCCCGCGCTGCCCTTGAGGCAGCGCGGGGCCGACGGCAACGGAGAGCGGTTCGCCAGGAAGGGCCTGGAGGGCCGAGCGGTCGCCGGTGGCGAGCGCCCGCATCCGCTCACGGCCGCTGCGAAGCGCCCGCGACGAGCTGCTCGGAGCGAGCACGGTCACGCGGTGCCCACGTTCCGCAAGCCCGGTCGCCTCGTTGCGGACGTATTCGGCCACCGGATGCCCGCCGCTGATCGCGTACGGGCATACCAGGCAGATGCTGAGCGGCTCGGCCACGGGTGTCAGCTCTTCGCCGACTTCTCCTTCTTGGCGGCCTTCTTGACGCCGTACGTCTGGATGAAGCGCTCGACCTCGTCACGGCACTCGTCGTCGGGGTGCTGCACCGGCGGGGACTTCATGAAGTACGCCGACGGCCATTCGAGCGCGCCGGAGACGCCGTTGTCGATCGCGAGCTTCGCACAGCGCACGGCGTCGATCACAATGCCGGCGGAGTTCGGCGAGTCGACGACCTCCAGCTTGAGCTCGATGTTCAGGGGCACGTCGCCGAAGGAGCGTCCTTCCATGCGGATGTAGGCCCATTTGCGGTCATCCAGCCACTGGACGTAGTCGGACGGGCCGATGTGAACGTTCTTCGCGCCGATGTCGTAGTCGAGCTGTGACGTCACGGCGTTCGTCTTCGAGATCTTCTTCGACTCCAGCCGCTCCCGCTCCAGCATGTTCAGGAAGTCGGTGTTGCCGCCCACGTTGAGCTGATGGGTGCGCTCCAGGCGGACGCCGCGCTCGCGGAAGAGCCTGGTCAGTTGACGATGCACGATGGTGGCGCCGACCTGCGACTTGATGTCGTCGCCCACGATCGGCAGGCCCTTGTCCTCGAAGCGCCGCTGCCAGTAGGGCTCACGAGCGATGAACACGGGCACACAGTTGACGTAGCCGCAGCCGGCGGCCAGAACCTGCTCGACGTACCACTTGGTCGCCTCCTCGGAGCCGACCGGGAGGTAGCTGACTACCACGTCGGTCTTGGTCTCCTGCAGGATGCGGACGACGTCGACGGTCTCACCCGGTGCCTTGGTGATCACCTGCGAGAGGTACTTGCCGATCCCGTCGTGGGTCATGCCGCGCTGGACCGGAACGCCCAGGTTCGGCACGTCGCTGAACTTGACCGTGTTGTTCTGGCCGCTGAAGACGGCTTCGCCGAGGTCCTTTCCGACCTTGTCGACATCGACGTCGAAGGCGGCTGTGAACTCGATGTCAGAGATGTGGTAGCCGCCCAGGTCGACGTGCATCAGACCGGGGACGAACTCGTCCCTATTGGCGTCCTTGTAATACTGGACGCCCTGGACGAACGACGACGCGCAGTTGCCGACGCCGACAATTGCGACCCGCACCTTGCCTGACGACGTGGGGTGTCCGTTCTCCGAGGCCGTTTCCGCCATGCCTAGCCCTCCATCTTCGAGTTGAGTTGCTTGCGGACAAATGCCATTCGCTGAGCCACCGTGAACGCCGTGAGTGCGGCGAGCAGATAGATCACCCACGGCAGTGCGCCGTGGCCGGCAAACGGGAGCACCGCCGCGAGCAGCACGATCCGTTCTGCCCGTGCCATCAGGCCGACGTCGCCCTTGAGGCCGATCGCCTCCGCCTTGGCACGTGTGTAGCTGACGAGAAATGAGCCCACCAAGGCGACGAACACGCACGCCAGTGCGAGCGTCTCGCCATCCTCGGCGAGGGTCAGCGCGATGGCGCCGAGGACGACGCCCTCGCTCATCCGGTCGAGCGTCGAGTCGAGGAATGCGCCGAACGGCGTCCCCTTGTCATGCGCCCGGGCCAGCGCGCCGTCCAGCGCATCGATCAAGCTGCCGGCCACGAAGGCGACGGTTGCCCAGACGAAATGGCGCTCGTAGATCAGCGCGCCGGCAACGACATTCAGGATGAATCCGCCGACGGTGAGCTGGTTGGGTGTGAGGGGGACTCGCTTGAAGCTCTGCATGAAGCGCAGAGCGACACTCCGTCCCCCGCTGGTGTAGCCGTCCTTGAGCCGGGCGAGCGAGGTTGACATCGCGCTTACTATACCACGCGCGCTATCTCGTGCATGGGGAGGCGGTGCGGTCTCAGATTGCCGGCTCGATATGGAGCCGCCGCCGGGTGGATGCGGGGAGCGTCGGGTGCAACCGCTCGATCAGGCACGCCACCGCCACCGCCACGCAGGCCAGGATTCCGCCCAGGATGGCGTCGAGCCAGAAATGATTCGCCGTCGCGACGATCGAGAACACGATCAGCGCCGGGTAGAGCAGCCAGGTGTACCGCAGCGCCGCGTGCCTGACCAGGAAGAAGCACGACACCCCGATGATCAGCGCGAAGCACGTGTGCACGCTCGGCACCGCGGCAAAGGGGTTCGAGAGCGCGGCCACCAATCCGGAGTCGTGGTTGATCTCCGCGAACTTCTCGAGCGTGTCGGTGAAGCCGAGGTCGGTCAGCATCCGCGGGGGCGCCGTCGGGAACAGGAAGTAGCCCAGCAGCGCGATGCCCATCGCCGCGAAGACGACGTTGCGCACGAAGTAGTAGTGCGTGTTCCGCCGCAGGTAGAGCCAGAACAGGAACATCGTGGTGACGCCGAAGTGCGCATGGAAGTACGTCAGGTTGGCGACGTCGAGCACGATCGGCTTCGAGAGCGCCCAGCTCTGGATCTCGCGCTCGTTGAAGATCCCCAGCCACCGCTCGATCGACACCACGTCCCGGGCATGGACGAACGCCGGAGCCAGGTCGCCCTTCGCGAAGGTTCGGGAAATCTCATACAGGACGTCTACGAGCGCGAACAACCCCAGTTGAAGCAGGAAGTCCGGCCAGCCTTTCGGCAGCAGCCGGTTCCCCGTGCGGGACCGCGCACCGGCCATGGTGCTCATGACGTGATGCTACCCGATCGCCCGGCGGCTACACCCCGGGGGACACGCGGTTCCTAGCCCCCGATGTGGGACATCTCCACGCGGGCGATGCCGGCCGTCTCCTCGCCGCGGATCTCGGAGTACCGGTCGAAGCGGCGGGCCCAGACGCCGCCGAGCAGGCGCGCGATCTCGCCGTCGCCGGCGCCCTCACGCAGCGGGCCGCGCAGATCGGTGCCCTTCGCTGCGAACAGGCAGGTGTAGAGCTCGCCCTCCGCGGAGACCCGGGCGCGTGTGCACGCACCGCAGAAGGGCCGGGTCACCGAGGCGATCAGGCCGATCTCGCCGGCGCCGTCGGTGTAGCGGTAGCGGTTCGCGACCTCACCCGGATACAGCGGATCGAGCGCCTCCAGCGGCCAGTGCTCGTCGATGCAGGCGAGGATCTCGTCGGCGGGCACGACCTCGTCCATCCGCCAGCCGTTCGTCGTGCCGACGTCCATGTACTCGATGAAGCGCAGCACGACGCCGGTGTCGCGGAACCTCGCCGCCATGTCCGCAATGGAGCCCTCGTTCGCTCCCCGCTTGACGACCATGTTGACCTTTACGGGGAGGCCTGCGTCGAGCGCCGCGTCGATCGATGTGAGCACCCTGGCGACGGGGAAGCGCACGTCGTTCATCGCCTGGAAGACCGCGTCGTCCAGCGAGTCGAGGCTGACCGTGACACGGTCGAGCCCTGCCGCGCGCAGCCCATCAGCCTTCTGCGCCAGCAGCGAGCCGTTGGTCGTCAGCGTCAGGTCGCGCAGCCCCTCGGGGCGCAGCTCGTCGAGCATCGCTATCAGCTGCTCGACGTCGCGCCGCACGAGCGGTTCGCCGCCGGTCACTCGCACCTTCGTCACGCCCGCCTGGACGAAGATCCGCGCCAGCCGTGCGATCTCCTCGAACGTCAGGAGCTCCGACTTGCGCAGGAACTCGAAGTCGTGGCCGAAGACCTCCTTCGGCATGCAGTACGTGCAGCGGAAGTTGCAGCGGTCGGTGACCGAGATCCGCAGGTCGCCGAGCGGCCGTGCGAGAGTGTCCGTGATGGAATCACGCATGGCAGACAGCGTACACGCGGCCTCGTTCGCGGAGCTGCTCGACCTGCTGCTCGAGGCCTACGGGCCTCCGCGCCGGAGCCGGCGGCTGCCGCCGGTCGACGAGCTGGTGCTCACGATTCTGTCGCAGAACACCAGCGACACCAACACCGATCGCGCGTATGCGTCGCTGCGGGAGCGCTTTGCGAGCTGGCACGACGTCGCCGCCGCCGATCCGGCCGACGTCGTCGACGCGATCCGGTCGGGCGGGCTGGCGAACCAGAAGGGGCCGCGAATCCAGGCCGTGCTGCGCGAGCTGCTGAGCTCGAACGACGGACTCGACCTGGGGTCGCTCGGCGACCTTGACCCGCAGGAGGCGATCGGCCGGCTGACCGCGCTGCCGGGCGTGGGCAAGAAGACGGCGAGCTGCGTGCTGCTGTTCTCGTTGGACGGGCCGGTGATGCCCGTCGACACGCACATCCTGCGCATCGCGCGACGCCTCGGCCTCGTGGGGGAGCGGGCATCGGCCGACGAGACCCACGCGCTGCTGACGTCCCTGACGCCGCCGGACCGCATGCTGGAGGCACACCTGCTGCTGATTCAGCACGGACGCGAGACCTGCCGCGCCCGCCGGCCCCTGTGCGAGGCGTGCCCGCTGCTCCCGCACTGCCCGACGGGCCGGCAACGCGTCGCCGTAATGTGACGGCCAGGCCTTGTGAGGCCGTTGTCTGTTTGAGACAATCGCGGCATCAGCAGCACGAAACGGCCCAGGAGGCAGCAATGAGCGAGCGCGCATACCTACGGTTTCCCGGACGGCGGGCGACGCTCGTAGCGTTGATGGTGACCACGTTTCTCGTCGTGGCCGCGAACGCCGAGGCCAAGACCCTGAAGGAGCTCAACACCCGGCCCGCGGCGGCGGCGAAAGCCGTGGTAGCCGCGCCGGTGCCACTGGAGGCCGGGACGTGGACGGTCTTCGACGTCGGGGGCACGGGCTCGGTCAGCGTCGTCTACACCTTCCGGAGCACAACGCCGGTGCTGCTGCGCGTCACCGACGCGTATTGCCGCGGGGACGAGTTCACGGTGTACGACCGCGGCCTTCCCATCTTCGACACCTCGACCGTCGGCACGGATCCATCATGCGACGACAAGCCGAATCTCTCCAGAGGCCCAGGCGCATGGGCGGATCAGAGCTACAGCAAGGGAAAGTTCCTCCTCGAGCCGGGGCGGCACCGCGTGAAGATGAAGATCACGGACAGCCCATTCGGCGCCGCGTCGGCGTTCTTGAGGGTCGACCCCAAGCCGTAGAACCCGGCGGCTGGACAGGCACGCGGCGC
>JAWVEN010000069.1:0-3221 GCA_033856675.1 Gaiellales bacterium | reverse complement strand
GCCTCGGGGTCGATGTCGCCGATCGCGACGCACGCGCCGGCCGCGTGCAGTGCGCGGGCCGTGGAGAGTCCGATCCCGCGGGCGCCGCCGGTGATCGCTACGACCTGGCCGCTGAGATCAGACATGGCTCTGCTCCGTGAGTGCGAGGGTTTCTGCCTGCGCCGCGGCAAGGCAACCGGCCAAGGCGGAGGCGTCGCCGATCTGGTCGGGATCCCCGACGATGCCCCAGTCGAGCCGCTCGCCGTTGCTGACCACGGTGATGTTGAGGCCCAGACCGTGGAAGATGGCGGAGAGCGGATAGTGCGACACCAGCCGCGCGCCGGCGAGGTACTGCGGCTCGCGCGGGCCCGGAACGTTGGAGACCAGGACATTCGCGGCCGCGCCTCGACGCGGACTGGAGGCCACGAGCGCGCTCGCACGAGCCGCGCGCGCCAGCAGCGCGGGCGGGATGAAGTGATTGGCGTCCTGCAACAGCGTGGCCGGGACCGCACGGTGCCGCTCCTTGGCCGAGCGCATCGCGCCGTGCGTGCGCTGCAGCCGCCGCGCGGGGTCCGGCTCGTCGGTGAAGACCGGTGGGATCATCATCGCGATCCGGTTGCCGAACGCACCGGCCTGTTCCGGTGCGCGGACCGAGATCGGCACCATCGCAGCCAGCGGAGCGTCGGGCAGCTCGCCGCGTGCGTCGAGCCAGGTGCGCAGGGCGCCGGCGACGATCGTCATGACGACGTCGTTCACGGTGACGCCGAAGTGGTGCTTGACCGCCTTGACCTCGGCCAGTGAGGTGCTGGCGAACGCCACCGTCCGGTCGCCGGAGATCCGGCCCGTCGTGCTGGTCCGCGGCGCGAGCCTCGTGCACTCCTCCAGGATCGCGCCATCTCCCGCTGTCGGCAGGAAGCGTCGGCCGGCGGCGGCCGCCTGCGGGATGCCCGGGATCGGGCGCAGGGTGAGCACCTGGTCGAGGTGGGGCAGCGCGCGCGGGAAGCTGCGCGCGAACCGCAGCGGCTGGCGCGGGAGCCCGGCGACCCCGCGGGCGAGCATCTCCGCGCGGCCTGGCACGCCTCCTGAAGGCTGGGCGTCGGTGCCGAGGTCGCGGACCTCGGGCGTCGGGTCGTGCAGCATGGCGAACAGCTCCGCCATCGCGAGCCCGTCGGACGCGGCATGGTGGACCTGGGTCGCCACGGCCACGCGACCGCTGGCGAGACCCTCGATCACGTGCATCTGCCATGGCGGGCGCTCGAGGTCCAGCGGGCGGCTCATCAGCGTGCCGACGAGCCCGGCGAGATGCTCGTCTCCCCCCGGCGCCGGGAGCTCGTGGGCGTGCACGTGGCCTCACGAGCACCTAGCGCGCGTAACGCGCCCGCAACGCGAAGGGCGGCTGACGCTGTCATGTCGGCGCGGTGTAACGCCCACTCGCCAGGCGTGACTCATCGGACACACGCCGCGCGAGGGGCGCGGCCATCGACAGGGAGGAAGTCATGAAGCTCGGCAACAAGGCCCGCTCGCGGGTCCGACCGGCCGTTCTCGCGGTCGCGTGCGTGGTCACCGGCGTGGTGGCCGGACCCGGCTTGGCGGATGCGGCGCAGAGGGTCGCCCAGGACGTGTTCGTCACCAACACGGCCGCCAACCCGGTGCCGGTCGCCCCGCAGGGGACGACCCAGGTCGCCGGCACGGTCAACGTCGCCAACCAGCCGGAGCCGCCGGCTCCGGAGCCCAAGCCCAGACCGATCCAGAAGCGCTTCGAGGGCACCATCAGCGACGAGAACCACGGCGCGTTCGCGACCGTCGCCTATAACGTGCCGGCAGGCAAGATCCTGACCGTCGAGTACGGCCAGCTGTACGTGATCAAGCCCTACGAGGTCAACGGCGTCAGCTTCTCGGTCTCGTGTTCCGCGAACGCAGGCACCGACATCGAGTCCGTCGTCTGGCAACTGCCAGAGCTGGCCTCTTCCGAGACGTGGCACCTCTTCGGCGGCCCGATGACGCTCGTCGTTCCGGGCGGGAGCTGCCTCCAGGCGCGGCTGCACGTACTCGAGAGCAACATCCCGAGCGGCACCGGCCTCGGAGTCAACGGCGGGTTCACCGGGTTCCTCACGGACGCCCCGTAGGTCGTCAACGTTGCAACCTGCAGCTGCGGGGCTGACTCGACCTGCGCCCGCCATGGGAGGCGGTCGCTTCAGCCGGGGCGGTGCGGGCGATCCATTAGGACGCCCGCACCGGCACGCGGCTCAGGACGCGTCCAGCTCGAGCTTGAACTCGCAGTGGTCGACCGACGCGCGGGTGCCCGGCGTCTCGGACGGGTCCATCGCCGCGAAGACCTTGGCGCCCTCGTCCATGTCATCTCGTGTTTCGAAGTACTGAGCCACGACGGCCGTGCCCTGATCCTCGCCGAAGAGCATCTGCAAGCGGCTCGATTTGATCCCCTCGGCGGCCCATCGGACTCGTCGATGCTGGCGAGCAGCGAGCTGACGCGCTCGGCGCTGACGTCGGTGAACCTAACAACTCGTACGAACACGGCCGCGCCACGAGCGCGACGACGACGGCCATCACGATGCCGTCACGCTAGGTCTCCCAGGCCAGCTCGGTGATCGGGATGGTGAGCCCGAGCGCGACGAATACGACCAGCTCGCCGAGGCCCGCGACGCTCGAGTGAAAGCGCACGATGCCTCGGCGCTTCAGGGCGACGTCGGCGATTTCGGACATGGCGAGGCAGCGCCGACCAGTCTTCCCGGCTCACCGAGCCGTCAGCATAAGCCCGCGCGTCGTGACCATGGACGGCGACGTGGCCGGTTCCATCGGCCGAGCCTGCCGCTGCCCGTAGCCCGGGGCATCCAAGGCTGACCACCCAGATCTGGAGGTCCGTCCGTTAGCGCCGACCTTCGATCTCCACGACGTCGCTGCCGCGAACATCGAGCTTGATCGGCTCAACGGCCAGGCGCATGGAAGATAGGCACACAGAGGCACCCAAGAGCACCCGCAGTGTTGCCGCACGGTTGCCGCCCAAGAACTGCCGCCGCACGGTCAGAAGTGGGTATTTGCGGGGCTTTCATCCGCATCGAACCCGCGCACTCTTCCCCGGATCTGCCGCGAGGTCGCGGGTTGCGACGCGCAGATTTGGCTCTGCAGCGGGGACGGGAGCGACGGGACTCGAACCCGCGACCTCCGGCGTGACAGGGTTGCCCAGGATGTCTCTACGTGCCCGAAAGTGCCGCAAACAGGGCCCA
>JAWVEN010000068.1:0-9773 GCA_033856675.1 Gaiellales bacterium | reverse complement strand
CGCACGCGATCGTTGAGGAAGTCGGCGGTCGGTCGGGGGGTCGTGGTGGCGGGATGCGTCGTCATTGGGCCGACAGTGTACCCACGCAGACGAAGGCGAGCTGCGCCGGCGACATCTGCGGTCGGCGACATTTCGGCCCATTCCGCGCTCGAACGTGCCTTCCGGCGCCGGATCGCCTCATCGTTGAGCCCGGCACGCGCACGAGCGCGGAATTGTGCGCCGAACTGGACGATCTGCGGACGGCTGCCGAGTTTCGGCCGCTACGCGGACGCGATCGCCGGAACGATGGACAGCGGCGGCCCGTCACCAGCCCGAAGGGCGAGGCGGAAGACGGGCGCAGGGACGGAGTCATCGATGCGCACGGCTTCCAGCACGACCACGTGGAGCCGGCCCGTGATCTCGCGGTTCAGCCACTCCACGCTGGTGAGGTGCTCGTCCTGCGCCCTGGCGCAGACCCAGATGGCGGTCTTGGCGCCACTGGCCACGAGCTGGCGCATGAGAAGGCCGAACGTCTCATCGCTGCTCGATCCGAGCTCGACGACCACGCGCACCTGGCCGCCCTCGGGGTCCGTTGCGACGACCGTGCCGGGCGACGCCGCGCCTGCCGGTGCTGGAGTGAGCTTCATGCCGATGAGCGTGCCGAGCTCCGCGAGGTTCGCGCCCAGCCAGGTGGCGAAGTCTGCCGAACGCCACAGCTCGACGGGATCGGCGCGGCGCAGGCGACCGATGGGGAAGCCGGCGACGGCTTCCACGACGGGAGCGGAGAGAACGGGAACGGGCGCGGGCGTGGTGTCCGGCGGTTCGTGCGGCCACGGGAGATCCTCGCGGTGGGTGACCGTGGGATCGGTGGAGACGGACATCGGCGAGTGACACCTTGCGTGAACAGAAGCGGAAATTCCCCTCGACAAGTGTCGTCTCGCGCGCTCACCATCGCCAGCCGTACGATCATCGGTCGCGGGTGGGCCATTCGGCCTCGGCAACGCTGCGCTGCTGCGCGCCGGGCGAGCGTGCCCTAGGCTTCCGGCAGTGGAAGCGTTCGGGTTCTACCTCCTGCTGCTCGCCGTGGTCGCGGCGGTCACCCTGCTCGCGGCGCGCATCGGCGTCCCCTATCCGATCCCGATGGTGATCGCCGGACTGGCCATTGGCCTGGTGCCCGGGGTGCCGCGGGTCGAGCTGGACCCGGAGCTGGTCCTGGCGCTCTTCCTTCCCCCGATCCTCTTCTCCGCGGCTTTCTTCCTCTCGCCTCGCGAGCTGTGGCGCAACGTGCGGCCGATCAGCCTGCTTGCCGTGGGCCTCGTCCTCACGACCACCGTTGCGGTGGCCGCGGTCCTTATGGCGGTGGCTCCGCAGCTGGGCTGGCCGGTCGCGATCGCGCTCGGCGCCATCGTTTCGCCGCCGGACGCCATTGCCGCCACGTCCATCGCCCGCCAGCTCAACCTGCCGCGACGGCTGGTGATCATCTTCGAGGGCGAGAGCCTGGTGAACGATGCCACGGCGCTCACCGTCTATCGGCTCGCTGTGCTGGCGGCGGTCGGTACCGGCACGCTCGACCTCGGCGGGGCCGCCATCAGCTTCGTGTTCGTGGCGGCGGGCGGTGCCGTGGTCGGCCTGGTCGTCGGCTGGGTGGCGTCCTGGCTGCTCTCGCTACTGGAGGACCCGCCGGTGGAGGTGCTCATCAGCCTGCTGGTGCCCTTCACCGCCTACCTGCCGGCGGAGCGCCTGGGCGTCTCCGGCGTGATGGCCACCGTGGCCGCCGGCCTCCTGTTGGGCTTCCGCGCTCCACGCATCATGAGATCCGACACCCGACTGCTCGGGACGGGGACCTGGAAGATGGTGATCTTCGTGGTCAACGGGCTGGCGTTCCTGCTCATCGGCCTCCAGCTCCCGACCGTCATCGCCGATCTCGGTGGCTACGAGGCCGGAGAGCTCGTCGCGTGGGCTGCCGCCGTCTCGCTGACTGTAATCGTGGTCAGGCTGGTCTGGATCTATCCCGCAACCTATCTGCCGCGCTGGCTCATCCCATCGGTGGCCAGGCGTGACCCGGCCCCACCCGCCCGCGTTCCCCTCATCCTCGGCTGGGGTGGCATGCGAGGAGCCGTGTCTCTCTTCGCGGCGCTGGCGCTCCCGCTGACAACCGATGCGGGCGACCCCTTCCCCGGCCGCGGCCTGCTCATCTTCCTCACCTTCACGGTGATCCTGGTGACACTGATCGGTCAGGGGCTCACGCTGCCGGCGCTCATCCGGTTCCTCGGCGTGGTGGATGACGGCACGGTCGAGCACGAGGAGACGCACGCGCGGGCGGCAGCGACCGCCGCGGCGCTCGTGCGTCTGGAGGAGCTGCGCAGCGAGGTCCCCGGCCACCTGCCCCTCATCGACCAGCTCAAGGAGCGCTACGAGCACCGCAGCGAGCATCTCGTCCACGACGACGGCCACGAGCCGACGCCTGAGGGTCCCGACGACATGACGCCCGAGGAGGTCGAGGAGCTGGAGCACGACGAGATCCGCCGCGCGGTCATCTCCGCGGAGCGGCTGGCGGTACTGGAAATGCGCGATCGGGGCGAGATCAGCGACGACGCCCTGCGTGCCGTGGAGCGCGACCTCGACCTCGACGAGCTACGGCGCGAAGCGTGAAGGTGGCGGATGATCATCGCCACGATGGACTCATGTTGAAGGGCGTGAACCTCGGCAACTGGCTCGTCCTCGAGAAGTGGATGAGCCCGGGGCTGTTCGCCGGCACGTCGGCTGAGGACGAGGTGCATCTCTGGCGCGAGCTGAGCGAGACGGCCAGGCGCGAGCGGCTGACGGTCCATCGGGACTCGTGGATAACGGATCGCGACTTCGTGTACCTGGCCGCTAACGGGATCGAGCTCGTGCGCATTCCCGTTCCGTACTTCATCTTCGGGGACGTTCCGCCGTACATCGGCTGCATCGACTATCTCGATCGCGCGTTCGCCTGGGCGCAGCGCCGCGGCATGAAGATCCTCATCGACCTGCATACCGTGCCCGGAAGCCAGAACGGGTTCGACAACGGCGGCATCTGCGGCGTCTGCACGTTCCACAAGAAGCCGGAGAACGTCGAGTTCGCGCTATCCGTGCTCGAACGGCTCGCGACTCGCTACCGGGAGCATCCGAGCCTGTGGGGCATCCAGGTGCTCAACGAGCCGATCTCGCAGGAGATCTGGGACATCGCCGACATTCCGACGCGCTACCCGGCGGTCGATCCCGAGGAGGCCGCCGGATCGGAGCCGGTCCCGACGGAATTCCTGAAGCAGTTCTACCGGGACGCCTACCAACGCATTCGCGCCCAGGCGCCCGACGTCACGGTGGTGTTCCACGACGGGTTCCGGATCGAGGAATGGAAGGGCTTTTTCACGGCCCCCGACTTCGAGAACGTCATCCTCGACACTCACCTTTACCTGATGATGCTCACGTGGTCCAGCGGCGACCGCGCGCTGGACGAGTACGTCGCCCTTGTTGCGGACCGATTCGCCAGCAGCGTGCGCGAGGCCGCGCGGGACGTCCCGGTGATGATCGGCGAGTGGTGCCTCGACACCGCGTCGAAGAAATCGCTCGAGCTGACCGATGACGAGCGGGCTTCTTACTTCCGGACGATCGCCGATGCACAGCTCCGTGCCTGGGAGCCCGCCGTGGCGTGGACCTACTGGAGCTATAAGCTCCAGACGGACGATCCGCTGCACGACCCGTGGGACATGGGCCGCGTCATCGAGCTCGGCTGGCTGCCCGAGGACCTCGCCGCGTCGGCCGACTAAAGCGGTGGGACCATCCGTCCCCTAGGGCTCATCCACTTCGAGCGAGGTGAAACGGCCGCGATTTGCCTCGATGTCGGCCTGCAGGTCGACGACCTTCTGCTCGGCAGTGGCCAGCGCGCCGGGCAGGAATCGGCGCATCGGAGGCTCCTCAGCGGCGATGGCTACGAGGGCAGCCGCAAGCTTGACAGGGTCGCCGGATTGCCGGCCGCTCTGTGCCGTCCACGCCGCGACGTACGCCACCCGGCGGTCGGCGTAGTCGTCGATCTCCGTCTCCGCGTAGGTCGTCGATTGCGGTGTGAGCAGCTCCGTGCGGAAGAATCCCGGGTTGACGATGGTGGTGTGGATACCGAACGGCTGGACCTCGAGCCGCAACGATTCCATCCAGCCCTCGAGGCCGAACTTGGAGGCGGAATAGGCCGTGCAGAACTCCTGGCCGGCGAGGCCGGCGCTCGACGAGATCGTGATGATGTGACCGGAACGCTGCTTCCGCATCACCGGCAGGATCGCGCGGGTGACGTGCATCGGCCCAAGCAGCGTCGTCGTCAGTTGTCGCTGGACCTGCTCTGGCGTCAGCTCCTCGAAGAAGCCCGCCTGGAAGTTGCCGGCGTTGTTGACGAGCACGTCGATGCTTCCGAACCGGTCGACTGCGGCAGTCACGGCAGCTTCGGCCTCGGACGGGACGGTGACGTTCAGCTGCACGACGAGTAGATCGTCAGCCTCGCCGATGGCCCTTGTCGCCGCGTCCGGGTCCCGGCCGGTCGCGACAACGGCGTTCCCCGCCGCAAGCGCCGCTTTCGTGATGTCAACGCCCATCCCACGCCCGGCCCCCGTGATGAACCAGGTCTTCCTGTCTGTCATCTCAGAAGTCGCCTTCTCTCTGCGGAACCCAGGTGACGTCAGGATAATTGGCTCGGCGACTACCCGGCCGACACACGAGGAACACGAAACATGCAGAAGCGAACACTCGGCAAGTTCGGTCCGGAGGTCTCCGCCATCGGGCTGGGTTGCATGAGTCTGAGCGGCGGGTACAGCGACCGGCCCGACCGGCGCGAGATGCTTTCGTTGATCCGGGCCGCGGTCGACCGCGGCGTCACGTTCTTCGACACCGCCGAGATCTACGGTCCGTATGCCAACGAGGAACTCGTCGGCGAGGCGCTCGAGCCGGATCGGGGAGCGGTAGTGATCGCCACCAAGTTCGGGTGGGACATCGATCCGGTCGAGCGCAAGGGCAGCGGCCGGGTCGCAAGCAGGCCAGCGGTCATCAAGCGGGTCGTGGAGGGCTCGCTGCAGCGCCTCCGGGTCGATGCCATCGACCTCTACTACCAGCATCGCGTCGACCCGGAGGTGCCCATCGAGGATGTAGCGGGCGCCGTGAAGGACCTCATCGGGGCCGGCAAGGTGAAGCACTTTGGATTGTCCGAAGCCGCCGCTGCAACGATCCGGCGCGCGCATGCGGTCCAACCGCTGACGGCCGTGCAGAGCGAGTACTCGGTGTGGTGGCGGCGCCCCGAGGAGGAGGTGCTGAACGTGTGCGAGGAGCTCGGCATCGGGTTCGTGCCCTTCAGCCCGCTCGGCAAGGGCTTCCTCACCGGCACGATCACCCCCTCGACCAGCTTCGAGGCCGGAAACGACATCCGCAGCACCATCCCGCGCTTCGAGCCCGATGCGCTCGAGCACAATCGAGCGGTCGTCGACCTGCTCTCGAGCATCGCCGAGCGCAAGGGCGCGACGCCCGGGCAGATCGCGCTGGCCTGGCTTCTCGCTCAGAAGCCTTGGATCGTCCCGATCCCCGGGACGCGCAAGCTGCATCGGCTGGAGGAGAATATCGGTGCGGCCGACGTCCGGCTATCGGACGAGGAAATCACCGAGATCGACGGTGCTGCGTCGCGGATTCAGGTGCAGGGTGGCCGTTACAACGAGGCCGGGGAACGGATGACCAACCTCTAGCCGTGCGCTTCCTGATCGTCGTGTTTGTGGTGGTTGCCGGATGCGGTGCGAACACGCGACCCAGTCCTCCGTTTGCCGTGCCAACCACCGGAGAGCCAATCGGCAATCCGACAAACGGGGCCAGCCAGGAGCCGACGGCCGAGCCCGAAGCACGCGTCGATCCCACTGTCGGCGCGCAGGGCTTCACCGTGGACGTCGAGTCCGATGCGGCGAGCTACGCCGTCGTCATCGAGAATCCAAACGCAATCGCAGTGTCCCGATTCATCAACGTCAGTATCGCGTTCCTCGATGCGGAGGGGACCGTGCTCGCAACCGAGATGCAGAACGTCAACGGCATGCTCGCGCAGAGCGAGACCGCCGTCGCCGGCGACGCCTCCCTGTCCGGTGACGCGACGAACATGGAAGTGGAGATCTCGTTGCTCAACGGTCTCCCAAGCCCGATGGGTGCAACCCTGGGCGAAAACGGCGACTACGAATACCGAGACGTCGAGAGCGTAAGCGACGAAGGAATCAGGACGACGGGCGCCATCGTCTCCAGGTTCGCCAGCGAGCAGATCAACGTACCCATCCATGTCGTGTACTACGACGCAGCCGGGGACGTGGTGGGCGGGGCGGCCACCCTCGTCGACCAGGTGCTGCCCGGCACAGAGGTCACATTCGAAGCCACCACCTTGATTGCCGTCCCCGACATCGCAGAGACTCGCGTCTTTGGTCAGATCGGCTTCGGGGAGTAGCCGGCCCCCTCGGGTCCAGTCCTGTCGTACCAACGGAGGACCCGGAGGGCGCGCAGCGTATTCCAGCGGCTGGGCCGACCGTCGCCTTCCTCGAGCTCAAAGTGGACCGCACCGGGATGCTTCTCGGCCGCCTGGCCGTGGTCGAGCGATCCTGGCTTCTAACTCCTGGCCTCCCGAAGTAAGATCCGCCGATGAGGCTAGCCAAGCTCGCGGCCGTGCCCGTCATCGGTCTGCTGCTCGTTTCGTGTGGAGGCCAACAGGGAAGAGCACCCCTGACGCTGGAGCAGAGGGTGGTGGGCGCCGCCGAGGCGCCCGGCTCCGAGCCCGACCCGAGGGAGAAGCCAGTCACAGTGACAGGGCTCGAGGAGCTCAAGTCCGAGCTGGCCGGGCCTACCATCTACGATGAAGACTTCCGCGCGTTCGAAGACGCGGGATTCGTCGCACTGGTCATCGATACCCGCTTCTTCCCGAGCGAGCCAGGCGGCGCGCACCTACCCCGGTCGCCTCACGTCTACACGTTCGTCTACCAGTTCGAGTCGGCGGAGGGAGCGAACGCGGCGGTCAGCGTGGCGGAGATGATCGGCCTCAGGCCTTGTCCCGAGACGTGCGCCTACGAGATCATCGAGTTCCAACCGACTGACGTGCCGGATGCGAAAGGTGTGCAGGGAATCGCTACCCAGGAGTCGATCGATCGGATCGGCGATGACATCGAGCCGGACGCCAGGTACAGCGTGTTCTTCGCGGATGGGCCGTTCGCGTACGAAGTGACCACGTTCGGCCCGCCGGAAGAGGTCAGCAGGAAGCAGGTCGAGGATATCGCGGCGAAGCTGTACGAGCGCGTCACAGGCGCGCCCTTGCCCGAGCCTTCCTGACGCGACGCCGTCAGCTCGGAGGTCGCGGAGGCGTGGGGTGGTGGTCCCAATTGCGCTCCCCTGCCTCGACGCGGATCGGCAGCCCGTTGGCCGGCCAGGGCAGCGGGCAGGTCGCGTAGGGGCTGAAGACGCAGGGCGGGTTGTAGGCGCGGTTGAAGTCGACGACGACCCGTCCGTCGGCGTCAGGCGCTCCCGTATAGAGGAACCGCCCGCCACCGTACGTCTCCTGCCCGTTCGTCGCGTCGCCGAACACGAGCCATAGCTCGCCGGCATCGCCGCCGGCCAGGGCCTGGAGCCGATGCTCCACGCCGGCCACCTCGAAGACCACGTCGCCCGGGGATTCGTCGTCCTCGTCGAGACCAAGCACGTCGGGCACCCGGACGGTGCGGCCCGGCGTCGGCTCGAATGTGGACTCCAGGCGCCAGATCGTGTCGATCGGCCAGTGCTCGATGCCGTCGAAGGCCCGCCGGGCCGGTGCCGCGGTGTCCCAGGTGCGAATTGCCCTACGTCCACCACGATCGATGAGGCACAGGCGGAGGGCACCCAGTTCCAGCATGGTCGGATCGCCCGCCAGGTCGCTGACGAGCTGCAGGTCCCTCACCGGCTGCCCGTCGACGGTCAGGCCATCGCGCATCCCATCGGCCAGGACGCCACCGTCCGAGAGCGTGACTGTGCCGGCCTCCGCCGGACCGGACGGCAGCATGATCTCCGAAGCAGGCGCCGTGCCGATGCGGTTGACTCCGGGCTTCAGCCAGTCGAGGCCGGCCAGCGTGAGCCACCCGATCTCGCGGCGAAGGGCGGCATACCGCTGGTTGCGCCACGCCTCAACGGCCGCGCGGTGCGCGGCAGTATCGGTCATCGGGCCGGCAGGAAGATGAGGGTCGGGCTTGTCCCCGGACCGATGCGCACGTATGTCGCCGGCCCACTGCCGACCGGGTTGGTGCGGGCCGCCCGCCCTGATGCGGTAGTGCCGTCGAGCGCGACCGCGATCGGCCCCTCGCCGAAGCGGGCCAGGCACGCCGCCGTGTAGCCCTCACCGTTCGGTTCAGCCAGCACGAGCTCGCTGCGGCCAAGCGTCATGCGCCAGCAGCTCGCGCCCAGGATCTCGTCACCGACGACGGCATGCCAGGCTGTCCCCAGCGCGGGGGCAAGGTCCGCGTGTGCGCGCTCGGCGTCGACGGTGGCCAGCACGAGGCCGCGTGGCGCCTCGGTCCAGTCATCGACAGGTCGTGGGAAGAGGCCGAACCGAGCATCGTCGGCCACAGGGACGTCGAGCAGCTCGATCGGCGCGGAGCGAAGGCCCCACCACAGGATGCGCGCCTCATCGCCGGGCTCGGCGTACAGCCATTGCGGGAAGCTCTGTGCGCCGCCCTCACGCAGGATCCGGTTCAGGTCGGCCTGCTCCGGCACGGCGATCCGGACATGGCTGACTTCGGGCATCAGCTGCCGGCGGTGGGCGGGCGCAGGTCCGCGAATCCGGCGGCTCGCTCGTACGCATCGGCGACGCGGAGGACGGTCGACTCGTCGAATGCCCGGCCGATAACCTGGAGGCCCACCGGCAGGCCGTCGGAAAGACCGCATGGCACGCTGATGCCCGGGAGCCCGGCGATGTTGACCGGCAGGGTGCAGGCATCGTTGAGGTACATGGCCAGCGGATCATCGACCTTCGCGCCGATCTTGAACGCGACGTTCGGCGAAGTGGGCGCCAGGATGGCATCGACGGTACCGAGAACCTCGTCGAACTCGGCCTTGATCAGCGTCCGCACCTGTTGCGCCTTGACGTAGTACGCGTCGTAGTAGCCGGCCGACAGCGCATAGGTGCCGAGCATGATCCGCCGCTTGACCTCGGGTCCGAAGCCGGCGCCGCGGGTGTGGGTGTAGTTCTCCCAGATCTCGTCTGCGCCGATGGAAAGCCCGTAGCGGACGCCATCGAACCGTGCCAGGTTCGCGGACGCCTCGGCGGGGGCGATGATGTAGTACGTGGCCAGGCCGCGGTCGGTCGACGGGAGGCTGACCTCGAGGATCTCCGCTCCCAGCCCGCGCAATGTCTCGATCCCGGCACGCACGGCGGACTCGACGCCCGGCTCCATGCCCGGCACGAAGTACTCGCGGGGGACGCCAAGGCGCAGGCCCTTCACCTCACCGGTGAGCGCGGCAGCGTAGTCCGGGACCGGCGTGTCCACGCTGGTCGAATCGCGCGCGTCGTGGCCGGCCAGGGCGCCAAGCACCAGTGCGACGTCCCGCACGGAATGGGCGAACGGCCCGCACTGGTCGAGGCTCGAGGCGAATGCCACCATGCCCCATCGGCTCACTCGCCCGTACGTCGGCTTCATGCCAACCGTGCCGGTGAGCGAGGCCGGCTGGCGGATCGAACCGCCGGTATCGGTGCCGAGGGCGAAGATGGCCTGGCCGGCCGCCACCGCCGCCGAGGAGCCGCCACTCGAGCCGCC
>JAWVEN010000067.1:0-118359 GCA_033856675.1 Gaiellales bacterium | reverse complement strand
ACCACGATCACCGCATGGAGGTAGCATGGATCTGAAGCCTCTGGGCGACCGCGTCATCGTTCAAGTCCTCGAAGAGGAAGAGACGACGATCAGCGGCATCGTCCTGCCGGATACGGCAAAGGAAAAGCCGCAGCGCGGCACCGTTCTCGAAGTCGGCCCTGGCCGCTACGAGGACGGGCAACTCGTTCCGCTCGACGTGAAGAAGGGCGACGAGGTCATCTATTCGAAGTACGGCGGGACCGAGGTAACGGTCTCCGGTGAGGATTATCTGATTCTCCGCGAGTCGGACATCCTCGCGAAGGTCGTAACCAGCAAGGTCAAGGCGAAGGCGTAGGAGCGTATGGCACACAAGGAGCTGAAGTTCAACGAGGATGCACGCCGCTCGCTTCAGCGCGGCGTTGACATCCTGGCCGATGCAGTCAAGGTGACGCTCGGCCCGAAGGGTCGGTACGTGGTGCTGGACAAGAAGTTCGGCGCGCCGACGATCACCAACGACGGCGTCACGATCGCACGTGAGATCGAGGTCGAGGACGTCTTCGAGAACCAGGGCGCACAGCTCGTGCGCGAGGTCGCAACCTCGACGAACGACGTCGCGGGTGACGGTACGACCACCGCGACCGTGCTCGCCCAGGCCATCGTCCGCGAGGGCCTGAAGAACGTCTCCGCCGGCGCCAATCCCATGGGCCTCAAGCGCGGCATCGAGACCGCCGTCGAGTCCGTGGTCGAGGACATCAAGTCCCAGTCGAAGGAGATCTCGGGCAAGGAGGACATTGCCCGCGTCGCCACCATCTCGGCCCGCGACCGCGAGATCGGCGACGTCATCGCCGACGCGATCGAGAAGGTCGGCAAGGACGGCGTGGTGAACGTCGAGGAAGGCCAGACGTTCGGCCTCGAGCTCGAGTTCACCGAGGGCATGCAATTCGACAAGGGCTACCTGTCCCCGTACATGGTCACGGATCCCGAGCGCATGGAAGCCGTGCTCGACGACCCGTACATCCTGATCGCCAACCAGAAGATCAGCGCCGTGAAGGATCTCCTGCCCGTGCTCGAGCAGGTCATCCAGGCCGGCCGTCCGCTGCTGATCGTTGCCGAGGACGTCGAAGGCGAAGCGCTCGCGACGATCATCGTCAACAAGCTGCGCGGCACGTTCACCGCCGTCGCCGTCAAGGCGCCGGGCTTCGGTGACCGCCGCAAGCGGATGCTCGAGGACATCGCCATCCTGACGGGCGGCGAGGTCATCACCGAGGAGATGGGGCTCAAGCTCGAGAACACCACGCTCTCGCAGCTCGGCCGTGCCCGCAGGGTCGTCATCGACAAGGACTCGACGACGATCATCGACGGTGCCGGCGACCCGGAGCAGATCAAGGGCCGCATCAAGCAGATCAAGGCCGAGATCGAGTCGACCGACTCCGACTTCGACCGCGAGAAGCTGCAGGAGCGGTTGGCCAAGCTGGCCGGCGGCGTCGCGGTGGTCAAGGTTGGCGCTGCCACCGAGACCGAGATGAAGGAGAAGAAGCACCGCGTCGAGGACGCGCTGCAGGCCACCCGCGCAGCTCTCGAAGAGGGCATCGTGCCGGGCGGCGGTGTCGCGCTGCTCCATGCGATCAAGGCCGTCTCGGCCGACAAGCTCGAGGGCGACGAGCGGACAGGCGCGCAGATCATCGAGCGCGCGCTCCAGGAGCCGCTCCGCCAGCTGGCCGAGAACGCCGGGCTCGAGGGCTCGGTCGTGGTCAACGAGGTCCGCTCGGCGAAGCCGGGCTTCGGCCTCAACGTCGACACGGGCGAGATCGTCGACATGGTGAAGGCCGGGATCATCGATCCGGCCATGGTCACCCGCTCGGCGCTGCAGAACGCGGCGTCGATCGCCAAGAACATCCTCACCACCGAGGCTGTCGTGGCGGAAGCTCCGGAGAGGCAGTCAGCGTCTCCGATGGGCGGCGGTATGCCCGACATGATGTAACCCGCCTCGGCGGCTACATCTGCAGTTCAGCGAAGGGCCCGCTCCGGCGGGCCCTTCGTCGTTCACAAAGGTGCCAGGCACCTCCGTGAACGTGTTTCAGGGTGTGAACGTGCGCGGCCCGAAGGTGACGAAGATCAGGGCGGCCAGCAGCAGCGGGAAGGTGATCTTGATGGCGGTGTCGACCCGCTCGTCGCGGCCGAGGTCGGCGAGTGCCCAGAAGAGCGGGAAGCCGACCATGCCGAAGCGCCCCATCGACACCAGGAGACCGCCGGTGGTGGGCAGGATCAGCAGCAGGCCGGCGTAGATCAGATACTCGGCGGGCAGCCGCAACCGCCGCCATGACCAGTACCACAGCCCACACCACAGCAGCGTGAAGGCGGCATGCATCAGCCACTTCAGCTCGTTGTCGGAGAACGCCTTCCAGATGGATTTCGCGACCACCAACGGCAGCACGGAGATGCCGCGCCCCCAGCCCCGCGTCTGCGCATGGAAGTGCGCGAGCGGGTCGCCGCTGCCCCACCAGAGCCAGGCGAAGAAGCCAAGCTCGGCGGCGGGGAGCAGGAGCAGCGGCAGGAAGGCGACCGGCCGCAGTCCGCACTCCCGGTAGCGCCTCCAGGCGAGCGCCGGGATCAGCGCGATGCCGACCGGCCGCGCCAGCACCGCGAGGGCCCCGACTGCGCAGCCCGGCCACCAGCGCCCGTACCAGGTGAGAATGAAGGCGCCCAGCGCGAACACCAGGAAGGTGCTCTCGGCGTAGGGCAGCGAGAACACGAACGTGAGCGGGAAGAAGCCGAGGTACAGCACCGTCCGCCGCGCCATCCCCTCGTCATACCGGCCCTGCGTCATCCGGTAGAGCATGCAGAGAGCCACCGCGAACAGGGCCGACGAAAGCAGCGACCCCCAGAGGGCAGCCGGTCCGGGCAGGTAGGTCAGCGGCCGCCAGAGCAGCGGGTACAACGGGAAGAACGCCGCGCTGTTCCCGTGGCCGATCGAGGGGTCGTACCCGTGAAGGGCAATCCAGCGGTACCAGTTCGCGTCCCAGTCGCTGAGCGACGAGAAGAACGCCGCGAACGAGAAGCCGCTGCCTTGTGGGAGCCGGTCGGTCCAGGACTGCATCGCGATCACGAGGTACACGGCCACGCGGCTCGCCGCCCAGATCGCCAGTGGGTACTCGAGACCTTTGAGCAGCGGCCGCGCCCGGCGCCGGCCGGCGGCGAGCTTCGGCTCGGCCACTGCTGTCATTCAGGCCAGCCCTGTCTCCGCCAGAACCAGCGCACCGCGAGCAACACGCCGGCGGCATAGATCCAGCCGATCAAAAGGTCGACCACGTAGTGGTTGCCGGTGTAGACGGCGGAGAACGCCTGCACGAACGGGTAGATCGCCGCCACCGCCACCAGCCAGCGCCAGCGGGTGTTCCAGATCAGGGCGGCGAGGAAGATGAAGACCAGGAACGAGTAGCCGCCGTGCAGCGATGGGATGGCGGCGTAGGGGTTCCCGTCGACGAGGTGGTAGAGCGGCCCCGAATCGGTCGGCAGCGGCGACTGCGATGCCTGGACGCCGGCGGGGTTCGCGAGGTACGGGATCAGGCCGCGATCTGCGGCAGCCCAGGGCGGGGCGGCTGGATAGAGCGCAAAGGTCAGCGCTCCCAGATACGAGAGCACCAGCAGCGACGCGGCGAACCGGTAGAACAGGGTGCGCCGCTTGAGCCACAGCGCGAATGCGAGCGTCGGCGGCACGATGAAGTGCACGCGATTGATCGCGGAGAGCGCGTGGTCGTACCAGCGCAGGTCGCCCTTCCACAACCAGTCCTGCAGCACGTTGGGCGGATTGTGGCCAAAGAACAGGAACTTCTCGAGGTCGAGGTGCGGCGTGTAGTAGGGGTCCGGATGCACGATATGTGCCAAACCGCGACACTCCTCGTACAGCACGATCAGCAGGACGAAGGGGACGAAATCGAGCATGAACCGGCGGCCCCGGCCGATCACAAGAGCGGGAGCCAGCAGCACGAGCAGGTAGCGGTCGGGCGTCAGCGAGAGCCCGAACGTGAGGAGTTGCGCCCCCAGCGCGATCGCGAACGCGACGGCGGCCAGGAAGGCCGTCGGGCGGTCGATGTCGGGGCGTGGTGGGCCCCAGCGGCGGCCGCCGTCGTCGCCGCGGTGTTTGCCGTGTTGGTCCGCCTGCCCTTCGTCAACGCCCCGCTCACCGCCGACGAGGGGGGGTACGGCGAGGTCGCGCGCCTCTGGGCCGGGGGCGCCCGGCTCTACGACGAGGTGTGGGTCGATCGCCCGCAAGGGCTGTTGCTGGTCTTTCGGGCGCTCCTGCATGTGGATGGGGGCTCCCCCACGGCAATCCGGATTGCGGCCGCCGTGATCGCCGCACTTGTCGTGCTGGCGACCATGGCCCTGACCGCTCGGCTGGCGGGCAGGATACCGGCGATACTCGCCGGACTGCTCCTGGCAACGCTCGGCGCATCGCCATTGATCGAGAGCTTCACCCTGTCCGGCGAGCTGCTCGCCTCGCTCCCGGCGGTGCTCGCGCTGCTCGCGGTCAGCGGCTACCTGCGTGGCGAGAACTGGATTTGGCTGGTTGCCTGCGGGCTGCTGACCGGCATCGCCGTGATGACCAAGCAATCCGGGTTCGACGCCGGGTTGGCAGCCGTGCTCTTCCTGCTGGCGTCACGCAGGCGCGCGGGCATTGTCCCCGCGGGTGTGATCGTCGGATCAGCGGTCGTGCCGGTGGCGCTCGGTGTGGTGCTTTCGGCGAGCCCATCGGACTGGTGGTATGCGATGGTGACCTACCGGGGCGCCGGTGACTCGATCGTCTCGGGCTCGCTCAGCGGGCGGCTGGGCCAGTTCTGGGACACAGCGCCGGCGATGCTCCAGGCGCTGGCTGCGCTGGGCGCACTGGCAGCGGTCGGCTGGCGGCGCTCGCCGCTGCTCGCGAAGTTGTGGCTCGGCGCCGCGGCGTTGTGCGTGATCGGCGGCGGCAACTTCCACGAGCACTACTACCTGCAGGTGGCACCGCCCCTGGCGCTGCTCGGGGGAATCGGGCTTGCCGAGGTCGTCAGGCGCCGGAGCCCGTTCGTGGCCGGGGTCGCCGCGGGGCTCGCTCTCTGGGGGTTGTACGCGACGGTACCGCTCTGGTTCGACAGCCCGCGCGAGCAGGCCGCGCAGGTGTTTCCCCGGGATGGCCACCTGCAGGTCGACGGCGAGATCGTCGACTACGTCCGCAGCAACAGCCGGCCCGGCGACCGCATCTTCGTGATGTGGGCCGCCGCCAACGTCTACTACCTGTCCGATCGCGACCCGGCGGTGCCCTACATGTGGTTCCGCAACATCCAGACGATCCCGGGCGCCCTGGATCAGGTCCGCGACGCGCTGGCCGCTTCCGACCGCCCGGTGCTCGTGGTGGTCGAGCAGCCGCCGAAGTCGATCGATCCGAGCGGGCGCACCGCTGACCTGCTGAACAGCCTGTACGAGCAGGTGGCCGTCGTCGGCGGCGTGCCGATCTACAAGGAGCGTTGATGACCGAGCCGCAAACCGATGCGGAAGAGACGGAACGTCGGATTCAGGACGCGCAGACCCGCCGCTTCAGCCGTGCGCTGTGGATCACCTGTGGCGCCTTCATGACGCTGAAGCTGACCATGCTGGCCGTCATCGTGTCGGTCACGTAACGCGCATCGTCGCGGCGCTTGCGATCAGCCGCACGGTCAGCGCCAACCGCTGCTCCACGGTCTGAAGCTCCACCCACTCGTCGACGGTGTGATCGAGGCCGCCGACGGGCCCGAGCCCATCGATCGATGGCACGCCATCGGCGCTCGTCCAGCAGCCGTCCGAGACGCCCCCCGAGAGCTGCTCGCCGATCTGCAGGCCGATATCGGCGGCATGTTGCAGCGCCGCTTCGACCAGGCCGGGATGGCGCTGCATCGGCGGCCAGGTGCCGCGATCGACAATCTCGATCGTCACGCCGTTGTACGGGCCGCCGCGCTCCAACTCGTCGACGGCAACGACCAGGTCCTGGGGGTCGCTCGATCGGATGTCGATGGTCGCCCGGGCGTGGCCCGGCACCGTGTTCGCAGCGTCGCCGGCCATGACCGTTGTGATTACCGAGGTCATCTCCGGTCGGCCCTCGACGAGCCCTTCGATGCGCAGGATCTCATGGGCGAGCGCGGCCACCGCACTGCGGCCGCGGGCGGTGTCGGCGCCGGCGTGGGCCGCGCGCCCGGTCAGCTCCATCGTGCGCCACACGGCGCCCTTTCGTACCGAGACGATGTCGCCATTCTCGCGGCCGCACTCGAACACGAGCGCGGCGGAGCAGCCCGCTGCATGGGCACAGATGGATGGCGCGCGCAGGCGCACCTCCTCGTCGGCGCAGACCAGGAAGCGCAGCTCCGAGAACGGGCGGTCGCTCGCGGCGTACCGCTCGAACGCCATCGCGGCGAGCACCAGCCCGCCCTTCATGTCGGCCACGCCGGGGCCATAGCAGCGGTCGCCGCGGCGGACGAACGGCCGGAGGTCAGCAGTGCCCAGCGGAAAAACGGTGTCGGTGTGGCCGAGCAGGGCAACGGGGCGATCGCCGCCTCCGGGGAGCCGGATGATCATGCTGCGCGCCGGGAGCTCCGGCTCGGGCACCCACTCGGCGGTGCAGCCGACCGGCTCCAGCCACGCGGCGAGCAGCTCGGCCACGCCCTCCTGCTCGAGACCTTCGCTGGGCGAGTCCAGATTGACGAGCTGTTCAAGCCGGTGGCAGAACACGTCGACGGTCGTGGTCACGGCCGCAAGATACAGTCCGGCGGTGCCCGAGCTGCTGGTCTTCATCCCCGCGTGGAACGAGGAGCGCGACCTTCCTCGCGTGCTGGACGAGATCCACCGGGAGCTGCCGGACGCCGACGTGCTCGTGGTCGACGATGGATCCACCGACGGCACAGCCGAGATCGCCCGCCGTGCCGGCGCGGAGGTGCTGAGCTTCGGCGAGAACCGGGGCTTGGCATCGGGCATCGCCGCCGGGTATAGCTGGGGGGAGTCGCGCGGCTACGAGATCGTGGGTCGTGTCGACGCCGATGGCCAGCATCCCGTCGCGGAGCTCCGGCGGCTGATCGACGAGGTGCGCTCCGGCCGCTGCGATGTCGCCGTGGGCTCACGCTTCGTCCACGGCGAAGGGTATGCGGCGTACCGGTACCGGCTCCACGGAGCGCGGCGGTTCGGCACCGCACTGATGCGGCGCGTGATGCGCGTCGTGCTGCGCCGGCCGTTCGGCGACCCGATGAGCGGGATGTACGCCGTCAACCGGCGCGCCATGAAGCTGCTGTCGGAGCCGTTCACCAGCGAAGCGCCGGAGGTCGAGGCGCTGATGCGGGTCACCAGCGAAGGGCTGCGCCTCTGCGAGGTGCCGGTCGACATGCGACTGCGTGAGGGCGGCGAATCGAAGCTCGTCGGGCGGAAGGCCTTCGCCGTCGTGGTGACGATCGTCGCGACGCTCTGGGCGGGGCGCCGCATGCTGCTGCGCCGCCGGTAGCCTTCGAATCATGAGACACGATCGCTGGGCGCTTTTGATTCCCGGCAGCGGCCGGTTCGATGGCGGCGGCCGCTATCTGATCGGGCCACGAGCGCTGCGCTGCCTCGCGGTCGGCGCGCGCCTTGCCGATCGCCGCGCGCCGCAACTGATCCTGCTCAGTGGATGGTCACCGGTCGGCGGCGCAAGCGAGGCGCACCAGATGCACGACGCCTGGCCGGGCCGGCGCGACGTCGAGATCGTGGTCGAGCCGACAGCCAGCATCACCGCCGAGAACATGAGCCGCTCCCTGCCGCTGCTGCTCGACCGCGGCATCGAGGACGTGACCGTCGTATGCGGCGCCCTCCACCTCCCGCGTGTGCGTTACTTCTTCGGCAGCGTCTATCCACGGCACGGCATCCGCTGCCGCTACGCCGTCACCCGCCAGTTGCCGACGCCGGGGACGCTGGCATGGGAGGCGGCGGCGTACATGGTTGCGCGTGGGCAAAGGAGGGCCGCGTTGGCGGAGTTGCGCGCGTCATCTGAGGCCGCTGGCCGGGAACTCGTGTGAAGAGCGATGGTGCTGCATGACTGCGACTGCAGCCATCCCGACGCGACTCGGACCCCAGCTGCCCGACGAGCAACCAAGGCGCAGCCCTAGAAGCCGTACCGCTCCTCTTTCCACGGGTCGGCGTCGTTGTGGTAGCCGTAGCCTTCCCAGAAGCCGGGCTTGTCCACGTCGGAGAACTCGAGGCCGCGCAGCCACTTCGCGCTCTTCCAGAAGTAGCGGCTGGGGACGAGCAGCCGGAGCGGGAAGCCGTGCTCGGGTGTGAGCGGCTGGCCCTCGGCCTCGTACGCGAGCATCACGTCAGGTGCCTGGATCGCCTCGAGCGGGAGGTTGGCCGTGAAGCCCTGCTCGGCGTGCGCGATCACGTAACGAGCGCTCTCCAGCGGTTCAACCGCGTCGAGCACCGCCTGCATCGGCACGCCCTTCCACGGCATGTCGAGCTTCGTCCAGCGGGTGACGCAGTGAATGTCCGACCCCTGCTCCTGCTCCCCGAGCGCGAGCAGCTCGTCGAAGGACAGTCGGATCGGGTTCTTCACGAGCCCGAACACGCCGAAGTCCCAGGTCGTGAGGTCGACGTGCGGCACGCCACCGGCGTGAAGCACGGGCCATTTGTCGGTGAAGTACTGGCCCGGCGGGATCCGCTCGGTGTCGATGCCCGCCTCGCGGGCCTTCCGGTCAGGACTGGATCTGAATGCGGCCATCAGCGTCGGTCTGATGGTAGACGGCATTCGTTACTCTTCTCCCATGGCGTCGCTCCTGGATCGAGAGTGCCTTCGCGCCGAAGGGCCGGATGTCACGGCCTTTCTCCAGAGCATGCTCTCGAACGACGTCTCCCTCGCGCAGCCCGGTGGCGGCGTCTATGCGCTGCTGCTGACGCCGAAGGCGCGCGTCATCGCGGACGTGGAGCTTTACAACACCGACGACGTCTATGTCCTCGCCGTGCCGGCGGGGCGGCGCGACGAGGCGCTCGGCGCACTCGTCCGCGCACGGTTCCGCCGCAAGGTCGATCTCGCGCCCGCCGACAATGCGGTCGTCTGGGGTGACGTCGACGGCGCCCTCGCCACGCTGCGCACGCCGGCCGGCCCGCACCGGCTCGTGTCGTCGGCACCGGACGGGCTCGATCCGCCCGCGGCCTGGGAGCTCGCCCGGGTGGAAGCGGGCCTCCCCGCGTACGGCCGCGAGTTCGACGACTCGACGATGCCCGCAGAGGCGGGCCTGATCGAGCTCGCGGTGAGCTTCACCAAGGGCTGCTACCCGGGGCAGGAGCCGATCGCGCGGCTGCACTATCGCGGGCATGCCAACCGGGGGCTGCGCGGGCTGGAGCTGGACGGCGACCTGCCGGAGCCCGGAGCTGCCGTGGAGCGCGAGGGCCGCGAGGTCGGCCACGCCACCTCGCCGGTGGTGTCACCCCGGCTGGGGCCGATATCGCTCGCGGTATTGCGTCGTGAGGTCGCCGACGGCGACGAGGTGACCGTCGCCGGGCGCACTGCGCGCGTGCGGTCGTTGCCCTTTGCGGCTTGAGCTCGCGGCTTCACTGCCGTACCCTGGGCCCTAGATGCCGGACGACCTCCTCGCCGACGCATCGCTTCTGATCGGTCTCTCGCGATTCGACGAGGCCGAGGATGCGCTGCGCCTCGCCCTGCGCGACGCCGAGGCGGCCGGTGAAACGGAAGGGGCGAGTATGGCGCTCGAGGGCCTGGGCACGATTGCCACGCGCCGCGGCCAGGAGGCGCGTGCGCTCGAGCTGTTCGAGCTGGCGATCTCCACCGACAACCCCGATCCGGTGTCGCGGCAGCAGACGTATACCGAGCTGGCGCGCCTGCGCTCCTACTGCGGAGACTCGTCCGGCGCCATCGAGCTGCTCGAGGACTGTCTCGGCCGGGTTGCCGACGGTCCCAACGAAGACGCCGCAGTGATGGCGCACTACGCGATCACCCTGAACTACGCCTACGCCGACGACGGCCAGTACGGCAAGGCCGGGACGCTGCTCGCCGGCGTTCTCAAGAATGGCGGCGAGGACCTCGACCTCGCGGTGCGTGCGCGGCTCTACTTCGCCCTCGCCCGCCTCAGCATCAACACCGGGCGCACCACGCAGGCGGTCGAGTACGCCGACCGCATGCTCGAGTCGGCGCTCGCGGGGGGATCGCCCCTGATCTCGGATGCCTACCTGATGTGCGCTCATACGCGGCTCGACGCCGGCGACACCACCCTCGCGGGGCGCCACCTCGAGGAGGCGCGGCACCACGCTCCCGACCCGATGGGCTCCGTCGACGAGGGCTTCCTGCTCGTCGAAGAGGCACGGCATGCGCTCCAAGAGGGCGATCACGACCTTGCTGTCGAGCGCGCCCGGGCCGCCATCGAGCTTCTCGGCGACCAGTCGGTGCCGGGGGCGCTCGGCATGGCGTATCTGGTCATCGCCCGCGCGTATGACGCGGCGGAGGACGACGACCGCGCCGACCGTGCCTACAACTCGGCCATCGATCAGCTCCGCAGGCAGTCGGGCTGGCCGACCGACCTCGCGAAGGCCTATCGCCGATACGGCAAGTTCCTGCGGCGCAGAGGGCGGACGCAGGCGGCGATCGAGATGCTCGAGGCCGCCGCCGAGATTACACCCGATTGACCTTCTCGCGCGAGTCGGCGTACTCGTAGATCAGGCGGCCGCCGTGCGTGAAACCCTGCTTCGTGTAGAAGTCGGGGATCCCGATCTCCTGGTCGAACGGGGTCACGCGCAGCTCGATCGACTCGATGCCCCGACGCCGGCACTCGGTGACTGCGGTGCGCAGCAGCTTCGCGCCGAGCCCCTGTCCGCGGGCCGACGGCTGCACCCAGATCTCTTCGATCTCGGCGCTCGCGCCGCCACCTGCGGAGATCCGGATCGTGGTGGTCGCCACGCCCTTGTCACCCGCGATCGTGATGAAGCCGCGCCCCGGGTCGTCCAGGATGGCCTGCACGTTTTCGCCCAGGTGCTTGACGTCCCGGCCCTCGTGGCTGAAGAAGGCCTTCAGCAGCCTGGTGACCAGCGGGGCGTCCTCGGTGCTGGCGAATCGAAGCGAGATATCAGTCACATTTATTCCTCTAGCCCACAGTAGCGCACCGCCGCGAGGGCCAGCCCCTGTCCGCATCGGACGAGATCTTCGACCGGCACGTGCTCATCGATGGTGTGACCCCAAGCGATGCTGCGAGGGCCCCAGCCGATCGACGGGGTGTCGCCAAAACGGCTGAAACTGGCGGCATCGAACCAGGAATCGAGGCCCGACAGACGCGACGGCTCCCCGACCGCGCCGCTGGCATCCAGCATCGTGGCGACGATCGGATGGCCCGGATCCACCTCGTACGGCGGGATGTCGACCGACCACGTGATGGTGGGCGGATGCTCCGCGAGCCATGGGTCGGCTGCGCAGTGGCGCAGGATCCATTCCGCTACCTCCGCCTCCACCTCGGTGCCCCAGCCGTTCGCGTCGGCGTTGCCCGGCAGGTACATCAGCTCGCAGCTGAGCGTGCACGAAGCGGGGTAGCTGACGATCCACTCGCCGCCGCTGATGATCGCCGGGATGATGTCGCCCGGCGAAAGGTGGGGATGGCGCTTGTCGGGCCGGGCGCGCCACTCCTCCCGCAGCGCGCGCACCGCATCGAGCACCACGGACATCTTCTCGATGGCGTTGACCGCGCCCCCCTCACGCCAGTGCGGCTGTGCCATCTCGGCGTGCCCCGGGCGGCCCTCGACGGTGATCGTCGGCGAGAGTGATCCGCGGCACCCGACCCAGACGTCGAAGGCCGTCGGCTCGGTCACGATCCCCGCGTCGGCTGCGACGCCGTGCCGCACCGCGGCGATGCCACCCGCGCCCGAAGACTCCTCGTCCGTGACGGTGTTCACGATCAGGTCGCCACGCAGCCGCACGCCGAGCCGGGCCAGGATCTCTGCGGCGAAGACCATGCACGCGACGCCGCCTTTCATGTCGCATGAGCCGCGGCCGTAGAGCTCGCCGTCACGCACCTCCGCGATGTTCGGGTCGCTCGTCCAGCGGTCGCGCGGCTCGGAGGGCACCACGTCGATGTGCCCGTTGAAGAGCAGGCTGGGCCCGCCACCGCTGCCGGCGAACCGGGCGGCGAGCTGCGGGCGCCCTTCGAATCCAAGGCCGTCCGGGATCTGGCGCGTCCCCGCAACGTCCGACGGCTTCGGCTCCCAGATGTCGACGGAGCCACCTGCCGCCCGAAGCCGGTCGCCGAGGAATGCCTGCAGGTCCGCCTCGTCTCGCGGCGGATCGTCGACGTCACGGGCGGTCGTGTCGAAGGCGATCAGACGAGCGGTCAGCTCCACCAACTCGTCGCGTCCCGACTCCACCGCATCGAGAATGCGTCGTTCCAGCGTCACGCTGCGCGATGATACGGCAGCGTGGGCGAACAGGATTCACACGATGCCAGGCGGCGCAACATGCGGCTCCACCATTCGGAGCGCCGCAGGCAGGTTCGGCGACGCCGCGCGATTGCCGCTGCGGTGCTGGTCGGAGCGCTGCTGGTTGTCGGCGTCGCCACCGCGCAGCTGATCTCGGGCGGCGGATCGTCGTCTGCCGACACCGGCCCCACCAAGAGCAGCGGCACGACGTCGAACTCCGGCGGCAGCACCTCGCAGACATCGGACGGCGGCCAGACCGCGCCACCGAAGAAGACCGGCACGGTGACTCTCTCCGCCGTCGGCGACACGATCCTCGGTATGGAGGGTCGTCTGGCGCCGAACCCGGGCAGCTACTTCGACTCCATCCGCTCCGAGCTTCGCGGCGACATCGTCTTCGCCAACCTGGAGGGCGCGCTGACCGACCTCACCTCCGGAAAGTGCGACGTCCTGACGACGTCGTGCTTCGAGTTCAAGCTGCCTCCCTCGTACGCGCGGTACTTCAAGCAGGCGGGCTTCACGGTCGTCAGCAATGCCAACAACCACGCCTTCGATTTCTGGCAGGCCGGCCTCGACGACACCGTTGCAGCCCTCGACCGGGCCGGCCTCGCCCATACCGGTCGCACGCGCGAGATCACCTACGTCAAGGTGCGCGACCTGACCGTCGCGTTCATCGGTGTGGGCAGCTATCCCAACACCGGGCCTCTGAACGACTACCCCGCCGCCCGGGCGATGATCCGCAAGGCAGATCAGAAGGCCGACATCATCGTCGTGGCGATGCACGCCGGCGCCGAGGGCACCGGGGCGCTTCATCTCACCGGCGCGGATGAGATCTACGGCGGCGAGAATCGCGGCAACCCGGAGGCCTTCTCGCGGATGGCGATCGACGCGGGAGCCGACCTGATCCTGGGATACAGCCCGCACGTGCTGAGGGCGATGGAGTTCTACAAGAACCGGCTGATCGCCTACAGCCTGGGCAACTTCGCCGGGTACCACAACTTCTCGCTCGACGGTGCCCTCGGGCAATCGGGAATCCTGCAGGTCAAGCTTGGCGCCGATGGCCGGTTCCGCTCGGGGCGCTTCGTGTCGACGCTGATGGTCGGCCCAGGCCAGCCCGTGCTCGACCCGGACGGCTCCGGCGGCGCTCTCATCTCGCAGCTCTCGGGCGAGGATATCGGCGCGCGCGGTGTGCGCATCGGCCCGAACGGGTCGATCACCCGCCGCTGAGAACCACCTGACGCCCTCAAGTCCGGTGGTATGCCGGCCGATGGATACCTCGGATGGGGGAGGCGCCGTTGGGTTCCTTCGCCTTCCTTGTGACTGACGCTCCGGAGGCTCCCCCCGCGGCCCTTCGAGACTCGCTCCTCGCTGAAGCACCGGGCCAGAGCGGGCGACTCCGGCGCATGTGCCGTGCTCCATGGCCGTCTTTGAGAGGAGGTGCGAAGAATGATCAAGTGGAATTATCGCGCGACTCGTGTTGCGCTCGTGCTCGGCGCCCTCGCCGCGTTCGCCGTCTCCAGCGGCGCTCAGACCAAGTGGTTCTAAGCCCTAGCGTCTTTCGGGCCTAAAGCTGACGGGGTCTGGTGACCGATACGTCTCGTCAGGTCTCGCAGTGATCAACGTGTCCCACTCGTATCCGCCCCGGCTGCTCCGGTATGTGACCGTCGTCATGGCGATCACCGTACCGGTGGCGGTCGGGGCGTTTCTCAAGATCGCCGCAACCGAGCCGGACGCCGGCACGATCGCCGGCGTCGTCCTGTACTTCCTCGCTGCCACCGCAGCCGAGTTCAAGCCGGTGCCGCTGGATGAGAAGGGCGGCAGGACGGTCTCGCTCGCGTTTGTCTTCCTGCTGTCGACCCAGGTGCTGTTCGGGTGGGAGTGGGCGGTGCTCTCGGCGATGGTCAGCATGGTCATCGTCCAGAGCCTGAACCGCGCGCCGCTGCTTCGCACCGGGTTCAACAGCGCGTCGTGCGGTCTCTCGGTGTTCCTGTCGGCGCTGCCCGCGTTCCTGCTCGGCGTCGAGGTGTCTCCGAACGACGCCGCCACGCTCACGCTGCTGGTGTTCGCCGGCGGTGCTGCGTACGTTGCGACCAACGTCGTCACGGTCGCAATCGTGGTGTCGATGTACACGGGCGTCCCGCTGCGGAGGATGCTCGAGGACTACGTCCGCCACTCCGGCCCGGCCTTCGCGATCATGGCCTTCATCGCTGCACTGGCGACGTCGCTGTGGCTGATCAATCCCCGGCTCGAGCTCCTGCTCGCCGGCCCGCTGTTCGCCCTTTCGCTGTACCAGCGGTACGCCTACCGGATCGTGCTGGCCACGCGCGACGCCGAGACCGACGCGCTGACCGGGCTGCGCAACCACCGGTCGTTTCAGACGGACCTGCGAGAGTCCCTCGCCCTGGGTGCGTCGACCAACTCGAGGATCTCGCTCGTGCTGGTCGACATCGACGACTTCAAGAGCATCAACGACCGGTTCGGCCATCAGGTCGGCGATCGCGTGCTGATGACCCTCGCCGACATCCTTCGCGATGAGTACGACGAGCTCCAGTCCTACCGGATCGGTGGCGAGGAGTTCGCGCTGCTTCTGCCCGATGAGACCGACCAGCAGGCGTACGCCGCGGTCGAGCGGCTGCACGCACGCCTCTGGCAGACGACGTTCGCCCACGGGGAGCCGATCACCGTCAGTGCGGGCATCGCGACCTATCCCGATGCGGCAGCCGACCGTGACGCCCTGCTGCGGGTCGCGGACGGCGCGCTTTACTGGGCCAAGGGGCACGGGAAGAACCGGTCCTGCGTGTACTCGCCGTCGGTGGTGCGCATCTACACGCCGGAGGAGCTCGCGGTGACCGCGGAGCGCCACGCACGGCTGCGGGCGGCCGAGGGCCTGATTCGCGTCGTCGACGCCAAGGACACGTACGCGGGTGCCCACAGCCAGTCGGTCTCGCGGCTGGTGGAGGGCATCGCGCGCGCAATGGGCCTCGACGCCGAGACCGTCGAGCAGGTCAGGCTGGCGGGCCTTCTGCACGATCTCGGCAAGATTGCCATCCCGGACCGCATCCTCCAGAAGCCCGGCAAGCTCGACCCCGACGAACTGCGCGTCATGCGCGAGCACCCGGAGCTCGGGTACCGGCTGCTGGAGGGCCTGGGCGTGTCGCCGGTCGACCGTTGGATCCGGCACCACCACGAATGGTGGGACGGATCGGGTTACCCGCTCGGCCTCGTGGGCGAGGACATCCCGCTGGGGTCGCGCATCATCCTGGTGGCCGACGCCTTCGACGCCATGACATCCGACCGCGTCTACCGCGCGGCCGGCACCACCGGCGATGCCATCGCCGAGCTGCGGCGGCGCTGCTGGACGCAGTTCGACGCGCGGGTCGTCGCCGCCCTCGAAAAGCACCTGGGGCTTCTCGGCGAGGAGCTCCCCGAATTGGAGGCCACCGGCTGATGTTCCTCTTTCCCGCCGTCTTCATCGGACTTGCCATCGGTCTCCTCCTGGGTGGCCGTGTCGGCCGCCTGGCGGAGGTGCGCTTGCGGGCGCCGTGGCTGTTCTATGTCGCAATCGGCATGCAGATCGTCGCGTTCCCGTCGCTGGTGCTGCCATGGTCGGTCAGCGAGCAGCTTGCCATCGCGCTTTCGGTCGGCTCCTATTTCTGCCTCTGCGCCGTCCTGTTCCTGAACATCCGCCTCCGCGGCCTCGCCGTCGCAGGGCTGGGGATGCTGATGAACCTTGGCGCCATCCTGGCAAACGGCGGGCACATGCCCGCGCTGCCCGAGGCGATGCGTGATGCAGGGCTCACGTTCGACGGCGTTCACAACAACAGCGTCGCGTCGGCCGACCCGAACCTCGCCTGGTTCGTCGATCGCTTCGCGGCGCCGGGTTGGGTGCCGATGGGCAACGTCTACTCGATCGGCGACGTGCTGATCGGCGTCGGCATCGCACTGACGGTCGCCGCCGCCATGGGCGTCCGCCTCCGCGCCGTCAGGCGCCGGGAGGAGGCACCACCGGTGCTGCCCGGTTGACGTCGAGGTAGCGCTCGTCCATGAAGTGCGCGGCGGCGATCATGTGCAGCTGTTGCACCAGCATGGTCTTCCGGTCTACCACGAGCTCGAAGAACGTCGGGCCCTGGTTGACGGCGAAGGTCAGGGTGAGGGTGTCCGGTGACCTGCGAGCGATGTAGGCCGCGGTCGCATCCTTGGCCCAGTACGGGTCCGGCTGGCGGGTGGCCGGCGTTGGGCCCTTCTGCCAGGCACCATTTCGGAGGTCGTAGCGGAAGGCGCCGATGATCCTCGACGTGGTGCCCCCGACGACCTCGATCGAGAGCCGGTCGGGAGCCTGGGAGACGAACGTTGTGTGGACACCCTGCCCCGGGCCGGAGGAGAGCTCGTTCTCGATCCGAACCGACTTCAGCGCCCGGAGTGCGGGCGCCGTCTGACCGACGAGGTCAGCGGCGGGCTGCGCGCTGGCCGCCGGCAGGTCGACTGTCGTGCGCAGCAGCCGGCCTTCGGCTGCAAGCACCGAGACCGGGATGGCGCCCGCTTCGCGAGGCACCGGAGCCAGGTAACAGACCTGCCGTCCGCCCGGACAGGGAGCGGCGACCGTACGTCCGACCGCCACGACCGCGTTGCGCGGAGCTGTTCCCTGCGGTCCGAGGACGGTCACTCGCGCGCGAGTGGGGCTGACGCGCTGCAGCGCAACGGCGAGGTTGCCGGCCCGCGCTGCGGCCAGCGGCCCGGTGGCGAAGGGCGGTGGGGGAGCGCCCGGACCGAGGGAGCCCCCGATCGGCACGGTCGCCGCCCACGTGCGGTCTCCGGCTGCGACCTGCGCCGAGGCCGTGCCCTCGGCGACCTTCGGAGCGATGCCGGCCCACACGCCCGGCGCCATCCGCCGGAGGTCGATCGTGGTGGTGGAGCCTCCGGTCACATCGACGAGAAGGGTTGGCGTGCCGAACCGAACCGGCAGCCGCACGACGAACGCGTTGGGCCCGGCTGCGCCTGGCCATGCCGAAAGACTGCCGTCGCGCCCGAGCACTACGGTTGCCGGCCCTCCCGGGGCGGCAGCGTTGGTCGCCGCTTCGCCGGCCGCCGGCGTGCTCCCTGGGGGGAGGTTCGTCAGCAGCGCAACGGCGGCGACGACACCCGCGGCGACGGCGAGCTCCGCCGCGACGGAGCGACGCAGCGACTGAAACTGGCCCAGCAGGCGCCTGCTCTGCGATGCGATGGCCAGGATCACGACGAGCAGGGCGATCTTCAGCATCAGCACCCGTCCATAGCTCGTTGTCCATACCTGTGTGATCGAATCCAGCTCCCAGAAGGCGCGTGCGACCCCCGTGGCCGAGAGCACGGCGACGGAGCAGAGCGCAATCCGCGAGAAGCGCCCGGCGATGGCCGTGCGTACCCGGTCACGCACGTCGTCAGCCAGGCCTCGCGTGGCGTGCGGCGTTACCCACGTCAGCTGTGCCAGGCCTCCGATCCACGCTGCGGCGGCCGCGACATGGATCGCGTCGAGGCCCATCACCAGCGGGCCGCGGCCCGGGTCGCCGGCGTGTCCGGCGATGCCCGGCGCCGCAAGCGCCCACACGCCGGCGGCTGCAGCGGGGAGTGAGAGCGCGTACGTCAGCCTGCGGTCATAGCCCGCGGCGGCGTAGGCAAGCGCCACCAGGATCGTGAACACGGCCGTGACGTCGATGCCCCTGCCGAACTGCCGCCCGAACCGTGTTGCGTCGAGGGCCGACGCAACCGGCCCACGGTGGTCGAACGCCTCCCAGAAGCTGACACCCGCCACCTGGGCGCCCTGCCGTGTCAGCGCCACCCAACCTCCCGCGAGCACCAGCACCGCAGAGGCGGCGAGCAGCTGGTTCGCGCGATGCCGCTCGCGTACCCCCATCATGCGGCCGGGCTCCCCGTCGACCTGAGCGGCCACGGGAGCATGGACGGCGACGCGGTAGGCAACCCCGCCCACCAGCAGCAGCAGGCCGGCGAAGTACACGAAGCGCGAGATCAGGAACAGCCAGTCGGTCGGCGTTTCCTCCGACACCGCCTGTGGCGGCGCCCGGCCCGCTCCGACGCCGATCGCATAGATGCCGCTGATGATGTGGCCGTCGGTCGAGACGATCTGCCAGCGGACGGTGTAGTCGCCATCCTCGAGGCCGCCCTTGAGCGGGATGACGAGGGTCGTCACATCGTTCGGGTCTGGTTGCGGGTCACCGCCGATGACGGACTCGCCGGACGCGTTCTGGACTTTCGTCCCATTGGCCACCGGACGGATCTGCTGGTCGAAGCGCAGCCGCAGCTCCACCGGCGCCGACGCGACGACCGACCCGGGGGCCGGCGTCGCGTCGATCAGCGACGTGTGCGCCTGTGCCACCGAAGGCAGCACGAGCGGGGCGACGAGGAGTGCCCCGATCAGGAGGATTCGCCTCAGGCGGCCCTCCTCGTCCGCAGGACGAGCACGAGCCCGATCGCGGCTGCGATGGCGAATGCGATGCCGATGCCGCCGAGCACGCGTGCCGTCGTGTCCTCGCCTGCGCTCGTCTCCGACGCTCCCACGTTGATCACCGCGGTGTCCTCCCACAGCTTCTCGGAGCCGTCAGCGAAGGTCTGAAGCGCAGTCAGCGTGACGGTGCCCTCCTGGTCGGGTGCCACCGAACCGCCGAACTGGAACAGCGCCAACAGTCCTGGATCGACGCTCCCGCCTTGCCACGAGATGGTCGCCACCCGGCCTGACTGATCCTCCACCACGTCCGTGGTGAAGCCGGGCACGGGGACGGCTCCCTCGATGGCGAGCTCGGGTGGGATGGTGAGCCGAAGCCCGGTCAGGGGCTGTTCGGACTCATTCGGTGACATGACGGTGAAGAGGGCGAAGCCCCCCGGTTCAACGGTGTCGGGCGTCAGCTCGACGTGGGCCTGCGCGGTCGCCGGTGCCACCAGCAGGGCAGCAACGGCGAAGAAAAGAGCGCGTTTGCGCATTGGAGATCCTCCTGACGAAAAGTTGGAAGTACGTGCGTCAGGCGGTTCGCGGCGGTGCGCGACCGAGCACTCGCCCGGAGAGACGGAGCGAGCGCGGGAGATGGCGAAGCAGCGGTCGGCGCGGCGCCGGCCCAGCTTCGACTAGCGGAGCCGTGCCGGCTGCCTGCCGGTATGCCAGGCGCAGCTCGAAGCGGCGGATCAGCACGGCGGAGACGACGGCCAGCAGCACGTGCAGCGCAAGAGATCCTGCCGCGCCGGCGTGAGGGTCGCCCCCAGCGGAGCTCAGTGCGGTGTGTGCAACGATCTGCGCCACCAGCATCCATGCGACGACCAGCGGCAGCGGCAGCGCGGTGAACGGGTCGCCGCGAAGGACGCGGGACCAAAGAGCGGCCGGAACCGCCGTCGCCAGCAGGGCGCCGCCGCTTGCGGCGAGCAGCCAGAGACCCTGGGCGGGGTCGCCGTGCGCAATCGCAGCCGACGCGGTTGCGAGTCCCGCGAAGGCAGCCAGACGTAGACGAGGAGCGGTCGCCATGACCTTCAGTATCGCACTGGTATTGGGTTTCGGCTACGCCACGAGGTCGAGCGGCGTGTACGTCCCGGCGTTCGGGATCACAGCCGCCGGATCGGTGCCCATCCAGCCGCCGAGCAGGTTCGTGTAGATCTGCCGGTAGTCGGTCGGCACCTTCAGGTTGCCCCACTCGTCGAGGTCGGGGTCGGTGATGCCGGGGAACTCGCTGGCGATGCCGCCCTTGGCGTGCGTGCCGATCACCATTGCGAGCCCGCCGGCGCCGTGGTCGGTGCCGCCGCCTCCGGAGTCGTTGTCCTCGACGCGTCGCCCGAACTCGCTCCAGACGAGCGTGATCACGCGGTCGGCAAGGCCCCGTGCCTCGAGGTCGGCCTGGAAGGCAGCGAGGGTCGTGGACAGGCCTGCGAGGTTCTCGCCCTGGCGCAGTACCTGCGAGTCGTGGAAGTCCCATCCGCCGTCGTAGGAGATGCTCGCGATGCGCATGCCCAGGTTCGAGTCGAGCATCCAGGCGAGGTTCGCCATGCGACGATCGAAGTCGGTGGCGCCGTAGCCGACCCCTGCCGGCGGCAGCGTCGGCTGTGTCAGCGCCTTCAGGCGGCTCGCGACGTTCACGGCTCCGCCCAGGGAGCCGTCGGCTGCCGCCTGTCCGGGGTTCGCGGCGGTGCGCTGCGTCAGGTTGGCCAACGTGTCCACCATCAGCTGCTCGTCCTGCCAGACGTTCTCGAGCCCGAACTGCGTGTCCTCGATGCTCGACAGCACCGCGACCGGCTTGTCGGCGCTCTTCAGCGAGCCGTCCAGCGACCACCCGGCCGAGACTGCCTGGAGCGGGTTGTCAGCGACGCCGTTCTGGTCGATCCAACGGCCCAGCCACCCGGTGGACGGCGTCGGGTCGAGCTCTCCGGCCTGCCAGAAAGCGCGCGAGTGGAAGTGAGAGAGGTCGGGCGGTGAGTAGTCCACTGCCGGGATGACAGCCATCTTGCCGGCGTCGTAGAGCGACTGGAACCCGGTCGCGTTGGGGTTCCACTTCCAGTCCGGTGTTGCGGCCGGGCCGCCGAGTGGCAGGCAGTTCGCCGGGTTGAGCGCGATGTGCGGGCGCTTGGCGACGTAGGAGGTGTAGTTCGCACCGGTCACCGGCACCAGCGTGTTCAACCCGTCGTTGCCGCCGTCGAGGAAGATCGAGACGAGGATCGGGTCGGTCGCCGGGGCCGCGGCCTGCGCGGCGGCGGTCTCCCACACGCGCTCCCACGACAGCATCGAGGCGCCGTACACCGTGAGGAACGCCACCGCGCCGTTGCGGAGGAAGTCGCGCCGGCAGATGCCGGCGGTCTGCCCCTCGAGAACCGCGCGGGGAATGGGCACCATCTGGCCCTGCCGCCGCAGCAGCGCGCGCCGGTGGGTCATCTGCCAGTCATTGCATCCGCAGTTGCTCATGTGGGTTCCTTCGGGGTCAGTGGAGGAGTCCGTCGGGACCCGCCGTCAGCAGTCCCCTGAGCACCTTTTGGCGCTCGATCCGATCGTGTGAGTCGGTTTGCCCGTGCGTCGACGCGAACGTCTGCGCGTACGTCTCGAGCTTCGCTCTGCTGTCTGCCGAAACCCATGGCTGGGAAAGCGCCTTGACGGCCGCCTTCACGGCGTCCTGGGGCGTCTGCGTGCCCGGGTCCTTGACCGACCTGTAGAGCAGGTAGTCCGCGGCGGTCCAATAGGCGCGAGCGGTGTTCGTATTGAGGAACCCCGGGCCCTGCTTCCACCCGGACACGTTCGGCGGGTAGAACGGCACCTGGCCCATCCCGTCGAGGATCCACGCCCAGTCCCGTGAGGTGATGAACTTCTTCGTCATCCGCAGTGCGGAAGCCACGAAGACGATCGGCGGCTTCACCAGGTCGGGCTCGGTGAGGTTGGCGTAGAACGCGGGGTGGCGCAGGATCACGCGCAGCACCGGCGCAAGCTCGTAGCCGGACTCCCGGTAGTTGGTCACCATCTGCTGCATCGCGCGCTGCGTCGGCGGCGTCGGGATGAAGTAGCTCCACAGCGTGTACGCAAGGTACGGCGCATGGTTCGGGTGCGCAACGACCAGGCGGCACACGTCCTGCCAATCCCACTTGCCGGCATGCCCGAAGATCGTCTTCGTCCCGGTGTCGTGGTACGTCTTGTCGTACCACGCTGGGTTCTCGCGCTCCTTCAGGGAGCCGCTTGCGGCCTTCTCCCAGTTGTAGCGCCAGCCGGTCAGCGCGCGCGCAGCCTCCAGGATGTCGTCCTGCGTGTACATTGCGGCGTTCGTCCACAGGCCATGCGTAAGCGACTCGAGGCCGGGGTCGTTGCCCAGGCAGAAGAGCTCCATCACCTCGCGGCCGTAGTTCTCGTTCGGCTCGTCCTTGTAGGAGTCCGCGCCGTTCAGCCACAGCAGCATCGCGGGGTCGACCGTGATCTCCTCCAGCAACTGCTTGAAGTTTCCGGTCGTGTGCCTGCGCAGCAGCTTGTTCTGGCGCAGCATGTGGCGGGTGTTTCCGACCCCGTCGTTCGATGTCGCAAAGAGGTCGTGGAGGTTGAGCGTCATGCGCTCCTGCAGCTGGTTTCGGCTCCGCACCATACGATCGAGCCACCAGACCGTGTCATGCCCCCACTCGTTCAGCGGGTCGACCGGCGCTCCCTCCACCTTCGGATCAGGGCCGACCAGGATGTTCGTCGTGAACGGATTCAGGAGCTCCCCGATGGCACCCCCGAGCCCGAGCTTGACGTATCGCGTGATCTGGTCGGTGCTGCCCGAAAACCCAGCACGCCAGAGCAGCCGCTTGTAGTGCTCGCGCGTCGGATTGGAAGGCAGCGTCGGGTAGCTCAGCGCCACGTAAGACCCCCGGTAGAGAGAGGAGCGATCGGATGAGAGTGGTATCGACCCTTCGCCGGGTGCTGCTCACACGCTCCTGGGGGATCGCGGCCTCACCCTGTCTCTGTTTTGCGAGTTGCCAGGCACCATCGTGTGGCGGCGTGCCACCCTCGCCGCGCTGCGCCGGTTTCGCAACGGACGTGTGAACGCCCCCGTGACTACGCCTGGCACCTTGGTGCCAGGCACGGGTGTCAGGCACGATCAACGCGGCTGGTCGAAGTTCTGCGCCAGTCGTCTTCGCCACGCCAGCGGCCCTGGATTAGCGCCACCCGTCGGGCCATGCTGCGAGTGACGCACCTGATCTCTGCCGAGCAAGCGCCAAGTGGCGCCGAGTGCCGCGGTGACTTCAGGCTTCGGATTCGCCGCGCAGGGAGGCGATGGAGAACGCGGTAGGCGTGGCGATCTGCAGCGGCGCGTTCCACCTGCTGAAGTCCATCCTCATCGTCTGGCCGTTGCGTTTGGTGCCCTCAAGGCGAACGGGCAGCCCGAGCGAGTCGAGGCGCACGTACAGCACAGCCTTGTAGCCATCGTAGGAGCCGCGGACGGCGACCACACGCTGCCCCGCGATCGTATCTTCGCGGGTCTTGCCCTTCGAGCCCTTGAACTTGAGGCTGCGAAGAAAGGATTTCATCGTCACGTCTTTCGCGATTGTTTCGAAGCCGGCGTCCTGAGGCGTATAGGAGACCCACTCACCGGCGAGCACGTCGGCCGCTTTTGCCGGGAACCCAAAGAACTGCGCGAACCCGGATCGATTCCCGGTGATATAGGCGGCGCCGTTGACGACCACGGCCTCCGCGCATATCCCTTCCCTCTGGAACACCTGGTGGCCGCTCGTCAGCGTGGAGTCTTGGCTCATCGTCATCCGACGCTTGCCTTGGCGCGCGCGGATCTCGACATGCACTGACGAGGCGGTGCCGGCCGCTTCCAGCGCCCGCGCGGCGATCGCCTTGCCGGGCAGCACCTCGACTTCTGTCGGAGGCACAGTGCTGCCTGCGGACCCACACCCGGTCAGCAGCACAACCAGCGATATGAAAATGACCCCTCGCTTCACAGGTCGTGTATCGGCCAGGGCGACCGCGCGCTTGAACGGCGGCGGCGCAGGAGTGCGCTGCGCCGGTTTCGCAACGAACGCGTGAACGCCCCTGTGACTACGCCTGGCACCCCGGTGCCAGGCACCGGTGTCAGGCACCTGTGGGGTTGCGCTTTTATGGGTTGCGCTTGAGCCGGCTACGGCCCGTTGACGAGGCCGCTCGTGTCGACGACCTCGAAGTCTGACCCTTTGATCCGGTTGAGCGTCCGCAGGTCGTCGTCGTTGAAGCGGGGCTCCGAAGCGCCGCTGACGTACCAGGCGGAGCCGTTGTCGGCGAGGATCATGCCGTAGGTCTGCATGGCGATGGCGATCACGCGCGCCTGGGGGCTGAGCCTTGAAAGGTCGAAGTCGGCACGCAGCCGCACGCGTGTGCCCATCGGCGGCAGCGCAGCGCCATTCCCCGCGCCGGCGTCGTGGCGTGCAGGGTAGATGTGCGCCTTGCGCGTCACCGGCGTGGTGAACCGCAGCGCATGGTCGATCAGCCCGTCGGACACTTCCTTGTAGCGGACGAGACCGGGCAGGATCGGCAAGCCCGCGGCGTCGGCGCTCGTCCAGGTGTCGGGGCGCAGCGCGTTCGAGTTCATGCTCCAGATGGCCCCCGAGCCGGCACGCCACCCCGTGGCGGTCTTGCGGGCGGCGAACAACTCGTACAGCGTGCAGGTGCTCCTGTCGACGATCAGCATGTGCCGGTCGCTCCCGCCCTCGATCTTGGGCTTCGCGGGAATCGGATACGGGCCCTTGTCCGACTCGCCGGCGTAGTCGAACCGCACCTTCACCTTCGGGCGCGCACTGGTCACCACGTTGAATGGGATGCCGTAGCCCGCGTAGCTGCCGAAGTCGGGGTGGATGCCGGTGCTCAGCCCGATGGTGGTGAGCAGTGCATTCGAGTTCGCGGCCGGCGGCAGCGCGGAGATGTCGGCGTTCCAGACATTCGTGTGCGGGAACACGGGGCAGCCTGGCGCCGCTCCCAGCGGCGCAGCGTGCGGCGTCGTCGCGCCGGCAGAGAGGCCGGCGGCAAACACGGCGGCCGAAAGGCCGAGAATCCGCCTCCTTCGCATGCTCAGACCATCGGCCATTCGGCGGCTCTGCGCGACCCCCGCTCGGGGGCTGCCGGTACGATGCATGCCATGGCGATGTACGACTCGAAGCCGATCGAAACCCGCAAGCCGATCGACCGCCGGGCCGCACCGGTGCTGGCAGCCGGCGACCACGTGCGGCTGACCGGAAATCCCGGCACGATGCCGGGCCACGTGGCGCTCGACGGGGCGTTCGGCACGGTGCTACGGGTGGTCGGTGACAGCGTCGTGCTCGAGATGGACGAGCCGTTCGAAGCGGGTGGCCTCACGCAGACGGTGTTCTACAGCCGGCCGTCCGAGCTGAAGAAGGTGCGCGTGGCGGGCAGGATGGGATCACGCGTGCTCTTCAGCGACGACGACGAGGACGCGGCCGACAGCTGATCCCGCTTGCGGCGAGCGCCGATCGTCGTACGCTCGAAGAGTGAGCGCCTACTGGCAGAACGTCGTGCTTCTCGCCGTCAGCTTCGGGCTGGTGTGGCACCTCTGCTGGCACACCACCGAGTAGACGGCGCGCGGGCTTCAGGCGCCGGCTTCGTCGGCGAACCGCAGCGCCACGACGTAGGCGTCGCGGAGCAGCGTGTCCCGCCCGAGCGAGGGTGCGAAGCCCTCGAACCGTCCGCGCTCGTAGGCGGTCGCCCACATGAGCACCTCGCCGATCGGCCCTGAGCGGTCGCGCAGAGCGTCCGACACGGCCGGTGACAGCGGCAGCTCCGCCAGCACGTCGTCCATCTGCATTCCGATCTGCGCATCGGCGACCGAGAACAGGCCGACGGTGAAGTACGCGTCGGGATCTGGGCGGTCGAGCGCGCGGGCGATCAGCTCGCACATCTTTGCGCGGATCATTCCCGTGCGGGCGAGCTCACTGGGCTGGTCGTCGATGCCCGCCAGCGTCATGAGCAGCGCCCAGCTGCGCACGTTCTTTGCGCCCAGCAGGGTCAGCGCCTCGCGAACGGAGTCGACCTTCCGCGGCAGCGAGAAGTACGGCGAGTTGATCCAGCGAAGCAGCCGGAAGCTGACACCGAGGTCGAGCGAGATCGCCTGCTCCACATCGTCCACTCCGCAAGCGGGATCTTCGAGCACCGTCATCAGCTTCATCTGCGTCAGCCGGTTAGCCGGGATGCCGCGACCGGTCACCGTCTTCGGCTGGCAGAAGAAGTACCCCTGGAAGTAATCGAATCCGATCTGCTTGCAGAACTCGAACGCCTCGTGGTCCTCGATCTTCTCGGCGATCAGCCGCACCTTGTGGCCGGCGAGCTCCCGCACCTGGTATGCGATCTCCTTTCGCATCAGCGACCGGACGTCGATCTTGACGAAGTGCGCGACTTCGAGGAGCGCCCGCGTTCCCTCCGACACCTCGAGGCCGTGCACCGCGATCAGGTAGCCCTGGCCGGCGAGGCGCTCGAGCTCGGCGAGAACGTCTGCGTCCATCGCGTCGTCGGCGTGCAGTTCGAGGGCCACGCGCCCCGCGGGGAGCAGCGAGACGAACCCGCGCATGACGAAGTCCCGCGTGGCGTTGACGAATGCGCAGCGGCCCCCGACGAGAGCGTCGAGGCCGATGTCGGCGAAGGTGGTGACGACGGTGCTTGCCGTGGCGGCGTCACCGTCGTGGTGGTCGGCGTGGTCGACGTCGCCCGAGCGGAACAGCAGCTCGTACGCGTACACGTCAAGCCGTGCGTCATAGATCGGCTGCCGCGCCACAAAGCTCGGCGAGACAACGCCCTCGGCGTCGCCCGCGGTGGTACCTGCAAATGCCCGTACGCTCATTCTGAAGCCCCCATCGACGTTCCCCGAACATGTGTCGGCCCGGAGCGGCTCCGGCGACATCACCCAACCGGGGTGACCTCACGCAGATGACAACTGCGCCGTTTCGTGTCAACCGCGCCGTTTCGCGCCTGGTTACGTGGTTCCGTTCCGCATTGCTACGCGCAGGGGTTTTCTCGAGGATGGAACCATTGTGGAACCACTGGGAGAACCTTCCTGGTAACAGAAGCCGCGAGCCTTTACGATCGGCGGCATGAGCAACGAAGACCCAGCCGCCTACCGCGAGGTCTGCAGGGTCGCTGGTTGCGGCGCCCCAGCCGCACGATGGGTGCGGGTCATCGTCGCCGAAAGCTCGCATTCCGGACGCGCGGAGAACATCGCATTGTGTCGCCACCATGCAGCGCAGCAAGAACAGGGCGAGCTCGACTTCGACGAGCCGGGGCTGATCGGCCCGCAGCAGTTCATCGCCGGGCCAAGTTGACGGCTAATTAGCCGGGGTGTACCGTCCGGATTGCGCCGCATCAAGTCAGCGGCGAGGCACGGCGGGCCGGCTCTTCTTGTTGGGGAATCGCCGAACCCGCCGCACATAGGGAGGTTCGCACATGAACCCGTCCACGCCAACCGCCGTGCGGCCGAACGGACCGGCCGACCCATTTGAGGGACGGTTCGACGCGATGCTGGAAACACTCGCCGAGATCCACGTCGGGTTCGAACAGAACCAAAGGGATGAGCCCGATGAGGAGGCTTGGCGGACAGGCGAGGCGCTGACCGACCTCGCCCGAGCTTGCTTGTACCGGACGACGCTGCTGTTCTGTGACGACGTCGAGCACGAGACGGCGAATCTGACCATCGGAGGCGTCCAGTTCGTGAAGGCGGCGAACGCCTTCCTGCTCGGTGACACTCCTACGGCCGAGCAGTTAGGAGCGATGTGGGAGATGCTGAACCGCGGCGCTCATCTACGCCTCGACGGTAAGCACCGAACCCCGAGAGAGGGAGCAGAGCATGACTGACAAACCGCCACGCAACGAGGACTTCGAACGAAGGAAAGACGAGCTGCTACGCGACCTCGACCGACGCGCCGAGGAAATCACCGCGGCGCTCAGTGAACGAGGCACGGACCTCTCGCCCCGCGTCGAGTTCATGAAGACGGTGCTGATGGATTGGAACGAGGTTCCACCCGATTCGCCGGCATGGAAAGCCGCGGGGTGCCTGCTTTCCTCGTTCTCCTCGGCGGCGAGCTACGACAACGCTGAGCGCCAGCGGATCGCGAGGCTGAACATCCTCTCCGAACCGCTGGGAGAACTCGCCACGGCCGCTGTGGACGCCTCTTACGGAGACGAGCACGCGACCTACCGAATGGAGAAGGCGGCAGTCGAGTTGCTGCGCCGACTCCGGGTTTTCGAGCCGTTCGACACTGGAAGACTCGAGGAGCAACTCGCCATCAAGTGACGACACGAAGCTTCGACGGCGCCTGAGTCCAGGGGGCGGGTCTGGATCACTAGCTCGCCCCCACCAACCCCTAGGTGGGATCGCTGACCGGAACGACTTCCACCAGGAGCTTGCCCAGCAGCCGCGAAAGGCGGGCGAGGTCGAGCGCTCCGCCGAATGTCACCACGCCCGCGGTGGCCGCCTCGTACATCGACGGCGCCTCGACCTGAAACCGCGCCGAGATGACACCCGAAGACGCGTCGACGCCGACCACCGGCGCCGCGACTGACCCGTCCCGGTCAAGCACGCTCAGCAACCTGCCCACGTCGATATCACTGGGCGCCGGCACCGACAACACGGTCTCGATCTGGACTGTCCATTCCGACATCGGCGCTTAGTATCGGAGCGCAGAGCCAAGCGAGTCAAGGGGACGCGCCAGATTCCGGTTGAGGAGTCGGAGGGGATGTCGCTCATCTGCCGCGTTCGAGGGGTACGCTTCGGCTGATGCCTCCCGACAAGGACGATTCGGTCTGCAGACTCGCCGTGGAGGCGGCAGACAAGGGCTATGGCGTCCTCGTCGCCCGAGCACCGTCCGGCGAGTGGCGAATCACGCTCGTCGTTCCGACCGAGGGCGTCCATCTGAGCGATCGCCTCGCCACCGGAGCCCTTCTCGAAACCGCCGCAGAACACGCCCTCACCAAACTCGCGACCCGCCCCCCGGCCTAGCCCGAAACCGTCACAAAACACCCACCGCAGGACATGCGTCTCAAGGGTGCAGCGAGAAGGTTCGCCACGATGGCCGAGCGCGACGAGGTGGATCGCGCAACTGGCGCGCGGCGGATGGTCGCTCCTCGCCACGTCAAGCTCGGAGACCGAATGATTCTACAAACGGCCCGCTTCGCAATAGTCGCCAACCCCGACGCCGGAGACGAGCCCTAGCCAGTTCCGCGAAGGGGGTTCGTGGCTGGTTGTGCCTGATCCTAAGGTGACCTAAGCGACGCGGAGCTTGACGAGTGGTGCAAGAAGCTCCACCGAGCACGCTGGTCGCGCTATCCGCTCTAGACCAGTTAGAGGGGCGGGCATCAGCCCCGCCCCTATCAGCCTCGATCCACAGCACGGCGACCAGTTGACTCAGCGACAGCATTAGGGTGGACTTGACCAGTACGAGTGACCTGGATTTTTCGGGGGGTGGTGACATGGATGGTTGGAAGGATGAGCACCGGAAAGAGCGCGTCGTGAAGAACGAGGTTGCCTATCGCGAGCACAATCAGCGCCGCGCCGAGTTTGAGCGTGGCGCCGTGCAGGCGGATGACGCAGTGCCGTTTGTTTGTGAGTGTGGGATGCCTGATTGCGCAGCGGGGATCGTCGTCAGCGTCGGGGCCTGGGAGGAGGTGCATGCGGATCCGGACCGGTTCGTGATCCGCGATGGCCATCAGTTCCCTGAATACGAGCGGGTCGTGGAGGCGCTGGGCGAATACCTCGTGGTTGAAAAGGTCGAATCGGTTGGAGAGCGGGCCACTACGTAGTCAGGAGCGCTGCAACGCACACCTCTAGCGCTCAGACAGCTAGCGGCGTCCCGGCCAGATCATTGCGCCGGCCGAGAGGATCGCCAAGGCACTGAGCAGAAAGACGATGTCGTAGGTGGCCGCGTTGGGCCCTTCGCGGACGTGATGCATCCCCAGCAGCAAATGATTGATTGTCCCTTCGAGAAGGTTGAATCCCCCGCCACCCAGGAGTAACCCTGCGATGAAGGTGTCGGGGTGCGGGCGACGTCCCGCGACCGTCGTTGCGCGCCAAAGCAGCCCCACGCCGAGGGCGAGCGTGAGGTACGCACCGACGTGAAACCACCCATCGGCTCGCGTGTTCAGTTCAATGTTGGCGACCGTGTCTGGCCGGTGCCACGCGCTCAGCATGTGATGCCACTGAAGCACTTGGTGGAAGAGCACACCGTCTAGGAGAGCTGCGAAGCCTGACTCCTAGCACGATGGCCGAAAAAAGGACGCCTTGGAGTTGGGACGCGGGCGCCGGGGCGCGAGGCCGACCGACGAATGGAGCCCGGGCCGGCACGCGTTACCCGGCTTGGCCGGTCGCAGCGGTGGGATCTCGGTGCCGTGCGGCTTCTGCGCGCTCGCGGATTTCATCCTCGGTCATTCCGCGAGGAGCTGGAAGCGGGTTGGCGGGCGGCACGCTGGCCTGCGACCGATCAGACGCCCGCAAGTCTTCGCTCTCGTCGGTTGGGTGTGGTTCGTGCGACCTAGTCATCTCCATACCCGCCTCCGCTAAGCCAGCCTCCGGACTGGTCACTTCGTAAACGGCCGAGACCGACCAGCTTCAACAGTCTGTCGACCGGCGGCGAGGGAATCAGGGTCCACGCGACGTGGCGCTTCTCGCACATCAGCACCGATTCGACGAGATCCTGAAGGCCGGCAGAATCCATCAAGTCGACCGCAGAGAGATCGAAGACGACAGCGTTCGTCCCGCCACCCTCCAAAGCTTCGAAAACGTGTCCAGTAAGAACCCCCCGTGCAGCAAGATCGACAGGTCCTGCACAGCTGATCCTCGCCTCGTCTCCCGCACGGGAAAGCGCGATCTGTAGGTCAACTAGGGACATCATGACCCGTCCCGGAGGCCGGGGGCCCCGCGGCATTCGAGCGGCGCGACGGGTGCCCCCGGTGCCACCATCGACTAGCGCCGGTCCTCGTTCTCGCCGCCATCCCAATACGGCTCGTGGCTACCCGCCTTAGCAAATCCGCGACTGACCATATAGCCGACCGTCAGGATCGTGACATAGAGCCACGCCCGTGACGCATTGAACGCGTCGCCGTTGCTATCTGCTCCTCCGCCGCTGCCATTACCGCTGGTAACGATCTGGGCGGCGATGAGAACCCCCGCTACCGCAAGGATGAATGCCCAAAACTCCGTTGTCTTGAGCGCATGCTTGGTCTCCGTGACGAGCCGCGACGGCGTGCGCGTTCGTTCCCCGCGCACACTTGTGGTTCCTTGAACGTGTGATGCCATTGTGCCCCCCGCTTAGATGTGGCCACCGTTTCTCGGCGACCAGTTGTGGCCGTGTGCCCACCGGATCTCCCGGCGAAACGGGATTGTCAATTCATGCAACCGAAGCACGGCAACGTGCGCAGGTGTCGACCTCCACCGAGGGCGGCGACCTTCACCGCGTCGACCTCACGCCGATCACGCGCCGGTTGACAGCCGCATTGTCCGCCGCTCGTCTGGTCGGTCTCGTGAAACGCGACGACGAAGCACGGGAACGGTGGGCCGACGTGTACGGAGAACTCACCGAAGGAGTGCCGGGACTGCTCGGCGCCATCACCGGTCGGGCCGAGGCGCAGGTGATGCGGTTCGCGATGCTGTTCTCCCTCCTCGACAGCGCCAAGGAAATCGGGCTCGTTCATCTCGATGCTGCGCTCGAGGTGTGGCGGTACTGCGCCGCCAGCGCTGCCTACATCTTCGGCCACGCCACCGGCGACCCGATCGCCGACACGATCCTAAGCGCCCTGCGCGATTCCCCAGCCGGCCTCAACCGGACGCAGATCCGTGACCTGTTCCAGCGACACGCTTCGGGCGCTCGCATCGACGGCGCTCTCGAGCTACTCCGCTCGGCACAGATGGCGGAGAGCTCGGGCACCTCCACCGGCGGCCGTCCCGCAGAGGTCTGGAAGGTGCGACAAAAGCGACATAAGCGACCAAAGCCCTCCACTCCCACCCCTTTGGTCGCTTCCGACGCTTTTGTCGCAGTTCCCGACGACCACGAGGTGATGTGGTGAACCGACAACTCGAACTGTTCGCCTCGTCACGACGTCTCGCGGACGTTCCGCTGCTGGCCCGGCTCGCCGGCGCCGAGCGCGTACTGAACGCTGAGCCCGACCTCGACGTCGAGCAGCGCATGGAACTGCTCCTGCTGGTCGTCTGCCCAGCCCTCGGTGAGACAGAACCGTGACCGATCGACCTTTGGTGCTCACAGAGCAGACCGCTGCGAAAGCCGTGCTGCTGGTCGATGAAGGCCGGATCGTCGTCCGCAACGATTGGCTCGTCGACGTGCTCGGCGACTCAGGGACATTCCATCGGTGCGTTGCGACGTTCAGCGGTTGGCGTTGCACCTGTCCGAGCCGAACTCGTTGTTCCCACTCGATTGCCGCTTCGATCGCTGTCTATGAGCAGAAAGTGTTGCGGTCATGAGCACCTGGATGACAGTCGCCGCCGTCGCCGACGAGCTCGACGTCAGCGCCAGAACGGTGCTGAGGTGGATCCAAAACGGCGACCTGGAGGCGGTCAAACTCCCAGGTGGCCGGCTCCGCGTCTCCAGCGCCGTCTTCGCGAAAAGCGTCCAGACCTGGCGCACCGGTATAGTGGCGCCCACACACGTAAGCGGGCCGGCGCGGCTGTCACCGCCCGGCCCCGGCACGGAGGGTGAACTCCATGCGTGACCAACGTTACCGGGACCTGGGCGGGTGGCTCGACAGCTACCTCGACGCCGATCCGTCAACCGTGAGGCTGCTGGTCGACGAGGTCGAAGATGCTTCCCAGTGGATCGAGTCAGGCGGCCCTTGGGCGGACGACGACCAACTCCAGCGCTTTCTTTGGGCTAGAGCACACAATGCCTGCCGCGGGCGGATGATGGACGTGAAGACGATCGAGATTCGCCACGCGATCCTCGATCTCCAGGACGAGTACATGAGGATGACGGTGAGGCAGATCTTCTATGCCCTCACCGTCCGCGGTGTCGTGCCGAAGACCGAGGGCGGAGGGTATGTGCCCGTCCAGCGGCAGGTGCTGACTCTTCGCAAACAGGGTGCGCTTCCGTGGTCGTTCATCTCCGACGTCACGCGGTGGGTTCGTCGCCCCAAAACGTACGACTCGGTCAAGGATGCCCTCGTAGAGACCGCTCGAGGTTACCGTGGGCGGCTCTGGCGTGACCAGCACGTTCGCTGCGAGGTCTGGCTGGAGAAGGACGCCCTCGCTGGGGTGATCGTGGACACGTCGGAGGCGTGGGACGTGCCGCTGATGGTGAGCAGGGGCCAGTCATCGGAGACGTACTGCTACGCAGCGGCGCAGGCAGCGAAGCGCGCATGGGAAGAGGCGGGGCTGGCGACGATCATCTACGCCCTCTACGACCGCGACAAGTCAGGGAAGGTCGCGGCCGGGAAGATCGAGGAGAAGTTGCGCCGGTACTCCGACGACGCGCCGATCAGCTTCACTCTGCTCGCCGTTACCGACGAACAGATCCAGGAATGGAACCTGCCGACACGGCCGGCGAAGGAGAAGGACGAGCCCGACGCCGTCGAGTTGGACTCGATCCCACCTGAACGCCTGACCGAACTCGTGGAGAGCGCGATCGTGGAGAACATCGACGGCAAAGCCTGGGAGATTGCACAGGCGTACGAGCAGTCCGAGCGCGAGATCTTCATGCGCATGGCAGCGAACTACAACGGGGAGGCCTGATGCAGCGCGGAACGATTCAGAGACACGGACTCGGCTGGCGCGGCTCGTGGCGGGAGGACGACAAGAGACGCGTGACGAAGACGAAGCGCACCCAGGGCGAGGCGAAACGGCTCCTGAAGGCCGAGCTCGACCGGCTCGAACTGGGACCGAGCTACAGGGAGCCGATCACCTCCCGCGAGATGGCGGATCGGTACCTCGCTGCGCACCACGCGCAGCCGAACACGATCACGAAACTCCGCCACAACCTGAAGATGATCTGCATGGTGATCGCGGTAGGAGGGGCTGTAGGACTTGGTGTTCAGCCAGCGCTCGACCTGCTCTGCGGTGACGTCGGTGGCCTGGATGTCGCCGCGTCGTTGGTGGCCGCGTTGCGACAGGTGTACAGCTGGGGCATCCCCAAGCTGGTCTCCGAGAATCCTGGTCTCGGCGTCGCCCGGCCCCAGCCAAAACGGGGGCGAAACCAGCGTCCGTTCGAGAACTGGGGCGAGGTCGAACGGGTCGCGGAGGAGGCTGGCCGCTGGGGGCCGATGATCATCCTCGCCGTCGACACCGGCGCCAGGCCCGGAGAGCTGCTCGCCCTCGAACACCGCCACTTCGACATGGCCGCCGGCATCGCGCTCTTGCCGGGCACGAAGACGCAGGGCAGCCGCAGATCAGTGTTCCTGACTCCGAGAGGCATCCAGGCGTACAAGAGCATCGTCCGGGACATTCGGACGCCCCTCGTGTTCCATCGCGACGGCCAGCCCGTCGATCGGCAGTGGTGGTGGGGGCACGTCTGGGTGCCCGCGGTGAAGCTCGCCGGCCTCGAACCGCGCCCGATCTACAGCACGAGGCACACATTCAGCTTCTTCAGCTTGATGGCGGGCGTCCCGGTCGCCGATCTGTCGGTCGAACTCGGGCACGACAACGTCGCCATCACGAGCGAGACGTACGGGCACTGGAGTCGCGAGCAGGGAAACCGCGCCGCAAGCCTCAGAGCGGCGTGGGCAGGTGGAACCATTGTGGAACCCGGTACGGCGGAAAGCGTGTAGCCAAGCGGATCCTGCTCACCCAACCGGGGTGTGTGGTCTTGGATACCGAGGGGTTCTCTCTCCGGGGTGTCGGCGAACGGAGGGGAGCCTTCTCCGAAGCGACGACGAGCGCGAGGCGCGAACGCCGACTCGTCGGCCACGGCACAGGCAGGCCAAGCGACGGGTCGCCGCGACGGTGGAGCACGGGTCACGGGAACGCTCGGCGCAAGAGAAAGGCTCCCGGTGATGGTCCCCACCGGGAGCCTCGCTAACACCGTATGACGGACGTGTAGCGCCCCGTCAGGGCCTTCGAAAAGCCGTAGTGGGCGGGCTGGAAACACTCCCGTAGTGGGCGACTTATCGCCACGGGCATTGTAACACCAATCACGAGTTGCGGCTGAGCAGCGCTTCGGCCTCGGGATCGCACTGCGGAGGGGTCACAGCCACGAGGCAGGATCCCGTTCGCACGGGAGGATTTCATCCCTCCCATTACCCGGCCCCCCGCGCCGCTCGGAGTCGTCGTGATTGACAAACATCACATTTAGCCCTGCTATGAGGGCCGCGGTCTGCACAACACCCAGTTCCTGGAATGTTTTGCACCGCTGCAGGGTATAGGGGGCCGTGTCCGAACGGACAACCAGTGACAAAGGAGAGGGCCCACATCATCACGGATCCGTTCGGCGACTACCGATCGCTGCGACGATGGTCGGCTGCCATCCTCTGCGTGGGTCTGGCGCCGCTCTCCGCGGCGGTTGCGATCGGCTTCGGCGCACTCGATTCGTCGCCTGGGCTGCTTCTCGGCGCGCTCGGCATCTTCCTTGCCCTCGCGGTGGTGTGCGTTGTCTGGGGCGACGGTATGCCGTCGGTCGCCTGGGAAGCGGTCGTCGTGCTGCTCGCGGTGCCGTTCGTCCTGGTGGCGTTCACCTCGGCACGCGCAGGTGAGGCGCTGGCGCCGGTCCTGGCGCTGACCGTCGGATGGGCTGCCGTGTTCCTCCCCCGGCGCGCCCTCGTCCTGGCCGTCGGCGCGAACTCCGCAGCCGCGGCTGCGATTCCGACGTCCGCTGGGTGGACCCGGGAGTCCGCGGCCTTCTTCGCGGTCGAGACCCTCGTTTTCGTAGTCGTCGGGTTCACGATCCACATGCTCCTCGCGTCGATGCGCAGCGCTCGCTCCCTGGCGGAGCAGCGCGCGAATACCGACATCCTCACGGGGGCCCGCAGCCGTTCGTTCACACTCACCGCGTTCGAGGGTCGCATGCGGGCGCCCGAGGTTCGGCCATTCGGCCTGCTGCTGTTCGACCTCGACCACTTCAAGCAGCTGAACGACCGCTATGGGCACATGGTGGGCGACAGGGTGCTCCAGGCGGTGGCCGATCAGGTGCACGGCGTCATCCGCGACCGCGACCTGCTGGGCCGGTGGGGTGGCGAGGAGTTCCTCGTCGTGGTCGACGGCATCGAGGACGACGCGGCTCTGCTCGCCGCCGCGGAGAAGGTGCGGCTCGCGGTGCATCAGGTCTCGGTGCCGGTCAACGGCTCACAGATCCGTCCCACGGTCTCGGTCGGCGGGATGCGGCTGCCGCTGTCAGGCGTCTCGGTCGGCGCGGCGCTGATGGCCGTCGACGGCGCGTTGTATGCCGCGAAGGAGGGTGGCCGCGATCGCACCATGCTTGTCGGTTCAGAGCGGTCGCCGGCCGCGTTCTCCGAACCGCCGGCCGACGGCCACATCGTCAGGACGCTCCCGGTGGACGTGGCGGCGCCCGCGCTCGCCCGCGAGGCGGTGCAGTCACTGCGTCAGGCGGTCCCGAACGACCTTTTCGAGCGCACAGTGCTGGTCGTCTCCGAACTTGTTGCGCACAGCGTCGTGCACGGCGCCGGTGCGGGGCAGATCGACCTGTCGGTGCAGTGGCGCGGAGACCGGATTGTGATCGACGTCGGCAAGCCCGCCGCGACCTCCGAAACGGCCAGGGCGCTGCTCGATGGGGTCGATGGCCAGGCGCTCGACATCGCCGACCAGCTCAGCAGCACGCTCGAATTGCTGGTGGAGGACACCACGAGCATCCACTGCGAGATTTCCGCCGACCCCGCCATCGGCGCCGTCTGAGCGCTCGAGTATGGCGGGTTAGCCCCCACCCATGACGGGTGCCAGCATGATGGCCGCGGCATACGAGATCGACGAGCCTGCAGCCATGATCAAGCGGCTTTCACAGAGGTTCTGCAGTCACCGAGTTGTCGTCGACCACGGTCGCCACATCTCGACGTGTCACATCTGCGGCGCCACGCTCGGCAAGCGCAACGACTGAGCCTTACGCGGCGAGACGTCGCGCGAATCGGTGATTGCCGCGCGCGTGTCTGGGAATTGGGTTGTCGTACCCCATCTGGGAGGCATTGATGGACATGCGACATGAACGGCTGGGCACTGAGGGCCCGCCCGACCCGGAGCCCGACGACAGCGACGCCGTCGACATCGGCGACACGCGAGACGAGCTCGCATATGAGGCTCGGCTCGACGAGGCGGAGGCCGAGATCGGACTGGGCGGCCCGGCGGAGCCGGGCGGCACCGGCCACGGCCAGCCCGAGGCCGACTAGGTCCGGCCGATGGGGAAGGACAAGCCGCTTCCCAGGAGGCTGGAGGGCTTCCGGCAGGAGACAGGCATGGACGTGGAAGCGTTCGTCGCCGCCTGGAAGGAAGGGACGATCCCGCACACCCCCGAGAACGCCGCACGCTTCGCGGAGGCTGAACGCCTCTGGGAAGAGGTGAAGGCGCGGGCGCCGGCCGCCTGATCAACAGGGTGGGGGCAGGCGACGCGGCCTGCTCCCACCCGGCAGCTCACGCCTTGCGGCGCACGGCTTCAGCCAGCTCGCGCTTCGACATCTGCGAGCGGCCGCCGATGTTCAGCTCCTTGGCGCGCTCGTACAACTCGTCGCGCGTGCTGCCTTCGACGTCGATGCCGCCGGCCGTCTTGCGCGGGTTGTCGCGCGCCTGGCGTCCGCCTTGCCTGGCCTGCGGATCGGACGGGCCGTTCTCGTCCTTGAGCACCCACCGGTCGCCCTTCTTCTTCGCCACGTGCTTCACCGCCGCCCACGCTGTGCGGTGTGCGCGCTCCTGGGAGTCGTACTCCCTGTGCGCGCTGTCGAGCGCCTTCTTGTATGTCCGCTGCACCTTCTGCGACGAGCGCTCGATCGTGTCGGGAATGTCCTCCCTGGTGCTGGGCATGTCTCACTCCTTTCGTTCCGTCGCCCGCGGTGGTACCCGGGTCGCCCTCCCTGCTAACGGCAACCGGCGATCGCGTAGCATGCGCGCCGATGGCCGCCGACCTCGTCGTCTACTGGCATCCCGCGGTGCTCGAGCACGACACCGGCAGCGGCCTGTGGGAGACGACCAACGCCGACCTGCTCGCAGTGCCGGAGCTGCACCCGGAGAACGCCGAGCGCGTCGAGAACATGCGCTCCGTGCTGGCGAATGGCCCGATCGCGCCGCACCTGGAATGGCGGGAGGGCAGGCTCGCCGACGAGGAGGAGCTGGCCACCGTCCACGACCAGGTCTACATCGCCACGATCCGTGAGGCATGCGAGTCGGGTGGCCGGCGCCTGGGCGCCACGACGAGCCTCTCCGCCCGTTCCTGGGAACCGGTGCTGGCAGCGGCGGGGACGAGCCTCGCCGCAGCCGACGCGGTGAGCGCGGGGGGAGCCACGATGGCTTACGCGCTCGTCCGGCCGCCGGGACATCACGCCGGACCGGCGCGGGCCGACGGCTACTGCTTCTTCAACCACGCCGCGTTGATGGCTGAGCGATTTCGAGCGTCGGGCGCGCAACGGGTCGCCGTCGTCGACTGGGATGTCCATCACGGCAACGGCACGCAGGCGTGCTTCTACGAGCGATCCGATGTCCTCACGATCTCAATGCACATGCGCCACGGCAGCTGGGGCCCGTCGCATCCCGAGACGGGCGCCGCCGACGAGACGGGCGTCGGTCAGGGAGCCGGCCACAACGTCAACGTCGAGATGCGTCCCGGAAGCGGCGACGGCGCCTACGGCGAGGCGTTTCGGCGCGTGGTCGAGCCTGTGCTTGCCCACTACCGCCCCGACGTTCTGATCGCAGCGAGCGGACAGGATGCGAGCACGTTCGACGGCAACGGCAGGATGAACCTGAGCATGGAGGGATTCCACATGATCGGAGAGCGCGTGCGCGCGAGCGCCGAAGAGTCAGGAGCGGCACTGGTACTGGTGCAGGAAGGCGGCTACGCGCGCACCTACGCGTCGTACTGCCTGCACGCGACCCTGGAAGGGGTGCTGGGCACCGGCCGCCTGCTCGCCGACCCGATCGCGTACCTCCCGGACGACCCGGCACACGCGACCGCCGACATCGACGTCGTGTGCGCCCACCACGGTCGCCGCTGGGGGCTGCGATGAGCGCCGAGCTGCCCTTCTCGGAGGCCGAGTATCGCGAGCGTGCCCGGCGCGTCCGCGAGGAGATGGCCCGCCGCGACGTCGACGTCCTCTTCGTCATGAGCCCCGCGAACCTCTGCTACCTGAGCGGCTTCGAGTCGATCTGGTACCCGCCGCGCGCGCCGCTCGGCGTGGTCGTCTCGCGGCACGACGAAAAGCTGGTCTTCCTCGACTACGAACGGCACGAGACGCTGGTACGCCGAACGGCGCTGCTCGACGACGCGGTCTTCTATCGCTACGAGGACGCGCTGGACACGATCGCCGGTGCGTTCCGCGACCGTGGGTGGCACGAGGGCACGGTCGGCATCGAGTGGTGGACACAGACACCGGGCGGGCCGCTGGTGCGCGAGACCGCCGACCGGCTGGCCGCCCTGGGCGCCACGATCGTGGACGGCGACTGGATCGTCGACCGTGTGCGGGCGGTGAAGTCGCCGGCTGAGGTCGATTGCGTCCGGGAAGCGGCCGAGATCGCCGATGCGGCCTTCGAAGACCTCCTCGAGACCGTTCGGCCCGGCCAGACAGAGCTGCAGATCGCGGCGCGGCTCGACTCGGTGATGGCCGACCACGGCGGCGAGTCGGCGGCGATCCGGACAATGATCTCGGCCGGGCCCGACGTGTGGTGCCGCACGCACGCCGCTCCGTCGCGGCGCCCCGTCGAGGTCGGAGACGTGATGTACGTTGATGTCTGCGGCGTGGTCAACCGCTACCACGCCGACCTCTGCCGCACGGTGGCCATCGGTTGCGATCACCCCGAGGTGCGCTCGATTCTGGAGCAGACCGCCGGCAGTGTCGAGGAGGTGAAGCAGGCCGTGCGGCCCGGCGACCCGCTCGATGTGGCACAGCGGGTGGCCGAGGAGTACGTGTTCTCGAGGTTTCCGCGCGAGCAGGTGTGGTGGGTCGGCGGGTACGCCCTCGGCATCGCGGTGCCGCCCAACTGGGTCGGCCACACCTACATCAGCAACGATGCGTTCGAGAAGTTCACATGGGAGCCGGGGTATGTGACGAACTACGAGAACATCCTGTTCGACCGTGACAGGGGCTTCACCGCCAGCTACATGGAGACGCTCCTGATGGCCGACTCCGGTATCGAGACCCTCTCACGGCACCCTCGTGAGCTTGCGGTCACCGGTTGAGCGCCGGATCCGGGTACGGTTCAGGCGCGAACGACAGGAGGCGACCGATGGCGACACTCGAGGGTATCCACCACGTCACGTCCATCACCGCGGATGCGCGGCGCAATCTTGATTTCTACGGCCGCGTGCTGGGCTTGCGGCTGGTGAAGAAGACGGTCAACCAGGACGATCCGACGGCGTACCACCTGTTCTACGCCGACGAGGATGCAAGCGCCGGCGCCGACATGACGTTCTTCGAGTACCCCGGCGTGGGGAAGGGCGAGGCAGGCCCCGGCATGGTGCACCGTGTCGGCTACCGCGTCGGATCGGAGGCCGCGCTCGACTTCTGGGCCGATCGCCTCGCCGGCGAGGCGATCGAGACCGAGCGGCAGGAGGGGCGGCTGCGCTTCGCCGACCCGGAAGGCCTCGAGCTCGAGCTGGTCGTCTCGCAGACCGGCGATGAGCCGCTGGCGGCGCGGTTTCCTGAGATCCCCGACGAGCTGGCGTTGCAGGGCTTCGACGGCGTCTACGCCCGCTCGATGAACCCGTCGGCGAGCCAGCCGTTTCTCGAGGACACGCTCGGATTCACGACGCAGGACGGCAAGCGCTTCGAGCGGCGCGGCGAGCAGCGCGGATCGCATTACACGTACGAGGACGGCGGCCCCGCTCGCGGCGTACCAGGCGCGGGAACGGTGCATCATGTCGCCTGGTCCTCGCCGATGGCCGACCACCAGGACTGGCGCGGCCGCGTCGAGGAAGCGGGCAGGCGACCCACGCCGGTGATCGACCGCTTCTACTTCAAGTCCATCTACTTCCGTGAGCCCGGAGGGATCCTCTTCGAGATCGCCACGATGGGCCCTGGATTCGCCGTCGACGAGCCGCAGGAGGAGCTCGGCGAGCGCCTGTCGCTCCCACCCGACTATGAGCACCTGCGCAGCCGACTCGAGGGCATCCTCACGCCGCTCGTCAATCCGCGCACGGCGCTGCGACCCTAGGTTCGCCGGGGCTCACGGGGTTCAAGGCGGCCGCACCAGCGGCCGATGCTCCTTTCGATGCGCGCATTCGTGGTCGTTACCTTGCTGGGATCTGCGCTGGCCGCCGGTTGCGGGGGCGGAGCTGCGACCAGCACGCCGGACGTCCCGGTCGGCCAGTTCACGCAGCGGGCGAACGCGATCTGTGTCGCCTTTGACAAGAGCATCAAGGATCTTGGAACGCCCAGGACGCTGCCACAGCTGGTGGCCTATTTCGATCGCTGGAAGCCGAAGCTTCAGGCAGCTCTGGTCGATATGCGCCGTGTTCCCGTGCCGTTGGCCAGGTCGGACAGGTTCCACGGCTGGGTCGATGACACCAGTGCGTCGCTCGAGGTGGTCGACCAGATCCGCGAGGCTGCGGCTCGCGGTGACGCTGCGACCGTGCAGACCAAGGGTGCCGAGCTGGACAAGGAGACCAAGGCGCTCGACGGGACGGCGCGGTCGCTCGGCCTGCGCGACTGCACCGGCTAGGTGAGCGTCGCCCGTGCGATGGCGCCCGGCTCGCGCCCCGCTTGCGTGACCACGACGCCGTCGGATCTCCAGATGCCCGAACCGCCCGCTGTCTCGCCATAGCCGCCGCCGGTCGAACCGGCGAAGCTGGCGATCGCCACCCAGACGCCGTGGTCGGCAGCGACGCGACGGGCGCGCTCGTCCTGGAGGCCTGCTTCGTCAGCCGACTTCACGGTGGCGGCGACGTAGGCGTCTGTTCCCAGAGCAGCGGTGTCGGCCGCGTGCTTCACAACGCCGGTGTCCTTGCAGATCGCAAGGCCGAGCCGCCAGCCGTCGACCTCGTGTACCGCGGGCTGGTCGCCGGGAGCGAACCGTTCGGACTCCGCCTGGCCGAGCCACATCTTGCGATACGCCACCCTGGTGCCGGTGCCGTCGATGGCCAGCGTGGCGATGTGTGACCGGCCTGCCTTCCCCTGCACCGGGGCGCCCACAAGTGCCGATGCTTCCACGCCGGCGCAGGCATGGACGATGGGCGACAATCGCGGGTCGTCGGCGGTGATCGGGGTGGCATCCAGCTCGTACCCCGTCAGGGAGAGCTCGGGAAAGACAACGACGCGTGCGTCCGCCGAGCGCACCGCCGCGGCGTGCGTGACCGCGTTCGCCGCAACGTCGTGAGGCACGCAGAGTGGCTGTGACACTGCGATGACGAGCGGGTCGCGGGACACCTAGTCGATCAGCCTGATCGTCATCCGCCACACGGCGATTCGCCACATCACCAGGGCGAACACCATCAGTGCTCCGATGTGCCCCACATCGTCCCATCCGTGCCAGCCGAACGAGGCGTGACGGACGAGCTGAACGGTGTGGTAGAGGGGATTCAGCTGTGCTGCCAGCTGGGCCCAGCGGGGCAGTTCCGACAGGGGAAAGAACGTGCCCGCCACGAGGAAGATCGGCGTGATCACGCCGCTGATCACATAGCTGAAGTTGTCGATCGACTTGAGAACGGCGGCCACCGTGATGCCGAACGCGGCCCACCCGAAGCCGGCGACGAAGCCGATCAGGGGCACCAACAGCATGGCCGGGCGCGGGTCGAGGCCGAACATGAACGAGACAACCAGCGGCGCGCAGCCGAAGGTCGCGGCGCGCATCGCGATCCACAGCGCTTCGGCCGTGACGAGCTCCTCCGTGTCCACGGGCGCGGCCATGATCGCGTCGTAGGTGCGCTGGAACTGGTACTTCACGAAGGTCGAGAACATCGCCGGGAAGACACTGGAGAACAGCACGGCCGTGCCGACCGTGCCGGTCCCGACGAACTCCACGTAGTCGAGCCCGTTGATCTGGGACACCAGCGACCCGAACCCGAATCCGAAGGCCAGCAGGTAGATGGTCGGGTCGACGGTGGAGGAGAACGTCGCGGAGCGCCAGTACGACGAGAAGTTCGTGATCTCCCGGATCAGCACACCGGCCAGCGCCGGCCGTTCGAGCCTGCCGAGCCGGCGGGTGGCCTGAGGAGCAGGCGCGTCAGCCACTCACTCCACCTCCTCGCCTGTCAGCAGGACGAAGACGTCCTCCAGGTTGGCGGGCCGGCGCACGGCGCCGTCGGCGAACGGGAGATCCCGGTGCTCCGCATCGAGGATCGACACGCTGGTGCCGGTTCGCCGTGTGCGGAATCCGTCCTCCGCCGCAGACTGCTCCACGGCCGACAACCGTGCGGGGGGCCCGTAAACCTCGAGCACCTCGTGCCCTGCATGCTTGATCACGAGCTCCTGCGGTCGCCCCATGGCGACGGCCTCCCCCTTGGCCATGATCGTGACGCTGTCCGCCAGCCGCTCGGCCTCCTCGATGTAATGCGTCGACATCAGGATCGACACGCCCTCGGTGCGGAGCGCGTCGATCAGCGCCCACAGCTCCTGGCGGACCTGCGGATCGAGGCCCACCGTCGGCTCGTCGAGGAGCAGCAGGCGTGGGCGGTGCACGAGCGCCCGCGCGATCAGGAGCCGCCGCCGCATCCCCCCGGAGAGCTTGTCCACGCGGGTCTTGCGCCGGTCTTTGAGGTTCGCGATCCCGAGTGCGCGTTCGACCGCCGGGCGCCGCTCGCGCCTTCCCAGCCGGTAGAGCCACGCGAAGACGACCAGGTTGTCCTCGACCGACAGCGTGGTGTCGAGGTTGTCGAGCTGCGGAACCACGCCGCATTCGGCGCGCGCCTGCTTGGAGAACTCCGGAAGGCGGTATCCGAGCACGTCGATCTCCCCCTCATCGGGGATCGCCTGTGCCGTCAGCGTCTTCATCGTCGTCGACTTACCTGCGCCGTTTGGGCCGAGCAGGCCAATGCACCTCGCGAACGGAACGTCGAGATCCAGCCCGTTGACCGCGGTGATATCGCCGTACCGCTTCACGACGCCGCGAAGGCTGACGGCCAGGTCGGTGGTGGTGCCCACCGCACGACGGTAGCCGAATCGTCGCCACGACACGCGCCGGCGGCGCCGCGTAGGGTTGCGCGAAGAGCGGCTGGCTCTGGCCGCCGAACACACAAACCGGGAGGTCGGCATGCGGAAGTGGGTAGCCATCGTGCTGTCGTTCGCTGCTGTGGCAGCGACGGTGATCGCGATCAGCGCCGTGGGGGCATCGGCGAAGAGCGCCGGTCTGACGGCGAAGGCGTGGGGGAACAAGGCCGCGGCCCCGAGCGCGCAGCGCTCGGCTGCGCCCGCCACAAGGCGCGGTGTCCAGCTGATCGTGCTCCATACACGGAGCGGCCCGGCGAAGTTCCTCGACAACGATCGCAACAAGCGTGAGTCGGTGGGCGACAGCTTCCTCTTCACCGAGACGTTCGTGAACGCTCGCGGCAAGCGGATCGGCGGCAACTGGGTGACGTGCGTCCTTCAGTTCGGCGGCAACACGTCGTGCGACGGCACCTTCCGGGTGGTCGGGCGTGGGTCGTTCGACATCTCGGGCACGCTCAACAATCGCAACACGTTCATCTCGATCTCCGGCGGCACGGGTGCGTTCAGCGCCGCGGGCGGTCAGGTGGACACGTCGGCCGATCAGGGCGAGAAGGGCAAGCTCTTCGTGTTCCTGCGGCATCTCGACTAGCCGCCGAATCGACGCTGACCGGGGGGAGGGTGGCGCCCTCCCCCGGTCATCGGCCTGCCGTTTGTGTTTACACGCCACGGAGAAGCGGGCAGCCCTCGGTCTGCGCATCAAATGCCTCAAGGAGGGCTGTGAGGTGGCCGTTTCTGCATCTGCCGATCGCGTCGAGGATCCCATCAAGACTGACATCCCGGCCCGGCTTGACCGTCTGCCGTGGAGCAGATGGCATTGGATGGTGGTCATCGGGCTGGGGGTGACGTGGATCCTCGACGGCCTCGAGGTCACCATCGTAGGAATTGTCGCCCCGCTTCTCGAGGATCCGAATTCCGGTCTCGGAGCGGGTGCGGGATCGATCGGCTTCGCGAACAGCATGTACCTCGCCGGTGCGTGTGCCGGCGCGCTGATCCTGGGCTATGCCACCGACAAGCTGGGCCGTAAGCGCCTGTTCATGTTCTCGCTCGTCTGGTACCTCGTCTGGACGCTTGCGACGGCGTTCTCCTGGGACATCTGGAGCTTCACGTTCTTCCGGTTCATGACTGGCATCGGCATCGGCGGCGAGTACGCCGCGATCAACTCCGCCATCGACGAACTGATTCCGGCACGCCGCCGTGGATGGACGGATCTGGTGATCAACGGCACATGGTGGGTCGGGACGGCAGGCGCCGCAGCGGCCGGCCTGATCCTTCTCGACCCGCAGGACATCAGGCCTGAGCTGGGCTGGCGCGTCGCCTTCGGCATGGGCGCCGTGCTCGCCATCGCCGTGCTCTTCGTGCGCCGGCATATCCCCGAGAGCCCGCGCTACCTGATGACGCACGGCAGGTTCGACGAGGCAGACCGGGTCGTGCGCGAGATCGAGGAGAAAGTCGAGCGCGAAAAGGGGCCGTTACCACCCCCCGACGAAAACGCGGTCGTCGAGATCGACCCGCGGCGCAAGATCGGCATCGGCGGCATCCTCAAAGCCATCCTGTTCACGTACCCGTCGCGGTCGTTCGTCGGGCTGATGCTGATGGGCTCGCAGGCGTTCTTCTACAACGCGATCTTCTTCACGTACGCCCTGGTGCTGACGACCTTCATGGGTGTCAGCAAGGAGAGCGTGCCGTACTACATCTTCCCGTTTGCCGTGGGCAACATCCTCGGCCCATTGCTTCTGGGGCATTTCTTCGACTCCATCGGGCGAAAGCCGATGATCGCGTTTACCTACATGGCATCGGCGGCGGGTCTGCTGATCACCGGCCTGCTGTTCCAGGCCAACGCCCTCTCGGCGACGCAGATGACGGTGTGCTGGTCGGTGACGTTCTTCTTCGCATCGGCCGGTGCCAGCGCGGCGTATCTGACGGTGTCGGAGATCTTCCCGATCGAAAGCCGGGCGCTTGCGATTGCGGTGTTCTTCGCAATCGGCACACTTGCCGGCGGATTTGCGGCGCCGTGGCTCTTCGGCACGCTGATCGGCACTGGTGATCGCGACAACGTCTTCTACGGCTACGCGTTCGGTGCAGCCTTGATGGCGCTGGCGGCGATGGCCGAGCTGATCTGGGGTGTGGAGGCAGCCCGCCGCTCGCTGGAGGACATTGCCCGACCGCTCACGGCGGTGCGGGAGCGCATCTCATCCGGGGCAGTTCGAGTCCCCAGGCCGGCGGTGCGCAAGGAGGCTCCCGGTACCGGCTGACCTTGCGAGTCGTGCCAGGGCCGGCCCCCTTCGGGGGTCGGCCCTCCGGCTCAGAAGTCCCAGATCACGCGGCCGACGAGCCGGCTTGTCGGCACGGGCCCATAGGCGCGCGAGTCGATCGACTCACCGCGGTGGTCTCCCATCACCAGCACGGTGTCGTCGGGGACTGTGACCGGGCCGTAGTACTCGGAATCCACCTCGCGGTGATTCACATAGAGCTCGGGCGGCGCGGTTCCGTTGACCTTCAAGACTCCGTCCTCCATCGCCACCGTGTCCCCTGCGACGCCGACTACCCGCTTGATCGTCAGCTCGCCGGTGTCGGGTGCCGTGAACGCGACCAGTTCCCCGCGGTGGGGGCCGCGCAGGCGATAGCTGAGCTTGTCGAGCACCACGTGGCTGCCTGGCGTCAGCGTGGGCGTCATGCTGTCCGAGGCGATGCGCACCGGCTCGCACACGAACAGCCAGAGCGCGAGGGGCACAAGCACCAGGGCCACGATTGCGGCCGGCCGTCGCAACGACTCAGCCGACGATCGCAACGCGCACCACCAGCAGTGCCACGCCGAGCCCGAAGAGGGCGTTTACCGCCCAGCGGTGCTGGCCTGCCGGAAGCACTGAGACCAGGGCCGCCACGACGGCGAGTTCCAGTACGGTCGCGGTCAGGTCGAAAGCGCCGATCGCCTGCGGAACACCGGTGACGAAGGCGGTCTGCGGGTCGATCGCCTGGACGTCGTGCCCATAGACCTGCTCCGGCGCCGCCGCACCCATCGGGAGGCCGAACTTGCGAGTGACGATCCAGAGGCTCACCACGGCGAGGTTGCCCACGATGCCCGCGAGGGCGACAGGCACGGTCGGCCGGTGCAGCAACACCCAGGCGTAGGCAGCCTGGCCCACCGCTACCGCCGCAACGAACACCCCGGCGGGGCGCCAGTCGGCGAGGTACTCGCTCACCTGCAACATGTGGATGCAGGCGGCGATCCCCATCAAGAGCGTGGCAAACGCCACTGCGCCCGGGAGCGCGACCCGGGTTTCGGACGCCGTCGCCGTCATCCGCCGATCGGCCAGGTCGCGGGAAGCGGCCGCGGCGGGTCGGCCGAAACCGGGTCGTCACCGCCTGCGCCAACCTCGAACTGGCCCATCATGTCGTGGTCCTCGTGGACGAGGTTGTGGCAGTGCATCATGTAGCGGCCGGAGTGCGGGCCGAAGCGGGCCACCACGCGGACGATCTCCTCCTCGCCGACGTACACCACGTCCTTGGGGCCGAGCTCGTGTGCCATCGGCGGCAGGCCGTTGCGGTCGAGGATCTTGAAGTCGATCAGGTGAACGTGGAAGGGATGGAACCAGCCGCCGGACTCGTTCACGAACTCCCATACCTCGACGGAGTTCAGCGCCGGATTTGCGAGGCTGAACTGGAAGCCGGACTCGGCCACCTCTTTCCAGGTCACACCGTTGATCGTCCACTCTCCGTGCCTGCGCTTGAGGTCGAACCGGCGCGTGGCGACCGCCATCGATTCTTCGAGCGCCATCACCTCGCTGTGCGGGTTGAGCACGTCCGGGATCGTGTTGTCCACGGTGGATGACGCGTTCGCGACGACGTCGAAGGCCATCACTTTGCCGGTGCCGTCGTAGTCGATGTTGTTCTTGTTGCTCAGGTTCTCGAGCAGCACGCGGCGGCCGACCGGATACTTCTCGAAGTCGATGATCACGTCGTAGCGCTCGCCGTTGCCGTGCCTGAAGTTGGTCACCGGCTGGGGCGTCGGTATGAGCCCGCCGTCCGTGCCGATGACGACCAGGGGTTCGCCCGAGTCGAGCCGCCAGTTGTACGAGCGAGAGATGGACGCGTTGAGCATGCGGAAGCGGTACTTGCGCCGCTCCACCTTCATCGCCGGCCACGGCCGGCCGTTCACCATGATGATGTCGCCGAAGAGGCCCGACCTGTCGTCGTCGTTCCAGAGCAGCTTCCCGGTCGAGGTCAGCATCACGTCGTTGACGATCAGGGGGACGTCGTAGGCGCCCTTCGGGATCGGGAGGGCGGCCTCGGTCGCGTCGTGAAGGTGGTACTGCGCGGCCAGCCCCATGTAGACGTTCGGCCCTGTGTGCATGATGCCGTGGTCGTGGTACCAGAGCGTCCGCGCATCCTGGAAGTTGGGATAGCGGTAGTCCTTCCACTGCTTTGGCAGCGTGCCGTCGTTCGCGTAGCCGTCGTGCTGGGGGAGCGACGCGGACCCGTGGAGATGCACCGAGGTCAGCGGCGTGTAGCCGAGCTGAGGATGCTTCAGCGGCAGGCGATTGATCTGGCGCATGACGACTCTGCGGCCCTGGGTCGCCTTGATCGTCGGCCCAGGCGCGATGCCGTTGTAACCCCATACGGGGGTTGGCAATCCCGGCGCGATTGACGCCGTCCCTGGCCTCATCGCGATGTTGTAGTAATCGGTCGTCGCGTCCTTGCGGGCCGGTTTCAGGACGGGCGGGACGACGAACCCCGCCAGGAAGGGCTTGGGCATCTTGCTTTGCGCAAGACGGTTCAGCGAAGCGGTGCTCGCCGTCCGGCCGAACGGAAACAGCGCCGCAGCGCCTCCGAGCACACCAAGTTTCAACAGATCGCGGCGCGACAGTTCCATGGAAGAGCCTCCGAGTTCCCCCGAGTGACGCTCGCGACTCTACGATTCGGCTCTTTTGGATACCTGTTGACGTTGGTGGCAACCGGCTCCAGCTGTCCTAGGACCAATGTCTCATTGCGGAGTAGCCGGACATGGATGGAACCTTTCAGTGTGGCGAACACAGACCTTGATTCCAGCCGCACTCGACGACCGATTCGCATCGTTGTCGCCGATGACCACGCCATCATCCGCGCAGGGCTTGCCAAGCTTCTGGAGAGCGCCGGCGACATGGAGGTGGTGGGGAGCGCCGCGGACGGCTGCGAGGCAGTCGAGGTCAGCGCGCGCGAGCGGCCCGATGTGGTGCTCATGGACCTGTCCATGCCGCGCGCGAACGGCGTCGAGGCGACACGGCGGATCTCCGCCGCCCAGCCCGGCACCCGAGTGCTCATTCTCACCGCGGCTTCCCGCATCGATCAGATCTGGGAGGCGATGCGGGCGGGTGCCGTCGGGCACCTGCTGAAGGACGCCGAGCCCGAGGCGCTCTTCGCGACCATCCGCGCTGCCGCGGCCGGCGGTGACCGGTTGCCGGCAAGCGGGCTGAGGTGAGCTCCTGGCTCGATCCGATCCGCAGGGCGCTCGAAGAGGCCGACGCCCCGGTGGAGGTGTTCTTCCGCGACAGCGATGCGGGCTGGTCGGACGACCGGCTCTTGGCGCTGCTCGATCTCGCCACCGGCCATGGAATCCCGGTCGACGTCGCCGTGATTCCCCGAGATCTCACGCCGTCGCTGGCTGCGGAGCTGCTCACGAGGGCGGGTCGGTCGCCCGGCTGCATCGGCCTGCACCAGCACGGGTTCGACCACAAGAACCGCGCTTCGGCCGACCAGCCGAGCGAGTTTCACGCCGGAATGCCGCACAGCGCCCAGCTGCGTGCCATTGAGCTCGGCAAGCGGAGGCTGCGCGGGTTGCTGGGGCTGGCCTGCGACCCGATCTTCACGCCCGCCTGGGGCCGGTGCACGCGCGAGACGGCTGAGTGCCTCGCCGAGCTTGGCTTCGTGGCGGTCTCGGCGGACACGTCGTCGGCGCCACTCGGCGTTCCCCGCCTGCTCGAGCTGCCGACCACGGTGAAATGGTTCGACCGCGGCCCCGGCGAGAGCGGCGGACGGCTGGACGCGCTCGGGTTGCGCCTTGCCGATGCCGTTCGCATGCCCGGCCCGGTGGGCGTGATGCTGCACCACGAGCTGATGGACACCTTGCACATGGCCGCGGCCGCTGAGCTGTTCGCGCTGTTCTCGGCCGACGATGTCGTGAGCCCCGTACGGATGTGGTCGCTCATCGAGGCGATTCGCGCCGGCGACGGCACGCCGGGCCGGATCCTGCTCGTGAGCCAGGGCGAGGTGGACAACACCGGCCGGCGGCAGCTCGGTGGCGCCGACGTGCTCCTGAACGCGATGGGGCGGGAACAGAGCCGGGCGGTGTGTGCCCTCCTATCGCATGAGGCGATCGATGCCGTCTATTCGAGCTCGCTGCCCCGTGCGGTTGAGACGATTCTCCCCGTGGCGCTGGAGCGCTCGCTGCAGCTGATCCACGACGACGACCTGCGTGAGCGGCCGGCGGAGGAGATCGACGCCGACGTCAGCGGGCATCTGCTTCGTGACCCGGACCTGGACGAAAGTCTGTCCACCGTGCACGATCGCGCTGTCCGGTTCCTCGAGCGTGTGGCTGCGGAGCTTGCCGAGGGGCGCACAATCGTCGTCGTCGGCCATCGGATGATCAATCAGATGCTGCTGCTTGTCCTCGGTGCCCAGCCACAGCGCATGGACAGCGGCTCGGTGGTCGAGATCACCTGCGTCGCGGGTGGGGGACTCCCACGGGCGATCTCGGCTCGGTTGCGCGCCGGGTCGCCTGCAGGCATCTAGCCGCCCTCGTCGACGAACAGGCGCGGGAGGATCTCGGGTGCGGCCATGTCCTCGGTCATGACGGCGTAGGTTGCGCCCTTCCGCGTGGAGGCCCCGCCATGCGTTCCGTCCGGCGCCATCGCCAGCACCTGCAGAGGGGAGCGGTAGGGATCCTCGACCGTCACCGCCTCGCGAAGAATCTCGGCGCACGCAGCGCCGGGCGCGAGACCTCCGGCGATGTGCTCGACGGTCATGCGTGCTGCCTGGATCCGGATGGCGGTCTCTCCCCGGCCGGTGCAGCCGGCGGCACCGGTGGCGTTGTCGCAATAGTTCCCGGCTCCGATGATCGGTGAGTCGCCGACGCGGCCCGGGTACTTCCAGGGGTAGCCGCTGGTGCTGACACCGACGCAGAGGTCGCCGTGGCGGTCGCGGGCGATGATGTTGACGGTGCCCCACGGGCCCTCGGGCGAGGGGAGGCGCTGCATCAACTCGCGGGCGCTCGCGCGGTAGCGGCGGTCGCCCTCGCTGTCGGCCCCTTCCCACGATGCCTGATCGAGCTGCTCGCGCCAGATCCGCCGTGCCTCGTCGGTGAGGGTCTCCTCACGCTGAAATCCCATCTCGGCTGCGAACCGTTCCGCACCCTCACCCGTCAGGAACAGATGCTGAGGCAGGCGCTCCATGACGCGCCGGGCGATCGAGATCGGATGGGAGTAGCCCCGCACCGCCGCGACGGCGCCGGCTGCCCGAGTTCGGCCGTCCATGATGGACGCGTCCAGTTCGACAACGCCCAGCAGGTTGGGAATCCCGCCGATCCCGACCCAGTGATCGTCGGGGTTCGACTCCACCAGCCGGACGGCCGCCTCGACCGCGTCCAGGGCGGAGCCGCCGGCCCGCAGGATCGCCAGACCGTCGGGAAGCCCCACCTCCCCCCGCTCGCTCGCCAGCATCACCGCGGACACGGCTGGGCACTCTATAAGCTTGCGACCCCTGCGATCCGAGGAGCACGATGAGCGACGAGGAATGGGCTGCACGCGGCATCGAGTTGATCGCCATTGCATTCGTTGACAACGCAGGGCTGACGCGCGCCAAGTCGATTCCCGTGGCGCGCGCTGCGGTCGCGGGTCAGCGGGGCGTCGGTTCGCCGTTTGCCTTCGCGATCTTCCAGGGCAACGACGGAATGGCCACGGCGACGGGATTCGAGGCGACCGGCGACACGCGGGTCGTGCCCGACCTCGATCGGCTCACCGGCGGCCTCGACGGGTGGGGGTGGGCCCCAGGTGACATCTACGACCCCAGCGGTGAACGGTGGCCGTTCTGCACGCGGGGATTCCTCCAGCGGATGGTGGAACGCGCCGCCGAGGCAGGCTTCGAGGTGAGGATGGCCTTCGAGCACGAGTGGTACGCCGAGCACGATCACGGAGCGCCCGCGCATCACGCGCCCGCCTACAGCCTGCCGGCGACGGCCGAAGCGGGGGCGTACATGCGGGAGGTTCTTCATCGGCTCGCCAACCACGGCGTCGTCGTCGAGCAGATCCACCCCGAGTACTCGCCCGGGCAGATGGAGGTCTCGGTCGGCGTCCAGGACGCTCTGACGGCCTCCGATCACTGTGTTGTGACGCGCCATGCCATCCGGACGGCCTGGCCGGCAACCGGCATCAGGCCATCGTTCTCGCCGCTGCCGAAGGCCGACGGGCTCGGGAACGGCTGCCACCTGCACTTCAGCGTGTGGCGCGACGGCGAGAACCTGTTCGGAGCGGACCCCGAGCATCCGCAGGGCCTGACGACGGTGGGGCAGTCGTTCCTCGCCGGCGTCCTCGACGAGCTGCCGGGTCTGACAGCGCTCAGCTGTGCCTCGCCGATCTCCTACCGGCGCCTGGGGCCGAACCGCTGGTCGGGCGCGTATGGGTGCTGGGGGACCGAGAACCGTGAGGCGGCGCTGCGCTTCATCGAGGGCTCGTGGGCGGCACGGCCAGGAGCTGCGAACGCGGAGCTGAAGGTGCTCGACGCGTCGGGGAATCCGTATCTCGTCGCGGGCGCTGTGATCGCTGCCGGTCTGGCCGGCGTCGGCGGCAAGCTGGAGCTACCGGAGCCGGTGCAGATCGAGCCGTCCCGCGTGGCGGCCGAGCGCGGTCTCGAACGCCTGCCCGAGACGCTGTCCACGGCAGCCGACGCCCTGGAGGGCTCGTCGCTGCTTGCCGACGCGCTGGGCAGCAGCCTGCACGAGGCGATCGTCGCTGTGCGCCGTGGTGAGGATGCCGCAGCTGCGGCAATGGACGACGACCAGCTGTTCGCGTACTACCGGTGGCGGTACTGATGGCCGTGGCACGCGATCTTGCCGATCCCGTTGCGGCCGCGGCTGCGCTGATCGAGGATCGCCACCGCGCGCTGATCAGGCCGCTGTTGCCGCCCGGGCAGCCGATCTGGGACATACACGCCCACCTTGGGCAGGACGCGGACGGCTCACTGCTGGACCCGGCCGACCTGCTCGACGAGATGCGCCGGTTCGGCGTCGAGCGGGCGTGCGTCTTTCCGTTTCGCGCAGACAGCCTCGAGGCCTACACGGCGCAGAATGACGCGGTGATCGAGACGTGCCGCCTCTCGCAGGGCGCCCTCGTGCCCTTCTGCCGAGTAGAGCCCGGTCCCGGGGCAGAGGCCGAGCTCGAGCGCGCGCTGTCAAACGGGGCGCGCGGCATCAAGCTCCACCCGTTGACCGGGCGGTTCGAGTTCTCGCATCCGATCGTGGCCGCTTCGGCTGCCCTCGCCGAGCAGCACCGGGTACCGATGCTGCTGCACGCCGGCCGCGGTATCGCGCCCTTCACGGCCGACCTCCTCCCACTGCTTCGCCGCCACCCCGGTGCGCAGGTGATCCTCGCCCACGCCGGCTGTGGCGATTTCGAGGCGCTCGCCGCCCATGCCGCCGAGCATCCCAACATGGCGTTCGACATCGCCGTCTGGAACCTGGTGGACGTGTGCTCGCTGCTTGGGCGCGTGTCCCCTGAGCAGATCCTGTACGGGACGGACGCCCCCTACTACGGGGCCGCCTGCGTCCAGGCCAGGTTGGCGCTTGCACTGCGGTCGGCGGATGCGCCGGCCGAGCACATCCGGGCGATCCTGTGGCGCAACGCGGAGCGCGTCGTGTCGGGACGGGCAGCCGAGGTGCTGAGCGAGCCGCTCGGTGCGCCGCGGCCCGCCATGGACTTCTTCCGGCTGCGCGTGCACGAGTACCTCGTGGCCACATTCCCGCTGGTGTGGACGAAGCAGCCCGACCTGCTGGGCGCGCTGCGCCTTGCCCGGCATGCGATCGGCGAGCCTCAGACCGCCGAGCTGCAGGCTGCCGCGGACATGATCGACCTCGCGCACACCTGCTGGACGCACGAGCTCGAGAGCGGCAGCCGGCGCGAGGTGCTGTCGCTCTCGTGGACGACGTTCCGGCTGCTCGAGTTCGCCGACGCCCTGGTGCTGTGCGGATGAGGGAGGCGCTCGATCTCACCGGGATTCCGTTCGTCGACGGGCACATGCACCCGCCCTACCGGGAACATCCTGCCGACCTGGCGGCCTACCGCTGGCCCTGGTACGAGGGGAGCCCCGACGACACCGAGCTCGCCGCCGAGACGGCCGCATACCGGTGGGGGATACGCGAGCTGGCGGCCGACCTCGGGGTCGCGCCGGACGAGCAGGAGGTGTTCGACGCCGTCACCGGTCGCGAGTTGCGCACATGGCTTGCGGGGCTGCTTCGGGAGGAGGCGGTGACAGGCCTCGTCGCCGACATGGGCTACCCGCCGCCGGAGCAGTCGTTCACGGCCGGAGCGCTCGCCGACGCTACGGGCGTCGACGTCGCGCCGTTGCTTCGGATCGAGCAGCGCGCGGGGATTCTGGCGGCTGAGTCGGCGGGCTTCGACGAGTTCCTCGACCGGTTCGACTCCGAGGTGGGCTCCGCACGGGCCGCCGGTTACGCCGGGCTGAAGAGCGTTCTGGCATATCGCAGCGGGCTTGCGGTATCGGAGTTCGGCGCAGGCGATGCGGCGGAGGCATTCGGCCGGGAACGGACGCGTGCTGCCGCTGAGGGGCCCATCTTCCTGACCGACAAGCCGCTCCTCGACTTCCTGTTTCTTCGAGCACTGGCCATCGCCCGCCGCGATGACCTTCCCGTCCAGCTCCACACGGGCTACGGCGACCGCGATCTTGATCTGCCGCGGTCGAATCCGTGGCTTCTGCGCGAGCTGCTCGAGCGCTCGGAGGATGCGCGGGCCGTGCCGTTGGTGCTGCTTCACGGCTCGTTTCCGTACACGCGTGAGGCGGCAATCCTGACCGCCATCTACCCGCGGGTGTATTTCGACGTCGGCACGTGCGTGCCGCCGTTTGCGTGGGCGGTGCAGATGGAGGTCTGGCGCACTGCACTTGCGATCGTCCCGCTCTCGCGCGTCCACGCCTCCAGCGACGCAGCCGGCCTTTGCGAGCAGATCTCCCTCGGTGCCCGGCAGGCCAGGCGCACGCTGGGAACTGCGTTGGCGGAGCTGTGTGACACAGGCTCGCTCAGCACCGCCGAGGCGGAGCGGGCGGCCGTGGCCATCCTCGGCGGCACCGCGCGCTCGCTGTACTTCGCCGCCTAGACCCCGATGCCGGCCTGGTCGAAGAACCACACGCTGGATGTGAGCCACAGACCGAGCAGGATCGCGAACAGGATGCCTCCTGCGATCGGCAGCTCCCATCCGGGGATGCGGTTCCCGCTGCGAACGATCAGCACCTTCGCCACGACTGCGCCGTAGATCGCCGATCCGAGCAGGGAATGCACGGTGACCCGCGTCGAGTAGTCGCCGTAGCCAAGCTGGAAGATGCAGTGGTAGGCAACGGGCAGCGTGATGAGGATGGCGAGGCGTCCCGACCAGCGATGGACGGCGGCCACGGCGGCGTTCTGGGGGAGGAACACCAGCCGCCCGTAGATCGCTGCTGCGGTGAGCACCTGGAAGCACGCGAGTGTCATCGCGGCCGTTGCGAACCACGCCTTGAGGTGAATCGGGTCGCTGAAGAACAGCCGGAGGTAGTCGGTCGGATCGACCACGCCGTCACTGTTCTTCGCAGCCACGCCGACAGTCAGGGCGACAAGGGCGAAGACGACGAGCGGCAGGGCGATCCACAGCGGGCTGCGGCCCGGGGTGTGACGACGGTCGACACCGGTGGCGTGCACGGCAGGCGAGCCTACACCGGACGTCCGGTTTTTGCCAGGCGAGGGCTACGCGTCGGCGCCGGCCGGCGGCGGTTCCGCGGCGGGGCTGTGGCCGTTGCCTTCGACCGACTCGGCGAGGAGCGTCGCCACGTCGGCGACGCGGAGGTCTCGGCCGCTCGTACGCACACCATCGTCGAGCATCACCGTGCAGAACGGACAGGCGACGGCGAGCGTGTCCGCGCCGGTCTCAGCCGCCTCGCGGACGCGCTCCTCGTTGATCGGCTTGCCGCGCTCCTCCATCCACATGTGCGCGCCGCCGGCGCCGCAGCAGAACGTCCGCTTGCCCTTGCGCTCCATCTCGATCGGCTGGCCCACCGCCTCCACGAGCTCTCGCGGCTGGTCGATCACGTCGTTGTGACGCGCCAGGTAGCAGGAGTCGTGGTAGGTGATCTTCGTGTCGCTCTGGGTGGGCGTGATGCGGCCCTCCCGAACGAGGTCGGACAGCATCTCGCTGTGGTGCACGACGTCGTAGTCGCCACCGAAGTCGGGATACTCGTTGGCGAGCGTGTTGAAGCAGTGCGGGCACGACGTGACGATCTTCTTCACGCCCGACTCGTTGAGCGTGTCGGTGTTCTGCTGGGCGAACTCCTGGAAGACGTACTCGTTTCCCATGCGCCGCGCCGGGTCTCCGGTGCACGCCTCACGGGGGCCGAGGATGGCGAAGTCGACGCCGGCCGACTTGAGCAGCTTTGCGGTCGAGATGGCGGAGGCGCGGGCGCGCTCGTCGAACGATGCTGCGCAGCCGACCCAGTAGAGCACCTCCGGTGGCGAGTCACCGGGCTGCAGGACGCGGACATCGAGGCCCTCCGTCCATGCCGCGCGCTCGGCCTGCGCCTTGCCCCAGGGGTTCGACGACCGCTCGACGTCGCGCAGCATCGGGTCGGCCTCCGCGGGGAAGCGGGCCTCGGCCATCACCAGGTGACGCCGAAGGTCGATGATGTGGTCGACGTGCTCGATGGCGACGGGGCATTCGTGCACGCAGGCACCGCAGGTCACGCAGTCCCATACGACCTCGTCGGTCACGGCGTTCGGCACGAGCGCCGGCGTATCGGTGCCGTCGGCGCCGGCGATCACCTTGGGCCCATGCTCGAACAGGTGGTCGCGCAGGCCCATGATCAGCAGCTTCGGCGAGAGCTCCTTGCCCGTCGCCCAGGCGGGGCAGACGTCCTGGCAGCGGCCGCATTCCGTGCACGAGTACGTGTCGATGACCTGTTTCCAGGTCAGGTCGTTGACATGACCGGCGCCCAGCCGGATCTCGTCGTCGGGCACGTCGGGGTCGTCGAACCGAAGCGGCTCGATACGGCCTCGCGAACGGGTGCGGGCGAAGAACACGTTCACCGCCGCTGTGAAGATGTGCAGGTGCTTCGAGTGCGGCAGGTACGCCATGAAGCCGAGGATGATCAGCACGTGAGCCCACACGAGCACGCGCTCGGCGGTCTCGGTGAATGTCCCCGTTCCGAACAGGTTCGACAGCGCGTTCGAGATCGGCGACCAGTCCGCGGGCCACTCGTTCAGACCCAGCGCGATGCGCGTGGAGTGCCACAGAAGCAGCGTGATGACGATGCCTGCGATCAGCCCCAGGATCAGGTCGGCCTCTCCCATATGGCTCCCCTGGAACCGCGCCGGCCGGACGACCTTGCGGATGTAGAAGGCCACGATCACGCCGATCAGGACGAGCAGCGCGAATACGTCGACCAGGAGCCCGAACCAGCCTTGATGCCCGAGCCACGGGATCGTCGAGTGCTTGTCGACGATCGCGATCATCGCCATGATGATGGTCGGGAAGAGGGCCACGAACCCCCAGAAGATGAACGCGTGCGTCAGGCCTGGAAGCAGACGCTGCAGCAGTTTCTTCTGGCCGAGGACGATGACCACCTCGTTGCGGACGCGCCCCGGGATGTCGTCGAACCGGTCCACCTCCCGCCCCATTTGCACGAGACGCACCAGCAACAGCGCCCGCCGCCCGAAGAGGACGCCGGTCATCGCGATCAGCGCGAGAAGTGCGATCAAGGCCAGCGGCTCTATGCGCCCCTCGCCTTCCGCACCTCGGCCGCGATGGCCGGCACGACCTCGTGCAGATCGCCGATCACGGCATAGTCGGCGTTCTGCATGATCGACGCCTCAGGGTCGGAGTTGATGGCAAGGATGCGCTTCGCTCCTTTGCAGCCGGCCATGTGCTGCGTCGCACCGCTGATGCCGCAGGCGATGTAGATGTCCGGGGCGATCTTGGTGCCGGTCTGCCCGACCTGGTCGGTGTGCGGCCGCCAGCCGGCGATCGTCACCGCACGTGAGCAGCCGACCGCACCGCTCAGCAGGGTGGCGAGCTCCTCGATCGGCGCGAAGCCCTCGGCCGATCCGGTGCCCCGGCCGCCGCTGATGACGACCTTGGCGTCGGAAAGCGAGACGCCACCGGTGTCGGTGGCCTGTCGCTCGAGCACGCGGATCGCGAGGTCGGCCTCGCCCAGAGACGGGGCAAACGACTCGACAGCGCCCGCGCCTGGCTGGTCGGCCGGGGTTGCCTCGACCGCGTGGGGCTGGACGGTCAGCAACTTGACGGCTCCGTGGAGACGCGCCTCTTCGAGGAGGCTGCCGCCCCACCGCACCCTCGTCACGGTGGCTGGCTCGCCCGGCTCGGCGGCGATGCAGTTTGCCGCGAGCGGCAGGCCCGTGATGGCGCCGAGGTGGCCGAGGACTTCGTTCCCGCGCTCGCTGCCGGCCGCGATCACCGAGGATGCGGAGGTGCGCTCGGCCAGCTCAGCCAGGCTGCGTGCCCAGGCCAGCGGGGCGTAGGAGTCGAGACCGTCGTGCTCGGCCACGTACGCGGTCGCGACGCCCTGCGCGCCCAGCGCCGCCGCTGCGTCCTGCGCCTCGGGGCCGACGAGGAGGGCGTTCACGGGCTCGCCAGTGGCGAACCCGCGCGCGAGGGCGAGCGCCTGCTGGGACAGCTCGTCGACCTGGCCGCCGGAGTGCTCGATCAGCACGAGGGGCATCAGACCACCCCCGCCTGCTTGAGGATCTCGAGGACGGCCGGAGCCGCAGACGGCCCCTCCCCGAGCACCTGGGTCTGCTTTCCGTCACCGGCCGGCAGGACGAGGCGCACCTTCTCGAGGCCAGGCTCACCGGCCGTCGGCGTCTTCGTGTCCAGCGGCTTTCGCTTGGCGCGCAGCCGGCCCGGGACGGAGGGATACCGCGGCAGGTTGAGACCTTCCTTCACGGTCACCACGGCAGGAAGCGGCACCTCGTAGACGTCGCGCCCCGACGGCACCTCCTGCTCGGCCCTCAGTTTGCCATCCGTGACGGTGACGCCCTTGACGCCGGTCACGATGGGCCGCTCGAGCGCGTGTGCCACGCGGATGCCGACCTGGTAGTTGCCGGCGTCGGCGGACTCGTTTCCGAAGATGATCAGGTCGTACTCGGTGCCGGCGGCTCGCTCCGCCTCGATGGCCTCGATGATCGCCGCGGCGGTCGCCTGAGGCTCCCACTCGTTGTCGACCTGGAGCAGGATGGCCCGGTCGATTCCAAGCGCCATCGCGTCGCGAAGCTGTTCCTCGGCCTCCGGCGGGCCGAGCGTGAGGACGGTGGTCTCACCGCCGTGCTGCTCGATCAGCCGCACGGCCTCCTCGACGCCGCACTCCTCGTGCGGGCTGATGGTGAACCCCAGGTGGCGGGTCTCGATCGCCTGCTCGTCCGCGGTGAGGACGATCCGGCCACCGGTCATGGGCACGCGTTTTGCGCAGACGAGGATGTTCATCAGCTGCGGATCCTCGTGTTCTCGGGGTCGAAGATCGGTGCGGCTCCTGCGATGGCAACCGTGACGGGGTAGCGCTCGCCGAGATACTCGACCTGCAGCTGCTCACCCACGTTCGCCTGCTCCGGTGGCAGGTACGACATCAGCAGGTGCTTCCCGACCGACGGCCCGGCACCTGCGCTGGTGACGAACGAGCGGCGGCCCTTGCGGTCGACCAGCGGCTTGCCGTCTTTGGAGAGCACCGGTTCGCGGCCGAGCATGTAGCGCTTCTGGCCTGTGGAAGACGTGTGGTCGTCAACGGTCAGCGTGCACATGATCGCGGCCGGCTCTTCCTCGCGGTGGCGCAGGTGCGCCTCCTTGCCGACGAAATCATCGTCCTTCACCTTCGGGCCCGACATGCCCGCCTCGAGCACGTTGTACTCGCTCTCGAGCTCGAAGCCGAACGCGCGGTAGCACTTCTCGAGCCGGCCGGTGGTGCCGTAGACGCCGATGCCGACCGGCACGGTGCCATGCGGCTGCCCGGCTTCCCAGAGCATGTCCCACAGCTTCGCACCCTGGTCGATCGGGACATACAGCTCCCACCCAAGGTCGCCCACGTATGAGATGCGTGACGCCAACACCCGCAGCGTATCCATCTCAAGCGTCCGGCACGCGCCGAATTTGAATCCCTCGTGGGACACGTCGTCGGACGTCAGGCTCGAAACGATGTCGCGGGCGCGCGGGCCCCACAGGCCGATGGTCGTCCAGGCAGATGTGAGGTCGACGATCTGCGCGCTGCCGTCCTCGGGCAGGTGGTCGGCGAACCACTTCTTGTCGGCCATGCCATGCGCGCCGCCGGTGACGACCCGGAAAGTCTCGTCGCCCAGCCGCATGATGGTCAGGTCGGACTTGAAGCCGCCGGCCGGCGCGAGCACCGGCGTGTAGACGACCCGGCCGACCGGCACGTCCATCTGGCGGACGCTGACCTTCTGCACCACGTCAAGGGCGCCGGGGCCGATCACGTCGAAGATGAAGAACGCGCTCAGGTCGACCATGCCGGCCCGGTCGCGCATCGCCAGGTGCTCGGCGTTGATGATCGGCGACCACCAGCGGGAGTCCCACTCCGCCTCGCGCCTGGTGATGCGGTCGCCGTACTCCTCGAGCAGCGGTGCGTTGAACTCGTACCACTGCGGGCGCTCCCAGCCGGCGGCCTCGAAGAACACGGCGCCGAGCTCCGTCTCCTGCGCATGCATCGGCGCCAGCCGGACGTTGCGGTTCGACCCCCACTGCTCGCCGGGGTGGACGATGCCGTAGGTCTTGTTGAAGCCCTCGGCTGCGCGTGCGCGCACGTGCGCGCGTGTCTTCTGGTGCTCGTAGAAGCGGGCGATGTCGGACGACTGCAGGTCGATCTCCGACTCCCCATGGACCATCCATTCGGCAACGGCCTTTCCGATGCCGGGGCCCTCCTTGACCCAGACCGCCGCGCATGACCAAAGGCCCTTCACCTCGGGCGTCTCCCCGAGGATGGGCAGGCCGTCGGGCGTCAGCGACAGGAGACCGTTGATGGCGTACTTCACGCCCACGCTCTCGTCGCCGACGATCTCCGGGACCAGCTCCAGGGCATGCTCCATCTGCTGCTCGAAGTCGGCCTGCGTGAACGGGAACTCGGTCGGCGACAGGGCCGCTTCCTCGACCGAGGGAATCTCCTCGGGGTCGTGGAGGATGGGCCGGTGCGCGTACGAGCCGATCTCGAGGCCCTGGCCGTCCTGCCGCTCGTACATGTTCGTGTCCATGTCGCGGACGATGGGGTAGTCGATGTGCGTCTTGCTGTCCGCGAAGCGGGGTACCGGGCCGACGTCGATCATCTGGTGGACGGCAGGCGTGAGCGGGATCGACGCGCCTGCCATGCGCGCGAGCTTCGGGCTCCAGACGCCGCAGGCGATCACGACGATATCGGCGTCGATGTCGCCGCGTGTGGTCCTCACGCCGGTCACCCGCCCCCCCTCGACCACGATGTCGAGCACCTCGGTGTTGGCCTGCACTGTCAGCGCGCCCATCTCCTGGGCCCGCTCGCGCATGATCGTTCCCGCCCGCAGCGAGTCGACCACGCCCACGCCCGGGCTGTAGAAGCCGCCGACGATCACGGACTCGTCGACGAACGGCACCATCTCCTTGACCTCGGCCGGCGTCACGATGGAGACGGGCTCGACGCCCCACGACTGGGCCGAGCTCATCCGCCGCTGGAGCTCCTGCATTCGCTCCTCGGTGCGTGCCACTTCGATGCCGCCGCTCTCCGTGAAGACGCCCATTTCCTTGTACTGGCGGATGCTGTCCAGCGTCAGCGCGGTCATCTCCTTGGAGTGGTCGACCGGGAAGATGAAGTTCGAGGCGTGGCCGGTCGAACCGCCGGGGTTCGGCAGCGGGCCCTTGTCGAGGAGGACGATGTCGCGCCAGCCCAGCTCTGCCAAGTGGTAGGCGAGGCTGTTTCCGACGATGCCGGAGCCGATCACCACGGCTCGGGCCCTACTCGGCACTGTGCTCATCCGGTCTATCTCCTCGAGAGTCGTTTCGGCGTTTTTTCAGGTGCCTGGCACCAGAAAAAACAGAGTGGTACGATCGCTGATAAGCGAACTGATATATCAGAGCCTCCACTGCCGTGCAAGAACCTACCCGAGCCAGCACCGTCAAGCAGCAACCCGGACTCCTGTCCGACCGGGCGTATGCCGCGCTGCGCGACCAGCTGGTGACGGTCGCCATCCCGCCCGGAGCGCCCATCGACGAGGACGCCGTTGCACGCGACCTCGGGGTTGGCCGCACGCCAGTGCGCGAGGCGCTTCGGCGGCTGACGCTCGAAGGGCTCGTGGTGGTCTATCCCCGGCGTGGCACGTTCGCCTCGACGATCAACATGACGAGCCTGTCCGACATCACCGATGTGAGAGCGGAGCTCGAGGCCCATGCCGCCGAGCGCGCGGCGACGCTGGCCGATGACGCCGACCGGCGCGAGGCCGGGGCGCTGATCGCCGAGCTCGACGCCGTCGGCGGCAGCCAGCAGTCGCTGATCGAGCTGGACGCGCGCGTGCACCGCTTCGTGCACCACTGCTCCCGCAACCCCTACCTCGCGCAGGACCTCGACCGCTACCTCAACATGTCCCTGCGAATCTGGCACCTGACGGTCGAGCGCCTGCCGCACCTCGACGATCGTGTGCGCGAGCACCGCGACCTGCTCGACGCGATCAGGCGAAGCGATGCCCCTGCGGCGCGAGCGTCGGCGCGCGAGCACGTGCTCGCCTTCGCGAGCGACATTCGCGCCGCCTTGTGAGCGCCCCCTAACCGGCGCAGCCCGACGGAACGTGCAGGACGAGCGGCACGTTGTCGTACGCGTGTCGCTCCGTCCGGCCCTTGATCCGCCAGACGATCTCCACCGTTCTGTCCGCGGTCACGACGCGGCCGGCGTTCGCCGGGGTGCATCTGCCGATCGCGAAGTGCATCGCCACGCCGACCCAGTCGCCCGGCTTGATCGTGAACGGATCGAACGGCGGCACGGGCCCGAATGGCATCTGCAGCTCAGCCGCTCTTCCCGGGCGTTCACGCGATGGCGGGATCTGGATGCGAGCGCCGGTGTAAAGCAACGGGCCGGTATCGTCCATTGCCGGGATGATCGACAGAACGGTCGCGCCGTGGCCGTTCAGGTTCTGGATCGTCATGCCGAGCCCCAGCGTCGCCCCACGCCGGTAGGACACGGTGATCCCCGCGGAGCCGTTCCAGTCGCCGAGCGCCGCGCCGGCCGCCGACCATCCCTGAAGACTCAACGGCTTGCGCGGTGTCGAGGACGGAGGCCGCCAGTCGCTCGGGCATGGCACCTCGGGAGCCATCCTTAAGGACCGTGAGAGGTGAGAGACGCAGCTGTCGTACCGGCGGTCCAGCACGCCGCTGAAACCGGAGGACAGCCGCGCCGAGCTGCCGCCCACATACAGCGGGTGCCCGTTGCTCAGATGGACGGAGATGAAGAACCCGTCGGACTTCAGTGCCCACAGGGCGCTCTCCAGTCGCGGTAGCCCATGCTTGAAGAACGCGACGGGGCGGGATGTCTCAATCGAGATATCGGCGGCGAACCCGTCCGGGATCCCCGTACGCAGGAGCGCAAGGCGCGCACCGCTCTTCTCAACCGCCTGTTGCACGCTCTGGCGGAAGGCGGGCAGGGCGGACGGGTCCGCCGGCTGGATCGCGCTTGTGGGTTGCACGCGGGATGCTCGATCCGCACTGCTGACGACGACGACGCGCGGCAGTCCCAGCGCCGCCGATCTGTCGCGGAACGCTCCTCCGACGAGCCACCCCTCCCAGGTGCCACGGCTGTTCTCGCGATGGTTCCGTGCCCTGGCCACGATCGTGCGCAGCTCGACGTCGCCGCGTTTCAGGGGGATCCACCCCTCGCCGGCTCGCCTCACCTGAATGGTCGTCAGCTGGGTGGGCCGCAGGTCCTTCACGATCGCTCGGAGGAGCGCGCGCTGAGCAGCCGTTCCGCCGCTGATCGCTGGCTGCCGCGTGCGGAGCTCCGGGACCCACTCCGTCTGCCGATCGGCCGGCGGTACGTGCGACGCCGTTTCGCTGCCGCAGGCGGAGCCGATCAGCGCACCGGCGATGAGCACCATCCCGGCGCGACGCGCCGTCCGTGGCGACATGCGCTTCATACACCTACGACGACCGGCGCCACGTGATTGTTCCCGCGGGATAGGCTGGACCGACCATGCGGCCCGAACCCTTCCGCGACCTGGATTGGGCGCCTGACCGAGCGCGGGAGCTTGGCGAGGCGGGCGTCGACCTGTGGGTCGAGCTGCTGGAGCGGATGCGGGAGCTACCCGCAGGCCGCGGCACCTCCGCGGAGGAGGTGTCCCGGGCTATGGCATTGCCAGTGCGGCAAGAGCCGGTGCCGGTGGCGGAACTCGTGGAGCACCTGCGCGCGATGCTGTTCGAGTACTCCAGCTATCCGGGACATCCGGGGTTTATGGCCTACGTCTCGGGCGCCGGCACGGTGCCGGGCGCAGTCGGCGACCTGGTCGCTGCGGGGCTCAACGCCAACGTCGGCGGGTGGGTGTTGTCTCCGGCGGCAAGCGAGCTCGAACTGCACCTGATGCGGCTGTTCTGCGAGCGCTTCGGCTACCCGCAAGGGTCGGGCGGGCTGATGACATCCGGTGGCTCGGCCTCGAACTTCACGGCGCTCAAGGCGGCTCGCGATGCGCGGGCGCCGTGGGACGTACGCACGCGCGGAGTGTCTGGTGCAGAGATGGTGATGTACGTGTCCAGCGAGGCGCACGCCACGAACCAGGAGGCGGCCGACCTCCTCGGGCTCGGCACCGAGGCGGTGCGCGCGATCCCCGTCGACGACCGGCTGCGGATGCGGGTGGACCTGCTGGAGGCTGCGATTGCGGATGACCTGGCCGAGGGCCGCCGGCCGTTCGCCGTGGTGGCAAGCGCCGGGACAACCGCGACAGGGGCGATCGATCCCCTGCCCGACATCGCCGGCGTTGCTGCGCGCCACCGGCTCTGGCTGCACGTCGACGCGGCATACGGCGGCGCGGCGGCGTTCTCGGACGAACTGCGCCCGTTGCTGGACGGCATCGAGCGGGCGGACTCCATTACGTTCGACCCGCACAAGTGGCTCTACACCCCACAGTCGAGCGCCTGCGTGCTGGTTCGCGATCTGGCGCTGCTCGAGCGGAGCTTCAACGACGGCGACGTCGCGTATGTCCGCGAGGACCGCTCGCTGTCACAGATGGGGGCCAACATCGGGATGCTCGGCCCACAGTGGTCGCGCTCGTTCATGGCCCTGAAGGTGTGGATGTCACTCGCGGCGCATGGCCTTGACGCGTACGGCCGCAGAGTGGCGCATGACGTCGAGCTGGCACGGTATCTCCACGCCGAGGCGGAGCGCCGGCCGCACCTGGAACCGGTCGGAGAGGTCACGCTCTCGATCGCGTGCTTCCGCTACGTGCCCCCCGGCCTCGCGGACGACGACGCCCGCGAGCCGTACCTGAATCTCCTGAACGAGCGCCTGATGACGGCGCTGCGCACCGACGGCCGTGCGTTCCCGTCCAATGCCGTGCTGGACGGGTGCTACGTCCTGCGGGCGTGCATCGTCAACTTTCGCACCGAGGCCGACGACATCGACCGCATGCTGGACGCGGCGACAGAGCTCGGCGAGCAGCTCGACGCCCGGCTTCGCCCGGCGCCGTTGCCGGCCTAGGACTCGCTCGCGACGGCTTGGAGCTTTGCTTCCCGGCCGATACAATTCCGTATGAAATGGCGAAAAAGTGGCGGCTGACAACGTGGACGAAAGGAACCGGCGCGTTCGTCGAGCCCCTGGACCAGGACGGTAAGCCGGAGGCAACGGCACGTCCGGGCGGGCTCGCGCCCACCCGGCGGAGTGGTGCCTGGAACCCGGGCCGGACCCGCCCCGACTCGCCCACGCAGGAGCACCGCACGGAGCCGGACGCGCGCAGACGCCGCGCCCTCCGGCACATGGACGGCGACACGGTGGACAAGCTCGAAGAGCTCGAGCGCCGGCTGTCGGGTTCCGACGTGGCTGCCTGAGGCTCTATGCCACCCGCGCGGCGAGCATCCGGCGGCGTTGACTTTTGTATATGATCGCTTCGATGTAGGAATCTGCACGATGTGAGGCGGCTTGCAGGAACCGCGGGATGCCATCTCCCTCAGCGATCAGCCGGCGATGGCGCATTCGATGGAGCCTGCGCGGCGTATGCGTCTATTCGTGTCGATGATCCTGGTCGGAGGCCTAGGACTGCCGAGCGCGGCGCTCACGCTGAACGTTCTCGTCGACCCATGGCTGCGATTCCGGACGGGCCTCGTTCCTCCGGCGGTGGTTACCGACGAGGTGTCGAAGATGACACTGGTGGAGCGTCTGGATCACGGCCCGCAGATCGTCATTCTCGGAAACTCTCGGGCGCGCGCACTCGAGCCCCGCTATCTGACCCGCCTGACCGGGAAGCGAGTCTTCAACGCCGCGGTGGCAGCCGGCACCACTGCCGACGCGTGGGTCTTCGTGCATATGATCGACGACCGGTTCCCCGATCCCGCGCGCCGCTACATCTGGCTGGTGGATCCTCCGATCGGCAGCCTGTTTGTAAAGCCTTCGCTGCATCACGACGCTCGCGCCCGTCCGCATCTGCCACCTGGGGTTCCGGCGGCCCCCACAGTGCTCGACCGAGTGGCCGACTACCTCTCGGCCGATGCGACGTCGGACTCGCTGCGCGTGCTTCTGAAGTGCGTTCGGGGGTGTGAGCCGCTCGCCTACGAGCCGGACGGGGGGATACCGGGCCTCAGTGGCCGCGGGCCGGGGGACGGCGAGCGCCTGCGTGCGAAGCTGAGGGCCCAGATCAACGACATGCGCCGACGTCCGTACGGCGGTGGAACGGCGCGCATGCGGTACTTCGCGCAGCTGATCGCCTACATGAACGCACACGTCGCGCCGCCGGTGCTCGTCCTTACTCCCATGCACCCGGATGGGCTGGCGGCGCTGCGACGGCTGCATGACACGCGGCGCCGGCGCGCGGTTCAGGACATTCGTGCGCTGCAGCGGCGGCTCAGCTTCACATTCTTCGATCTCACCGACATTCGCCGGTTCAACGGCGATCCGAACGATTTCTCGGATCTCTCGCACATGGGCGTTGCGAACATGCGCCGGCTCGTCGACTATGTCGTCAGCCATACCCGCGGCGGGCTGTAGCGACGGGTGGGCTATGCCGCTCGGGCGGCGTGCTGATCGAGCAGGACGTCGAGCTGCGCTGCCGGGACGGGCGGGCTGAGCAGGTACCCCTGCGCCTCGTCGCAGCCATCCTGTGCCAGCTGCTCCCATTCCTCCCTGTGCTCCACGCCTTCGGCCACCACCTGGAGGCCCAACGCGTGAGCGAGGCTGATGGTGCTGCGCACGATGGCGGCGTGGTGGGGGTCGCTGCTCATTCCGGAGACGAATGACCGGTCGATCTTGAGCTCATCGACGGCGAGCCGGGTCAGGTTTGCGAGCGAGGAGTATCCGGTGCCGAAGTCGTCGAGTGAGAGGAACACCCCCAGCCGGCGCAGGGCACGCAGGACAGCTTCGGCATGCTCGGGATCGGCCATGATCACGTTTTCGGTCACCTCGAGCCGCAGCAGGCGGCCGGGCACCTCGTGTCGCTCGAGCAGCCGCTCGAGCTGGTTGGGGAGATCGCGATCAAGCACGTTCACGGTCGAGAGATTCACTGCCACCGAGAGCGTCCGGCCGAGCCGGTTCCAGCGCGCGCACTGGGCGAGCGCCTGATCGAGCACGTAGGCGGTGAGATCCCGCATCACGCCGGTCTGCTCTGCGGCCGGGATGAACTCTGACGGCGGAAGCAGGCCGCGCTCGGGGTGTTGCCAGCGAACGAGCGCCTCGACTCCGGTGATCTCGCCGGTCGTGAGGGAGGCCTTCGGCTGGTAGTACACCACCAGCTCGCCCTCATGGATGGCGCGGCGGAGGTCACCGACGATGGCGAGCTGCTCCCGCGCGTCGGTGGTGCCGTCGTGCGTGTAGAGCTGGAACGACGTGCGCGTCGACTTGGCTCGGTACATCGCGATGTCGGCGTGCCGCAGCAGCGACGAGACGTCATCGCCGTTCTCCGGGTACACCGCCCCGCCGATGCTCGCATCGACGTGCACCGGGATGCCGTCGAGAAGGAACGGCACCTCGAGCGCCCGGCGCATTCGTTGCGCTACCACTGCGGCCGTCTTGGCGTCGGAGGGGTGCGCGAGCAGCGCCGCGAACTCGTCGCCGCCCAACCGCACCAAGATGTCGTCCGGCCGAAGCGCGTCGCGTAGGCGCGAACCGATCTGCACCAGCAGGTTGTCGCCGACCAGGTGGCCGAGCGTGTCGTTCAGCTCCTTGAAGCGGTCGAGGTCGACGAGCAGCAATGCGAACGATGTCGACTCGGCGGCCTCTGCAAGCCGCTCGTCGGTGTACGTGTAGAGCAGCCGGCGGTTTCCGAGCCCCGTCAGCTCGTCGGTCATCGCCTGCTCTCGCGCGGTGGCGAGCGCGCCCAGGTCTCGGAACGTCAGCCAGGTGCGGACGATCACGCCCGCCAGTGCGCCGAGCGCAAGCCAGACTGCCACGGGAGACAGCGCGCCGAACGATGCGATTGCGAGCACGATGCCGGCCACCACGATGAAGAACGTCGGCAGAACAAGCATCCGCACGCTTGCCAGATCGACGACGCCGAACTCCTGAGGCTCATGCCAGGCGGCCAGGGCCACAAGCAGCATGGCGAGGACGTACATCGGCCGGAGGATCCCGATGTCGACGGCGCTTACCGATGACACGTAGATGAAGGCGGTGTCGGCGACGGCGAGCGTTGCCAGGCCGAGCCCGAGCAGGACCCACATCCTTCCCGGCCGCCATCCGGTCAGGGCGAAGATGGCGATGACCGCGGCGCCGAGCGAGAGGTCCATCAGCGGATAGGCGAGGTTCACCGCGGCCACCAGCCACGGCAGGCCGCCGATACCAAGACCGTCCCGGAACAGGATGGCGGAGCCGATCGCGGCAATCACCGTGCCGCCCATCAGGCCATCCAGCCAGAGCGTGGCCTGCCGGAAGTTGAGGCGGTCGCGCACGAGCAGGACGACCGCGGCGATTGCAAGCACGTAGAACGAGAGCCAGAACCCGTCGGAGTACGACGGGTACGGGGGCGTCTTGAGGTGGCCGAGCCACGCGAACCAGAGCGTGTCACCGACGGCATACGCCAGGATTCCGGCGCCGAAGAGCATCCACGGGCGGCGATCGCGCGGAACCCACCAGGCGCGGCAGAGGCATGCAACGGCCGCCAGCATTTCGAGGGCATCGTGGAGAGCGTCCGGAGGCAGCACGGTGGCGCCCCAGGAGGCATCGTGCAGTCCGTCCCGGAGCAGGTGCACAAGCAGGCCGGCTGTGGCAAGCGCGGCCAGCACCACGAGAACCCATTGCCGTCGCCGGGAAAGGTCGTGGAACTCCGTAAGCAAGCCATAGTTCACGTCCCCCAACCCATCGGCTGTGGCCGCCGAAAGTAAAGCATCAACCCGGGCTGACCATTTGTCAGAGGCGTGTCCCAGCCGCGAAAGTGTCAAGAGGACCGATTCTTCGCAGCGGAAATCCGAACTCCGCCATCACACCGGCAACACATCCGTTCAGCAGCATGGGTATCGACGGGTACGACGTCCAGGTGCCGAGCGACGAGAGGGTTTTTCTATGACGCAGCGTGAGCTTCGAGAAGGATCGATTGCCGAGATGGTGGCGCGAATCGCGAGCCAGCACCGGGCCGTCGCGGACGAGGTCAACGATGTGCAGCCGGCCTCCAGGCCGATCGAGACGGGGCGAAGGCGCCGACCGCGACTGACCGGGCGCCTGTTCCCCAACGCACCGCGCCGCTGAGCCCGCGCCCAAACGGGCTGTGTCTCTTTTGACACGTGTAAAAGGCGCCTAACAGGCTTTCCGAAGATGGGGATGGAATGGTGGTCTTCCGGATCTGGTACTCCAGTTCCTGACTCGTCACCATGGACAACCCCACTGATATCGGCGGAGGGCGCTGATGGAGGCCGCAATCAGCCTGGACAGGGCCGGCCGCTTGGCGGCGCCGCGCGTGCTCATCGTCGGCGCCGAGCCAATCGTGCGCGAGTGGGTGCAGTACAAGCTTTCGGAGCACGGGTTCGAGGTCGAGCAAGCGGTGGATCTCCCCGACGCTCTTCGTGTCATCGAGGGCGGCGAGCCAGATGCGATTCTGGTCGACCCGGACGGCTACAACGGGCAGGGTGAGATGCTCGTCCCGGCGCTGTGTGAGTCCGCGCCCGCCTCGGCGGTGGTCGTTCTCTCGGAGCGCTCCGATGGCGGCGCGGTCAACCGCGCCATCCGGGCGGGCGCACGCGGGTATCTCTCGAAGGCGTCGACCAACGTCGATCTGGCCGACACACTGCGCACGGTCATGTCCGGTGTGCTCACGCTCGACCAGTCCTCCCTGCGCTCGCTGGTCGATCCGGCGACCGTGGAGCCGACCACGGGCATGGGGACGCTCAGCGTCCAGGAGCTGAGGGTGCTGAACCTGGTCGCCGAAGGGCTGACGAACCGTGAGATCGGCGCCCGGCTGTATCTGAGCCCTCACACGGTCAAGAACTATCTTCGCAACGCCGCCGACAAGCTTGGCGTCGCTACGCGCCTTGACGCGGTGCTCGAGGCCAGTCGCCGCGGTCTGATCGAGCTCCCGCCGCAGTCAGGCCGTTCGCGGTCGGTTCGCCGCCACGCGCAGAGCACGTTGTATGCGTTCCCGAACGTCTGGGCAGTTCTGAGCGAGTCGCTGCCCCTCCTCTCGCTGTCTGCTTAGCCAACGGCGTCCGCAGTAGGACCGTTCGGACCTAGACAAAAGGTCCGGTTGGTTCTACCCCCGCCAAGTGCACAGGAGCATGCTGGCCCAAATGCGCGCAGACCCCGTGCGCGTTTTCGGAGCAACAGCAACGTCGGGAGGTCGACGATGGGTTTGGGCACACGAAAGCAGCCGCGGAGGAGCAGAGGGCTCTTCCCGCGGCGACTACTGTCCTCGTTTGGAGTCGCGCTGGGTCTCTGCGCAGCACTGACGGTGAGCGGCTCCGCCGAAAAGGCGAGTGCCGTGACACCGATTCGATCGGATCTGGAGTTCATCCTGCTTCAGATCAAGCGCGCTGAGGCGCACGCGGCCGGGGGCAACCTGGCCGGCCCAGGCCCACTTCAGATCGGAAGCCCATTGCTTCCGTACGGGCTGCGGAACGTTGACGGCACCTACAACAACATCATCCCCGGTCAGGAGATGTTCGGCGCCGCGGACCGCATGTTCCCGCGTCTGCTCGATCCGTTCTTCCGGCCGGCCGAGTCGGGCGACCTGGACGGCCCCTTCGGCCCGATGCCTCCGATCGTCTCTTCCTCGTACGCGCAGAAGCGTGGCACGGTGATCGACTCACGGCCACGCATCATCAGCAACCTGATCGTCGACCAGACGACGGCGAACCCCGCGGCACAGGCCGCATTCGACCAGACACCGAATTCCGAGCTCAGCGGGGACATCTTCTTTATTCCTAACCGGGCACCCGACACGGGGCTTTCCGCCCCTTACAACTCGTGGTTCACGCTCTTCGGCCAGTTCTTCGATCATGGCCTGGACCTGACCACCAAGGGCCGCGCCGGTACGGTGATCGTTCCGTTGCAGGCTGACGACCCGCTGTTCGATCCCCTTCACCCGGAGACGAACTTCATGGTGCTGACCCGGGCCACGAACCTGCCCGGCGACGACGGCATCGCCGGTGATGACCCGACGACGCCGCTGGTGGACGAGAGCGCCGACGACATCCAGGAGCACACGAACACCACGACCCCGTTTGTCGACCAGAACCAGACCTACACGTCGCATCCGTCGCATCAGGTGTTCCTGCGCGACTACGAGACGAATGGCGCCGGCCTCACCGTGGCCTCGGGCAAGATGTTCGACCGCCCGACCGTGGGCGGCCTTGCCACCTGGGCTGACGTCAAGCTTCAGGCCGAGCAGATGCTCGGCGTCGAACTGGACGACCAGGACATCTTCGACGTGCCGCTGCTCGTGACCGACCCGTACGGCAAGTACGAGCCGGGCCCGGGTGGCTACGCGAAGCTCGTGACCGACAATGACCCGGTCACCACGGTCTCCGGCACACCGGGCAGCCCGGCGGACGCGACCGCGGCGATTGGGACAGGCCACGCGTTCCTCGACGACATCGCGCACTTCGCGGTGCCGTTCGGCGATCACGACGGCAGCCCGTTCACACCCCGGCAGGCGCTCCTTCCGGACGGCGACTCGGTCGCCGACCCGAACACACCGCCGGCCCTCGGGTTCTACGACGACGAGCTGCTCGATGCCCACTTCATGACGGGTGATGGTCGCGGCAACGAGAACATCGGCCTCACAACCGTGCACCACGTGTTCCACGCCGAGCACAACCGGCTCGTCGAAGACATCGAGACCCGGATCCTGGCCGAGAACGACAACGCCTGGACTGCCGAGTGGCAGTTCCCGAACGGCGAGTGGAACGGCGAGCGGATCTTCCAGGCCGCCCGCTTCGTCACCGAGATGCAGTACCAGCACCTGGTGTTCGAGGAGTTCGCCCGCAAGGTTCAGCCGCAGGTGAACCTCTTCTCCGGCTACCACACCGAGATCGACCCGGCGATCGTCGCTGAGTTCGCTCACACGGTGTACCGCTTCGGTCATTCGATGCTGACCGAGACGGTGGCGCGCACGAACAACGACGGCTCGAGCGACGACATCGGGCTGGTTCAGGCGTTCCTCAATCCGCTCGAGTTCAATCAGGGCCCCGGTGGCCCTCTGTCTCCCGACGTGGCCGCGGGCCGGATCGCACGTGGCATGACGGGACAGGTTGGAAACGAGATCGACGAGTTCGTCACGCCGGCCCTGCGCAGCAATCTGCTGGGCCTGCCGCTCGACCTCGCGACGATCAACATGCTCCGTGGCCGTGACACCGGCGTTCCGCCGCTGAACGCGGCTCGCCGGGCATTCTTCGCCGAGACCAGTCATTCGGCGCTGCAGCCGTATGAGAGCTGGATCGATTACAAGCTCTCGATCCGGCATCCGGAGTCGCTGGTCAACTTCATCGCTGCGTACGGAACGCATCCCGACCTGACCGACCCGGCCGTCGACACGAACGTCGAGCGGCGTGACGTCGCATACGCGATCGTCTACGGCGCGAACGGCGCCGACGGGACGAGCGGCAACTCAGACGACCCGGTCGTCCCGGTGCCGATGGACAGGATGGCGTTCCTCAACAGCACGGGCGCCACGTGGGGCAACCTCCCCGACGGCGTCACGAAGACCGGCGTCGACGACATCGACTTCTGGATCGGCGGCCTCGCCGAGAAGCAGATGATCTTCGGCGGCCTGCTGGGCCCGACCTTCAACTACGTCTTCGAGACGCAGATGGAGAAGCTGCAGGATGGCGACCGGCTGTACTACCTGACTCGCCTGGCCGGCCTCAACCTGCTGACCCAGCTCGAGGAGAACGCGTTCTCGGAGATGGTCATGCGTGTCACGGACACGAACCACCTGCCGTTCGACGTGTTCTCGCGTCCGGACTTCACCTTCGAGATCGACAACATCAACAACAACGTCGATCCGAACGTGATCGAGGATGATCCGCGGACGGCCGGCTACAACGAGTCCGATCTGCTGTTCCGGATGCCGAATGGAGCGATTCGCTTCACCGGCCCCGAGCACGTGGTGTTCGGTGGCACGGATCTGAACGACCGTATCCACTCGAGCGAGGGCGATGACACCTTCTGGGGTGACGGTGGCAACGACCGGATCGAGGGTGGAGACGGCAATGACTCCATCAACGGCGGCATCGGCAACGACATCGTCACGGACATCTTCGGCGATGAGAACATCAAGGGCGGCTCGGGCGACGACGCCGTCAACGCCGGCAGCGGGTTCGACCTGATCCTCGCCGGTTTCGGCAACGACTTCGTCGTCGGCGGCGCCGATCCGAAGGAGACCTTCGCCGGCGGCGGCGACGACTTCGTCTACGCCGGAGACTCGACCGACACCGTCTTCGCCAACGAGGGCGACGACTGGGTCCAGGGCGGCCCCCAGGCCGACCTGCTCCAGGGTGACAACGGCGATCCGTTCCAGCAGGGGCGGTTCGGAAACGACGTCGTCATCGGTGACGGCGGCAACGACGACTACGACTCCGAGGGCGGCGACGACATCATGGTCACCGGTCCCGGTATCGAGCGGCTCGAGGGCATGATGGGCTACGACTGGACCACCTACGCCCGTGATCCGCAGGCAGCGAACGGGGATCTCAACCGCACCATCTTCGCTGCCCCCGACCTGGATGACATCGCTGACCGGTTCGACCTGGTCGAGGGGCTGTCCGGGTGGAACCACAACGACATCCTGCGCGGGAGCAGCGCGCTCCCGGCCGATCGTGTCGACAACACGCTCACCAATATGGCGCTGATCGAAGGTCTTCAGGCCCTGGTCGGTACCGGCGTGACGTCGTTCGACGGCGACATCATCCTCGGTGGTGCCGGAAGCGACCTGATGGAAGGCCGCGAAGGCGACGACCTCCTCGACGGAGACAAGTGGCTGAACGTGCGCATCAGCGTTCGGCACGCCACGAATCCGGCCGTCGAGATCGGTACACACAACGTCATGCAGACGGTGCAGGCGGCGATCTTCGCCGGGACCATCAGCCCGACGCAGCTCCGCATCGTCCGCGAGATCCTGCCGACCCCGGCAGGCAGCCACGTCGACACGGCGGTGTTCTCGGATGTCCGCGCCAACTACACCATCACGTCGAACCTGGACGGCAGCGTCACCGTCGCCCACACCGGCGGGACGGCTGCAGACGGCACGGACTCTCTGCGGAACATCGAAATGCTGCAGTTCGCCGACACGACCGTCGACCTCGTTGCCTTCCTGACGAACGAGTCGCCGGTCGGCACGGTGAACATCAGCGACACGACCCCGACTGAGGGTCAACTGCTGACCGCAACGCAGGCGTTCACCGACGGTGACGGCATCAACCTGGCCACGCTCACCTTCGCGTGGCAGGCTGAGACCGCTCCCGGCATCTGGACAAACGTGGGAAGCGGTGCGGTGTTCACCCCGGTGCAGGCCCAGGTTGGGCAGGCGCTGCGGGCGATCGCTGGCTACACCGACAGCGAAGGCCGGCCGGAGACCGTTACCTCCGACCCGACCGCCGCTGTCGCCAACATCAACACTCCGGCCGCCGGCGCCCCGGCGATCAGCGACACGACACCCGCGCAGGGTGCAGCGCTGACCGCCTCGACGGCGGGAATTACCGACCCTGATGGACTGGTGGGCGTCACGTTCGCCTTCCAGTGGCAGGAGCGGCTGATCGAGGGCCCGTTCAGCAACATCCCGGCCGCAACGAACGGCAGCTTCACGCCGACCGCTGCGCAGGCCGGCATGACTCTACGGGTGGTCGTCTCCTTCACCGATAACTTCGGTGCGGCGGAGGCGGTCAACTCGGCCGAGACCGGCGTGGTCACCGGCGTGTCGAACGCTCCGGTGATCGGGGTCGCCAGTCGCGGCAACGCCACGGCAACGGTGCGCTGGACACCGCCCGACAACAAGGGCGGCCTGGCACTGACCGGCTACAACGTCCGGGTCATCCGGGTGTCCAACAATGCGAACATCGGCCCGCTGCGCACCGCCGGCCCCAACGCCACCAGCCTGGTGGTGACGGGCCTCACGAACGGCGTGGCCTATCAGTTCGAGGTCACGGCCGTGAACGCGGCCGGGACAGGCCCGGCATCGGATCGGTCGAACTCGGTCCAGCCGGCCGTGGGTGCCGTCGTGACAGTACCCGGTGCTCCCGCGATCGGCACTGCCGCTCGCGGCGCTGCCGGCGCACCGATCACGGCGATCGCCCGCTGGACGCCGCCCGCAGCAACAGGCGGCTCTCCCATCACGGGCTACCGTGTCACCGCGCTCCGTATGAGCTCGGGCGCGGCGGATGCAACCGTGCTTCAGCGCATCACCTCCGCTGTGCTTCCGGCAGCGGCAAGGCAGCTGCAGATGACCGTGCCGCCCGGGACCTACCGGTTCGAGGTGGTGACTATCAACGCCGTTGGTAGTAGCGCCCCGTCCGTGAGGTCGAACGCGGTCGTAGCTCGGTAGCAAACCGGCAAAAGGGGGGCGACCGTCGGGTCGCCCCCCTTGCGCATTTAAGGGCTCAGCGCTTGCGCGCCTTCCAGATCTCCTCCGCGGGCCAGCGGTGCGCCCACTCCACCGGAGCGGTCGGGAACGACGTGGTGGCATCCGGAGGCGGCCGGACTTCGATCATGTCCTCGATCTCGAAGTCGTTCGCGCGCAGCAGCCGGATCATGTCCCCGTACCCGATGTGGAACTCGACGGATGGATCGTCGGGCCACTCGAAGCGATGCATGCCGAAGTACGGTCGAAGCAGCCGGTCGCCGGCCGGCTCGTTCTCGTCGTCCGGTGCGCAGAGCATCAGGATCGTCCCGTTGACCAGGTAGATCAGCTCGCCGCCGGGCCGAAGCAGGCGGGACGCCTCGGGGATCCAGCGGTACGGATCACACCAGATGCTCGCCCCGTACTCGGATATGGCGAGGTCGAAGCTCGAATCGGGGAACGGCGTCTGCTCGGCGTTGCCGAGATGCAGCGGGAACTCCAGGCCGAACTCTCGCTGGTACGCACGAGCGTTCTCGAGCTGCGCGGGCGAGTTGTCGATGCCGACCGGCAGCGCACCGCGACGGGCCAGCCATGCGGAGACGTAGGCGGTGCCACATCCCAGCTCGATGGTGTCGCGGCCATCGAGGTGCTCCGGGAGAACGCCGAGCTCGGTCTCCGGCACGCGGTAGACGCCCCACGTGGGCACATCGCTCGCCCAGGCCCGATGTCCCGCCTCGGCGTACTCCGGCGCGAAGCTGTCCCACGCCTCGCGGTTTCGCATGACATGCTCGGGGAGGTCTCCGGTCATGGGCGAACCATCGCATACGGGGCGCGTCAACCAGGCATGGGACTCCTCGCCGCTCGGACTCCGAGGAGCGGGAGGATGCCGCCGATCGCACCGATCACCGCACCGCTCGCAAGGAGGCCGACCGTGATCCATGGAAGGGCGGAGACGCGGGCGCCGAAGCGAGTGTCGACGACCACGTTGCGCGAACCGTCGGCGTTCATCGCCACCGCCGACCAGTTGCCGGACTCGGCCGGCCACGTGATGGTCTGGGTGCCGGAGCCGACCGACCGCACGCGCCAGAAGCTCTCGCCGCCAGGTCGGGAGGGGCTGGCAGCGCCACCGGTGGTATGCGATGTGACCTTGAAGGGATCTGTATCGAAGTCGGTGATCACGGTTTCCTGGACACCCGCCAGGTAGCGCCTGACGTCCTGCGTGTGGGCGATGCCGACGAAGACAGGCCTGTCGGAGTTGACCTGGAGCCGCACGGTGCCGAAGTTTTCGCCGACCCAGCGCGGAGTGTCAGGGCCGAGGTCCATGTTCTTCGATGTGAACGCGTACGAGTTCGTCGAGAGCGTGTGGCTGCCTGTCATGAAGTAGCCGGCATGGTCGCGCTTGGTCAGAGCCCAGCCGCCGGCGGTTCCGCCCGCCAGGAGCAGAAGTGCGATGAAGACGGTGATGCTTCCGGAGACCAGGAGGATGATGCGGCGGGTTTCGCCGCGCCGGACCTCCGGCCGGTTTCGGTGGGCGGGTACGCAGTTGTGTCCATGGGAGATGTGGCCTTTCGCGTGAGTGTGGGAGGGCGAGGATTGTCGCGTGTTGATTGATGCCACGCTCACTGCCGGCATCTCCTACGGCTGGCAGGCATTGCGCCGGGGGGATAACCCGCGGCGTGCCGGCGCACCCCTTCTCGCCGAGGGTTGTATTGTTGCGGATGCCACGAACCTAGGAGGGGTCACAATGGCGAGTCCCAAGGACGTTGCGCGTCAGTGGATGGACGCGTTCAACGCGCACGACGAGGGCCGCATGGGCGAGCTGACGGCCGAGGATGCCACCATGTCTGCGCCCGGCGACATCGAGCTCACAGGACGTGACGCGGTCACCGGATATGCGATGGCGTGGCTGAACGCCTTCCCGGATGCACGGATCAACGTGCATCAGGAGCTGGCCGACGGGCCGTCCGTCGCCCAGCGGTTCACCTTCGAGGGCACCCACACGGGTCCGCTCGAGGGCCCTGCGGGCACGATCCCGGCGACAGGTAGGCGCCTCACCGGCCGTGGGGTCCAGTTGCTGCAGATCGACGGCGACGAGGCGAGCGAGGTTGCGCTGTACTTCGACCAGGTGCAGGTGCTCACGCAGCTTGGGCTGATGCCCGAGCCTGCACGCGCCTAGGGCGCTCCAGATCAGACGGTGAGCCCTACGCGGCTGCGCGCGCCAGCGCAGCTGACGTGTGCATCTTGTGGAGCGCCGAGTAGACGTAGGGGTGATGAAACGCATTCATGGCCTGGTCGGGACGCACGGCGATCTCGAGCAGCTCGTCGATCTTGCTGTCGAACAGGACAACCGCAAGGGAATCGTCCGCGTCGTCCCAGAAGAGGGTGACATCGATCCCGTCTGACGAGCGGTGGGCAAGCTCCCTGCGCTGCATCATGGTTGTTGTCGCGCCCTGCATGTCGGTTCCCCCCTTGGACTGACTGTTCGGCCAGGGCCCTCATCGGCACGTTTGGGAGACACCTGTACCCCTTTTGTGGGAGGCCGTCCCGGGTCTAGCATCCGGACATGGCGAAGCGCCCCGTGGACCTCGACCGTCTGTGGGTCAGGCCGGGCACGAAAGCCGGGCTCTCGAGCCGTGATCCCGCGGACACGCATGGCATCAACCGATCGGGTGCGGAGAAGGCGCTCGAGCGCCAGATCGAGGATCTGGTGCGCCTCCAGCACGTGCTCTACGCCGAGCGCAGGCGCTCGGTACTGCTCGTGCTGCAGGGTCTCGACGCCGCGGGCAAGGACAGCGTCATCAAGCACGTGATGCGGGGCTTGAACCCGCAGGGCACCCACGTCACGGCGTTCGGCAAGCCATCCGGCGAGGAGCTCGACCACGACTACCTTTGGCGCTGCGTGCGCGCGCTGCCGCGTCGAGGCAGCGTCGGGGTGTTCAACCGCTCGTACTACGAGGAGGTGCTCGTCGTCAGGGTGCATCCCGAGATCCTCGCCGACGAAGGGCTGCCGCCGGAGGCCGGCGGCGACGGCATCTGGGACCGTCGGTTCGAGCAGATGCGGAGCTTCGAGCGGCACCTGGCCGAGAACGGCACTGCCGTCGTGAAGGTGCACCTCCAGATCTCGCGCGAGAAGCAGCGCGAGCGGTTCCTCGCACGGCTGAACGACCCGGCGAAGGTGTGGAAGTTCCGGCTCGAGGATGTGCGCGAGCGAGCGTTCTGGGATGACTACCAGCATGCGTACGAGGAAGCGGTCAGCGCCACCAGCACCGACTACGCGCCGTGGTACGTGGTGCCGGCCGACCACAAGTGGTTTGCCCGGCTCGCCGTCGCCCAGATCCTGGTCGAGACGCTGGACGCGCTACCGCTCGCGTATCCGCAGGTGCCGGAGGATGAGCTCCCGCGGCTGGAGCAGGCGCGGGTGGAGCTCGAAGCCGAGGAGCGTTACTCGACGGGTGCGTCTTCGGCCGCGTCGAGGATGACGTCGTCGAGCTCGAAGCTGCCGTGAACCTCTCCCACGTGCTGGTTTGCAGCCGCGAGCAGCTCTTCGTCGTTCTCGGCGGTGATCAACGCGTCGCAGCCGGCCTCGAGGCAACGCCAGGCCCTCGCCACGTCAGCCGGCCTCCACGCCGACCACAAAGTCGATCTCGGGGTCGAGGATCTGGTCGATCAGCGTTTTGTCCGGTGTCACACCCATCTCCCGGCAGCGGTTTCGGTAGTGGCGGACCTTCATCGTCTGGTATTTCTGGAGGTCGAGACCGGGCACGGCCTTCTGATACTCGACCAGCCCGACCAGATTGCCTCGGTACTCGTCGAAGACCTCGTGCACCAGCGCCTCGTGGGACGGGTTCTTCTCGATCAGGATCCTGCAGGCCGCAGTACCGAACGTGATGTGGCGTCCCTCGTCGGCCAGGATCTTGCGGAATCCCTGCCGGAGCGTCGGGAACGCGTCCCACATGTTTGTCGTGTCGATCACGATCTCGTAGGACGGCATCGTCAGCACGCCCTCGGCGAAGCCGTTGTAGGCCGCTGAGAACTGCACGAAGGCGGCCTCGATCGCGTCCGTGTCGCCACCGTGGACGGCGTCCATCAGCATCCCGCCGTAGCGCGGCAGCGCCTCGTGGAGGACGTCCTTCACAATGAAGCGGCCGGTCGGGTCGACCGTCTGCGACCGCACGAGGAAGTGCGGCGCCACCTCGTCGGGATCGAGCACGCCCAGCACGCGCTCGTGCCAGAGCATGAAGAACTCGGAGTGCTTTGCCTCCTCCATCAGGAAGGTCGACAGGAACATCGTCCAGTCGTAGCGGCGAAGCGCATGCGCGGCCGCCAGCATCGGTACCAGCTCGTCGGTCACCGCCTGCTCCCCGGCCAGGAAGCGAACAGTGACGCCGAGCAGGCCGCGCCGCTTTTCCTCATCGATCCGTTGCCAGTCTGCCGCGTCCTGCGAGTAGTCCAGGTCCTTGGGGTCCCAGATGCCGCGGATCGCCTTCTCGTACTTGCGGTAGATCGATCCCTCGACCATCTCGCGCGTGAAGTGGAACATGGAGGCGACGCCGTCTCCGGTGTCGCGGTCAACGATTTCGCTGCTCGCCATCATGGCCTCCGCTGGACGTTGCCGATGGGGCAACGATACCGCCGCCGGAGGGTCGCGGCACGGCTACCCGTCGGTGAGCAATCCCTCGGGATGAGGGCCAGGAGTGGTCTTGGGCGTCCCGGCATATGCGATCTCGCCCGCGGTTGCCTCCTCGGCCACGCCTGCTTCGTGGCGCAGCGCCGGCTCTGACACCGGATAGACAAGGCCGGCACCGGGCGTGCGGGCGCCGACCCCGACGAAGACACACGGGCCATCGCCGGTGCCGACGAAGATGTGCTCGGTCCAGGCCGGACAGTGGACGAAGTCCCAGGCCTTGAGCCGACGCTCCTCTCCCTCGATCAGGAGCAGGCATTCGCCGCGCAGTACCAGGAAGTCCTCCTGGTCTCCCTCGGCGTGGTAGTAGCCGTTGGGCTGCCCCGGCCACATCACCTGGATGTTGATCCCGTACTGCGTGAACCCGGGACTACCCTCGAACGTTACGCCCGCCCCGAACTTCTCGTTGTGGATCCATTGCGCCTCGCGCGCGTTGACGACGAACCACCCCTCTCCGGCCGGCTTCTTCCCGCCCGGTGCATCCTCCATCTGGGCCTCTGGAACCATGTGTCCCCCTCGTCTTGGCATCAGCGCGCTGGCTTCTGTCGTCTGGCCCGCCTGAAATCCTCGGTGGCATGACTTGTGCGGATGTCATCTTTCCCGATCCGGGTGCCGACAACAACGGAAGGACTGTGAGCTCCTATCCGACATCCGCGCGCTACACCGTCGTCCATCGGCGCAACGTCGTCATCACGGCAGACGACGGAACGGCGCTGCGAGCGGATCTCTTCCTTCCCGATGCGCCCGGCGAGCGCTTCGGCGCGATTCTCGAGATGCTGCCCTACCGCAAGGACGACGCCGCGTCTCCGCGGCTCGACACGCATATGTGGTTCGCCCAGCGCGGCTACGTCGGCATCCGGTTGGACGTCCGCGGCACGGGCGCCTCTGCCGGGGTCGCTGCGGACGAGTACACCGATGCCGAGCAGGGCGACGCATGCACGGTGATCCGATGGGCGGCTGCGCAGCCGTGGTCGAACGGGCGGGTCGGCATGTGGGGGACGAGCTACGCCGGCTTCAACTCGCTCCAGGTCGCCGCGCGCCGTCCACCCGCACTCCGAGCCGTCTGCAGCCATGCCGCCAGTGCCGACCGCTACGGCTGCGACTGTCACTACGCCGGTGGGGCGCTGCAGGGGATCGAGACCGCTGTCTATGGCACGAATATGCTGGCCCGAAACGCCCTTGCCCCCGCTCGCGACGTGGCGGAGTGGAGGCAGCTCGCGGAGCAGCGGCTGTTCACTCCGGCATGGGTCGAGACCTGGCTCAGCCATCAACTCGACGACGACTACTGGCAGAAGGGCTCACCGGTTTCGCGCGGATCGCAGATCGCCTGTCCGGTACTGCTGATCGGAGGCTGGCACGACGGTTACGTGGCAGGCCAGTTCGACCTGCTGCGACGCCTCCACGCGCCGGTGAAGGCCATCGTCGGCCCCTGGGCGCATGCGCGGCCCGACAGCGCGACCATCTGCGGACCAAAGGCGGACTACCTCCCCGAGCTCGAGCGCTTCTGGGACCGCTTCCTGAACGGCGCCGCCTCCAATGGCTGGGATGACGAGCCGCCGTTGCGCTACTACCGTCAGCTTGGCCGGCCGGTCACGAGCTACCCCAAGCTGATCGAGGGCAGCTGGCACGCCCGGCCGTCCCTCCCCGGCGCGCCCACACGGCGACTGGCGTTGACGGCAGACGGTCTGAGAGAGCGGGACGGCCGGGCCGGCGAGCGCGTCATTCGGCATGAGCCCACGGTCGGCGTCGACGCCGGCTTCTGGTGCCCGGTCAGCGACGCCATGGGCGTCAGCGGCGAGCAGACGCCCGACAACCTGCGCAGCGTGTGTTACGACGCCGAGCCGCAGACCCAGCCGCTGACGCTGCTCGGCACCCCGGAACTGGACCTGCTCGTCGAGGCTTCCCATCCGGTTGCGTTCCTCACGGCGAAGCTCTGCGACGTGGCGCCCGACGGCACCTCGCTTCTGATCACCCGCGGCTGGCTCAACCTCACCAGGGCCGATGGCTATCACCAGGCGCGGGCGCTCGAGCCAGGTGAGCGCATGCGTGTGCGGATCCCGCTCAAGGCGCTGTCGTGGACGCTCGCCCGAGGGCACAGGCTGCGGCTGGCACTGTCGGGCGGGGACTTCCCGACGATCTGGCCGTCGCCGTTCCATTCGACCGTTACGGTGCGCCACGGCGCCCGGCAGCAGTCGGCCCTGTTCCTCCCGGTCTGCGATGGCCTCGAGCTCGCCATCGAGCTGTCCGCCGAGCCCCAGCAGCTGGCCGAGGCGGCTCGGGTAGCGCCGCAGAACGGGGCGTGGCGTATTGCCCGCAGCGATTTCCATGACATCGGCACCGTCACGCTCGGCAGCGCCCAGGAGATCGAACCGGTGGGCTTGCCCTGGCGGCTGACGAGCACGTCGCGCTCGAGCTTCGCCGCCTCGGACCGCGACCCGGCTCACGCCCGCCTCGAGGGCCGCCATCGTTTCGAGCTCACGGGCGACGACGGCTGGCGGTCGAGCTCGGAAGGGCAGCTGCTCCTGACCTCCGATGAGGATCACTTCTACCTCGACGCGCGCGTCGTCACCCGTCACGACGGGGAGCGCCCACAGAGCAAGGCATGGACGCGTCGCATCCCGCGCCTGCTGCTCTGAGCTCGCGGAGGCTCAGCTGGTGAGCGTGGCGCCGACCGCGAGGTCGGCAGCCTGGCGGGCCGCGTGGAGCGCCGCGTCCAGATTCCCCGCTCGCTCCTCGGCCTGAGAGAGCAGCTGGAGCGCTTCCTTCTGATAGTGGGGCGCCGCCCGGCCGCCGAGCACCTCCACTGCGGCCATGGACAGCGTGCGCGCCTCGCCGACGTCGCTTTGGTGAAGCGCCACCTCCGCGAGCACGAGGTAGGCCTGCCCCGCGATGCCCGGTTCCGTCGCGTCGGTCTCGGAGAGGGCTTCGCGCGCCAACTGCTCCGCTTGTCCGTGCTCACCGCGGAGCAATGCCAGTTTGGCCCGGTCGACGCTGACGAGCGCCATCTCCGGCCCGGCCGCCGTGGGGGTGATCAGCCTGGCCGCCTCGGCGAGATGGTGCTCGGCCTGTTCGTGGTCGCGGCGGTCGATCAGGATCTCGGCGAGCAGTTGGTGCGCCCGGCCCAGGGTCGCGTGCTCCTCGGACTGCTCCAATCGGGACAGGAGGCGCCTCGAGTAGCGCTCGGCGAGTTTCGACCGGCCCTCCTCCGCGTATGTCCTGGCGAGCGCGAAGTCCATCCGCACGAGCGTCAGATCGTCGCTCATCGCCTGCTCGTGCCGGAGCAGCCGCGCGAGCACTCGCTCCGCTTCCGCGAACCGGCCATGGTCGGTGTGCGCGTTCGCCAGGTAGCCGCCGAATCGCACCATCAAGGGCACGTCGAGCGGTTCGCGGCTCGCCTGCTCGAAGGCGTCCTGCAACACCGCAACGGCACGCCCCATTTCGCCGCTGCCGGCGTACGCGCGGCCGAGTGCCTGGTAGAGCGCGGGCCGTTCACGCGGACAGATCTCGGGGTCGGCCTCGAATGCTTCACCGAACAGCGCGATTGCCCGGTCGTCCGCCCGGCGGCTCATGGCGAGGTGGCCGAGCGCCTCCAGGGCACGGCCGATCGCGCTCGCGTCCTTCAGGCTCCGCCCGTCCGCGAGCAGCGCCACGGCGGCCGATTCGGCCCGTGGATCCTCGAGGCGCACCGCCATCTCGACATCGCTGATCCGCCATTGCGGCACCTCGCGGCCGGCTGACACCCCGGCAAGCTCCTCGGCGTCGACCCGCAGCCGGCGGGCCAGTTCGACGAGCACCTGCTGGGACGGCACGCGCGTGCCTGACTCCACGCGGCTCAGGAAGCCGGCGGAGCAGCCTGCAAACGAGACCTGGCGCAGCGACAGTCCGGACGCCTCACGCGCGTTGTGGATCCGCACGCCGACCGCCTTCGGGTCATCGACGTGGGTTGGCGGCAGGCGGCCCATGGCCGCCAACAGTACCAGCGAATCCCGGCGGTGACAAAAGACATGCGAAATGCGTTCTACGGTCTGGCAACGACAGCTTCAGCCCAACTCAGGCAGCAGCACCTGCCCGGTGATGCACGTCACGGTGCTGCCTGCGGTCCAGATCGTGCCGTCGTCATCGACGCTGATGTGCACCCGCCCGCGCCGTCCCAGCGCCGTACCCTGGCTGACGAGGTAGGGAGTGCGTGCGCGGCCGGTGGGTATCAGCCACCCTGCGAGTGAGGCGCACAGACTCCCCGTGACCGGATCCTCGACGGTTCCTCCGCCCATGGGGAAGAAGGCGCGCACCTCGAACGCCTCCGCATGTCCCTCCGGGTATGGGCCCACGACGCCGATGTCGAGATCGACTGCTCCCGGCCGGAGCGCGAGGACGGCGTCCGCGCTTCGCAGCAGCACCGCCACCCAGCCCGGACCGTTGTCGGCCCACTGGGCATCGATGACATCTGCTCGGTCGATGCCGAGAATGTCTGCGATGTGCTGCACCAGCGCCTCCTCGACCGGGCCGGAACGGAGCAGCGGGGGCGCCGCGAACGCGAGCCCTTCCGCGGTGCGTCGCACGGCGATCAGTCCCGCGCCGCACTCCTGGATGACGACGTCGCTCCGCCCCGGAACGCCGCCCGACTCGAGCCATGCGTGGCACGTCCCGAGCGTCGGGTGCCCGGCGAACGGAAGCTCGGCTTCCGGCGTGAAGATCCGCACCCGGTAGTCGGCGGCGGGATCGTCCGGCGGCAGCACGAAGGTGGTCTCGGAGAGGTTCGTCCAGGCGGCGAACCGCTGCATCTGCTCCGTTGTGAGGCCGCTCGCGTCGAGCACGACCGCGACCGGATTCCCGGTGTACGGCGTCGTCGTGAAGACGTCGACCTGTGCGAAACGGCGTGTCATCGGGGCGGCGGCTACGGCTCCGCAGCTGCTGATGCCGGTTCCGTGCCTGGCTGGCGCCAGAGGATGAACGCAACGGGCGAGACGACGATGATGGAGGCGCCTACCGCGAGTGCGGCCACACCGGACGTCTCCAGCCCGTAGCCACCGACCAGTGCGAGCGATGCAGCGAGCAGGGCGCCGATCAGGTCGCTGAAGCCGAGCAGCTTTCCACGCTCGACGGCGCTCGTCCTGTCGGCCATCTGCGCCGTCGCAGCGACGAACGAGATGTTCCAGCCGATGCCGAGGCCGAACAGCAGCACGGCGGTCGTGGGCACGCTCTCGGCCCACAGCATTCCAAGCGTGGATGCCCCCATCACGAGCAGCCCGCTGGCGAGCGCGGGGGTGCGGCCGAGTCGGTCGATCAGCGCACCGATGACCAGCACGAGCGCGTACATGCCGAGCACGTGGGCGCCCACGATCGGGAACACGGAGTCCTGCGAATGGTGGTGTTTCTCGACGACCACGTACCCGGTCAGGTTCATGACCGAGACCATCACCCCGAAGCTGGCCAGGCTCGCAACCATCGCCGGGATCACTCCCGGCCGGCGGATGATCTCGGCCAGCGGTGCGGCCGGCGCCGGAGCTTCTTCGCGGTCGCGGGTGCTGATCATCTGCGCGATCGTGCGCGTGTCGGGCCGCACCAGCATGACGATCGCCAGGGCGAGCAGGGAGATCCCACCCGCCGCAAGCCACGGCACCGTCAGCACCTCGACCTCGACGTCCTTTCCCGCGAACATCGGGCTGAACACCAGCGGGCCCAGGATCGCACCGAAGACCGCCCCCACGAGGACGTAAGAGATGCCGCGCGCGCGGCGCTCCGGGGGGTACATGTCGCCCGCCGCTGTGCGGATCAGGAGCGATGTCGCCATGCCGGCTCCGATCAGGACGAAGCCGGCGAGCAGCACCGGTACCGACTCGGTGCGGGTGGCGACGGCGTTCAGCGTGCAGCCCAGCGCGGAGGATGCAAAGCCGGCTGCGAGCACCTGACGCCGTCCGAACCGGTCCATGGCCTGCCCAGCGACGACGGCGGTCAGGCCCGACGAGGTGAGGAAGATGGCGGGGCCGAGCCCGAGCAGGCCCCGATGTCCGGTGACCAGCACGAAAGTCAGCGTCGAGACGGCCGCGGCGAGCTGGAGCACTGCCGAGTTGACGGCGGTGACGCAGGCAAGCAGCAGCGTGTTGCGCCGGATCGTCCGCGAGAGGTCGTCCATTGCCATAGCATGGCGCGCCTGGGCAGACTCTGCTTTGGGAGCCTCCCATCGATCGCCCCTCTCGACTGGAGTTGCCATGACCGGCATCACGCAGCTTGACCCCGCCGCCCTGCACGACGCCCCGTTGCTGCAGGAGGGCGAGGCGATGAGCCGGACGTCCGAGCTTGCGAGGTTCGCAGACGGTCTGACTGCCGGCGTGTGGTCGGCGGACGCCTTCGTCGAGCACCTGCCGTCCTACCCGGTCGACGAGGTCTGCGTGCTGATCGAGGGCAGTGTCACGCTGCGCACGCCGGACGGCGCCGCCGCCACGTTCGGGCCCGGTGAGGCCTTTGCGATCGCGCGCTGCACCGAGTGCACCTGGGAGCAGACGGGACCGGTGCGCAAGTTCTACGTCATCCGCGAGTGCGAGGACTGACCGTTCACGGAGGTGCCAGGCACCTCCGTGAACGCGCCTTCCGTTGGGGCGGCCGGGCCGCCTATGATCGGAGCTGACGTCTATGGCCTCAGATCCACCGCATGAGATCGTGGCGGCCGGCCGGACGGTGCCGGTCACGAGCCCCGACAAGGTGTTCTTCGCCGAGCGCGGCCAGACGAAGCTCGACCTGATCCGCTACTACCTCGCGGTCGAAGAGCCGCTGATGCGTGCCCTCGGAGGCCGGCCGGTGCTGCTCGAGCGCTACCCCAACGGTGCAGACGGCCCGTCGTTCTTTCAGAAGCGCGTGCCGAAGAACGCGCCGGAATGGCTGCAGACAACGACCGTGCAGACGCCCAACGGCACGCCGTCCCGCGCGCTGGTGCTGGCCGATGTCGCTCACCTGGTGTGGGCCGTCAACCTCGGTTGCCTCGGCCTCCACGTGTGGCCGTACCGGGCCGACGACCCCGACCATGCCGACGAGCTGCGAATCGACCTCGACCCTTCGCCCGGCGTGACGTTCGCCATGGTGCAGGAGGCTGCGGACGAAACCAGACAGCTGCTCGCCGAGCTCGGGCTGACGGCCGCGCCGAAGACCACAGGCCGCAACGGCATCCACGTCTACGTGCGGCTGATCCCCGAGTTCGACTCGATCGCGGTGCGCGCCGCAGCCGTCGCGCTCGCGCGCGAGCTCGAGCGCCGCCGGGCCGACCTGACGACCGCGGCGTGGTGGAAGGAGGAGCGCGGCACCCGGGTGTTCGTCGACTTCAACCAGAACGCGCCGCACAAGACGGTGATCGGGGCCTGGGGTGTCCGGCCGCGGGCAGGGGCACAGGTCTCCACGCCGTTCGGCTGGGAGGAGCTCAGCGACATCGATCCCGAGCGCCTCACCATCGCCGACGTCCCGGGCCGTGTCGCCGCAGCCGGCGATCCGTGGCGGTCGATGATCGAGAGCCCGCAGTCGCTCGAGCCGCTGCTCGAGCTGCATCGGCGCGACATGGCCGCAGGGCTGATGGACGCTCCGTGGCCACCGGTCTATCCGAAGATGCCGAACGAGCCCGCGCGCGTCGCTCCGAGCCGCGCCAGGAAGACGTAAGACGCTGTTTTTGTGACGTCTCTCACGTTCGGCGCGTGAAATTCACCCGTCGATCCCGTTTCTCAACGGTTTTTCAACAGGTGCCGCCTTCATTCTGACCTCGTTGGCGGGCCGGACCGCCTCCAAACCAGTCACAACGGATGGAGGTCCGGTCATGGGTGTTTTTAAAGCCCGCCGTGGTCCAGGGATGGTTCGACCGCCCAGGACAGAGGCAGCGGAAACGCGAAGATGGGCACCCGCACGGCCCCACAGGGGCATTGCGGTTCGCGCGCTTTCCCGGCTTGGAAGTGTCGTTCCTGTGTGTGCCGCGGTGATCGTCGGGATTGCGACGGTCGCCAGCATGGGGGGCCCAGCTGCACAGGCTGCGCCGGCACCGGTCGGCGCGGGCTTCGTAGTGACGCCTTCCGACCTCGCGTTCATTCTGAAGCAGATCAAGATCGCAGAGCATCACGCTGCGAGCATCACGCCGACGTCGGGCCCGTGCGCGGGGCTGGTCGGCCCCGGGCCAAACCAGATCGGGAGCCCCCTGCTGTCGCTGGGGCTTCGGACAGTGGACGGCTCCTGCAACAACCTCGTCGCCGGCAACGAAATGTTCGGCGCAACGCATCAGCTGTTCCCGCGGCTGGCGACGCCGGAGTTCAAGCCGGCGGAGAACACGCCGCCTGCGTTCGGGCCTCCCAACCCGACGAGCTACGCGCAGACGAAGGGCATGGTCTTCGACACGCAGCCGCGCATCATCAGCAACTTGATCGTCGACCAGACGTCGACGAATCCGTCCGCGGTCCACGCCGCCGGCTACCCCGTCAGGACGCAGGGCGCCGAGGGCGTGGTGCCGTGCACCGATGAAAGTGTTGATCCGCCGCTGCCCGCGGGCTGCGTCCCGGCGTACCAGACGCTGTTCATCCCGAACGTGACGACGGACGTCGGCCTCTCGCCGCCGTTCAACTCGCTGTTCACCATCTTCGGTCAGTTCTTCGACCACGGTGTGGACAAGCGCAAGGACAGCTCGAAGAGCGGCACGGTCTTCGTGCCGTTGAAGGACGACGACCCACTGGTCGCCGGCCCCGATCACATCTTCGGCAATGGTGACGACCTCGACCCGAACCTGCGATTCATGGTGCTGGGTCGTTCTGCGAACCAGCCAGGGCCTGACGGAGTTCTCGGCGACATTGGAACGACGCCCCAAGACGAGAGCGCCGACGACATCCACGAGGCGAGGAACATCGACACCCCGTTCGTGGACCAGAGCCAGACGTACACGTCCGACCCATCTCACCAGGTGTTCCTGCGTGAGTACGCAAACAACGGCAACGGCGACCCGGTTTCGACCGGCAAGCTGATCAGCTCGCCCGATGGCGGCCAGGGCACGTGGGCAATGGTCAAGGCCCAGGCGGCAAGCATGCTCGGCCTGAAGCTGGTCGACATGGATGTGTTCAACGTCCCGATGCTGGCGGTCGACCCGTACGGCAACTTCATCCCCGGCCCGAACGGCTATGCGCAGTATGTGACTGCGAGTGGCATGGTCGAGGGCAATCCCGCCGCAAATGGCGGCACCGGCGTACCGGTGCCGGCCAATGCGATGCGGATCGGCATCGCGTTCTTGGACGACATCGCCCACAGCGCTGCCCCCAACGCGAACGGCGGCGATGCCAACACCACCGCCGGCCACAGCCTCGATACGCCGGCCCCCGCCGGCACGTACGACGACGAGCTGCTCAACCTGCACTTCATCGCGGGCGACGGTCGCCTGAACGAGAACATCGCGCTGACCGCGGTGCACCAGATCTTCCACTCGGAGCACGACCGGCTGGTGGACGAGATGAAGGGCATCCTGCTCAGCGACACATCCGCCAAGGGCATCGCTGCTCTTCCGGAGTGGCAGCTCGCCACGGGTGCCGGTGGCTGGAACGGTGAGCGGCTGTTCCAGGCGGCGCGCTTCGTGACCGAGATGGAGTACCAGCACCTTGTGTTCGAGGAGTTCGCGCGCAAGATTCAGCCGTTGATCAACCCGTTCGAGCCCTTCGCGTTCACCCAGGCGGACATCAACCCGGCCGTCAAGGCGGAGTTCGCCCACGCGGTGTATCGATTCGGCCACTCGATGCTGACCGAGACGATCTCGCGCACGAACGAGGACGGATCGAACAACGACATCCCGCTGCTGGACGGCTTCCTCAACCCGCAGTCGTACTTCGACGGCGGTCCTGCAGGAGTACTCAACTCCAATCAGGCGGCCGGCAGTATCTTCATGGGCATGTCCGACCAGACCGGGAACGAGATCGACGAGTTCGTGACGGACACCCTACGGAACAACCTGCTCGGTCTGCCGCTCGATCTGCCGACGATCAACATGGCGCGTGCCCGGGCAGAGGGCATTCCTTCGCTGAACGACTTCCGCAGGGAGCTGCACAACGCGACGAACGACTCCCAGCTGACCCCCTACACGAGCTGGGTGGATTTCGGGCTGAACATGAAGCACCCGGAGTCGTTGATCAACTTCGTCGCTGCGTATGGCCGGCACCCGACGATCCTGACCGACGTCGGCCCCGACGGCATTCTGCTCGACGATCCCCTCACGGTCGGGACCGACGAGAGCGCCGACAACGGTCCGCCGACGCTTGCTTCGCGACGCGAGGCTGCAAGGATCATCGTTGACCCGGCTACGACCGACGTTGCACCTTCGGACGCAGCGGAGTTCATGAACAGCGCCGGTTCGTGGGAGAACCTGGAGACCGGGCTGAACAACATCGACCTCTGGGTCGGTGGCCTCGCCGAGCGGACGAACCTCTTCGGCGGCCACCTCGGCTCGACGTTCAACTTCGTGTTCGAGAGCCAGCTGACGGACCTGCAGAACTCCGACCGGCTGTACTACCTCGCCCGCACCCCGGGCATGAACCTCCGGGCGCAGCTCGAGGGCAACTCGTTCGCCGAGCTCGTGATGCGCAACACCACCGCTCACTCGCTGAAGGCTGACGCGTTCGCAACGGCAGACTGCAAGTTCCAGCTCAGCAACCTGCATGGAACCGCCGCAGACTTCGCGACCCTGGGGAACCAGGTCGCGGACGACCCGTCGTCGGAGTGTGACGAGCACGCTGTGCTGATCCGGATGGCAAACGGCACGATCCGATACCGCGAGATCAACTCCGTCGACCCGCCTGGGATCAACGGCCAGAGCGTCTACAACGGCACCAATGTCCTTGACCGCATCTGGGGCGGCAACGACAGCGACACCTTCCTCGGCAACGGCGGCAACGACATCATCGAGGGCAATGATGGTGGCGACGTCGCTCTGGGCGGGGACGGCAATGACAAGATCACCGACAGCAACGGCGACGATGTGCTGAAGGGCGGTCCCGGCAACGACGTGATCGAAGCCGGCCCCGGGCTCGACATCCTCCTCCTCGGCGACGGACACGACTTCGCCAACGGCGGAGCTAACATCAACGAGACCTTCGGGGGTCCCGGCAACGACTGGATGATCCTCGGTCAGAGCCTCGACGCCGGGTTCGGCGACAGTGGCGACGACTGGCAGGAGGGCGGCGACCAGCCCGACCTGATGATCGGTGACAGCAGCTCGCTGTTCTTCAACGATCCCAACGAGCCCGGCCATGACGTCCTCATCGGACAGGCAGGCGACGACGACTACGACTCCGAAGGTGGCGACGACATTCTGGTCACCGGCCCGGGTATCGAGAAGAATGCCGGTGCTGCCGGCTACGACTTCTCGACCGGGTTCATGGATCCGATCGCGCAGGACGTCGACCTTGCTCTGCCGATCCTTCCTGGCGACATCACCGTGGTCGAAGTCCGCGACCGGTTCCACGAGGTCGAGGGCGTGTCCGGTGGGCCGTTCAACGACTCGATCAGGGGCGAGATCCTTGCCCCCGTGACGGTCGGCGGCGCAGGGTTCATCGGCTGCGATGCGCTGGATCAGGCGGGTCTTGACCGGATCGCCGGTCTCGACCTCATCGTTCCGCCGCTGAACACGCCGACGGCCACGGTCGTTGCCAACTCGTCGTCCATGAACTGCCCGCTCACGGGTGACTTCGTGTGGGGCGATGGCGACATCCTCCTTGGCGGAGCCGGCAGCGACCTGATCGAAGGTCGCGGAGCCGACGACGTCATCGACGGCGACCAGTACCTGAACGTGCGGATCAGCGTGCGCAGTCACGCGAATCCGTCGATTCAAATCGGGAGCGCCGATCTGCTGACGCACCGGTACCTGCGCAATGGTGCCGGCACCCTGGTGGGGCCGACCCTCCAGGAATCCTTGATGGCCCAGACGGTTGATCCGGGCGACCTCGTGATCGTTCGCGAGCTCGCTGACAACGCCGCGTCGAGTGACGTCGACACCGCGGTGTTCTCGGACATCCGGGCGAACTACACCATCACGTCGAACTCGGATGGCAGCATCACCGTCGCACACACGGGCGGTACGGCTGCGGACGGCATCGACACGCTCTGGAACATGGAGCGGGCGCAGTTCGCCGACCCGATCACGGTCAACCTGACCGCGGTCACGACCAACTCACCGCCGGTGGGGACGGTCACCCTCAGCAGCCTGGCGCCCGCTCAGGGGCAGCTGCTGACCGCGGATCCCTCGACGTTCTCGGATCCCGACGGCATCAATGCAGCCAGCATCGTTCTCGCGTGGGAGGCTGAGACAGCTCCGGGCGTGTGGACGAACGTCGGCAGCGGCACGGTGTTCACTCCGGCGCAGGCCCAGGTCGGGCAGGCGCTGCGAGTGGTCGCCAACTTCACCGACAGCCTGGGAGTGCCGGAGAGTGTCACCTCCAATCCGACAGCACCGGTGAGCAATGTCAACGATCCGGCTGCGGGAGTGCCGGTAATCGACGATGCGACACCCACGCAGGGCGGCACGCTGACCGCTTCGACCGCCGGGATCACCGATCCTGACGGCGTGGCCGGTGTGACGTTCGGATTCCGGTGGCAGCAGCGGCTGGGCGCAGGTGCGTTCACCGACATTCCGGGTGCGGCAGCCGGCACGTTCACGCCGACCGCCGGCCAGGCCGGGATGACGCTGCGGGTGATCGTCTTCTTCACCGACAACCTCGGTGCGACGGAGCAGGTCACCTCTGCTGAGACAGCAGTGGTCGTCGGCGTGCCAAACGCGCCGGTGATCGGTCTCGCCAGCCGCGGCAATGCCTCGGCGACGGTGCGCTGGACGGCTCCCGGCAACAACGGGGGATCGCCCATCACCGCGTACCGTGTCCGCGTCATCAACGTCGCCACGAACGCCCAGGTGGGCGGGCTGCGCACTGCGGGTGCGGCTGCCACCAGCCTGGTGGTCACCGGCCTCACGAACGGTACGACCTACACGTTCGAGGTCGCGGCCGTGAATGCGGCCGGAGTCGGCCCGGCTTCGGCCAGGTCGAACAACGTCACGCCGTCCACCGTGGCAGTCGTGACGGTACCGGGTGCACCTGTCATCGGCGTCGCTGCCGGCGGCGGTGGCGGTGCACCGATCACAGCTCGTGCTCTCTGGACGCCGCCTGCGACGAACGGCGGCTCCGCGATCACAGGCTACCGCGTCACCGCGCTCCGTATGAGCTCGGCCGCGGCAGGTGCAACCGTGCTTCAGCGCATCAACTCCGCGGTGCTCGCCGCGGGCGCGAGGCAGCTGAACATGACAGTGCCGGCCGGTACCTACCGGTTCGAGGTGGTCGCCATCAACGCGGTCGGGACGAGTGCCGCGTCGGCCAGGTCGAACGCGGTGGTCGCCCGCTAGGGCACGAGTGAGCAAGCCGAAGGGGTGGCGCCCCCCGTGCCACCCCTTCGGCTCTCATGCGGCGGTGTACCCGCCGTCGACCGCGAGCGAGTGGCCCGTGACGTGTCCCGCTTCGTCCGATGCGAGGTACGCGATCGCCGCCGCAACGTCAGCCGGCTCAGCCACGCGCCTCTGGGGGATTGCAGACTGAGCCTTCGCCTCCGTCGCCGCCGGATCGGCCTGGCGCTCCAGGTATGCAACGTAGAGCGGTGTGGCGGTCAGCCCCGGTGCGACCGCGTTCACGCGGATCTTGGCCGGCGCAAGCTCGATCGCAGCGCCACGAGTGAGGGTCAGAAGTGCACCCTTGGAGGCGCCGTAGACCGTCATCGTCTCGACGCCGATCACCGCGAGCCGGGACGTGACGTTCACGATCGAGCCGCCACCCTGTTCCTTCATCGCCCGTGCAGCGGATTGCAGCATCCGGAAGGCGGCGAAGAAGTTCGTCTCGAAGACCCGCCGCACGTCCTCCACCGGCGCGTCGAGCAGGGGTCTGGTGTAGTCCTCCCCGGCATTGTTGACGAGGACGTCCAGGGCTCCGAACGCTGACAGCGTCTCGGAGACGATGGCCTCGGGCGAGCCGTCGTCGTTCAGATCGAGCGCGATATAGCGCGTTCTCGCCGGATCGAGCTCGCGTAGCACCGGTACGTCCGCGGGCTGCCGGCGGCCGACGAGCGTCAAGTGCGCGCCTTCCGACGAAAGGCGCCGCGCAGTCTCTGCGCCGATCCCGTCAGATCCACCGGTCACGATTGCCGTGCGGCCCTCGAACCTCGTCATCTACACCCCGAACGAGGCAAGTGCGCCTCCGTCGACTACCACTGCCTGACCGGTGACGAAGCGCGCATCGTCGCTGCAGGCCCATGCGACGACGTCCGCGATCTCCGCCGGAGCGGCGACGCGGCCGAGCGGGTGGCGTGCTGCCGCCCGCGCCCTCGCGGCGTCCGGGTCGTCCTGCGCGGCGTAGTACCCCTCGGCGATCTCGGTGTCGACGTACGTCGGGCAGACACAGACGCACCGGATGTTGTCGGCGCCGTAATCGACGGCGATCGAGCGCGTCAGCCCAAGGAGACCGGTCTTCGACGCCACGTAGGCGGCCAGGCCGGGGTCGGCGACAAACGAATCTGTCGATCCGATGTTGACGATCACACCGCCGCCGTTCGCCTTCATCCGCGGAATCGCCTCTCGCGCATAGAGGAACGGCCCCGTCAGATTCACGGCGAGGACGGTGTTCCACTCCGCGACGGTCGTCTCGGTGACGCTCTTCTCGAGCTGGATGCCTGCGTTGTTGACGAGCACGCGGCAGGGCCCGTGCCGATCCTCGATCTGCGCGAAGACGTCTCCGACCCGCGTGGGGTCGGAGACATCCGCACAGATCAGCTCAACACCCTCCGGAGCGTCGGCACAGGGTTGCCTGCTCGTCCCGATCACTGTTGCGCCGTCGGCATGGAGCCGCTCTGCGATGGCGCGTCCGATCCCACGCGTCGCTCCTGTGACCAGCGCAACGGTGTCCGTGAGGCGTCCTTTGGTCGAAGCGATGTCGTCGCGATTACTCGACGGGAATCTCCTTGCTGACCGCCGCCAGATCGATCCCCTGGCGCCGGCGGTACAGCCTTGACCCGACGAAGATTGCCAGAGCGACGACGTACAGGACGCCCATGTAGTACAGCGAGTCGGCATGGTTCACGCCGTAGAGGCCGTCACCGAGCCATTTGTAGAGCGCATAGGCGAGGAATGCCAGGAACACCAGGCCGGAGAAGGTGATCAGCGGGATCCCGAACACCTTGTACTTGGCGATCGGCGATGCGTTGTAGATATCCGGCCGCCGCCACGGCATGACGATGGCGGCGAGGGTGGTGCCGAAGTACATGATCGCGATCACCACGGCGGCATCGAGGGTGTACTGGTAGAACTGCGAACTGTAGGAATAGAGCGCCGCGATCGGGATCGACGGGATGAACATCAGAAGCAGCGCTGGGACGGGAACGCGCGTCCGGGAGTCCACGCGCGCCGCCCATTCGGGGAGCACCCGGTCGAATGCCGCCGCGAAGATCATCCGGGTCGAGGACAGGAAGAGCGTCCCCAGCCACCCGAAGAACCACAGGGACAGGAGCAGGAGCAGGATCACCTGCAGCGCTGCGTTCTCGAGGAAGAAGGCCGCCAGCATTCCCGGGTACGGGAAGATCGCGACCGGCCCGGCGACGGTGCCCCAGTACGTGCCGCTGAGGATGCCGAAGAAGTCGTACCCCATCGAGCGGCTCATGGCCACGAAGGTGACGATGGTCAGGATCGTCATCAGGATCAGGCCGCCGGCCATGGAGTACACGTTCTTGCGGAAGTCACTGGCACCCTTGACCTCGCCGTAGAGCGTCGCGCCCCAGTTCGGGTAGAGGTTCCAGAAGATGACGAATGGGATCAGCAGCAGGGTCGACCCGAGTGCCAGGGAGTCGAAGAACGGCGCCGAGACGTGGCCCGCGTCGGCCGCGGCCTTGACGGTGTCCTGATAGGCGTTCGGGCCGGTTCCGTACAGATCCTGAGCGCTGCGGTTGAAGGCATTCACCCAGTCGCTCTCACTGTGCAACGCGAAGAGCAGGATCACGATGCCAAGGCCGATCATGCCGCCCAGGAAGCACCAGCGCTGGAACTTCGCGTACGCCCGCATGCCGATGGCGACGACGACCGCTCCCAGAAGCGCGGTGATGATCGAGGTGACGAAGATGCCCGTGCCGTTGGTCGCCGAGTAGACCCACCAGTCCGCGTGGAGCGGCTCCGTTCCGGTGAATCCGAGCACCGTGAGGATCGGCTGGATGATCTCCAGCGCCATGATCTGCGCGTAGATCGGAACCCAGTGCCAGAGGATGAACCACCATCCGGTCGCACCGAGGATGAAGCCGATCCCGCCGCCGAAGATCCGGCTCTGCCAGACGTAGTCGCCGCCTGCGCGCGGCATCACGGCGATCAAAGAGGCGTAGACCAGCACCTCGAAGATGAGGAAGAGCCCAGCCAGGATCGTGGCGTACATCAACGACCCCTCGGGGACGAAGATCAGCGTGCTGAACGCGAACCCGAACCCGACGGTGATCAGGTTGATCGCGAACGCCGAGTACATCGTGGCATCGAGGATCGACCACCCTTTGACCAGGCCGGTGGCCTTACGGACGAAGAGTGTTGTTTCGGGGTTGTCGGCTGTGGCCATCCTGTCCCTCCAGCGTGGGTGGAACCTGCAATAGAGAACTGCGTTGGTGCGCTTGGTTCAGCCTGCGTCGGAGGCTTCGGCCGCCTGACGCCCTTCGTGGTCGGCAAGCACCGCGACAAGCCGTCGCTCGTACTTGGCCAAGTGCTCGATCAGCATCGGACGCGCCACATCGAGTTGACCGCGGAGGATCACGTCGAAGAGGTCGCGGTGCTCCTCGATCAGCGGAGCGGGGTGCTCGTACTCGCGGTCGGCATACGCGACGATCGAAAACGCGAGCCTGATCTGCGTCTCCACTGTTCGAAAGAACCCCGAGAGCCGCGCGCTGCCGAGCACGTCGACAAGCCGCCGGTGGAAGCACAGGTCGGCCTCGACCAGGCGTTCCCAGTCGTGATCGGCGGCGGCGCGCTCGAGTTCTCCGAGCGCGTCGCCCAGCGGGCGTAGGTCGGCGGGCCGGCTGGCCACAGCGCGCTCGAGCGCGGCCAGTTCGAGGGTGCGCCGCACGGTGTAGATGTCATGGGCGTCGTCGACGCCGAGCCGCGCGACCGTTGCGCCGCGGTTGGGTGCGTGGCGGACGAGTCCGTCGAAGACGAGGGCCTGGATCGCCTCCCGGAACGTGTTGCGGGAGATGCCGAGCTCGCGGGCGAGCGCCACCTCGCGCAGCGGGGAACCGGGCCGGATGGCGCCGGTGAGGATCCGCTTACGGAGCATCTCAGCGGCCTGTGCCGCTGTGGAGTCGCTACCTCTCACGGCGCGAGGCTAACAGTTGTTCAACAATAGGTCAAGGAGCCGAACCGAGCGCGGAAACTGCGGGTATTTCTCTCTATGATTGTTCAACAGTGAGCGCGCAGTCTCTGTACACGAACCTGCTCGAACCGCTCGATCTGGGCCCTGTGCGACTCCGAAACCGAATCGTCTCGACGGCGCACCAGACCGGCCTCGTGCACGCCCATCTCCCCACCGAGGCCTTCGCCGACTACCACGAGGCGCGAGCACGAGGCGGCGCCGCGATGATCGTCATCGAGGCGACGGCCGTGCATCCGACGGGACTGCTCACCTCCGACACGCTGGGTGGCTACCTCGAGCCTGCGGCGGAGGCCTTCGGCGAGGTGGCGCTACGCGTTCACCGCCACGGCGGTGTGCTGCTCGCGCAGCTCTTCCATGGCGGGCGAGAGCAGATCATGAGCCCGCCCAGGAAGGCCGCGGTGGCACCTTCGGCCGTCCCGACAGAGCGGTTCCACACCGAACCGCGGGCGCTGTCCGAGTGGGAGATCGAGGAGATCATCGCCGGCTATGCCACGTGTGCACGCACCATGGCCGACGCCGGCCTGGACGGCGTCGAGGTGTCGGCGGCCCACCGCTACCTGATCGCGCAGTTCTTCGACCCGGCGACGAATCGCCGTGACGACCGCTGGCGCGACGGCGGCCTGCTGCTCGAGCGCATCCTCGCGGCCGTCCGGTCGGCGGCCCCGGAGCTGATGCTCGGCGTCCGGGTGACTGCGACGGCCGCCGAGGCCGCCGAGATCGCCTCGCGTCTCGCCGACGTCGACTATCTCAGCGTGACCTTCGGCGATGCGTCCACGCTACTCGGCGCTGTCGGCATCGTTCCGCCGCCGCCGTTCCCCCGCGATGCGCTCGATTCCGCCAGCCGCCCGTTCCACGCACTGCCGCTGATCGGCACCGGCAGGATCTTCGATCTCGCGGCGGCCGACCAGCTCGTACGGTCGGGCCGCCTCGACCTGGTCGGCATGACGCGGGCGCTGATCGCCGACCCGGACCTTCCCCGCAAAGCGGCTGATGGCGGCCGCGGCGTTCGCCGGTGCACCGGGTGCAACGTCTGCATCGCGCACTACCACGCGGGCGAACCGATCGCGTGCATGGTCAATCCGCTGACCGGCAGGGAGCGAAGCTTTCCCAGGCCTCCCGACCTCTCAGGGCGTTCCGTCGTGGTGATCGGTGCCGGGCCGGCGGGCCTCGCGGCCGCGAGCACCGCCCTCGAAGCAGGCGCCGCGGTCACGCTGTTCGAGCAGAGCCACAGGATCGGCGGTCAGGCGGCAATCGCGGGTTCGGCTCCGGGGCAGCGCGAGACCGTGGCCCGGTTCCTCGCCAACTTCGACGACCTCCTCGGCTCGGAGCGGCTCAAGCTCTGTCTCGGCTCCTCGCCATCCGCCGAGGACGTCGAGGCGCTGCACCCCGATCTGGTGGTCGTCGCGACGGGTGCGCGCCCGATCCGCCCGGCGCTTCCGGACTCCGGCATCGAGGTCCTCACCTCGTGGGAGGTGCTCGACGGTGCACGGGTCGGAAAGCGGGTCGTGATTGCCGACTGGGGAGGCGATCCCAGCGGCGTCGACTGCGCCGACCTGCTGTGCGAGGCGGGCCACGACGTTTCGCTGGTCGTCGGCTCGCATGCCGTAGGCGAGGCACTTCACCCCTACCGCCGAGCGCTGTACATGGCGCGGCTGCATATCGGCGGCGTCGACATCGTGCACCACCTCCGCCTCCGCGCGATCGTGGGCGACGCCGTCGAGTTCGAGAACATCTACGAGCCGCGTCTGACCACCCGGCTGCAGGCCGAGTCACTTGTGCTGGCACTCGGAAGGGAGCCCGCGGACGAGCTGATCAACGAGCTGGGCCACCGGGGGCTTCGCGTGGTCGCGGCGGGGGATTGCATCGGGCCTCGGTCGATGGAGGAAGCGGTGCTGGAGGGAACACTGGCGCTCAGCGAGACCGTCGACGAGCGGTTCCCAGCGCCAATGTGGGTGCCGTCCGCTCGTAACTGACGTTAGGGTCTGCCGGATGGAAGACGACGGCAGGCGCGGAGGTACGCCCCCACCCGCGGGCGGGTCGTCGATCGGGGACCTCGTCACCGATCCGGTCGACCGGGCCATCGTCGCGCACCTGCAGATCGATGGGCGAAAGTCCTACCGCGAGATCGCCCGGTCGCTCGGGGTCGCCGAAGGGACGGTGCGGTCACGCGTCAAACGCCTGATCGACAAGGGCGCGCTTCGTATTGTCGCGGTACCCGATCCGTTCCAACTCGGTTACGAGGTGCTCGCGCAGATCTTCCTGAGAATGGAGCCAGGGGCGACGAAGGCCGCGATCGAGACGCTGGTCGAATGGCCCGACGTCGTGTATGTCGCTGCCACCGTGGGACGCGCGGACATCTCGATCGAGATCGTCTGCCGCGGTCACGAAGAGCTGCGCGAGCTCCTGCTCGAGCGCATCCCCACCATCGACGGCGTTGTCAGCGTCGACACGCTGATCGAGCTCAGCGTGCACAAGTTCCTCTACCGCTACGCATGAAAAAAAGGGGTCAGACCCCTTTTTTTTCACCAACCTTCCAGCCAGCCCTCGACCAGGCCGTCGGGGTCGCTGCGATGCGGTTCTCCAGGAACGGCCTGAAGGAAGTCGAAGTCGCAGCCTACGTCGGCCTGAAGCACGTGCTGCGCGTAGAGGCGCTCATATCCGCGAGTGCGCGCAGGCGGCCGCGTCGCGCCGGTGCGCGACGCCAGTTCCCGCTCGGGGATGTCGAGATCGATGCGGCCGCTCTCGACGTCGAGGAGGATCGGGTCGCCGTCGCGGACGAGGCTCAATGGGCCTCCGACGGCCGATTCGGGAGCGGCGTGAACCACCAGCGTCCCAAACGACGTGCCGCTGATCCGGGCATCCGAGACGCGCACCAGGTCGCGCACGCCGCGCTTCAACAGCTTCGCCGGGATCGGAACCTGGCCCCACTCCGGCATGCCGGGCCCGCCGATCGGCCCCACGTTGCGCAGGACGAGCACGCTCTGATCATCCACAGCGAGTGCGGGGTCGTCGATCCGCGCGAGCATGTCGTCGATGCCGTCGAACACGGTCGCGGGGCCCCGGTGTCGAAGCAGCTCCGCCGAGGCCGCGCTGCGCTTGATCAGCGCGCCACCTGGTGCGAGTGAGCCGCGGAGCACCTTGATCCCGCCCGCCGCGGTGTACGGCTCGTCGAGCGACCCCACGATGCCCGCCTTCGAGGGCGGTGCGGCCGAGAGCGCCGCCGACAGCGGCTGCCCGGTGATGGTGTTCGCCGTGGTGTCGAGCAGCGGCTCAATGGCGCGCAGCACCGCGGGGATTCCGCCGGCCTCGTGCAGGTCGACGGCGAAGTGCTCTCCGCTGGGCTGGAGGTTCACCACCACCGGTGTGCGTTGGGAGATCTCGTCGAACTGCGCCAGGTCGAGCCCTATGCCTGCCCGCCCGGCGAGCGCGAGCAGGTGGATCACCGCGTTGGTCGAGCCCCCGATCGCCATCAGGAGCGTGATCGCATTCGCAAAGCTTCGCTCGTCGATGACCTGAGAAGGACGGCGCTGCTGGGTCGCGAGCTCGACGGCGCACTCCCCCGCGCGCTCCGCACTGAGGAGGCGCTGGGCATTGGGAGCGGGAATCATGGCGGAGCCCGGGAGCGACATCCCGAGCCCTTCGACGATCGCCGCCATCGTCGAGGCGGTTCCCATCTCGGCGCAGTGTCCGTTGGTGGGAATGAGCGATCGCTCGAGCTCCGCGTACTCGTCGTCCGTCATGCGTCCCGCCCGGTACTCGCTGGTCAGGCGCCACAGGTCGGTCCCGGATCCGACTCGCTCACCGCGGAACACCCCCGGAAGCGACGGGCCACCAGTCACCATGACCGCGGGAACGTCCGCGCTGATAGCTCCCATCAGCTGCGCGGGCACGGTCTTGTCGCACCCCGCGAGCAGCACCACCGAGTCGAACGGGTGCGCCCGAATCGACTCCTCGACGTCCATCGCCATCAGGTTGCGGTAGAGCATCGTGGTCGGCTTCATCAGCGCCTCGCCGAGCGAGATGGTCGGGAACTCGAGCGGTACCCCGCCCGCCGCCATCACGCCGCGTTTCACCGCCGTGGCCACAGCGCGGAGATGGACGTTGCAGTTCACGACCTCGCTCCACGAGTTGCAGATCCCCACGATCGGGCCCTCGCGCAGGGCCTTGGCCGGGATGCCGGTCGACCCGAGGTAGCTGCGATGGATCAACCCGGTGACGTCGTCGGGCCCAAACCAGCGGGCGCTCCGCAGGCCTGTGGTGCGTGGAGTGCGTGCGCCCTGTCCCAACGTGCGGCGACCATACCAGCCGACGCGATGCGCAGCGTTGGTTGACGCAATGCGCAATGCACTGGTAGTGTTGATGCGGATTGCGTAGCAGGTTCCCGCGATCAGGCTTCGGTTCTGAAGGACCCGCAAAGGAGACAGGCCCCTTGATCGAACAGCCCGAGATCAGCCTTCGCGACGGCGGCACCCTGCCGGGGTCGTGGTACGTCGATGACGAGATCTTCCAGAGGGAAATCGAGAACATCTTCGACCGCGTCTGGCACTACGTCGGCTTTCGCGGGCATGTCAGCCGTCCCGGAGACTTCCTGACCACGACGGTCGGTCTCACCCCGGTGGTCGTCACGTGCGGCGACGACGGTGTCGTCCGAGCCTTTCTGAACGTCTGCCGCCATCGCGGCAGTGAGGTCGTTCGGGAGCCGTTCGGTCAGCGCAAGACGCTTCAGTGCCACTACCACGCCTGGACGTACGACCTGGACGGATCGCTGCGGAAGGCGCCCCGGTCTGAGGACGAGGAGGGCTTCGATCCGTCCGCTTTCGGCCTCAGACCGATCCGGATCGCGTTCGCCGGCGCCTGGGTGTTCGTGACGCTGAACGACGAGGCACCGGAGCTCGACACGCTGATCGGCGAGATGCTGCCGCTGATGAAGGACACGAGCCTCGACTTCGACCAGCTGGTGTTCCGGGAGCGGCGGGAGTACGACATGGCCGCCAACTGGAAGGTCGTGATCGAGAACTTCCTGGAGTGCTACCACTGCCCCACCGCGCACCCGTCGTTCACCAAGCTGATCGACCTCGACGATTACGAGATGGAGATCCACGACGCATTCTCGACCTTCAACGGGCCGGTCACCGACGCAGCGCTCCAGAAGAACACCTACCACGTGACCGACGAGGACACGTCCCGCCAGCGCCTCTACAACTTCGCGATGTGGCCGAACTTCATGTTCAATGCCTATCCCGGGCCCGGCAACGTCTCCACGAATCTCGTCATTCCCATCAATCCAAACCGCACGCTCGCCATCTACGACTTCTTCTTCGAGCCGCATGTCGAGGATGCGGCGGCCGGAGAGATCGTCGACTTCATCGACCTGGTTCAGCAGGAGGACATCATCCTCTGCGAGTCGGTGCAGAAGGGCATGCGGTCGACCCGCTTCGGGCAGGGGCGACTGTTCGTCAAGAGCGAGTTCCTGATCCAGAACTTCGACCGCCAGGTCGAGGCGGCCGTCTCCCACTAGGACAACGAGGCTGGGCCAAAAGCCCGAGAGGAGGCACGATGGCGATTGCACCGACCGCACCGCGGGAAGTCCTGGCCTCGGTCGAGAACGGCCGGACGCTCCCGGGGAGCTGGTACACGGACCCCCACATCCATGCGCTCGAGAAGGAGCGGATCTTCCGCCGCTTCTGGCAGTACGTCGCACCGCGGGATCGCGTCGCCACCCCTGGCGACTTCGTCACCGCTCGGCTCGGCGACGTGCCGGTGATCGTGACACGGGACGAGCACGGTGCGCTCGGAGGGTTCGTGAACGTGTGCTGCCACCGCGGGAGCGAGGTGGTGACCGAGGCGTGCGGCAACCGGCGCAGCCTCCAGTGTGGCTACCACGCCTGGACGTACGGGCTCGACGGGCGCCTCCGTGCCGCGCCGCGTGCTGCGGAGAATCCCAGCTTCAACATCGCCGACCACCGGCTGACGCCGATCCGCGTGGCGGAGTGGGGCCCGTTTGTGTTCGTCTGCCTCGATCCGGACGGCCCCGAGCTGAGCGAGCAGCTCGGTGAGCTGCCTGGCCTGATCGACGCCACCGGGCTGGACATCTCCACCGTTCGCTACCGCGACACCATCGAGTACGAGATCCAGAGCAACTGGAAGATCGTCGTCGAGAACTTCTCGGAGTGTTACCACTGCCCACTGACGCATCCGAAGCTCTCGGGCCTGCTCGAGATCGACGAGTACCGCGTGCTCGAGTACCCGTACTTCTCCACGCACGTCGCGCCGATCAAAGAGACGGCGCGCCAGGGCGAGGAGGTCGGCGACTGGACGGCGGACTGGGACGTCGACACAGGCGCCCGCTACGGGAGCTTCAACTATCTGTGGCCGAACTTCATGGTCAACGTGTATCCCGGGCCGGGCAATGTGTCGACAAACATCATCATCCCGCTCGGCCCCGAAAAGACACTTGCCGTATACGAGTTCTTCTACGCCGACGACGTTGTCGAGAGCGACGCGAACGAGATCCGGGAACTGATCGACCTCGTCCAGCGCGAGGACGTCCCACTCTGCGAGTCCGTGCAGCGCGGGGCGGCATCGGGATACTTCACGCAGGGAACGCTGATCGAAAGCCGCGAGAACGGCGTCGCCCACTTCCAGCGGCTGGTCGCCTCGTCGCTCGCTGCGGAGCACATGGATTTGAGCGCCGCCCCGCCGGTGCTGTGCCTGCACGTCGACGACAACGTCGGAGTCGTGCTGGATCACGTCACCGCCGGGATGCAGCTTGCAATCGAGAACCGCCGTCTGGCCGCAGCGGGCGACATCCCGCAGGGGCACAAAGTCGCGCTGGAGGCGATCGCCGACGGGGGAGACGTCCGCAAGTACGGTGTGGTGATCGGGCGGGCGACCGCTGCGATCCGCGCGGGCGAGCACGTCCATGTGCACAACATCGAGAGCACGCGGCTGCGCGGTGACCGGTGACGAGGACGTTCGATGGTCACGTCCGCGACGACGGCACGGTCGGGGTGCGAAACCACGTGCTGGTCGTGCCGACGGTGGTCTGTGCGAACGCGGTGGTCGAGCGCCTCGATCGCGACGGCACGCCGTTCATGCTGGTGACCCACCAGCATGGCTGCGGGCAGGTCGGCGACGACCTGATGCTGACCGAACGGATGCTTTCCGGGGCCGCGACCAATCCCAACGTGGGCGCCGTCGTGATCGTCAGTCTCGGGTGCGAGTCGAACCAGCCCGAGGCGATCGCCGAACGAGCGGAGCGCCACGGACGGAAAGCGGAGATCGTGCGCATCCAGGACCACGGCGGCGTCACCGGCGCCTACGAGCACGTGAAGGCGTGTGCGGAGCGCTTTGCGCTGGAGCTCTCGGGCTCCACGACCGAGCCGACGCCGCTGTCAGAGCTCGTCGTCGGGCTGGAATGCGGCGGGTCGGACTCCTGGTCGGGCCTGACGGCAAACCCGGCGCTCGGATGGGCGTCGGATCAGCTCGTGGCGGCGGGAGCCACCGTGGTGCTCGCCGAGACTCCGGAGCTGATCGGCGCGGAGCACCTGCTCGCCGAGCGGGCCGGCGATCCCGACGTGAGGGAGCGCATCCTCCGCGCGGTGGAGCGCTGGGAGGAGCACGCGCAGCGGACGGGGGTCGACGTCCGAGGCGGTCAGCCGGCGCCCGGCAACATCGCCGGCGGCCTTTCGACCATCGAGGAGAAGAGCTTCGGCGCGGTGCAGAAGGGCGGCACGTCGCCGCCTGTGGAGGTGGTGGACATGGGCATGCGGCCGACTCGCCGTGGGCTCGTTCTGATGGACACGCCGGGGCAGGACATTGAGCAGGTGACCGCGATGGCCGCCGGGGGCGCCCAACTGGTGTGCTTCACCACGGGCCGCGGAACGCCGACAGGCTCGCCCATCGTGCCGGTGCTCAAGATCTCGTCGAATCCGCGAACGAGCGTGATGTTCGGCGAGCACATCGACGTCGATGCGGGCAGGATCGCGACCGGCGACGCGAGCGTTTCGGAGGTGGGCGAGGAGATCCTCGCCGCGATCATCGCCGTGGCCGACGGGCAGCGAACCGCCGCCGAGCGGGGAAAGCACCGCGAGTTCGCGATTCCGCGGCTCTGGAGCAGTTTCTGACACCGCGTGTTTTTTCAGGTGCCAGGCACCTGAAAAAACAGCCGACACGGGAGACCGGATGGCCATTCATGTGCAGCCTGATGTGACCGAGCGGGTTCGGCGGGGTGCGACACCGCCCGCCGAGTGGTACACGAGCGACGAGGTCTTCCGGGCGGAGCGGGAGTTCGTCTTCCGGCGAAACTGGGTCTGCGTGGGCCATGTGAACGACGTGGCCGAGACGGGCGCGTTCTTCACCACCGAGGTCGCCGGAGAGCCCGTCGTCGTGACGCGAGCGCAGGACGGCGAGCTGCGGGCCTTTCTGAACATCTGCCGCCACCGCTGCAGCAAGGTGGTGCTCGAGAAGTCCGGCCGGCGGCGGACGCTGCAGTGCCATTACCACGCGTGGACGTACAACCTGGACGGGACGCTTCGCTCCGCCCCTCGATTCGACCGGCAGCCAGGGTTCGACCGAGAGCAGCTTGGCCTCGGAACGGTGGGCGTCGGAGAGTTCGCGGGCTTCATCTTCGTGAACCTCGACCCGGCCGCCGACCCGCTCTCGACGTTTCTCGGGCCGTTGCCCGACATCCTGGCGCAGTCCGGCGTGGATCCCGGCTCGCTCGTGTTCGAACGGCGCATCGAGTACGACATCGACGCGAACTGGAAGATCGTGGTCGAGAACTATCTCGAGTGCTACCACTGCCCGGTGGCCCACCGTGCCCTGGTCGGCTTGATCGACGTGGACCAGTACCAGTTGACGGGATACGAGCATGTCTCACAGCAGTTCGTGCCGGCTGCGGAGAACGGGACGTCCGGGCGGGACTTCTACGACAAGGGGGCGACCGTCCAGAACGGCAGCTACAGCTTGCTGTGGCCCGATTTCATGATGCTGTTCCAGCCCGGCCCCGCGCACCTGAACGTGATGTACACCCGCCCCGTCTCGGCCGACCGCACCGTCCTGCACTCGGACTTCTACTTCCCGGCCGGCACGGCGCAGACCGAGGAGTGCACCGCGCTGGTCGAGTTCATCGACTTGGTGCAGAGCGAGGACAAGGTGCTCTGCGAGTCGGTTCAGGAAGGGCTTTCGTCATCCACAGCGCCGGTCGGCTACACGATGACTCACGCCGGCGAGGAGCTGGTGAATCACTTCCATCTGATGGTGTGCCGCGCATTCGCGGAGGCCGGGCTGGCGGACTAGCTCAGCGCAGCCTTCGCCGCCGCGCGGCCGGTTGCCACGGCGCCCTCCATGTAGCCCGCGACCCAGTGGTCGGAGCCGGCGACGTAGAACGGCGGCTCGTGCGTTCCGTGCAGCGGCCCGATGGCGGTCAGCTCGCCGGGGGCCCAGTGAGGGACATAGCCCAGGGTGTAGGGGTCGGTGCCCCAGAAGCGCCACCGAATGGCGGCGGGGCGGGCAGCGTCTTCGCCGAGCATTCGGCTGAGAGCGTCGAGCACCATCTCGTCTCGAACAGGTTCCGGCGCCTGCACGAAGAGCCAGAGCCGCTCCGGGGGCACGAGGGCGCTCATGGTGTTCGCCGCCGGTCGTTGCACCCAGACGGTGCCGAGGTCGCGCTCACCTTCGATCAGGCCGTTGCACCCCGATGCCCGCCAGACCGGTGTGTCGTACGCGATCCCGGCCTTCGCGGCGGGCGCATGGCGGAGGCGCAGAAGGGACGCGAGACGCGGCTGGCTCAGCCCGTCGATCTGGACGGAGCGCAACGGCCCGACCGGGATCGCGCAGATCACGGCACCGGCCGTCAGGCGCTCACCGGTGGCCAGCTCGACGGCGCACGGCGACCCCACCTCGATCCGGGTGACCACCGCTTCCAGGCGAATCCGGTCGCCCAGCTCCTGCGCAAGCCGGCGGGGCAGGGCGCCGCTTCCGTCGACCAGCTTGAGGCTCTCCCAGGCTTCGTAGTCGTGCCATGGCGCCCCCTTCGCAGCCGCAGCCGCCCGCGCCGCGGCGAGCACCGACTGGTGCTCGAGCCCCCAGTAGGAGGCGCCGAGGATTCGCATCTGGAGGCACCGATACGCGCCGGCCGTTGCCCCCTGGTCGCGCAGCAGCTGTCCCATGCTGAGCGCGTCCAGCCTCGCCGCGTCCGGGTGGCTCCACGGGGCCGCCGGGTCGAGCTGCCCAGCGATGCGGCGCACCTCCGCGTCGAAGCGGTCGATGCCGGCACGGTCGGCGTCCTCCATCCAGGCGTCGCCGATCACGGGGCCTTCCAGCAGGTCGTACCCCTGCTCACCGGGCTCGGCCTGGTAGCTCGACTCGATCTCCATGCCGAGATCCGCCGCGAGCCCCAGGTAGGCGACATGAGCGGCGCCCACGACCTCGCCCCCGAGCTCGAGCGGCCTGCCATCAGGAAGGATCTCGTGCTCCACCCTGCCGCCCACCCGTCCCCGTGCTTCGAGCACCACCGCGTCGGCCCCGGCGTTTGCGAGGTCATACGCAGCACTCAGCCCTCCAAGGCCGGCGCCGACGACGATCACGTCATGCATCGGCGGATCATGTCAGGCCTGCGGCTATGCGCGTTGCCAGTCCTGCAATGCCGGCTCCGCAGCGCGACGACCAGCCGGCGGCCAGCACGCCGGGGACTACGGCGTCAGACCCGCCTGAGCCCTTCACTACAGTGATCGGCATGCGTCCGTATCGTGGTCAGGCAACGATCGTCCGAGAGGGGGCGTCCATGCATGCCAGCGTGGACCTCTGGCAGCGCGGCGACACCTGGGGCGGGAGCATCGAGCAGGATGCCGCGCACGAGTTGCTCGCGGGCGACCGCGTGGAGGTGGTGCTCCCGACCGGTGAGTCCGCCGAAGCGCTGGTCAGCATCGTGCCGACCGCCTGTGTGGCCTACCTCGTGGCGGTGTCGTAGGCCGACGAGCCGGCCAGCTCGACGAGCAGCCGCAGCGACGTCTCGCGCGCGGCCGAGTCGGTCACCGGGATGGAGGCCATCAGCTCCTCCGCGCCGGTCTGGTGCAGCAGCGTGCGCAGCCGGGTGCGCACGGTCTCGGGGCTGCCGATGGCCTGTGCAGAGAGGAAGTCCTCGGCATAGGCCCGCTCGGGGGGCGTCCAGTCGTGGTTGATGGCCTCCTCGTGCGTCGGGAACGGCCCGGCGGGCGCGCCCGACCGCAGCCGGATGAACGACAGCGCCCAGGCCAGTGCGAGGTCCCGCGCACGTGCATCGGTCTCGGCGCAGATCACCGTGACCGTGAGAATGGCGTGGGGTTGTGCCAGGTTCTCCGATGGTCTGAAGCCCTGCTGGTAGAGGTGCATCGCGGCGAGGGTGAAGTGGGAGCTGAAGTGGTGCGCGAAGGCATACGGCAGGCCGAGCTGCGCCGCGAGCCTGGCGCCGTAGTCGCTCGATCCCAGCAGGAAGATCTCCGGGCTCGCCAGGGGACGCGGGTACGCGAGCATGCCCTGCAGGGGATGGCCCTCGGGGAACCCGCGCAGATAACCGAACAGCTCCGCCAGCAGCGCCGCGAGGTCGTCTGACTGGCCGCTTCGCCGGAGCGCGCGGGCGGTGCGCTGGTCGGTGCCCGGCGCGCGGCCGATGCCGAGGTCGATTCGCCCCGGGTGAAGCGCCTCGAGGGTGCAGTAGCGTTCCGCGACGGTGAGCGGCGCGTGGTTTGGCAGCATCACGCCGCCCGACCCGACGCGGATCCGTCGTGTCAGAGCTGCCGCGTTCGCGATCAGCACCTCGGGCGCCGTGCTCGCGATGCCCGGCATGTTGTGGTGCTCGGCATACCAGAGCCGGCGGCAGCCGATCTCGTCGCCGAGCACCGCGAAGCGGCGCGCACGGTTGAGGGCGTCCACCGACGACTCGCCACCCGTCACGGGCACCACGTCGAGCAGCGAGATCGGAACGCCGAGGGGGCCGGAATGGTCCGTCATGTCATCCACGATGCCCGCGCATTCTGCCCGCAACACCTCCCGGATGAGGCACACTGTGCGCATGGAGATCCCGTCACTGCCACAGCGCCCGGGCGATCGGCCGCAGACGACGCCGACGAATCCGCACACGCAGCTGACGCAGCAGCCGCCGGATGACGACCTGCGCGAGGAGCTTTGCCGGCGGCTGTTCGCGCTGCCGGGCGTGGTCGAACGCCCAAGCGTGATCTCGGTTCCCGGTGCTCGAGCGCTCTGGTTGGAGGAGGGGGTCGGGCCTGCGCCGGCAGACGCGTTCATGGCCGGTCGCGAGTTCGCCCATTTCCATCCGCGCAGCGACCACAGCCTTCACGCGATGCTGCCGGTCGACGTCGCCAGAGCGGCAGTCGACGCGGGATGGGCAGAGCAGCACCCGGTTGCACGGCTCGGGCTGATCGGCGAGGGCGCCGTGATGCTCTACGCCCCTCGCGATGACGACGAGCTCGACGTGATCGAGCAGCTGGTCGCAATCTCGCACGGCTACGCCCGCGGCGAGGTCTGATTCAGCGCTTCAGAGCGGAAGCACGGCGAGGAGTCGCGTGCCCTTCCCCGTCGGGCTGGTGACGTTCAGGCGACCGCCAAGCGCCTCCACGCGGTCGGCCAATCCGCGAAGTCCGCTGCCCTGTGAGGAGTCGGCGCCGCCGACGCCGTCGTCCTGAACCTCGATCGCGACCTCGCGGTCGTCCTTCCACACCCGGACGCGGATGCTCGTCGCCGCCGCGTACTTGGCGACATTCGCGACTGCCTCTGAGGCGGTGAAGTAGAGGGCGGCCTCCTGCGGCGCCGTCAGCCTGCCGTCGAGACTGTCGTCGAGGTCGACGGGCACGGTCGACCGGTTGGCGATCGCCTCCAGCGCAGGCGACAGACCGCCGTCCGTGAGCAGCGCGGGATGGATGCCTCGTGCGAGCTCGCGCAGCTCTTCGAGGGCGAGCGTCAACTCGGCGGCGCAGGCTTCGAGCGACTCCCGGGTCGCGTCGGGATCCTCGACCGCATTGCGGGCGAGCCGAAGGCTCAGCGCGAGTCCGACGAGCCGCTGCTGGGCACCGTCGTGAAGATCGCGCTCGATCCGCCTCCGCGCTTCGTCCGCCGCATGCACGATGCGGGCACGTGAGGCCTTGAGGTCGCGCTGCGCCTCGCTGTTCGCGATGGCCTGCGCCACCAGCTCTGCGAACTCAGAGAGACGCTCCTCGGTGCTCGCCGGGAACGGGTACTCCTCGGACGTTGCGATCGCCACGCATCCCCAGGGATGTCCATTCACGGATATGGGCGCCGCGACCGCGCCGTAGGCACCGATCTCCAGGATGTAGTCGGCCACCGTGGACTGCTCGAGCGCGGCGTACGAATCGATGCGGGCCGGCGCCCCGGTTCGGTACGTGCGCGCCATTGCGCTGTCGCCCCGCAGATCGATGATGCCGGTCGCCAGGCCGGGGGCGCCCGCCGGCGTCCAGTCGGAGAGCACCATCGCCTGGTTCGGGCCTTCCCAGCGTGTCAGGGCGGCGCCGTTCGCGCCGAACAGCGCGGCCACCTCATGTGTCACGCAGTCCGCGATGTCCTCGAGCGGGCGCTGCTCGGCCACGGCGGTCGCGACGCGGCGAAGTGCCGACTGCTCGTCGATACGGGCACTCAACTCCGCCTGCAGACGCAGGTTCTCCTTCTGCAGGTTCCCGGCCACCCCATCGGCCGTGCGTTCGGCCATGCGGCCATGGTGTCACAGACCGATCCTCCGGTACACCCGAAGACCCCTCAGAGCGGGGCGACCTCGCTCTTGTGGCGGCCCTTGATGCGGCCGACCTGGAACTGCTCGATCATCTCCTCGTTGAACGCCGGGATGTCGTCGGGCTTGCGGCTTGTCACCACGCCGTGATCGTTCACGACCTGTTCGTCGACCCACGTGCCGCCCGCGTTTCGGATGTCGGTCTGCAGGCTCGGCCATGACGTCACGGTCATGCGCCGCACCACATCTGCCTCCACCAGCATCCACGGCGCATGGCAGATGGCCGCGATCGGCTTGTCGTGGTCGTAGAACCAGCGGACGAAGTCGACCGCAGCCGGATCCATCCGCAGCGTGTCGGGGTTGACGGCCCCGCCCGGGACGAACAGCGCCTGTAAGCCGCCGTTGTCGACCTCCTCGATGGTGGCGTCGACGGGGAACGTGTCCGCCTTGTCGAGGTGGTTCATGCCCTGGATCTCGCCGGCCTTGATCGACACGAGCCTGGTGATTGCCCCCTCCTGGTCGAGGGCCTTGCGGCACTCGACGAGCTCGACCTGCTCGACCCCGTCGGTGGCCAGGACCGCGATCATCCTGCCTTCCAGCTTGCCTGCCATGGTTGCTCCTTTGGGTGGACTGCCGTCCACACGCGCCTGCCCCGTGGCAGCGCGGCGGCAAACGTCAGGCTGACGAGACGGCGGTCGAGTCGACGAGCAGCGCTCGTAGCGCCTCGACTCCCGCCTGGATGTTCTCGACCGTGTTGGCGTACGACACGCGCAGGAAGCCCTCGCCGTTCGCGCCGAACGCCGTGCCGCTGATCACGGCGACGCCGGCCTGCTCGAGGGCCAGGTGGGCAAACTCGCGGTCGCTCAAGCCGGTGCCACTGACGTTCGGGAACGCGTAGAACGCCCCCTTCGGCTGGATGCAGTGCACGCCAGGCAGGCTGTTGAGGCCCTCGACCACGATCTCACGCCGGCGCTCGAACTCCGCCACCATGGCGCGGACCTCGTCCCACGGCCCCTCGAGCGCGGCGACACCGGCGAGCTGCATGGCCGGCGGCGTGCACGACACCGTGTTGATGATCAGGCGCGTGATCGGCTCGACGAGCGCTTCCGGCACCGCGGCGTATCCCAGCCGCCATCCGGTCATGGCGAAGGTCTTCGAGAAGCCGTCGACGAGGATCGTGCGCTCGGCGAGGTCGCCGTAGCTCGCAATGGATGCGTGCTCCCCGTCGAAGACCATCTCGGAATAGACCTCGTCCGACAGGATCCACGTGTCCGACCCTTCGAGCACCTGGGCGACCTCGGCCATCTTCGACGGCTCGATCACCCCGCCGGTCGGGTTCGCGGGCGAGTTGAGGATCACGAGCCGGGTGGCCGGCGACAGCCGGTCGGCAAGATCGCTCGGCTCGAATGCAAACCCCTGGTCTTCGCTCAGCGGGAGCGGCACCGGCGTCGCCCCGAAGTAGCGGATGACCGACTCGTAGATCGGGAAGCCGGGATCGGGGTAGACCACCTCGTCGCCGGGGTTGCAGGTCGCCATCACCGCGTATCCCAGGAATGGCTTCGCCCCGGGAGTGATCACGACGTTGTCGCCCTTGACCTCGATGCCCCGCGTGCGCGACAGGTACCTGGCGCACGAGTCGCGGAGCTCCGGCAGGCCCTGCGCCTGGCAGTACGCGGTGTGGCCGTCCCGAAGCGCCTTCGCGCAGGCCTCCTTGATGTGCTCCGGCGAGTCGAAGTCGGGAGCGCCGATGCCGAGGTGGATGATGTTCCTGCCCTCAGCCTCCAGCTGCTTCGCACGGGCGAGCACGGAGAAGGCGGTTTCCGTCCCGAGGCGATTCAGGCTGTCAGAAAGGTGCATTGGTCATCCGTTCGTCGAAGGGCGGCAGACGATACCACCCGGCTCCGCGCGGGCAGGCGCCGCTTACGGCCTGGCGAACCGGCCGGTCGCTCGAAGCAGCTCCTCGGTGATGCCCGAGTGGTTGGCTGCGTGCCCCGCGCCGTCGACAATCACCAGCTCGGCGGAGGGCCAGGCGCGGCTGAGCTCCCACGCCGTTGTCAGCGGCGCCTGCAGGTCGAACCGTCCGTGCACCATCACCGCCGGGATGCCGGCCAGCTTGCCGATGTCGCGCAGCACGCTTCCCTCGTCGAGGAACAGATCGTGGTGGACGTAGTGAGTTACGAGTCGGGCGAACGCCATCGCGTACCTGGGATCGGCGAACCGCGGGTCGAGGCCGTCGGTCGGCGGCCACGACGGCGTGGCGGACTCCCAGGTGCACCAGTCCAGGGCAGCGCGCTCCCGTACGCCTGGATCGGGATCGTGCAGCAGCCGGCGGTATGCGGCGACGACGTCCCCGCGCTCGGAGGCCGGCAGGCCGGCGCACAGCCGGTGCCACTGCTCGGGGAACAGGGGCGCCACGCCGCCGCGAAAAATCCAGTCGGCCTCGCCACGTCGACCCGTCGTGACGCCCCACAGGGCCAGCTCCGATACGCGGTGCGGGAACGTCTCGGCGTAGGTGAGCGCGAGCGCGGAGCCCCACGACCCGCCGGCCACCAGCCAGCGTTCGATGCCCAGTTGCTGTCGCAGCAGTTCGATGTCGCCGAGCAGGTGCGCGGTGGTGTTGCTCGTCAGGTCCGTTTCGGGCTCGCCCGCATGTGGAGTGCTTCGGCCGCATCCGCGCTGATCGAACAGGACGATGCGGTAGGCGGTCGGGTGAAACAGCCTCCGTTGCCACGGCGTGCATCCCGAACCCGGGCCGCCGTGCAGCACGACGGCCGGCTTGCCGCGCGGGTTGCCGCAGGTCTCCCAGTACACGAGGTTTCCGTCACCGGCGTCGAGCATGCCGTGCGCGTACGGCTCGATCTCCGGATACAGCATGCTCATGCCGCTGTGCGCGTCGCGGTAAAGCGGATGCCGGTCGCGGGGATCGCCCCCGACGCAATGGCGTCGCGCTCCGCGGGCTCGAGCCCGCCGGGCATGTTCCAGCGGTAGAGGTACGTGTCGCGCCGCGGATCGTCGAGCTCGAACCACCGTTCGAGCTCGGCCGTCACAACGCTTACGGGATGAATGTGGTCGCGGAGCCGGTCGACCACCGTGACGGCATCGTTGCCGTGGTGGTCGTCGCCGGCCATGCGCCGGTCGAGCCACCACTGTGCGGCTCGCTGATCGAACCGATCGATGTCGAACTCGTCCACGATCAGCCGGCCACCAGGGCGGACGACCTCCGCCAGCCTCGCACACGATTCCCTCAGTGGCTCGACATGGTGCAGCGACACACAGGCGACCGCAGCGTCGAAGCTGCCGTCTGCTTCGGATATCTCGAGCAGTGCCACTGGCTCCACCGGTGGGACGGTGCCTGCGGGGTCGATGGCAACGACGTCGTACCCCGCATCCGCCAGTGCGCGCGCCAAGTCGCCATCGCCTGCGCCGATCTCGAGCACCCGCGCGGGCGGTGGCGGCAACGCTTTTCGGACGTAGGCGATGACGTCGCTCACGGCCCCATTCTCACACGGCCGCGCGAGAAGCTAGACGGCGCAGCCGTTCTCGTCGGGCAAGATCGGGCGAACCACGAGCCGGAACGTGTCGTCGCCCGCCGGCTGCGCCAGCCACTCCGTCTGGTCGTTCGCGCCGCTCAGCGTCTCGAGCAGCGTCCGGGTGTCCTCTCCCGTCACGGCAAGGCACCGGTACGGCAGTCCCGAGGAGACACGCTTGCCATCGCTGGCGAGGTCGCCCTCGAGTGGCCAGACCATCGGCGTCGCATCCGGCATGCGCTCTCCGTTGAACGGCCCGATATTGACCGCGATGGCCGACGGCGTGTACGGCTGTGGCGACGACCCTTGCGGCAGGCTCTGGACGAACCGCGAAAGCGCAATGCGGGCCTCACGCTGCGCCGGCGTCAGCCTGTCGCCGGTTGCGTCCGCCGACAGCGCGTAGGCGTCGCGCTTGACCTGCTTGCCGTCTGCATTCAGGGTGACAGTGGTGGTCGGCATGTCGCTGACGCCGACGGACCCCATGTCGCCGTAGTCGACTGGGCGCCCGTCGAGCAGTCCGGAGCGGTCCGCCGATGCGAGCAGCGCCTGCACTTCTTCCTCCGACAGCTTGAACGTCATCAACGGGCTCATTGCCGGCCCGGGGTAGATGGCCATGACCGCACCGGGCACGATCACCGTGCCGTCCCCGTAGAGGGTGAACTCCGGGACGGTGGTCATCGCGACCTCGGACGGGACGTATCCGCCACCCGTGCTGACGCGGAGCACGACGTCCCGCGATCCGGTCGGGTACGTGAGCCCTGGCGTGGTGGGGGATGAGCCGGCACCGGTGGACGTGGCGGCGCCACATCCGGCCGCCGCCAGTGCGGCGAGAGAGACGAAGACGGGAAAGAGTCGATTGATCATGGCCGTTGGACACATGATCGGCATCGAAAGTTCCCGATTGCAGCGATGAGTTTGCGAGGTGGCGGCGGTCTATCCGATGAGACCACCGACCGTGACCTTGGCCGCGCGACGTGGGAGACTCCCGACGAATCACTGTTGGAGGTGGGGACCATGTCCAAGATCGTGCTGCTGGTGGGGACGCGCAAGGGCTGCTTTGTGCTGGAGAGCGACGGCAATCGCCGGGATTGGGACGTTCGCGGACCGTTTTGTGAGGGATGGCCGATCTACCACGCGGTGCACGATCCGGACTCCGGCTCGATCTATGCAGCTGCCGCGAGCGAGTGGCATGGCGCCGGTGTCTGGCGCAGCTCCGACCTCGGCGAGAGCTGGGAGCTCTCGAGCGAGGGCCTCTCCTATGGCGACGATGGTGAGAAGCTGTCCAAGGTCTCCGGGCTGACGGCGGCGCACGGGCGCGTCCTCGCCGGTGCGGAGGCAGCCGGCGTGTTCGAGAGCCGCGACGGGGGCGTCACCTGGTCGCTGCTGAGCACGCTCGAAGGCCAACCCGGCAGCCAGGATTGGAACGACCCAGGCAAACAGCCGCCGGGGCATCTGGGCATTCCCGCCATGCTCCCGCACCCCGACGAGGCGTCCCGTTTCTGGGCCATCGTTCAGGGCTACGGCATCTTCGAGACGACTGACGACGGCGCGTCGTGGACGCCTCGCAACCGCGGTCTGCGTGCGGACTGGCCGCTCGAGAACCCCGAGGTCGGCTACTGCGTTCACAAGCTCGTGATGTCGCCGGTCGACCACGACCGGCTCTACCAGCAGAACCACGTCGGCATGCACCGCAGCGACGATGCGGGCGGCTCGTGGACCGAGATCACGGAGGGCCTCCCGACGGAGTTCGGCTTCGCGGCGGCTGCGCACCCGCACGACCGCGACACGTTTTACGTCATCCCACTCGATCCGGGCCACGGGCGTTGCATGCCCGACGGGCAGGCAGCCGTCTGGCGCACCCGGGACGCGGGGTCGACCTGGCAGCGGCTCGACGAGGGTCTGCCTCAGCGCAATGCGCACGTCGGCGTGCTGCGCGAAGGGATGGCGATCGACTCGTACGACCAGCCAGGCCTCTACTTCGGCACGAGCACGGGTCAATTGTTCGCGAGCGCCGACGAGGGCGACAGCTGGAGCGAGATCGCGAGCTACCTGCCGGGCATCTCGTCGGTCGAGGTCGCGATCGTCGAGTAGCCATGGCAGAGCTCTATCTCCCATCCACGCTCCCGTCGCTCTTCGCCGGCCTGCCGCGGCGACTCGAAGTCGATGCCGCGACCGTCGACGAGGTGCTCGACCGTCTCGACGAGCAGTGGCCTGGTCTTCGAGACCGCCTGTGCGAGCCGGGTCCCGCTCTGCGCCGGCACATCCACGTGTACGTCGACCGCGAGCGCGCCGGGCTCGATACCGCGCTCGCGCCGCGCTCGCGCGTCGACGTGATCACCGCGATCAGCGGCGGCTGAGCATCCCCTCGTCAACGGCGTAGCATTGAGCCCCCGAAAAAGGGAGGTACGCGCATGACATTCGT
>JAWVEN010000066.1:0-3667 GCA_033856675.1 Gaiellales bacterium | reverse complement strand
TGCCTGCGAGACGAGGACGAGCCCGGCCACCCCGACGAGCACCCCGAACACCGCGAGCGCGAGCGACAGCGGGCGCACGGCGCGCAGCGCATGGAGGACGTCCACTGACGTGACGCGGTACGCGATGCTGCCCGGCGGCGCGTCGCGGTTGACCTGGTCCTGCACAGCCGCGATGTCAGCGTCACCGTGCGCCAGCACCAGGCCCTGGACGCCGTATGTGACGTGCTCGATCGCCGCGCGGCTGAACGCAGGTGTCAGCAGCATCCGAGTCGTACGGTCGCCCTCGTCCTGCAGCACTTCGTCGGGGAACACCCCGATGCCGACGATGGTGGCCGACGTCGTCAGCTTGGGCGGCGTCGGGTTGGCGACGAACGCCGCGTCGAGCGGCTGGTCGACGCCGTAGGTGCCGAGCTCGAGTCGCTGGCCCATGTGGTAGCCGTAGCGGCGGGCTGCCAGCTCGTTCACCGCAACCTCGTCGGGCTTCGCGCTGTCGGGTCGGCGTCCCTGAGTCGGCGCGAAACGATCCTGGTCGAAAAAGCGGCCGTCGATCGTGCCGGTGGCCTCGAGCGCCTGCGAGAAGTCCGGCACACCGTCGACCAGCACCTTCACCTCGAAGGAGACGTAGGTCCGCGATTGCACGACTTGCGGGAGCGCGGCGATGGAGGCGTTGAGACCTGGGTCGAAGTAGCCGGGGTTGATGACGGCCAGCGTTGATGCGTTCCCTGCCCGCAGTAACCGTGGATATGACGACTGCGTGCGACGCGCGCCTGCAAGAGCGAAGAGGCTGAGCCCCGCGGCCAATGCGAGCAGTAGTGTGGTGCCCGCGTAACTGCGCCACTGCCGTCGGATGTCCGCGCGCCCGACGTAAGCGATCAGGCCCACTCGTCCAGTTGAACCGAACCTCGGGGCGCGGAGCAAGGGTGTCAATACGCAACCGGTGGGGTGCCACCACGGGTCCGCCGTTTCGCGCGTTGCGCGAAGCGGCGCAACGACAGGACTCTGCCTGTCATCGAACCATGGCCCGAGAGCCACATCGATACGTTGATCGCACGTCGTCCGGCAATCGCGGTCAGATTCGGACTTCGCTGAGCGTGAGCGGCGGACCTCTACCGCGTCCGGTCGCCGCTACGCGTGAGCCGTATCTCCGGCCCAGGTTGCCGCCAAGAAACGTGCTGGTCGAGCCGCCTCCGCGGCGTGAATCCGATCTGGCTCAGGGCACGAGGTCGGCAACCAGCGGCGTGCCGGAGAGGCTGTCCGGGCCCGCGCCGGGTCCGGGCCGAGCGCGCACCGAACGACTCTCGACGGCTTCGCCGCAGGCGTCGCAGGTGTGGCTCAGGACCATGACCTCGCCGCAGGCGGTGTGCACGAGCTCGAGCGGCGCGCCCCCCGGCGCTGCCCACCTGTCGCCCCACTCCCGCATGGTGGTGAGCACGGGCCACAGGTCACGGCCCTTGTCCGTGAGGCGGTACTCATGGCGCAGCGGGCGCTCTTGGTAGGGCACCTTGTCGAGCACGCCGGCCTCGACCAAGCTCGTCAGGCGCGTCGTCAGGATGTTGCGGGAGATGCCCAGGCGGGACTGGAAGTCGTCGAAGCGCCGCACGCCCAAGAACGCGTCGCGCACGATCAACATCGACCACCACTCCCCGATGACCTCGAGGCACTGGGCCACGGAGCAGTTCATGGCCTCGAAACTCGTTCGCTGCATGCAATCAACCTAGTGGGTTGCGTCATAGAACTCAATGGGTCTAGAGTCCGTTGCATGATCGAACTCACTGAGCGAGTCCTCACCGGCCCGAACCCTGACGGTTCGCCCTTGGATCCACGCGACGGCGCGAGCGCCTTCGTCGCCGCCGCAGGGCTGATGATCACCACCGTCCGTCCTGACCGCTTCGAGGGCTACATCGAGCTCGGGGAAGCGCACCACCAGCCGTGGGGGATCGTCCATGGGGGCGTGTACGCGACTGCGGTCGAATCCGCGGCCAGCCTCGGAGCGTCCGCGTTCGCGGCCGAACGCGGGCAGTACGCCGTCGGCGTGAACAACAACACCAGCTTCCTGCGACCGCTCACCGGCGGCCGGGTCGACGTGACGGCATGGCCCATTCAGCAAGGCCGCACCCAGCAGCTCTGGCAGGTCGAGATCGTCGACCAAGCCGGCCGGCTGATCGCGACCGGCCAACTGCGCGTCGCCAACGTCGCTCTGCCTGTGTCTTCATGAGCGACGCGACTCCACGGCCGTCGTTCGATCGGTCCGTCATCGCGACGGCGGCACCCCGAGCGGGCGCGGTGTTCGCAGTGACCGCACTGGGGACCTTCATGGCCTCCCTCGACCTTTCGATCGTCAACGTGGCCTTCCCCGACATCGAGGCGTCGTACCCAACCGCCAGCTCCGCGTCGCTGTCGTGGATCATCACCGCGTACTCCATCGTGTTCGGAGCCCTGCTGGTGGTCGGTGGCCGCACCGGCGACCGCCTCGGCCGCAAGCGGGTGTTCCAGAGCGGCATCGCAGTGTTCTTGCTCGGCTCGTTCCTCTGTGGCATCGCCCCCAGCGTCGCCACCCTGGTCGCCGCACGCGCACTGCAGGGCGTGGGCGCTGCCTTCCTCGTACCGGCCTCGGTGGCGCTGCTCATCGGCGCCTACCCGCCCGAGCGACGCATGCAGATCGTCGCCCAGTGGGGCGGCATCGGCGCCCTCGCCGTGGCCACAGGGCCGTCCTTGGGGGCCGCCATCGTCTCGGCCGGCGGCTGGCGCTGGGCGTTCTTCGTCAACCTCCCCGTCGGCCTTTTCGTGCTGCTCGCCGGACGCAACGTGCTGACGGAGTCGCCACGCGAGCCCGACACCGCGACGCCGGACTACCTCGGCGTCGTGCTCATGTCGTTGTCACTCGCCGCGCTCGTGCTGGCCGTCTCGGAGGGCTCGACGTGGGGATGGACCGACGCCCGCATCCTCGGAGCCCTCGCGGTCGCGCTCGTCGGCGGCGCCGTTTTCGTGCACCGCACCCGGCACCACGCCAACCCGGTCATCGACCCCACCCTGTTCCACAGCCGCGCCTTCGTGATCGCCAACTGCGCCACGGTCGTCTACGCCGCAGGCTTTTTCGCGATGCTGCTCGGCAACATCTTGTTCCTCACCGGGGTGTGGCACTACTCGATCATGACCGCCGGCCTCGCCGTCACCCCCGGGCCCGTCGTGGTGGCCCTCATCGCCGGGCCCGCCGGCAAGCTCGCCGCCCGCATCGGCTTCCGCCCCGTGCTGCTGTTCGGCGCGACCTGCTTCGCCCTCGGCCTCGCCAGCTACGTCCTACGCGTCGAGAGCACCTCCAACTACCTGGGCACGTGGCTGCCGGGGACGCTGCTCGTGGGCATCGGCATCGGCTTCACCTTCCCGGTGCTGAGCGCCGGCGCAGTCTCTGCGCTCCCACCGGCGCGCTTCGCCGTGGGCAGCGCCGTGAACCAGACCGCCCGCCAGATCGGCGGCGCACTCGGCATCGCCACGCTGGTGGCGCTCATCGGATCGCAGCGCCAGCTCGCCGACCCGCTCGACGGCTTCCATCAGCTGTGGGCGTTCGCCGCGGTCACGGCGATCGTCTCGGGCGTGATCGGGTCGTTCATCCCGAGGCCAACACTGCTCCAGGCGACCGAGATCGACCAGCTGGCTGACGAACTGCCTG
>JAWVEN010000065.1:0-33083 GCA_033856675.1 Gaiellales bacterium | reverse complement strand
ATGCTGCTCGGCATCAAACAACGGGCGGAGAAGCTCGCCCACCAGAGATGAACCCGACGGAAGCCGCGGCTGTGGACCTCTATTGGCTGCCACTGGGCGCGGGAGGCCACTCAGTCCGGCTGAACGGGCGGGTCTTCGAGGCGTTTGCGGCACGCATGCGCCACCGGGCGGCGTCCGACCTCTACCACTCTGCGCTTGAGGTGCACCTGCCGGCCGCGGGACGCTTCGTGATCGAACAGGCTCCGATCCCCAACTCGCGCGGTGCACAGCGGGGAGTAGTTGTCGAAGGGCCAATAGGCGCACGCTGGGCGGGTCGCGCGCGGATCTTCCGCTACGAGGTTCGGCGGTGGCGTGACGGCGTCATCGCCGACGTCGCCGAGGCCGTGGAAAGCCCCCGGAGGCTGACTGACGATCCAGGTGTCGCTCAGCGGCTGTGGGACTGCGTGGCTGAGCTGCCGACCCCGGTCTGGGGTCGGGACGAGCTGGGCGCGGGGGAGATGTGGAACTCCAACTCGGTGATCTCATGGCTGATCGTACGAAGCGGACTCCGCGTCGAGGCGATCAACCCGCCCTCCGGCGGGCGGGCACCGGGCTGGAACGCCGGCATCGAGGTCGCTCGACGAACCTGACTGGACGGCCTGAACGTAACTCCCTGACGCGGTCCCGGGTGAAGACCTGGGTCAGTCGCATGCCGATCGGCCGTCGGGACCTGCGGACAGGTCCCCACCGCAAGGGCAGCGGGCTAGTCAAGACCTGAGGGCCGTACTGTTTACCAGGGTACCGTTCCGTGCCGTCTACACACGCCGAGGACGCCGGCCCTAACGGGGTAACCGCCCGCGCCGGGGGCGGGCCAGCCTCGCGGCCCGCCCGGCCCTCACACAGGCGCCGGCCGGAATCCATTCCAGGTGGCTCCGGCCGGGTCCATCCCTCTCCCGTGTGAGGGTGTTCCCCACGCTGGTCAGTCTGGCACGGCGCCATTGCATAACTGGCAACTGGTGATGGCTAGGCGCCGTTACCGGAATGGGCATGCGCGCGTAGCATGCCTGCAGAGCCGCGTAGCCCGGTCCGATGAGCCGAAAACGAGTTCTCCAACTCGGCCGGAACGGGTGGTCGGGCGGGGCGGTGTTGCGGCGGTCTGTGGCTGTTCGGCGCGGCGCAATGCTGGGTATCCTTGTCGCATGTCTGAGCCTTCTAACCAGAACGAGGGAGCCGCGCAGGACGAGTCGCCGACACGCACTGCGCTCAACGAGCCGCGCGAAACATCGCCGTCCGAGTCAGAACAGCACGAGCGGCCGCAAGGCATGCTGCCTGGCCGTGAACGACGCCGGAGCGTCGTCGAGCGTGGTTTTGTGCGCATCATCGCCACCGGCGGAATCATCGGGATCGACACCATCCTGGGCGCCGTGCTGGTGAGCGAGGACGTTGCCGGATGGATCGTGGGTCTCGCTGTCGGACTGACCTCGGTGATCCTGGCGGCCCTACTGTGGTCGTCCCGGCAGCTCTAGCCAGCCGCGGGCAAAGCAGCCCAGGAAAGCCGCATTCACCAGCTATGCGCAGACAGCGAGATGCACCTGACGGAACGATGCACGTATGGATCGCGTGGCACGACACGCGCGGCGATGAGGCGCGCGAGACCGAGATCCGGGTCTAGCGAACCAGCATCCCGAGTCGGCCTCGACAGCGTAGATTGTCCACTCCGGCGACATGCCCATTGCGATGGCAAACGAACTCGTGCCTGGCTACGTCGCGGCCGACAGTTCGACCGTCGCGGTCAGGGCCTCAGACGAATGACAAAGTCTTGAGGAGCGACCGGAACCCAGCGCGCATGGCGGCTTCCTTGCCCGGCTGGTCGAACGTGAAAAAGACCAACTCCCGTCCGGCGTGGATGACGTAGGCGGACAGCACGAACACGCCGTTGCAGTGCCCTTCGTCGATGATCGCGGGTTCGTTGGCGACGGTTGTGCGCCTGATCGCCTCGGGCTTCGGACAGCCACGGGCGCTCGCGTTGGTGGCGCGGGCCTTGGCAACGACCTTCTCCAGCGTCGCCTTCGTCGGCGCGCCGACGCCGAACGCCTGCTGTGAATCCGGACCGACCAAACGGTCGACCGTGGGGTCGCCGCTGCCGGGCGAACCGGTGCCGTCCCACGCCGTGGTTGCCACCACCCCGGTCCAGTCGGGCGACTCGACCGTGTAGCCGTAGAGCGTGGACACGAACGGCCCGCTGGCCGGAGTAGGCGTCGTGGTCGACGCCGTGGACGTCCCCGTTGACGTTGCCGCGCCGCTTGACTGGGTCGAAGAACTGCCGCCACAGCCGGCGGCCGACACGATCACCAGAACCGCGAACGCGGCCAGTCGCCCGCTCAACTGAGTCGCTCGCTGCATCTGCCCATCCCTCCCAGTGGGAGCCGATGCAAACCGGACCCTCCTCCTTTGTGCCAGCCATGTCAAACAGGCTCTTGCCGAACCTTGTGGCGCGGATTCGGGTTATCCGTTGCGGTTGTTGACAGGGGTGCGAACAACGGCCATTCTCTTTGCGCTCTGATGATCGAGAGCCCGGTGGCGATGGGCTCCAACACCTATGGGGGGTGGTTTTGAGATGCGAAAGATCGTGGCAGTCACGGTCACGACGGGTGCGCTGGTCGCGCTCGGGATTCTCGGCGCCGGTGCGCTGGCAGCGCCGTCTGGGAAGCACGCCGGTCAGGGATGGGCACGCGCGGCCGGCGGCGACACGGCGAAGGTAATCGCGGCCGGCGGCAAACATGCGCAGCATCTCGTGCTGTTCGCGCGGACATTGCGCGAGGACTTCGTCAATGTCGGCGGGTCGGGCGAGGGCACCGGCGACTCGATCTTCTTCGAAGAAGTCCTCCGTAACGCCGCACGCACACGGAACGTCGGCACAAGCGCAGTCGAGTGCCGAATCGGGATTCGCACGTTCAACTGTGCGGGCACGCTGTTGCTGTTCGGCAAGGGCAAGATCATGGCTCAAGGGGCGCTCTTCGACGAACGAGACTCCGTCATCCCGGTCACCGGAGGAACCGGCAAGTTCGCTGGAGTCGGCGGCCAACTCATGGTGACCGACGTCAGCGCGAACGTTGTCCGGTACGACCTCTGGCTCGTGCGGTAGCACACCGACCGAGCGACGCCCTGGCCGGGCTCCGAGCGCCCCGGCCAGGGCTAACGCCGGATGGGTTCAACCAGACCCCACGTTCAACGCAGCGGAAAAAGTTACACCGCTCCCAGCGTCTGTCTGGGGGCAGGTGCGCGGCCCGCTCTTAACCTCGCGCCACCGCGCTGGAGCTCGAGCGTTTCGCGGAGGCTGAAGCGCACTGCGAACGTGCCATGGCCATCGGCCGGGCGACCGAGCACAGCGACTACGTTGCGCCGTCTATTGCGTCGCCTGGGTGAGGAGGCGGCGTGGACAGCTGGCGGAGAGCGGCGAATTGCTCTCGTCCTCGGGGAAATACACGCGAGCAACTCCGATCCCGGCGGCATCTCGAATGCCGCCGAAGTATGACATACTGCAATTTACTTTGCATGATGCGAACGGCGCGCGGAAGGTGCGAGATGGAGCGAAACGACGTTGTGACCGGATCGGGAGCCGCGCCGGCGACCAGCGACCGGCGACAGTTCGTGCTTCGCGGCGCCGCCCTGGGCGTCATGTTCACGGGCTCCTCCACCCTGCTCTCGGCCTGCGGCGGTGGCACGTCGCTGGCGACGACCACCGATGGGATCACCTTCGGCGCGGACACCCCCGGCAGCCTCGACCCGGCGTTCGCCCAGTACTACGCCGACCTGATGGCAATAAACGCCGAGTACGAGGGCCTGATCCGGTACAAGCCCGGCACCTACGAAGTGGTCGACCAGCTGGCCGAAACGTCAAACCCTCATTCGAGCGCATCGGGGGATACAGGCCGACCTGGCCGACATCGGCATCAAGGTGTCGATCGACTTGCAGGATCCCGCCGTCGGGGGCACTGGCCACAACTGGATGAGGTGGAGCAGCCCGGAGTTCGACCGCCTCAACGACCTGGCGGCCCGCGAGCTCGACAATGCCAAACGCGCCGAGCTCACATCGGGATGCAACGCATCTGGGACGGGAACGCGAACGCTGTGTGGCCGGCCTGGCCGGCGACGACCTGGTCCGCCGACAAGGACATCGCGATGACGATCCGCCCTGACGGGCTCCCTACCGTCCAGGCCTTCCACGCCGCGTAGCGTGCCGTGGCACAGACGCACAAAGTGAGCCCTGCACCTCAGATCCAGTCGCTCGACCGCGGGCTCAGACTGCTCGAGGTGATCGCCCGCAGCGCCCAGCCGCTGACCGGCGTCGATGCCGCTGATCAGGCGGAGATCAATCGCAGCACAGCATGGCGGCTGCTGGCCACGCTCGAGCAGCACCGCCTGGTGGAGCGGGACGACAGCGGCCGCTACCAGGTGGGTATCGGCCTGTTCGGTCTGGCAGCCGCGACGCGCTGGGATGCCGTCGCCCAGCGGGCGCGGCCGATTCTCGAACGGGTGAGCGACACCGTCCAGGCGACCGCGTCGGTCGCCGTCACCGACGGCGGGGGATTCGAGGTCATCGACCAGGTCGACGGCCCCTACTCGCTTTCGGTGCGCTGGGTGGGTCTGCCGCTACCGCTCAGCTGCACGTCGGTGGGCAAGCTGATCCTTGCGTCGCTCGACGAGGACGAGCTGGACTCGTTTCTCCGTCACCCGATCGAGCCACGCACGCCGCTGACCCTCACCGACCCGGATGCAATCCGTACCGAGCTCAAGGAGGTGCGGCGAGCGGGAGTCGCCACCTCGATCGGCGACTACGAGCTCGGCGTGAACGGGATATCGGCCGCGGCGCGCGACGCACGCGGCCGTCCGGTTGCCTTCATCGCCGTCACCGGCCCGGACGTGCGGCTGACGACCGCGGGGCTCCCCGACGTCGCGCCGATCGTGCTGGCCGCGGCGGCCGAGCTCGAGGCCACCCTGGGCATGAATCAAACGAAAACCACATGACGAGGAGGCCAAGATGCTGATCGACTGTGACGTCCATGTGGGCTACGAAAGCCTACTCGATCTGCTCCCGTACCTGGACGGCCCCACCCGCGAGCTCGTGCAGCATTCGGGCACCAACGGTCTGGCCATGCCGAGCTACCCGTGGTACCACCCGTCCGGCTGGATCAGAAAGGACGCCTACGACCGCGCTGCAACGGCGCAGGGCCGGCAGATCCCGGGACAGTCGCTCGACTCGGTTCGCCGGCTGCTGCTGGATCCGTACGACGTGACCTACGGCATCCTCACCGCCGACGAAGCGGCGGCCTTCTCCATCATCCCCAACGGAATTCTCGGCGCCAGGCTGGCCACGGCCTACAACGACTGGGTGCTCGAGCACTGGCTGCAGGAGGACGCTCGCCTCCGCGGGCTGATCGTCGTCGCCGCCCAGCACCCCGAGGCGGCGGCCACTGAGATCCGGCGACGTGCCGGGGATGACCGCTGGGTGGGTGTCTTTCTCCCGGGTGGCGCCCGGGTGCCGTATGGCAACGTGATCTATGACCCGATCTGGCAGGCGGCCTCCGAGAATGGCCTCCCTGTGGCGGTGCACACGCACTTCGACGGCGTCGGCATCAGCCCGCCGTTGACCTCCGCCGGACACCCCGACACCTACGCCGAGTACCACGTGCTGTGTGGCTCGGGCATGTACGGCCACTTCGTCTCGACGCTGTACTCGGGCGTTTTCGAGCGCTTCCCCGGGGCGCGGATGGTGATGATCGAGGGAGGCGTGGTGCCGTTCGTGGGGTACCTGTGGCGGCTGGACACCGACTGGAAGGCCTGCCGCACGGAGGTTCCGCACTGCCGCAAGCCGCCGTCGGAATACGTGTGGGAGTCCGTTCGCTTCACCACCCAGCCGCTCGAAACCCCGGCAGACGACGACGCGTTGTGGCCGGTTATTCGCAATCTGCGGCCGGCCGAGACGCTGATGTTTGCAAGCGACTATCCGCACTGGGATTTCGACGAGCCCACGCAAACGCTCAGACTGTTGCCGGATGAGGTCCGCGCGGCAGTTTCCTTCGACAACGCCGCGAAGCTCTTTCGGCTGTCCACCCCCGTCATGGCGTGAGCAGCGCTGCGCCACGCGAGATTCGGCTCGCCGAGAGCGAACTGCCCCCGCCGGGCCAGATCCGAGTGGTCCAGATTCGCCACCACCGGGTGGGAGTCATTCGGGTGGGCGACGAGATCCATGCGCTGGCCGATCGCTGCCCACACCGGGGGGCGCCGCTGTGTTCGGCCGGCGAGGTGGTGACCGACATCGTTCGGGCGCCGGACGGCACCCTCGAACTGGGTGAGCCGGGCGCGCTGATCCGCTGCCCCTGGCACAAGTGGGACTTCGAGATCGCCACCGGCCGCTGTCCCTCCGACGCGCAGATGCGCGTGCGCCGCTACGGGGTTCGCCGGGATGGTGAGGACGTCATCGTGTCGCTCGACCAGCCATCCACGATGGCTGACTCCCCATGACAGGTGCTGCGCCCGAGGCGCGCGCATTGCTCGGCCGAGCGCTCACCGAGGCGCTGGCGATGCCCGCGGACGGCTGGGTCGACGACGGCCTCGCGTTTGTAGCGCCCTGGGGGTTCGAACTGAACGCAGTATCAATGCCGGTCGTGGTCTGGGCCGGCGCAGTCGACCGCCTGGTTTCGGTCGGACACGCCCGATATATCGCTTCGCAGATCCCGAACGCAGAACTTCACGTGATCCCGCATCGAGGCATGCGCTCGACGGCCGGCCGATATTCAGCTCAAGGACGAGTACCCGGATTAGCCGGGTAGACGGGACCATCACCGGAACGTGGAAGGGGACATCCGTCCAGGCGAGCACGACGCTGACCCCACACCCCAAGCCGACATCGATCACACTTGATCCGGCGATCGTTCAAGGCGGTACGGGCTCATTCGGCCGCGTTACCGCCGAAGATCCGCGGAATGAAGACGTCACGTTCACACTCTCGAGCTCCCGCCCCGACATCGTCATCACCGACAACGCTGCGGCTTCAACATCGACACGCGGCAGGTCACGACCCGCACCTTGGTCGATATCTCGGTCTCCGGTGGCGGCGTGACGCTGAAAGCAACTCTGACCCTGGATCCCATCTGAGCCAGTTGATTGGTGTGCTGGGCGTCGATCCAACGGAGTCCACCCCCTAGCCGTAGCCAGCGCCACGCCAGGGCAGGTTTCCCGTGAGCCTCTGATTTGTGCTTCTTGACACGAGCGCGCACATACTGGGATACTCAGCCGTCCGCGAGAACGGCGTGGCTTCGAGCGATGCCCATGCTCGGACGCGGTTCTTGGCGTTGGGACGACGCGCGAGGAGTTGGAAGAGCGGATGAAGCCCCGACTCCTCGCGCTTGTCACGCTCAAGCGGCAGCGTGGAGCTGGGAGCCGTCGCGCTTCGTTATCCGCACCTGCGACGGCGACTCGCCATCGACCTGCCCGGCGTATGCCCGCGCCGCGCACTGAGCAGCGCACTGGAGGGTCGGGCACAACGCGACCCGCTTCCAGCCTTTCCCTGCAAAGAACACCTCTGCGGCAAAGTCGCCATCGCCCACAGCCGACAAGTGTAACCCCGACATTGGTCCGGCGAAAGTAGCGTCTGGAAGTTTCTGGAAGTCGAAGCCGAGCGCAAGCGGCCTATATCACACGAGTGCTCCGATCAGTCTGAAAATCGGATCGACCGACGTCTGAGCCGTTCACCCATGCCAACTGGCGCGTGAAACCAGGTCGCGCCGACGAATTTATCGCCCGCTGGGAGGAGATCACCGCGTGGGCGGTGCAACACGCTCCTGGCTGCCTTTGGGGCGTCCTGCTCCGCGACTCCGAAGACCCCGACCTGTTCGTCCATACTGGCGCTTGGGAGTGCTCAGAAGACGTCCGAGCGTGGATCAGTAACCCCGAGCGGCTGAAGTGGATCGAGGCCATCAATGAACTGGTCGATCACTACGAGCCACGGACCATGCATTTGGCCGCTGTCCGCGACCCGGAGGAGTGGTCAGGGCTTCGCTAGCCGCCTCGACCCCACCCATCCCCTCTGATCCGCCGAGCGAGCGCTACGCTGGATGTTAGGAACCGCTTTGGCCGGGCCGGGTGAGCCCGCTTTCGTAGGCGAAGATGACGGCCTGCACGCGGTCGCGCAGGCGAAGTTTCATCAATATCCGCTTGACGTGGGTTTTGACCGTCGACTCCTCGATCACGAGCGTCTTTGCGATCTCGCCGTTGGAGAGGCCGCGTGCCATCTGCCCGAGGACCTCGCGTTCGCGCGGCGTCAGATCATCGAGGCGGTCGTCGAAGGTCGCCTCCGCGGCGGGGTGGTGCGCCACCCGGCTGATGACCCGCCGGGTGACCGACGGGGACAGGAGCGAGTCGCCGTCCGCGACCGTGTGGATGGCGGCGATCAGGTCCTCGGGGCTGGTGCGTTTGAGCAGGAAGCCGGAGGCGCCGGCATTGAGCGCGCCGAAGATGTAGTTGTCCTCCTCGAAGGTCGTCAGGATCACAACCTTCACCTCGGGCGACGCGGCGACCACCTCCCGAGTGGCGGCGATGCCGTCGAGATCAGGCATGCGAACGTCCATCAGGACGACATCCGGTCTCACCTCGCGGACGCGCTGAACGGCCACCCGCCCGTCGGACGCCTCGCCGACCACACGAACGGTGTCTCCGCTCGAGAGCACCGCCTTCAGGCCCGCGCGCATGAGGTCGTCGTCGTCCACGATCAGCACGCGGACAGGGGCAGCGCTCATGTGCTCGATTCTCCGTAGGGCAAACGTGCACGGAGGATGAACAGGCCGTCGCGGGCGGCTGTTTCGAGGCTGCCCCCCAGCAGCTGGGTTCGCTCGCGCATGCCGACGATCCCGTGCGTGCCGCCATTTCGAGCGATCGCGTCCTGTGCTGTGGGGTTGGTAACGGAGACCTCCAGCTGGGTCGGTCCGTAATCGATCTCAACCTCGGCGCTCCCAGCTCCGTGCCGCGCGGCGTTGGTCAGCGCCTCCTGCAGGATCCGGTAGGCAGCCTGGTCGACCACCGGCGCCAGCGGCCGCCGCGGGCCCTCGATGCTGACCGTCACGGCGAGTCCGGAGGAACGGTGGCGAGCAGCGAGGGCGTCGAGCGCCGCCAGACCCGGCGGCGGCTCAACCTCGGCGGGTGAGCTGTTTTCCCGCAACGCGCGGACCAGCTGGTCGATCTCACCGAGCGTGTCGCGCGCCACCTCCTCGATCGTCTCGATCGCCTCGCGCGAGCGCTCCGGGTCACGCTCCTGAAGCAGGCGCGCAGCCCCGGCCTGGACGAGGATCACGTTGATCGCGTGGCCGGCCGAATCGTGCAGATCGCGGGCGATGCCTGTCCGCTCCTCGGAGGCTGCCAGGCGGCGCTCGCGCTCGGCCTCGCGCTCGGCTCGACGCGCGCGCTCCTCCAGCTCGGCGATGCGCTCGCGCCTCAGCCGTGCCCGGTCGCCGGCGAACCAGGCCGCTGACGAGACCGCCCCGCCGAGAAGCAACTCGGCCGCCAGCCCGTCGCGAATCAGGTGCGGCCCGAGCAGCACGACGATACTGAGCACCACAGCGGCCGCCCACGTGCGCGGCCGCGTCTCGTCACGGTTCTCGGAAGCCGAGTACAGGGCGACCGCAAACCCCATGGGCGGGCCGAGCCCGTACCCGAACCCGTACAGCGCCGCGGTCGCCGCCGTTACGACGCCCAGCACCGACAGCGGCGCGACACGGCGTCCGGCGAGCGGCACCGAGGAAAGGACGGCGAGCGCGCCGCCGAGCAGGTCGAGGTCCCGGTCGGTGTGGTCGAGGCGCGCCTGTGAAAGCACGCCGTACGTGAACGCGAGGACGGCGCCGGCGATGCCGGCGTCCACCACAAGCTGTCTTGACCGCAAGTCGCGCACCGTTAGAGGAACGTAGCGTGGGAACGCGCGCTCGAGGTCGTCCCCTGGGAGGATCCGAGTCCACCGCGGGGAGGACGGAAGGTTCATCCCTGGGGGCGTTGTGAGGCCACCGGCCGGGCGCTTACCGTGGTTGCATGACAACCCTCCACATCATCGCGCCGCTCGCCGCCAACTCGGACTGGCATCACGGCGGCCACTGGTGGTTCCCATTCACCCTGCTGTGGCTGATCGTGCTCGGCGCAGCGATCTGGTTTGTGGCACGCCAGGCGCGGCCACGCGAACGCTCGGGCATCGACCGCGCGAGCGACATCCTGGCCGAGCGGTTCGCCCGCAGCGAGCTGACGGCTGAGGAGTACCGCGAGCGGCTGGAGCAGCTGCGGTGAGCGACGGCACGAGCAGCGAGTACGTGATCGAGACCGACGAGCTGACGAAGCGCTATGGCGAGCGGATCGTCGCCGTCGACCGGCTGGCGATGCGGGTTCGCCGGGGCGAGGTCTACGGGTTCCTCGGCCCGAACGGCGCCGGCAAGACGACGACCCTGCGGATGCTGCTCGGGCTCATTCGCCCCACCTCGGGGACCGCGCTCGTGCTCGGCTCCCGGCCTGGGTCCCCGGAGGGGCTCGCCCGTATCGGTGCACTAATCGAGACCCCAAGCCTCTATCCGTTCCTTTCCGGCCGGGACAACCTGCGAGTGCTGGCCCGGTACGCCGGCGTCCCGGAGTCACGCATCGAAGCTGTCCTGGCTGAGGTCGAGCTCACCGCGCGAGGCGACGACCGGTTCCGCACCTACTCGCTCGGCATGAAGCAGCGACTCGGCATCGCAGCGGCGCTGCTGAAGGATCCTGAGCTGTTGATCCTCGATGAGCCGACGAACGGCATGGATCCGGCCGGCATGGCAGAGATGCGAGCCTTCATCCGAAGCCTCGGCCAGGGCCGGCGGGCGGTCCTGCTCTCCAGCCATCTGATGACCGAGGTCGAGCAGATCTGCGACCGGGTCGGCGTCATTAGCCGCGGCACACTCGTCAGCGAGGGGACGGTGAATGAGCTGCGCGGCCGAGAAGGCCTGTGGTTGCGCGCACAGCCAATTGACGGTGCCGAGCGGCTGATCGGAGCTCTGCGCGGCGTCGACGAGGTTTCGCGCAGCGACGGGGGCCTGCGGATCACAACCGACCCCGCCCTCGCACCGGCAATCGTCCGCGCCCTGGTCGGAGCCGGAATCGCGGTGAGCGAACTCCGCCCGGAGCGGGCGTCTCTCGAGAAGGTATTTCTCGAGCTCACGGAGCACGAGAAGGCCGCATGACCGGCACCGTCTCCGCCGAGCTGCTGCTGCTCCGCAGCCGGGCCAGCACCTGGATCCTGCTCGCGACCTGGACGACGCTCGCGGCCGTCTTCGCATACGCCGTGCCCTACGCGACGTACCTCAACGACCCCGCGCAACAGCCGCTCGCGGAGCTGCTCCCGCAGGGGATCGTGGGCAATCTCATGGGCGGATTCCCGTTCTTCGGCGGCGTGATCGCGCTCATGCTCGGGGTGCTCGCATTCGGCAGCGAGTTCGGCTGGGGAACGCTGAAGGTGCTCTTCACCCAGCGGCCCGGTCGGCTTCGCGTGTTCGCAGCCAAGCTGGTCGCCCTGGCGCTCGGGCTGGTTCCGTTCGTCATCCTCGTGTTCGTCGTCGGGGGCCTCGCCAGCGGCGTGGTCGCTGTCCGCGAAGGGGCAGACGTCGCAGCGCCTTCCGCCTGGCTGATCCTCCGTGGGCTCGCCGCCGGCTGGCTGATCATGGCGGTCTGGGCGTCCCTCGGGGTCATGCTCGCCGTGCTCTCCCGCGGCACCGCCCTGGCGGTGGGCATCGGCGTCCTCTACGGCTTCGTGATCGAGGGACTCGTGAGCGCGCTCGCAAGCCAGGTCAGCCTGCTCGACCGGCTGGTCGAGTTCTTCCTTCGCGCGAACGGCTACTCCCTCGTCTCTGCGCTCGGCGTCTCCGCCGAACGCGCCGCGGGCGACGGCCCCGGAGCCTTCTCGGGCCCGTTCGTGAGCACACCCCACGCACTGCTGGTCATTGGCGCGTATACCGCTGCGTTCCTGGTGCTTTCCGGCTGGCTGCTTCGCCGGCGCGACGTGGTCTGAACACGCAGGCGGGGCATATGAGCTCGGCCGCCGGCCTCGCGCTTGTCGTGGCCGACGCCCGGTTCATAGAAGCGAATCGTGGCCCAAGGCGAGGGCGAATAATACGCTCGTTAACGCCCGTTATCGCTCGAACCTAACCTCGGCATTCACAGGGCGTAAGGTCAGATCGTTTGAGAAGTCTGGCTGACTGGAGCTTCACCGCCGCCGCGCTCAGCCGTTCGCTTGGCGTCGGGGTGCGCGGCAACGCGCTCCCCTGATGCCGCTGATCTCTCAATAGCGTCGATGACCTCGTGGCGACGGACGGCGTCGGCGAAGTTCGGCGCCGTGTGAGTCCCGTTGTTGATGTCTGCCGCGAATGCGGCATATGTCCGTCCGACGTTGTAGGCGGGCGCTCCTTCGAGGCTGCTGAGCGCGGGCCATTTCTGCGTCAATGTCCGCGGGACGGCAAGCTCGGCGGGTTCGTCTTGCCCCTGTGAACCCGCAACGGACAAGGGAACGATTTCGGGGTACGCGGCGTCAGCGGTGATCGGAGTGTTCCGTCGGTGCCGTTGATTTCCCAGAGGAATCCGGTGCCGCCGGCCACAGCCTCACGGATGTGGATGGTGACGGTTACCCCGGACGCGAGGGTGCCGATCAGCGCGATTTGGTCGGCCGCCGTTTTCACGATCTGCTCGCCCGTTTCTTGGATGGTTATCAGGGGCCTGCGAAGGTCAGACACCGCCGACAGGTCGGCGAACTCGCCCAGTACATAGTTGAGAGTGTCCAGGCTGTGGCCGAAAGCGATCGTGAGCACGTTGGCGCCGTTTGCCTTGTCGAGCATGTAGGCGTTCGGCTGGACTACGACGCCGCCCGGGACAGACAGCCCGACCATGGTCGTTGACAGCACCTCGCCGACGTATCCGTCATTGAGCAACTGTTTGACGAACTCGATCGCCGGTGCTTGGCGGGCCTGTAATCCCACGACTGTGCGTACCCCGCGCTCGGCGGCCAGCGCCGCCATTGCTCGGGCATCGTCGAGGTCGCGGCCAAGTGGCCATTCGCAGTAGACGGACTTGCCGGCGGCGATGGCGGAGGAGACGAGCTCTCGATGGTGCGGGACCTTGACCGTCACAGCGACCAGGTCGACGTCCGGTCGCGCTACCAACGGCTCGTGCTCTGAGAAGACCGCGCTGACGCCGAACACCTCGCCTGCTGTGCGCGCGGATTCTGGGCTGTGGGCACTGAGTGCCCGGATCTCATAGTCCGGCAGCGCGCGCAGTGCCGGGATGTGCGCAAGCGCGGCCCAGCCACGGACTGGGCTGACCCCGATGATCCCGACACCCAGCGTCGATTCAGGCCGGGTATTGTCGACGGTGGCCACGGCGCGTCGCTCCTTCTCGCACTAGAACCCAAGCGCCTCATCGACGAGGACGACGGTCGTTCGGCCGGGCATCCACTCGCGGTTGACGACAAGAACCTTGTTGACGGCGCTGTGGACGCCATACGCCGCCTGGGCACGCGCGTCCTCCAGTGGGAAGGCGTATTCGTCGATGCGGCGGCGTGCGTCTTCGAGATCAGACACGATCTTCTGCGTCCCCACCACGAGGATGACCTTGCCGGCACCGGCGGCGTATGGACCCAGTTGGCTGCCACTGGCGGAGGCCGAAACCAGCGACCCTGTCTCGGTGACCGCGTGCACGCTGCCGAGCATCACGTCCGGTGACGCGGTCAGACGGCGAATCTCGTCGGCCTGCGTCTCGCGGTCCATGCTGAAGACTCGTGGGCGGAGAGGCTGATACCTCCCGGACCGCTCGAGTTCTTCGGAAATGCCCGACTCGTCAAGTGACTGCGAGGCGCCGTGATAGACCTGGGACCCCTCAGGGATCAGATCGAGGACGATCCGTTTTGCCTCATCGGCGTTCGCGGCGCGCAGCACACTGATTCCGTTTCCCTGGAGAGCGGCAGCCGTGCGCTGGACGCAGGCATCGTCCGCCAGGGTGGAGTAACGGCGGTCGAGTGAACCGTCGAGGCCTGGGTGCAGTTCGCTACTCATGGGCTCCCCTTCGCTCGTCTCGCAGTATACTTGCACTCGCAAACACTCTACCGCCGGGAGCTTGCAAATGCAAGTAGATCCGAAACGTGACGTCTCGGGTTCCTCGAGCTCACCCGTGAGGACCACACCGTCGGGAGACCGAGGGCTGGACGCTTGGCACTCCCTTCTTCGTGCACACGCCACGCTCATGCGTCAACTGGAGATCGATCTCGAAAGGGAGACCGGCCTCGCCCTCGCCGACTTCGACGTACTCGCCCAGCTGTCCCACGCCGGTGGCGAACTGCGAATGACGGAGCTGGCAGCGCGGGCGCTGATCTCACGCTCCGGCATGACCCGGCGCGTGGCCCGACTCGTCAACCAGGCCCTGGTTCGGCGAGGCACGGCCGACGCCGACGGACGGGGGATCGTCGTCACGCTCACCGACGCCGGCCTGACCCGTCTCACCGAGACCGCCCCGGTCCACTTGCGCGGCGTCTCGGAGCTGTTCGTGGGCCAGCTCGATGATCACGAGCTCAACGCACTGAAGGCTGCCCTGGACAAGGTCACCGTCGAATGCGCGTTTGGCTGAGGGCGCTCGAAGAGTCTCTGCGCTGAACGGCCCACCAGCTGTAGAGGCAGAGGAGCACACCCATGGGAAGCAGTTGCATCGCGATCTTCGGGCCATGCGGTGGGATGAGCGGTGCGAGCGGCGAACGAACGTTCACGGCGTCGAAGGCCACCCACGTGATAACCCATGAAGCGACGAATGCCCCGAGGGCTGCGAGCCTGGGCCGCGCGGCGAGCGCCGCCGGGACGAAGAGCAGGAAGAAGTAGTGGTTCCAGACGATAGGGGGCGCCGCAATGCTCGCAACCAGGCATGTGGCGTAGAGCAGCCGCTCGTCGGCGCCCCGAAGATGCGCGAGCACGCCGATGGCGATCAGCACCATCGGAATCACGAGAGCTGCACCGCGGGCGAGCGTCGATGACCATCCGAGCTCGTGGAGCGTCGCCGCCAGCGACATGCTGTGCAGCGCCTCGTGATCGGCGAGTGCCCGCAGCAGCGTGACGTAGGCAACTGGGCGGAAACCACCGAGCAGCGACGCCACAAGGAATACGGCCACCACCCCGGCGCAGATCGCCACCGCACGCGCCGACCGGAACAGCACGAATACGAGGAGAGGCGCCAAAAACAGCTTCATGACGATGAGCAATGCCGAAACGACTCCCAGCACGACCGCGTCATGCCGGAAGCGCCAGACCGCACAGATACCCAGAAACAGCAGCGCATTGACCGTTCCGAGCTGGAGGCTGTGGATGAACGACGAGGACAGGATCGTGCAGGCGTACACCACGGGGTCGGAGACACGGAGCATCCGTAGGCCGCAGAGGACGGCGAGGATCGACAGGCCGAGGTACAGGTACTCGGAGAGCTCCAGCGGAAGAAGCGCGAATGGGACGAACGCCCAGGCAGCGGGAAGCGGGTACACGAACGCCGCGTTCTCGCGAACCTCGCGACTTGTCGAAGACGGGTACGGCGACCGCCCGTCGAGTACCGCGTCGCCGGCCTCGCGGAACAGCCTGAAGTCGAAGTACCCATGCCGCGTCTGGCCGATGATCAATGCGCCGACGCACACGGTCACGAGCGCAAACATCACAACCGTCTGGACCCGGCCCGGCGTGCTGCCACGCGATGGGGGAATCCGCACTACGCACCTCCGGAGATTCGCAGCCCGTACTTCGGGGCGGCTTCCATCGGGTCGGATCATTTTTCAGTTCAAAGCTGATCCGACAGCGCCGGTTCAATCCCCGCGCTCAGGGCAGCCCGGGTCCTCGGGTTTCCGGCACTCCTTGTGACGCGCTCCCGGCGGGAGGCCGCGTCCTACGTCGATTCGACGGTGCCGCTCCCGCGTGGTTACCACACTTCGCCGACTGTTGTCAATAGGCGATACCCCCTGCCCGCTCGCCGCGCCAGCCGGCCTGAAGGCGTCCGGGATCCCGAAGGCCATCGCGCCTTCCTCGTTGTACGAGTGGGCTCGGCGAAATGATGGGAAGCTGCATCCTGTCGCGGCTCAGGCGGCATACGCGTGAGGAGACGACGAGCGTCCTCCACTTGGCGCTGAATGGATTCTCGACAGATCGACAAGGAGACCCGCGATGACACATGTAGTGGTGACCGGCGGCAGCGGCAAGCTCGGACGCGCTTGCGTGCGGGAACTGGTGGAGCAGGGCTACGACGTCACCAACGTCGACCTCCTGTCCTCTCACGACGACCGCTGCCCTCTCGTCCGAGCCGACCTGACCGATTTCGGGCAGACTCTGGAGGTGCTCGCCGGCGTGGACGAATTCCCGGCCGCAGATGCCGTCGTGCACCTCGCGGCGATCCCAGCGCCGGGACTGGTTCCCAACGGTGAGGTCTTCCGGAACAACACGTTGAGCACCTACAACATCTTCGAGGCTGTCCGCCGCCTCGGGATCAAGAACGTCGTCTGGGCCTCCAGTGAGACTGTGCTCGGCCTTCCATTCGACACACCACCGCCGTACATCCCGGTCGACGAGCGGTACCCCGGCCGCCCGGAGACCGCCTACTCGCTCTCGAAACTGGTCGGCGAGACGATGGCCGAGCAGTTCTGCCGCTGGGACGCTGAACTGAAGATCTTCGGGTTACGCTTCTCGAACGTGATGGAGCCCGAGGACTACCGGGCGTTTCCCGGCTTCGAGGCCGACGCAGGCCAGCGCAAATGGAACCTTTGGGGTTACATCGACGCGCGTGACGGCGCACAGGCGATCCGAAAGGCACTCGAGGCTGATGGGACCGGGGCCGAGGTCTTCGTCATTGCCAACGCCGACACGGTGATGAGCCGACCGAACGCCGAGCTCGCGGGAGAGATCTTCCCGGATGTGCCGCTCTCGGCCGATGTCGGCCCGAACGAGACGCTGCTCTCCATCGACAAGGCACGTCAGGTCCTCGGCTACGAACCACGACACAGCTGGCGCGACCCGCGCTAGCAGAGGGTCGAAGCGCTCCTGCGGGCGTGTTTCGCCAGTTCCGCTATCTCGTGGAGTAGCGACCCGCCGGTGGCGCCCGCGGACTGCCTTGCAGGTCATCACCAACTCCTATCAGTACCGCGCCGCTGCCGGCCTACGGTTGCCTCGAAACGCGAATCGGGAGGCGAGATGGAAGCAGCGAGGGCACGACCAGGACTTGCGGTACGGATGGGATCGCGGCCGGATAAGGCGACCATCGAAGTGCGCAGCGTGGCCGCGTATGCGGCAGAGGGGATCGGGACATTCCTCCTGGTCTTCTTCATCTGCGGCGTCATCTCGGTGGGCAACGCAGGCGCATTGCAGCTCGACCTCGCCGGCCTCGGACTGCTGCACGCACTCACGCTCGGGGTGCTCGTGTACGCCCTCGCGGCCTCGTCTGGCGCCCACTTCAACCCGGCCATCACCCTCGCGCAGCTGGCGATCCGCCAGATCCGCGCCCGCGACGCTGCCGCCTACATCGTCTTCCAGCTCGCCGGCGGCGTGCTCGCCGGGCTGCTCGTGCTGCTGCTCTTCCACGACACCGGCAACGCCGTCAACTACGGCGCCACGGCGATCGACGCCAAGGTCATACCGGGCGGCTCGCCCTGGCTCGGGCTGGTCGCAGAGGCGATCGGCACGTTCATGCTGGTGTGGGCCGTCATGGCCGTCGCCGTCAACCCGCGCGGCGAGAAGCACTTCGCGGGCCTCGTGATCGGCGGCGCACTCGGCCTGGCGGTCATGGTCTTCGGTCCGGCCACCGGCGCCGGCCTGAACCCCGCGCGCTGGCTCGGCCCGGCCCTCGCGTCGGGCAGCTATGCCGACTTCTGGATCTACCTTGTCGGCCCCGTCGCCGGCGCGCTCCTCGCCGCCCTGGGATACCGGACGCTCGTCCTTTCACGCCAGCCATCGACGAAACCACGGGAGGTATCCCAATGAGCGGCAAGCGCCCGCCGACCACCACGAACGATTCCGGCATCCCGGCCGTCAGCGACGACCACTCACTGACCGTTGGCCCGAACGGCCCGACGGTGCTGCACGACGCCTACACCGTCCAGAGGATGCAGCACTTCAACCGGGAGCGAGTGCCCGAGCGGGTCGTTCACGCCAAGGGGACCGGAGCGCACGGATTTTTCGAGGTGACCGAGGACGTCACGCAGTGGACGAGTGCGGCCTTCCTCTCGCAGGTCGGCAAGCGCACGCCGATGTTCGCGCGCTTCTCGACCGTCGCCGGCGAACTGGGCAGCCCTGACACGGTGCGCGACCCGCGCGGCTTCGCGCTCAAGTTCTACACCGAAGAGGGGAACTATGACCTCGTCGGCAACAACACGCCCGTGTTCTTCATCCGCGACGCAATCAAGTTCTCGGATTTCATCCACTCGCAGAAGCGGCTGCCGGACACGGGCATTCGCTCGAACGACATGCAGTGGGACTTCTGGACGCTCGCGCCCGAGAGCGCCCACCAGGTGGCGATCCTGATGTCCGACCGCGGCACTCCCCGCACGCTGCGCCACATGAACGGCTACGGCAGCCACACCTACTCCTGGATGAACGCGAACGGCGAGCGGTTCTGGGTCAAGTATCACTTCAAGACCGTCCAGGGGATTGAGAACTTCGCGCTCGCGGACGCAGCCGCGATGGCCGGACAGGATCCGGACTTCCATCGGCGCGACCTGTGGGACTCGATCGCCCGCGCCGATGCGCCCGAGTGGCGCCTCGAGATGCAGATCATGCCTTTCGAGGAGGCAGCCTCCTACCGCTTCAACCCGTTCGACCTGACAAAGGTCTGGCCGCACGGCGACTACCCGCCGATCACGATCGGCCGCTTCGTGCTCGACCGCAACCCGCAGAACCACTTTGCCGAGGTCGAGCAGGCAGCGTTCTCCGTCGGGAGCCTGGTGCCCGGGATCGGCCTGAGCCCCGACAAGATGCTAATGGGTCGGGTGTTCTCCTACCACGACACGCACTTGCACCGGATCGGTGCGAACTACGAGCAGCTTCCCATCAATTCCCCGAAGTCCCCAGTGCACTCGTACAACAAGGATGGCGCGATGACCTTCCGGAATCCCGGCGCGCAGCCCGTCTACTCGCCGAACTCGTACGGCGGGCCGGTGGCAGACCCGGCCAAGACGCTGCCGGGTTGGTGGGCCGAGGGGGGAGAGATCGGGCGTTACGCGTACGAGCTGCACCGCGACGACGACGACTTCGGTCAGGGCGGCACTCTCTACCGGGAAGTCCTCGACGCGACCGACCGCGAGCACCTCGTCACGAACATCGTCGCCCACGCCGGCGACGGCGCCTCCCCCGAAGTACAGGAGCGCGTGATCGGCTACTGGACGAATGTGGACGCCGAGCTTGGAGCGCGCGTAGCGGCCGGCCTCGGCCCCGGCAACGGCGCCGGACAAGCAGCCCAGCCCGAGGAAGCTGCACGAGCGGAGGGATGATCATCGGTCGTCCCCGGTTGCCGACTCTGTGACGGCGACCGCTGTTTGCAACATGAGAAACGATACTGGTACAGTCCGCCGAATCTCGAGGGGCCACGACACCGATTGGATCTGGACGATGAGGTTGGAGCCCTGAGCGGGGTCATTACCGAGCGCCGGACTGACTCGTCGGTGCAGAGAATCTCGCATACCTGGATCGAGATGTCCGATGGATGCCGGCTGTCGGCTCGCGTGTGGTTGCCCGCCGACGCCGAGCAGATCCCGGTGCCGGCGATTCTCGAGTACATCCCGTATCGCAAGTCCGATGCGACCTCTGTGTGGGACGAGCAGGTGCATGGCTACTTCGCACAGCATGGGTACGCCGGGGTCCGGGTCGACATTCGGGGAAGCGGTGACTCCGAAGGCATCCTCCGGGATGAGTACCTCCCGCAGGAACAGGACGACGCGCTCGAGGTCATCGAGTGGATCGCCTCGCAGCCCTGGTGCTCGGGTGAGGTCGGGATGATCGGCATCTCCTGGGGCGGGTTCACCGGACTGCAGGCCGCGGCACGGCGACCGCCCGCCTTGCGCGCGGTTGTCAGCATGTGCTCGAGCGTTGACCGGTATCGGGACGACATCCACTACATGGGCGGATGCGTGCTCGGGACGGACATGCTGTCGTGGGCGACGACCATGTTGGCATACCTCGCGCTCCCGCCGGACCCTGCACACGTGGGAGATTCGTGGCGTTCGATGTGGTTGGACCGCCTCGACCGGAATCCCCCGTTCGTCTATGAATGGCTCTCCCACCAGCGTGGAGACGCGTTCTGGAAGCACGCCTCCGTCGCTGAGGACTTCGGCGCGATCGAATGCCCGGTGCTGATGGTCGGCGGATGGGCGGACGCCTACCGCAATGCGGTGCTCCGCTTCCTCGCCGGCTACGACGGGCCCTGCAAGGGGATCATCGGGCCGTGGTCCCACCATTACCCATACGAGGGCGACCCCGGGCCGGCCATCGGCTTTCTCCAGGAATGCATCCGTTGGTGGGATCACTGGCTGAAGGGCGTCGATACGGGTGTCATGGAAGAGCCTGCACTGCGGGCGTGGATGCAGGACTCCATGCCACCTCGCACGCACTACCTCGAGCGGCCGGGGCGCTGGGTCGGCGAGCCGTCGTGGCCCTCGCCGAATATCGAGCAGCAGCGGCTCTCGCTCACCGGGAATGGCGGCCTCAGCTCGACCCCGAGCGGAGGAACACACGAGGTCGTGGTCCGGGCACCGCAGATCACCGGAGCTGACGCGGGCGACTGGATGGGGTACGGGCGGGCGACGGATCTCCCAGGCGACCAGCGCGTCGAGGACGAACGATCCGTTACCTTCGACAGCGAACCGCTCGCGGGCTCGCTGGAGCTGCTCGGCCGGCCACGCGTCATGCTCGAGGTCAGTGCCGACCGGCCACTTGCGCTCGTCTGCACCCGCCTGTGCGACGTGCACCCGGACGGCTCCTCGACGCTGATCACCCGGGGCTTGCTCAACCTGACCCACCGAGACGGACATGAGCATCCGACGCCGCTGGTCCCCGGCGAGCGCTACAGCGTCGTCGTCGACCTCAATGCCATCGGGTACTCGCTCCCTGCCGGGCATCGTCTCCGTGTCGCGCTCTCGCCGACATACTGGCCATGGGCCTGGCCCTCGCCCGCGCCCGCCACGCTCATAGTCATCACCGGGGGAGAGAGCGCGGTGGAGCTTCCCGTGCGGCCGCCCCGGTCCGGGGACGAAGGGATTGGCTTCGATGCTCCGGCTGCGGGGTCGCTGGAGTACGTCACCGACACGTTTCCCGCGCCGCACGCGCGCATCGCCCAGCACGATGTGGCAACAGGGCGGTATGAGGTTGCGACCGATTTTTCGTACTTCGACGGGTGCCGCCAGCGCGATGGGCTCGACTATCGGGAGCGAGCGCGCGACTCCACAGTGATCGTCAACGGCGAGCCGTTGTCGGCGGAGACGCGGTGCGAGCGAACCATCACGATCCAGCGCGATCGCTACCGGATCCGGGTCGAGGCGCGCGCGACGATGACTTCCACCGGGGATGCCTTCCTGGTAACGAACGAGGTCGATGCGTACGAGGGCAACGTGCGAGTCGCGGCCAGTCGGTCTTCTCGCGCCATCCCTCGCGACCTCGTTTGAGAGGGGGTCCAGGCGTGTTGGTGTCGGCTCCTCGGTGGTAGTACCCCCGTGCCGCGGCGAGGCGTGGCCCTCGACCCCACCCTGCGGCCGTCGAGATGCGGTGTTATGTGCTCCCGCGCCCACCACGGCGCAAAGCGTCGATGCGGCGCCGGTCCTGCTTCGTCGGCCGCGGCCCACTGAGCACGCCCGGAGGCGGCGAGAGCCTGCGTTCCTCTGCAACTCGCTTCCGCTCGGCGATCGACTCGGCGGTCTCCTTGTAGAGGGTCGCGGCCAGCCGCGCCGAGGCTCGCTTCTCGGCCACTCCGACCACGACGACCGTCCAGCGCACCTCGCCGATCCGCACTTCGACGACGTCTGCGAGGTGGACGTCCTTCGCGGGCTTCACGCGCTCGCCGTTCAGGCGCACCCTGCCGCCGACGACGGCGTCGTTCGCGGACGAGCGGGTCTTGAAGAACCGCGCCGCCCAGAGCCACCTGTCAATCCGAATGCTGTCCATCACCAACCCGATACCGTAGTGCGGAACCCGGCGCTCCCCTGACGAGGCGCAGAGTTCTATTGTTTGTCGTCGTGCTCGGTCGACCGAACGTTGGAACGGTTTGAAGTGGACTTCGGCGCCCATCTGCCACTGATCGACTTCGGCACGCGGACATCCCTCACCGGCCTCAAAGCCTACGCCCGCAACGCTGCGGAGCTCGGCTACAGCTACCTCTGCGCAAACGACCACCTGCTCTTCAGCCGGCCATGGCTCGACGGCCCAACGGCGCTTGCGGCGGTGATCGAGGAGTCCCGCGACATGACGCTCGCGACCACAGTGAGCCTTCCGGTCATCCGAGGCCGCGCGCAGCTCGCAAAGACGCTCGCGGCGATCGACGTCCTATCGGATGGTCGCCTGGTGGTCGGCGTGGGCCCGGGGTCGTCGGCCCGCGACTACGAGGCGGCCGGTGTCCCGTTCGACGAGCGGTGGCCGCGGTTCACCGAGTCCATCCTGGCCCTCGGCGCTCTGCTCGCAGGCGATCCGGGCTTCGAGGGCGCGTTCTATTCGTCGCGTGGGATCGATCTCGCGCCGAGGCCGGCGCAAAGGCCGCGACCGCCGATCTGGGTCGCAAGCTGGGGCTCGCCGGCCGGCATTCGGCGCGTAGCGCGACATGGCGACGGCTGGCTTGCGTCCGCGTACAACACAACGCCTGAGCGGTTCCGTGGAGGCCTCATGGAGCTGGAAGAAGCACTTCGACACGAGGGTAGGGCGGAACACCTGCCGAACGCGATGGCAACGACGTGGCTGCACATCACCGAGGACACCCGCACCGCCGACCGCATGCTCACGGACGTCCTCGCCCCGCTGCTCAACCGGCCGGTGGAAACGCTGCGCTCCCTCTCGCTCCCGATCGGTCCTGCCGAAGTGTGCGCTGAGCGCCTCGCGGAGTTCGCCGACGCGGGCGCGCAGCATGTGTTCGTCTGGCCCATGCGTGATGAGGTGAGACAGCTCGAACTGTTTCGCGAACGGGTGGTGCCGCTGCTTCGCTGAGCCCCGCGGGTGGCGCCGCGGTCGCGAGCGGTTTCCCTACCTCGCGGACGTCGTCGCTGCACCGATGAGTTGATCGGGCTTGCGTCGTCTTGAAGGATGACCCACGTTCAGCGACCACCGGAGGACCACAATGAGAAAGATCACCGCAGGCCTGTTCATCTCGCTCGACGGCGTCGTCGAGGCGCCCGACCAGTGGCACTTCCCGTACTTCAACGACGAGATGGGGGCGGCCGTGGACGCCACCCTCGGTTCGGTCGACACCATGCTGTTCGGTCGCAAGACCTACGACAGCTTCGCCGGGGCCTGGCCCGAGCGAGAAGCGGCCGGCGGGGAGGACGCGCCGTTTGCCAAGGCTCTCGGCGACGCTCGTAAGATTGTCGCGTCGAATCAGCAGCTCGAGTTCACCTGGCGCAACTCCGAGCAGTTGCAGGGGGACCTCGTCGAAGCGGTCACGGCGCTGAAGAACGAGCCCGGCGACGGCGCCATCGGCATGAGCGGCTCAGTCTCCGTTGTCCGCCAGTTGCTGGCCGCGGGGCTGGTCGACGAGCTGCACCTGCTCGTGCACCCGATCGCTGTCCGGAACGGCATGCGCCTGTTCGACGAGGGCGACGCTTCGATCCCACTCAAGCTGATCTCCTCGCAGACCTTCGAGACCGGTGTGCTCAACCTCGTCTACGCCCCCACCGAGTCCGCCGGCAACGCCGGCTACGAGGAAGCCAAGGCACACCTGCCCCAGCCCGAGTAGCGGTTGGCGTTGCAGCAGCCGTGCGGTCGGGGATAGGCTCGCACTCCCGTGGAGTTCGGCGTTTTCATCGGAGCACACAACATCGGTCACGACCGCGCCGAGTCGCAGCTCTTCGAGGACATCACCGAGCAGGCGTTGCTGGCCGAACAGCTGGGCTACGACGTCGTCTGGCTCGTCGAGCATCACTTCAACGACTACAACCTGATGCCCGACCCGCTGCAGGTGGCCGTCCGCATCCTCGAGCGCACGGAGCGAATTCGCGTCGGCGTCGCCGTCGTGATCCTGCGCGACCACCACCCGCTCCAGCTTGCGGGCCGGATCGCCCAGCTCGACGTGCTCTATCCCGGTCGGTTCGAGACCGCGGTCGGGCGTGGGTCGTCGGGTTTCGAGGCGAAGCGGTTCGAGCGCGAGATGGACATCCCCACCAGCCGCGCCCACTTCCTCGAGCACCTCGAGGTCATGGTGGCGGGCTGGAAGAACGACGAGGACTGGGACTTCGACGGGGAGTTCTGGCGCTTTCCGGCGGTGACGGTGCTGCCCCGGCCGGTCACGAAGCCTCACCCGTCGCTGTGGCTGTCCGCCGTCACGCCCCAGTCGATCCACGGCCAGGTGCTCAACTGCCAGGCGCTCGGCGTCGAGCCGAAGGTGTTCACCAGCCCGTTCCGCAACCCGTTCTCGTATCTCGAGGAGGGCTACCGCCAGTTCGAGCGCGGCCTTGCCGAGATCGGGTGCCCACGCGAGCAGGCCAGCTTCGCGGTCAACCGCACCACATTCGTGGGCGAGACCCAGGCCGAAGTCGATGCAGCGCTGGAGGACGTGCTGCGCATCCATCGCGGGCTGTACGCCCAGCTCGAGGGCAACGAGCTCTACGTCAACGGCAAGATCCAGATCAAGCCGGTGCAGCACGAGATCGGCGGCGACGAGGTGGTCGCCAACGTCGCATTCGGGGACGTCGAGCGCGTGCGTGAGCAACTGCGCCCCTACCACGAGCTCGGCGTCGACCACTTCAGCCTCTACTTCGACTTCGGCATGACCCAGGAGCGCGTGCTGCGGTCGATGCAGCTGTTCGCCGGCGAAGTGATGCCTGAGTTCCACGGATCCCCCGCCGCCTCGCAGCCCGCCTGATGGACGTCTTCGAGGGGTACGACCAGCAGGAGCTGGACGCGCTCTACGACGTGCGCCGGCGGGTGCCGTACTGGGAGACCTTCACGGACCGCTTCGAGCAGCGAAGCGCCGAGCTGCGCGACCGCGTGCCGGCCATGCTCGATCTCGCCTACGGCTCGCACACCCGCGAGCGGGTCGACCTGTTCCTGCCTGCCGGGGTGGTCTCTCCGCCTGTCAACATGTTCTTCCACGGCGGGTACTGGCGGTCGGGGAACAAGGAGCGCTACAGCTACATCGCCGAGGGCCTGCTGCCGGCCGACGCGGCGGCGGCCATCGTCGAGTACGCGCTGGCACCCGAGGTCGACATGGACGAGCTGGTACGGCAGTGCCGCGCCGCGGTCAGTTGGGTGGCCGAGCACGCACGGGAGCTGGGGGTCGACGCCGAGCGCATCTTCGTCTCCGGCCATTCGGCCGGCGGCCACATCGTCGGTATGCTGATGGCCGGCGGCTGGGAAGGGGCCGGCATCGTCAAGGGCGGCTGTGGTCTCTCCGGCTTGTACGAGCTGGAGCCGATCCGGCTCACGTACCTGAACGAGACGCTGGGGCTGGACCCGGAGAAGGCGCGGCGAAACAGCCCGGCGCTGCTCTCACCCGCCGCCGGCGCACCGCTGCTGCTCGCAGTGGGCGCTGAGGAGGGTGCGGAGTTCCTGCGCCAGCAGTCGGCGATGGCACGGCGATGGGAGGCCGATGGCGTCCAGGTCTCGCCCACGGTCGTCCCGAACGGCAACCACTACACGGTCGTGGAGTCGTTGGGCGACCCCGACAACGAGCTGACGCGAGCGGTGCACCGCCAGATGGGCCTGGCGTAGCAAGCGGCACCGAGCCGGCCGCTTTGAGGTTTTTCGAAGGTCGGCGCCATACGGTACGAACGCGTCGGGTTGCTACCCCCTCCCCTGCGACTCGATGCAGACGCGTTCCCGGGAGTGGGCTTCGGGGGCCAACGCGACGGCCGATGCCAACGCCTGTCGCGTCCCGAAGCTCCTCCGGGGCCCTGCCCTGATCGGGTCGCCGACGTTGAGCAAGCAGCTCAGCGGGCCGCTTCGCCCCTCAAGCGTGAGAGGCGAAGCCGTCCAGCTGTCCTTCTGAGCTAGCTGACCCCCGTGTAGACGAGGATGCGCTTGCTGTTGTCGCTCGCGTACATCCGTCCGGCGCTGTCGAACTCGACATAGTTCGCGCCCTTGGGCAGACCCGTCACCACGGCCGTGCACGAGCCGTTCGCCGGGTTGTACTTCATGATCCGAAGATTGCCGACGTCGCCGATGTAGTAGGAGCCGGCGTGGTGCGTGATGCCCCAGGCCCCACGCAGGCCGCAGGCCGTGATCCGCGTGGCCGTGCCGCCGCCGGGGCTCCCCGGGGCGCCGAGGTTGAGGTTCCACCTCGTGATCCGGTTCGCGCCGAACTCGACGACGTAGGCGATCGCCGGGTTGGCCGGATCGACCGCGACACCGCGCGGCAGCCGCATGGTCGTGCACGCCGGTTCGCCGACCAGCGCCTCCAACGCGGAGGTGCCGGACGACACGGTCAGGAGCCTCGCCAGGTTGAACACCTGGAGGCGGCATCCGGAGAAGTCCGTCGCGTAGACATGTCCGCCCTGCACGCGCAGACCCTGTACTCCGCCGATGAACTGGCCCGGGCCCATGCCCTGAGTGCCGAACCGGTGCACGAACTGCGCCGGCGAAGCCGTGCTGCCGCCGCCCGGCGTCCAGGCCTGGACATCGTTGTTGTTGTCGCCGATCCAGACGCGGCCGTCGCTGCCGAACGTGAGGGCGCGGGGATACCCGACCCCCTCGGACTCGAGACCCGCGCCGGCCCGACCGGCGAACTGAAGCATCCATGCGGGACAGTTCGACACGCTCGTGCAGGTGCTCGCGGTATCGAACTTCTGCACGCGCTGCTCGAAGGTGTCGACCACGAACAGCGAGTTGTCCGCCGGGTTGATTGCAATCCCGTTCTGCTGGTTGAACCCGCCCATCGGAGGAGGCTGTGTTGCCCCCATTGCGCAGGTTCCGGCCAGCGAGTAGGTACAGGTGCCCGCGGTCAGCGCGACCGGCGCTCCCGCCGAGGAGAACTTGTAGACGCGGTAGCCAGGGTCCTTGCCGGAGCACGACGGCCCGTTATAGGCAGGGCAGCCCCAGGTGTCGCCGACATAGACGTTGCCGGCCCCGTCGACCGCCGGGAACCTGATCGAGTCGAATGAGGGGCCGGTCGCCCCGCCGGTGCGGCTCCACGACCGCACGAGTGCGCCCGTCGACTGGTTGTACTGGTAGACGGTGTTCTTGATCGCAGAGACCACCCAGATGAAGCCGGAGCCGAGATCGAGGCCGCGCGGGTCGTTCATCGCCGGATTACTCGCCAGCTTCCTGATCAGCGTGCCCGCCCGGTTGAACTGGTAGATCGCACGGGTGTTGTGCTCCACCACGTAGATCCCGTTCCCATCGCCGGCGATCCCTCGGGGGATGGGCGTGAACCCGCCCGGCCACTGGAACGACCCGACGAATGCGCCGGTCGCGTGGTTGAAGATGTAGACCTGGCGGCAGCGCGGATCGGAGACGTACAGCTGGCTCGACACCGGATCGGCGAAGATATGCGTGGGGATCGTCATGGCGCCGCCACCGCACCCGATCGGGAACGCACGCCCACCGGTGCCGTGGCCGTTCCTGCCGATGCTGCGGATGAACGCACCGCCATGCGTGAACTGCACGATCCGGGAGTTGCCCTGGTCGGCGACCCACAAAGGCGTCGACGCCGGATTGCCGACCTGGTCGGCCTCGACGTCGTAGGGAGCCCCGGTGCCGTCGCCTGTCCCGAGCGGATCGGGTCTGGACACGGTGCCGATATAGCTGCCCGAGGTCGAGTACCGCTTGACCCGGTAGTTCCAGTAGTCCGCGACGAGGATCGTATTGTCGGACTTATCCCAGTCCATCCCATACGCGTACAGCCCTGCCGGGCCGGGAAAGCCGATCGTCTTGGCCAGAGTCGCCGCTGACGCGCCGGCCGGGGCAATCGCCGCCATGGCCGCGAGACTGCACACGATTGCGAGCGCGCGAACGCGCGATCCGCAGCGCGGGAGAGTTGATCGGAGCACGTGCCTACCTCCCATGGGTGACCGTCCGCCTGCCTGGTGAACCCGGAGAGGATGGAACCGAATCCGCCATCTGTCAACCCCCGCATACGGGTGGCTGGACCGGCCGTCACATTGTGTCGGCGGGCGGTCCAGCCCTTCCTCAGGTGACGGTCTGAACCGGAACCTCGTAAAACTCGACCGACGTCCGCCGCTCGCCCGAGCCGGGGTTCATGGCGCTCAGCGCCTCATCGCCGTGGCGCATCGCTTCCTCGCTCTCGAACAGCGTCACGCCGAGGCCTTTCCCTGTCTCACGGTTGATCAACATCAGCATCTTTGCGCCTTCGAGCCCTTGCGGCGTTTGATCTGATTCCACCTCGCCGCGAACCATGTTGATCGCATCGTCGACGTTGCCTGGATCGCTCTCGAATGTGGCCACGCGTGCGTACACATCTCCCCCTTCGATGAAAGTGACCAACGTGCGCCGATCCTACCCGGCAGGCGGACCGTCAGGACGGCGATCGTCAGAAAACTGACGCAGATGGCGTCCCCGGCCGTCGTCACCTGGCGTAGCCGCGCGCGAGCCGCACGAGCTCACGCCGGCGTGCGTGCGAAATCCTGGGCCAGAGCTCGGCCAGCTCGTCGAACGACGTGTCTGCCCGCGACGCCACCGTGACGTTGTCCGACCACTGCGCGTGTGCGGACGCTGAGGGTGTCGGTGGATGCGGGCGCATCCGCGGGGCCGAGGATGCCGCCATGGGCCGAACGTTCACCCACGGCTGATCGCGGTAGAGCTCGGTGAGCTCTGCACGGTCTGAGTGGAGTGCTGCGAGGAGCCGGTCGAGCATCTCCGGGCTTGGGTTGCGCCGGCCGCGCTCGAGCATGCTCAGGTAGATGGCCGAGAGCTCACCGCCTGAGGCGCGCACCAGTTCGCACACCGCTTGCTGTGTCAACTGCGCGCGTAGCCGCAGGTAGCGAAGCGCCTGGGCGAGACACGGTTCCGCCGTCGTCACGGCGTTGGCGTGGTGCCGCCGGGGACGCCGATCACCTGCTCATCTGCGACCGGGACGCTCGTATCGTCCTGCTGGGGGGCGAATCCCTTCTCGGCGTCCATCTGCTTGACGCTCTTGACGCCTGCGAGGGTGTCCGGCACCGGTACGTCGGGCTGCGCCTCGTCGTACAGGGCAAACCAGGGGTAGCCGTGCTCGGTGTAGGTCCTGGCCGTGACCGGCGTGTCCGGTGCGCGTTCCCCGGTGATCTCGCGATAGAGCTGTGAGTTGACGATGTGGACGTAGAGCCGCGCGTCCGGGCGCGTACGCCAGGTGTCGCGTCCGTAGGGATCCGGATAGATCTTCTGCTCCATCCTCCCGCCTGCGGCAAGGCCCATCTCGGCGCCGGCGCTCGGCGGAGCAGCGGAGAGCGAGAGCACCATCATCGCGTCGGTGTGCGGCTCGGTTCGGTCGTGCTTGGGGAGCCGCCCCTTCTTTGCGCTGTGCACGGCGATCTGCAGTCCCCCGAAGCGCTCCTCGCCCGTGACCTGCCCTTCCACCGTGTAGCCCATCCCGAGCGGCATCGCGACGAACTGGCGGATCTCGCCGTCAGCCGACTTGATGCCGTCGATCCACGGCTGATCAGGGCAGACCAGGTAGTCCTGCTCGTCCTTCGAGAGGCGGTCATCCCAGGGCGCTCCCGTGATGGCGTTCACCATCCCGACCGCGAGCTTGAGGGCCCTCGGCGGCCAATGCGGCCTGTCGAAGCTCATCCACATCGCTTCCCGCTGGTACATCGGCAGGAAGATCCCACCGTTTCCAAGCCACGACTCGGGCACTCGCCCGGCGTGATCCTTGACGCGGTGGATCGGAAAGCACCCAAGCGAAGGCGGGAGCGGGTAGACCTTCCCGTCGTCGGGGATGCGAAGCGTTCGGTGGAAACTGACGCCTACACCTGCGATCTCGACACTCGACTCGTGCACCACGATGGGTGCCTTGGTGGACTTCGCCATCTGACCTCCTGTATTAGTAACTCATACAGTACAGGGAGCGGCGCCGGCGAGCAAGGGCCGTACCCGGGCCATTTCTAAAGGGGCCGATTTAGGACGATCAAACGTGGTACGGTCGGGCCGACCCTGCCAGGTTGGGAGAAGCAGCCATGCGAAGCGTGGCAGTTCGCCGGATCGCTGTGGCGGTTGCCGGTCTTGGTGTAGCTCTGGCCGCGGCGTTCCCCTCGAACGCCGGAGCGATGGGTCAAGTGCACTGCGCCGGCGCACAGGCATCAACGAGTGGGACCGGGCAAGGACGAAGCGTCGGCAACCTCCGTATCGATCCGATCGGCGAGCGCGGCGTGGCGAAATCGAGGCATATGCACCAGTTCTTCGGGAGCACCGCGGTCATGACCATGGCGACGCCTGAGGTCGCGTCGTATGCGAACTTGATCGGGACGCCCACCTCGTGCGACCTTCCCGCCGACTCCGCGCTCTACTGGATTCCTCTGCTCACCCGTGCCGGTGTGCCTGTGCCGCTGAAGCGTATGGAGGCGTATTACCTGGGACCGAACGGTGAGCTGACCGACCCCAGCATGACGACGCAGGCGTTCCCGGACGATTTGCGCCTGGTCGCAGGCAACGCGATGGCGACGTCACGCCGGTCGATGGATCTCAAGCACGTCTACTGGGACTGCGGCGCCTTCAGTACCAAGTCTGCATACGACGGCCACTGGGCGACTCCGGCAGCAGCGAACTGTGCAACAGCCCGCCCGCTGCCGGGAGGGAAGGTCGTGCTCACGCTCGCTGTGACGTTTCCCAGCTGCTGGGACGGACGACTCAACGATCACACGACCAGCGGAGACACCGCCGACTTCAACGGCAATCCGATGGCCGCGACCGTCCAGCACCTTGCCTACCCGACGGCGCTGGGATGCCCTGCAGCATTCCCCATCAAGCTGGTCACCCTGCGCCAGAACGTTTCCTGGGATTACCGGGGCAACGGCAAGAATGTGTGGCTCTCATCGGGCCCCGGCTACACGGCGCACGCAGACTTCCTCAACAGCTGGACGGACCCCGGGCTCAGCGACATCGTTCGGTACTGCGTGAACACCACGATGACCGAAGAAGAGATGCACGCCCTCTATCCCGAGATCTGCGGGCCACCGATTCCCTGCCCGACCAGATGTACGCGCGCACGCCCGTCGACTGCGGACTGGCTGACCAGGCTCAAGTAGAACTTCGGCGCGGTATGAAGATGTCGACCTTCGTGGCGCTCGGGCGTCGTGAAGCCGTGAGGTCGGAATGGCGCGCGAGCGCAGTCCGGATCGCGGGCAGCAGGTCCTGCTCGCGGAACGGCTTGACGAGATAGCCGAAGACGCCGGCGTCGACTGCTCGCGAAACGATCTCGTCCTCACCGTACGCCGTCAGCATCACGATCGGGATCGGCCGCTCCGCAAGGATCCGCCGGGCTGCCTCGATCCCATCGAGCCGCGGCATTCTCACGTCCATCAGGATGAGCGCGGGCCGGGTCGACCGTGCGAGCTCGACGGCTTCCACACCATCACGTGCCTCGGCACACACCTCCAGGCCCACGCGTTCGAGCAGCCCGCACAGGTCGAGCCGAATGATCGTCTCGTCCTCGGCCACGAGCACACGCGTGGGGCGGTCTGACGCCTCGCTTATTCTCGGCACACCGGTCACTCGCTCCCTTTCTGGACCAAAGGAAAGGCGCCACGGAGCGTGAGCTCCTGGCGCCGATGCCTTCGCCGCAGCGCCTAGGCGACGCTCCGACCTCTCATACCGTACCGACCCCGCCCGACGGGGACAAGGTGCTCAGTTCATGGCCGGCCGCTTGCCGCCATCACCGCTACCTCATCGAGAGGCGCCGCGAGCGGCATGGGGGCGCCGACCACCACGACGCGCAACCGGTCCGGCCCCTGGGGCTCGCTGAACACGGCGATGTTCGTCGCGCTCGAGAAGAAGCCGAGCACGCGTGCACGCCGCCCGCCGATGTTGCGCAGCCCGTGCGGCACGAGCGCCGGCACGACGGCGATCTGACCCTCGCCGAGCGGCCCGGTCTCATCGCCGACGGTTGCCTCGACCTCGCCCTCCAGCACCAGCAGCAACTCCTCGGCACTGTCGGTGTGCTCGGGCAGGACGCCGTCCGCGTCGAGCTCCATCCAGACGGTTGCCGTGCTCGCGGTGCCGACGGCGCTCTGGAGAGGGAACGAGACGCGGATTCCAGGCCCGCGCTCATGCAGCTCGACGGTGTTGAGATCGGTGATGAGCATCGCCTGCTCCTTTGATTAGACACTGTGTCGTTCGATCGTAACGGGCGCTACGCCATCTGTCAAGTTTCGGCGTACACTGTGTCCGATGACTACCCGGCCATACCGAATGAAGCGGCGCGCCGAGCGCCAGCAGCAAACGCGTGAGCGCATCGTTGAGGCGGCCGTCGGCCTGCACACCACGCTGGGCCCGGCTCGGACGTCGATCAGCGCAATCGCAGAACAGGCGGGCGTACGACGCCAAACCGTGTACGACCACTTTCCCGACGCCGAAGCCCTGTTTCGCGCCTGCTCTCTGCACTGGCGGGCGGCGCATCCCTTTCCCGACCCGATGGGATGGATGACGATCGACGATCACAGGGAACGCGTGCGAACCGCGCTCGAGGCCGTCTACGGCTGGTACGAGTCCGTTCGTGACGAGTTTGCCCTGTTCGCGCGCGACTCGGCGCTCTACCCGCGCTTCTGGGCGGAGCGGGACGATCAGCTGCGGGGCCTCGCCGAAGGGCTCGCCGGCACGCTCCCGCGCCCCGATCAGGCAGCGCCGGCGTTGGCGCACGCATTCGACTTCGCCACCTGGCAGTCGCTGCGCCGCCATGGGTTCGTGCAACACGGCGCGATCGATGCGATGACC
>JAWVEN010000064.1:0-55797 GCA_033856675.1 Gaiellales bacterium | reverse complement strand
GGTCGAGGTACGACTTGGTGACGAGCTCCAGCGCCTCGATCCCGCCGCTCGTGATCAGCAGCTCGTCGTCGGCCGGACGGCGGCCCTGCAATCGTTCGAGCCGGTCTGCGAGCGCCTCGCGCGCGCCGGCCAGCCCGCCGGTCGGCGCGTACTGGAACGCACTCACTTCACCTTCGGCCGCGAACTCCTGGAGCAGCGCCGAGACGCGCTCGCGCGGGAACGTCTTCGGGTCGGGAAATCCGCCGGCGAACGAGATCAGGTCGGGGATCCCGAGCAGCGCCAGCACCGAGGCGATCCCCTCGCCGACATCGGCTCGCGTGCGCGCCGCGGCGAGCGCTTCCCACCGTCCCGTCTCGGGCGTCACCGTCACGTCGCCAATCCTATGCCGCCTGTCGATTTCAGGGCTCCCCGTTCGTCTCACCGATGAGTTTCCAGTGCTCTGCGAGTCTTGACGTCCGAGTACTCAACACGCGTCGTTACCGGGAGGTGCATCGATGTCGAAGACGGTTCTGATGGTCGGTACCCGCAAAGGCTGCTTCCTGCTCGAGAGCGACGAAGGTCGTCGCGATTGGGAGCTGCGCGGCCCGTTCTGCGAGGGCTGGCCGATCTACCACGCCGTTCACGACGCCGACACCGGCGCGATCTATGCGGCCGGCGCCAGCGAGTGGCACGGCGCGAGCATCTGGCGCAGCCCGGACCTCGGCGAGACCTGGGACCAGTCGAGCGAGGGTCTCAATTACGGGGACACCGAGCTCAAGCTCTCGAAGGTGTCCGGCTTGACGGTGGCCAACGGCCGCGTGTTCGCCGGCGCGGAGATGCCTGGAGTCTTCGAGAGCCGTGACCGCGGCGAAACGTGGTCGCTGCTGAGCTCGCTCGAGGGCCAGCCGGGCAGCGAGGCGTGGAACGATCCTGCAAACCAACCGCCGGGTCATCTCGGCGTCCCCGCGATCCTCCAGCATCCCGACGACGCATCTCGTTACTGGGCGATCGTGCAAGGCGTCGGCATCTTCGAGACGACCGACGACGGCACATCGTGGACTCCCCGCAACCGCGGGTTGCGCGCCGACTGGCCGATCGAGAACCCCGAGGTCGGCTACTGCGTCCACAAGCTCGTCATGTCGCCGGTCGACCACGACCGCATGTACCAGCAAAACCATGTCGGAATGCACCGCAGCGACGACGGCGGCCGGCAGTGGGTCGAGATCACCGACGGGCTCCCCACGGAGTTCGGGTTCGCAGCGGCGACGCACCCACACGACCGCGACACCTTCTACGTCATCCCGCTCGACCCCGGCCACGGGCGCGTCATGCCCGAGGGCCGCGCAGCCGTCTGGCGCACACAGGATGCGGGCAGCACGTGGCAGCGTCTGGACCGCGGGCTTCCCCAGCGCGATGCACACCTTGGGGTGCTGCGCGAAGGGCTCGCGATCGACGGGCTCGACCAGCCCGGCCTCTACTTCGGCACCAGTACCGGGCAGGTGTTCGCGAGTGGCGACGAAGGCGACAGCTGGAACGAGATCGCGAGCTACCTGCCGGCGATCTCTTCGGTCGAGGTGGCGGTGATCGACTAGCCATGGCCGAACTGCACCTCCCTGCGACGCTGCCGCCCCTGTTCATCGACCTGCCGCGCCGGCTCGACGTCGATGCGCCGACGGTGATCGAGGCGATCGACCGCATGAACGACCGCTGGCCGGGGATGCGAGACCGGCTGTGCGAGCCCGGGCCGGCGTTGCGGCCCCACATCAACGTCTACGTCGACCGCGAGCCTGCGACCCTGGATACGGCGCTCGACGCGGGGTCGCGCGTCGACGTCGTCGCGGCGATCAGCGGCGGCTGACGACCGTTCGGGTGCGCATCGGGGTTCCCTGGCCACCTGGAAGGTACCGGCGGCGGTCCTACCTTCACGAGTGGTCCGGGAAGGGAGCGGTTTCCGATGAGCGACACTGGGTTTGCTGCGTTCAGCGCCTCTGTGAGCAAGACCAACGAGCTCTTGCATGAGATCGAGGAGGCCTACGGGTGGCCGAAGGAGCGCAGGCAGCAGTCGTATGCGGCGCTGCGATCGGTGTTGCACGCGCTTCGCGACCGCTTGACGGTTCAGGAGGCCGCCGACTTCGCGGCTCAGCTCCCGATGCTGGTCAGAGGGATTTACTACGAAGGCTGGGACCCCTCCAAAGTGCCGCTTAAGCTGCACCGGGAGGAGTTCCTGGATCGCGTGGCACAGGCCTTTCCCTACGAGGTCGACGGCGGGATGGAGCGACTCGTCAGGACGGTGCTCGAGGTTCTGCACCGGCGCTACGTCAGCGAGGGGGAGCTGGAGGACATCAGGTCGAGCCTCCCGCGCGATCTGGCAGGGGTCGTGCCCTGAGCGCTGCGACTCGAGCGGCGCCGTCACGACGCGGCGCACATGCTGGAGGGAGGCTGATCATGGCGGTACGGCTCAATCGAACGGCATTCGAGTTCGCCCAGGAACTCGTCAAGGACGGCCAGGTCGTGCTCGACGAGCGCGATGACTGGAGCGAGCACCAACCGTCCGCGCAGGCGGAGAACGAGTTCATCAAGGAGCATGGGATCGGCGCGTACGCGAAGTGGCACCTCGGCATCGATGACGAGCAGGCCGAGGAGAACAAGGGGCGCTACAAGTTCCCCTACGGCGACTTCAAGAAGGTCCACCGATGCGCCATCCTTGCGGCCGAGTCACGCGCCGGCCAGCGCAAGTACGCGGACATCGAGCTGGCGGTCGCCCACCTGCACGGGATGCTGGAGGCCATGCGGCAGATGAGTCATCGCTGATGCGGGGGCTTCGGCCCGAATGACGGCTGCGGCGGCTCGACGCCGGCAGCCGCGGCGCCAGGAGGGAGCACGGCTGCGGGCCCGCGCGTCCGCCACCAGGACAGAGCGACGGACGACCCGATGATGACCGCGATGACGGCGAGTGACACGGACGCCGGGATCTTCTCGTCGGTGAGGCCCTGGTAATACATCTTCCCGGCCACCCAGGCGAGGGCGAGAGCAAGCCCGATGTCCAGGTGGACGAAGCGGCGGACGAGCTCTGCGAGCACGAAGTAGAGCGCACGCAGCCCCATCAGCGCGAACGCATTGGCGGCGAACACGATCCACGTATTGGTCGTGATGGCGAGGATCGCAGGCACGGAGTCGACCGCGAAGATGACGTCGGAGAACTCGACCGCCAGCAGCGCCAGGAGGAGCGGGGTGGCCACGCGACGGCCTCCCTCGCGGACCACGAGGCGAGCGCCGCGGTAGCCGCCCGACACCGGCACCACGCGCCGCACCAGCCGCAGGAACGGATTGCGGTCGAGGTCGACGGTGCCATGGCTGCCGCGGTGGCGGATCAACTGCACTGCGCTCGCGCACAGCACGGTCCCGAAGACGAACACCATCCAGTCGAAGCGCTCCAGCAGCGCGGCGCCGGCGAGGATGAACAGCGCGCGCATCACCAGCGCGCCGAACACGCCCCAGAAGAGCACACGGCGCTGGTACTCGGCCGGTGTGTCGAAGTAGCGGAAGATCACGGCCCAGACGAACACGTTGTCGATCGAGAGGCTCTTCTCGACGATGAAGCCTGCGTAATACGCAGCGGCAGCCTCGTTGCCGTACGTGAGCCACACGACGGCACCGAATCCGAGGCCGATGGCGAGGTAGACCCCCGAGACGGCCATCGCTTGGCGAAATCGGATGACGTGCGTCTCGCGGTGGACGACCAGAAGGTCGATCAGGAGCACCGCTGCGAGGAACGCCGCGAGCGCGATCCAGGCCGCAGGCGAAGCATCCACTCCCCACTGCAGTAGGCCGCCTGCACAGCGTGGCAAGGTTGGAGCCCATTCTGCGCCGCCTTGACGGCGCGCTCTCCGGCCTATTGGCAAGGAGACATGGCCGTCCACAGACGAGCAGGCACCGCCCCGTCCACCGACGTCACCATCCCCGCGGGCGACGTTTCCCTTTCAGGCGACCTCGTGCTTTGGGAGGGTGCAGCCGGCATCGTGATCTTCGCTCACGGGAGCGGTTCGGGCAGATACAGCCCGCGCAACCGCCAGGTGGCGAACGCGCTGAACGAGGCGGGACTGGGGACCCTGCTCCTCGACCTCCTGACACCGGTTGAGGAGCAACTCGATCGGATCACGGCGCAGCACCGGTTCGACATCGGACTGCTTGCGCGCCGTGTGGTTGCGACGGTCGACTGGGCGGGCGATCGATTTGCGGACATGGAGATTGGCCTGTTCGGCGCCAGCACGGGGGCCGCTGCGGCACTGGTTGCAGCCGCGGAGCGACCCGAAGCCGTCGGCGCGGTCGTGTCCCGCGGCGGGCGGCCCGATCTGGCCGGCCCCGCCCTCACCCGTGTCCGTGCGCCGACGTTGCTGATCGTCGGAGGCGCCGACGTCCAGGTGCTCGAGCTCAACCAGCTCGCCCTGGAACGCCTTGGAGCCGCGGAGAAACGATTGGTGGTCGTACCCGGCGCGACGCACCTGTTCGAGGAGCCGGGCGCACTCGAGCAGGTCGCACAGCTCGCAGCGGAGTGGTTTACGGGTCACCTGGCCGCGCGCAGGAACGGCGGCCGAGACGGTGGCTGAAGGAGTCGAGCGCTGAGCGGAGGCCGCATGATGGAGGTCAAGGCGAACACCCGAGCAGGCGTCCGGAGGCGGCGGTCCGCCCCAAGGTCGGAGGGACTGTTCTCATCGACGATCAGGCTTGGCCGGGTGGCCGGCATCGAGATCGGTCTCAACTGGTCATGGGTCCCGGTGTTCGCGTTGTTCGTGTGGTCGCTCTCGGTGATCCAGTTTCCCGAGCAGCTTCCGGGCCGCAGCCCGGCCGCCTATGCGGCGATGGGCATCGTCGCCGCGGCGCTGTTTTTCGCCTCCGTGCTGCTCCATGAGCTCGGCCACGCCCTGGTGGCCAAACGCGAGGGCGTTCGGATCGAGGGCATCACTCTCTGGCTGTTCGGAGGCGTGGCGAAGATCGACGGCGACGTTCCCTCCGCGGGCGCGGAGTTTCGCATCACCGTCGCGGGGCCGCTGGTGACCGCCGTGCTCGCCGCGGCATTCTGGCTCTCTGCCGGTCTCTGGCCGGATGACAGCGCTGGACACCAGGTGCTGCTCTGGCTCGGCTATGTGAACACGACACTGCTCGTCTTCAACCTCATCCCCGCGATCCCGCTGGACGGGGGCAGAGTCCTCCGGGCGGCGCTCTGGGCTCGCACCCGCGACTTCGTCCGCGCGACGCACTGGGCGGCCGGCATCGGCGGGGTGCTTGCGGCACTGATGATTGTCCTCGGCGCCTTCGCCGCGCTCGCGGGCGCGTTCGGCGGCGTGTGGCTGGCCGTGCTCGGATGGTTCATCCTCGAGTCAAGCCGCGCGGAGGAGGGGCAGGCGACCGTTCGCAGCGCACTGCGCGACGCGCCTGTCGCGGCCCTGATGACGCACGACCCCGTGATCGTCCCAGCCGGCGTGACACTTGCCCAGATGGCTGCCGCGCTGGCGGGCAGCCCGCGCCACTCGGCCTATCCAGTCGTCGACAACGGCCGGGTTGTGGGGTTGATGCCACTTCGGTGCCTGGCGGAGCATCCGCCGGCGGAGTGGGATCGGCGCACCGTGGACGAGTGTCTGATCCCCATCACCGAGGTTCCGCTGTTCACGCCTGACACGCCGGCGCGCGATGCCCTCGACGAGTTGGCCCGAAGCCGGGTCGGCCGGGGTCTCGTCGTGCAGGACGGCCACGTCAGTGGCATCCTCTCGATCACCGACCTCGTGCGAGCGCTGGACTTCGGCCGGCCGGTGTAGCGAAGAACCGGGGCCCACGGCTGGGAGCATGCGATGGTGGCGCTGATCTTCGATCTCGATGGGACGCTCGTGGATACGGTGTACGCGCACGTGTTCGCGTGGCAGCGCGCATTCGAGGAGCAGGACCTGCCGATCGACGGCTGGAGGATCCACCGGCGCATCGGCATGAGTGGGGGCCTGTTCGCGCGCGCCGCGGCCCGTGAGGTCGGCCGTCCGCTGTCTACCGAGGAGACCGAACGCCTGCAGCGGCGGCACGGCGAGCTGTTTCGTGAGCTTCTCCCGACCCGCCGGCCGTTACCCGGGGCGGTGGAGCTGCTTGCCGAGCTCCGCGAGCAGGGGGTCGCCCACGGCATCGCGACGTCGGGCAGGCGCCCCGAGATCGATGCCTCGCTGGACGCTTTAGGGATACCCGCAGGCGCAATTGTGATCGAGCGCGGAGATGTCACCCGGGCGAAGCCCGAGCCCGATCTGTTCCTTCTCTGCGCCGAGCGGCTCGAGGTTCAGCCCGCGGACTGTTACGTCGTCGGGGATGCCGTGTGGGATCTTCTCGCAGCACGGCGCGCCGGAATGCTGAGCGTCGGCCTGCTCAGCGGTGGATACGGCGAGGACGAGCTGACACGTGCCGGGGCATTTCGCGTCTATCGGGACGCCGATGAGCTACGCAGATCACTGGACGAGCTCGGTGTGGTGCCGTGACGTGTGTGTCGTTTCTCGTCAGCCCTTACGACGCTAAACAGAACGTTCGATGAATGAGGCCGTTTTGTTACTCGTCCGGTGCGAAGCGCCGAGGTGGGAAATCTGTTGACAGAAGTGGCGTGCTGGCTACACTTCGATTGTGACGCGCGCATCCGAGCCTGACCATCGGGGCTGACCGAGGCTGGTTCGGGTCACTTGCAGGTGTCGATCCCAGGAGGTCGAAACTCCGTTTGCCGGGGCGGCACGGAGTCGCCGCACATTTGATTCTCCGTAGCCCTCTGCTCCCGCTCGCGAGCGGGATTCATACAACGGGGTGCGAACTATGAGTGTCACGTTACGGATGTCGCCTGGTGAGGCACCAACCCATCGTCGATTGAGCACCGTGCTTGGGCCGCGGCCCTGGCTGCTGCTCGGCATGGCGGCGGTGACACTGGCACTGGTGGTCGCGTTTGCCTATGTCAGGCTGGGCCTGCAGGAGCAGTCGCAGCAACACGCGCAGGAGCAGTTCGAAGCCGAGGCCGCTGTGACTGCAAAGCTCACGACCGCGCTCTTCGGCTCGGCGGCTGGAAGCGGCGCGCAGGAGGCTGCGAAGAACTTCGGGGCGGGTGTCCCGACCACAGCCGCACTCGACGCGCAGGCGAAGGGCTCGAACCTCGCCTACCTCATGGTGATTGACGCGGGCGGCAACGTTCTGGCCGCTTCCAGCGGAACGCCGGCGGCGCGTCAGAGCTCCGCGGCGACGGCTCGTCACGTGAGTCAGGCGCTGGCAGGCCATCCGTGGCTTTCCGGCGTGGATACCGCATCCGGCAAGCCGACGATGGAATGGGCGCTGCCGTTCGAGGCGCCAAGCGGGCGGCGGGTGCTGCTTCAGGGGATGGACACAGTCGCTATCTCGAAATTCCTGGGCGACACGGTTGCGCCGGGCGCGAACGATACGGAGCGCCGAGGCTTTGTTCTCGATGGAGAGAATCGGATGGTGGCGGCGTCCGGCGGAGCGATCACTGTCGGCGAACCGTCCGACTCCCGTATCGCTGCATCGTCGAGCGGCACCTACTCCGACGGCGGCGAGCGGTACTTCACCTCCGCGCCGATCGATGGGTCGGATTGGCGAGTGGTGTTGACGGTGCCCACGAGCCAGCTCAACCCGACGCTGGCCGGCTGGCGCCGGTACTACTCGTTTGCCGTCATCGCAGCGTTCGGAATCGCCGGGGCCCTCAGCCTGCTGTTCTTCCGACGTGTGCTCGTGAGCCGCGCGCAGGTCTCCGAGAAGAACGATGCGCTCATGCGATTGAATGCGACGCTGGAGCAACGAGTCGCGGAGCGCACCGCGGCAAGCGAAGAGCGCGCGCGTGAACTGGCTCGCTCCAACGATGAGCTCCAGCAGTTCGCCTCGATTGCGTCTCACGACCTTCAGGAGCCGCTGCGGAAGATCCGGATGTTCGGCGACCGGTTGGTCAAACGGGGCGGCGACGACCTGCCCGAGGAGACCAAATCGGACGTGCAGCGGATCCAGGGCGCGGCTCTGCGGATGCAGCGGCTGATCGACGACCTGCTCTCGTTTGCGCGAGTGACGAGCCGAAACCGTGAGTTCCAGTTGACGGATCTCGGCGACATCACCGCGGAGGTCGTGGGTGATCTGGAGGCCCGGATCGTCGAGCTGGACGCACAGATCGACGTCGGCGAGCTTCCCGTTGTCGAAGCGGACAAGATACAGATGCGTCAGCTGATGCAGAACTTGCTCAGCAACGCGTTGAAGTTTCATCGCCCCGAGGAGCGGCCTGTTATCAAAGTGTCCAGTCGCGTGATCGACAACGTACCGGCGCGCTTCGAGGGGGAGCAGACGCCGAGCGCGCGGTGTGAGATCACCGTCGAAGACAACGGCGTCGGCTTTGACCAGCAGTACGCGGAGCGGATCTTCTCCGCCTTCGAGCGTCTGCACAGTCGCGCGGACTACGACGGCACCGGCATTGGGCTGTCCATTGCACGCAAGATCGTCTGGCGCCACGGCGGCGATATCAGCGCGACCGGTATGCCAGGCCAAGGAGCGAAGTTCACGATAACTCTTCCCACACCCAACGGGCATGACGCCAACGGAGGCTGAGCACGTGCGAAGCAATCGCGAGGCCATAACCATCCTGCTTGCGGATGACGACGAAGAGGATCGCCTGATGACTCAGGAGGCGCTCCAGGAAAGCCGGCTTGGCAACGACCTTCGGCTCGTCGTCGACGGCCAGGACTTGATGGACTACCTCCTGCGGCGCGGACGCTACGCCGGTGCAACTCACCCTCAGCCGGGACTGATCCTGCTCGACCTGAACATGCCGAAGAAGGATGGCCGCGAAGCACTTCAGGAGATCAAGGCCGACGACAATCTGCGCACCATTCCGATCGTCGTCCTGACCACCTCCGGGGCAGAGGAGGACATCCTCCGGACGTACGAGCTCGGAGTGAGCTCCTTCATCCGAAAGCCGGTCACGTTCGACGGTCTCGTCGAGGCGATGAAGGTGCTGACCACATACTGGTTCGAGATCGTCGAACTGCCACGCGACCACAACGGGCATGCCTGAGAATCGCTGCCATGTTCTCCTCGTCGAGGACGACGAAGAGGACTACCTGCTCACAAAGGATCTGCTGACCGAGCTCCACGATCCCAGAGCGGAGCTCTCATGGGTGCGCGACTATCGGGCCGCCCTGGATGCCGCCCGCAGGGATCACTACGACGTCTGCCTGGTCGACTACCGGCTCGGCGGACCGCAGGATGGGATCGATCTCATCCGCGCACTCGTGGCCGACGGCCACCAGATACCGGTGGTCCTGCTGACCGGCGAAGGCACCCACAGCGTCGACGTCGAGGCCGCACAAGCGGGCGCGTCCGACTTTCTCGTCAAGGGGGAGGTCAGCTCGGCTGTGCTCGAGCGCACGATCCGCTACGCCATGCAAAGCCACGCCGCGTTGCGGGATCTGAAGGAGTCGTACCGGACGACCGTGCGAGCGCTCGCCACTGCTCTGGAGTTACGAGACGACGAAACCGGTGCGCATGCCGCGCGGGTCACCGAGCTGGCCATGAGGCTCACGCACCGCGTGGCCCCCGGCCTTGCGGCCGACCCCGAGCTCGAGTACGCCTTCCTGCTCCACGACATCGGAAAGATCGGCGTCCCCGACTCGATCGTCCTCAAGCAGGGGCCCCTCGACCCGAGCGAGACCGAGCGTATGCGGCACCACGTTCAGCTCGGCGAGCAGATCGTTGCCCAGGTGCCCTACCTGAACGGGCTCGTCCGGGACATCATCACGTCCCACCATGAGCGCTGGGACGGCACCGGCTATCCACGCGGACTGCAGGGGGAGGACATCCCCCTGTCTGCGCGGATCTTTGCCGTCGTCGACGCATACGATGCGATGACGAACGACCGGCCGTACCGCAAGGCCATGCCGACCCACCAGGCGCTCGCCGAGCTCCAGAGGGTCGCCGGTACGCAGCTCGACCCGAACGTGGTGCGCGAGTTCCTCGTCCTCGCGAGCGAGCTCAAGAGGGCGAACGCGGCCTGATCCAGGCACGCACCCGGACTACCTCAAGGGGCCGTGCGCGGAGCCTTCCTGAACCCAGCGGATCCGCTCCGCGGGGACGTGGTAGGTCACCTCGGCGTCCCTGTGGGTGACCCGTACGCAGACCCAGCCGGCGAATCGCTCGCTTGGCTGGACATCGACGTCCTCGAACACCTCGCCGTCGATGTTGATGCTCCCGGTCATCTCGCCGCTCCGGGGCCTTGTCGCCAATCCATTGCCACCACTGTAGCCGCGTTACCCGTCGTGGCCGTTCCGCTGGGCTGACACCGCGAGATCTGCGCGGTCGAGCAGCCGGTGAGGCGGTCGACCGGACCTCGCGGCGGCGAGCGGACCATGGTGTGCCGGCTGTACACGATGCACAACGGCACCTGTACCACGCGGACATCCACCATGTGCCCTGGCCACTTCAGCCTGCCAAGTGTCAGGTGCAGACCGCCACGATCGCCCCCCGGGAGCCTTGGGACATGCTCGCCGAGCCTCCGCTCTGCCACTACGCCGGCAGGCACGATGTGCTCGTGTGGCCGCTTGCGCCGACCGGTTGATTGTCCAAGGATGCTCCGGGAGCACGCCGCTGGCGTACTCTTGGGCGCGGAACGCCGATGATCCTCAAGCAGTACTACCTCGGGTGTCTCGCCCACGCGTCGTACCTGATCGCCGACGAGGCCGCCGGCGAGGCGGCCGTCGTCGATCCGCAGCGCGACGTCGACGAGTACGTGCAGGACGCGCGCGAGCTCGGCTGCCGGATCGGGCACGTCTTCCTGACGCACTTTCACGCCGACTTCGTCGCCGGGCATCTCGAGTTGCGCGACCGCGAGGGCGCAAGGGTCTATCTCGGTGCGCGCGCGGCTGCGGAGTATGACTTCACCCCGCTCGGCGATCACGATTCGATCCAGCTCGGGCAGGTCCGCCTCGAGGCCCTGGAGACGCCCGGGCACTCGCCGGAGTCCATCTCGATTCTCGTCTACGACCTGGCCAAGGACCCCGAGAAGCCGCACGCGGTGCTGACCGGGGACACGCTGTTCATCGGCGACGTCGGCAGGCCGGACCTGCGCGCGTCGCTCGGCTGGAGTGCCGAGGAGCTCGGCAGCATGCTCTACAGCTCGCTGCACGAAAAGCTGCTGAAGCTCCCCGACGACGTCCTGGTCTACCCCACACACGGCGCCGGTTCGCTCTGCGGCAAGAACCTGAGCTCCGACACCGTGTCGACGATCGGCGTCCAGCGCCGGTACAACTACGCGCTTCAGCCCATGAGCAGGGACGAGTTCGTCCGCGTCGTCACCGCAGAGCAGCCCGATACGCCGGCCTACTTCACCTACGACGCCGTCCTGAACACGCAGGAACGAGCGACGCTCGAAGAGGCGCTCGCCGGTGAGCTGAGGCCGCTGTCGCTCGGTCAGGTGCTCGACCTTGTCGCCGACGGCGCGCAGGTGCTGGACGCCCGCGACAGCGCACACTTCGCCGGCGCGCACCTCGCCGGCAGCGTCAACGTGGGCCTCGGCGGAAGCTATGCGACCTGGGCGGGGACGATCCTCGAACACGAGCGGCCAATCGTGCTCGTCGTCGACCCCGGGACAGAGCAGCAGGCCGCGATGCGGCTCGGCCGGATCGGGTTCGACAACGTCGCCGGGTATCTCGACGGTGGAATGCAGGCGCTCGAGGCGCGACCCGATCTGGTCGACCGGATCGAGCGAATCACGGCGGCAACGCTCGCCGAGCAGCTCGCGGGGAATGAGCCGCCGCTGGTCGTCGACGTGCGGACCGCGAAGGAATGGAGCGAGCAGCGCATCGACGGGAGCCTGAACATCCCGCTGTCCCACCTGCTGGAGCGGCTCGACGACCTTCCGCATGACCGGCGGCTCGTGACGCATTGCGCGTCGGGCTACCGCTCCGGGATCGCGGCGAGCGTCCTTCGCCGCCACGGCTTCGACGCGACAGCGGATCTCGTCGGCGGGCTCGGCGCCTGGACGGCCTCTGCACCGCGCCGCTCTGGCGAGCGGGAAGCGTCCGCGGCAGAATAGACAGCGTGTCCGAAGCGCCGATGTTCGTCACCAAGAGCGAGTTCGCCTATCAGGAACTGCGACGGCGGATTCTGGATGGCGATTTCAGCCCTGGTGAGCGACTGCTGCTGCGCCCCGTCGCAGACGAGCTCGGCTTGAGCGTGATGCCGGTGCGGGATGCGATGCGCATGCTCGAGCGCGATGGGCTCGTGCTGACGGAGTCGCATCGGGGTGCCACCGTTGCTCCACTCTCCAGCTCGCTGATCATCGATGCGATCAGCATCCGGATGTGGCTCGAGGTGCTCGCGGTGCGGCAGGCTGTCCCGCTGCACACGGCCGAGAGCATCACCGAGATGCGAGCGCTCTACACGGAGGCGGACAAGGTGCTTGCGGACGGCGACGGGCTGGCGTACGCCGGTGCGAACCGGCGGCTCCACGAGGCCATCGAGCGGCCGGCCTCCGAGGCGCTTCGCACCATGATCACCGAGTCCTGGGAGCGGCTGTGGCAGGCACGGCGGCGGATGTCGCTCTTCTCGCTGCTCCCCGATTCGCGGGCGAGCGCCCAGCGGGAGCACCGGGAGTTGGTCGCCGCCGTCGAGTCGGGGTACGTCGATGTGGCAGGCGCCGTGATGGAGCGTCACCGCGAGTCGACGATCGCGGCCTGGGAGGCGGCGCTGACGGCGCTCTCCCAGCATCCCGTCTAGGGCGTCTTTCCGCGTGGTTGCGCCGGGCGCGACGCCCGTTGACACCGGCATCCCAGACGTTATAAGGTATTTGTGATCACAAACGGGAGGGATCACGATGACGACTGCTGAGGGCACCGGAACTCCCACCGCTGGTGTGCAGGAAGCGGTGTTCAGCCGGAACGCGACGGGTCTGGTCAGGCTCGGCACGCCCTGGCGGGTCATCGTTCTCAACTTTGCCAACATCGGCCTGACGTACGTCATGTTCACGTACTGGATCACCCCTGCAGTGTTCCCGCAGAGCAACCTCTATCTCTCGCTGCTCATCGCCGGTCTCTTCAACCTGGCGTTTGCCGGCGCGCTCGTGATCTTCACCTCGGCATTCCCCCGCTCCGGCGGCGAGTACGTCTATGTCAGCCGCAGCCTGCACCCGGCCATCGGCTTCGCCTGCAGCGTCGCAGCGGCGCTGTCGCAGGCGTTCTGGGTCGGCATCGGCGGCTACTGGATCGCCACGCTCGTCCTCTCGCCCGTCCTGACGTCGATCGGGATCTCGACTGACAACACCACGCTGATCAACTGGGGCACCGACTTCGGAACGAACAACTGGGGCTTCGTGGTCGGCACCATCGCGGTCGTCCTCTGCGGGCTGATCAACCTCACGGGCCTCCGCGGGTACTTCAGGTTCCAGACCGTCAACTTCGTCGTCGGCACCCTGACATTTCTCCTGCTCGTCGGGCTTTTCGTGACTTCGTCACACAGCGACTTCGCCAGCGGACTGAACAGCTGGTCGGCCGCCGCGGGCGGCTCCGAGAACGCCTTCGCCGACATCAACGAAGGCGCCAAGGCGGCCGGCATGCCCGGCGGGACGACGCTTCACGACACGCTCGGCGTGGCCGGAGTGACATTCCTCATCGCCTTCGCCTCGGCGTCGATCGCCGGCGAGCTCCGCACGCCCCGAAAGACGCAGCTGGTGGGCAGTGTCGGCGGGACCGCGCTCTACACCACGGTCGCGATCGCGCTGTTCGCAGCCATCACGGTGGCTGTGCCCGAAAGCTTCAACAAGGCGGCGGCCTGGATGAGCTACAACAGCGCGGACTACGCGACGATCCTGCCGGCGAACCCGACGTTCATCACCTGGGCGTCGGTGCTCACGTCGAACACGCTCCTGCTCGTGCTGATCGGGATCGGGCTCGTCATCTGGAGCTACTTCTGGTTGCCCTCGGCGATGATCATCGCGACCAGGAACATCTTCGCCTGGTCGCTCGACCGCCTCGCGCCTGCGCGGCTGTCCGAGGTAAGCGAGCGGACGCACTCCCCCGTCTGGGCCACCCTGACCGTCACCGTCTTCGCCGAGGGGTTCCTGATCGCCTATTGGCGCGGATGGTTCACGTACCTGACGCCGTTCCTCGCCTACGCGGCGGTCTTCTTCGTCGTCTCGGTGGCGGCGATCGTGGCCGGCTACCGGTCGTCCACACGGGAGTACCTGACCAAGGCCGACTGGGATCGCAAGCTCGCGGGCGTGCCACTGCTGACGCTGTGCGGTATCGCAGGCCTCCTGTACTGGGGCGTCGCGCTCTACTTCGCGTACAAGGAGGATCTGCTCTTCCTGAACACCGACAAGCAGTTGATCCTGACGGCCGCGCAGTTCATCGTGCCGTTCGTCCTGTTCTTCGCCATCGCCGCCTGGCGCCGTCGCACGGGAATCGGCGTCGACGCGGCGTACAAGGTGCTCCCCCCGGAGTAGGTGCCAGACTCACATCTGATTTTCTTCGCCACCGACGTTCACGGGTCGGAGGTCTGCTTTCGCAAGTGGCTGAACGCCGCCGCGGCATACGACGCCGACGTGCTCGTCATGGGCGGCGACCTGACCGGCAAGGTGATCGTTCCGGTGCACCGCATCGACGGACGCTACCGGGCGCGCTGGGGCCCCGAGGACATCGTGCTCGACGGCGACGACGAGTTCGATGTCTTTCGCCGCCGCGTCGCAGCCGCCGGCGCGTATGTGTGGCAGGCGGAGCCGGACGAGGCCGCGGAGGTGTTCGCGGACGATTCGGCGACCGAGGCGCTCTTCACTCGCCTCACGGCGGAGCGCATCGCCGAGTGGGTGTCCCTTGCGGAGACCCGGATCGGCGACCAGACGCAGGCCTACATCATCGCCGGCAATGACGACACGGCCGAGGTCGACGTGGCGCTGGCACGGGGCGAGCGGCTGCAGCCGGCCGACAACCGCACGGTGATGATCGACGACTGGCTTCCGATGGTGTCCATCGGCGACTCCACGCCCACGCCATGGCGAAGCCCGAGAGAGCTGAGCGAGGAGGAGTACGCGGCAAAGCTCGAGGCGCTCGTCGCGCCGCTGGACGAGGGCGGAAGCGCGGTGTGGAACCTTCACGTGCCTCCCCATGCGTCCTCGCTCGACGACGCGCCGGCGATCGACGACCAGCTCGCCGTCCAGTACACGATGTCCGGGGACATGAAGGTCGTGCCGGTCGGAAGCCGTGCCGTGCGCACCGCGATCGAGCGGCATCAGCCGCTCGTCGGCCTCCATGGTCACGTCCACGAGGGCCGTGGCCGCGCGAAGATCGGACGGACGGTCTGCTTCAACCCCGGGAGCAGCTATCAGCACGGCGTACTGCAGGGCGTGCTGGTCAGAGTGGATCGCAGGAAGGGTGTACGCGATTACACGATGACGGCCGGCTAGGGCTCCTGGTCGCTCCGCGGCTCCTGAGTCACGGCTATGGAGATGTTGATACGGCAGGGCGGTTTCTTGTGGCCATCTTGATATTCGGGCCGCCGCCGCCTAACGTTGCCCAGTCAAGGTGTCCAACCCGTTGCAGCTCAACCAGGAGGGTGCAGTGAGATCACCGAACAAACGGGCGAGCGGAGCGCGACGTAGGCCTCTTCCCGCCCTGGCCGCGCTCGTCTCAGCGCTGGTTCTCTTCGCCGCCGCGTGCGGCGGCGACAGCGGAAGCAGCGACACGGGCGGCACCGCCGGCACTGGCACTGCCAGCGAGGGCAGCATCTGGGTGCTCCTTCCCGACAGCGCGAGCTCTCCGCGGTGGGAGTCGGATGACCGCCGCTACTTCGATCAGGCCTTCACCGATGCGGGCGTGGAGCACACGATCGTGAACGCCGAGAACGACCCGTCGCAGCAGCAGGCGCAGGCCGAGCAGGCGATCGCCGACGGCGCCAGTGTCATCCTTCTCGTGAGCCTCGACACCGGGTCGGGCGCCACGATCATCGATATCGCCAAGGACGCAGGTGTCCAGGTGGTCGAGTACGACCGGTTCAACACCGGTGGGTCGGGCGGCGCCGCGTACGTCAGCTTCGACAACGTCGCCGTCGGCCGGGCGATGGGTGAGGCGATGGAGCCCGCCATCGACGCGCTGGGCAAGCCCAAGCCCAAGGTCGTCATGCTGAACGGTGGCGAGGAGGACAACAACTCGTTCCTGTTCCGGCAGGGCTACTTCGAGACGGTGGACAAGCGAGTGAAGGCCGGCGACTGGGAGCTCGTCGCCGACCAGCACGTTCCGGGCTGGGACAACGCGCAGGCCCAGACGATCATGGAGCAGATCGTCACCGACGCCAACAACCAGGTTGACGCGGTGTTCGCAGCGAACGATGGTCTCGGCCAGGCCGCGATCAACGCGCTCGAGGCCGCCGGCATCGAGGGCGCCCCGGTCAGCGGGCAGGACGCAACGGTCGGAGGAATCCAGAACGTCCTCCTCGGCAAGCAGACGATGACCGTCTACAAGCCGGTCCAGTCCGAGGCCGAGGTTGCCGCCGCGGTGGCGCTCGCGCTGCGCGACGGCACGGACATCAACAGCGTTACGACCACGGCCGAGTTCAGCCTGATCGGCATCAAGGCCGAGGACGGCCAGCCGACCGACTCGCCCACAGGTGAGGGAGTCGTTCCGTACTTCGCCCTCGTGCCGATCGGTGTCACAGCAGACGACGTTGCGGACACCGTCATTGCCGACGGGTTCCGCACGGTGGAGGAGATCTGCACAGGCGACGTCGCGCAGACGGACTTCTGCAAATCTCAGGGCTGACCTGAACGAGCGTGAGAGGGGCGTCCGAGAGGGCGCCCCTCTCACGACCCCGGAGGATGCATGGCTGATACGCCGCTATTGGAGGTCAGGAACGCGTCGAAGGCATTCGGCGCGGTCCAGGCGCTCTACCGCGTCGACTTCGAGATTCGGCCGGGCGAGGTGATGGCGCTCGTAGGCGACAACGGGGCAGGCAAGTCGACCCTGATCAAGGGCATTGCCGGCATCTACCCCTTCGACGAAGGGCAGGTGCTCGTCGACGGCGAGCCGGTGAATATCCACGGGCCGCGCGACGCGGCGAAGCGCGGGATCGAGGTCGTGTACCAGGACCTCGCCCTGGCCGACAATCTCGACGTCGTCGCCAACATGTTCCTCGGCCGTGAGCGGATGCGCGGTCGCGTCGTCCTCGACGAGGGCAGCATGGAGCAGTCGGCGAAGGAGACGCTGGACGGCCTTTCGGTGACAACGCTGCAATCGGTCCGCCAGGCCGTGGCCGGCCTCTCGGGCGGGCAGCGGCAATCGGTAGCGGTGGCCAAGGCGGTGATGTGGAACTCGCGCGTCGTGATCCTCGACGAGCCGACTGCCGCCCTCGGAGTGGCGCAGACCCGGCAGGTGCTCAACCTCGTGCGTCGCCTGGCGGAGCGCAACCTCGGGGTGGCAATCGTGACCCACAACCTGCACGACGTGTTCGAGGTGGCAGACCGGATCACCGTGCTGCGGCTGGGTCAGCGGGTGGCGGAGTTCGAACGGGTGAAGACCACGCAGCAGGAGGTCGTCCACGCGATTACCGCCGGGACGCTCCAGCACGTGCCCGGGATGCAGACGACGGCTGAGGTGGAGGCGTGAGTCAACCTCCCGTGGAGCGCGACCCGGGGCCCGACCCCACCGCTTCTGCGGCAGTGGGCCACGTTCCCGCCGGGGCGACCGTCGACGCGAGCGGGGAATCGCAAACGCTCCAGGGCTACGTTCGCCTCTGGTGGCAGGGTGTCCGGGCCGGCGAACTGGGGGCGCTGCCCATCGTCGTCGGGCTGATCGCCATCTTCATCACGTTCGGCCTCCTCAACGACAACTTTCTCACCGAGCGCAACTTCACCAACCTGATCCTCCAGATGTCCGCCGTGGCGACGATCGCCATCGGCATCGTCTTTGTTCTCCTGATCGGCGAGATCGATCTGTCCGTTGCGTTCGTCAGCGCCGTGGGCGGAGTGGTGATGACGCTGCTCCTGCGCCCGGATGACCCCGGCTGGCCCTGGTGGGCGGCAATCGCTGTCGCACTGATCTGCACGACGGCCATCGGCTTCGTCCAGGCGATTGTGATCACCAAGGCCGGCGTGCCGTCGTTCGTCGTCACGCTGGCCGGCTTCCTGATCTGGTCGGGCGTGGTGCTGATCCTGACGACGCAGTACTCGACGGCCGGCACGATTCGCATCGAGGATGATGTCGTCACCTCGATCGCCAACGACTTCCTCCCGGAGGTCTGGGGTTGGATCCTCGGCGTGATCGTCGTCGGGGGATATGCGGCGTTCCAGGCGCGGACTGCGCTGGCGCGGCGAGAGCGTTCGCTCGCTGCGAAGCCGGTGTCGGTGATCGCTTTGCAGACAGTCGCGCTTGCGGCGATCACGTTCTATGCGATCTACTACGTGAACCAGGATCGCGGCGTCCCGATCATCGCCGTGATTCTCGGTGTGCTGCTTGCCTTCTGGTCGTTTGTCGCGTCACGAACGCGCTTCGGCCGCCACGTCTACGCCGTCGGCGGTAACGCCGAGGCCGCACGGCGCGCCGGCATCAACGTCGACCGCGTCCGCATCATGGTCTTCATGATCAGCGGGCTCATGGCCGGCGCGGGCGGGATCATGCTCGCTTCCCGGCTCCGGTCGGTCGCAACGAACACCGGTGGCGGGAACCTGCTGCTGCTGATCATCGCCGCCGCCGTGATCGGCGGCACGAGCCTCTTCGGCGGCACCGGCCGAGTGATCTCGGCCCTGCTCGGAGCTCTGGTCATCGCGTCGATCCAAAACGGTATGGATCTGATGGGGCTGGCGTCGGGTACGAAGTTCGTGATCACCGGTCTCGTTCTCCTGGGCGCGGTGCTGGTGGATGCATTCTCCAAGCGACGCCGCGCGGCTCGGGGAGGCGTCTGAGAGGTCGGTATGGCTGAGGCACCGCCCCGCCGGGTACTGCTCGTCGTCGCGGGGGCGGTGCTTCTGCTTGCCGCGTTTGCCGTGGGCTGCGGATCGGCTGCGGGGCGCGATTCTGCCGCCCCCACCGGCCGCCAGGCGGCACAGGCGTTCCACCTCGCCGACGTGGCCCGGCAGGTGGGGCTCGATTTCCGGCACGGTGCCTTCCACTGGAACGAGTCGGCGGACGCGCCCGCGATGACCGGCGGCGGCCTCTGCTGGATCGACTACGACGACGACGGATGGCTCGACCTGTTCGTCGTCAACGGGTACTCGCAGAACGAGCGCGACGACTGGCTGGCCGCCGGCGGCCTCCCGACCACGAGGCTCTATCGCAACGACGGCGGGCGGTTCACCGACGTCACCGATGAGACCGGCGCCGGTCTCGCGGTGCGGGGGCAGGGTTGCGTGGCGGCGGATCTCGACGGCGACGGCAACACCGATCTGTTCGTGACCACCGCCGAGCAGAACCAGCTGCTCTGGAATGGCGGGGACGGGACGTTCAGCGAAGGAGCGGAAGCCGCGGGAGTCGGCGAGTTCGGCTGGTTTACGGGCGCCGCCGCCGGGGACGTGAACGGCGACGGCCGGATGGATCTCGTCGTCATGGGTTACGTCGACCAGGCCAACCGGATCCCCGAGGCAACCCAGGGGTTCCCGAACACCTATCTCGGGCGCCGCGACCTTCTGTACCTCAACGACGGAGCGGGTGATGGCGGTCGGGCGACGTTCCGCGAGGTCGGACGCGAGGTCGGTCTGGAGGTGGTCAACTTCGCGTACGGGCTCGGCGTGGTGATGAGCGACTTCGAGCGTGATGGCGACCTGGACATCTACGTCGCCAACGAGACCAATCCGAACCGGCTCTACGAGAACGTGCAGTGGCCCGGCGGGGCGAAGGCGGATCCCGCCGGAATCGGCTTCCGCTTCGAGGAGCGGGGGGCCCCGGCCGGCGTTGCCGACCTCGGCAGCGGCATGGGCATCGCAGATGCCGACTACGACGGCGACGGTCGCTCCGACCTGTTCATCTCCAACTCACGCGGGCAGGGGCACGCCGTCTACAGGAGCAACCGGCCGGACGAGAACGATCCGTCGTTCACCGATGTCCGCGCGGACATCGGAGTCGATCTCGAAGACTCGACGGGCTGGGGCGTCACCTGGTCGGATCTCGACCTCGACACCGACCTCGATCTCGTGCTGGCGAACGGCGACGTTCCGGTGACGGACGTTGCGGCGGATGCGGAGCCGATGAAGGCCTACAGCAACAGCGGCGCCGACAAGCCGAGTCGGTTCGTCGATGTGGGGCGGCTCGTCGGGCTCCGGCAGGTGGGGCCACGGCTCGCGCGAGGAAGCGCTGCGGCCGACTACGACAACGACGGCGACGTCGACATCGCCGTCATGACCGTCGGCGGGCCGCTCGTCCTGCTGCAGAACACCGGTTCCGATGGCAACTGGCTGGAGGTGGCCGCCGACGGCTTCCCGCCCGGCGCGGCAGCGACGGTCGTGCTGCCGGACGGCCGGGAGCTGCGGCGCGAGCTGCTTGCCGGCAGCAGCTACCTCTCCTCAGAGGATCCACGCCTCCATTTCGGGCTTGGCGGGGCGGACCGCGTGGCCGAGCTCAAAGTGACGTGGCCCGGCGGTGAGGAGACGACGTTGTCGGACGTCGAGGCGAACCAGCTCGTGCAGGTGAAGGCGCCGTGACCGGAGCTGCCGCACGCGTAGGGGCGCTGTTCCTTGCGGTCGCCTGCCTTGCGGGTGGCTGCTCGATCGGCGGCGGTGACTCTCCGGGCTCCGCCTCCACCGCCTCGTATCTGAGGGAGAACTGCACGCGGTCGGACATGGATGGCCAGTCGGTTGCCCGTGTGTGGGACGAGGCGGTGCTGCGCTCCATCCGGCGCGACACCCCGGCACCCACTGTCCACGCTCGCAACCTGTTCCACACCTCGGCGGCCATGTGGGACGCATGGGCAGCGTACGACCCGCAGGCGAAGGGCTACTTCGTGACGGAGAAGGCCGAGGCCGACGACGTGCAGGCGAGCCGCGAGGCGGCGATGAGCTACGCCGCCTACCGGGTATTGCTCTACCGCTACTCGTACGCCTCCGGTCTGCAGGAGACGTTCGACGATCTCACCGCGACGATGCAGTCGCTCTGCTACCGGATCGATTACACGTCGGTCGCGGGCGACTCGCCCGCGGCGCTTGGGAACCGCATCGCTGCGGCGGTGATCGCGTACGGCCGAAAGGACGGCGCCAACGAGGAGCTGCGGTACGCCGACCCGGGCTACAAGTCCACCAACAAGCCGCTGGTCGTCGCGAAGCCGGGCGCCGGCGACCTGCGCGACCCCAGCCACTGGCAGCCACTCGCACTGGCTCAGGTGATCGCGCAGAACGGCGTCGCCATTCCGGGACGCGTGCAGGGGATCATCGGCGCGCAATGGGGCCATGTGAGCGGGTTCGCCCTGCCTGACGGAGGACCGGACGGGCTCCCGATGGATCCCGGTGCGGTGCCCGGCCTGGGCGACAAGAGGTTCCGGCAAGAGGCGGTCGAGGTGATCCGATACAGCAGCACCCTCGACCCTGAGGATGGCCGCACCCTCGATATCAGCCCAGGGGCGCTCGGGGGAAACACGCTGGGGACGAACGACGGCTCCGGCCACGGGGTCAACCCGGCGACCGGCGAGCCCTACAAGCCGGACGTCGTCAAGCGTGGCGACTTCGCGCGCGCCCTCGCCGAGTTCTGGGCGGACGGGCCCAAATCGGAGACGCCGCCAGGCCACTGGAACGTCCTGGCCAACGAGGCCTCGGACACGCCCGGCCTGAAGCTGCGGATAGGCGGCGCCGGCCCCGAGGTCGACCGCCTCGAGTGGGACGTGAAGCTCTACTTCGCGCTCAACGCCGCGGTGCACGATGCGGCCGTGGCCGCCTGGGGCGCCAAGCGGTACTACAACTCCTCCCGCCCGATCTCGATGATCCGGTACATGGGCGGAAAGGGGCAGTCGAGCGATCGCAGCGGGCCGTCATACGACCCCGACGGGCTCCCGCTGGTGCCGGGTCTCGTCGAACTGGTCAGCGCACGGTCGAGCGCCCCCGGCGGTCGCCATGAGGCGCTCAAGAGTCATGTCGGCGAGGTCGCCATTCGCGCCTGGTCGGGGTTCCCGGATGAACCGACCAGCGAGCACAGCGGCGTGCGGTGGATCCCCGCGGTCGACTGGGTGCCCTACCAGCTGTCGACGTTCGTGACTCCGGCGTTCCCCGGCTATGTGTCCGGCCACAGCACCTTCAGCCGCGCTGCTGCCGAGGTGATGACCGCATTCACCGGCAGCTCGTACTTCCCGGGTGGCATGTACGAGCAGCCCGTGCCGACCGGCGCTCTGAAGATCGAGCAGGGCCCGAGCAGGGACATCACGCTGCAGTGGGCGACGTATTTCGACGCGGCGGATGCAGCCGGCGTCTCGCGGCTGTACATGGGCATCCACGTCTCGCCAGATGACTTCGGCGGGCGGCGGGTAGGCTCTGCATGCGGCAAGGCTGCCTGGGACAAAGCGCAGCTCTACTACAACGGTTCTCTGTGACGGACGGCAAGACCATCGGAGTCGGAATGCTCGGGTACGCCTTCATGGGCAAGGCGCACTCACGTGCGTTCCGTGAAGCGTCGGCGCTCACACCTCCGCTCGTGCCGCGGCTCGTTTCGATCTCCGGCCGCAACGCCGAGAAGGTCGAGCAGGCGCGCTCGGAGTACCGCTGGGAGGAGGCGACCACGGATTGGCGTGACCAGGTGCGGGACGAGCGCATCGGCCTGTTCGACAACGGCGGGCCGAACGACCTCCATGCCGAGCCGACCATCGAGGCCGCGCGCAACGGCAAGCACGTGCTCTGCGAGAAACCGCTGGGCAGAAACGCCGACGAGGCGCATGCCATCTGGGCTGCCGCCGAGACCGCCGGCGTCGTGCACATGTGCGGCTTCAACTACCGCTTCGTGCCGGCGGTGCGCTTGGCCCGCGAGATGCTCGAGGCGGGCGAGCTGGGCGACATCTTCCACTTCCGCGCCCGCTACCTCCAGTCGTGGGGCGCCGACGCGGCGCCCAGTTGGCGCTTCGACCGCGAGGCGGCCGGGTCCGGTGCGCTCGGCGACCTCGGTGCCCATATCATCGACCTGGGGCGCTACCTCCTCGGCGAGCCGGTTGCCGTGAGCGCCGTCGTGCGCTCGTTCATCGAAGGGCATGAGGTTGACGACTGCTTCGTTGCCACGGTGGAGTTTGCGGGCGGCGCGGTCGGGACGCTCGAGGCATCCCGGCTCGCTCGCGGCCGGATCAACCAGAACACCTTCGAGGTGAACGGCTCGCGCGGCGCGCTGTCGTTCGACGTGGAGCGGCTGAACGAGCTCGAGGTCGCACGCGAGCGCTGGTTCCAGCGCGTGCTGGTGACCGAGCCGGAGCACCCGTTCATGCGCTTCTGGTGGCCGCCGGGGCACATCATCGGCTGGGGCGACACGTTTACGCACGAGGTCCACCATTTGCTGTCCGCCATCGCCGGGCAGCACACGGTGGCGCCGCACGGGGCGACATTCGAGGACGGGTACCGCTGCGCCGAGGTGTGCGACGCCATCCTCCGATCGGCCGAGAACGGGCGGCGCGAGACGATCGACTACAGGGGGTTGGGCGAATGAAGACGAGCCTGGGCATCTGGGCGCTGGGGCCGATGTCCACCCGCTTCGTCCCCGGCGGCTATCAGCCGCAGTGGGCGACCGAGTCGACCGCCGAGCGCGTCTGCAGGGCCGTCGAGGGGCTCGGCGATCTGATGGACGGCTACGAGTTCCACTACCCGGGCGAGCTGAACGAGGACAACCTCGAGGAGGTGCGGGAGGTGCTCGGAGACCGGGACATCTACTGCATCGCCAGCGGGCTCCACGTCGATCCGCGGTTCGGGCGCGGCGGGCTGACATCGCCGGACCGATCCACCCGCGAGGAGGCGCTCAGGCTGACCGTCGCGGCGGCCGACTTCGCCGGGTCGATCGGAGCCCACTTCATCATCTGGCCCGGCATCGAGGGCTACAACTACCCGTTCCAGACTCCGTACCAGGAGAGCTGGGCCTGGCTGGTCGAGGGCATCGGAGAGGCCGCCGACCGCTGCCGGCAGCACGGGGTCATGCTGTTCCTCGAACACAAGAACTCCGAGCCGGCGATGAAGATCTTCATGCGCAACATCGGGATGACCCTGCACGTCATCCACAAGCTGCGCGATCAGGGCTACGACAACGTCAAGGTCAACATGGACTGGCAGCACCTGATCATGAACGGCGAGAATCTGGCCGAATACGCGGCCCTGCTGGCGGCCGAGGGGCTGCTGGGACACCAGCACGCGAACTCGGGCTGGGGCACCTTCGATGACGACAACATGGTCGGTGCGACCGCGTTCATGGAGACGCTGGAGCTGGCGATCGAGCTGCGCAGGGCGCACTACGGGGACCATGGCGAGCGCCTCGGCTTTGACCTCTACCCGTACACCGAGGATCAGGTCGCGGCCGTGCGCCGAAGCGTGCTGCAGTGGCGGTTCATCGACTCCGTCGCCGGGCGCATCGACGACGGCGCGCTGCGTGAGGCACAGAACGCCAAGGACGCGGTGCGGGCATACGAGCTGGTGTACGGAGCTCTGGGCGGCGAATGAGGCTGTCCCAGGCGTTGACGATGGTCGATTCGGTGATCGAGGGTGCCCCCGGGCCGGTGTCGGTGTACGTCGCCGACGAGCACGGCGAGCTGGTGGCGGCGGCGACGATGGACGGGGCTGCGCCGGACACGCGCCTGAACGCTCACCGCAAGGCCTACACAGCGGCGCGGAGCGACGTGCGCGCGACGAGCGAGTTGGCGGCGAAGGTTGCAGGCGACCCGGCGGAGCTCGCCAGCTTCGACCCCTTCTTCAGCTTCTTCAAGGGCGGCGTGGCGGCCTTCGAGGACGGGTATCGGGTCGGCTCGATCGGCGTCAGCGGCCTTCCCGGCGAAGAGGATGAACGACTCGCCATGGAGGCGATCCGCCGCGCAGGTCTCGCACTGAACTGACCGGCTGCAAACACTTGGAGGAGACATGACATCGCTGGAAGGCAAGGTTGCGCTCGTCACAGGTGCGAGCCGCGGCATCGGCGCAGCGGTCGCGCGGGCGCTTCACGGGCGCGGCGTCAGCCTCTCGCTCGCCTCGCGCAGCGGGGACGATCTCGGCTTGGCCGACGCGCTGGCACGGCCATGCGACGTGCGCCGTCCCGACGACCTGCAGGCCCTGGCGGCCGAGACCGCCGAGCGCTTCGGCGGCATCGACATCCTGGTTGCCAACGCCGGTGTCGGCGCCTACGGCCCGTTCCTCGAGCTCCCGCCCGACCAACTGGAGGAGATGGTCGACGTGAACGTGAAGGGAACGCTGTACGCCGTGCGGGCAGCGCTGCCCCACCTGCTTCGCAGCGAAGCGGCCGACATCGTCACGCTGGCGTCCGAGGCCGGCCGCCGCGGACTCCCGCTGGAGGCCGTCTACTGCGCCTCCAAGTTCGCCCAGGTGGGCTTCACGCGGGCTCTCGACCATGAGCTGCGCGAGCAGGGCGTCCGCTGCTCGAACGTGTGCCCCGGCGGGGTGTCCACCGACTTCGCGATGGGGCGCGGCCGCACGCCGGACATGCCGGAGCTGGCCGGGATGATGGCCCCCGAGGACGTGGCCGAGGTCGTCCTGTTCGTGATCACGCGGCCGCGCAACCATCGGATCCTCGAGACCGCCTTCAGGCCGATGGCGGAGCCCTCATGGGGATGATCGAACCGGTGCGGTGGGGCTTCCTTTCCACGGCTCACATCAACGACAAGCTGCTCCCGGGCGCGCGCGAGTCGGACCAGCTCAAGGTCATCGCCGTTGCAAGCCGCGACACCGCCCGCGCAGGGTCGTATGCGCGAGAACGTGGCATCGAGCGGGCGTACGGAAGCTACGAGCAGCTGTTGTCGGATCCCGACGTCGAAGCGGTGTACATCTCGCTGCCCAACTCGATGCACGTCGAGTGGTCGATCCGCACACTCGAGGCCGGAAAGCACGTGCTCTGTGAGAAGCCTCTCAGCCGTCACGCGGCAGAGGTGGAGCGGGCATTCGACATCGCGCAGCGTGAGGGACGCATCCTGATGGAGGCGTTCATGTACCGCCACAACCCGCAAACCGCCCGGCTCACGCAGCTCGTCGGCGAAGGGGCGATCGGCAGGTTGCGGCTGATCCGAGCCGCGTTCAGCTTCCCGTTGGCCGACCTGGCAAACGTCCGTCTCGCCGCCGCGCTGGACGGGGGCGGGCTGATGGACGTGGGCTGTTACTGCGTCAGTGGTGCGCGCCTCCTCGCGGGCGAGCCGCAGCAGGTCTACGGCACCCAGGTGCTGAGCGAAAGCGGCGTCGACGAGTTGTTCGGCGGAACGATGCGCTTTGCCGGCGATGTGGTCGCGCAGTTCGACTGCGGGCTCGTGATGCCGGAGCGCGACGAGCTCGAGGCGATCGGGGAGGAGGGCTCGCTCTTCCTCGATGACCCATGGCACTGCAAGAACTCCGTGATCGAGTTGCGGACGGAAGCCGGCACCGAGGAGATCCGGGTCGAACCGGCCGACTCCTACCGCCTGCAGCTCGAGAACATGAGCGCCGCCATCCGCGGCGAGGCCGAGCCGCTGCTGGGGCGCGACGATGCGCTGGGGCAGGAGCGGGCGATCGAGGCGCTCTACCGCTCGGCCGACACCGGCCGGCCTGTGGACCTGTGAGCGCGGAGGACGTCCCCGCGACCGCGCAGGAGGCTCTCCGCGTCCGGGCGCGCTCGGAGCTGGCGGGCGGCGCGGAGCGCGCGCCGGCGCGGGCGCATTTCCGCGCGATGGGGATCGACCCGGCACGGCTCGGCGGCCCGATCGTGGGAGTGGCCTCGACCTGGACGGGAACGATGCCGTGCAACCTGAACCAGCGCGAGCTGGCGGCCGCGGTGGAGCAGGGCGTTGCGGAGGCCGGAGGTGTGGCTCTCGGGTTCAACACCATCGCGGTCTCCGACAACCAGTCACAGGCGACGCCAGGAATGCGGGCGTCGCTGATCTCGCGCGAGGTGATCGCAGACTCGATCGAGTTGATGGTGCACGCCCACGACTTCGATGCGCTTGTCTGCATCGTTGGTTGCGACAAGACGGTGCCGGCTGCCCTGATGGCGCTTGCCCGGGTCGACAAGCCGGCGGTCGTGCTCTACAGCGGTCCCATGCGCGCCGGGCGGTGGCGTGACCAGGAGGTGACGATCCAGGACGTGTGGGAGGCGGTCGGCGCGGAGGAGCGCGGGCTGATGTCGCGCGCCGACCTCGACGAGCTCGAACGCCTTGCGTGTCCGGGCCCGGGGACGTGCGCCGGCCATTTCACCGCCAACACGATGGCCGTCGCGCTGGACTGCCTGGGGATCTCGCGTCTTGGCGACGGCCTCGTCCCGGCGGATGACCACGAGGCGAAGACGCGGGCCGCCGGGCAGGCCGCGGCACTCGCCGTGCAACTTGCCGAGCAGGGAACCACCGCGCGGCGGTTTCTCGACCGACGGGCCTTGATGAACGCGATGGCAGGGATCGCGGCCAGCGGAGGGTCGACCAACGGGATCCTGCACCTGCTGGCGATCGCCCGCGAGGCGGGCGTCCCGCTGTCACTCGACGAGCTGGCCGATGTCAGCGGCAGGACGCCGGTCATCGCCAGCCTGGCGCCGTCGGGGCGGTGGATGGCCGAGGACTTCCACCGGGCAGGCGGGACGGCGGCGTTGATCAAGGAGCTGGTGCGCGGCGGTCACATCGACGGTTCGGCTCCGACGGTGGAGGGGGAGTCGCTCGAGGCGGTGTCGCGGCAGGGCGCGGCACCCGATGGCGACGTGCTGTTCTCGCTGGAGCAGCCCTTCAAGGCGACCGGTGCGCTGTACGCACTGCGCGGCAATCTGGCGCCGGAGGGCAGCGTGGTCAAGCTGGCCGGCACCGAGCGCCGTTCGCAGCGCGGGCCGGCACGGGTCTTCGACAGTGAGGAGGCCTGCGCGGATGCGGTCCGTTCGGGCGCGGTGCGCGACGGCGACGTGCTGGTCGTCAGGTACGAGGGCCCAGCCGGAGGGCCGGGTATGCGCGAGATGCTGAGCGTCACCTCGTCTGTGGTGGGCGCCGGCCTCGGCGACTCGGTTGCCCTGGTCACCGATGGGCGCTTCTCGGGCGCCACGCGCGGGTTGATGGTGGGCCATGTGGCCCCGGAGGCCGCCCGCGGCGGTCCGCTCGCGATCGTGCGCGAGGGCGACACGATCCGCATCGACGTCGACGCCAGGACCCTCACGCTCGAGCTGTCGGACGAGGAGATCGCTTCACGCCTGGCGGCGTGGCAGCCGCCACCGATGCGGTACGCAGGCGGCGTCTTCGCCCGCTACCGCGCGCTCGTCAGCTCGGCATCCGATGGCGCCGTGCTGCTTCCCTACGCGACCTGACCTGTTCAGCGAGGTGCCAGGCACCTGCGTGAACGCGGGCGTCAGCCGGCGAACGGCTGCGCCGGGGGACCGCTGACGCCGACGTCGGCCACGAAGACGCAGCCGGCCAGCGGCTGCGCGGCGGCCTGCTCGGGCGTGAGGTCGACCGACGCTGTGGTGATGTAGAACGACCTGCCGTCGTCGCCGCCGAAGCAGCACGCGGTCACCTTGGCGGCCGGGATGGCGACGGTGCGGTCGAGCCGGCCGTCCGGGGTGTATCGGCGCACCTCTGCGCCGTCCCAGAGAGCGACCCAGATGCAGCCCTCATCGTCGACGGCCAGGCCGTCGGGGATGCCTTCCGATTCGGCGAAGACGACAAGTGGCCGCCGATTCGACGCGTCGCCGGACTCGACATCGAAGTCGAAGACGTCGAGGCGTTGCGAGGACGAGTCGATGTAGTACATCGCCGAACCGTCGGCCGACCAACCGATCCCGTTCGACAGTGACACGTCGTCCAGCACGGGATCGAGCCGGCCGTCGGGCGAGTAGCGGTAGAGCGCGCCTCCACCGGGCCGTTCGTCGAACCTCATGCTCCCGACCCAGAAGCGGCCCGCCGGGTCGCACGCGCCGTCGTTCAGACGCACGTCCTCACCGTGCGGCATCCTGGCCACCGTGCGCTCACCACCGTCTGCGGAAAGGACGGCCAGCCGATCCGTCAGTGCCAGGAGCCTGCCGCCGCTTTCCATGGGCGCAACCGCGCTCACTCCGCCGGCCACCGGGGAGACGTCGTCGCGTCCACTGGGCGGATCGAAGGTGTGCAGTTCCGAGCGGTCGATGTCGACCCAGAGCAGGCGCCGCGTGGCGGCGTCCCAGCGCGGTCCTTCGCCAAGGCCCGCTTGGGCTCGGATGGCGACGTCGACGGATACGGGTGGTCTCACGGTGGCATACGCTAGCGAGTGAAATGCGGCCGCTGCCATAGAACCATGCTGGCCCTCGTCACCGAGCCCGGAGCGCCTCACAGCACTCGCGTCGCCACGGTCGCGGACGTGCGCCCGCGAGACGCCGACGTTCTGGTGCGAACGCTCGAGGTCGGTGTGTGCGGCACCGACCGCGAGATCTCCGAAGGGCTGTTCGGTATCGCCCCGGAGGGGGAGCCGACGCTCATCCTCGGGCACGAGCTGCTCGGCATCGTCGCGCGGGACGGGCACGGATTCACGCGCGGAGATCTGGTCACCGCAACGGTGCGAAGGTCATGCGCCCATTGCATCGCATGCGAGGAGGGGTCACCCGACTCCTGCCTCACCGGTGACTACAGCGAGCGTGGCATCACGCGGCTTCACGGTTTTGCGCGTGAGGTGGTGGCCGAGGATCCGCAACAGCTGATCGCCATCCCTCGCGCGCTGGGCAGGTTGGGAGTGCTCGCCGAGCCCGCTTCGATCTGCGAGCGGGGCATCCGGCACGCCCGCGCGATCGGCGGCCGCCAGCCCTGGCAGGCGCAGCGTGCGCTCGTGCTCGGCGCCGGGGCGATCGGCATGCTTTCGACCTACCTGCTCCGCCTGGCCGGCCTCGACGTGTGGACAGCTGCTCGCAGCCCCAGCGGCGAACCGCGTGCCGACCTCGTCGCCGCCTGCGGCGCGCGATATGTGTCGACGGTGGAGTCGCCGCTCCCCGAGCTCCGCGATGAGGTGGGTGGGTTCGACCTGGTTGTTGAGGCGACGGGAAATGCCCAGGTGATGGCCGACAGCATGGGCATGCTGCGGCGAAGCGGCGTCGCCTGCCTGCTCGGCCTCGACGGTCGCGCGCAGACGGTCACCCTCGACGGAACCGTGATCGGCGTCGATGTGATCCTCGAAAACCGGGCCGTGTTCGGGAGTGTGAACGCCCACCCGATGGACTGGGTTGCCGCCGTGGAGGGCCTTGACCGCGCACGCGAGCGCTGGCCCGGCGCCCTCGAGGAGTTCGTCGGCCTCCGCGCGCCGCTCGACCGCTTCGCCGACGCGTTCGCCTACTCGGGCGTCAAAGCGACGCTCGTGCTCGCGGACGCGTGATGTTTCCGGCGCCCCGGCGGATAGGTCGACGACACCGTCATGGGAGCCATCATGAAACGCCTCGCACCAATGCTCGCGGCGCTCGTTTTGCTCACCATGCCCGGCACGGCCTCGGCCAAGGGAACGATCGAGGGCATGCAGGTCTGCGGCACCGATGGATGCGCTCCGGTATCGATGTCGGACGAGAGCGGCGCGATGGGCTATCGAGACCTGTTTCGCCATCCCGTGGAGTCCGTGTCGGATCCTCCGTCAGGCGCCTACTACGAGCTCCGCCTCGACAGCGACCTGGCAGCGGAGACGTTCTTGATCGCCCCTGATGCCACCGCGATCCGGATCGAGACCGGGTTCGGCTCGTGGGTGCGGACGTCCGACACCCTTGCCGCCCGCATCCGCGATGCATCGAGTGGGTTGACGCCGTATCGGTTCGGGGCGATACCGGCGGCCGGCGGCCAGACCAGCGGCAACGGTTTGGGTCGCGGGGCTGTGTGGGTGCTCGCCGTGCTGGCGCTCGTGTGCGGCGGCGTGATCGTCCGTCTGGCTCGGCGGATCCGTCGCGCTCACGGGTCAGCGATGTCGACCACCAGCACGGAGTGATCCGACAGGCGGGCCTCACGCTCCTCGTGTGAGTACCGGCAGCCGACCAGGCGCGGCACAAGGCTCGGTGTGCAGAACGCGTGGTCGAGCCGGTATCCGTACGAGCGGCGCCTGGGGTAGACCCACGACCACTCCTTCGTGGTCTTGCCGTGAAAGTGTCGCCAGACGTCCGTCCACCCGAGTGGCTCGAGGCGCTGGAACTCCTCGGCGCAGTAAAGCGTTGCCCGGTGCTCGTCGACGAATGGGGCCCCGTGTTGAGGTCGCCGATGATCAGCGCGGGCTCATCGATGCGCTGCTCGGCGTAGGCAAGCAGGGTGTGCCAGAAGGCGCGCTTCTGGTCGACGCCGATCGAGATCTTGGGCGGCACGTGACATGCGAGCACCGTCAACCCGTGCTCCGGCAATTCGAGCTCCAGCCACCGCTGTGCATACACCGGCCCGGCGGGCGGCACGCGCGACGCAAACGGCGTTCGGCTCAACGTGAGCACCCCGTTCTTGCCCGCGGGCGCGATCGTCACCGCGTGATGCGCGAACCCCTGCGGCGCCAGCAGGTCGATGAGCCGCTGGTCAGGGCCGCTTCGGCTCTCGGCGAGCACGACGACATCCGGGCTGTGGGCAGCGATGGCCTCGGCGAGCAGCGGAATCCGCTTGCCACCACCGTGCAGGAGGTTCCAGGCGAGAACTCTCACGCCGGCCCTGATCTCAGGCGCCGTAGGGCCGTTTCAGCTTTGACACCACGGGGCAGGACGGTATGCGACAACACGGGCAACCATAGGGGGATCACCATGCCAGGCACGGTCGGAGAAGTCATGACTCCTGACCCCGTCACCGTCTCGACGGATTCGACACTCGCAGAGGCTGCACGGCTCATGCGCGACCGCGACATCGGCCCGGTCGTCGTTGTCGACGCCGGAATTGTGAGGGGGATCGTCACCGATCGCGACATCGTCGTGCGCGCCGTTGCGGAGGGCGCCGATCCCAGCACCGTCTCCACGGGCGAGATCTGCACGAGCAACGTCGCCACCGTGTCACCCGGCGATTCCGTCGACGATGCCGTCAGTTTGATGGAACAGCGAAACGTGCGCCGGCTGCCGGTCGTCGAGGACGGCCGCCTCGTCGGCATCGTGGCGATGGGCGATCTCGCGGTCCAGGGCGAGCTGCCGGAATCGGCGGTGGCCGACATCAGCGCTGCCAGCCCGAACAACTGAGGGGACGTATCAGCGGCGGGTGATTCCTATCCGCGGGTTCACGGCTCGATGGTACAGAACGGACTGCGACGATTCAGGGATTCAGCGAGAACTCGGCCCACAGCGGGTAGTGGTCCGACATCCGGAATGAGAATGCCTGCCGCTCGGCCGCAGGCACTCCGGCCGCGAAATCGAACGAGCCGGCACTCAGGCATCCGAAGCTCAGGAGCGGTGCGCCGTCGGCGCCCGAGAACCACGCGATCTGATCGTAGAACGAGTGGTTGGTTTCGTCGTCGAAGATCGTCCGCCTGACGCTGTTCAGCGCATCGGGCGCGCTCAGCCCTGTATGGGTCAGCGCCCGGAAGAGCGGATCGTCAAGCCGGTCGATGTTGAAGTCGCCGAGCGCGATCAGGTTCGGCGCCCATGGGTCCTTGGCCTTGGCCCAGGTGGCAAGGTCTTCGGCGATACGCGTCAGCTCCGGGAGTCGATCCGCCGGATCGTCGCCATAGAGGATGTGGAGGGTGATGAGCGTGAAGCGAAGATGCTCCGAGGCGAAGCCGACCGCGTACGGCGTTCGCGCGAACTGACGCCGGACGACGCTCGCACTCAAGCCGAGCGGGGAATCCTCGGACTCGACGATTTCGCATGCCAGCCCCGAGGGACGGATGCGACGGCGGTCGAACAGGAACGCGATCCGCTCGTTATTGCCTGGGCGCCCCTTGGTGACGTCTGTCAGCATGAACGCCCAGTTGTCGCCGAGGGAGTCGAGGATCAGCCGCAGCGCCCTCGACGCCCCCTTCACCTCTTGGATCGCGATGACGTCGAACCGCGAGAGAATCGCCGCGATCTTGCACAGATCGTTGAGATCCCGGCGTGGCGAGTCGCCCGGCTCCGAGTGCCACTTGTCGGTCAAGTTGCCGAGTGCGCGGATGTTCCAGGTGGCGATCAGCAGGTTGCGGTCGAGCTGCTTCGTCGGGATGGCCGCCGTGTCGAGAGCCTCCTGAAGTGTGCGAACCTCGAGAGTCACGTCATCCGGCGGCTGTGTGATGTCGAGCGCCATCACGAGAGTGGGACTTCGGGAAACGGAAACGCCGAGGGAGGTGCGAGCGATCGGTCGACGTGCGCGCGGACGGCGGCATCGCAGATCGCGTAGCCCCAGTTGGTCAGCCCCTTCTGATGCTCGTCGGGGAGCCGGGCAAGTCGCGTCGCCGTGTGGGCCAGGGGGTCGACGGACTTGGGTGAGCACTCGAGCGCGCCAGGCGCTGGGTAGTTCTCGATGTCGCTGCGGATCCCCCAGTACGCGCCCTTGCGGTGATCGCGATCAGTGTCGGGCCGCTGGAACGATGCGATCACCTGGCGCTTCCGAAGGCTCCGCACCTGGTTGTCGATCATGTCGAGCACGCGATAGGTCTGCCGCGGCCAGTCGAGATGGGGATTCGCCTGCGGGCCCATCTTGCCGCCGCCATCGCTCACGAGCACCGTGCGGTACCGCTTCCACGCGGTCTCCAGCCCGAGATTGTCATAGACCCCGCCATCGGCGAGCCTCACACGCCTGCGAAACCCGTCCCGCTCCAGGTCGGTGCCTGATCCGGCAACGAACGCACCCGGATCGAAGCGAAGCGTGATCGGCGAGAGGAAGGGCGGAAACCCTGCGGACGCCGCGACTGCGACCGAGACCTTGACCGTCGGCCGCTCGATCTCTCCGACGCGGTAATCCCAGACGTAGGGCTTCGAGAACCGGAACAGCACGCCCGACTGGAGGTTCGCCGCGTTGAACACGAACCGCGGCCGGTCGGGGAGATCCTGGAGCGTCGCACCCTCGAGCAGATGGCGGTCATAGGCGGCTGCGGCTGCGTCCGCGATCGAGCGGCCGGGTGTGAGAAGGCCGCGAATCACAGATGGCAGGTCGATCGTGTGGCGCGCCATCGAGAGGGTCGGCTCGACGACGGCCGCTCGGAAGTTCTGCGCAACGCCGTCCGTGAACTCCAGCGATTTCCAACGTGTGGCGAGGACGGCGGCTGTGATCGATCCGCCCGAGACACTCGAGACCCGATCGATCGAAGGTAGGAGGCCGAGATCGTTCAGCCGCCACACGGCCCCGAGGTGAAACAGCATCGCTCGATAGCCGCCGCCCGACAGGCAGAGCGCGATTCCGTCAGCCGGCTCCTTCGCGTCGTCACCAGGGATCAGACGCACCGGGCTGACGGGATCGGCGCTCTCGAGGCTCACGTTCAGTCGCAGACGATCCGGCAGACCCACCTGAAGTGGATGTGGACAACCGGCCAGCAGAGTCGCAGCGGCCAGAAGCCGATGCAGACCCAGTGCGTGTGGTAGTCGATCTCGATGTTGCACCGGATCCGGCAGATCGGCCACGGAAACGGCCAGTCCACCCATGGGTTGCGAAGGCCGTCGAGGGTGATCTGGTCCAGTGGCCCGATCAGCTTGCGCTTGTGCAGGAACTCGACCGGGTTGCGCGCGAAGTGCTCCGCGAGATCCTCGTCACCTTTCAACTCCTCTGCGAGGCGATCGAGCGCCGATCCACGAGCCTGAATCAGCTCGTCGAAGAACCGGCCTGCCGCCTCCGGGTCGGCATACGTCTCCTTCAGGTGTCCACGGGCCTCGTCGTCGGAGATCTCGACGATCTCCATCCTGTCCCTGTTGTCCGCCATGTCCATCCTCCCGGTGTGGTGCGGAACGTGTCAATACACCCCGGGCCGTGATCGCTCCATCACCGGCGTATCACTGCACCGTCAACGCCCGGTACGTGTCAACTCGCAACGGTTGACACGTGCGATGGCCGGTTGTACGTTCGGGGCATCTGCACGGTGTTCATGGTGCGTTCACGCGGGGGTGTGGCGATGGGTGGGGACCGCCTTTCAGCCGGCGGGTTGCGGCTCGAGCCGATCACGGTGATCACGCCGGCGGCGTGCCCGCGTCACCACCACAGCGAGAGCAGCCGTCACGAGACCGTGTGGCTCCAAGAGACGTCCTTCGCCGGTTACCCGGCGTTCGTTCCTTGGAGCCGTCATCGCCGCCGCCGCTGACCACCGCTGCAGCCGGCCGCAGCTCCAGCTTCTGAGCGCCTTCGACCTCATCTGCGACGGCCGGCCGGTGTCGGTCAACCTGCCGGCGCAACGCCTCCTCTCGTTCCTTGCGCTGCAATGCCGGCCGGTCCACCGTGACCACGTGGCCGCCACTCTATGGATCGACTCGAGCGACGAACGTGCGGCGGGCAGTCTTCGGTCGGCGTTGTGGAGGCTTCGGCACTCCGGCCTCGACATCGTCGACACCACTGGCGGCCTGCTTCGCCTCGACAGCAGCGTGAGCGTCGATGCGCATCGCGCAGATGAGTGGGCAAGAACGCTGCTCGATCCCGCGCACGTCGTCGAACAGGATGACATCGACCGGGTGCCGCGCCTGGACGACCTGCTGCCCGGCTGGTACGACGAGTGGGTCATCGTGGAACGCGAGCGGCTGCGCGAGCTGCTCGTTCACGCGCTCGAAAGCCTGTGCAGACGGTTGGCGGCGGGCGCCCGTTATGGAGAGGCGCTCGAGGCCGGCTTCGCTGCGGTCAAGATGGAGCCCCTGCGCGAGAGCGGGCACCGTTGCGTCATCGAGGTGCACCTTGCCGAAGGCAACAAGGCCGACGCGTTCCGGCAGTACGACTTCTATTGCCGCATGCTCGCGAACGAGCTGCACATGGCTCCATCAGGCCAGATGACCGCCCTCGTGGAGGATCTCGCCGTGCGATGACGCGCTGATGACGCACGGGTGAAACAGTCGGCGGAATGGCGCCACCGATGAATCGCCGACCGACCGCCGTCCTCGTCGTCCGGGTCTGGATGGATGGCGACCGGCCCGCCAGCCTGCGGGCTCGAATCACCTCCACTGCGGATGTATCGCAGCGAAGCGAGGTGAACTCCGTCGCTTCCTCACCCGACCAGATCCGGGCGGCCATGTCCCAATGGCTCGGCGCATTCCTCGCGGGGGAGGGCGTCGCCCGCGGGTCACGGGCGTCGTTCACGCAGCGGTGACAGGCCCGTAACGGCCCAGGAACGCTCGTCGGTGTATTGAGACCTCCGTAGCCCATTGGAGGTGCCTCGATGGCCAAACGCTCGCCGAAAAAGCGTCACGAAACCAGGCGGATCCTGAACTGCCTGCCCTCACCGAAGCAGGAGCAGGACTGGCAGCTCGACCATGCCGAGGCCGCTGGGGTTGCGGCGGCGGCAGCGCCGGTTCCGGCATCGAAGGACCTCCGCGCATCGTGGTGGCCGATCAACGACCAAGGAACCACCGGCTCCTGCGTCGGCTGGGCGACCGCCGATTCGATGCTTCGCTGGCACTACGCCCAGAACGGCGCCATCGCCAAGTCCGATCTCCTCTCGCCGCGCTACGTGTGGATGGCTGCGAAGGAAACGGATGAGTTCAGCACGCGCCCGACGACATTCATCGAGTCTGACGGCACGAGCCTCAAGGCGGCACTCGACGTTGCTCGACGCTACGGAGTCGTGCGTGAGACCGTGCTCCCGTTTTCGAGCAGCAAGCTGTACCGGGGCGATGAGCCGACCTTCTACACACTGGCGGCGCAACTCCGCGTGACGGCGTACTTCAATCTCGGTAGGTCCCTGACGAACTGGAAGCTTTGGTTGGCGACGCAGGGACCGATCCTCACCCGCCTTGGCGTCGACTCGACCTGGGACGATGCGGCCGCGACAGACGGCAAGCTCGACGTCTACCGGCCGGAGACCAACCGAGGTGGTCATGCCGTCGCTCTCGTCGGATACACGTCTGACCGCTTCATCGTACGGAACAGCTGGGGCGAGGGGTGGGGCGACGACGGGTTCGGCCATGCATCGTCGGCGTATGCCCAGGCGGCGTTCACGGAGTCGTACGGCGTCATGGTGTGACCGGGACGGAGACTCAGAGCTGGAACGAGGCCGGCATGGACAACGGGGCGAAACTGAAGGCATCTTTTGAGCAGGCGACCGACGGCGAGCCGCATGACGAGACGTGGACGCGGACACAGACAGGGCCGACGTTCGCCGAAGTGGTCCGTGCGCACTACACATGGGAAAAGGCGGGCTGTACTGCGGGAGACGCCGAGCGGCAGTTCCGTGATGCGCTCGTCGCGTTCGAGCAGCGGGAGGGTGAGCTGCAGCACGCCTACTGGGCCACGGCGAGGCCGTCGGCCGTCGCCCTGACCGCGAAGCCCAAGGGCCGCATGGCGGCCTTCTTTACAGACGACCCAGCGGAGATCCGGCTGCACCGGGTGACCGACTGGCTTGCACGTGAGCGGCAGATCGCCGACCTTCTCCATCACTGCGACACACTGGCGATCAGGGTCTCCGAGGTGCTGCGCGGAACCACCGAACGGATCGCGATGCAGTGGATCTACGCGGTGCAGAGTCACCTGCTGGGGTTCATCGAGCGCACGCAGGGCCGCGCGAGCGACAGGGAGGTCAAGGCAGTCGTCGAGTCGCAGGGGCAGGAGCTGATCGCGATCGAGAAGTACTACATGCGAACGGGTGAGAAGGCTGCCCGGATCGTCTACTTCTGGGGGATGATGGCCGGTGTCCTGGTCTCGGGCTTGCTGGGGATCGGCGTCGCCGCTCTGCTGTGGCTGACGGGCTGGTTCGATCAGCCACACACGCGTGAGGTGCAGACGTTCTTCGCGACGTACGTCGCAGGAGGGATCGGCGCCGTTGTGAGCGTCCTGATGCGGATGAGCTCCAAGAAGTTCCAGGTCGATTTCGAAGTGGGCCGCTCGACGATCAGGCGTCTCGGGAGCTTTCGGCCGTTCATCGGCGCCGTCTTCGGGGTTGCGCTCTACTTCCTGTTCCTGAGCGGGATCCTGCGCATGACCCTGCCGTCTGACGCAAAAACGACGTTCTTCTTCGGGATTCTCGCCTTCCTTGCGGGTTTCAACGAGCGCTGGACGAACGTCCTGTTCGGTCAGGCGGAGCGCACGGTCGCCACCAGCCTCGGCGGCGACACGGCCCCGAACCCTGAGCAGGAGGAGGACTGAGCCCGGCGGCGGCCGCCGTTTCCATCACTCGCCTGGCATCTTCGGCTGTTCGCCTGGCATGCCGCCGCCGCGCTGCTCGCCCCGCATCGTCGCGCTCGCGTCATCCGGCCGCTCGCCCGGCATGAGGCCGGTGGAGGGAATCTCCGGAGCAGCGGGCGCGGCATCCCCGAGCTCGTCCTCGGCATCGGGAGCGGCCTTCAGCGCCGCGTTCAGCTTGGCGTTCGGCTTGTCGGGAACCGAGCGCTGGGCCACCTTTCGCACGCCGGCGTCGGGATCGCCCACCAGCTCGACGAGCACGACGTTCGCAGCGGACGCTGAGAGATTCGTAACGGCCGCTGCGGCTGCGACACGTACTGCGGCGTCGTCGCTCTGGGCGGCCTTCGCCACCACATCCGCCGATCCTGGGCCCTGAATCAGGCTGGCCAGGTAGGTGGCCTTCGACGCGAGCATCGTGTCGCCCGAATCGACCAGCGCTTCGAGATGAGGAAGCGCTTCCGGGCCGAGCTTGGCGGCGTTCCCGTAGTCAGGCTCCTCCGGATCGAGCGCTGCGCGGACGGCTTCCATTGAGACAGCCATGATGACCCCCTAGAGGTCGATCGTTGAGACGCTTCCGACCATCGTCGTCACCTCGCCGGTGACCAGGTCGGGTGGCGGGTTGGTGATATTGGCAGTGCCGTTCCCTGTCATCAACCGGTCATTGTCGTTCACATGGAACAGCCCGAGGACGTGCCCGACTTCGTGGGCCAGCGTCCATTGCGTGGCTCCCTGGGCGACAACCGCGCCGGGCTGCCCGGCGGGATGGGCGGCGCAGCCGTTGAAGGGCGGGACGGTTGAGCGTACGAAATAGACCACCACGTCGTCGGCGCCGGCGTTGTTCCTGTTGCCGAACAGCTGGTTCTGCTCGCCGGTCGTGTTGCCGAGCGTGCATGCTCCCACATCGACGTCGTTCAGAGCCGGCAGGTTGAGGTTCTCGGTGGAGACGAACTGCACGCCGATCCCGATCCCCCCGTAGACCTCTCGCATCCTCTGCACCATCGTGTCGACTGCGACGTTCGGGGCCGTCAGCACCTTGGCGTGGAAGCGGACGGTCGGCACCAGCGCCCACCACTTGTGCCACAACGAGCTGTCGGTGCCCATCACGAACGTATCGATCCGATTCGGGCCCCAGGAGACCGCAGCAGGAGCGCTCGTCAGGATGCCACCCAGATCCTCCCAGCCGCTCCAGCCGTTCTGGTACCACTTGTGCCACATGTGGCTGTCGGTTCCGGCAGCGAACACATCGAGGCGCCCCGCGCTCCAGGATGAGACCGCAGGCGACGACGTGAGGACGCCGCCGAGGCTCTCCCAGCCGCTCCAGCCGTTCTGGTACCACTTGTGCCACAGCGCGCTGTCCGTCCCGACGACGAAGACGTCGATCCGGCCGGAGCTCCACGACACCGCTGCCGGACCGGACGTGAGGACGCCGCCGAGGCTCTCCCAGCCGCTCCAGCCGTTCTGGTACCACTTGTGCCAGAGCGCGCTGTCGGTGCCGCGCACGAACACGTCGATCCGCCCCGAGCCCCACGAAACGGCGCCGGGCGACGAGGTGAGGAGCCCGCCGAGGCTCTCCCAGCCGCTCCAGCCGTTCTGGTACCACTTATGCCACAGCGCGCTGTCCGTGCCGCGGACGAACACATCGAGCCTGCCCGAGCCCCACGAGCTGACGCCGGGACCCGAGGTCAGCACCCCACCGAGGCTTTCCCAACCGAGCCACGTCATGCCGTCCTCCCATCAAGGTTGTGGACGTCGTCACCGTCGCATGGCGGTTGTCACCGTGCCGTCACCAGCGCGTGATCGACGCGACGGGTGTTCGAACCGACCGCGTTTGCAGTTCGCAAAACGCTCCCGTACAGTCCGCCGCCCATGCTGAGAATCCCGCACATGTGGATCGAGATGGCAGACGGCTGCCGGCTGTCGGCTCGCGTCTGGATGCCGGCTGACGCGGAGCAGAGCCCGGTCCCGGCGATCCTCGAGTACATCCCGTATCGCAAGGCGGATGCGACCGCCGCGAGCGATGAGCAGGTCCACGGCTACTTCGCTCAGCACGGATACGCCGCCGTCAGAGTCGACCTTCGGGGGTGTGGTGACTCCGAAGGGATCCTCCGGGACGAGTACCTGCCACAGGAGCAGGACGACGCCATCGATGTCCTTCGCTGGATCGCCTCGCAGCCTTGGTGCTCCGGCGAGATCGGGATGATCGGCATCTCCTGGGGCGGCTTCAACGGACTGCAGGTGGCGGCACGGCGGCCGCCCGAGCTGCGCGCCGTCATCAGCGTCTGCTCGACGGATGACCGGTACGGCGACGACATCCACTACATGGGCGGCTGCGTGCTCGGCGCCGACATGCTGTCGTGGGCGACCACGATGCTGGCATACACGGCGCGGCCGCCGGACCCCGCGCATGTGGGCGATGAGTGGCGCTCGATGTGGCTCGACCGCCTCGAACAGTCGCCGCCGTTCGTCCATGAGTGGCTTTCCCATCAGCGGCGGGACGCCTTCTGGAAGCACGGCTCCGTCGCCGAGGACTTCGGCGCGATCGACTGCCCCGTGCTGATGGTCGGCGGCTGGGCCGATGCGTATCGCAATGCGGTGCTGCGCTTCCTCGCCGGCTACGAGGGCCCGTGCAAGGGGATCATCGGGCCGTGGTCGCATCATTACGCCTACGACGGAGCTCCTGGGCCGAACATCGGCTTTCTGCAGGAGTGCGTCCGGTGGTGGGATCACTGGCTGAAGGGCGCCGACACGGGCGTCATGGACGAGCCCGCCCTGCGGGCGTGGATGCAGGACTCGGTGCCTCCTCGCACGCACTACCCCGAGCGGCCGGGGCGCTGGGTCGGCGAGCCGTCGTGGCCGTCGCCGCACATCGAGCAGCGGCACCTCTCGCTCGCACCGGCCGGCCGTCTCAGCGCGACTCCCGGGAGCGAGTCACACGAGGTCGTCATCCCTGGGCCGCAGATCACATTCGCGGACGCCGGCGACTGGCTGGGCTACGGGCGGGCCACCGATCATCCTGGCGACCAGCGCGCCGAGGACGACAGATCCGCCACCTTCGACAGCGAACCCCTTCCGGACTCCCTCGAACTGCTCGGCAGGCCGCGGGTCGTGCTGGACGTCAGCGCCGACCGGACCCTCGCCCTCGTGTGCGCCCGTCTGTGCGACGTGCATCCGGACGGCTCGTCGACGCTGATCACTCGCGGGCTGCTCAACCTCACGCACCGCGACAGCCACGAGCATCCGGCGCCGCTCATGCTCGGTGAGCGATACACCGTCGCAATCGAACTGAACGCCATCGCCCACTCGCTCCCGGCGGGGCACCGCCTTCGCCTTGCGCTTTCCCCGGCCTACTGGCCATGGGCGTGGCCCTCTCCCGAGACGGCAACGCTCGCGGTCGTTACCGGCGCGGTGAGCGCGCTCGAGCTTCCCGTGCGACCGCCCAGGCCCGATGACGACGCGCTGCGCCCGTTCGAGGCTCCGGAGGCCGCCGCGCTCGAGCACGTCACCGAGCTCTTCTCGGCGCCCCACACGCGCACCGTCGAGCACGACGTCGCAACGGGGCGGCAAGAGGTCGCCACCGAGCTCTCGTACTTCGACGGTTGTCGCCTGAGCGACGGTCTCGAGTATCGCGAGCGGGCACGGGACACGCAGGTGATCGTGACCGGTGACCCGCTGTCTGCCGAGACGCGGTGCGAGCGAGTCATCACGATCGAACGGGACGACTTCCGGATCCGGGTCGAGGCGCGCGCGACGATGTCGTCCACTGACGACGCATTCATGGTGACGAACGAGATCGACGCGTACGAGGGCAACGTGCGGGTCGCCGCCCGCCGCTGGTCTCGAGTCATCCCCCGGGATCTCGTATGAAGGCAGCCCCAGACCTGTTCGCGTGGGAAGACAGCGACCGCGCTCTGCGCTGGCAGGCCGAACAGGACGACCTGGCACGGCGGCATATCGCCTCCATCCCTGGCGTCGAGCGGCTCCGCGAACTCGTCGCCGACGCCTCCCGCCGCGGATCCGCCGTCGCGCCGTTGCTCTTCGGAAACCGCTGGTTCCGGGCGCCTCGACCCACCGCCGGCACCGCCACGATCGAAACGGCGCCGGGGCCCGACGGGCCATGGGACACGCTTGTCGACGTCGCATCGCTGGGAGATGTGAACCCGGCTCTCGACTGGTGGTATCCGTCGCCTGACGGCAGCCGCGTGGCCGTCGGCGTGTGCACGCACGGCAGCGAGCAGAGCGTCCTGCACATCGTCGAAGCGGATACGGGCGAGGTCCTTCCCGACCGGATACCGAACACCTCGTACGCCGTCGTGGCATGGCTTCCCGGCTCGGACGCCTTCTTCTACAACCGCAGCCGCCGGTCGGACTGGGAGGATCCGCGCAAGGACATCTACTTCCACCGGGTTGGAGACGAGCCCGCCCGTACGCCGGAGCCCGCGCCCGCGCGCGGCGACGAGGACATGGTGCTGCCGCAGACGTCGGCGGACGGGAAGTGGGTTGCCTGCGTGTCGAGTGAGGTCGCACCCTGCGTCGATTCGATCCGCCGCGTGGATGACGGTCCGAGCGGCTGGCGCCCGTTCCTGCTGGACGTCGCGGGCACGTTCTTCGGGTTCTTCAAGGGCGACGCATACGTGTGCGTCACGACGAACGAGGCGCCTCGCGGCAGGATCGTCGAGATCCCGCTCGAGACGCCGTTCGACGAGCGAACGTGGCGCGAGATCGTGCCGGAGAGCGACGCCGTGCTGCGGCAGGTCTCTCCACTTGGCGATCGCCTGGTCGTTGTCTCATTGGTCGAGACAGCCGTCCGGGTGCAGCTGGTCGAGGCGACCGGCGCACACGTCGCCGACCTCGGCCCTGACTCTCCCGCCGTGGCAAGCCTGGCTGCAACGCGTTCGCACATGGCGGTCAACCCGCTGGTGGCCACCGACGGAAACGACGTCATCTTCGTGCGGTCGAGCTTCGATCAGCCGCCCTCGGTGATCCGAACCGATGGGGAGGCGCTTGACTCGGAGGCGCGCGCCGAGGGTGCCGGTTCGGTGGTCGCCGAGCTGAGGCGGGCTCCGAGCTCCGACGGCTATCAGGTGTCGTACTGGCTCGTGCGCTCACGCGACATGGTCGAGCGCGGGGCGGAGACGGCCGCGCTGATCTTCGGCTACGGCGGGTGGAACATCGCCATGGGCCTCCCCGGGTACCTGGACGAGTTCACGCCGTTCGTCGACGCCGGCGGCGCGTTGGTGTTCCCGCACCTGCGCGGGGGCAGCGAGCACGGCGACACGCAGTGGCAGGACGGCCGCCTGGCCGTCAAGCAGCACACGTTCGACGACGCATACGCCGTTGCCGAGGCGCTGATCGCCGATGGTGTCGCGGCACCCGGCCGCCTCGGCATTGCCGGAGCGAGCAACGGCGGCCTGCTTGCCGCCGCTGCCGCGGTTCAGCGCCCGGACCTGTTTCGCGCGGTCGTCCCGCTCGTCCCGCTCACCGACATGCTGCGCTACGAGCGCGACCCGTTCGTTGCCGAGTATGCGATCGAGTACGGGTCGGCATCCGACCCGCGCTGTGAAGAAGTGCTGAACGCCTACTCGCCGCTCCACAACATCTGCGATGGCGTCGAGTACCCGGCCACGCTGGTGATCTGCGGCGACCATGATGTGCGCTGTCCCGCCTGGCACGGCCGCACGTTCGTCGCGCGCCTGCAGGCGACCGGCTCGAAAAGGCCGGCCCTCCTGCGCGTCGCCCGGGACGCCGGCCACGCCTCTGCATCAGCCGTGACGTCGCACGAGTGGCTCGCATTCCTGATGTCGGAGCTCGGCCTCGAGATCGCGCGGAGCTCCGCTCAGGCGCCGGGCCGTCCGTAGGTGAACGGACAGAAGGACGAGGCCATGGCGACCGTGTCCCATCCCGCGGCATCGGCTCCGGCACGGTACGCACTCTCGAGGAACGCCAGCAGTTCCCGCTTGGGATCCGCGCTCGCGCGCACGGCGTCGTAGGAGAGCAGTGCCAGCGAGCCGGCGCCCTGGTCGGCCCAGTGCGCCGTCTGGGGATGCAGCGGCGCGTCTCGAAGGCCGTCTGGTTCGGGCGCGGTGTACGAGTAGAAGTTTGCTTCCCGCCTGGTGTCGTCGCCCGCCCAGAACCCAAATGAGATGAGCTCGTGGGAGTACGCCTCGGCGTTGACGGGGTCGAGGCTGTCGTTCGGCGGCGCCGGTCGTCCCGAGAAGCGGGTGACGGCGAGGTCGAGGGAGTGCCAGAAGATGTGGACGGGGCTCGACTTCCCGCAGAACCACCCCGAGAACTCGTCGAGCACCGAGTCGCTCCAGGTGAGGCTCCGCCAAAAGCGCTCCGCATACTCCGGCTGGTACTGCGCGTGCTCGTCGTCGTCGGGGAACGGGATGCCTTCCGGTAGGCCGAAGGGGCGTTCCAGGATCTCGACGTCGACACCGTGATGCGCAAGCAAGTCATGGAGTCGACGGTCGAAGTCGCCCACGGACAGGCCGTCCTCGAGCGGAAACGACGCCACGTCTCCACGATCCGTTCGGATGACCAGTCGGTGGTCGACGAAGTCGAAGTCGATCCCGAACACCACGCCATTCCTGCGCAGGGGGCGGGTTGTGATGCCCCGCACGTCGACGTACAGCGGAACGTTCCACCAGTGGTTGCGCGGCGCCGTCGTGGCGAGCTTCACCTTGCCGACGATCTGCGCCCACAGGTGGAGCGTCTGCTTGGTGCGCCGCCAGTCCTCATAGGGCAGTTCCGGCAACTCGGTGGCTGCGTCGATCCTCATCGCCGCGTCATGTGGTCGGAGTGAGGAAGCCGGCGCGGGTCGAGCCGTCGCCTGCGATGACCGTGACCGCGATCACGCCGCCGTCGTTCACGCCGACGCCGCTGACGATGCTTGCGCCGCCAAGGTTGGTCACACGCGGCCCGAGAACCTGGATGCCGTTGCTGTCCCACGCAACACCCGAGTAGCCGGATTCCACGCGGCTGACTTCGTGCCCCGACGACTCGCCGACGACGAAGCCGGCGGTGTCGATGTCGAGCGCCAGGCTGATGGTGTCGCCGGGGAGCGCGCCCAGGTCGACCGGAGCGCCACCTCGCCAGAGGACTGCGTGCGTCGCGGTGGGTGTGTCGGCCTGACCCACGATGGCTCCCGCGGCGTTCACCGCAAAGGCAAGCGAGTCGGCACCTCCGAGCGTGCCGAGGTCGGTCGGCGTTCCGGCGGCCCACATGACCGCATGCAGCCGTCCAGTGGCTGTCTGTGCCGAGCCGATCACGTCGCCCGTTGCGCTCATGCGTGCGGCGAAGCTGTTCGAGCCGCCGAGCCCGGGGAGGATGCTGGGAGTTCCGCTCCGCCAGACGACCGCGCGATAGCGGCTGCCGTCGAACGCGTCGCCGACCACCGCACCGCCGATGCCGGCGCCGGATGCGTGGCCCGTTGTCGTGCCCGCGGGCAGCGCAAGCTCGGTCGCCGTCGATCCGCTCCACACATACGGGCGCGATGTCGCGCCGGTGTGGACGAAGCCCGCGATCGTGCCCCCGGAGTTGATGTGGTAGGCGACGGCGGAGGCGTTCACCGCGGGAGTGAGATCGGTCATCGTGCCCGACCGCCAGACCAATGCGTGAACCCGACCGTCAGAGAGTTGCGCTGCGCCAGTCACGTTGCCATCCTCGTCGATGTCCTCGGCGACCGCCCACCGTGCGCCGGCCGGAGCCGGCAGGACGGTGAGAGAATACTGCGACGCGACCGTGCCCGAAGCCGTCCCCGTACCGGCCGTGCTGGGGGTTGTGGCGCCGGACGTCGGAGACGTCGCAGCCGCGCGGCGCCAGGCGTCGGCCACGGTCTGGGGGTCGGTGACGACGACGTTTGCGGGAATGGCGCTCAACACCCGCTGGTAGTCGTTCCAGCAGTAGCGCTCGGCGTCGGTCGTCCAGTGGGCCTCCCAGTTCGGCGCGGTGCAATCCCAGAGCCCAGGCCTGCTCCCTTCCACGAGCAGATACGCCTGCAGGGTGAACCACTGGTCGTTGCGCAGCGCACGCAGACGGTTGATCATGCTGTCCGGCGAGGTGTATCTGCCCGGCGCAACGTGCGCGCACGGGAGAGATGTGTCGTTGCAGCGCCCGCCGATGAACTGCCCCGTGCTCTGCCAGTACGGCGGCGCCACCCCGGCGGTTCGCGTCGTCATACCGGCCCCGTAGCGCCGGCCGAAGGCGAAGCACTGGCCGGCAAAATCGGCCTGCAGGCCGTCGTTCTGCCGGTTGTTCGGGTACGCGAAGAACCCACCGCCGCGAATGTGACCATGAGCGCGCAGGTCGAGGAGCGACCCGCAGGTCTCGTCCCACTGCTTCTGGGGCGTCATCGTCGGCAGATAGTCCGCTCGATGCCGGGAGTGTGAGACCAGCGCCCAGCCAAAGTCGTCGCGCATCATCTGGAGGTCAGCCCACGACGCAAAGAGCGAGAGCCCCCAGTGGCCGCAGAACCGCAAGCCCTCCTGGGTCGTCTTGGTCTGCACGGTGCCGGTCGGAAGCAGGCCGCGCGATGCCAGCGCTGGGGCAACGTCGGCGTCGAGGCGGAGGACGTTCGTGTTGTCCTTCACGCATCGGTCGGCTGCGTCCACCGCCATGCGTGAGAAAAGCAGTGTCAGGAACGGCGGCGACGGCGTCACGGCGCCCGGATACTTCACGCCGAGCGTGTAGGCCGCGGTGCCGGACACAGGCACCACCTGAAGCCGCCACCGTCCGGCTGCTCCGCGGTTGTACGAAAGCACCACCGGCTTCGGGCCCGTGGCCGAAGCGACCACGGTCCATCCGCCCGCGGCGTTTGCGCGTGCGAGTGTGAGCCGCACGCTCGCTCCCGGGCTTGCCCACTGCAGCCGCGCGCCCATCGGCCCGCTCCCTGTCGCCTGTACGACGTGGGATGCAGCGACGCCCCCGCCGGCGACCGAGCCCTTGAAGACGCTGGTGACAGGCCGCGGCGCAGCGGTCGCGGGTGTCGTCTGAATGGATATCCCGGCGGTGCCGGCCAATCCGAGCACGGCGACGAGCCCGATCACGCCCACCATGTGCCCGCGCTTCCTCGTCATGCCCACCTCCGACCGCCCGGCGGGGACCGTATCACGGCCCGAAGGCCGCCTAGAAGCCGCCGAAGTCGCTCCCACCGCCGAAATCGCTGCCGCCGCCGAAGTCGCTCCCTCCTCCGGTGTCCGCAGCGCCTGCGTCCCAGCCGGAGTCGCCGGCGTCCGTCTGGCTGTTGTCGTCGACCGACCCGCTGCCGTCCTCGTTGAAGTCGCCTTCGAAGGGGAAGCCGAACATGCCCGATCCGAGGGCCGAGCCGATCAACAGCCCCGGGAGCATGCCGCCGAACGGGCTGAAGAACCCGCCCGCCCACCCGCCGTAGTACGGGGGCGCATTCCAGTAGGGGACCTTCCGTTCGCCGACATGCACCTGCCGCGTGTAGGGCTCGCGCCCCTCCTCGACCGCGATCGCATCGGCCGCGCACGCGGGCACGGAGCGCGACGAGCCGCCGGGGGGCGCCCACTCGACGTCGCGCACCGAAGGGCCGTGGCGAGGGTCGAAAAAGCACGGCGGGCGCCGTTGCGGCGGCGGACGGCCCTCCAGACGCGCGCGTGCCGACGCGACCGCATACCGGCCTTCCTCCGTAGCCGAGGTGACCGCTCCGAAGTCCTCCGGCGCCCGGGCGCCGTCGAAGGCTCCGGTCGCCTCCGAGTAGCGCTCGAGGCCCCGTTCGTAGTCCGCCCTTGCCTCGGGCGACGCTTCCGGCAGCTCGATCTCGAGGTCGAGCGAACGGATGTCGTCGGCAAGCGCCAGCACATCTTCCTGAGCCGTTCGTTTCACATCGTCGAACGCACTGGACGGTCGTCTCGCCGGTTGAGGGCCGTGTCGCGGCTTGGCTGGCTGCGCCTCGCGCGTGCGACGTCCGGCAAGCGCAACAAGCAGGATCACGCCCACGATGACCGCGGCCAGCACCCGCGAGTAGAACAGCAGGATCGCGGCGAGAAGCGCGAGGAGGATCAGAACCCGGGATGAGCCAAGGCGCATCGCGGTCAGCGTACCCGGCGGGCGCTCCTCAGAAAACCGGTGCAGGTGGCTATCGAAAACAGGCAAACACTTTCCTAACATTCTGTCCGTTTTAGAGCGCCCGGCCCGGGGAAGCAGTTCATCAGAGGGCAACAGTTGACGGACGATCGCTGAGGCTGCTTCCCCTCGGCGACCGCGGGAGGGAACCCAATGGCCGGCGTCGCGTTTGAGGACGTTTCGAAGATCTACCCGGATGGGACCAGGGCGGTGTCGTCGCTCAACCTCACCGTTCAGGACGGCGAGTTCATGGTGCTGGTGGGCCCGTCGGGCTGCGGAAAGACCACCGCGCTTCGCATGGTCGCCGGCCTCGAGGACATCAGCGAAGGGGTGCTGCGGATCGGCGACCGGGTCGTCAATCATGTCCCGTCGCGGGACCGCGACATCGCGATGGTGTTTCAGAGCTACGCGCTCTACCCGCACCTGACTGTGTACGACAACATCGCCTTCTCGCTTCGGCTGCGGGGTGAGAAGAAGAGCGAGATCGACCGGCGCGTCCACGACGCGGCCGAAACACTTGGACTGGAGGAGTTCCTCAAGCGAAAGCCGCGGGCGCTCTCCGGCGGCCAGCGCCAGCGCGTGGCGATGGGCAGGGCGATCGTGCGCGAGCCCTCGGCCTTCCTGATGGACGAGCCGCTCTCGAACCTCGACGCGAAGCTGCGCGTCCAGACCCGCGCGGAGATCAGCGCGCTCCAGGACAGGCTGGGGACGACGACGGTCTATGTGACGCACGACCAGGTCGAGGCCATGACGATGGGCGACCGGGTCGCTGTGATGCGCAAGGGTGAGTTGCAGCAGGTCGCCCCGCCCCAGGAGTTGTACGACCGGCCGGTCAACCTGTTCGTCGGGGGCTTCATCGGGAGCCCGGCGATGAACATGCTGCTCGTCACGCTGGAGGAATCTCCGAGCGGGCTGGTCGCGAATCTCGGCAAGGACAGCATCGAGGTTGGCAGCGAATCGATTCAGGCACGTCCCGGCCTGCGCGCGTACGCGGGCCGCAGCGTGATCCTGGGCATCCGCCCGGAGGACATCGACGACTCGGCGCTTCACCCCGACGCTCCTGCCGGGAACCGCATCCGCGGCGTGGTCCGGCTGCGCGAGTCGCTCGGGTCGCTGGTGATGGCCCACATGATGGTGGAGGCCACGCCGGCCCGCACGGAGATGACGAAGGAGCTCGCCGCCGACAGCGGTGCCCCCGAGGGCGGGCGCTTGCTCGCCGGCGAGGGCGCGCGCATCGTGGCGTCGTTCAACGCACGTTCGAAGGTCAAAGAGGGCGACACGGTCGAGGCCGTCGTCGACACACGGAACTTGCACTTTTTCGACCCCGACACCGGCCTTGGCATCTACGGGGCCGGCCACAACGGAGCAGGAGGCACGACATGAGGTTGAGACTGGCAATCCTGGCGCTGGTGATCGGGGTATTCGGCGCCGCTGCGGGGTGCGGCGGCGGGAGCAGTGACGACACCGGGACCGGCGCCGGGTCGGGCGGTACAACGAGTACCGTCTCGGGCTCGATCTCGGTGATGGCCGTCTGGAGCGGCCCCGAGCAGGCGGCGTTCCAGAAGGTGATCGACGGCTTTACGGCGGCCAACCCCGACGTGAGCGTGAAGTACACGTCCGGCGGCGATGACCTGCCGACGGTGCTTTCGACCGCGGTGGCAGGCGGCAACCCGCCGAGCGTCGCGTTCGTCGCGCAACCCGGGCTGATGAAAGACTTCGTGACCAAGGGTGCGGTCAAATCTGCCGACTATGCGAAGGCCGACGTCCAGGAAAATCTCGGCGAATCGGCGGTCGACATCGGGAGCGTGGACGGCAAGCTCTACGGCGTCCTCTACAAGGCAGCCAACAAGACCCTTGTCTGGTACAACGTCCAGGCGTATACCGACGCCGGTGTCGAGCCCGCAGCGACGTGGGACGACTTCATCCAGAACGGGCAGACGATCAAGGCGTCCGGCCTCCCCGCGTACTCCATCGGCGTGGACGTCGGCTGGCCGATCACCGACCTGTTCGAGAACATCTACCTGAGCCAGGCCGGGCCGGACAACTACGACAAGCTGTCGAAGCACGAGATGCCCTGGACGGATCAGTCGGTCAAGGATGCCCTCACGACGATGGCCGAGGTCCTCAGTGACGGCGACAACATCTTCGGCGGCACCGACGGCGCGCTGCAGACCGACTTCGCGACGGCTGCGACGAATGTTCTCACCGACCCCCCGAAGGCCGCGCAGATCATGGAGGGCGACTTCGTGCCTGGCTCGGTGACCACGGACCTCAAGCCGGTCGAGGGCTACAACGTGTTCACCTTCCCACAGGTGGGCGATACCGCCAACCTGATGATGGGTGGCGGTGACATCGCCGTCTCGTTCGAGGACAACCCCGCGGTGCAGGCCTTCATGAAGTACCTGACCACAACGGAGGCCGCGCAGATCTGGGCCGAGCAGGGCGGCTTCGCATCGCTCAACAAGGGGCTTGACCCGAGCATCTACCCGAGCGAGATCGAGCGGACCACCGCCGGTGCATTGATAGAGGCAGAGGCGTTCAGGTTCGACATGTCCGACCTGCAGCCGGCGGCGTTCGGTGGGACGACCGGACAGGGGATGTGGAAGATCTTCTCGGACTTCGTGGCGGACCCGAGCAACATCGACGGTACAGCGAAGGCCCTGGAAGTCGCTGCGGCGAAGGCATACGGCGGATGATCGAGTGAGCGGAAGCGGTGCAGTCGCGGGGCAGCCGCCGGTTGCCCCGCCGCCGCCTGAGGCGGTCGGTGAGCCCGGTGGGCTGCGCAAGTACGCGCTGGCCGGCGGGTTCCTGCTTCCTGCTGCCGTTCTGCTCGGGGTGTGGGTGGTCTATCCGACCATCCGCACCATTATCCGCAGTTTCTACGACCGGTCCGGGTCGAACTTCGTCTGGTTCGACAACTACCAGGAGATCTTCACCTCCGACATTCTGGTTACGGCGGTCAAGAACAACCTGCTGTGGGTTGCCGTCGTGCCGGCGCTCGTCGCATCGATCGGCCTCGTCTTCGCGGTACTGATGGAACGTGTGTCGTGGGCGGTGGCATTCCGCACGGCCGTCTTCATGCCGATGGCGATCTCGGCGTTCGCCGCCGGTATCACGTGGCGCATCGTCTACCAGCAGGACCCGAACCTGGGCGTCGCCAATGCCGCCATCAAATCGGTCCACGACGTCTTCATCAGTTCGGGGGTGCTCTCCAAGGCGAACCCGTCCACCGACAATCTCGTTCAGAAGGGCGGCGGGATCGAGCTGAAAGACCCCGTCGCCCCAGGTGACGTCGCGAAGCTCGGCCTCACGGCGATCCCGCCGGCGGACGTGCCGGACGGCGCGGTGGAGGCGAAGACGCCCGAGCCGCTCCAGGGAGGTATCACCGGGGTCGTCTGGCGGGACTTCAAGCCCGGTGGCGGCACCCCGGGGGAGGTGGAGCCGGAGGAGTTGGGCCTGCCTGGCGTGAAGGTGGACCTGCTCGATGCCAGTGGCTCGAAGGTCGGATCCGCAACCACCGCGAACGACGGGACGTTCTCGTTCGCGGACGTCGGGAGCGGCGACCACAAGGTTGCAATCGCGCCGTCCACGTTCGCCAAGCCGTTCGGGGGAATCGATTGGCTGGGAGAGCGCCTGATCACCCCGGCGGTCATGATCGCGTACCTCTGGATCTGGGCCGGGTTTGCAATGGTGGTGATCGCTGCCGGGCTGGCTGCGATCCCCCGGGACGTGCTGGAGGCGGCGCGCACGGATGGCGCCAACGAGTTTCAGGTCTTCCGGCGGGTCACCGTGCCGCTGCTCGCGCCGGTCCTGACCGTGGTCTTTGTGACCATGCTGATCAACGTCCTCAAGGTGTTCGACATCGTCATCTCGGTCGCTCCGGGCTCCAGTCAGGACGATGCGACGGTGCTCGCGCTCGCCATGTGGCGAACCGCGTTCGGCGGCAGTAACGACTTCGGGGTCGGTTCGGCGATCGCCGTCCTCATCTTCGTGCTCGTCGTGCCGGTGCTGATGCTCAACATCCGACGATTCCGGCAGGAGGCGTGATGGCCACTGTCACCGCAGATCATCCCGCGGTTCCCGAGTCCCCCAGCGAACGGCGAACCGTATCCGCCCGCATCGTCGGCGCTCTGGGCAAGGCCCCGGTACATCTGATCCTGATCTTCGTCGGCCTGCTCTGGCTGGTGCCGACGTTCGGGCTCTTCATCACGTCGCTGATGGACCCCACCGACTTTGCCAAGGAGGGTTGGTGGAACTTCCTCATGCGGCCCGGTGACCTCACGTTCGACAACTATCAGGCGGTGTTCGACAACCAGACGATCCGGGATTCGCTCGTGACCACAGTGCTCGTCGCCGTCGGCGGCACCGCGCTCCCGGTGTTCGTCGGTGCCCTGGCCGGCTACGCGTTCGCCTGGCTCGAGTTCCCAGGACGCGACTGGATCTTCATCATCGTCGTGGCTCTGCTCGTCGTGCCGCTCCAGATGGCGCTGATTCCGATGTTCCAGCTCTACAACGACCTCAACTTGTTCGATTCGGTGCTCGGCCTGATCCTGTTCCACACCGCGTTCGGACTGCCATTTGCGATCTTCCTGCTGCGCAACTTCTTCATCGGGATCCCGCGCGATCTGATGGAGGCCGCCCGCATCGACGGAGCGGGGGAGCTGAAGATCTTCCTCCGGCTGATCCTGCCGCTGGGCCGCCCCGCCATCGCCTCGCTGGCGATCTTCCAGTTCCTGTGGACATGGAACGACCTGCTCGTCGCCCTGACGTTCGGGCGGGACACCGTACCCATCACCGTGGCGATCTATTCGCAGATGCGGCAGTTCAGCGGGAACATCGAGCTGATCGCGCCGGCAACGTTCATCTCGCTGATCATCCCGCTGCTTGTGTTCTTCGCGTTCCAGCGGTCGTTCGTGCAGGGGTTGCTCGCGGGCTCCGTCAAGTAGGTTCATCTGTTCAGTGAGGTGCCTGGCACCTCACTGAACACGTGTTTCGTTGTGACACAACCGAGTATGCTCGGAGGATGAGCGAAAGGCCGAGCGCTGCGCAGGCTTGAGACCGTCTCGACGGTCGAGGCGCTCGAGGACGACCTCGAACGGCGGATCCTCGAGGGCGAGCTGATCGCCGGGGATCACCTCCGTGAGATCGAGATGGCAGAGGAGTACGAGGTCGGCCGTCACACCCTGAGGGCCGCGTTCGACGGTGTGGTGCGTCGGGGCCTGCTCGAGAAGACCCGCAACCGGGGCGTCTTCGTGCGTGTGCTGACCGACCGTGACATGTACGAGATCTACGAGGTTCGCGCTGCCCTCGAAGCCGAGGCCTTCCGGACGCTGGCGTCACGTCGGACGGTCCCGCCGGCGGCAGCCGAGGCGGTCGCGCAGCTCAAACGGCTCGGCCCGCGGGCGCCGCAGAAGGACGTTGTTGAAGCCGACTTCGACTTTCACCGTGCCATCGTCGAGGGCACCGGGAACCGGCGGCTTGCTCGCGCTCACGAGCAGCTGTTCGCGGAGATGCGGCTTTGTCTCGCACAGCTGGTGAACCGGTACGCCTCGGTCGCCGACCTGGCGAAGGAGCACCGCGCGCTCCTGAAGACGATCGAGTCAGGTGACGAAGCGAGGGCGGAGGAGGCCATCCGCAGCCATCTCCAGCGGGCGACAGCCTGGCTGGTCGAGCATGGAACCGGCCGCCGGCGCCTGCCCACTCGTCCTACCTGACGGGCGGGTGCGCGCGACGGCCGATTCCGGCTACGGATCGAATCCGTGCCGACAGGGCTGGCAAACGCCCTCGCTCATCCCGAACCAGTCGTGGACCTCGATCGTCTCGTCGCAACGTCGACAGTCTCGGCTCGGGCCAGCTCCGACCAGACCCCGCACGATGTTCCAAACGGTCTTCTCCATGTGTCTTCCCCCCTTTCGCCTACGTCCTCGCGGAGGTTCTCCTCCGCTGCGTTTATTGTGGCACAATCCCACAGTTTCACGCTATCGGCTTAACCGGACGTCAACATGAGTTCGCAGCCTCAATCGGGCAGCAACGGCGGGGACGGCCGGTCGCCGCGCCCCAGGAGAACGGCTCGGATCACCGCGGTTGAGCCGAACTTGCTCCGCACCTCGTCGAGCGCCGCGTCGAGTGCGTCGCGGCTTCGCCGGTCGAAGGGAAGCACGAGCTGGACCGAGTCCGCATCCTCCAGGCCTGCCACGGCGATACCGACCAGCGTCACACCTCGGCGATCGATCATCGGCATGGCGGTCGCCAGCAGTCCTCGTGCGGTGATCAGGATCAACGCGGTCTGGCTCGTCGCGCACGGCATGGTGTGTGACCGCGTCACTCGGGAGAAGTCGTCGAAGCGAAGCCGCAGCACGACGGTGCGGCCGGCCCGCCTGGCCGCACGCATCCGGCGGGTCACGCGGTCGACCAGCCCAGCGAGGATGGCATCGAGCTCCTCGGCCGACTTCGGCGAGCGGCCGAGTGCTCGCTGTGACCCAATCGACCGCCGGCGGCGCCTCGGTCGCACAGGCCGGGGGTCGCGATTGTGCGAAAGCGCATGCAACTGCCGGCCCGCCGCAGGGCCGAGCATCCCGACCAGCCTTTCCTCCGAGAGGCCGGCGACCTCGCCGACTGTCGTGATCCCGCGCTTGTGGAGCTTGTGTGCAGTCGCGGGCCCAACTCCCCACAGTCGCTCGACCCGAAGCGGGTGCAGGAACGTGAGCTCCCCGTCAGGCGGCACGACGAGCAGCCCGTCGGGCTTGGCGACGCCGCTGGCCACCTTTGCCAGGAACTTCGTCCTCGCCACTCCGACCGTGATGGGCAAGCCGACCCGATCGCGCACCGCCTGGCGCAACTGATCGGCAATCTCGGCCGGCGTGCCGGCGACCCGCTCCATTCCCCGAACGTCGAGAAACGCCTCGTCGATCGAGAGGCCTTCGACGAGTGGCGACGTGTCCTCGAACACGCGGTACACGGCCTTGCTGGCCTCCGCGTAGGCCGACATGCGGGGCGGGACGACGATCGCCTGAGGGCAGAGCCGCCGTGCCTGTCCACCCCCCATTGCGGTGCGAACGCCGAGTGCCTTGGCCTCGTAGCTCGCCGCGAGCACGACGCCGGCGCCGACGATCACGGGGCGGCCACGCAGCCGAGGGTCGTCCCGTTGCTCGACCGACGCAAAGAATGCGTCGAGGTCGGCATGGAGGATCGTCGCCTCAGGCTGCACGAACGTATGTTCGCATCCGAGACTCCGAAATGCGAACGGGCGACCGGGCCGTTCAGCCCTGACCGGCAGCGTGCGCGGTCACGAAGTCGGTCATCGCATCGATCGCGCCGTGTTGCACGAACCCATGGCGGCGCAGCGACTGCCAGGTGGCGAAGTCGAATGCGTGCGCCAACGCCGGCGCTGCCTGATCGGGGCGCGGGAGCGTGCCGGCGAGC
>JAWVEN010000063.1:0-5963 GCA_033856675.1 Gaiellales bacterium | reverse complement strand
CCGCTCGTCCTGCCGGCCCTGCTGATCCTCGCGGTCTTCTTCCTGTATCCGCTCGCCGAGATCGTCCGGCGGAGCTTCGCGGAAGTCGCACCGCCCGGCAGTGTCCCGTTCGGCAACTACCAGTGGTTCTTCGAGACCTCCGCGAACGTGACGATCCTGCGGCGCACGATCGTCACGTCGGTTGCCGTAACGGCGGCTTGTCTCTTGATCGCGTACCCGTACGCGTACCTCATGACAGTCGTCGGGGCACGCACCCGGGCGCTGCTGCTGGCGCTCGTGCTGGTTCCCTTCTGGACGAGCCTGATGGTGCGCAACTTCGCCTGGATCGTGCTGCTCCAGGACCAAGGGCCCGTCAACGACGTGCTCGCGGCGATCGGTGTGGGGCGCCAGCGCCTCATCGGCAACGTGTCGGGCGTGACGATTGCGATGATTCAGATACTCCTGCCCTTCGCCACGCTGCCGATCTACGCGGCCGTGCGTGGAATAGATCGTCGCCTCCTGCTCGCGGCACAGAGTCTCGGGGCGCCACCGAGGCGTGCCTTCCTGCAGGTCTTCCTACCGCTGTCCGCCTCGGGTGTCCTGGCCGGGGGCCTGATCGTGTTCGTGATCTCGCTTGGCTTCTACGTGACGCCGGCTCTGCTCGGTTCCCCGACCAACGCGCTGATCTCGCAGTTCATCTTCATCCAGGTCAGCACGCTGCTGAACTGGGGCCGCGGCGGTGCGATGGCGATGGTCCTGCTTGTCGTCGCGATGGCCCTGATCGCCCTGGGCAGCATGGTCGCCCGGCGCGGCCAGTCGCGCCTGCGCGCGGGGATCGACCCCGCATGAGCGTCACGGGCTCCGCTGCCGTGCGGCCGAGGCGGCCGTCGCACCTGGGGCTGCGCCTGCATGGCGCTGTCGTGGCGCTTTGGCTCGTGGCGCCGACGCTGGTGGTCATCCCGATGGGCTTCACGGCCGCCAACACGTTCCAGTTCCCGCCCAAGGACTGGACTCTCGATCGTTACTCGAACCTGTTCAGCGATCCCGCCTGGTTCGAGGCGGTGAGGACGTCGGTCATCGTGGCGGTGCTCGTGACCGTGCTGGCCACGGTTGTCGGAACCGCGGCGGCCGTCGGCCTGTCGCGCTCCCGCTTCCGCATGAAGTCCGCGGTCTCCGCCGTCCTGCTGGCGCCGATGGTGGTCCCGACGGTGGTGGTCGCCATCGCGGTCTACGCGATCTTCCTCAAGTGGCGTCTCGTGGGCACGATCCAGGGTTTCGTGCTTGCGCACACCGTCCTCGCGCTCCCGTTCGTGTTCGTGCCGGTCACGGCTAGCCTCCAGACCTTCGACCGCACGCTCGACCGTGCCGCGGCGAGCCTCGGCGCGACCCCGCTGCGGGCCTTCTTGCAGGTCACGCTGCCCTCGATTCGCACAGGCGTTCTCACCGGTGCGCTCTTCGCTTTCATCACGTCCTTCGACGAGCTGGTCGTATCTCTCTTCCTGGGCACCGCGACGGTGCAGACGCTGCCGGTCCAGATGTACGGCAGCGTGACGCGCGAGATCGACCCGACGGTGGCGGCCGCCTCCACGGTGACGCTCCTGCTGACCACCGCGCTCCTTCTCGGCATCCTGTTCCGGCGTCGAGCGGAAGGTGCGCTGTGAGCGGCTCGGACTCCGGCGGCGCGCGCCTCGAGCTACGCAACGTCACGAAGGCCTACGGCCAGGTCATGGCCGTCGACGACGTCTCCCTGTCCGTGAACCCGGGGGAGTTCCTGACGCTCCTCGGCCCGAGCGGCTCGGGGAAGACCACCACGCTCAACATCATCGCCGGCTTCTCGGGGGCCTCTAGCGGCGAGGTGACGATGGACGGTCAGGATCTGTCCGGGCTGCCTCCGCACCGGCGGAACATCGGGATGGTCTTCCAGCAGTACGCGCTCTTCCCGCACATGACGGTGGCCGAGAACGTCGCCTACCCGTTGAAGCAGCGGCGCGTGTCGAAGCAGGAGATGCGCGAGCGGGTGGCGGAGGCTCTCGAGCTGGTTCGGCTCGACGACTTCACCGAGCGCATGCCGGCTCAGCTGTCCGGCGGCCAGCAGCAGCGGGTCGCGCTCGCCCGTGCGATCGTCTTCCGCCCGCGCTTGCTCCTGATGGACGAGCCGCTGGGGGCGCTCGACCGCAAGCTCCGCGAATGGCTCCAGCTCGAGATCCGCCGTATCCACCAGGAGCTCGGAATCACATTCGTTTACGTGACCCACGACCAAGACGAGGCGTTGGTGCTCTCCGATCGCATCGCGGTCTTCAACGAGGGCGGCATCGAGCAGATCGGAAGCGCCGCCGAGGTCTACGACCACCCAGCGACCCTCTTCGTCGCCGAGTTCGTCGGCGAGTCGACCGTCACCAGCGGTCACGTGGCCCGGCTGGACTCGGGGCACTGCCTGCGCGCAGGCCAGCTCGAGCTCAGAGTGACGGGCGACCTGCCCGCGGGACAGGAGGCGACCCTGGTCGTCCGGCCCGAGCGAGTGCGGCTGGCTGCGCCGACCGAGCCGCCGACGGCGGAGGAGAACTCGGTGAGCGGCGTCGTCCGGCGTGTGATCTACCTGGGGCTGGCGCGCAAGCTCGAAGTGGAGGCCCCCGGCGGGCAGCTGTTCCTGGCTCGTGAGCCGGCCGGCGGCCACTCCGGGTTCAGCGAAGGCGATCGCGTACTGCTGCGGTGGCGTGTCCGGGACTCGGTGTTGCTGCCTACCACAAGCTCCACATGACGCCCGCCGACCCGGCTCCCATCCCGGACCGCGCCGCGGGCGAGGCTCTGGGCCTGATCGGCGGCTCCCCGCAAAATCGAACGAAAGGAACGGCACAACGGTGACCAAGCTCGAGTTCTACTTCCACAGTCAGGGTGGCTACCGGTACGTGCCGCACGTGGACGAGACGGGCGCGCCCACACGGACGAACTACGTGTCGCTGCCGACGGAGCTGTACGACACCCAGCTCGGCGGCAAGGCCATACACGAGTACGTGGATTCGCTCGCGTTCGCCGAGCGTCTCGGCTTCGACGGCATCCTCCACTCCGAGCAGCACGGGAGCCCGATCGGCCTGAGCGGCAACGCGCTCGTCACGGCCGCCTGGTTGGCGGCCCGGACGGAGCACATCCGCATCGTCTGCGCGGGGCCGGTGCTGAACGGCTACCTGTCGCCCGTGCGCATGGCGGAGGAGATCGCCCTCGTCGACAATCTCTCCCGCGGCCGGCTCAGCGTCGGCCTGCCGATGGGTATCGGCCCCAACTATCACGCCCAGGGCGTCACGAACCCGGCCTACGCGCGCGAGCGCTACCGCGAGGCGCTGGACCTGCTTCTCGCCGCGATGACACGGCCCGGCCCGTTCGAGTGGGAGGGCAAGTTCTTCCACGTCCCCTATGTGAACCTGTGGCCGCGACCGGTGCAGCAGCCATATCCGGAGATCTGGGTCCCCGTCGCCGGGTCGCGAGACTCGCTCAAGCTCTGCGCCGACCGCCGCTTCGTCTACATGATCCTGCTGTCGCCGCCGGCCGTCCGCATCAAGAACGCGCAGATCTTCCGCGAACTGTGCGAGGAGCAGGGTTATACGCCGGATCCGCGACAGACGGCCGTGTGCACGATCGTGCACGTGGCGGAGTCGGACCGGCAGGCGCGCCGAGAGGCCGAGCCGCACATTCTGTGGCTGTTCCAGCATGTCTTCGGAGGCGCCTTCCCGGAGTGGTTCCCACCCGGTCAGGTGAGCTCGCAGTCCCTGCGGGGCATGCTCGCGGGTGGCTACCGCAGCGGCGACATGGCCGCGATGACGTTCGATGAGCTGTCGGAGCGCGGCTGGGTCGTGGTGGGATCGCCATCGACTGTCTCGGAGCGTCTGGAACAGCTCGCCGAGGAGGCCGGTGCCGGCCGGATGGTCATCTGGGGCGACTTCATCAGCAACCCGGACTGGCTACTGAGGAAGAGCATGACGCTGTTCGCCGAAGAGGTCATCCCGCGCTTCCGCGAGCCGGACGGGAAGCCGGTCTGGGCGCGCGCGGACGACCGCCTGCCGAGGACCAATGCCGAATGGGCGGCCGTCGGCCAGCAGCGGGCGACGCCGAGAGTCGGGATGCCCGGCGACGGCGTAGTGGACCTCGAAGCCGCGCTGGCGTACGACTCAGGCGCCGAGGTCGACTGACGCCGACCCGGAGCCGGCGACCGTGGGCTGCACCTCGGCAAGCCGCTCGGTGACCGTGCGAGCGGCTCGGACGAGAGCTGCAATGTGGTCGTTCAGCTGCGGAGCCCGGTTCACGGGGACCACGACCGACATGCTGCCCACGGCCTGGCCGCTCTCGTCCTGGATCGGCGCCGCGATTCCGTGGACACCCTCGAGCAGCTCGTCGTGCGATATCTCATAGCCGGCCTCCTTGACCTCGGCGAGCTTCCGGCGCACGTCGTCGGCGTCCGGGAGACCCGCCACGCAGCGATCGACCACCCGCTTCCGGGAGAAGGCGAGCATGGCGCGCCCGCTCGCGGCCAGGTGAAGCGGATGCCGCTCGCCGATCTGGCGCCTCACGGAGACGAGGTGGCGTCCCGCAACCACCTGATCGAGGACCACGGCCTCGCGCTGGTCGCGTATCTCCAGGAGCGTCGTCTCCTGGACCGCATCGGCCAACTGCTGGAGCACCGGCTGGCCCGCGCTGCGGAGAGCCGGCTCCACGTCCTGCGCGATGCGCACGATGACGGCGCCCGGCACGTAGTTGTTGCCGTCCTTGCGGATGAAGCCGCGGCTTCTCAGCGTGGCGAGCAGTCGGTGGACGACGGTTCGGTTGATCCCGAGCGTCCCGGCAAGCTCGGTAGCGGAGGCCGGGCCGCGATCCGCGATGCAGACGAGGAGCGCGAGCGCCTGGTCGGCTGTCTTCGATATCTCCGTCATGGGAAACGCGCGAAGTCTATCTCGCGGTAACGCTCTCCAAAGGACTTGACAGGCTAAAGCATCGTGCACGAATATCGCAATTATCGAACTGGGTGTACCGATAATCAGTAGATCAGCCGAGCGATCGCTGCTGGCGCCTGGTCGGATCGGATCGCTGGAGCTCCCGAACCGGATCTTCAGAGCGGGGACGTCCGAGACGATGGCGGGCGCGCGCGGCGAGGTCACGGACGAGCTCGTCTGCTTGTACGAAGAGCTCGCGCGCAAGGGCGTCGGCCTGACGGTGACCGGCCACATGTTCTGCGAGCGGCGCGGCCGCTACGCACCCCGGCAGCCCGGGATCCACGCCGACGAGATGGTGCCCGGGCTGGCTCGGCTCGTCGAGGCGACGCACCGCCACGGGGCACGGATCTTCGCCCAGGTATCGCACGCCGGCAGCCAGTGTCTCGACCCCGATGCCGAGCCGATCGCTCCCTCCGCCGTCTCGAATGCGATGACGAAGCGATCGGTGGCGGCGGCCACCGAGGATGAGATCGAGGGTGCGATCGCCGCTTTCGCCGAGGCGGCGCGCCGGGCGGTCGAGGCCGGCTTCGACGGTGTCCACCTCATGGGAAACGCCGGTTACCTGATCAGTGAGTTTGCCTCGCCCATCGCCAACAGACGCGGCGACCGTTGGGGCGGCTCCGCTGAGCACCGCGACCGCTTCGCGCTCGAGGTCGTGCGCCGGATGCGCGCGGTGCTGCCGCCGGACATGCCGCTCACGATGAAGCTGGGGTTCGTAGACCTCGTTCCGGGCGGGCTCGTGCTCGAGGAATCGCTGAGGCGGGCCGGTCTGCTGGTTGCCGCGGGGCTTGACGCGCTCGACGTGGGGGCGAATCTCATCGGCAGCTACGGCGAGTCGATCCGGCCCTACGCCGCGGTGACGCCCAGGCGCGCCTTGGAGGACCTCCTGCTGCACCGGGTGTTCCGCCGGCCCGAGCCCGAGGCGTACTTCCTGCCCTGGGCCGAGGCGCTGAGCAACAGGGTCGACACGGTGATCCTGATGTCCGGCGGCTTCCGGCGCACCGA
>JAWVEN010000062.1:0-67844 GCA_033856675.1 Gaiellales bacterium | reverse complement strand
TGCCGTCCGGGCGGACGCCGTCCCCCGCGGTGCCGTCGAGGGCGGCGCGCACCAGCGGCCGGAGCCGTTCCAGCGGCAGGCCGATGTCGAGGGTCAGCAGGTGCTGCCCCACGGCCTCCTCCCGGCGCACGCCCCACAGCTCCTCGGCCTGGCGGTTCCACACGAGCACGCGCTGGTCGGCGTCGACGACGAGCACCGCGGCCCCCAGGCCGGCGAGCACCGACTCCATGAACGCGTTGACCTCGCCCACCTCGAGGGTGCGCAGGCGCAGCTCCTCGTTGCTGGCGTGGAGCTCGTCGTTCAGCGACTGGAGCTCCTCGTTCATGGTCTCGAGCTCCTCGTTGGTCGACTGGAGCTCCTCGTTGGTCGTCTCGAGCTCCTCGTTGGTCGACTGGAGCTCCTCGTTGGTGGTCTCGAGCTCCTCGACCGTCGACTGCAACTCCTCGTAGGCGGCTTGAACCTCGAGCTGCGACCGGCTGAGCTGATCCTCGAGCCCGTGGTGTCGCGAGACATCCACGAACGCCACGAGCATCCCGACCGTCGCGTCCTGGCGATTGATCAACGGTGCCACTGAGACGTCCCAGAACGACGTCTCGTCTCCGCGTCGCCACTCCACCCCCCGCAGCGCAACAGGCTGCCGGGCGGTGTCGGCCTGGTCGATCATCGAGCGCAGGTCGGCCGGACGGTAGGACAGCTCGATGTCCTGGATCGTCCGACCGATGTCGTCGTCGCTCACCCCGAACTGCTCACGAGCGCGCCGGTTGGCCACGACCACGCGGCGCTCCTTGTCGAGCACCAGCTGCGGCACGGTTGCGGTCTCGAACGCCCGGCTCTCGAGCGGGATCGCGGACATCTCCTCTGAGGTGGGCTCGTATGACATCGGCAACCGTCGATCGTATCGCCGCAGACCCGGCCTGGGGCGGAAGATCCGGCGTTTCAGATTCACCGGCTCGAAGCGGTCGCTCCGAGTCATCATCACCTCGGACTTTCCGAGGCAGAGCGTTCCCTCCGGTTTGAGCGCGAAGTGCAACGAGTCGAGGATGCGCGACTGGAGGGGCGGATTGAGGTACATGAGCGTGTTGCGACAGAGCAACAGGTCGATTCGGGAGATGGGCGCGTCGGTACACAGGTTGTGGCGCCCGAAGATGACGGCCCTCCTGATGTCCTTCCGAACGCCGAAACGCGACCCCTGCTGCTCGAAGTAGGCATCGCGCCACTGCTCACGCACCGGCTCGAGCGCCTTGGCGTCGTATTCCGCCAGCCTCGCCTGCGCGAGCGCCGGCTGGTCCACGTCCGTGGCGTAGATCTTCACCTGAGAGGCGATGTTCGTCGTCCCAAGTGCGTTTGCGAAGAGCATTGCGGCGCTGAACGCCTCCTGGCCGGTGGCACAGCCGGCCGACCAGATGCGCACGTGGCCACGGCTGCGCTCGATGGCCTGCGGCACGATGTCAGCGGCGAGCACGTCCCAGGTCTCGGGGTCGCGAAAGAAGGACGTGACGTTGATCAGGATGGTGTCGAAGAGCGCCTCGAACTCGGCGGGGTTGGCGTGGAGGTACAGGAGATAGTCGGCGTAGCTTTCGACCCCCACCTCGTGCATGCGCTTCGTCGTGCGCCGCATCAGGCTCGCGCGCTTGTAGCCCGTGAAATCGAAACCGCGCGACTCGCGCAGGTGCTCGAGTAGCTGCTCGAACTCCGCGGTCTGTTCGATGATGGTCAACGTCCCTGCAAGGCTATCGCCTGCAGCAGCGATCGGTCAGGCGCCGTTGGACGACCGGCGCGACCCGATCGACGGGAAGCCAAGCCCCACCAGCATCAGTGCCCGATCGGCCGCGGGACCCGAATCGACCTCGAGGCTGACCCCGAGGGTGGAGCAGCGGCGGCGGCAATCGACCAGGCAACGGATGCCCGTGGAGTCCAGGAACGACACACCGCTCAGGTCGAGCTCGAGAGTGGCAATCGGCAGCCGCAGAGCACGCTCACACTCATCGACGAGCTCCTGCGTCGACGAGAGATCGATCTCACCTATGGCGGTCACGCGATAGCGGGCGGAATCGATTCGCCGCCCGTCCACCGCAAGAAGGATGCGCTGCCGGTACAAAAATCCCCTTTGGCGATGCGGGGCCGGACGGCTGTTCAGCCCAACCCACTGGAAGATTCTGGCCACCCCGAGCCGGTTCGTCAAGGGCTGTCCGCAATCAGCCGCCGGCCGACCCCCTGCGGTTGCCGATCTGGGCCTGCGGGCATTGATACGCCGCATGATGCGATGCCGACCCTCCCGTGCGGTGCGCGCCCTCGCCTGCGCGGGCGTCGCCTGCCTGCTCGGCGGCTGCGGCTCGACCTCTTCGCCGACAACGCAGAAGGAGCCATCGATCTCCAAGAAGGTCGCGGTGCAACTGGCGGGGCAGACGCGTGTGGTCGAATCGCGGCTTGCCGCGGGTGATGACTGCGGTGCCGCCACGGCCGTCGACACGCTCAAGCGCCAGGCGGCGCGTGCGATCGCGGAGCGCGAGGTCCCGCCGGCCCTCGCACAACCGCTCGGTCAGTCGATCGAGGCGCTTGCCGTCCGTATCTCGTGCACCCCTGAACCTGCGAGCTCGTCCGGAGACTGGAACGACAAGAAGCACGAGAAGAAATCGAACGACAGGCACCAGCAGGACGAGCAAAGCGACGAGGGCGACGATTGAGCCTCACCGGTTCCATCGCTGACCGCTATCGCGTCGTCGAGCCGATCGGCAGCGGCGGCATGGCCCTCGTCTACCGCGCCCGGGACGACGTCCTCGAACGCGATGTCGCCATCAAGCTGCTCGCCGACAACCTGGCCTGTGACGACGATTTCCGACGCCGGTTCGTGCGAGAGGGACGGATCGGCGGAGGGCTCACTCACCCGTACATCATCGCCGTGTATGACGTCGGCGATAACGACGGCCGGCCTTTCATCGTGATGGAGGATGCCACCGGCGGCAGCCTGTACGACCGTCTGCAGCGGGAAGGCCCGTTGCCCGCCGGCGAGGCGGCGGAGTACGGGCGACAGTGCGCGGAGGCGCTGGCGTTCGCGCATGCCCAGGGCGTGATACATCGCGACGTGAAGCCGCACAACCTGCTGCTTTCGCGCACCGGATGCGTGAAGGTCGCCGACTTCGGCATCGCTCGGCCGCTGGGCGATTCGCGCATGACCGAGACCGGGAGTGTCCTCGGCACGGCGCGCTACCTGGCCCCGGAGCGGGCGGCCGGCGAGCCTGGAAGCCCGGCGTCCGACGTCTACTCCCTGGGGGTCTCCCTGTGGGAGATGCTCACCGGGCAACCGCCGTTCGAGCGTCCATTGCCTGCCGCCGTGCCGGCGTCCTTGGCGCCGCTGTTGCACGCCTGCCTTTCCACGACCCCGGTGCGCGCCCGTCCGCCGGCGACGTGGCCGCCGCGCTCGGCGAGCCCCCGCAGGCGCACGGCTCGACGCGGGTGATTCGGCCCACCGCCATGCGGCGGTTCACCACGCACCGTCGCCCCCGCACGGCGGCCGCGATGGCGGTGCTGGTCGTGCTTGCGTTCGGCGTTGTGGTCACCGCTGCGGGTGGCGGCGACGGAGGTGGATCGGATGGCGCGCCTGCCAAGACCCGCGCACGCGGCGTTCCCACGGCCCCGACGGCGCAGCAGCACGCACACAACCTGGCGCTCTGGATCGACCAAAACGCCAAATAACGGACGCCGGAGGATGTCCGATGGAGGTTTGCGCATCGCCGCAGGTCGGTAAAGCGCCTGTTCACGTCGGTCGAAACCCCGGCCATGCCAATGAATGGACGCAACCTCCTGCGCAGCTCGAGTGACCCGGCGCGCGCGAACGATCCTCACCGCGCTGCAGCAACCCTCCCGGTCACGGCCACGTCGGTGTCCCGAGCGCGGAGACTCCTGGACAGCTGGCCGCAGAACTCCGCCAGCGAGATGGCGCGTCTCGTGGTCAGCGAGCTGGTCGGAAACCAGATTGTCCATGGCTCGGCCGACGGTGAGCTGAACGTCTCGATCAGCGACGATCGCGGCGGCGTCCGGATTCAGGTCGACGGGCCATCGGGCACCACGGTGCCGACGAAGATTCCACATGATGTCCGCCGTGCGAGCGGTCGAGGGCTTGCGATCGTCGAGCGGGTGTGCAACGCCTGGGGCTGGGACGCGCGCGGCGGACGTACGCGGGTCTGGGGCGTTGTCCCGCCCGGCGCATCCTGAGCGCTACCCCGAGCTGCCGCCGCCCTGCGAGCTGCCGCCACCGGAACTGCCGCCGCCCCCCGAAGTGCCTCCGCCGCTCGTCGCCGGGATGAGACCCTCCAGGCCGGCCGCATCGAGGCACTGCCGGAAGCCCTCCTTCATCTCGACCGCCCCCCATGGGCGCACGTGGACGCGCACGCAGTCAGGCTTGGGGTCGACGACGGCGCACAGCCAGTACTCGGCCCTGCTGTCCTGCTTGACGCAGACAACCTCGTTGGCATCCTTCTTGTCCTTGACCTCACTGACGAGATCGCCCTCCGAGATGCGCACGCGGTCGTTCACGAACCACCAACCCCCTGCGGCCACGGCCGCAAGAAGGGCGATCAGCACGACAACGGCGATTACGACCCAGCGTCGCATCGGTGCATCGTGAAGGTGTGAGCGAGGTCCGTCAAGCGGGGTGTGTCATCCGGAGCGGGTATCGCTTTCCGCGTTCCACGGTACAGTGAGATATATCCCCGAGGAGGCAGAACGCTGAAACCCGAGTTCACATTCGGCCGCGGTCTGCGGCAAGTCGCGCGCTGGTGGTGGGTGGTCGCGCTTACGACCGTCGTCCTGGCCGCCGTTGCCGTCACGCTGGCGGACCGGCCGTATGGCGGCGCCAAGGCAAGCGCCCGCGTCCATGTTCAGGACACGATCGTGTCGTTTCAGTTCACCGGCCAGCCGCAGCCGTATACGCCCAACCGCAACGTGAACGAGCTCACCCGAGCCGACTTCATCGATTCGCAGGTAGCGGCAACCGCAGCCAAGAAGCTCAGCGGCGTGACCGGCCAGCAACTGGTGTCGCACCTCGGGTTCCAGGCGCTCACGGGGACCGAAGCGTTGCTGACGTACGACGGCTCGACCTCGCCCGAGATCAGCAGCCGACGGCTCGACGTCTATGTCGCAGCGTTCATCGAGCAGCGCCGCTCCCAGCAACGACAGGCGCTTGATCAAGCGGCGACAAGCGTTGCCGGGACGCAGGCGGAAACGAAGCTGACGCAGGCTGCTGACGCCGTCGACGGGCAGATCTTCCCCGTCGGCGAGACCACGACGGCCGACGCCAAGAGCATCGCCACGCCTGCCGCGCTGCTTGGCGGTGCACTCGCCGGCGCGCTGCTCGGGCTGATCCTCGCGCTCGTCCTGGGGCGCGCCGACCGTCGTATCCGCACGCACGAAGATCTTCGGCTCGCGGGCCTGCGGGCGATCGAGGTCGACTCGGCGCGCAAGCCGGAGTCGGTCGACACGCTTCGCGCACTGACAGAGGTGGCGGGCATCGGGTCCGACGGCGGCGTGGTGGCGGTCGCCTCACCCTCCGGAGACGTGCGCACGCCGCTTGCCCGCGAGCTCGCAACGGCTTTCGCGTCTTCCAGTCGACCGACGGCGCTCCTCACCGAATCGGGCGGTGCCGTGAACCGCGAAGGTGCCTGGACCCAGATCGAAGGCGGCCTGGGCAACGCGATGCGCTCCCTGCCGAGGCTCTCCGACACCGTGGCTCGGCTGCGGCCCGCGAACGGCGTGGCTGTGATCGACGCACCCGCAATCACCGAACGCTCGGAAGGTGTGATCGCCTCGGGGCTCGCAGACGTGACGGTGCTCGTCGTGCAGCGGAATCGCACGACCTGGAAGCAGCTCGAAGAAGCGCTCGAGACGCTGGCCGACGCTGTCACCCAGGGCCGTGTTCGCGTCTGTCTGGACCGTGGCCGCACGAGCCGCGAGGACGGCGTGGCTCAGCTGACCGGGACCAGCCGGCCGGGCCGGATGGAACGAATCCGCTCCGCCGTCTAGGAACTCGCATGGCGACATCGTTCACCGTCCCCTACGACGACCGCACCGCGTCGCGGCCGCCCCGTGGGGATGCGCTGGTCTGGGGCACACTGGTCGCCTCGACCATCGCGCTCTATGTCATCGCGCTCGTCCGGCAGGAGCCCGGACTGCTGTTCGCGGCCGCCGGTGCCGCATTTCTCCAGCTCGTGTTCGCGTGGCGTCTCGAGGCGGGTGTGCTGCTGATCGTCGCGGCCCGCCCCACGCTCGACATCTGGAGCGACCACACCGTTGCGTCGGTGGGCGGGAGCGACCTGAACGCCGCGTCCATGCTCGGCCTGTTCGTGATCGTGATCGGCACGCCGTACGTCATCGAACGATGGTCGCAGGTACGGCACGCACCGGCGCTGAAGCCGTTCATCGCATTCGCGCTGATCGCCGCTGTCGGCATTGCGGTGGCGCCGGACAAGGGTGTCGCAGCAACCGAGTGGCTGCGGATGTGCTCGATCCTGATGGCCTACGCGCTGGCCTACCTGGCGGCGTCGTCCTCGCGCCCGGCGGTCTACCGCCTGGTGGCGGCCGTGGCGGTCTCTGCCGCGATGCCGGTCGCCGTCGGGCTCTGGCAGTGGGCGAACGACAGCGGTCGGGTGATCGGCGGGCTGCACCGTGTCACCGGCAGCTTCCTGCACCCCGACCCGTACGGGATCTACCTGGCGCTCGTCATCGCGGCGATGCTCCCCCTGCTCTTTCGCCGGCCCGCGCTCGCGGTCGCAGGGACGATCGCGTTGCTTCCGCTGACAGCAGTGCTGATCGCCTCCTCGACGCGGACTGGATGGGTCATGGTGCTGCTCGCGGTGCTGGCCGTCGGAATGATCCGCCACCGCTTGCTGCTGGCGGTCACACCGCTCGCGCTGATGGTGCTCGTCCTCGCGGTCCCCAGCCTCACGGCCCGGTTCGACGACATCACCAACCCGAAGCAGACGAGCTATGGGCCCGGAAGCTCGCTGCATTCACGCATCGGCTTCTGGAGGGACAACCTGCCGAAGGCACGCCAGCAGCCCCTTACCGGCCTTGGCCTCGGCGCGATTGTGTACCAGAGCGAGGACTCGTCACGCGTGCACAGCGACTTTGTCCGGGCGCTGGTCGAAACGGGCGTCTTCGGATTCGCGGCCTACCTGTGGCTGCTGGCCGCGGCACTCGGCGGCTGCTGGCGGAGCGTGCGGCGACTCCGCGGCTCACCCGACCGCGTCATCGAGGGGGTCGCCCTCGGCGGCCTGGCAACCGGTATCTGCTTCCTGCTCGCAAGCAGCGACTCGAACCTGATGACCCAGGTGGCCGTCAGCGGCACGGCATGGGCGATGTTCGCCGCTGCGCACGCGGCGGGGCGGTTTGCGCCGGCTAGCCCACGTGCTGCGACGACTCGGTGGGCTCGCCTGCTGAACCGTTGAGACCCGGCTCATCGGTCAGCACACGACTGTTCCGAAGCGCCAGCGGCAGCACATACCAGAGCACCATCAGCACGAGCATCGTCAAGGCTGCGGCGATGGCAGCCCACAGATCGTCGATGACCAGCGAGACGACGACGAACAGGGCAAGACTCATCGCCAGCGCCAGGAAGAACGTGCCGAGCAGCGTGAAGATGTTGCCGACGCGCAGCAGGCGCTCCTTGTGCCCCATGCGAAACGTCAGCCGGTGATAGGTCGTCGGCGCGATCAGGAACGCGGTGGCGAGCCCGGCCGAGAAGAACGATGCCAGGAATACCCGAGACTGCACGTCCGAGATGTCGGCCCAGCCCTGCTGGAACGGCGCTGCGAAGAGAAAGGCAAACAGCACCTGGACGCCCGGTAGGGCAACGCGGATCTCGTTGAGGAGCTCGATCAACTCGCGGTCGACCCGCTCCTTTTCGCTCTCTCCCGGATGAGGTGCCGTTTCGCCCAGTTTTCCCCCACGCATCGCTTTGACCAGATCTGCTGCGAGCATTCAATCTAGTTGCCGCCTGCAGACCCCGCGTAAACGCCGGTGGAAAAACCGCGGTACGGTTCTCGGCGCCCCGTCCCTCGAAAGGAGCCCGAATGGATCGCGGAGCCGCGTTTGCCCTCACCGTGTCCTCAAGTGCGCTGATCGCAGCTCAGGCACCGATCAACTCGCACCTGGGCCGCGCCGTCGGGACGTTCCAGGCTGCTTTCGTGTCGTTCGTGGTCGGCGCCATCGCGCTTGGGATCGTGGCCATGCTCACGGGAGGGCTTGCGATCGACCTCGGCTCGGTGCGCTGGTACTACCTGACCGGCGGGTTGATGGGCGCGGTGTTCGTGACAACGCTGCTGGTGACCGTGCGCACCCTCGGTGCCACCGGGATCCTGGCTGCCGGGCTGGTCGGGCAGTTGACCGCATCGGTGGTGATCGACCGGTTCGGGCTGTTCGGAGTCGAGCGGGCTCCAATCACCGCCACACGAATCACGGGCATCCTCTTGGTCGCACTGGGCGCGTGGCTCGTCGTGCGCCACTAGCCACGCACAGCGCTCATCTGACATCATCCCGTGACCGAACCGATGGAAGATCGCCTCGTCATTGCCGAGATCGCCCGGGCGTTCGAATCCCGCGACGCCGACGCACTCGCCGATCGCCTCGCCGAGGACGTGGAGCTCGACCTGATGAGCGCCGGAGAGCCCATCCGCGGCCGCGAAGAGGCGAGGCAGTGGTACCGGAAGTCATTCGAGCAGCGCTTCATCTTCGAGGCCCACTCGCGCAACCCGGTCGAGATCGAGCCGGGCTCCTACCTGCTGGAGGGGCGACTGCGCGTGTACGAAGACCACACGATGACCGACCGCCCCGGGCGTTGGGTGCTCACCATCGGCAACGGTGAGGTCACGTCGATCCGGAGAGCTTGAGCGTCCGTCGCTTCAGCGTGCGGCGTGGTCGTGCTCGCGGATCTCGGTCTCGACCACTGCCTGGATCTCGATCGCGCAGCGCTTGCACACTCGCCACACGCGGCGGCCCGCGACAGTCACCGTGGTGACACCTCGCCGGGTATGACAGCGGTCGCACACATCCACGACGTCACCATACCCCCGATATCGAGCGGTCAACCCGACCGGGGGCGGTGCTCGAGCAGCCGTTCGTAGGCGGCCACGTAATCGGCAACCATCCTCGACGCCGAGAAACGCTCGTCCGCACTGCGCCTGCATTCCGCTGGATCAAGCCGAATAACCGCGTCCAGCGCCTCCGGCATCTGGTCGGGAGAGTCGACGATGATTCCGCTGCGTCCGTGCTCGATGACCTCGGGCACCGCGCCGTACCTTGTGGCCAGCACAGGTGTCCCGCACGCCATGGATTCGACCATCACGAGGCCGAACGGCTCCGGCCATTGAATCGGGAACACGGTGGCCATGGCCCGCTGCAGCAGCCGCACCTTCTCATCGTGGGAGACCTCGCCGACGTACTCGATGCCATCCCCCAGATATGGCTCCACATGTGCCTCGAAATGGTGGCGCTCCTCGACGTCGTGCATCTTTCCGGCAAGGAGCAGCGGCAGACCGGTCTCTCGCGCAAGCTGAACGGCATGGTGCGCGCCCTTGTCGGGCGACATCCTGCCGAGGAAGAGCAGGTAGCCCTCGTGCTCGCCGTGGTACGGGTATGCGTCGAGCGCGATCGCGTTGTGGCAGGTGGCCAGCCAGTTCAGTTCCGGCAGCGGCGCCCGCTGGCTGTCCGAAACGGAGATCAGCCCGACCTTCGGGCCGAGCTGCCCCAGAAGCGCGTAGACGTCGCCTGGCTCGCCGGACAGCGGGCCGTGAACGGTGTGGCATACCGCAGCCTGGTCCACCGCCGCGCCGAGCGCGCCGCCGAGCGGCCCTGAGTGGTCGTTGATCACGTCGAACTCACCGGCGCGTGCGTAACAGGTGAGGGCGTGGTGCAAGTCGGGCAGCGAGAGGCCGATCCGCATGCTCGGCGGCTCGTCGTAGCTCGTCACCAGCCGCGCCTTCGTCTGCGAGTCGCCCGCAGCGAAGAGGGTCACGTCGTGACCGATTTCGACAAGGCCGTCGGCCAGGATCGCGACGACCCATTCGATGCCGCCATATCTGGTCGGCGGTACCGCGAACCAGGCGGGGGCGACGACGGCGATCCTCACTATGCGCCCTCGGTGACGGGGTTGAGTTGCACGCGCACCAGTTGCCGGGCGCGCGTGGTCGGGTTCCAGGTCACTGCCCACAGCTCACCGTTGAGAGGCACGAGGCGGGTCACGTCGTCCAACCTGGTGACGATGGGACCGGTCAGCACGCCGTCGTCTGCGTTGACGCGGTCGAGCTCGCCCTGGCCGCTGAACCGGTCGATCCACAGCCCGCCGTCGAGCAGCGCCAAAGAGGCGGCCCCGGGGTAGATGACGGTCTTCACGATCTTGGGCACATCCAGGGTGGTGTCGACCTTGGTCAGCCGGCCGATCCTCAGCCGCGCGTTCGGGGTCGGAAAGCTGGAAATCCAGACAGCGTCCGGGCCTACCGCGATGTGATTCGCCTGTTGGTCCTCGCCGATGTCGACGAGGCGAATGCGCGTCTTTTCCCCGTTTTGTGGGTTGATTTTGTACAACCCCCGCTCGGCCAGTGCCCATAGCCAGCCACCGCCCGCGGCGACGTCCCAAACCTGGCCGCCAAGCGGAACGGCAAGTTCGGAGCTGCGGCCGTCGAGGGAGATCTTCATGAGCTGTTCCTTCAGCGATACCCAGACGCCCCCGCCGGCCACGACCGGGTCGCACTCGGTGAACTTCGTCTCCGAGCATGCGGACCGTCCGCCCAGCACGAGCTGGCTGAGCACCTTGCCGTTCTTCGGATGTATCCGAAGCAACGCAGGCAGACCGTTGCGACCGGTCGGCTGACCCAGCACCCAGACGCTGCGTCCCCCGACCCCGAGGCCACGAGGCTTCAGGCCGAGTGGCCACTGGTTCAGACGCTCCATGCTCTCCGGGTCGAACCTGATCAGTCGACCCTCAGCGGTGGTCCCGACCTGGCGGGCGACCCACAGGCCCTCTCGTCCTCCGGCCAGGAGCGTGCGGCCGGGGGCCAGGGGGAGCTTGCTGACGCGCTCTTGCAGCGGAGCCTGCTGAGGGCGAACCGTCAGGTCTGCCTTGTCGGGGCCTCGGACGGCGATGTATGCACCCACCAAGACGGCGGCCACGACGACGACCACCGTCAACGCGAGCCCGAGGGGGGCGCCCCTTCTTCGTGACGCGAGCACTCCGAAGAGTGTACGAGATCGCTCCGAACGGGGGATCGTTGTGGCGGGCCTGCAACCGATATCTCCCATGTGAGGGGCCTCGTTGCCATCGCCGGTGTGATCTGTGTCGCAGTCCTTGCGGTACCGGCGTTCGGCGGCCCGGCCCGGGCGACCTCCATCGGCACGTCGCTCAAGGAGAGCAGCGTCATCCTGGGCCGGCTCAGCGCCCCACACGGCAAGATCAAGTTCGTCGTGCATAACTACGGCCAGGACGATCATGACCTCGTGGTTCGCAGGCATGGCGTGCAGTACGCAGCCACCGGGCGGATCGCCTCCGGGGGCGATGCGACGCTGACGGTAACCCTGAAGCGCGGCACCTACAACGTGTACTGCTCGTTGCCCGGCCATCGCCAGGCCGGCATGTGGGTCAAGCTGCGCGTGACGTAGGCGGGCGGCCGGACGCATACTGCGCCGGTGGAGCCTGAGCACGAGCGACTGCGCGCTACCTTCGACAGCGTCGCCGAGCAGTACCGAGCCGTGCGCCCACGGTACCCGGAGCCGTTGATCGACGACCTGTGCCATCTCGCAGGGCTGACTGACGGCTCACGGCTCCTCGAGATCGGTTGTGGCACCGGGCAGGCGACCGTTGCGCTCGCAAAACGCGGGCTCGAGATCGAAGCCGTCGAGCTCGGCGAGCGTCTGGCCGCTGTCGCGCGGAAGGAGCTCGCACCCTACCCACGCGCGAGCGTTGTCAATGCTGCGTTCGAGCAGTGGCGGCCTCGCCGGGCCGGCTTCGACGTTGTGGCCGCGTTTACGTCGCTCCACTGGATCGACCCGGCGGAGCGCTACAGCAAGCCCGCCGCACTGCTGCGCCCCGGTGGCCGGCTGGCGGTCGTCGAGACCGTGCATGTCCTCCCGGTGGGAGGCGACCCGTTCTTCGTCGCCGTCGACGATGCCTACGTCGAAGCAGGCATCGGCGGCGACGGGCCGCCGCCACGGCCGGAGGAGGTGGCCGACCGGTCCGGCGACATCATCGCATCGGGGCTCTTCCACCCGCCGGAGGAGCGCCGGTACCGCTGGGACGCGACGTATACGGCGGATGAGTATTTCGCCGTGCTCGATACCTACTCCGGCCACATGCTGCTCGAAGAACGAACTCGCCGGCGGCTCTACGACCGCGTTCGCGGGCTGATCGACTCCACCCCTGATGGCACGGTGACCAAGACCTACCTCTTCATGCTCCACCTCGCGAAGCGAATCTGAGGGAGACTCCGCGCTCAATGGACGCCGCCGACCCGATCGCCGTCTTTCGCGAATGGCATCAGGCCGCCCAGTCGGCGCGCATCGGCGAGCCTGAGGCAATGTCGCTCGCAACCGCCGACGGAAGCGGCCGCCCCTCCTCGCGGATGGTGCTGCTGCGTGGCCTGGACGACCGGGGGTTCCGGTTCTTCACCAATCGCACCAGCCGCAAGGGACGCGATCTGACGGAGCACCCCCGCGCCGCGCTGCTCTTCCACTGGCAACCGCTGGGCCGCCAGGTACGGATCGAAGGGCCCGTCTCGGTGCTCTCGGACGAGGAGTCCGATGCCTACTTCGAGACCCGCGAGCGCATGAGCCAGCTCGCCGCATGGGCCAGCGACCAGAGTCGCCCGATCGCCGCCCGCGAGGAGCTCCTCGAACGGCTCGCCGCCGCTGAGCGGCAGTTCGAGGGCCGCCCGGTGGAGCGTCCGTCCCACTGGGGCGGCTACGTCGTCGCACCGGAATCGATCGAGTTCTGGGAGCATGGCGATCACCGGCTCCACCACCGCCGCCGTTTCAGCCGCAACTCCGATGGCGGCTGGACGAGCGAGCTGCTCGCCCCCTGAGAGGCGTCCGCCCGCGGTCCCACGCCGGCGTCCGCCCTGCGTCCGATGTGCGCGCGTCCGCAGCGTCGTATCGTGTGCCCATGGGCAGCCGTCGTCAGACTTCGTTTCGCGCCGTGTCGGACGCCGTTCTTGCGATCGGCCGCGAACGCACGGTGGAGGGCACGCTGCGTCGCATGGTCGAGGCGGCCCGCAACCTCTCCGGGGCCCGCTACGGCGCGCTCGGCATCCCCGACGGCGAGGGCGGCTTCCGCCAGTTCATCACGTCCGGCATCTCGGATCGCCGGGCCGCAGAGATCGGGCCTCTCCCCCGCACCCACGGCATGCTCGGCGCGATGCTGGAGACAACGAGCTCCTACAGGTCGACGGATCTCCGCAAGGACCCCCGCTTCGAGGGCTGGCCGAAGCGCCACCCGGTGATGAGGTCATTCCTCGGTGTGCCCATCCAAGGCAAGGGTGACGTCCTCGGGGCGTTCTACCTCGCCGAGAAGCGGCCGCGAGGCGAGTTCACGGCCGGCGACCAGGCCCGCATCGAGCTTCTCGCGGCGCACGCAGCGGTCGCGATCGAGAACGCCCGCCTCTACGAGCGAAACCGCGAGCTCTCGGCCGTCGAGGAGCGAAACCGGCTCGCCCGTGACCTCCACGACGCCGTCGCCCAGAAGCTGTTCTCGGCGGCGCTGACGACGGAGGCGGCGGCGACCTTGGTCGATCTCGATACCGACGCGGCAAAGCGCGAAATGCGCCAGGCCGGTGAGATGCTGCGTGAGGCGACCGGGGAGCTGCGCAGCCTGATCTTCGAGCTGCGCCCTCCGGCCCTCGAGCGCGACGGCCTCCAGGAGACGCTGCGAAAGCACATCGAGGTGTTGCGCCGCAGCGAACGCGCACCCGTCGAGCTTGCCATCACCTGTGACGGGCGGCTCCCCGCGGACCTCGAGGAGGCGCTCCACCGCATCGCGCAGGAGGCGCTGCATAATGCGATCCGGCACGCGCAGGCCGACCGCATCGAGGTGCGCCTGGGCCGCGACAACGGCCGGGTGGTGATGGCGATCGCCGACAACGGCGTCGGCTTCGACCCCAACGACGCGCGGCTGCGCGTGAGGCACCTGGGCCTGACGTCGATGGAGGAGCGGGCCGCCGAGCTGGGCGCGCGGCTGGAGGTCGTCTCCCGCCCTGGCGAGGGCACGACGGTGCTCGTGGAGGCGCATGATTGAGCCCGATATCCGCGTGCTCGTCGTCGACGACCACGAGGTCGTACGCCACGGCTTGCGGGCATTCCTCGACGTCCAGGCGGGAATCACGGTCGCCGGCGAGGCTGCGGATGGGGCCTCCGCCGTCGCAGCCGCGAGCAAGGCCGACCCCGATGTCGTCCTGATGGATCTCGTCATGCCTGGCATGGACGGCGTCGCCGCGACGCGGGCGTTGAAGGCCGCGCGGCCCGGCGTCCGCGTCGTCGTCCTCACCAGCGCGACCGACGATGAGTCCGTGCTCGCCTCGCTCCGCGCCGGTGCCGATGGCTATCTGCTCAAGGATGCGCCGCCGGCGTGGGTGGCCGAGGCGATCAGGGCCGTCCACGCGGGCGAGCCTCTGCTCCATCCCGAGGCCCTGCGCCGCCTGCTTCGCGGACTGACCGACGAGCGGCGCCGGCCGGAGGGCACGGTCACGCTGCTCTTCACCGACGTCCAGGGGTCGACCCGGATCGTCGACGAGCTTGGCGACGAGGGAGCGCATGCCGTGTTCGAGACCCACCGCTGGGCGGTGCGCGGCGCGGCGAGTGCCCACGGCGGGCACGAGGTCAGCCTGCAGGGCGACGGGTTCATGTTCGCCTTTTCGAGCGCCCGGCGCGCCGTGGAGGCCGCCGTTGCGATTCAGTCGCTGCGCGGCCGCCTGCGCGTGCGCATTGGCCTGAACACCGGCGACGTGATCGCGGAGGAACAGGGCTACTTCGGGCGTGCCGTGTTCCTCGCTGCTCGCATCGCGGCTGAGGCTGCCGGCGGGCAGATCCTGCTCTCCGATTCCACTCGCGCGGTCTTGCCGGACATCGAGACACGAGAGGTGGCGCGCTGCACGCTGAAGGGCCTGCCCGGTGAGCACGTCCTTCACGAGGTCGTCGTCCCCGACGCCGAGCCGGCCGTCCACGACCCCGACCCGCTGACCGTGCGCGAGCTCGAGGTGCTGGCGCTGATCGCCCGCGGGCTCCCGAACCGCGACATCGCCGCCACGCTCCACCTGTCGGAGAAGACCGTCAAGAGCCACGTCTCGCACATCCTCGCGAAGCTCGGTGTGGCCGACCGCACGCAGGCCGCCCTGATGGCCGTGCGGCGCCGCCTCGTTCCGCGGGAGGACGGCGGGCGTTAGCTCTGGCTCACCGCGACGCGAGCTCGCACTCGAGGTAGAGCGCCCCGGGGATCGGGTTCTCGGTGTACGCCGGGATCTCGACGAAGCCGAGCCCCCGGTAGAGCGCGATGGCGGTGGTCATCAACGGCTCCACCGTGTCGAGCCGCATCCGGTCGTAGCCGGCCGCGCGCGCCTCCTCGAGCACACGCTCGGCCAGCGCCCTCCCCACCCCCGCACCGCGCCCCGCGGGCCGGACGTAGAGGCGCTTCATCTCGCAGATGCCCGGGCCGAGACCGCGCAGCGCGACGCAGCCGAGGGCCCGCCCGCCGACGCGCGCAACGAGCACCCGGCCGGCCGGCGGCTCGTACCGGCCGGGCAGCGTGTCCAGCTCCTGGTCGAAGCCCTGGAAGCAGAGGTCGAACCCGAGTCCGTCCGCATACTCGACAAACAACTCATGCACTGTCTGCCGGTCGCCCGGCCACGCGGCCGGCTCGATGCTGACGCCGCTCACGTTCACCCTGAGCTAGCTCACCTCACGCAGCTTGCCGGTCTCGACCTCGTAGATGAATCCGCGCACGGAGTCGGTGCGCGGCACGAACGGGCTGTCCTTGATGCGCTGCAGGTTGTCGCGGACATCGTCCTCGATGCTCGTGAACGAACGAGCCTCCCAGTTCGGGCGCTCGCCGGTCTCGCTCTCGAGCTGCGACGCGAACTGCTCGTCGTTGAAGGTCAGCATGCCGCAGTCGGTGTGGTGGATCAGGATGATCTCCTCGGTGCCGAGCAGGTGCTGGGAGATGGAGAGCGAGCGGATCTCGTCATCGGTGACCACGCCGCCGGCGTTGCGGATGACGTGGGCATCGCCCTCCTCGAATCCGAGGACGCGCGCGGGATCGAGCCGAGCGTCCATGCAGGCGACCACGGCCACGCGCTTTGCCGGCGGCAGCGGCAGATCGCCCTTGTCGAACTGGTCGGCGTATGCGCGGCTGTTCTGAAGCAGGTCATCGGTGGTGCTCATGGTCGCCTCCCGGCTTGGATCCAAAGTGCCGGGAGCGTACTACGTAACCGCTGAGGTCAAGACCACTCGATGGGCGCACCGAGTCGTCCTGTTGACGCCGCGGCCTGGAGAAGTCCCACGCCGGCCCGCGCGTCCGCGTGACGAGCTCGGTAGAAGGATCGGCCGCGCGCGAGCGCGCACGCCGACAGCATCGCCGTACTGGATCGGTTCATCGGCGCCGTCGAGGTATTGAGATCGCGATGCCGAACGTCGTCGGATCACTGAACCAGTTCGTTGTCTGACATGAATACCGTGTTTTCTGAAGACACCACAGGGCGCTCGCGCGCTGTCGGCGGCCGGCGTCGAGAAGGTATCCGCAACACGACACGGCACGACCGGAAGGACCGCCGCCGGTGTGCGCACCGATCTCACGACCGGGCCGGTTTTCGCAAGCGAGTCGATGTTCCCGGGCTTGCTGACCCGCGGCCCGTTCGACATGGTGAGGGACATCGATCAGCATGCGAACCCGCAATATCGGCACTCTCACACAGGCCGCTGCCCGGAGGCGTTTGTGTCCTTCCTCACATTCAACGGAGGTTTCGTTTCGTCATATTTCGGTCGGGTAGGGACTATGTGAACGGCTCCGGACAGGGTCCCTCTGTCTTGGTGGTTCCGCAGAATGGCACCACGAACGTTTCACACCAGGCTTTGTTTGCGCCGCAGGTTATTGCCGCTCGCGGTCAGCGCGGGCATGCTGGCGACGCCGGCCACCTCGCTGGCCGAGCCGCTGAACGACGCGACCCAAGTAGCCGACGCAACCGCCGCCGCCGCCGAAGCTGTGAGCGCGCCCGCGGATCCGTTGGCCGCCGCGAGCGATGCGACGGCCCCGGCCACGACGAGCGCACAACAGGAGATCCCGCCCGCCACGTCAACCGAAGCAGCGGACATTGCGGCGTCGGCGGGGGATGCGCAGGCCGCGGCGACCGGGGCGGCGTCATCGTCTACGGAATCGACAACGGCCGCCAGCGCGGGCGCCGCTGCTGCTGACTCAGCCGCGACAGACGCGGACATCGCGACGGGCGCAGGTCCGGTTGGAGCTGCGCCGGATGCCGTCCCTGCGGCCACCGCAACGACGGGCACTACAGCGGGCGCTGTCGAGGCCTCGGCAACACCCGCGACAGGTGAGGCGAGCGTGCCACCGGCCGCAGACGCGCCAAGCCCGCCGCCCGTCGTCGCCGACGCCCCGCCGGATGTCGAGGTCCCGCCAGTGGTGGACGCCCCGCCGGTCGTCGGCGTGCCCGACCTCCCGCCAGTCGTTGACGTCCCGCCGGTGGTGGACGCCCCGCCGGTCGTCGGCGTGCCGCCGGTCGCAGGCGTGCCGCCGGTCGAGGTCCCGCCGGTCGTCGACATCCCGCCGATCGCAGGCGTGCCGCCGGTCGAGGTCCCGCCGGTCGTTGAGGTCCCGCCGGTCGTTGAGGTCCCGCCGATCGCAGGCGTGCCCCCGGTCGAGGTCCCGCCGGTCGTCGACGTCCCGCCGATCGCAGGCACCCCCGACCTGCCGCCGATCCAGGTGCCGCCGGTCGAGATCCCGCCGGTCGTCAACGTCCCGCCGATCGCAGGCGTGCCCAGCCCCCCGCCAGTCGCCGACGCCCCACCGGTCGCAAGCGTTCCGCCCGCCTTCGGCATCCCGCCCGTGCAGGCGCCGCCGGCCAGGACTTCCGCCGGCGTCATCTCGCTCGCCGAGGTCGACGTCGGCTCAACAGGCAGTGCGCTGCTTGCGCGGGTCGTAGGGGCTCTCTCCTCGTCGCCTATGCATCCTTCGCAGGGCGGGTCTCAGCCGGCGGTGCCGGTTCCTGCCCCATCTACTCCTGACGTTCCGTCCCCCGTTTCGCCTGGCCTGGGAGGCGCGAGCACGGCCTCTGGGTTGCTGCTCGCCTTTGGTCTCGCGATCCTGGCGGCGGGTATCAGTGTGGCGGCCGCCGTGGCGTTGCGGCGCGCCCGCCCGATGCCGGTCCTGATCCGGCCGGCTCTCCTGCTTGGTTCGATCGAACGCCCTGGCTAGCTCCCTCGGGAGTTGAGCCGCGCGAGCCGCTGAGGCTGGCGCCTGGTCGTTCGATCCTTCGAACCTAAGGAGTATCTCCGTGTATCGCAAGTGTCTGGTGCTCGGCGCGACGATGTTCGTGCTGGGCCTTCCAACCGGGACGGCGTTTGCGGCCAGCCCACTGAACGGCGCGAACGCGCCGGTCGGTGAGCTGACCCGAACCGTCCCGCCGGCACGGCTGCCGGCCACGGCCGGCCAGGTAGCGGGCGTGCCAACCCTTACCCAGCACAAACCACCCACGACACCCTACGAACGCGAGCAAGGTGGCCCGCGAAACGCCAATGGCGGTGAGGCCACCACGCCGCCGACGGACAGGGCCGCCGCCACGACGAGCGTCAGCCGGGGCCAGCGAGACGACCAAAGCGACGACGACGACCAGAGCGACGAGGACGCCCAAAGCGACGAGGACGCCCAAACCGACGAGGACGCCCAAACCGACGAGGACGCCCAAAGCGACGAAGCAACCCCGAACGACCAGAGCGGCCAGAACGAGAACGGTGGGACCAACGCCCCCACCGCAGCTACAGACGCCGAGCGCAACGATGACCACGCCAGATCGGACGATACTGACGACGCCGAGTCCGACCGCGACACGCAGGACCCCACATCGGATGTCGTGGACATCAGTCCGTCGAACCCGCGGGATCAGCACGGGCAGGACACCACGCCGGGGGTCGAGACCCCCACACCGCACGTCAACGCCGACAAGCACGACGCGCGCGGATGCAAGCCCAAATGCCTGCCCGAGCAGGAGGACGATAACGGCTGCAATCGCGTCTGGTGCAAGCCGGGCCACGACGACGAGGACACCTGCACGCACCACTGGTGCAAGCCCGACCGTGCCGAGGACGGCTGCATGCGCCGCTGGTGCAAGCCCGACGACGAGGACGGCTGCACACGCCACTGGTGCAAGCCCGACCGTGCCGAGGACACGTGCACGCACCACTGGTGCAAGCCCGACCGTGCCGAGGACGGCTGCATGCGCCGCTGGTGCAAGCCCGACGACGAGGACGGCTGCCTGCGCCGCTGGTGCAAGCCCGACGACGAGGACGGCTGCACACGCCACTGGTGCAAGCCCGACGACGAGGACACCTGCACACGCCACTGGTGCAAGCCCGACGACGAGGACACCTGCACACGCCACTGGTGCATGCCGGGCGTCAACTGGTGCACGGCACGCTCACGGCAATGTGATCCCAGGCCGCATCACTGCGATCCGCGGCCGGAGCCCGAGCCCAGCCCTGCCGGCGGCGATGCCATCCCCGATCGCACCGCACCGACGTACACATCGCCGCCAACACCACCGGTCGCAGCAGTTGAGACGTATTGGTGGACCGCCACGATCTCAACCGGATCCGCGAAGACCGGCGGCGAGCACACGGCCGGCCCAAAGCCGACGAGCGACACCAATCCCCTCGCGACCATCACGCCTGCGACACCGATCGCTGCCACCAAGCGGGCTTTCGCAGTAGCGAGCCGAACTGGCCCAGGGATTTTGGACGTCGGCCTGTTCGCAGCCGGCACCTCGCTGCTGGCGACGCTTCTGGCGCTGATGGCAGGGCATCTCGCGACACGACCCAAACGCAGGTGATGACGATGATGGTATTTGCCACAACCCGTTGTAGCCAGACCGCCACGGTGACGCGGCCCCAATGGCCAGGTCCCTGTCGGCTAACGAACCGCCGGCGCCGACCTTGTGGCGCGTCGGTAAGCGAGATCACCGCTCCCCGCGTTTACCGGGGGCGACGTGAAGGAATGATTAACCGCTGGATAAGAACCTCCAGCCGAAGCAGACAGGTTCCGGGGGGTTCTGAAGTGTGTGCCTACATCCGTGTGAAGCCATGGCCGCACGCGGGCGAGTGTCGTGAAACCGGACGGCACGAATGGAAGTGCTGGGGGGCCGTCCAGTGAAGCGCCTGCTCATGTATAGCCAGGATGGCCACGGCCTCGGGCACCTCAGACGCAGTCTCAATATCGCGCGAGAGGTCCGCGCCCGGAGCCCACAGTGCGACATCCTCATAGTGGCCGACTCACCCGCTGTGTCGATCGCAGGTTCGGAGCCGGGCATCGAGTTGCTCAAGCTGCCGACCATTGTCAAGACAGGCGACTCCGCGTGGCGGAACCATACCCTCGGCCTTCCTGTCCGCCGGCTCGTCAAGCTGCGAAGCCAGCTCCTGCTGGATGCAGCGGTGGAGTTTCGCCCCGATGCGATCCTGGTCGACCACATGCCTGTCGGGGCGATGGGGGAACTGAAGCCGCTGCTCGACTATGCCTCGAGCCTCCACCGTTCGCCGAAGCTGTTTCTCGGTCTACGCGACATCCTGGATCAGCCCGCCGTGATACGCGAGGTGTGGACAGAGGTCGGGGCGTACGACTACCTGCCGCTCTACGACGCCGTGCTTGTGTACGGCGACCGCGCGATCTATGACGCTTCCTCCGCCTATGGGCTGGCCGCGCATGCCCAAGCAGTTCGGTATTGCAACTACGTCTCGCCCCGGCGCCCCGTGAAGTGTGTCGAGCGCGAACGGCGCAGGCCGCTCGTGCTCATGATGGGAGGCGGCGGAGCGGATGCATTTCCGCTCGCGGAGATGTTCGTTCAAGCCGTCTCGGCCCTCGGGGCCGAGCTCGGAGCCGATGCCGTGCTCCTCACCGGTCCAAACATGGCGCCGCAGCAGCGAGAACGGCTTCGACCGCTGGGACACGTCAGGATCGAATCGTCGTACCGCGATGCGACTGAGTGGATCCGCGAGGCATCGGCCATCGTCACGATGGCCGGCTATAACAGTCTGTGCGAGGTGATGACGTGGCAGAAGAAGGCCATCGTCGTTCCCCGCCGCGGGCCGAGCGCCGAGCAGCAGATGCGCACGAACCTGTTCTCCGCCCGGTCGCTGATTCGCCGGCTACCTTCCGCGCTCGACACCAAACGGTTCGGGAACGCGCTCGTGCGGCTCCTGAGAGACGATGGCGTTCCCGACCTGTCGAGCATCCCGAAACTTGACGGAGCACAGGTCGCTGCGTCCATGCTGCTGGAGTCGACTCCGAGCCGGGGACGAACGCTCAACAAATCCGCAGCCCCAGTCCCCGCATCGATGTCGTCTGGCGTCTCTGGGTCGGTGGCATGACCGGCGCAGCGACAGTCTCAGAGACGACCTGGGATGCACTCCTGGACGTCGAGCGCATCGAGCCTCTGCTGCGCGACGCACTTCAACGGGCAGGCCATGGCTCGGGGCATGCGCTCCTCGCGGCCAGGCGGCTCGTCTGGAAGCCTGAGAGCAGGGCGCTGGTCGCGTACGACCTCTGGGATGCTCGGTCGGGGCAGCCGTGGCATCTCTTCGGCAAGCACTACGCGCGGCCCGCGCGCGCAAGCCGGGTGTACGCCGCATGGGCAGGACTGGAGCAGGCGCCGTTCCCGCCCGGATCGGGCGTCCCGCAACTGATCGGCTGGTGCCCGGGCGCGTCCATGGTCATCTACAAGCCCGCGCCCGGGCGGCCGCTCGACCGGCTCACCTCACTCGCCGCGGTGAGGCGCGGTTTGCGACGCGCCGGGAGTTGGCTGGCGGCGCTGCATCGGACGTCGCTGCCGCTGGAGCGCGAATTCGACGTCGCTGCGGAGGTCCGCGAGGCGGCCATCTGGGCAGAACGCATCTCCGAAGCCTGCCCTTCGCACGGCGAAGCAGCCCGGCAGCTTGCAGCTGAGCTTGCAGCGACTGCCACCGGTGTGCGCTTCGAGTCCGGCGTGCCCATCCACAAGGACTTCCATTACCGTCACGTGATCGTCGGCTCGCGGCTGGCGGTGCTGGACTTCGACGAGATGCGGCTGGGCGATCCATGCTTCGATCTGGCCCATTTCTGCACGTATCTTCGGCTCCTGTCGACGCGCCGCGGCGCGGGCGTCGGAAGCATGGCCCTCGAGGAGGGCTTTTTCGAGGGATACGGGCTCGTCGCGCCGCCACGCCGGGACGACGCGTTCACCTTCTTTGCTGCGTACACGTGCCTGAAGATTGCAAAGCAGCTGAGCGCCGGCAGCGGCGTCGAGCCGCGCCCCGGTGGGCGGGAGCGGCTCCTCCAACTCACGTTCATTCTCGAGCACGGGCGGTCGCTGACACGCGCGCTTCTGGAGGGCAGCCATGCATTGTGAACGCCGCACAACAGAACCGGCCACGGTCGCGTACGTCGTGCGCAGCTATCCACGCCTGTCCCAGACATTCATCCTGAACGAGATCCTCGCCCTCGAGCGGCTCGGGGTGCCGCTTCTGATCTTCGGAATGGTCGACCCCGCCGAGCCGATCTCCCAGGCGAGCGTGCGTCAGGTGCAGGCACCTGTCCGCTACCTCTGCCGGGCAGGAGGACGGCCGTTCGAGGTTGCGCGTGACCACGCTCGGGCGCTGCGGCGGTGGCCCAACCGCTACCTGCGGACGCTCGCATACGTCGTGTGGCGACGTGACCTCGACCAGGGCTACACGACCGCGTCGCGATGGGCGTGCTTCGACGGTGCCGTGCGGCTCGCCACGGAGATTGACGCGGCGGCCCGGCTCGGTGCGACGCCCGTCACCCACCTCCACAGCCACTTCGCCCACGACCCGACGCTGATCGCTCTACTCGTGAAGTCGCTAACCGGCCTGCCGTTCAGCTTCACAGCGCATGCTCGTGACCTGTACCAGACGCCGCGGCGGAGCCTCGCCGAGCGGATCCACGAGGCGACTGCGGTCGTGACGTGCTGCGCCGCGAACATTCCGCACCTCAAGCGTGCAGCCGTCGGGGGCGACGGCTGCAAAATCCGCCTGATCCACCACGGAATCGAACCCGCGATGATCGTGGCCGCCACGCCCGTGGCCGAGCCGCTCGGGGAGCCGCTTATCGTCTCCGCAGGCCGCCTCGTCGAGAAGAAGGGATTCCTCGATCTCGTGGATGCCTGCGCGCTTCTGAAACAACAGGGACGACGGTTCCGCTGCGTGATCAACGGGGAAGGGCCACTGCGGCCGGCGCTCGCCAAGCGCATCGCCCTGGGCGGTCTGACGGCGGAAGTTGCTCTTCCCGGGGCGTACACGCAGGAGCAGCTCGTCGCGCAGCTCCGGCGAGCGACCGCGTTCGCGCTGACGCCCGTCGTCACGGCCGACGGAGACCGCGATGGGATCCCCAATGTGCTCTTGGAGGCAATGGCCTCCGGCGTTCCCGTTGTGACCACCGCGGCCGGTGGGACGCCGGAGGTCGTCGTCCACCGAACCACCGGTCTCCTCTCTCAGCCTGGGGACGTCGGCGCGATCGCGGCGAACCTCGCCGCGGTGCTGGATGACGCAGCCTTGCGGCGGCGGCTGGCGACCGGAGGCAAGCGACTGGTTGCAGAACGGTTCGATGCAGACGCGAATGCCACGCTGCTGGTGGGGGTTCTCGAGCCGACGGAGGTCACAAGATGATCCCCCTGACGGTCATCCTCGTCTTCACGAGAACCACCGAGCTTGTGGCGGCCATGATCATCGGCTCCATCATCGGCTGCATCGCCGGCATCATTGCGGCGTGGTGCTTCAGGCGCGCCATCGCCAGGCTGAAGTCCCCGAAGAAGCGGGCCGATACTCGCCAGCTGGCGCGGGGTGCCGACTTCCGCCGTTCCATGATCCTCATCGCTCGCTTCACGCAGGGCCACCAGCGGCTCTTCATCGGCGGCTTCGTCCTTTTGGGCGTGGAGGCGCTGACGAGCGTCTTCGCCTGGTACCCGCTGACGTACATGATCGACTACTTCGACAAGAAGCAGGTGCCGCTCGGCTTTCCCGGCATCGAGACGCAGCCCTGGGCGACGGTCGTCCTGATGTGCGTCCTGCTCATCGTCCTCCTGACGCTCAACAGCGCTGCAGACTCGCTCGCGGAGATCTGTCTGGCGCGCGGCGGACGAACGCTGGGGTTCCACTTGCGGGTCGGCCTCTACTCGCACCTCCAGCGGCTGTCACTCTCGTTTCACGACCGCAGCCGGAAGGGCGACGTCATGTTCCGTGTGGTCGGCGACGTCAAGGAGTTCGAGCGATTCATCATCAACTCCCTGAGCGACCTGGCGGGAAGCATCCTGCTCCTCCTCGTCACGCTTGCCTTCATCGGATACGAGTCATGGCAAGTGCTGATCGTCGCGCTCATCGTCCTGCCCGGCACCGCGATCATCTCCTGGTACTTCTCCACGCGTATCAAGGCGACCGCGAAACGGCAGCGGGCCCGCGAGGGCGACCTCGCCTCGGCGACGCAGGAGATGCTCAACTCAATCCGGGTCGTGCAGATGTTCGGACGCGGCGGGCGGGACGAGGAACGTTTCATCGACAACAGCAGCAGGGCGATGAGCGCGGCCCTCGAGAGCGCCCGGCTTGATGCCTGGTTCAGCTGGATCATCACGGTGTTCGAGGCGATCGCGATGGCAGCGACGATCCTCGTCAGCGTCTACCTCGTCGAGCACAACCAGATGAGCCTCGGGACGATGATCCTCGTCGTCCTGCTGATTCGGCAGATGTTCAAGCCGTCGAAGCGGATCATCAAGCAGTGGAACGAGATCGCCAAGGTCTTTGCGAGCGTCGAGCGCATCGCCGACCTGCTCGACCAACCGGTCACGGTCCACGATACGCCCGGTGCTGTGTCTGCACCCGCGTTCAACGGCCAGGTCGAGTTCCGCGATGTGACCTTTGCCTATCGAGCCGAGGAGGAGGAGGCGCGCGACGAGGATGATCGGCGAACACCCGAAGGCGAACGTCCGCCCGCCCTGAGAGATGTCAGCTTCTCGATCGAGCCAGGCGAGGTCGTTGCGCTCGCCGGGCCGAGCGGCGCGGGGAAGTCGACGATCGCGCAGCTCATCCCGCGGCTTTACGACCCCGACAGAGGTGCGATCCTGATCGACGGACTGGACGTTCGTGGCTTCACGCTCGATTCTCTGCGTTGTCAGATCAGCATGGTGCTGCAGGACACCGTGCTGCTAAGCGGAACCGTCGCCGACAACATCGCCTACGGCCTGCCCGACGCGACGCGGGATGAGATCGTCGCCGCTGCGGTCCGTGCGAACGCGGATGAGTTCATCAAGCGGCTGCCCGGGGGGTACGACTGCGACCTCACCGAGCGGGGCGCCAACCTGTCCGGCGGCCAGCGGCAGCGCATCGCGATCGCCCGGGCGATGATCCGTGCTACACCCATCATGATCCTGGACGAGCCGACCACCGGCCTCGACGCACAGTCGGCCGACCAAGTGCTGGCCGGGCTGCGTGTGCTGATGATGGGGAAGACAACCCTGCTCGTCTCTCACGACTTCAAGCTGCTGGCCGCGGCGGACCGCGTGCTCGTCCTGGAGGAAGGCCGCATGGCCGGGAGCGGCAGGCAGCGAGATCTCGTGAGCAAGGGCGTCGAAGACGCGGAGCAGCGCGAGGGAGTCATCCGGGGGCCCTGGCAGTGACGCGAGTGCTTCTCCAGCCTGAGGTCGTGCCGCCGTCTCGCGACCCCGCCCTGCAGGCGGTGCTCGACGGTACGTCGATGCGCCTCAGGCTGGGCAAGATGCTCAACCATGCCGGCGGCTGGAGAATCGAGGAATGCCGGCCGGGTAAGGTGCTCGTGCTCCCGGGTGGGCGGTGCACCCTCAGATACGAGCTGCAGCTCGGCTGTGACAGAGCACCCGGTATTCGGCGCGTGAGTCTCGGTGCCCGGCTCGCCGGCTCGGCGAGCGCAGCGGCCGGTATCGTGGCAGGCGAACTGCTTCCCCTTGCGTCGACCTGCGCCGGGCGCGAGGAGTTGGCTCCGTTTGCATTCCCGGTCGCCGATCTGCCGTCGCTTGGCATCGCCGCATATGGCTTCCCGATCGATCCCGGCCTGCCCACCCTGATCGCGGCAACCGATCCTTCCGCGATCGGCGCCTACCTACGAGACGCGACGGGCATGCGTGCCGGCCCCGGTGACTGTCGTGTCTCGGTGGCCCGGTACGGCCGCAGGGAGCGGTGTGTCCTACGGTACGAGCTCTCGGGGATTTCCGGCGGCCCGGCACGCGTGGTGTACGGAAAGGTCTACGGCTCCGCAGCGCTCCCGGAGACCGGCGTTCTTGTCGAGCTCGACGGCATGGCCGGCAACGGCACGCGGGTGCCGCGGCTCCTCGGCACCCGCCACGACCTGAACCTGCTGGTGCTCGAGGCGATTCCGGGCCGTCCCCGGCTTGTCCGGCTGCTCCGGTTCGGCCAGACGCCCCAGTTGGGCGATGCGCTCACATCGGCACTGGACGCCTGCGCGCGCGCAGTCCACGATCTACACCTGCACGAGCCACCGGCGGCCGCTCGGGCGCTCGAAGATGTGGCCGCGTCGCTCAGCGATCAGGCCGAGCGCATGCCTCAGCAGCGGCTCCAGGCTGCGCTGTCCGAGTGGATCGCTCAAGCGGTCGCTCTGGCGGCTTCTGAGGAGCCACTTGCTGCGCGCCTCGCTCACGGCGACTTCACACCTGCGCAGGTGCTGTTCGACGCCGACACCTGCGGGGTCGTCGATTTCGACGATGCGTGCGCCTCCGAGCCCGCCTACGACCTGGGGCGGTTTTGCGCCTACCTCCGCCTGGCCTGCCGAAAGGTCGGCTCCGGCGGGCCGGACGTTCGGGCGACGGCGGACGCGGCGTGCGACCGGTTCGTCAGCAGCTATGCAAGGCGGGCATGCGTTGCCGGGCACGACCGGGGCGCTCTGATGCGACGGACGTCCGCGCACGAGCGTCTCGCGCTGTGCGGTCACGCCATCCACAGCTGGCAACAGCTCAAGACGAGGCGGCTCGCGGACGCCGTCTCGATCCTCGAGGAGGTGACGGGGTGAGCCTGCACGCCCTCAAGGTCGCGGCCCTCGACGCGGCGGAACTGAGCCCGGCGACGAACGAAGCCGTCCTTCGCCGGCTTCCGGCGCTGCCGGAGGCGTTCGATTCGGACGCCATGCGGGCTTCGCTCGGCAGAGCCCTCACCGGCTCACCTGGCGGCATCGTCCGCTGCGAGTCGGCCGGCGCGACATACCTGCCAAGCGCCGGCTGCGCGCTCCGGTACGACATCGAAATCGTGGACGCACGCGGCGAAGCCACGGCAACCGTGGTGAACGCGCGGCTGTTCGAGTCGGGTCTCGAAGCCACCCGATACGCGCGCGGCCGGCTTGCACCGCTGGCGAGGCGCCTCGCCGGTCGCGCGGAAGCGATGCCCTTCAGCATGCCCGTCGTATGCGTGGAAGAGATGCACATGGCGCTGAGCGTCTTCCCCGTGGACGGTGACCTTCCGACCCTGGTCGACGCAGCGGACCCCAGACGGGTGGGCTCGCTGCTCGCGGGCGTGCTGCCTGATGCCCCAGCGGCATGGTCGGTCTCGCTCGTGCGGTATGCCCGTGGCCACCGGTGCGTCCTACGCTATGTGAGCGGCGGACACGTCGTCATCGGCAAGGTGATCGGAAACGGCATCGGCGGCCAAGCCCATACGGCCCTTCGCGCTCTCGCCGCTGGTCTGAACGCTGCCGAGCGGCCTCGACCGCACATCAACGTCCCCCGGTCACTCGGCTACGACTCCACTTTACGGCTCCTGCTCCTCGCGCCCGTCGCCGGCGACCCGGTCTACTCCAAGCAGCTCAAGGAGTATCTGCGCGGCGAATCGCCGGACGACAGGGCCGCCGTGTCAGCTGTGACAAGCTGCGCTGAGATCGCTGCGGGCCTTCACGCCGGTCCTGTCACCGCGGTGCGAGAGCGGCGGCCGGGGGTCGATCTCGCGCGAATCTTCACGTCGGCAATCGACGTCGAACGGGTCGCTCCTGGTCTCGGCCACTGGCTGCGCGAGGCGGCTGAAGCCGTTGCCATGCGTCTTCGTGACACCGAAGCCCTCGATATCTGCCTCTGTCACGGAGACTTCAAGCACAACCAGGTGCTTGGTGAGGGCATCGGGAGCACCCTTGTCGACTTCGACACAGCCTGCCGAGCAGAGCCCGCTCTCGACCTGGGGCAGTTTCTCGCCTATCTCCGGCTAAAGGGGGCCGAGTTCGGCGCCGAGGAGGTCGCCGAGCGGCTCGCGGCGCGGTTCATCGCCGCCTACGCTGCCGCGGCGAACCTGACCTCTGCGCAGTCTGACCGCCTCGCAGCGAGGACGGCCGCGTTCGAGGCGCTGAGTCTCGTCGGGCGGGCAGTTCACAGCTGGCACAAGTTCAAGCCGGACCGTCTGGTCGCGGTGATGAATGTCCTCGACCAACGTCTGGCGAGCGAGAAGCCATGAGCACGGCAACCGCCGAGCTGGCAATGCTCTCGAACCCGCCGGCCTGGCTCGAGGCCATCGCAGACGGGTCGGCAGTCGCGACGTCGCTGCGACGCCACGTGCCCACAGTCCGGGGCTGCGAGGTGGAGCGGATCCGACTCAAGCAGGACAGCGCGCATGCGTTGTACCGTGCGACCCTCGCCGGACCGGGCAACGGAACCGGACCGGTCGTCGAGCTCCTGGCCGAGATCCACCCGCCTGGGGGAACACCACTCGAACACGCGCTGGAGGGCGACATCGGCGACCGCGCATGGCGGTGCACCCTCCCGGACCTCTCGCTCCGTCTGTCGACGGCGCCCCGCGACGGCGGCCTGGCCTGGCTCCCCGAGCTGCTCGATGCCCGCCGCGCGCGGCGGCTGATCGAGACGGCGCTGGGAAGGAGCGACTGGTTCGCCGGCTTCCGGGCGCTCACCTGTGAGCCTCGGGTCACCCGGTACAAAGCGGGGAGCCGGTGCACCGTCGTGTACGAGCTCGGCCTGCCCAGTGGTGCTCCCGCACACTGGCCCAAAGCGGTTGTGGGAAAGACGTACTTCGGGGAGAAGGGGCGGGTGGCATGGGACGGAATGCGCACGCTCTGGGAGTCCCCGATGCGGTCGTCGCCGTGGGCTGCCATCGCGGAGCCGCTGGCGCTCGTGAAGGGCGGGCGGGTGCTTCTGCAGCGAGCCCTCCCACACCACCAGACGCTCAAGGCGGCCGTCGAGGCATATGCCGCTGGGGGATCTCGCGCCGAATCAGATCGGCTCCATGACCTCCTCCGCCGAAGCGGCTCGGGACTCGCAGATCTTCATCGCAGCAGCGTCGAAGCCGCTGCTGCGACGACGTGGCTCGACGAGCTCGACGATGTCCGCCGTGTCATCGGTCGCCTCGTCGCGTTCGTGCCGACACTGCACGGTGCTGCCGAAGGCCTGATCGCCCAGCTTGATCGAGACGCTCAGGACCACCCGCCGCCCGCGCCGATGCCGTCGCATGGCAGCTTCCGCCCGGCCCAGGTGGTCGTTGCAGATGGGGACGGGATTGGCTTCATCGACTTCGACAGCTTCTGCCTCGCGGAACCTGCGCTCGACGTGGCGCTGTTCTGCAGCGCCCTTCGCGACACCGGGTTGCGGGCGGCGCTGAAGGATGGCGCCGGGAGTCCGTCGACCCAGATGTCGGCGCTCGAGATGCTCGACGGCCTCTGCCAAAGCTTCGTCTCGGGGTACGAGCGCTCGGCTGAACTGGACCCGGCGCGAGTCTCGCTATGGGAGACGCTGAACGCGCTCACCGGAGTGCTGCACTGCTGGACGAAGGTCAAGTTCGACCGGCTGGACTATCGGATGGCGCTGTTGCACCACCAACTCGGCAAGACGCCAGGATGAACGTCGACTCCGTCATCGACGGCAGCCGCGGGATCGAGGGGATCAGGTGGCTGCTGCTCGGGCGGGAGTCGCGCCGGGCGGTGGCCGCGGGTATCGCGGGGATGTTGGCGCCCGGCTGGGAGGTCGGGTCGCTCGAGCTGCAGCGATCGAAGGTCAAGCCTGGCCGCAAGGTGAGCGCATGGTACGAAGTGGAGCTGAGAGAACTGGCATCCGACTGCCGGCGCTCCCACGGGGTGTCAGCCACATGGACGCTGCACGAGCCTGACATCGATCACGATCGCGTCGGGGAGCTCCAGGAGGATGCCGTCCGACACGGCGTCGCGCCGTCATTCCGGACGCTGCGGTGCTGGGTTCCTGCCTGGCGGTTGCAGATCCTCGTATCGCCGCTTGACCCTCGTTTTCCGGGCCTCGTGCGCTTGTCCGCCCCCGGTGCGCTGGCCGAGCTCGGGGATGGCCCAAGGCAGGTCACAACCGTGCGTTACCGACCTGGGCAGCGGCACGTACTCCGCCACGGCGCGGGCGATGCCGCGCTGTTCGTGAAGCTCTCCACGGCACACGACGTCGACCGCCTGGTCGGGTTGGCGAGGGGCCTCGGCGGCTGGCTGGAAGCGGACGGCGGGCTTCTACGCATCGTCTCGCCGCTTCGCACGCTCCCAGAGGAGGAGGCCGTCCTCTACCCAGGCATGCCGGGTCGACCGGTGCCTGCAGATACGCGCTCACTGCTGCTCGTGGGCGCCGCACTTCGCCGGCTCCACGAAGCTCCGGTCGGGCTGGCGGCGGCACAGGGCGGAGGGCTTCGTGAGGAAGCGGCTGCGGTCGTGCGAGCAGCAGAGCATATCGACGCACTGTCGCCAATCACGGCAACGGTTTTCCATTCCGTGCTTGCTGAGGCTGTCGACTGCGGCGGCGACCTGCCCGGCGAGCCACCCGCTCTCGTCCACGGGGATTTCAAGCTCGACCACGTCTGGCAGCACGACGGCGGGCTGACGCTGATCGACATGGATCGTTGCCGGCAGGCGGACCCCGCTCTCGACATCGGCAAACTCCTTGCGGACATTCTCTGGCGCTGGTCCGTCGGAGCCACGGCCGCTGATCGCAGGGATCTCGAGAGGGCCTTCCTGACGGGCTACTCCGGCGGCATCCATTCCAACCGGCTCGCCCGCGCACGGGTCTACCAGGCGCTGTTCGTGCTCAAGGCAGCGGCTCGCCGTGTGCCCGTGACCGACCCTGGCTTCGTGACTCGCACGGCCGCGCTCGTGCGCGTCGCCGGCGAGGTCGCTGCCGGTGCTCGCTCCCAGCGTGCACGGCGGTGGGCGGGTGTCACCGCATGACCAGGTATGCAGTCACGGGCTGTGCCGGCTTCATCGGCTCACACCTCACCGAGGCGCTTCTCGATCGCGGGCACGAGGTGGTCGGCGTCGACAGCTTCACTGCGTACTACGCCCGTGAGCGGAAAGAGTCAAATCTCTCCTCCATCCGGGATGCTGCCGGATTCACGCTCATCGAGGACGACCTGTCGACCAGGCCGCTCATGCCTCTGCTCTCAGGAGTGGATGGCGTCTTCCATCTCGCCGCGCAAGCAGGCGTGCGGGACAGCTGGGGAGACGGCTTCGTCGCCTACGTGCGAGACAACCTCCATGCGACGCAGAGGGTCTTCCAGGCCGCCGCCGAGTCCGGGGTGCGCGTCGTCTTCGCGTCGTCGTCGTCGGTGTACGGAGACGCCGAGTCGTACCCGACGCACGAGGACGTCCGGCCACTGCCGTTGTCGCCGTATGGAGTGACCAAGCTCGCCTGCGAGCACCTCGCGCAGAGCTACGTCGCGGGCATGGGGCTGGACGTCGTCGGCATGCGGTATTTCTCGGTGTACGGCCCTCGGCAACGACCGGACATGGCGTTTCAGCGGGTCATCGCCGCGCTGCTGGATGGACGGCCGTTTCCCCTCCTGGGGACAGGTCGTCAGGTGCGCGACTTCACCTATGTGGGCGACGTCGTCGCCGCGACGCTGTCTGCAATGGAGCTGGGTCGTCCCGGGCGCATCTACAACGTGGGCGGCGGGAGCCCGACCTCGCTCCTGGATGCCATTCACATCTGCGAGCGGATCACCGGCCGGCAGGCCATCCTCGACCGACGGCCCGTAGCGCGTGGGGATGCGCGGCGCACCTCCGCAGATGTCTCGCGGATCGCGTCGGAGCTTGCCTGGCGACCGCGAACGACGCTCGCGGAAGGTCTCGCTGTCCAGGTGGACTGGGCGCTCCGCCACGCCGACCAGCTGGCCGCTTCCGGCGCCTAGGCCGGCGACAACCACCACGCCGCCCGGTCGAGCAATGTCGGGAGGTGCGTCCACTCGCCGCCCCGCAGGCTGCGCAGGCTGCGACCGGCGATCTTCAGCATTGATGCGGCCCGGTACGCGGCGAGGCTCCGCTCCGGAGGAACCCGTCCGGCGGTCTCCGCATAGCCCTCCGTCCAGGCGCGCCCGGCGGCCGCAAGGCGTGTCGCCTCCTCGGGAAACCGGATCGACCGCCAATCCAGGTAAGCGAGCAGGTTCGCAACATCCCGGCCCGCGTCAGCCGCGCAGAACCCGTCGAAATCGACCAGTCCGATACGGCCATCGACGTCGACCATGAACTGGTCGAGCCGGATAGCTCCGTGGCTGGCAACCTGGGGAGCAGCCGGGAGTCGACCGGCGACGTCGCGCGCGGCAGCCAGGCACGTACGAAAGCGGCTGTCGATCTCGGGTGCGAGAGCGGCAACCACGCGCCCGTACACCGACGTGGCAGCGAGATCCTCCAGGAGGGTGCGGCGCGAAGCGGGACGCGGCACGCGCTGATGGAAGGCGGCCATCGCTCGACCGGCGTGGCGCAGGATCTGCTCACACGAGGCGGTAGATGTGGCCGCGGCGAGCGCCGCGCTGCCCAGGCTGCTGCCATCCATCGGCCGCTCGGCCAGCGCACCGAGGTCGGGCCAGTACGTCACTGGCAACGGCACCCGAGGGAGTGTCGCGTCGACCTCGGTCAGGGCCGCAAGCGCCTCCAGGACCGAGGCGTGGTGCGCGCCGCGTGATGCGAAGAGCTTCGCGAACAGCTCGCCGCCGGCGTCCGGTGTTTCGCCGTAGCGGATGACGCAGCTGACACCCGGCTTGTAGCGGACCGGCCAGGCCGCCACATCCGCGCCCCAAGACGTGACCGCGGCGCGCCCGGAGGAGTGCAGCCGAGACCTCACGTACCGCGCGTCCATGGCAGCGCGGAGCCCGGTGAGCGCGGGATCGTCGAGGAACAGCCGATATTCAGACCCTGTCGGCTGGACCGAGACGAGGCCGATCGTGGAGCAAGCGCCGCCGGCATGGGCACCGGTCAGGTCATACGCCACGACGCACGACACGCCGGGCACGTACTTGGTGTCCGCGCGAGCACAACCCGTCACCTCCACAGGGCCGCGCTCACCGCTCCAGATCGCGCCGAAGCGCTCTCGCAGCTCCGCCTCCGCGAATGCGTGCGCCAACTCAGGAAGCAGGGCATCCACGAGCGGACGACCGAACTCCGGCATTCCGGCTTGCGCATCTCGACGGTCGCCCACCGAGCCCAGCGTGCCCTCCTCAGCAGGTCATGTCATCACCATACCGCAGCCCAAACTCTCCACCCCACCGCCATGAGCTGCAGTGGGCGCGGTTAGTGGTCAGTTGACAACTTCGGGCTTCAGTGGAATAGTTTCAAACGTCACGATTCCCGGCTGCTCCGGGTCGACACTGGGGGTGTTGCGATGAGCCGTCGTTGGCGCTTTGCGACTGTGGTCGCAGTCGTTGGAGGAGCGCTGGTGGTCGTCCCATCGGCGTTCGCACGAAGCGCCGCTGTGCCGGTGCTGCACTGGACATCGTGCGGCGATGCCGGCGCGCTGTGCACGACCGCATGGGTCCCGATTGATTACGACCATCCTGACGGGCGAAAGATCCGTCTGTTCGTGGCAAAGTCACCGGCCACGCAGCCCGGTCGTCGCATCGGCTCGCTCTTCTACAACTTCGGCGGGCCGGGTGGAACTGCGTCGGATGCCCTCGAAGCGCTCGGGGCGGACCTGTTCCCGAAGCTGAACGAGCGGTTCGACATCATCGCGATGGATCCCCGAGGCGTCCCTCGGAGCCTGCCGGCGCTGGACTGCCACGTGAACCAGGAGACACAGGGTCTCTACCGGCAGCCCTTCCCCAGGCCGCATAACCTGAATGTCCGCCGGCTGATCCGTACCGACCGGTTCTACAACAACCGCTGCATCCGGCTGAACTCGAGTGGCATCCTGGCGCACCTGTCGACCGCGAACGTCGCGCATGACCTCGACCTGCTCCGCCAGGCGGTCGGCGACCCGAAGCTCACGTACCTCGGTTACTCCTACGGCACGTTCCTCGGTGCGACGTACGGCGCGCTCTTCCCGGACCGGTATCGCGCGCTGCTGCTGGACGGGCCGTTGAACGCGGTGCAGTACCTGAACGATCCGCTGGCCAACCTCTCCCACCAATCGACCGGGTTCGAGGTCGCCCTCGGCCGGTTCCTGGCCGCCTGCAAGACAAACCAGGTCGCCTGCGCGCACTTCGGCGGCAACAACCCGCGCCGAGCGCTCGACCGCCTGATTGCGCGGCTCGACCGCTCACCCCTGCCGGTCCCGGGCGCCGATCCACGGTTCGTGAACGGCGACAATGTACGCTTGGCGATCGCTCTGCCACTCTACGTGAAGGGTCTTTGGGGGTTCCTCGGGCAGGCGCTGGCGGACGCACAGCACGGCGACGTGAGCATGCTCCGTCTCCTGACGGACATCTCCTATGGCCGAGCCGAGGACGGGAGTTACGACCCCGGGCTCGACCGGTACTACCTGATCGGTGCATCCGAGCAGCGCTACCCGCGCGACGTGCGGACGTACATCCAGGCCGGCTTCCGGTCGTACCGGGAGCACCCGCACTTCTGGTGGAACAACGGCTTCGTGGAGCTGCAGTACGGGATGTACCCGATCCGGGACGCCGACGCCTACTACGGGCCGTTCGGGCTGCCGTTCTCGTCCCCGAAGGCGCTGCTGGTGGCCACGACGTTCGACCCCGCCACACCGTATGGGGGCGCTCTCGGGCTTCTGCGCTCGCTCGGGAACGCGCGCCTACTGACGATGCGGGGTGACGGCCACACGGCCTACCCAGGGAACTCGCCTTGCATCGACCGGGCAGTGGAGGCGTACCTCATCCGCCTCGTGCTGCCACCCCGCGGCAAGACCTGCGTGCAACAGGTGCCGTTCGAGCCGCTCGGCGCTTCGGCAGCGCGCACAGGGGCGGACCGGCTTGCGCAGCTGCGCGTGCCACTCCTGATCCGCCGCTAGGCGAGCCTGCACTGGCACCCGGCCCCGCTGGAGCACAACGGGGCCGGGTGCGACAATGCCTGCCACGTCCCTCGGGGGCGTAGCTCAGTGGATAGAGCAGGAGCCTTCTAAGCTCAAGGTCGCAGGTTCGATCCCTGCCGCCCCCGCCTCGCGACATTGCTGCAAATCGATGACGTCGGCGAGATCGCCCTTTCGCACGCGCAGACCGCTTCGACCGTGGACAAGGGTGCCGCAAGACCGCCGTCGTCCCGGGCCCCACGCGGGGCGTTTGAAATCGGACTTCAAGGAAAGTAGGGTCGTACGTTCTGTCACTTTCCGAGGGAGGGGTCATTATGGATGCGCGCTCATCGGGAACTGTCGTTCTTGTTCACGGCGGTTTCGCGGACGGCTCTGGCTGGCAGGGTGTCTACGACCAACTGAAGAAGGACGGCTACAACGTCGCCGTCGTGCAGAATCCGACGATCTCGCTCGAGGGCGACGTCGCCGCCACCAAAATGGTCATCGACGCGCAGAGCGAACCGGTCATTCTCGTCGGCCACTCGTATGGCGGTGTCGTGATCACCGAGGCGGGCACCCATCCCAACGTCGCGGCGCTCGTCTACATCGCGGCCTTCGCGCCGGACGAGGGCGAGTCGGTGAACACCCTCATCGCAGATCCGCCGCCCGGCGCACCCGTTCCGCCGATTCTCCCGCCGCGAGACGGGTTTCTGTTCCTGGACAGGGACAAGTTCCACGCATCATTCGCCGGTGACGTGAGCGACGAACAGGCCGCGTTCATGGCTGACTCGCAAGTCCCATGGGGCGTTGACGCTCTCGGCGGCACGGTCACCGACCCTGCCTGGCGGGTAAAGCCAAGTTGGTACCTCGTCGCGACCGACGACAGGATGATCCCGCCACCTGCCCAGCGGCTCATGTCCGAACGTGCCGGTTCGACCGTCGTCGAGGTCGCGGGCAGCCATTCCGTCTACATCTCGCAGCCTGCGGCCGTCGCCGAACTCATCGAGAAAGCCGCCTCCGAAGTACGCTCGGCCGTGCACTAAGCCCGCCACCAGACAACCTTTGCGACCTTGGGGACGCTGTCGTCGTGCGGATCAAACTCGTCCCCGCACTGCTTCTCACGGCTTCTCTGACGGCAACGCTCAGCCGTCGACGAGGCCAAGCCGGTAGCTGACGACGGTTGAGATCATTCCTGCGAGGAAGTTGAAACCGAACGCACCAGCTTGCAAGCCCAGCTGAATGGAACCCCCAACCGACGACGAATCGCCGCTCCCCAGTCCAATCACGAATGCGCTCGTAAGAGCCGCAGCCGTGCCCACGGCGAAGGCTCCCGCAACAACCTCCGTCTTCTTTTGAACGCTGCGGCCACTCAACCAGTATCCGGCGAAAGCGCCACCGACGATGCCGGCGCCTCCAAAGAGTACGAGGAGCGCCGCAGCAATCAGAAGCCAATCAGTCATTCGCTCCTTCGCTCGTCTGGAGTGGAGCTCGGCCGAACCCCGTAGGTCGGTTCCGCTCCAATCACAGACCCCATTGTCCGTGACGACTGCCGAGAACGCCACCTTCGGTGCCAGGGCAGGCAAGAGCAGCGATGGACGCGTCAGGCGGTCGCCAACTGCTCGGCACACCGTTCCCTTTCGGACGCTGCCCCCGCTTAAACAGGTACGGTTCCCCCACCTCTTTGTGTTTGTGGTCACTTGGGGGGAGCTCCTGTGCTGAATTTTCTCACCGTCGTCGATCCGACGAGCAGTTTTCGTAGTCGAGAGGAAGCCGAGCGGCGCCTGGTCCGCTACCTCCACGGCGACACGACCATCGCCTACGGACCGGTCGAATCGGCGGACGGCCGCTTCGCACTGTGGATTCTCCGCACCCGGCAGGCGGAGTACCAGGAGGGCCGGCTCAAGGCGGGGCTGTTCAGCGTGAAGCGCCATGCCTCGATCGAGGAGGCGTACACGCAGGTGAACCGCTACCTGTCGCCGCCCGCCTGATCATCGGGCGCCGGTAAAACGAGCCGCGCGAACAGCCGTTCCAGGGCCTCGGCAGGGTCGCTGCACAGCCCGGTGTGGATCGGCCCAGGCTGAACGACGGTGCTCGCCGGCGACGAGAGCCAGTGGAAGCGCTGTCCACGGTCGAGCCTCGCGATCGGCCCGGCGGAGGCGTTGCCCGCGGCGACAGCTGCTATCGCGTCGAGCTGCGCCTTGATGGGGCCGGTCTCGACACCCGGCGCGATGGCATGCAGCCGCGTTTCGTCGAGGGCGACCCGCGCCTGGAGGAACTCGTTGGCCTGCGCGTAGACGACGATGCCGCCGTTGATACGCTCGCCGCGTTCGATTCGCGGCACGACGCGCAAAACCACGTACTGGAACGAATCCTCAGGCCGCGACACGCTGTCCCTCCGCCTCCTCGGCAAACCTCGTCGACCCGGCGCGCCGGCACAGGTACGCGACGTACCCGAGGCGGTCCGCCTCGGGATCGTCGCCCAGCCAGGCGTCCGGCACCGCGGCGACGACCCGCTCGATCAGCCCCTCCGTCACCTGGCCGCGCAGCCGCTCGTCGGCTTCCATGATGGAGCCCGCCAGCGGCATGAACACATGCAGCCCGACATCGTGGAACGGACGATGAGCATCGTCCTCGGGCACCGTCCACGCATGCTGCAGGTACAGCGCCGCTCCATGGTCGATCAGCCACAGCCGGTCATGCCACCGCAAGAGGTTGGGGTTCCGCGGTGTGCGGTCGACGTTGGTGACGAGCGCGTCGAACCACACCACGTCGGCGGCGAACCGGGGGTCCACCGGATCCGGCACTGCCGGGTTGTACGGAAGTGCCCCCGGCAGGAAATCCACGCCGAGGTTCCTCCCCACGCTGCTCACGATCAGATGCTGGATCTCGACGTCGGGCTCCGCCCTGCCCAGCCGTGCATCGAGCTCGAGCGTCACCAGCTCGGGAATCGGCAGGCCGAGGCTCCGACCGAGCTCACCGGCGATCACCTCGGCCACCAGCGCCTTGCGCCCCTGTCCGGCGCCCCGGAACTTGAGGACGTACAGACCGTCGTCGTCGGCCTCGACCAGCGCCGGCAGTGAGCCGCCCTCGCGAAGCGGAGTCACGTATCGCGTCGCGACGATGTCCCGCAGCTGCGGGACTGACTCGGTGTCGACCATGGCGGGCAGGTTACCTGCAGGTCGTGGAATGAATGATCTAGGATCCGGGCGAGGCCGATGATGGAAGCCGGCAAGCAGCAGCACCCGCCGGGAGCGCCCGGCCAGCCACTCTCGGATGAGGAGCTCGACCACCGCCTGGACGAGGCGCTCGAAGAGACCTTCCCCGCCAGCGACCCGGTGGCGGCAGAGATCCCCGAACGCTGAGCCGTCGCGCCCGTCGCCGCTGCGCCATCGACCGACGTGGCTCCGTACCATGCCGCCGATGCGCATCGGCGCTTTCGCATTGTCCTTCGTCGCGGTTGCCGCGCTCGTGCATCTGGGAGCGACGGACTCCGTCGACCGGTTCGGCCGCGAGCACTTGCAGGCCGAGTCGTTCGACACCGCCCTCGACTGGCTCTCCACGCCCGCAAACCCGCTCATCTACGCCGCCGTCCTCGCGGCAGTCTGTGCGACCCTCGTCCATCGGGGGCGTGCTCGGGAGGCGATGCTCTGGGTCGCCGTCACAGCCACCGGCGTCGTAATCGAGGTGCTGGGGAAGCTGAGCATCGACACACGATTCAACGATCCCGACCACGTCTTCGACCTCTTCACGCTCCAGAATGCTTTTCCGAGCGGGCATGCCATGCGTTCCGTGCTCCTTGTGGGCCTTGCAGCTGCGGTGTTGCCCGCCACGCGCCGCCTCGCAGCCGCATGGGCGGCAGTCGCCTGCATCGCGATCCTCATCGGCGGGATCCACGTGGCAAGCGAGGTGGTCGGCGGCATCCTGGTCGCCGCGATGCTCCTGGCAGCCATGGCGTCGGACCGGCTGACTACGCGCCGCTGGCCGCCGCAACCGCAGCCTGCCCGTAGCTGATGCCCCCGTCATTGGGCGGCACCCGGCGGTGGCTGAGAACGCGGAAGCCGGCCTCCTCCAGCCTGCGCGTGCACGACGCGAGCAGCCGCAGGTTCTGAAACGTGCCGCCTGAGAGCACAACGGTGCGCTCGGAGCCACCCGCCTCGGCACAGGCGGTTGCCGCGGCGAGCGCCACCCCCTCGTGGAACGCCGCCGCGATCTCGGCCGGTGCTCGGCCGGCGGCCAGGTCGTCGTGGGCGCGCGCGATCAGGTCAGCCCCCGAGATCACGCCGTCGCCGATGCGGCAGGCGTAAGGAGCGGCTTGGGTCGTCCCCGCCAGTTGCTCCAGCTCGATTGCGGCCTGCCCCTCGTAGGTGACCTCGCTTCGCAGACCGATCAGGGCTGCGACCGCGTCGAACAGTCGCCCCATGCCCGACGAGAGTGGCGCATTCACCCGCAGGCTCGGGCGGACAACCTGCCAGCGATCGAACGGCACGGCGCGCCCCGCCTGCTCGAGGTACACGGCGGCCATGCGCCAAGGCTCGCGGATCGCCATCTCACCGCCGGGCAGCGGCACCGGCTCGAGGTGGGCCACGCGCTCGAACCCGGCCAGGTCGCAGCGAAGCACCTCCCCGCCCCAGAGCGTTCCATCCGTGCCGTAGCCGGTGCCGTCGAACACAACGGCGAGCACCGCAGCGGTTTCGCCGTGCTCCGCGAGACATGCCGCAGCATGCGCATGGTGATGCTGAACCGCGACCAGCTCGCCCTCCTGCTCGACGGCCCACTTGGTCGAGAGGTACTCCGGATGCAGATCGTGGGCGACCACCTCCGGCTCGACTCCGAGCATGGCCACGTAGAGCTCGAGGTCGGTGAGGAACGCCCGGTAGGCAGCCTCGGAGTCGAGGTCGCCGAGGTGCGGCGACAGGAACGCGTCGCCGCCGCGGACGACACAGAACGTGCTCTTCAGCTCTGCACCGACCGCGACGATCCCGCGCGCCGCGGTCACGGGCAACTTCACGCCGGCGGGTGCGAACCCACGTGAGCGTCGGATCGGGAACGCTGCCCGGACCACGGAGTCCTCGCAGCGGCGGTGGATCGGACGGTTGTGCGAGAGAAACGCATCGGCAATCCCGTCCAGCCGTTCGCGCGCCTCACCGTCCTCGAAGGCGATCGGCTCATCCGAGCGGTTGCCGCTCGTCATCACGAGGTGCCGCCCCACGTCGGCGAGTAGGAGGTGGTGCAGCGGCGTGTACGGCAGCATGACGCCGAGCCAGTCGCTGCCCGGCGCGACGGACGGCGCCACCGGAGCCCCGTCCCTCCGGGGCAGCAGCACGATCGGGCGGCCCGGCGACTCGAGAAGCGCCCGCCCCGCCTCGTCAAGGTCGGCAAGCTCCGCCGGCACGGTTGACATGACGGCGAATGGCTTGTCCTCGCGATGCTTGGCGGCACGCAGTCGGGCCACGGCCGCCTCGTCACCCGCGTCGCACGCCAGGTGGTAGCCGCCGAGCCCCTTCACAGCCACGATGGCGCCTCCGGCAAGCATCTGCACCGCCTCGGCGAGCGGCATCGAGAGCTGGGGGCCGCACACGGGGCAAGCGATCGGCTCGGCGTGGAAGCGCCGGTCGGCTGGATCCTCGTACTCCCCCTCGCAGTCGTCGCACATCGGAAACCCGGCCATCGTGGTCAGCGGCCGGTCATACGGCACATCGCGCACGATCGTGAACCGGGGGCCGCACTGGGTGCAGTTGATGAACGGATAGCGATGCCGGCGGTCGCTCGGGTCGAACAACTCTCTGAGGCAGTCGTCGCACGTGGCGACGTCCGGCGGAACCAGCGCCGTGCGCGCGCCGGCGACGCTCGCCGCGATGGCGAACGTCGTGTCCCCGACCGACGGCACCGGCTCCACCGTGACGTTGTCGATCCTGGCAAGTGACGGCGGTCGGGTGCCGAGATCGGCCACGAACTCCTCGATCCGATCGAGCCGGCCCTCGACCTCGATCACCACGCCGTTGCCGTTATTGAGAACGAACCCGACCAGGCCATGCGCGCGGGCAAGGCCGTGGACGAACGGCCGAAAGCCGACACCCTGGACGATCCCGGTGACCTGGATACGTCGACGTTTCAACGACCGCGGATCCGTGTGCACGAGAGGGATCATGGCGCTGAGAACCCGCCGTGGCAAAGCGGCGTGATGAGGCTCCCGAAACCCCCATACGGACATCGGATTCCGCTGTTGCTTCATGTGCCCTCCAGGACTATGTTCCCAGTGGGCGCCGCAGGGGGGATCACGATGGACCTGTCGATGCATAGCGCGACAGAGACGGTTGAAGGTCCAACCGCTGTCGGCGCCATGTCCAGGACCGCCCCGCTTTGGGAGCACATGACCTGATGTGCCTCGCGATTCCCGGCCAGGTCGTCGAGATCGCGGATGAGGCCAACCGGCTGGCCAAGGTCGAGGTCGCCGGAGTGCGCCGAACGGTGAACATCGGGCTCCTCGACGAGGACGGCGGCGGGGGCGTCGGCCCAGGTGACTGGGTGCTGATCCACGTCGGCTTCGCGCTCTCCAAGGTCGACGAGGAGGAGGCGCTCGCGACGCTCGAGCTCCTGCAGCGGATGGGCGATGCCTACGAGCAGGAGCTCGAGGATCTGAAGACGAGCGTGATCGAGTGATCGACCTGCCCCGCTGCAACGACGACCACTGCATCACCTGCTCCGACGAGGGCGTGCCGATGCGCGCGCTCGAGCGCGACGAGGACGGCCAGTGGCTGTGCCTGGGCGCCGACGGCAACCGCCACGTCGTGATGACCGACCTGGTCGAGCCGGTGCTCCCTGACGAGCTCGTGCTGGTGCACGCCGGTGTGGCGCTGGTGCGCCTCCCGCCGGAGGCAGCCGCATGAAGTTCGTCGACGAGTTCCGCGACGCAGAGCTTGGGCGTGCGCTTGCTGCGGAGATCCTCTCCACGGTCGAGCCTGGCCGCCAGTACAAGGTGATGGAGGTCTGCGGAGGCCATACGCATACGATCTACAAGTACGGCGTCGACGACCTGCTCCCCGCGAACGTCGAGCTTGTGCACGGGCCGGGCTGTCCGGTGTGCGTGATCCCCATGGGCCGCGTCGACGACGCGATCGCCGTCGCGAAGCACGACGGCGTCATCTTCACCTGTTTCGGCGACATGATGCGCGTCCCCGGAGGCAACGGCACCCTGCTCGACGCCAAGGCGCAGGGGGCCGACGTCCGCATGGTGTACTCGCCGCTCGATGCCCTGCGGATCGCCAAGGAGCATCCCGACCGCCAGGTCGTCTTCTTCGCCGTCGGGTTCGAGACCACCGCCCCCTCCACCGCCCTCACCCTGATGCGCGCCAAGCGCGAGGGCGTCAGCAACTTCTCGTGCTTCTGCAACCACGTCACGATCCTGCCGCCGCTCCGCGCGCTGCTCGAGTCGCCCGACCTGCGCCTGGACGGGTTCATCGGGCCCGGCCACGTGTCGACGGTGGTCGGCGCCCGGCCGTTCGAGTTCATCCCGGCCGACTACGGCAAGCCCGTCGTGATCTCCGGCTTCGAGCCGCTCGACCTGCTGCAGTCGGTGCAGATGGTGCTGCGACAGCTCGCCGAGGGCCGCTGTGAGGTCGAGAACCAGTACCGGCGCGTCGTTCCCTACGACGGCAACCCTGCGGCGCTGAAAGCTCTCGAAGAGGTGTTCGAGCTGCGGCCGCATTTCGAGTGGCGCGGCCTCGGCTTCATCTCGCACAGCGCCCTGCGCCTCTCGCCGGCCTACAGCGACTTCGACGCGGAGCTGCGCTACGCCGTGCCCGGCGTGCGCGTGGCCGACCCCAAGGCATGTCAGTGCGGCGAGGTGCTGAAGGGCGTCATCAAGCCGTGGGAGTGCAAGGTCTTCGGCACCGCCTGCACGCCGGAGCGACCGATCGGCACGTGCATGGTGTCGAGCGAAGGGGCGTGCGCGGCGTACTACAACTTCGGGCGCTTCGCGCGCGAGCGGGAGGTGGTCTAGCTGCCGCGTGAACAGGTGATCGGCGATCGCGAGCAGCATGCGCTGGCGATGATCGAGCGCGTCCGCGCGAAACCGGCGACGTTCAAGGACGCGCAGATCACCATGGCCCACGGCGCCGGTGGAAAGGCCACGCGGTCGCTGGTCGAAGGGCTGCTCGTCCCGGCGTTCGAGTCGGCCGCGCTGCGCGACCTCGACGACGCCGGGACTGTCACCGTCGACGGGCTCGGCATGGCGGTGACAACCGACACGTTCGTCGTCACGCCGATCCGGTTCCCCGGCGGCTCGATCGGTGAGCTGGCTGTCAACGGCACGGTCAACGACCTTGCGATGGTCGGCGCCCGGCCCCTTGCCCTCACGCTCTCGCTGGTGCTCGAGGAGGGCCTCATGGCGGACGACCTCCGCACCGAGGTCGAGGCGATCGCGTCGGCGGCGCGAACGGCGGGCGTCGAGATCGTCGCCGGCGACACCAAAGTGGTCGAGCGCGGCCGCTGCGACTCGATGTACGTCACGACCACCGGGATCGGTCTCGTCGACAGCCGCGCAGATCTCTCCCCCTCCGCGCTTCGGCCGGGGGACCGGATCATCGTCTCGGGTCCGATCGGCGAGCACGGCACTGCGGTGATGCTCGCCCGCGGAGAGTTCGAGCTGGATGCAGCCGTCGAATCGGACACCCGGTCATTGTGGCCTGCAGTCGATGCGCTCCTCGACGCCGCCGGGCCGTCGCTGCGGTGCCTACGCGACGCGACACGCGGCGGCGTCGCCACCGTCCTCAATGAGCTGGCGCGTGCTTCGGCCGTGGCGATCGTCGTGCAGGAGGCGAACGTCCCGGTGCGGCCCGCCGTCGCAGGCGCATGCGAGATCCTCGGCATCGATCCGATGTATGTCGCAAACGAGGGCCGGTTCGTGACCTTCGTGGCCCCTCAGGCGGCGCCTGAGGCGCTGGCCGCCCTGCGCTCGGTGCCGGGATGCGAGGAGGCAATCGACATCGGCGAGGTCAAGACCGATCCGCCCGGGATGGTGCTGCTCGCGACGGCCTTCGGCGGCCGGCGGGTGATGGACACCCTGGTGGGCGACCCACTCCCGAGGATCTGCTGAGGAGCCAATGCACGAGCTCGCCATCGCCGACTCAGTCCTCACCGTCGTCCTGAACCACGCGGGCGAACGGCGGGTGACCGCGGTCTGGCTGAAGGTCGGGCATCTGCGGCAGGTCGTGCCCTCGGCGCTCGAGCTCAGCTTCGAGCTCGTCTGCGCCGGGACGGCGGCCGAAGGGGCGACGCTCGAGATCGAATCCATTCCCGCAGCCGGCGTGTGCCGGGCGTGCGGGGAGGAGAGCGAACTGCCTGCGTTTCCGCTCATGTGCGGGGCGTGCGGAGGCTTCGACGTGGACGTGGTGAGAGGAGAGGAGTTGATCGTCGACTCGGTCGAGATCGACGACGCAGTGATGGCGCAAGCCTGAGAACCGTGCTGGACGACAGGAAGGATGGGCGCGATGAGCGCGACGGAAGCGACAGCGGTGGAAGAGGTCCACATCCTCTGGTGTTCGGAGGGGCTGAGCTGCGACGGAGACAGTGTGTCCGTCACCGCGGCATCCCTGCCCAGTATCGAGGACGTTGCCCTGGGCCTCGTTCCGGGGCTGCCGACCGTGCACCTCCACAACAAGGTGCTCTCCCCCACGCTTGGCGGCGAGGAGTTCCTGGCGCCGTTCCGTGCCGCCGCGCGCGGCGAGCTCGACGCGCCGTACGTCTTCGTGGTCGAGGGCTCGATCCCGAACGAGCAGATCAACGGCGACGGGTACTGGACGTCGTTTGGCAACGACGAGGTGACGGGCGATCCGATCACCGTCAACGAGTGGATCGACATGCTCGCGCCGGGCGCGTGGGCGGTCGTCGCCGTCGGCACGTGCGCGACGTACGGCGGCATCCACGCCATGGCCGGCAACCCGACCGGGGCGATGGGGTTGGCGGACTACCTCGGCTGGACGTTCCGCTCGGCCGGCGGTCTGCCGATCGTCAACATCCCGGGCTGTCCGGTGCAACCCGACAACTTCATGGAGACGCTGACCTGGCTGCTCTACCAGGCCGCCGGCGTCGCCCCGATGATCCCGCTCGACGAGCAGCTGCGCCCGCAGTGGCTGTTCGGCAAGACGGTGCACGAGGGCTGTGACCGGGCCGGCTACTACGAGCAGGCCGACTTCGCGAAGGACTACAACTCGCCCAAGTGCCAGGTGAAGATCGGGTGCTGGGGCCCGGTCGTGAACTGCAACGTCACCAAGCGCGGATGGATGGACGGCGTCGGCGGATGCCCGAACGTCGGCGGTATCTGCATCGGCTGCACGATGCCGGGCTTCCCCGACAAGTTCATGCCGTTCATGGACGCTCCGCCCGGCGGCAGCGTCTCGAGCGGCCTGCTGAAGGCATACGGGCCCATGATCCGCAAGCTGCGCGGCATCACCAACCGGACCGTGAACAAAGAGCCGAAGTGGCGTCACAACCGCCCGGAGCTCACAACCGGCTATGAGCCGCGCTGGCCGCGCGGCTAGGGGGCGCACGATGGCTACACGAGAGAAGGTCGAGGCGAAGGCCGGCAACATCGTCGACATGGCGTGGGATCCGGTTACCCGCATCGTCGGAAACCTGGGTATCTACACCAAGATCGACTTCGACACGCAGGAGGTGATCGAGTGCAAGAGCACCTCGTCGCTCTTCCGTGGCTACAGCGTGTTCATGAAGGGCAAGGACCCGCGCGATGCGCACTTCATCACCAGCCGCATCTGCGGCATCTGCGGTGACAACCACGCGGTGTGCTCCATCTACGCGCAGAACATGGCGTACGGCATCAAGATGCCGCCGCTCGCGGAGTGGATCGTGAACCTCGGCGAGGCGGCCGAGTACATCTTCGACCACACCATCTTCCAGGACAACCTGGTGTTCGTGGACTTCTGCGAGCAGATGGTGAAGGAGACGAACCCGAGCCTGCTCGCAAAAGCCGAGAGCACGCCGGCGCCGCACTCCGACATCCACGGCTACAAGACCATCGCCGACATCATGCGGGCGTTCAACCCGTTCACGGGCGAGATCTACCGCGAGGCGCTGCTCGTCAGCCGGGTCACCCGCGAGATGATCTGCCTGATGGAGGGCCGGCACGTCCACCCTTCCACGCTCTACCCGGGCGGCGTCGGCACCGTGGCGACCCCCCAGGTCTTCACCGACTACCTGGTGCGCCTGCTTCGGGTGCTCGACTTCGTGAAGCGGTCGGTGCCGATGAACGACGACGTGTTCGACTTCTTCTACGAGGCCATGCCGGGCTACGAGCACGTCGGCGAGCGGCGCATCATGCTCGGCTGCTGGGGCGCATTCCAGCACCCGGACTACGTCGACTACACGTACGAGAACATGGCCGAATGGGGCCGGCACCAGTTCGTCACGCCGGGCATCGTCATCGACGGCGAGCTGGTGACGACGAGCCTGGTCGACATCAACCTCGGCATCCGGATCCTGCTCGGGAGCTCCTACTACGAGGACTGGGTCGGCGAGGAGACGTTCGTCGATCGCGATCCGCTCGGGAACCCGGTCGACAAGCGGCACCCGTGGAACCAGACCACCATCCCCAAGCCACAAAAGCGCGACCTCGACGGCGGCAACTACAGCTGGGTGATGAGCCCGCGCTGGTACGACCAGCGCACCGGCGACCATCTCGCGCTCGACACGGGCGGCGGCGCCATCGCCCGCCTGTGGGCGACGGCACTCGCGAACCTCGTCGACACGCCGTTCGTGCAGGCGACCGGCTCGAGCGTGAAGATCCAGCTGCCAAAGTCGGCCTCCTTCCCGGAGACGGAGTTCGAGTGGAAGGTGCCGCAGTGGTCGAACACGATCGAGCGCGACCGCGCGCGGGTCTATTTCGTGGCCTACGCCTGCGGGATGGCGCTGCACTTCGTGAACAAGGCGCTCGAGCTCGTGCGCTCCGGCCAGACGAAGGTCTTCCAGGACTTCAGCGTGCCGGAGGAGTCGATCGGCTGCGGGTTCCACGAGGCCGTTCGCGGCGTGCTCTCGCATCACCTCGTCATCCGTGACGGCAAGATCGCGAACTACCACCCGTATCCGCCGACGCCGTGGAACGCAAACCCACGCGACTTCTACGGCACCCCGGGCCCCTACGAGGACGCCGTCCAGGGGACGAAGATCTTCGAGGAGAACGGGCGCGACTCGTTCCGCGGGATCGACATCATGCGCACGGTGCGCAGCTTCGACCCGTGCCTGCCCTGCGGTGTGCACATGTACCTGGGCAAGGGTCAGACACTCAAGCGCGTGCATTCTCCGATGCTCGGACTGGAGGGATCGACGTAGTGGCCGGCCGGCTTCGCGACAACGAAGCTCGTCACGCGGTTGCCGAGATCGAGCGGCTGCTCGACGAGGCCGAACGGTTGGACGACGAAGGGCACTCGCTGGCCACCGAGATCGTGCAGGCGCTGCTCCAGCTCTACGGAGATGGCCTTGCACGTGTCATCACGGTGATCGACGAGTGCGGCGCCGCGGAGGTGCGGGAGCGGCTCACAGCAGACGAGCTCGTCTCGCACCTCCTGCTTCTCCATGACCTGCACCCGGTCAGCCTCGAGACACGCATCGTGCAGGCGCTCGACGACGTGCGTCCGTATCTCAAGTCGCACGGGGGCGACGTCGAGCTGCTCGGAGTCGAAGGCAGCGTTGCCCGGCTGCGGTTGGAGGGCAGCTGCAGCGGCTGTCCCTCGTCGGCCGTGACCCTGCGGCTGGCGGTCGAGGAGGCGATCTACAAGGCGGCCCCCGAGATCGAGCGCGTCGAAGCAGAGGGCGTCGTGGAGCCGAAGCGCGTGGCGCGGCCACTGGCCATCGTGCCCGGCAACCCGGCGGCGGTGGCTGCGCGAACCGAGACCGTCGGCCCCTGGCTGCCGGTCGATGGGATCGAGGACCTGGAGCCGGGCTCGACCATGGTGCAGGCCGTGGCGGCCGAGCGGTTGCTGTTCGTCCATCTGGCCGACGGCACGCGGTTCGCACACCACGCCGAGTGCCCGAGCTGCGGCGACGCGCTCGAGGAGGTCACGCTGTCCGACTCCCGGATCGCGTGCCCTGCCTGCGGCCTTCGCTACGACGTCCGGCGGGCCGGCCGGTGCGTGGACAACCCCGATCTCCAGCTGGAGCCACTTCCGCTGCTGACAACGGAAACCGGATTGGTGACCGTGGCACTCGAGGCACCGGCGGGCTGATGTCAGGGTCGGGCATGTCAGCGGGGAGCCTCCTCCGCAAGCTTGCGGCACCCGCCTCGGCGCCGCCCGACGGCGCCGAGGAGGAGCGGTGCGAGATGTGCGGGGAGCTGATCGCTCCGACGCATCGCCATCTGCTCGACCTGCAAAAACGGCAGCTCCTGTGCGCCTGCCGGGCATGCTCGCTGCTGTTCGACCGGTCCACCGCCGGTGGCATTCATTACCGGCTGGTGCCGGACCGCTGCCTACGGATCGCCGACTTCGACCTGGACGACGTGCGGTGGAACAGCCTCAGCATCCCGGTCGGGCTCGCATTCGTGTTCGACAGCTCCGCCGCGGAGCGCCCCGTGGCGTTCTATCCGGGGCCGATGGGCGCAACCGAGTCGGCGCTCAAGCTCGAGACATGGAGCGACATCGTCGAGCGAAACCCGGTGCTGGCGGGAATGGAGCCCGACGTGGAGGCGCTGCTCGTCAACCGTGCGAAGGGCGAGCATGACCACTGGCTTGTCGGGGTAGACAAATGCTACGAGCTGGTGGGCCTGATTCGCACCCGCTGGAGAGGGTTTGCGGGCGGCGAGGAGGTTTGGCAGGAGATCGAGCAGTTCTTCGACGGGCTGCGCGGTCAGGCGAAGGCCGTCACCCGAGAAGGAGAGAGGCTGAGATGAGCACGCTCAAGGTCGGAAAGCCGGATGTGAAGCCGGACACGCCGTCACATACGCCAGGTGTCCACGAAGGCAACGTGGGGCCATACGAGGCGCAGGCCGGCCACCTGGAGGATGGCCGCTCGACGGCCGAGCGCTCGACCGGCGTGAACGCCGGCCCGCGCAACCCGATCGACCCACGGATGCCGAATCTGTCGCCTCCGTGAGCATCGCGGACGGCCAGCCCAGAGCGGCCCCCGAGCCGGTCGGCCCGGCGCCCCCCACGCTCGACTTCGAGGTCGAGAACGTGGAGGCGGTGCCGTTCACCGCTGCCCCCACGCTCGGCTTTCGCATCCGGATCGATGCCGCCGGCGCCGAGATCCGGTCGCTCGCGCTGAGCGCGCAGATCCGGATCGCGTCGACGTCGCGCTCCTACACGCCTCGCGACCAGGCCCGCTTGGTGGAGCTGTTCGGCGCGCCGGAGCAGTGGGGGCAGACGCTTCGGAGCCTGCTGTGGACGAATGCCAGCGTGATGGTGCCATCGTTCCGCGAGACGACGACCGTCGATCTTCACGTCGCGTGCACCTACGACTACGACGTCGCAAGCGCGAAGTACTTCCAGGCGATCGAGGAAGGCGATGTCCCGCTCGAGTTCCTGTTCGCGGGCACGATCTTCTACACCGGGGAGCGCGGCCTTCAGGCGGCACACGTGCCCTGGGACCGCGAGGCGCAGTTCGCCCTCCCGGTGGCGGTGTGGCGCAAGATGATGGACCGCCATTTCCCGGGCAGCCACTGGATGCGACTCGGGAACGCGACCTTCGAGCGGCTGGCGGAGTACCGCCGCGGTGCGGGCGTGCCGAGCTGGGACGCCGTCATCGACCAGCTGCTCGACGAGCGGGGCCAGGAGCGCTAGTGGACCGCCTGCGCGAGATCGCCGACGCCGTACTGTACGAGGGCTACATCCTCTGGCCCTACCGCGCATCGGCGATCAAGAACCAGCGGCGCTGGACGTTCGGCGGCATCTATCCGAAGCACCACAGCCTCCACGGCGGCTCGGGCGATCCCTGGGAGATGCAGACCCAGTGCCTGCTCGCCGCGAGTGCCGGCGCAACCGTGGACGTTCGGGTGCGCTTCCTCCACGTCGTCGAGCGTGCGGTATCCCGGGAGACGCCGCAGGGCCTGGAACGGGTTCACGAGCTGCGGATCGGCGACCGGCGCCACGTGTCGTGGGACGAGGCGGTCGAGCGCGAGGTCGCCGTCACGGGGCTGCAGCCCACCGACCTCGCCCGCACGCCGCGCGTCGAGCCGGTCGCGGTCGAGGCGGGCATTGCCGAGGAGACGCTCGAAGGCGCGGACGGCGAGCCCGCGGGCGTGATCCTCCGCTCGCATAGAGCGCTCCGCGGCGACATCGAGATCTCGGCTGAGACGGTGGCCGACGACGTGACACGCCTCACTGTCCGGATCGCGAACACGACGCCGTGGAACGGGACCGACCGCGAGGACGCGTTGCGCCAGACGTTCTGCTCGGCGCACACGATCGTCGAGACTGCGGGCGGCCAGCTGGTGTCGATGATGGACCCTCCTGATCCGCTTCGCGCCCACGCCGAGGCGTGCGAGAACGTCGGCACGTGGCCGGTGCTCGTCGGCGAGCAGGGGGAGCACCACACGGTCCTGTCGTCGCCGATCATCCTCTACGACTATCCCGAGATCGCGCCCGAAAGCCCGGGCGACCTGTTCGACGGCACCGAGATCGACCAGATGCTGGTGCTGAACATCCTCAGCATGACCGAGGAGGAGCAGGAGGAGATGAGCTCGTCGGATCCACGCGCCCGTGAGATCCTCGAGCGCTGCAAGGCCCTCTCGCAGGAGGACATCATGCGCCTGCACGGCGCCATCAGGGAGTTCAGGCCGGCGATGCGCGAATGAGCGACGGCACGGGGTTCTGGGAGGAGATGACGACTCCGCCGCCCGACACGGCGGATGTCGAAGGCGTCGAGCTGCGGCGGGGCAGTCGCGTGCGGCTGAACCCACGGAGCGGCGGCGATGTGTTCGACGTCGCCCTGTCGGGGCGCCTGGCCGTAGTCGAGACCGTCGAACAGGATCAGGACGGCACGCTGCAGGTGGCCGTGACGTTGCTCGACGATCCGGGTCGTGACCTTGGCGAGGCACGCTTCCCGGGGCACCGGTTCTTCTTCGGCCTCGACGAGGTGGAGCCGATCGCCGGCGCGGTCGAGCCCACCGCCACGTCGCGCCGCGTCCTCGTCGCCGGAATCGGCAACGTCTTCCTGGGCGACGACGGCTTCGGCGTCGCGGTCGCACACCGGCTGGCCGAGCGGCCCTTCCCGCCAGGGGTGCACGTTGCCGACTTCGGCATCCGCGGGATGGATCTTGCGTTCACCCTCCAGGAGGGCTACGACGCCGTGATCCTCGTCGACGCCGCGCCCCGCGGGGAGGCTCCGGGGACGCTGTCGGTGATCGACGCGAGCACGGATCCGGGTGGCGAGCCGGTGATCGAGTCGCACGGGATGGATCCCGTGCGCGTGCTCGCCTTCGCGAGGAGCCTCGGAGGTGCGATCCCGCCGACTCTGGTGGTGGCGTGCGAGCCGTCGACCGTGATGACTGGCGCAAGCGACGAGGACATCGTGGGGGAGCTCAGCGCCCCCGTGGAGGCGGCGATTCCCCAGGCGATGGCGCTGGTGGAATCCCTGGTGAACGACCTATTGGCCCAGAACAGAGAGACGAAGGGTGGTGAACCGAGATGAAGTGGATTGGACTGATCGCCTTGGTGGGTGTGGTGGCGGCGGTGGCGGCCGAGCTCCCGGAGCTGCGACGCTATCTCAAGATCGAGCGAATGTGAGGATCGATGCACCGGACGAAGGTGAGGATCGTCGAGGACGCGCTCGACGCCAACAACACGATCGCGCGCGCAAACCGCGCTGACTTCGACCGCGCGTCGGTCGTCGTCATCAACATGATGAGCGCCCCCGGCGCCGGCAAGACCTCACTGCTCGAGGCGGTGCTACGCGGCATGAGCGACCCCCGCGTGGGTGTCGTCGAAGGGGATGTGCAGGGCAGCCTGGACGCCGACCGGCTGGCATCGCTGCACGTACCCGTGGTGCAGATCAATACCGACCCGGGCTTCGGCGGTGAGTGCCACCTCGACGCCAACATGGTGCGCTCGGCGCTGCCGGCGGTGCCGCTCGACGACATCGACCTGCTCGTGATCGAGAACGTCGGGAACCTCGTCTGCCCGGCGGAGTTCAGGGTCGGCGAGGATCAGCGGGTGATGGTCTGCTCGGTGACGGAGGGTGAGGACAAGCCGCTCAAGTACCCGTTGATGTTCCGCACCGCGGACCTCGTGGTGATCAACAAGATCGATCTGCTACCCCACCTCGACTTCGACCTCGACAAGCTGCTCTACGGCCTCGATGCGGTGCATCCCGGCGTGCCGCGGATGCTGGTCAGCGCGCGGACCGGCGAGGGTGTCGACGCCTTCAGGGAGTGGCTCGTGACGACGGCGGCGCGCGAGCCGGCGGCGGTCTGACGGCTGCGGGGGCGGCGAAGGCGGATCCCACGCGGATCGACGAGCTACTCCACCGCCGTACCGAGGCCAACGAGCGATTCTTCGCGGCTGAGGCGGAGCGCGTCGCGACGCTCTGCCGTGAGATGGCCGAACGCTTCTGGGACGGTCATCGGCTGATCGCGTTCGGAGCGTCGGGGCAGGCCCGCTCGGATGCGCGTCACGTCGCGGTCGAGTTCGTCCACCCGGTGATCGTGGGCAAGCGGGCGTTGCCGGCGATCGGCCTGGCACCCGAAGGCGGCCCGCTCGCGGCCCAGGTCGAGATGGTCGCAGAGTCCGGAGACATGGCGATCGCGTTCGGCGCCGAGGAGGGAAGCGCCGAGGTCGCTGCGGCGCTCGAGGTGGCCCACGAGCGCGGTTGCCTGACCATCGCGTTCGCGCCGATCGGCGCCGCATGGGACTTCGATCCTCCGACCGCCGACCCGTTCGTCCGGCAGGAGCTGGCCGAGACGCTCTATCACGTGCTGTGGGAGCTGGTGCACGTGTTCTTCGAGCATCTGGGAGGCTCCGAAGCGGGTGCGGGGGCGTCGAGCTTTCTGTATCCGTTCCTCGACAGGCGGAGCGGCGACCTGGCGTCGGTTGTCGAAGATGTCGCCCGCTCCGTGGAGGCGAAGGCGCACGAGATCGGTGAGCTCCGTGCCCAGACGCTCGACGATGGCCGCGAACCGCTGGCCGCTGCGGCGGCAGCGCTTCGTGCAGCGTTCGATCAGGGTGGGCGCGTGCTCGCCTTCGGCAACGGCGGGTCGGCCACCGACGCAATGGACGCCGTCGCCGACTTCCAGGAGGCGCCACAGGGGTGGCCCAGCCGCGCGGCGCTCGACCTCACCGCCGACACCGCCATCCTCACGGCGCTCGCCAACGACATCGGCCCGGCGGTGCTGTTCCAGCGCCAGATCATCGCGTACGGGCGGCAGGGCGACGTGGCACTCGCCTTCTCGACCAGCGGCAACTCGGTGAACATCATCGAGGCGCTGGTCGAGGCTCGCAAACGGGGCATGGGCACCATCGCGATGGTCGGATACGACGGCGGCCGGGTGCTCGCGGAGGGCCTCGCCGATCACATCATCGTGACTCGCTCCGAGCACATTCCGCGGATTCAGGAGGCACAGGCGTCGGCGTACCACGTTTTGCGGGAGCTCGTCGAGGCCGGTTGAGACGCATGCGCGGCGGGTAGCGGCCTTGAATGGCCCGTCACGATCCCGAGAATCTGCCCGTCACGATCGTTCTGCGGCCACTGGCGAGCCCGCTGCCGATCGGGTTCTTCGCGTTCTCGGTCGGCTCGTTCCTCTTCTCGCTTCCCGAGCTGGGCTGGGTGGGCCACGACCAGCTGCGGCCCACGGCGCTGATCATGCTCGTCTTCGTCGCGCCGCTCGAGCTGATCGCGGGCGTCGTGGCGTTCTGGGCGCGTGATGCGGGCGGCGCGACGTCGCTCTGCATCTTCGGGATGACCTGGGCAACCGTCGCCGGCGTGACGTTCTACACGTCGGATGAGACCGTCGCGGTGCTGGGGGCGTTCCTGATCGCCGTCAGCTTCGTCATCCTCGCGCTTGCGATCGCATCGGCCTCGGGCAAGCCGGTATTCGCCATCGTCCTTGCGCTCGCCTCCGCTCGGTTCGTCATCACCGGGCTGTTCCACGTGACCGGCTCGACGGCGTATGAGGAGATCGCCGGCTGGCTGGGGTTCCCGCTCTGTGCCGCGGCGCTGTACCTGGGCCTTGCGTTGCTGCTCGAGGATCTCAACAGGGCAACCGTGCTCCCGCTCTTCCGCCGGGGCACGGCAAAGCGCTCGGTGGAGAGCGAGCTTCGCGAACAGGTCGAGCACGTCGAGCGCGAGGCCGGCGTCCGCAGCCACCTCTGACAGCTGTTCACCGCGGTGCACCGCGGTGCCAGGCACCGTTGGTATTTCGGGAGCCAGGCACCGTTGGTGTTTTCGGGAGCCACCCTTGCTCCTCACAAGCCTCGCAAGGTGCCTGGCACCGGTGCCTGGCACCGGTGCCAGGCACCGTCATGAACCGTTTGCCTTTCGTGACGAGCTCGGCACTTAACTACCGAAGGCCCCTGGCGGGGCCTTCGGAGTCGGGGTACCTCGCACTGCGAGGGATTGCTCAGGTCGTCAATCTGCGGTCGTTGCCGACCAGCATGCGGTAGATCCACAGCAGGATGACGGCGCCGATGATTGCCGTGATCCACGTGCTGAGATCGAAGAACTCATCCAGCGGATGGGCGTTGAAGAGCACGCTTGCCAGGAACCCACCCAGCAGAGCGCCCGCGATACCGATGATCGTGGTGATGATGACTCCACCAGGATCGTTTCCGGGCATGATGGCCTTGGCGATGATGCCGGCCAACAGGCCGAGGATGATGAACGCGATGATCCCCATTTGCCACTCCTTTCGCTTCGGTGACGCTCCACACATGCCCTGGCGGTTCGCCCCGTAAACCCACCCGGGTGGGGGCTCGAGGCGCTAACGAAGCGCCTTGATCAGGTCGCGTTTGCTCATCTTCGAGCGCCCCCTCACGTTTCTCTTCGCAGCCCGCTCGCGCAACTCTTCGACCGACATGTCTTCGAGGTCGCCTTGAGCACGACCGCCGTTTCCGCGCGAGCCATGGCCCTCGGCGAGCGATGCGCGCAGCGCCTCGATCAGATCGGGTGCCCGCTCGGGCTCACGCCGCTCCGCCGGCTTGACCGCCTTGCCGCGGGCCTTCTGCTTGATCACCTCCAGGAGCTTCTCGCGGTAGGTGTCGCGGTACTTGGTGGGATCGAAATCGCCCGCCATGCGGTCGATCAGCTCTCGCGCCATCTCGAGCTCGCCCTCGCTCAGCTTCTGCTTCGCCGGGCGATGCTCCGACGGTTCTCGGATCTCGTTGGCGAAGAACATCTTCTCGAGCATGAGCACGCCGTCTTTCGTTCGCAGGCACCCGAGCTGCTCACGGTCGCGGAAGATGAACGACGAGACGCCCGAGAGCCCCGACCCCGACATCGCCTCCGCGAGCAGCGCGTACACATGCTCGGCGGCTCGGTCGGCCGGCGCCAGGTAGTACGTGCGCTCGAAATAGATCGGATCGATCTGCTCGTGGGGCACGAAGTCGAGGATCCGGATCTCGTGGTAGGCGTCGGTCTCGGCCGCCGCGAAATCCTCGTCCTCCAGCAGCACCAAGCGGCCGTCGTCGAGCTCGTAGGCCTTCGCGATCTCGTCCGCGTCGACCGGCTTGTCCTCTTTCTTGCAGACCTTCTGGTAGCCGATCGGGCCCATGTCCTTGCGATGCACGAGCTGGAACCGCAGGTCCTGCTCGTCGATCGCCGAGTACATCGCCACCGGCGCGTTGACGAGCCCGAAGCTGATCGTTCCCTTCCAGATCGCGCGAGCCACGTTGTCAGGATGCCCGCAACCCCGCGCGGCGAAACGGATCAGCGCGCGCCGAGGTCCTTCAGCGCCTGCTCGACCGACTTCAGGGCAGCAGCGATCGGTCGCGCACCAGTCGTCTCATCGACCTCTTGGAGCCGCTCCTGCGCTCCCCGGAGCTGGGAGGCGGCACGCTCGAGATACCTGGCCGCCGACTGCCGGGCCGCCGCCACCCGCGCATCTCCGGCCGGCTGCCGCGGCGCGGCTTTCGGCGCCGCCCTGACTGGCTCGGGTTGACTCTCAGGTTCATGTCGAGGTTGAGACTGAGACTCCCTCGCGCCCAGGTCGACGGCCGGGCGTCGCTGCGGTTGCGGATGGCCCGCCAGCAGCAAACCCCGCAGTCGCACGTCACTCGTGACCGCCATGCCCCGCAGTTCCCAGACGTCGATTGCAACCTGGTCGCTGTGGCCGGCGAGCAGGAGCCGCAGCGTCGGCAGGTGCACCGGCAGGGCGAGCGGCTTGCGCCGCCGCGGCCGTCGTACCGGCTCGATCCGTTGCGAGCGCGAGCCGCTACGGAGCTCGAATCCCTCGACGCGCCCCCCGTAGGCGAACTCGACATCGTCCCAGTCGCTGACGGCATCGAGCGCACGCTCCAGCTCACCGCGCACGAAGAATGCGGTCAGCTGCGGCTGGTCGGTCGGCCACATCCAGCTGTAGTCGCTTGGCCCAGGAGTGACCGGCACCTCGACCGTCGTTCGCCCGGCCTTCACGCGCAGCGCCCGCCGCGACACAGCCACCTCCACCTCACCGCTGCTGCGCAAGAGGGGCTTCAGCCGCTCGGCCGGGAACACCCCTTGCGCCGTGCCGGCGAGCTCCACGTCCCCGATCACCAGCGAACCACTTGCCGCAGAGGCGAGCACCGCGCGCCCGCCTCGAGCATCAATGGCGATCTCACCGCTGCTCCCAGGCGCGCCCAGCGCGTGCGCCACGACGGCGCGGAGGACAGCTCCGTCGCCCGTGGGTTCGGCAGCTTTCGGTCGGTTCGGCATCGCAACGCCCCTTCGCAGGTCGCAGCGAGACTACCCGGCAGCGTCTAGTCGTAGAAGCAGATACTGACCATCTGGACGGAGGTGCGCGTGCCGGCACCCGTCCTGGTCACGTAGACGCTGACTTTGTCGCCGGCGCGGGTGAGCTTCACGACCGGCTCGCTACCGGTGAAGGACACCTTCTTGTCGACGGTGCCGTTCACTCCTCCGGGCAACGTGAAGTCGTATCGCGCGGTCGCCGAGCCGGTCCTGCCCCTGCAGGACAGCGACAGCGAGAACACGCCCTTCTTTGCCAGACAACTGCCGGTCGTGGAGACCTTCTCGGCGCCGCTTCCGATGTCGGTGCGCCATTCGTAGCTGTAGCTCTTTGCGAGCACGACCGAAGGCGCGGCGAGGGCGAGAACGAGGAGCGTGAGGGGGAGGAGCCTTTTCATGGGGGGTAATCACGTGGTACCGGCTGTATGCAGGGCATTCTTCCCCATTCTGGGGGATCCCCAGATCACCCGGTCCTCGCCGATCATGTGGTGTGGCGGTTAGGTCGTGGCCACGACCTGCTGCACGTCCCCACATGCTTCCTCGTCTCCCCCACTCACTCGCCAACCGTCGCACCGCGCTCGTTGCGAACACCGTCGTCATCATCGCCCTCGGCGGATTCGCCGTGTGGGCAGCCCAGACGACACACCGGTCGGTGGACGCCGTCCAGAGTCTGACCACGCTGAGCGACGCCTACCAGCGCGCGCGATACGCGGTGGCCCAGGAGAACCTGGCCACGCGCGAGTACGTGCAGCAGCCGAACTCCGACGCAGTGGCGGCTTTCAAGCGCGCGTTCAGGACGTTCAACGAGACGATCGTGGCCGGCCGTTCAGACGTGGACATCCAGCACGCGATCGTTGCAACCGACCTCTCCTCACAGAACTCCGCCGTCGCGGCGACCTTCGGCGAGATCCAAGAGGCTGCCCGGCGGAACGACATCCGGACCGTCAACGAGATCAACGACACACGCCTGCAGCCGCTGTTCGAATCGATGACGCTGACGCTCGATCGCGGTGCCGGGACGCATCACGACCGCGCAATGGCCAGCCTGAGCGCTTCGCGTCGGAGCGAGCGCATCGTGCTGCTCACAACCGGGCTGACGCTGTTGCTCGGGCTGCTGTTCGGAGCGTCGGCAGCCGTGGTGCTCAGCTATCGCGACCGGCTCGCGCGGGTTGCGCAGCGGGAGGTGGAGCGACTGAAGCGCGCCGCCCTCACCGACAGCCTCACCGGCTTGGGAAACCACCGGGCATTCGAGGAGGAGCTGGGCCGGGCCCTCGAGGACGCCGATCGGGCCGGGACGCCGCTGAGCCTTGCACTGCTCGACCTGGATGGCCTCAAGCAGACGAACGACCGTCACGGCCACCAAGCCGGCGACGAGTGCATCCGGGCGCTCGCGGACGGGCTACTCGAGGCGGGGCCGCACACCTGCGCGTTTCGGATCGGCGGCGACGAGTTCGCAGTCATCCTGCGGGGTCGCCGGGCGATCGACGGGCTCTACCTCGTTCAGCACCTCCAGAGCGAGCTTCAGAAATCGGCCGCGGAGTGGCCCGTATCGGCGAGCGGTGGCATTGCCGAGGCCGTCGACAACGAGGGCCGAGACGCACTGATCAGGCAGGCCGACCTCGCGCTGATCCAGGCCAAGCGCACACACCGGCGCTGTCTGCTCTACAACGAGTCACTCGAGCCGATCCTGCAGTCGCCCGACGCCGCAGCCGAGAAGCGCCACACCGACGCGCTTGCCACCGCGCTGGCACGCGCGGTCGATGCGAAGGACGCTTACACCCACAGCCATTGCGAGACCGTCAGCGAGCTGTGCGCAATGATCGGGCACGAGCTCGGCTTCGATCCGGCGCATGTGTCGCGTCTCCGTCTCGCCGGCCTCCTTCACGACGTCGGCAAGATCGGCATCACCGATTCCATCCTTCAGAAGCCGAGCTCGCTGACCGTGGAGGAGTTCGCGGTGATGAAGCGCCACACGGAGTTCGGCTACGACATCGTGTGCGCCGCAGAGCGGCCCCAGGAGGCACGGTGGATCCTCCACCACCACGAGCGCGTGGACGGACGGGGCTATCCGCACGGCCTCTCGGGCGATCAGATCCCAATCGAGTCGCGCATCATCCTGGTGGCCGACGCGTTCGAGGCGATCACTGCCGACCGCCCCTACCGCATGCACCGCTCAGCCGACGAGGCGCTCGAAGAGCTTGAGCGCTGGTCGGGAACGCAGTTCGACCCTGATTGCGTGTCCGCCCTGCGCCGCGTGGTGGCCGTCGAGCACCGCCTCGCTGCCTAGGCTTGTTTTTTCAGGTGCCTGGCACCTGAAAAACACCCGGCGCCTGTTACATGACGTAGTCGCTCACCAGCGCCCGATACTCCCGAGAGCGGGTGTAGTCACGTCCGCGCCGCCGGGCGGCGACGGTGACGAACGCGACGGTGGGCAGCGCAAGGCCGGCTGTGATGACCGCCAATCGTCTTATGCGATTGCGATGTCGCCTCACGTCGTACCTTCCGATCGCGTCCAATCGAACCATGGTTCGTATCGGCTTCGCGGCGGGCCCGCTAAAGCCCTGCAAGTCCCCTGCCGATCCCAGCGGGATGCGTCGCGTGCTGTTCATCCCCATCATGCTGGTCCTGCTTGGCATCAACGGTGCGAGCGCCGGGACCGCAAGCGGCCGCATCGCGCTTGATGCTTCTGACCAGTCCACTGTCGCTCCTTTACCCGCAGCGCCTCCGCGCGAAACGGTCAAGCCGGTGCGCCATGTGCTCATCGACGCAGCGGGCGCCGCGGTGCGCCGCTCGCCGGGTGGGCCGCTGATCGGGCACATGCCCACGACGACGCCGCTCGGCTCACACAGCTGGGCGTGGGCCGTGTCCATGAGCGACAACGGCCGCTGGGCGCGGATCGTGCTGCCGTGGAGGCCGAACGGCCGCACCGGCTGGATCAGCATCGCTCACCGAAACGTCGACCGCTCTCCCGTCTGGGTCAGGGCCGACCTCTCTCGGCGTACCGTCACGCTGCTGCGCGGTACACGCGTCGTGAGGCGCTTCCCCGCCGCCATCGGAGCCTCCGCGTCCCCCACCCCCGTCGGCAAGTTCAGCGTCACCGACCTGGTCGCGACCGGTAACCCGTCCGGCTCGTTCGGGTGGTACGCGTTCGGCCTCTCCGGGCACCAGCCCAACCTGCCGGCCGGCTGGAGCGGCGGTGACCAGCTCGCGATTCACGGCACGAACGATCCAGGTTCCATCGGCCGGCCCGCGTCGGCCGGCTGCCTGCGCGTATCCGCCCACGCGCTGGGCGTCCTGAAGCGCTACCTCCGCCTCGGCACGCCCGTCATCATCGAACGCTAAAGCATCGCTCTGCCAGAATCCGGTGAATGGCGGTGCAGGCTGATCTCGCACGGTTGAAGAACATGGTGCGCGTGCAGGGCGGCGAGTTTCTGATGGGCTGCGACGACTTCTATCCGGAAGAACGCCCCGTTCGCAGCGTGCACGTCGACGGCTTCTGGATGGACGAGCATCCGGTCACCGTCGCCGAGTTCCGCCGGTTCGTGAAGGCGACCGGCTACGTCACCCTGGCCGAGCAGCCGCCGGACCCCGAGTTGTACCCCGACGCCGATCCGGCGCTGATGGTGCCAGGCTCGCTGGTGTTTCGCATGTCGGCCGGTCCGGTCGACCTGGAGGACTACCGCAACTGGTGGCAGTGGATGCCCGGTGCCGACTGGCGCCACCCGGAGGGGCCGGAAAGCACGATCGGCGGCCGTGAGCGCCACCCGGTTACGCAGATCGCCTACCAGGACGCCGAGGCCTATGCCATGTGGGCGAACAAGGATCTGCCGACGGAGGCCGAGTGGGAGCGCGCCGCGCGCGGTGGCCTGGAGGGCAAGACGTACGTGTGGGGCGACGAGTTCGCGCCGCGTGGGCGTGTGATGGCGAACACGTGGCAGGGACAGTTCCCGTGGCAGAACCTGCTGACCGACCGGTACGCAGGCACGTCGCCGGTCAGGAGCTACTCGCCCAACGGCTACGGCCTCTACGACGTGGCAGGCAACGTCTGGGAGTGGACGAGCGACTTCTACTCGCTGCCCGACAGCAGCCGGCCGTGCTGCGTGCCGGTCAACCCGCGGGTCGCGAAGCCCGACGAGAACGACACGCGGGAGGAGCCCGGTGGGGCGATACCACGGAAGGTGATCAAAGGTGGATCCCATCTGTGCGCTCCCAGCTACTGCCTCCGCTACCGCCCGGCCGCGCGGCAGGCCGAGCCGATCGACACATCGACCGGGCACATCGGCTTTCGGTGCATCGTGCGCGGCGACTCAGCCGGCGGATGACCGCCCGGCGGCCCTCGCGGCGCCGTACCGCGGCGGCCAGGGACGAGTTGAGACCCACTCCTCCGGCGTACGCGCTGATGATCTGGCGCACCGGAACGGCCGGGTCAAGTCGCCTTGTCAACCGCGGCATGACTGCACCACGCAGCCATCGAAAGGACGAAGGCTTCCCACGGCAGCCAGCCGAGCTGCAGCAGACCGGCGAAGATCTTCGCGCACTCGACGGCGAAGGCAACGTCGTCTTTCGTGAATCTGCGCCGAGGAAGAGACCACGAGGGCGCAACCGGCAGCCGCGGAGCGGCCGCTGCGACCGGCGCGAGCGCAACGGCGGTCGCCGCTTGGGGCCGAAGGGTCATCGACCACGGCAGCGGTCGGCTCAGAACGACGTACGGCTGCGGAGCTGCGACGCTGGTACCGAAAGCGCGTCCCATGCGGCGAACGTTACTTGGACCACCGGTTGGACATGGCCTCGAGACGACACCGGTGTCACGTAGACTGGCTGTGGTCGTCAGACCTCGGGACGTGGCGCAGCCTGGTAGCGCACCTGCTTTGGGAGCAGGGGGTCGCTGGTTCGAATCCAGTCGTCCCGACTCGCAGAACCCTCTATCTAAGCCACTTCTCGGCTGTCTCGGCTAGGTCGACTTGGCCGGTTGCGACCCCTTCGCAACCCCGCCACGCACCAACCGGTCAAACGCCGTCGCGGCCAGCCGCGTCTCGTCCGGGAACAGGTGGCGGTAACGGCGCATCAGCAGCGCGCCACCATCATTGTGACCGATTAGCCACGCGACGACATCAACGTCGTGACCTACACCGCCTTCGCCGAGGAGCAGGCAGCTGGTCCCCGGTTCAACACCGCCGAGCCACTGCATCAGCGACTCGCGGCACTCGGCAAGCCGGTTCTGGTGATCTTCGGCACTCCGCGATGAGATCGTCCCCGGAGGGGAGAGCCTCACGCTCTTCCGAGCCGGGTCAGCCCTCGAGCAGCTCTGCCAGCGGGTCGTCGAAGCGCTCGACCGGTAGTGGGAAGTTCGCCAGGGCACGCGCGACGTTCGTCTTCGCGACGACCTGAACCGGGGCGTCGACGACTGAGGGAACGGACCTACCGCGGGCGGCCGCGAGGCAGGCCTCGACGCCGAGCTGCCCGATCACGTAGGGGTACTGGGAGACGGTCGCCGTCAGCTCGCCGCGCATGACGGCGCGGAGCGCGGGGCGCGTGCCGTCGAAGCCGACGACAGGGAGCTCGCCGCTCCGCCCAGCTGTCCGCAGCGCATCCGCGATGCCGAGCGCCATCTCGTCGTTCACGGCGAAGAACCCTTGGATCTTCGGGTCGGTGCGGAGGAGCTCGGCGGCGGCGAGCTGCGCTCGTTGCCGGTCGAAATCCGCGGCGACGGAGCGCGCGATCCGGAAGCGTCCGCGGCTTCCACTGCGAAAGCCGGACGCTCTGGCGTTGCTCGTGGCGTCGCCGGGCACGCCGGTGACCACGACGACGCGCGCCCCGGCGGGCAGGGCCTGTGCGATCGCCTCGGCGCCGAGCCTTCCGCCGGCGACGTTGTCGGTGCCGATGTACGTGGTGATGGCGGCGTCGACGGCGTCGGCGGCCATCTGGTCGACGGGCGAGTCGATGTTGACGATCGGCGTTCCCCTCTCGAGGTGGCCGAGGGGCTCGACGAGGTTCGCGCGGTTGATCGGGTTGACGATGTAGCAGTCCGCGTGCTCTGCCGCGGCGGCCTCCAGCTTGGACGCTTGCCCGGCGGTGTCGAAGAGGTCGGCCGCCGTCCTGATGCTCAACGGGGCTCCACGCGCTCGCGCCGTGCGCTCGAGGCCTTCGTGCATCGTCACGAAGTACGGGTTGTCCAGGCCCTTGATCACTGCGGCGAGCGAGGCGCTGTGGCCGTCGCCGGAGTCGTCGGCGCCGCCGCACGCGACGGGGACCGTGGCGAGGAGCCCGGCCAGAAGGACGGCTCTTGCAGCCGCGCGGGCCATGAACAAGATGCTAGTCGAGCGGCCCGCACAGGTTGTGAACGGCTGTGAGGTTCTATCCGGCGCTCCTTCGAGGCTGTGTGTCCGCGAAGACCACGGCTCGGAGGAGGGTCCGGATGTATCGCTCGTTCAGGGCTGCGGCTGAGCGCTTCAACGTTTCACCGGCGAGTGCTCACTGCCGGTGGCACCGTTGGCAGGCGGCGGGCGAGGAGGCACGGGCGACACTCGCGTGCCTGTTTGATCGCGCCAGCCGGCCGCGCCGCTCGCCAGGTGAGCTTGGCCCCGGAGCTGCAGAAGCGCATCTGTGCAGGTCGTCGGGAGACGGCTGGGGGCCGCGGCCTACGGGCTCGCTTACCGCTCACATCGACAACGCAACCAGGCGCTGCGACACTGGCTCGAGCACTACAATACGCGCAGGCCACACAGCTCGCTCGGAAACCGACCACCGGTCAGCCGCGTTCACAACGTCTGCTGGGTGGATAGCTAGTTGCACGAAAGTTGGCGTACCTTGGCTACAGGATGAAGAGGCTGCGCGCTTGGCTTCGCTCGACCCGGCCGCTGCTTGCCACCGTCCTAGCGCTCATCGTCGTGCTGAGCGTCGGCGGCTACCTGCTGACCAGCAGAACGATCCGCAGCGATCGAGAGGCGGATGCCTCCCGCCGAGCCGAGGTGGTGGGCGTGCGCACCCAGGGGTCCCTCGGCCGCGCGAGGGCGTACTCCGCGGGCATGGGCAAAGCGCTGGCGAGTGAACCCATGGCCGATCAGCAAGTCTTCGCGCAGGTCGCAGACCGTTGGGGAGCTGCAGCCGGTCTTGCGGACGCGCTGTGGATGCAGCGGCGCGGCTCCCGCGTGGTCGTGACCTACACGAGGCGCGTGAGCGGCAGCCTGCGCCCGGGCATGGACGTCTCCGACTGGCCGGGGCTCGCCCAGGAGGTGCGCGGCCGGCCCGAGACGTTCGCCGTCACGGCGAGCGGGGTGGCGCCGCTTCTGGGTGAGCCAGGGTTCTACATCGTCGACCGCGGCATCTTCGGCGAGGGGGCCGGCTACCTCGCGCTGTTCGTTTCGCGCGGCTGGCTGACCAACGCATTGGAGGTCGACCCACGGCGGCTGGCGATCTCGATCGACGGCCGCCGGCTCGAGGGCGCCCTCGACTCCGCGCCGATGGCGAGCACGAGCTTCGACGTCCTCGGCCGGCACTGGCGGGTCGAGGTCGGGAGCGAGCCGCCGACGGGACTGCAGACGATCCTGCCCTGGCTGGCCCTCGCCTGGCCCGTAGCCGCGGCGCTCCTCGCGTCCCTGGTCGGGCGCGCGATCCTGCTTCGCCGCCGGGCGGAGCGCGAGGTCGAGCGGATGTTCGACGTCTCGATCGACGCGTTGTGCGTCGCGGGCCTGGACGGCTACTTCAAGCGCGTGAACCCCGGCTACGTGCGCATGCTCGGCTACTCCGAGGAGGAGCTCCTCTCCCGGCCGTTCTTCGACTTCATCCATCCAGACGACCGCGAGCGTGGCCGGCAGGCGATGGAGGCGTTGGCGCACGGCGAGAAGGTCGTCGAGGTCGAGCTCCGCAACATCACGAGCGACGGCTCGGAGCGGTGGTTGCAGTGGAACACCCAGCCGGTGCTCGAGGAGGGGCTCGTCTATGCGACCGCACGCGACGTGACCGACCGTCGGAGGGCCGCTGAGGAGGAGTCCGCGCTGCGGGGCATTGCGACGCTCGTCGCGCGCGGCGTGCCGCCCACGGAGGTCTTGAGCGCGGTGGCCGAGGAGGTGGCGCAGCTGCTCGACGCGGACGGCACGCGCCTCATCCGATACGAGCCCGACGACACGGTGACGGTTCTCGCGAACTCCGGCGACCTTGGTGCTCCCGTCGTCGGCACGCGCCTGCCACTGGGTGGGGAGAATCTCGCCTCCGAGGTGATGCGCACCGGCCGCCCCGCGCGGATCGAGAGCTACGAGGAGGCGTCAGGCCCAATCGCCGCCTGGGTCCGTGAGCAGGGCATTCGCTCAGGCGTTGCGGCGCCGATCACGGTGGAGGGCCGGCTCTGGGGTCTGATGGTGGCGCTCTGGACCTCTCGTAGCCTGCGCTTCGCCGGGGATGCCGAGAGCCGGATGGCTGCCTTCACGGAGCTCGTCGCGACGGCGATCGCGAACGCGGAGAGCCGAGACGAGCTCGCCGCCTCTCGGGCCCGCCTCGTCGAGGCAGCCGACGAGGCGCGCCGTCGCATCGAGCGCGACCTCCACGACGGCCCGCAGCAGCGACTGGTCTCCCTCGGCTTCGCCATCCGCGGGGCGACAGCGAAGGCGCCTCTCGAGGACGACGAGCTGAGGAGCGACCTGGAGGCGATCGACGGTGATCTGACGGACACGATGGAAGAGCTGCAGGAGATCGCCCGAGGCGTCCATCCGGCGGTGCTGACGGAGGGTGGACTCGGCCCCGCGCTCAGGAATCTCGTCCGCCGGGCCGCCATGCCCGTCGAGTTGAACCTGGAAGGCGTGCAGCGGCTTCCCGAGCGGGTCGAGGCCGCCGCGTACTACGTCGTCTCGGAGGCGCTCACGAACGCCGCCAAGCACGCCCGGGCCTCGGCAGTCGAGGTGAGCGTCGCCGCCAGCGATTCGATCGTGAACCTGGCGATCCACGACAACGGGGTAGGGGGCGCTGATCTGAGTCGGGGCTCAGGACTCATCGGGCTCCGCGACCGGGTCGAGGCGGTGGGAGGGACGACCGAGATCGAGAGCAGTCCCGGTGCGGGCACGTCGATCATGGCCAGGATCCCGGCCGCACCCGAGAGCTAGCGGCGATTCCGCATGGGCTGCCGGGCAAAGACGACGTAGTTTTCGACGTAGTGCCCGGTCGAGCTGTCGAAGCGGCCGTCACAGGTGATCAGGAGGATGCCCGGGCCGCCGCTGTGGCGGTAGATCAGTTTCGGTTGGAAGACGGAATGCCCGGAGCCGGTAGAAACCCCGGGCCCGCGCTTCGAGTCGACATGGCCGAGGATGACGGCAGCCGCTCGCAGGGCTCCGGGCCCGGTTTGAACCAGCTGGCGTCCGCGAAGCTTCTCGGCACCTGCACGACGTTGCGACCTGAGAGCTCCAAACGGCTCCAGCCCCACGGCGCGCTGGAGCACGTCGCGCCATGACGTAGTCAACGTCCGAACCGTTTAGTTTGTGCGACCGGACACCAAGCTGAGAGAAAAGAGCCAATTTGCAGGGCTTTTGATCAGGCGTATGGGCTACGGGATTGGACCACGAGACGCAATGGGGCGGGCGTCTGGCCGGACAACAGACGTACCTGTAGGCGAAAACGACGGCCTGTGCACTCGGTCGCGCAGCCCGAGCCTGGCGAGCATATGGCCGCTGGCTCCCCGGCGGCGCGGCGCGCGCACTCACCGGCGTCTCAACCCAGCACGGCGGCCTGCTACCCCTGTGGGGCGACGCACTGCTCCGTGCCGCTTACGGGCTCGCCTTTTCCGCCGTGTCGGCCTTCACGCAGACGTTGCAGGCTAACCGGGGGGGCCGCCCGGAGGGGAACGACTGCCTGCGCGGCGAGAGCGTGGTCGAACCTCAGCGACCGAATCGGCCGGGTGATCGCGGAGGGTGAGAGTGACGCGTTGGCGATTCGGTCGGCGCGAGCTTCGTCGGTTTTCGATGGTGCGGAGCGACGCACGTTCGTGCTCGGGCTTCCGGGAGCGTCGACTTGGCATGCGGACTGGCTGGTCTGGGTGGAGAGTTTCCCGGTTGTCTATGTGATGGAGAGCTTTTACGCGTAAATGAGCGAGGTCGGTTCGGATACCATCACCGTGCAGTGCCGAGCGACCGCGTCATGGACGCCGACAGCTTCGCAGCTTTGGTGAAACACCGGAGCATGCGCATTGACGGGCCGGCATTCGGAGTTCGACCGCTGGGACACAGGTTCGATCCGCTCCGCTCGGTCCAGAATCGCCCCTCGCCAGAGATCTGCCTCCACCAGTCGAAGCACGAGCTGGAGCCAGATCTCTGGCGAGGAAGCGGCGTAGCTCAGGTGTGGCGAAGATCCTGATGGCCACCGTGTCGAGCGAGCGGTTCGCTGAGGAGCAGGCCGCGCTGCGCCGGGTGGCGACCCTGGTCGCCCGGGCGGCGTCGCCGGATGAGGTGTTCGCCGCGGTCGCCGCGGAAGTCGGGGGGGTGCTTTCCGCCGACCTCACGACCTTGAGCCGGTACTACCCGGACGGCGCCGGCACTGTCGTCG
>JAWVEN010000061.1:0-123938 GCA_033856675.1 Gaiellales bacterium | reverse complement strand
CGGCCGCGGCGACCGCCGCCCGCACTCCCGCGCCCGCCCGGCGCTCGAGCCACCACATCACCAGGCCGAGAATGCCGAACAGGCAGGCGGCGCCGGCCACCGCCAGCACGATGCCGTGCGAATCGCGGTCGTCCAGCGCAAGCTTCGCCACGTAGGCGCCAAGCGCTACCAGTGCCACTGCAGCGATTACCTGAACGGCATCGCGGACGCGTCCCTGCTCCGCATTCCTCATCCGGGTTACGCCTTACCCGAAAACCCCGCTTCTACGCAATTTCCGGCGCTTCAGGGGGCTATTGCGCAGGTTCGAGCAACTGCTGGATGCCGGTCGCGCGCCCGGCTTCGTCGGCCTCGACCAGCACGCCCATCAGCCAAGGGTCCTCCGTGGCCGTCTCGAGCTTGACCGGCGTCGCGGTCATGAAGCGCCGCAGCGCGTGCTCGCGGTCGGCGCCGATCACGCCGCCGCGCGCGCCTGTCATGCCCACGTCGGTGATGAACGCGGTGCCGCCCGGCAGCACCCGGCCGTCGGCGGTCGGGACGTGCGTGTGCGTGCCGACGCAGGCGGTCACTCGCCCGTCCAGGTGCCAGCCCATGGCCACCTTCTCGCTGGTCGCCTCGGCGTGGAAGTCGACCAGCACCACCGCTGCCTGGTTCCGTGCCTCCGCGGCAAGGTCGGTCGCGACCTCGAATGGGCTGCGGGGCGTGTCCAGGAACAACTGGCCCATCAGGTTGAGCACCGCGACCGGGGTCCCGTCTTTGGTCTGGACGGTGGTCATCCCCCGCCCGGGCGCGGCCGCCGATAGGTTGGCCGGGCGGATGATTCGCGGCTCCTGGTCGAGGTACGGGTAGACCTCGCGCTGGCGGAAGGCGTGGTTTCCCAGAGTGATCGCGTCGACGCCCGCCGCCAGCAGCCGGCCGGCGATGCGGGAGGTGACGCCCACTCCATCCGCCGCGTTCTCTGCATTGGCAACGACGAGGTCGAGGTCGAGCTCTTCGCGCAAGCCAGGCAGACGTTTCTCAACCGCGCGCCGGCCGGCCGAGGCGAAGATGTCGGCGATGAAGAGGACGCGCACGCTGCGACGCTACAGCAGCGGGCTCGTGCCCGGCGCACGGCTGAGCTGGAGCGCCACGTGGTTTCCGGCGTCCGACGTGTAGCTGGCCACCGTCTGCTCGAGCACCTTGGAAAGGTCGACGATGGATCCCAGCCGGGTCGTCGACGCCGTGACGCGCGATCCGACATCGACGCCGCTGCCCTCGCGGTCGATGGCCGTCAGCGTGAGAACGACCGCAGGCGCCTTGTCGGGGCGGATCTGGATCACGCTGCCGAGATCGCGGCGTCCGTTCAGGATGTACGGCCGCACACCCACCACGACGCCGTCGACCGGTGCGTACACGTCGGTGCCCGCCGGCGCGCCCACGTCGACCGAGCCGGTGTCCGGGCCGGAGCCTCCGTCGTCGATGAAGTAGTCGGGGCCATCCGATCCGCCGCCGCCGAAGAGGCGCTCGCCAAGGCGTGAGATAAAGCCGGCGTTGCGCTGCGTGCCGACAGGATCAAGTGCGATCGCGCCGGCTGCGCCGGTGGCGTGGTAGACGATGGCGGTGATGCGCCTCTGCGAGACTGGGATGTAGAGCAGCAACCGGTCGCGGAGCCGCCCCTCACCGACCGTCGACAGCAGCTGCACCTCCGGCGGCGCGTTCGGCGCCAGCTCCTGCGTGTTGACGGGCGCGATGCCGGCCGTCGTACCGCTGCCGTCGTCCCCGCTTCGCGCGGCGGCAACGACAACTGCCGTGATGATGAGGACGACGACGAGCGCGCCGAGGCGGCGGACACGACGTCGATCGGGCCCCCGCCGGACCCGTCTCCTGCGGCGGTGGCGCTGACGTGTGGCGATCACCGGACCAGCCTAGCCGACGCCTCCACAGGCGGCGACGACCTGCCGTTTTGCGGGCACTTTTCCGGGCCGAACCGCCGCCGCCCTGCCTGCTAGGATGGCGGCCGATGTCGCCCGACAACACGCGGAAGATCGTCATCCCGCGTTGGGTGCAGTTGGTCGGGCTCCCGCTGATCCTGATCGGCGCCTGGCAGCTGGTGTCGGCCGTCAGCCATGCGGTGTTCATCTTCGTGGTGGCGGCCCTGATCGCCATTCTCCTGAACCCGATCGTCCGCGCCTTCTGTCGCCTGCGCATGCCGCGAGGCGTCGCCGTGTTCATGGTCTACGGCCTGTTCGCCACCGCGTTCGTCGGGATCGGCGTGATCACCGCCACCGTTGTCGCCGACCAGGTACGCGCCGCGAGCTCCGTGGTCGAGGAGGAGTTCACGACCCAGCCGGGAGAGACGGAGACGCCTGCGCAAAAGCGGCTCGACCGCTTTCAGGTGTGGCTCGATGACCATGGGCTGGAGCAGGTCCAGGTTCGTGACCTTGGCGACCGGCTCCAGGAGCAGATCGACTCGCTCGACGTTCAGAGCGTGTCGGGGCGCGCCGTCGAGATCGCCCAGGGAGTGCTGTTCGTCGTGTTCGAGAGCCTGTTCAACGTCGTTCTGGTGATCGTGGTGTCGATCTACATGCTGCTCGACGCGCCCCGCCTGTCGCGGTTCCTGCACAGGCTGTTCCCTCCCGACCCCGGCTCTTCCGGCCAGGATCTGGTGTCGCGCTGCGAGCGGGCATTGATCTCCTACGTCCGCGGGCAGACCATGGTGTCGCTCGTGATCGGCGCGACCGCGGGGGCGTTGATGTGGCTGCTCGGCGCGCTCGGGATCTTTCACAACGGCGACGACTACGCGATCGCCTTCGGCGTTTTTGCCGCGCTGGTCGAGGTCATCCCCTATGTCGGCCCGTGGATCGGCGCCATCCCACCGATGGCGGTCGCCCTCGCCGATTCTCCGACCGCCGCCATCGCCGTCGCGCTCGCCTTCCTGTTCGTCCACCAGGTCGAGGGGCACATCGTCATACCCAAGCTGATGGGAAGCGCCGTCGGGGTGCACCCGCTGATCGTGATCTTCGCCCTGCTGGCGGCGGCACAGCTGTACGGGCTGCCCGGCGTGTTCGTCGCCATGCCGCTGGTCGCGATCGGACGCGAGGTCACGTCCTTCTTCCTTGACCGGCTTGGTCTCGAGAGCTGGGAAGGCGCGCCGCTGCCGGTTGAAGTGCCCGTGGAGGTCCATCCGCCGCCACGTCCGCCGGAACCGCCGTCGCCGCAAACGCCGGCGACCGGGTAGTCCGGGGGTTACTCGAAGGGGGTCGGGACGGCGATGCCGGCTGACTGCGGCGTCGGCGCGAGCGCGTCCTGGTTGGACGGCGCCAGATCGGCAGCCAGTTCGAACGCCTCGAGTGCAGCTTCGGCGCGCCCGAGGCGCTTGAGGAACTTGCCGTACCAGCGGTACGCCTTGGCCAGTTCGCGCGTCCACCCGGGATTGCCGCTGATCGCGTCGATGGCAGCCCCATACGCGGTCTCCGCCTGCTCCACCTGGCCGAGCTCGTCGTACACGCGGGCGAGAACGAGGTAGGCGTCGCCCAGCCGGCCGGTTGCCTCGCCGGTGGCGAGCAGCTCCTTGCCCTCGAGAGCCTTCGCTGACGCAAGCGCGTGATTGTCCAGTCGGAGGGCGCACCGCGCCTCCTCCACCACCACGAAGCCGAGCTCGACGGGGTTCGGCCGGGCCCCCAGCAGTGAACGGGCGGCTGCCAGGTGCTCGGTGGCTCGCGCCGTCTCGGCCCCGTCAAGAAGGTTCTGCGCGTAGAGCAGGTGGGCGTCCGACAATGCGCCGTTGTCGTCCATCAGCTCGTAGATCGCCAGCGCGCGGTCGGCGTAGGCGATCGCCTGCCCGACCTGGCCGCTGCTGGCGTAGAGCCGTGAAAGCGAGTAGTAGGCACGCGCCCGGCTTCCCAGGTCGACCTCCTCGGCGCCGTCGCGCAGCGCCTCGGCGAGCGCGGAGCCCGCACTGCCGTAGTCGCCTGCATCGCTGTAGGCCTGGCTGAGAAGAAGCGTGTAACGGACGAGCTTCGCAAGGTCGCGCCCCGGCAGCGAACGCAGGCGCTCGGCGCAGTCGTTCATCAGCGCGATCGCGCGAGCCGTGTCGCCGGCGCCGATATGTAGCCGGGCCAGCTCGATGTACAGCTCGGGCCGCTGGGCAGGGTGGGGCGGATCGCCCACATCGAGGGCGCGCTCGAACAGCTCCATCGCCGCCTCGTCGCGGCCGCGGCGCACCGCGATCAGGCCCAGGCCCTCGTAGCATTCGCCCATGCGCTCGGCGTCGGCGTCGACCTCGGCCTCGCGAAGGACTCCACGCAGCAGCTCCTCAGCCTGGTCGTACTGCTCCAGACGGATCATCATCATCGCGTCGAGCACCTCGAGCGACCGTGATCGCTGCTCTGAGCTGACCTCTCCGGTCAGCTCCTCGGGGCTGACGTCGAGGCGGCGGGCGATCTCGACCAGGACGCGGGGGCTCGGGCGGCGGTCGCCGGCCTCGATGCGCGCCAGATAGCTGTATGAGCACCCGTCGAATGACAGGTCTCGCTGTGTCATGGCGCGCTTCCGGCGCAGGTGCCGGATCCGGGCGCCCAGCTTCCGGAGCGCCTCGTTGGAGTAGTCGAGCTCGTGCTCGGCTTGGTCGTTTACGCCAATTGCCATGTCCACTGGTGACAAGCTTAGAACCACACATCGGACATGTAAAGGCCCTATTCCGCTTCTGCCTACAATGCGCCGCGTGAGCTTTCCGGTCACCCGCCTCCGCCGCCTTCGGCGCACAGATGCCATCCGCGGGATGGTGCGGGAGACGCGGCTCGCGCCCAGCGACCTGATCCAGCCGCTGTTCGTGCGTGCGGGCAGCGGCCCGGCAACGCCGATCGAATCGCTGGCCGGCCAGTTCCACCACTCCATCGAGACCCTCGTCGAGGAGGGCGCGCATGTGCACGCTGCCGGCGTGCCGGCCGTGCTGCTGTTCGGGCTGCCCGACCACAAGGACGAGGCGGCGACGTCGGCCTATGACGACGAGGGCATCGTGCAGATGGCGCTCCGCGCCCTGCGTGCGCAGGTTCCCGACCTGGTGCTGATCACCGATGTCTGCCTGTGCCAGTACACGTCGCACGGCCACTGCGGCGTGCTGCGAGCCGGAACGGTCGACAACGACATCACGCTCGAGCTGCTCGCCCAGACCGCCGTGTCGCACGCCCAGGCGGGCGCTGACATCGTTGCCCCGAGCGACATGATGGACGGACGCGTACGGGCCATTCGCTCAGCGCTCGATGCCGAGAACCTGACCGACACGGCGATCCTGGCCTACAGCGCGAAGTTCGCATCGGCGTTCTACGGGCCCTTCCGCGACGCCGCCCATTCGACGCCGCAGGAGGGCGACCGCCGCGGCTACCAGATGGATCCCGCGAACGCGAACGAGGCGCTGCGGGAAGTGCTCCTCGACATCGAGGAGGGCGCGGACATGGTGATGGTCAAGCCGGCCATGCCCTACCTCGACGTGATCCGCCGCACGCGCGAGGCGACGCTCACGCCGATTGCCGCCTACCAGGTGAGCGGCGAGTACGCGATGCTGACCGGAGCTGCAGGCGCCGGGCTGCTCGATGAGCCCGCCGCGGCTCTCGAGGCGCTGACCGCGATCAAGCGGGCCGGCGCCGACCTCATCATCACGTATTACGCGAGCCGAGCGGCCGCGTGGCTGTGACAAAGCGAAGCGAGGCGGAGTCCGAGCGGCTCTTTCGCGAGGCTTGCCGGGTGATCCCCGGCGGAGTGTCCAGCCCCGTGCGAGCGATGCGATCGGTGGGGCGCGAGCATCCGCTCTTCGCCGCGCGAGGAGAGGGCGCCTGGCTGACCGACGCCGACGGCAACCGCTACGTCGACTGGGTGCTCTCCTGGGGCCCGCTGATCACCGGGCACGCACATCCGCTCGTGGTCGAGCGCGTCACACAGGCAGCTGCAGAAGGCACGTCGTTCGGCGCGCCCACCGCTCGTGAGGTCGAGCTGGCCGAGGCGATCTGCGCTGCGGTGGTCTCGGTCGAGCTGGTGCGCTTCGTGTCCTCGGGGACGGAGGCCGTGATGAGCGCCGTTCGCCTGGCACGCGGCTTCACCGGCCGCGCGAAGGTGCTGAAGTTCGTGGGCGGCTACCACGGCCATGCGGACTCGATGCTGGCGAGCGCCGGCTCGGGTCTCGCGACGCTCAGCATCCCGTCGTCCCCGGGTGTCCCCGCGGCCGTGACGGCGGACACGCTGGTCTGCGAGTACAACGATCTCGATGCCGCCCGGGCGCTCGCCGAGGAGCATGCCGACGACCTGGCCTGCGTGATCGTCGAGCCTGTTGCCGGCAACATGGGTGTGGTGCCGGCGCAGCCCGGGTTCCTCGAGGGCCTGCGCACCATCTGCAACGGCACCGGGGCGCTGCTGATCCTGGACGAGGTGATCACGGGCTTCCGGGTCGCCTACGGTGGCGCGCAGGACCGGCTCGCGGTGCGCCCGGACCTGACGTGCCTGGGCAAGATCGTCGGCGGCGGGCTGCCGGCCGCCGCATTCGGCGGCCGCGGTGACGTGATGGAGCACCTGGCGCCTTTGGGGCAGGTCTACCAGGCGGGCACCCTCTCGGGGAACCCGCTCGCGATGGCCGCCGGGACGGCGACGCTCGAGCTCCTCCGTGAGCCGGGCGTGTACGACCAGCTGGAGGAGACGTCCGCGGCGGTGGCCGCCGGCCTGGAGGGCCCGGGCGTGACGGTCAACCGGGTGGGAGCGATGCTCACCGCGTTCTTCCATCCCGGCCCGATCGCAAGCTTTGCCGATGCGCTTCGCAGCGACACCGAGCGCTATGCCCGGTTCCACGCCCACATGCTCGACCGCGGCATCTACCTCGCCCCGTCGCAGTTCGAGGCGATGATGCCGTCGACCGCGCACACGGCCGAGCAGGTCGAGATGACCGTGGCCGCGGCGCGCGACTTCGCCGGATGAGCGTGATGGCCGAGATCCGGCGGCGGGCAGCGGCCGACAGCCCGCTCTGGGCGCAGGCGCTTGCGCCCGGAGAAGGGCCGGAGCCCGATTTCGCCGGCCGGTGCCCGGCCACGCACCTGCTCGGCGTGGAGATGATCCGCGAGGGCTACCTGCTGCATCGAGGTCGCTCGCGCCTGTTCCGGCAGGACGATCAGGACCTCGCGCTGCTCACCGGCGACTACCTCTATGCGGCCGGGCTGGTCGAGATCTGCAATACCGGCGACCTCGACGCCGTGGTCGCACTCGCCGAGCTGATCTCCAGCAGCTCACGCGATCTCGGCGAGGGCGACGCCCGCTCCGGCGAGCGGCTCTGGCAGGAGACGGTCGGCCGCCTCGGTAGGTGAAAAAAGGGGCCAGACCCCTTTTTTCATGGCGTCCAGCGGTCGTTCATCGGCGTCACGACCAGCTCGTGCGTCCAGGCGCCGGGGCCCTGCTCGTGCAGGAACTGCACCGCCTTTGCCAGCTCGATCGTGTCGATCTTCGAGCCTCCGTCGTCGTCCCCCGGCTCGCCGAACTGGCCGTCGCAGACCAGTAACGACGCGTGAACGCCACGCGGCTTCAGTTCGTTCGCGGCGGCCTGCGACAGGGCGCGTACGGCCGCGGCCCCCGCCGCCCACGGCGCCCGGCCGGGAAGCGCCCGGCGCGCTGAGCCGCCGGTGACCTGGATCAGCGTGCCCGAACCGCGCTCAACCATCTGCTTGCCGATCACCCGGAAGAAGGCGAAGACCTCCGGCAGCAGCTGCTGGAGGTAGGGCGTCATCGCATCGTCGTCGGTGGTGATCAGGTCGCCGCCGCCGAATCGGCCTTTCGGCGACACGGCGTTGACGGCGAGGTCGACTGGCCCCACCTCCTGCACCAGGCGCCGCATCGCAGCGATCTCGGTCAGGTCGGCCACCATGCCGCGACCGGGGAATGCCTCGGCGGTCTCGACCGACCGCGCGACGCCGGTCGCATCCCAGCCTTGTGCGATCAGGTGCGCGGCGATGGTGCGCCCGAGCCCCTTGGCGCCGAAGACCAGCAGGTGCGGCATCTAGGAGGACGCCGGTGGTTCGGGCCGCGCGGGCGGCTCGGTTGGCGGCGGCTCGGTCGGCCGGGGCTCGGCAGGCGCCGCCGCGGGGACGCTGGGCGGCGGTGTGGAGAAGTCGACCATCACCGGCTGGCGATCGGCCGGGGTCTCGATCTCGAAGTACTCGCGCACGGTGAACCCGCCCGCACCCGCGATGACCGAGTTCGGAAATACCTGGATCCGCGTGTTGTACGACTGGACATTGCCGTTGTAGATGCGGCGGGAGGCCGAGATCTGGTCCTCGGTGTTCGTCAGCTCGTTCTGGAGCTGCTGGAAGTTCTCGCTCGCGCGCAGCTCCGGGTAGGCCTCCGCCACGGCGAACAGCCGGCCGAGTGCCTGCGACAGGAAGCCCTCAGCGACGCCGGACTGCGCCGGGCCGCTGGCTCCCATCGCCTGAGCGCGCGCGTCGGTGACCTGCTGGAACGTTTCGCGCTCATGCGTCGCGTATCCCTTCACCGACTCGACCAGGTTGGGGATCAGGTCGTGTCGTCGTTTGAGCTGTACGTCGATACCGCTCCAGGCCTCGTCGACCTTGTTGCGGCCACGGATCATGCCGTTGTACTGGACGATCAAGAAGATGATCACGAGGATCACGATCGCCGCGATCACGAGCAGGGCGACGCCCATCGTTTGGCTCCCGGTGTCGGTGGCGTGCGGGTCAGACGGGATTCTAGGCCCGTCTGAGGAGGCCGTCCGAAAGGACGCCCTCAGCGATGTGCTGAGCCTGGCCGAGCAGACGGTCGAAGGCCGCATGGCTGTCGCAGGAACTGCGGCTGGTCACGACCAGCGTGCCCATCTGGTACTCGACCGTCGGAGCGAGCTCCCCCTGCTCGATCCACCACACGATCATGTCGGGGTCGAACAACCCGAAGACCTCGCGGTCGTCCTGCCGACCGGTCAGCAGCCGGTTGCACTGGTCGAACTCGACCGACTCGAGCTTGATCTCATGTTCGTCGAGTGAGCCGTCGAGAACCTCGCCGCTTCGGGGCACGACCCGGAAGTGCGGGAAGCCGGCTGAGAGCAGGGCCTGGACGGCAGTCGTGGTAACGGTGTGCTGATCCTTGCCCGACCCGACGGTGTAGCTCCACTCGAAGACCGCGCCCGTCTCCTCGCCGATCGGCACGCCGTAACAGAGCCCGTGGCGCCCTAGCTGCTGCACCAGCGTGGGGGTGGAGCCGTAGGCGGGCGGCAAAGCGGGCTCGAAGCCGTTCCAGGCGGCCCATGAGGCGAAGGCATCCCGCCGGTCGTCGCTCCCCTGCGCAGCCAGCCACCGCCGGTAGCCGGCGAACCCGACCACGAGCAGGGGGAGCGCCAGAGCAATGATGGATGTGGACGTCGTCAGCACAAGCATTCCAATGGATCATCGGCTTCAGGCTGTCCGGGCTGAACGACCCTCGCTGCGTCTCCTGCGTTGCGCGGGGCCGTACACTGCGGGCCGCATGGCCTTCCGTGACCTTCGCGACTGGATCGACCACCTTCGCCGCGAGGGCGAGCTCCATGAGGTGACCGCCGAGGTCGATCCGCACCTCGAGATCAGCGAGATCACCGACCGGGTGACCAAGGCGGGCGGGCCTGCGCTGCTGTTCACGAACGTGCGCGGCAGCAGCATGCCGCTCCTGATCAACCAGTTCGGCACCGAGCGGCGGATGTGCATGGCGTTCGGCGTCGACAATCTGGACGAGCTGGGAACGCGGGTGCAGGGCGTGCTCGAGATGACGCCGCCCGAGGGCCTGGCCGACAAGATCCGCGCGCTCGGCAAGCTGAAGTCGCTGGCCGATTCGCGTCCGAAGATCGTCCGCAGCGGCCCCTGTCAGGAGATCGTGCTCGAGCCCGGGGATCTCGACAAGCTGCCGATCATGACCTGCTGGCCCGGCGACGGTGGGCCGTTCATCACGCTGCCCGCGGTGATCACCAAGGACCCGCGGACGGGGCTGCGCAACGTCGGCATGTACCGCATCCAGAAGCTCAGCCCCGACCGGACGGCGATGCACTGGCAGATCCACAAGGACGCAGCCGCCGACTGGCGCGGGATGGGGGAGCGCATGGAGGTGGCCGTGGCGCTGGGCCTCGACCCGATCACCACCTACTCCGCGTCGGCGCCGCTTCCAAAGCACGTGGACGAGTTCATGCTGGCGGGGTTCTTCCGCGGCGAGCCGGTGGAGCTCGTGAAGGGCAAGACGGTCGACCTCGAGGTGCCCGCCCGGGCCGAGATCGTCATCGAGGGGTACATCAAAAAGGGCGAGCTCGCCGACGAGGGCCCGTTCGGCGACCACACCGGCTACTACACCCCCGTGGAACCGTTCCCGGTGCTGCACGTCACCGCCATCACGATGCGGCGTGACGCCATCTACCCCTCGATCATCGTCGGTGTGCCGCCGCAGGAGGACGTGTGGCTCGGCAAGGCGACGGAGCGGATGTTCCTCCCCGCGATCAGGATGACCATGCCGGAGGTGGTCGACTACGACCTGCCGGTGATGGGCGCCTTCCACAACCTGGCCATCGTGTCGGTGCGCAAGGCGTTCCCGGCCCACGCCAAGAAGGTGATGCACGCGGTCTGGGGCACCGGGCTGCTCTCGCTGACCAAGGGAGTGGTCGTCGTCGACGACTGGGTCGACGTGCACGACTACGGGCAGGTGATGTGGCAGGTGGGCGCGAACGTCGACCCGGCAAGAGACGTGGTCCTCTCGGAGGGGCCGCTCGACCACCTCGACCATGCTCCCACGCGGCAGTTCTTCGGCGGCAAGATCGGCATCGACGCAACCGCGAAGTGGCCGCAGGAGGGGTACGATCGGGGTTGGCCGGAGGTGATCGAGATGAGTCCCGAGGTGCGGGACAACGTCAGCTCGCGGTGGGCCGAATATGGCATTCCCGATACGAACACACCCCGCCGGAACGCGCGATAGTATGGCGCGGCTTACCTGAGGAGGAGGAACTTTGGCGGATACGCCCGCCGGCTCGCACGCCCACGCATACACGGCGCCTCAGGCGCCGGACTCGGCTGTCACACGCGGGCAGTTCCTTTCGCTGACCACTGTCGGCCTCGGCGCGATGATCGGCGCCGTCATCGGCGTGCCGGCCACGGCATACGTTCTCGCCCCGGTGCTCGACGAGGTCGCCTTCACGCCTGTGTCGCTGGGGCCGATCGACACCTTCACCGGCGAGCAGGATTTCAGCCCCACCGCTGCGACATTCGTGGAGGATGCCGCCCAGCCAGAGACGAGCGCGAACCTCGCGTGGGTCCATTACACCGGTAAGGACAACCAGGACTGGCTGGCGAGCGATGCGATGTTCGTGGTCTTCTCGAACCGCTGCATGCATCTCGGCTGTCCGGTGGTGGCCTCGAAGATCGGATTCGGTTGCCCCTGTCACGGCGGCCAGTACGACACCGACGGTGCACGGACGGAGGGGCCGCCGATCCGGCCGCTCGACCGCTTCGAGTGGAAGGTCGAGAAGAACGAGCTGGTGCTGACGAACCGCTGGAGCGTCGATTTCGTCGACGGCAAGCTGACCTACTTCCCGGTCAAGATGCCCGGGCAGCCGGTCGTCGTCCCGGGACCCGGCGTCGTGCAGGATCACGTGCCCGACATCCTCTACCCGAACGTGACCTACAAGCACGGCCCCGTGCCGAAGGCCAAGTAAGCGATGCCGCTTCCGATCCCGATCCCACCGCCGCCGAGCCCCAAGGAGATGGTCCTCGCCACCGAGGATTGGATCGAGTACCGCACCGGCTTTCCCACGCTCGTCCGCAAGTTCCTGTTCCGCAAGGTGCCGCCGACCGGGTGGTTCCACACGCTCGGGTCGTCGCTCCTGACGGTGTTCATCCTGCAGGCAACGACCGGCGCGCTGCTGGCGATGACCTACAACCCGTCGCCGAACGGGGCGTACGAGTCGATCCGGTACATCACCGACGAGCAGACCCTCGGCTGGTTCATCCGCGGCAGCCACAAGTGGGGCGCCAGCGTGATGGTGATCCTGTTGTTCCTCCACATGGGCCGGACGTTCTTCTACGGCGCGTACAAGTACCCGCGCGAGATGACCTGGCTGACGGGCTCGCTGATCTTCCTGTCCGTGATGGGCATGGGCCTGACCGGCTACCTGCTTGTCTGGGACCAGCGGGCGTACTGGGCCTCCGTCGTCGCCGTGAACATCAACGGCACCGCACCGGTTGCCGGCCCGTTCATTTCCAAGTTCCTGCTGGCCGGGCCGGTGTTCGGTGCGCAGACGATCTCGCGGTTCTACGCGCTGCACATGCTGCTGATACCGGGTGCGATCGGTGCGTTGATCTTCGTCCACATGTGGCTGGTCGTGAAGCTCGGCGTCACGCCGTGGCCTTCCCGGCCGCCCGAGCAGGATCCGGCCGTACAGCCTCACCTGCACCCGGAGACGTCTGTCGGTTCACATGAGGCCGGCGCGCCGGCGGCGGGCGACTGATGGCCACCTCCGCCCGCAAGGTGATCAACCGCCGGGTCCGCTACGAGAGCGAGCTCGCGGACCAGAAGAAGGAAGGGCATCCCTTCTTCCCGTTCGCCATGTTCCACGACGTGGTCGTAAACCTGCTGGTCCTGCTGATCATCGTCGCAATGACGATCGTCTGGCATGCCACCGCCGGACCGATCAGCGCGGACCATCCCACCGGTGTCAACGGCTGGCTGGGGGCGCTCTACGAGGAGAAGGCAAATCCGGCGGTGGTCTCGACCGAGCCCCGGCCGGAGTGGTACTTCCTGTTCCTGTTCGAGCTGCTGCGGATCTTCAAGGAGCCGTGGCAGCTGATCTTCGCCACGGTCATCATCCCCACCGTCTGGATGGTGCTGCTGGTCGTGTGGCCCTTCCTCGACACCGGCCGCGACCGTCGTCTGTCGCGCCGTCCGGTCGGCGTCGCCTTCGGGCTCGCCACGCCGGCGATCCTGATCGCGCTGACCATCGCGGGTGGGGAGGCACCGGGAGCTACCGGCGCGTCCGTCACGGGCAAACCCGAGTTCGACAGCCTCCCAGCGGCCCAGCTCGTGGTCGACTTCGGGTGCACGAGCTGCCACGACTTCGGCGGCGGCGGCCCGGCGATCGGGCCTAATCTCGGCAACGGCGCGCCGAACCCCGATCCGACGGCGATCAAGAATCAGATCGCGAACGGCGGCGGCGGCATGCCGGCGTTCAAGGATCAGATGACGCCGGAGCAGATCGACGAGGTGACGAAGTTCATCGTCGCCCTCGGCACCGGCAATCCGGCCGACGCACAGTAGGCTCCCGCCATGCGAGTGATGCTCGGGATCACCGGGGCGTCCGGCGCGCCGTATGCGGCGCGGATCCTGCGCGCGCTCGTTGCGGCGGAGGCGGAGGTCGGCGTGGTCGCATCAGCAGCCGGCCGCCAGGTGATCGCGCTGGAGATCTACGGAGACAAGGCAATGGACGGCACCGACGCACTGGAGCGGTTCGTCGCCGAGCACGGCAGCGGGGCGACGATCTGGGGCGAGCGGGACTACTCCGCGCCGTACGCCTCCGGAAGCGCCAGGACCGACGCCGTGGTCATCTGCCCGTGCTCGATGGCCTCGATCGGCACGATCGTGGGCGGCGCCGAGGCCAACCTGATCCACCGGGCGGCCGGCGTGCAGCTGAAGGAGCGGCGGAAGCTGGTGGTCGTCCCCCGGGAGACGCCGCTCTCGTCGATCCACCTGCGCAACCTGCTCACGCTGCGTGAGGCGGGCGCCGACGTGATCGCCGCGATGCCGGCCTTCTACCACCTGCCGAAGTCGATCGACGACATGATCGATTTCGTGGCCGGGCGCGTGATCGACAGCCTCGGGATCGACATGACGCTGTTCGAGCGGTGGGGGACCCGGTGACGCTGCAGCCCGAGCGGGTACGCGAGATGTTCGACCGCATCTCACCGAGCTACGACCGCATGAACCGCCTGATGTCGATGGGCCTCGACGGTCGCTGGCGACGGCTGGGCGTGCGGATGACCGGCGTGAAGCCGGGTGACGCGGCGCTCGACGTGTGCTGCGGCACTGGCGACTTCGCCGTGGAGCTGCGCCGCACGCTGGGGCCGTCGAGCAGGGTGGTCGGCCTCGACTTCGCGCCCGAGATGCTGGCCGTCGCCCGAGCGAAGAGCCCTGTGGTGGAGTGGGTCGAGGGCGATGCGCTGGCCCTGCCGTTCGCCGACGGCGAGTTCACGGCGGCGACGGTCGGCTTCGGCGTCCGCAACCTATCCGACCTGGAACGCGGGTTCGCGGAGATGACGCGGGTGGTGCGGCCGGGCGGCAAGGTGGTGTGCCTCGAGCTGAGCACTCCGCCGGCGCCCATCCGCCCGTTCTCCCAGCTCTGGACAGATCGCGGTGTGCCGATCCTCGGGCGGCTGGTCGCCGGCGATTCCGCGGCCTACGCATATCTCCCCGAGTCGGTGCACCGGTTTCCCCCGGCCGGCGAGCTTGCCAAGGTGATGAGCGGCGCTGGGCTGTCCGGCGTGACCTACCGGCGGCTGATGCTCGGGGTGGTCGCCATCCACGTCGGGACGGTCACTGGATGAGCACCGTGGCGAGCCGGCACCTTGCGTATGTCGATGAGGTCGAGCGGAGGCTGGAAGCGGCCGTCGCAGCGCAGCGTGGCTCGGTCCCGGAAGCGGCGGCCCGCACTCTTCGGTCGGGCGGCAAGCGGCTGCGGCCGCTGCTGGTGACGCTGTGCGCCCCTCAGTCCGCCGCGGGCAGGCCTGAACTGGCCGCGGCCGGGTGCGCGGTGGAGCTGATTCACATGGCGACCCTCGTTCACGACGACGTGCTGGACGCAGCGCCGCTTCGGCGTGGCCGGCCGACCGTCTGGCAGACGGATGGACGCGAGCTCGCTGTCTCCACCGGCGACTACCTCTTTGCCCGCGCCTTCGCCGAGCTGGCGGCCACCGGTGACATCACCGCCGTATCCGTGCTCGCCGACGCCTGTCTCTCACTCGCTCGCGGTGAGGTTCTGCAGCGCGCCCAGGCGGGCGACCCCGCCACCCCGGTCGAGCTCTACCTGGAGCGCTGCCGCCTGAAGACCGGTCGGCTGTTCGCCGCCGCGGCGACGCTCGGCGCCCACTTCGGCGGGCTTCCCGCGGCCGACGGCGAGCGCCTCGCCCGGTTTGCCGAGAGCCTCGGCCTCGCGTTCCAGATCGCCGACGACGTGCTCGACTGCGACGGTGACCCGGAGACGACCGGTAAGCCGCTCGGCACCGATCTCCTCGACGGGACGGTGTCGCTGCCGTTGATCCTCGCGGCCCAGCGCGACGCCGGGGTGCACGCCGTCATCGCCCGCGGTGCCCGCCCGGACGACGTGCTACCCACGCTCGCACGTGTGGTTGCATCGGGCGCCCTCGCCGACGCCAAGTCCGAAGCGGGCCGATTCGCCGAGGATGCGCGCCTGGCGCTCGAGCAGGTCAACGGGGCGGTCGACCACGACGCCCTGCTCGACGCCGTTCGCCTGGCGACCGAGCGCCGCGCCTGAGCCTCAGGGCGTAAAGCAGCGAAAGTACGGATTGCCGGAGTAGAACGCGCGCTGCGCCTTGCCATCGATGGGCGTATCGAACCGCAGCCGCTCCGGCGACCACGGGGCTGCGCCGACGCGGAACGACCGGTCGTCCAGCGGCGTCAGCGGATGACGTTCGATGTCGACGCCGTCCGCGCCGAACCACAGCGTCCCCGCTCGGGCGCCGATGCGGAAGTTGGTGAGCCAGGGATTGTGCGCCCGGTAATGCCCCAGCAGCCCGGCCAGTTCGGGCGGCGCCGACCCGTCGTCGAGCAGTGGCTCGCCTGGCGTGAAGCTCGCCTCTTCCGGTTCTGCGCCCTTGGCCAAAGCGATCGCGGCACCGGTCAGCGCCTGTGCGCCGGTTGCACCGTTGATGAAGGCGACCGCGCCGACGCCGGCGGCGAGGTCGGCCCACATGTGGGCGTGGTACCCAACCATGCCGCCTCCGTGACCGAGGGCCGCCTCCTCGGTGACCAGGCCATAGCCATAGTGGCCGCCCTCCTGGTCGTCGACGGTGTGGAGTGCCGTCATCAGCCGAAAGGATTCCGGCGAGAGCAGGCCCTCGCCGCCCCGCATCAAGGCACGCAGGTACGTGGCGAGGTCGGCGGGAGTGCAGCAAATGCTGCCGTCGCCCTCTGCCGACTCGATCCACGTGGCAGGCACGAAGCCGTGCTCGGGGCGCCAGGGACGGTCGTCGTAGAACGGCAGGAAGCCCGGCGGGAGCCGCTTCCGGGTTTCGTGGACGATGGTCGGCGTCGAGTTGCGCATCCCGAGCGGGTCGAGCACCCGCTCCTGGATCAGGTCGGGGTAGCTGCGGCCGGTTACCTGCTCCAGCAGCAGGCCAATGGCGCGGTACCCGACGTTCGAGTACCAGAGGTGCTCGCCAGGCGCGAACCCGGTCTCGGTGTCGGCGACCGCGATCACGTCGAAGGTCGACGCGGTCGCGATCTCGGAGCCCATGATCAGGCCGCCGGTGTGGGTCAGCAGGTGGTGCAGTGTGATCGGCTCGTACCGGCTCTTGACCGAGAACCAGGGCAGGTACTCCGTCACCGGGACACGGAGGTCGAGCACCCCTTCCTCCGCCAGCTGGAGCACGACCACGGCCGTGAACGACTTGCTGATCGAGCCGATCTCCCACAACGCATCGAGGTCGGGGCCGCCGTAGGACTGCTCGTAGAGCGTGCCTTCGCGGTCGGTCACTGCGACGGCCGTTGAGGGCGTCAGCCCCAGCTCGAGCATGCGCCCGGCGAAGCGGTCGATCTCCTCGTCGAGCGGCCTGCGCACTGCGTCAGACTACCGGTACCGTCGGGCCCGCAGCGGACTACACTGCGCACGGCATGGCCACGGTCGAACGCCTCGATACGCTCGCCCCGATTCGGGACAAGGTGCTCGCCGGTGAGCGCCTCGACTTCGACGACGGGGTTGCCCTGCTCGAGTCGGACGATCTCACCGCGCTGGGTGAGCTGGCCGATACCGCGCGTCGCATGCGCGGCGGAACCGACGAGGTGTTCTTCGTCAACAACCTCTACCTGAACCACACGAACGTGTGCCGCGTGAAGTGCAAGTTCTGCGCGTTTGCCATGACCGGGAAGCAGCCCGAGGCCTACACCTGGGACATCGCCGACCTGGTCGCGCATGCCGTCGAGGTGTACGAGCGGGAGCGCTACAGCGAGATCCACATGGTCGGTGGCGAGAGTCCTCACCTCGAATACCGCTACTACATCGACCTCACCCGGGCGCTCCACGAGGCGCTGCCCGACGTGCACCTGAAGCTGTTCACCGCCTCGGAGATTCACCACATGACGAAGCTCTCGGGGAAGCCGCGTGAGGAGATCCTCGCCGACCTGAAGGAGGCGGGTCTCGGCTCGCTCCCCGGCGGCGGCGCGGAGGTGTTCGCCGATCGCGTCCGGCGGCTGATCGCGCCCGGCAAGGAGCATCCCGACCACTGGATCGCAACGCACCGGGCTGCACACGGCATGGGGATCCCCACGCACTGCACGATGCTCTACGGCCACGTCGAGAACTACGAGGAGCGCGTCGACCACTGGATGCGGCTGCGCGACCTCCAGGACGAGACCGGCGGCTTCCTCGCGTTCATCCCGCTGCCGTTCCACCCCGAGAACACGGTGTTCGAGCGCCGTGGCTGGCGCTTCTCGACCGGCTACGACGACCTCAAGATGATCGCCGTCTCGCGGCTGATGCTCGACAACATCCCGAACATCAAGGCCTACTGGATCATGATCTCAACGCCGCTGGCGCAGATCGCCCTGCACTACGGCGCGAACGACATCCAGGGAACCGTGATGGAGGAGAAGATCGCGCATGCCGCCGGCGCCGTGACACCGCAGGAGGAGAAGATCAACGACCTCGTCGCTCTGATCCGCGACGCCGGCCGCGTCCCGGTGCAGCGCGACACGCTCTACAACGTCGTGCGGCGGTTCGACTGATGCTCCGTCTCGGCCGCATCAGCTACGCCAACATGGCGCCGGTTTTCTACGAGCTGGACGGCATCGAGATCGAGCAGATCCCGGGCGTGCCGACCGAGCTGAATGCCCGGCTGCTGGCCGGCGAGGTGGACGTCGCCCCGATCTCGTCGATCGAATACGCGCGAAACGCCGACCGGCTGCGTCTCCTGCCGCGGCTGTGCGTCGCGACCGAGGGTGCTGTCGACTCGATCCAGCTGATCACCCGCAAGCCGCTCGAGCAGGTGCGGTCGGTGGCCGTAACGCCAGAGAGCGCGACATCGGTGGTGCTCGTGAAGGTGCTCCTCGGTGAGGTCGAGCTGGTGCCGCTCGACCAGCCCGCCGACGCGAAGCTCCTGATCGGCGACGCGGCGCTTCGCAGCGCCTTCGAGGATCCGACGCCTCACCATGATCTCGGCCGCCTGTGGCAGGAGCGCACCGGCCTGCCGATGGTCTATGCCGTGTGGGCCTGCCGTGAAGGCGTCGACGATGGCCTCGAGCAGTTGGAGCGCGCACATCTGCGCTCGCTGGCGCTGTCACGGGCGGAGCCGGAGGTGCTGGCTCGCCGCGCATCCGACGAGTACGGGTGGCCGGCCGGGTTCCTCGCCCGCTATTTCGAGAAGCTTCGCTACCACTTCGGCCCCCGCGAGCGGATGGGCGTGACGCGGTTCTTCGAGCTGGCGCACCTCGCCGGTGAGCTCGACGAGGTGCCCGATCTGCGATTCGTCGAGTTCGAGAAGGTGGCGTGATGGCCGTCAGCGTCGAGCAGCCGACCGTGACCGAGGTGCTGGAAAAGGCGCTGGCGGGCGAGCGGATCAACGACGACGACGCCAGGGCGCTGCTGCAGTCGCGCGACCTGCTGCGGATCGGGCGCGCCGCACACGAGCTGCGCAACCGGAAGGCGCCTCCCGACCGCGTGACGTTCATCGTCGACCGCAACCTCAACTACAGCAACATCTGCTACACGGACTGCAACTTCTGCGCGTTCTACCGTCGCCCCGGCGACACGCGGGAGGGGTACGTGCTGCCGCGGCCGGTGATCTTCAAGAAGATCGAGGAGACTCTTGCGCTGGGCGGTACCGCGCTCCTGATGCAGGGCGGCCACAACCCCGACCTGGGGCTTGACTGGTACGAGGACCTGTTCCGCGAGATCAAGAAGCGCTATCCGATCCACCTCCACGCGTTGTCGCCGAGCGAGATTCAGCACATCTCCCGCAAGGCGAAGCTGACGCCGTCGGAGACGCTCTCGCGGCTTCGCGACGCCGGGCTCGACTCGCTGCCGGGCGGCGGCGCCGAGATCCTGGTCGACCGGGTCCGGAAGATCATCTCGGCGAAGAAGACGATGTCCGACGACTGGCTGGGGATCATGCGGGCCGCGCACCGCCTCGGCATGAGCACCACCGCCACGATGATGTGGGGCCACGTCGAGACACTCGATGAGCGGATCGAGCACCTCCGCCGCGTTCGCGAGCTGCAGGACGAGGCGCACGGGTTCCGGGCGTTCATCAGCTGGACGTTCCAGCCCGACAACACCGAGCTCGCCGCCCAGGTGACGTGGTTCCCGACGAGCTTCGACTACCTGCTGATGCAGGCGGTCAGCCGCATCTACCTCGACAACGTCGACCACATCCAGAGCTCGTGGGTCACGCAGGGGATGAAGGTCGGCCAGGTCGCGCTCTTCTACGGCGCCGATGACATGGGCTCGATCATGATCGAGGAGAACGTCGTCTCGTCGGCCGGCACGACGTACCGTGCCGGAGTCGAGGATTTCCTCCACACCATCCGCAACGCCGGATTCCGCGCATCGCAGCGCGACACGCTGTACCGCACGGTGCGCGAGTTCGACGCCGCCTAGGGCATGGTTACTGCCTCCGCGTCCCGGACGATGCAAGCCTCGCCGGAGCGTGTGTGGGCTGTCATCGCGGACCCGCACACGCACGTCACCACGCTGCCGGACAGCGTCTCCCAGATCGAGGTCTCCGACAGCGGGGAGATCTCCTGCGTCCTGTCGGCGATGGGGAAGACGGAGCGCATGCGCGTCCGGCGCACGGTGCTCGAGCCGCCGCGGCTGCTTGTCGAGGAGCGCGTCGACGGCACGCGCAAGGGGCGCACCGAGTTCCTGATCGCCCCTCAGGGCGAGGGTAGCCACGTCACCCTGACCGCTGAGGTGGAGCTGCCGAGGTTGTTCGCAGGCCTCGTCCGCGGCCACGTCGAGAGCGGCCTGCGCGATCAGCTCGCAAACCTCGACCGGGTCAGCGCGGCGGGGTCATAGGCCGTTCATCAAGGTGCCAGGCACCTCAGTGAACGCTGGTGATAGCGTCCACGCCGGATGAGCCGCCCCGAGACACGCTCTGCGATGAACTGGGGAGCCACGCCTTCGAGTGCGCCACGCAGCTACCAGGAGTACATGGTGCCTGCGATGTTCCTGCCGCTGGCCGAGCGCATCATCGAGATGGCGGAGGTCGGGGAAGGAGACCTGGCACTCGATGTCGCGTGCGGCACCGGCTCGCTGACGAGGTTGCTCGCCGCGAAGGTCGGGACAGCGGGCCGCGTTGCTGCGGTCGACCTTTCTCCCCCCATGCTGGCCGTCGCGCGCGAGCTCGGCTCCCCAAACGGTGTCGAGATCGACTACCGGGAAGGCCCAGCCGACGCGTTGCCCTTCGAGGATCACGATTTCACCGTGCTCACCTGCCAGCAGGGTCTGCAGTTCTTCCCCGACCGCCCCGCGGCGTTGAGGGAGTTTCGCCGGGTGCTTGCGCCAGGGGGCCGCGTCGCCGTCGCGACGTGGTCGAAAGCCGGGTTCGGGTTCCAGGCGATCATCGACGCTTTGCGTCGCCACATTGGCAATGAGCTCGCCGCCATGATCGCGGCGCCCTACGTCATCAGCGATCCTGGAGAGCTGCGCGCGCCTCTCGAGGAGGCTGGGTTCAGCGACGTCGTTGTGGAGATCGAGCGCGTGGCTGCGAGGTTTGCCGACCCGGCCCACCACGCGGAGAGGATCATCGCGTCAGGCCCCGCCGCTTCGCGCTTCGCCGAGGCTTCACAAGAGCAGCGCGCCTGCGTGATCGCCGACGTCGCACTGGCGATGGAGCAGGTCAGGGAGGGCGACATGGCGGTGTTCGAGATGCCGACGCTCGTCGCCATCGCGCGCGTGTAGATCTGCATCCTCCCGTAGGCAGCCCCGCCTACACTGCCGCGCGGTGCTCGAGACGCTCTACCAATGGGTCCAGGACATGGTCGCCTCCCACGGGCTCTGGGCCGTCTTCTGGCTGATGCTGCTCGAGAGCGCATGCATCCCGGTGCCCAGCGAGGTCACCATGATCTTCGCCGGCTACCTGGTCTCGCAGGGCGACATGGGCTTCTGGGAGGCGGTGCTCGTAGGGTCGTTCGCGAACCTCGTCGGATCGTGGATCGCCTGGGCCGTCGGGGCGTACGGCGTCGACCTGGCCTGGCTGCGGACGGGTCATTCGAAACGCCATCTCGACACGGCGCAACGCTGGTTCGAGCGCCACGGAACCGCGGTGGTGTTCTTCTCGCGCATGCTCCCCGTGGTCCGCACCTTCATCTCGCTCCCGGCGGGCATCGCCCGCATGCCGCTGGGGCGGTTCAGTGTTCTCACGTTCCTGGGCTGCATCCCATGGTGCATCCTGCTCGTCTGGATGGGTGACACAGCGGGGTCGAACTGGAAGGATTGGCAGTCCAAGCTGCACCTGCTCGACTACCCGATCGCGGCCGTAATTGTGCTTCTCGCAGGCTGGTGGCTACTGCGACGAAGGCGCAAGGCGGCGGTCTAGACTCGACCTCTTCGTGGCTGTACCCCTGATGGACATTCGCGGGCAGTATGCGGCGCTGTTGCCCGAGGTGAAAGAGCTCGTTTGCGAGGTCATCGAATCGGGCCGGTTCATTCTCGGCCCCAACGTCCGTGCGCTCGAGGAAGAGGTCGCTGCGGCGATCGGGTATGGCACCGCCGTGGCCGTGGCGAACGGCACGGACGCGATCGAGCTCGGCTTGCAGGCGCTCGGCATCGGGCCCGGTGACGAGGTCGTGACCAGCGCGTACACGTTCTACGCAACTGCCGAGGCTATCGCCCGGGTCGGCGCGACCCCGGTGTTCGCCGACATCGACCCGGTCACGCTCTGTCTCGACCCGGCCGCCGCGGAGGCCGCGGTGACCGAGCGCACGCGCGCCGTGATGCCGGTTCACATCTTCGGTCAGCCGGCCGACCTGGGCGCGTTCAAAGAGCTGGCCGACAGACTCGGCATCGCGTTGGTCGAGGACGCCGCGCAGGCCTTCGGCGCCACGTTCGAGGGGTACCGGGCGGGTAGCTACGGCGACGTCGCGACCTTCTCGTTCTTCCCCACGAAGAACTTCCCAGCCATGGGCGACGCGGGCATGGCGATCGCGGCCGGCGAGGAGATCGCCGAGCGGATCCGCCTGCTGCGCTTCCACGGCTCGCGGGACAAACGGGTGTTCGAGCACGTCGGCACCAACTCACGGCTCGACGAGATCCAGGCTGCGATCCTGCGCCGGTTCCTCCCCGAGGTCGAGGGCTGGAACGAAGGGCGCCGCGTTGTCGCCCGCCGTTACCAGGAGCTTGGCCTCGGCGACCACGTGACGCTGCCGACGGAGGCGCCTGGGCGCACCCATGTCTACCACCTGTACGTCGTGCGCTCGCCAGACCGCGACACGCTCCAGCGGCAGCTGAAGGACGCGGGAATCGCATCGGCCGTCTACTACGCCGAGCCGCTGCACGTGCAGCCGGCGTTCGAGCACCTGGGATATCGCCGCGGCTCCCTCCCTGTCACCGAGCAGGCCGCCCGCGAGGGGCTCGCGCTGCCGATGTTCCCCACGCTCGGTGAGTCGCAGCAGCGCGAGGTCGTGGACGCGGTCCGCAACGCCGCGCTCGCCGCCGCCTGATGCCGGGCGCGTAGCATCCGCCGGATGCGGGTCTGGATCGACCTCACCAACTCACCGCACGTGCCGATCTTCGCGCCGCTCGTACGGCGCATGCAGGCGCGGGGATGGGACGTCCTCGTGACCGCGCGGGCCTTTGCCCAGACGATCTCGCTGCTCGAGCTCCACGGTATCGACCACACCGTGGTCGGGCACCACGGGGGCGGGTCGAGGCTGGGGAAGGCGCAGGCGGCCGCCGACCGGGTCGCGTCGATGATTCGGTTCGGGCGCGGACGGCGGATCGATGCCGGTCTCGCCCACGGCTCCACCGATCTGCCGATGGCGTGCCGCACGCTGCGGATCCCGAACACGACGATGTTCGACTACGAGTTCGCCCGGCTCCAGCACAGCCTCAACTGCCGCCTTGCCAGCCGCGTCGTGATGCCCGACGCCATCCCCGCCGAACGCGTCGCAGGCTACGGCGCCCGGCCTCCGAAGCTCGTCACCTATCCGGGTCTGAAGGAGGAGTACTACCTGGCCGACTTCGAGCCCGACCCGGCGGTGCCCGCGGCCCTCGGGCTCGACGGCGACCGCATCGGCGTCATTCTGCGCCCGCCGGCCGACGTTGCGCTCTATCACCGGTTCGAGAACCCACTGTTCGACGAGCTGGTGGAGCGCATTGGCCGGAACGACGCCGTGCGGGCGGTGGTCCTGCCGCGCACGCCTGCGCAATCGGATCGGATCCGAGCGCTGGAACTGCCGTCACTGACGGTTCCGGATGGCGCGATCGACGGTCAGAGCCTTGTCGCCGGGGCGGATCTGGTGGTCAGCGCGGGCGGGACGATGAATCGCGAGGCGGTGGTGCTTGGGACACCCGTGTACACGACCTTTGCAGGGCGACTCGGCGGAGTCGACGAGCGGCTGATCGCAGACGGGAGGCTGCGTCCATTGGAGCGGCTGGAGGATCTCGTTGTCGAGCGCCGCACGCAGGCGTCGGGCGAGCGGGTGCGACGCGACCCCGAGCGCCTGATCGACCTGGCGCTGGGCGGGCTGGTCAGGGGCGGACGAGGCGCGCGAGGTAGCTGACACTGCCTTGCTCGGCGTCAACGAAGATGTTGAGGATCCCGGTTTCGATCACCGTCCATGACACCGTTTCGGCCGGCGGGAATCTGCGTGTGTGTCCGCCCACTACGACCTCAATCGGTTCCGGTGGCTCGAAGGCGAGGTGAAGTGTCACACGGTCGCCGGATGCGATTGAGATCTCGGCGAGATCATCTCGCATGTCCGGAGGAACCATGTCTGCGCAGGCCGTGGTTCCGCTGCCGTCGTCGTTGAAGGTCGACCAGCAATAGGACCCAAGCGTGAGCCGCGCTCGGCCGGGCGGTGTCTCGAGGTAGGCACCGGGCGGCGACTTGGAGCTCGAGGATCCGGCCGGCTCCGTCGCCTTGCTGGAGGGTTCGGAAGCCGGCCGGCTGCCGCCGTCCCGGGCCGTGGCGCATCCGCAGTCTGCGGTGAGTGCGAGCACAGCGACAACGGTGGCAAACTGTCGCATGCAGGTATGACGGCGAGCATGCGCGGTTCGTTCCCGCGTTGCACATAAGCTGGGCTTATCGCCGACCTCCGTCATCTGCGCACGCTGTTCGAGGTTGCCGAGCGGGGCTCGTTCTCGGCGGCGGCGAAGGCGCTTGGCATCAGCCAGCCCGCGGTCAGCCAGCAGATCCGGACGCTCGAGCGCGAGCTCGGCGAGCCGCTGATCGACCGCAGCGGTCGCACGGTGCGGCTGACCGAGCGCGGAGCGCTCGTGCATCGATACGCCCAGCGGATGCTCGCGGTGGCGGATGAGCTCGAGCGCGAACTGGCCGGGGGTGACGGCGAGCTCGCCGGCCGCCTCGTGGTCGGATCGAGCACCGGGCTTGGCGAGCACGTCCTGCCCCTGCTCTTGGGGGCGTTCCGGGCCGAGCACCCGCGCGTGACGGTGTCGCTGCGCATCGAGGCGACCGACACGGTGATCGACCGAGTGCTCGCACGGGAGCTCGAGCTTGGGGTGGTCGGGGCCGTGCGTCCTCACCGGTCGCTGGTGTACGAGCCGTTCCTGCGCGACCATGTGATCCTGGCCATTCCGCCCGGGCACCGCTTCGCGGGTCGGAAAGTCGAGCTCTCCGAGCTGGTGCGTGAACCACTGATCGTGATGCAGGCGGGCGCAGGCGTACGCACGGTGATCGAGGACGAGCTGCGGCGCGCCGGCGTTCGCCCGCGTGACCTGAACGTCGCGATGGAGCTTGGCCTGCAGGAGTCGGCGAAGGCGGCCGTGGTGGGTGGCTACGGCGTCAGCTTCCTTTCCCGGCTGGCGGTCGAGCGCGAGCTTCGGCTGGGGACGCTTGCCGTCGCCGAGGTGGCCGGCATCGATCCCGTCCGCGACTTCTCGACCGTCCGCCCGGCGGGGGCCGAGCCGAGCCGGCCGGTCGCTGCATTTCTCGCGTGGTCGGCCGATCAGATGGCTGAGTTTGGATCCAAACTCGGCTAGTATGGGTCCCGTTCGACCACCCACCACAGGTACAGGGGGACAGATGGGATACGCAAACGAGGTGCTCGTTTCGACCGACTGGGTCGCGGAGCACAAGGACGATGGCAACGTCGTGGTCGCCGAGGTCGACGAGAACACCGACCTCTACGACGAGGGGCACATCCCCGGCGCGGTGCCGCTGCACTGGAAGGACGAGATGCAGCAGCAGGTCGTCCGTGACGTCATCCCGCGGGAGGAGTTCGAGCAGTTGCTCGCCTCCAAGGGCATCGGCAACGACACCACCATCGTCCTGTACGGCGACAAGAACAACTGGTTCGCAGCCTACGCGTACTGGTACACGAAGCTGTACGGCCACGACGACGTGCGGATCATGGACGGCGGTCGCCAGAAGTGGATCGACGAGGGGCGAGAGCTCAGCACCGAGCAGCCCACGCCCCTGAAGGCGAGCTACTCGGCAAAGGAGATCGACAACTCGCTTCGCTCACGCCGTGAGGACGTTCTCGCCATCGTGAACAACGGCGACGAGCAGACACTGGTCGACGTGCGCAGCCCACAGGAGTACTCCGGCGAGCTGATCGCGATGCCCGGCTACGAGCAGGAGGGCGCGCAGCGCGGCGGGCACATCCCACGGGCACAGTCGATCCCGTGGGCTCAGGCGGTCAAGGAGGACGGCACCTTCAAGAGCGCCGACGACCTGAAGGCGCTTTACGAGTCAAAGGGCGTCACCCCGGACACGGCGGTCACCGCCTACAGCCGCATCGGTGAGCGCTCGAGCCACACCTGGTTCGTACTGCGCGAGCTGCTCGGCTATCCCGACGTCCGCAACTATGACGGTTCGTGGACGGAGTGGGGCAACCTGGTCGACGTCCCGATCGTCAAGGGGCCGAACCCCGCCTAGCGACGGTGTACGAGCCGCGGGCCGCTGTCTTGAGCGGCCCGCGGCTCCCGTCGCCGGGTGGCCCCGAGGCCTACCCGGCGTCGTGCAGCCGGCCTGCAAGCCTGATCCGCGACGGGTCTTCCGGGCGGAAATACCAGGCCAGCAAGCGCTGGATCGCGAGCGGATCCTCCTCCGCCGGCTCTGTGTGGGCAGCCGGTGCGGACGTGATCCGCGTCTCTTCGGGGTTGTTCATTCTCGCTCCCCTGTGTGGACGTTTCAACCACAGAGAGAATCGGAATGGGCGCCTCCGGGGCGTATCCCCCGTCCCGGTGTCGCCGTCACCGGTTACGGTGATCCGAGTTCCCCCGTCCAGCTGTCAAGGTCGTGCCAGTAGCTGGATCGGAGGGCGTCCGCAAGCCGCGGATCGGTGTGATCCGGGTTGAAGACGTTGTGCTGCGTGTCTGCGCAGACGTCGACCTCGGACAGGCGCACCGCTCCGATGGCCACCACCACGTCGCTCGGCAGTTGGAGCTCATCGGCGGTGTAGTGCTTGAAGTGCAGGTCGGGGGCGCGGTCGAGCAGCTCAGGCCAGTCGGGGCAGGAGCGCGTCGACAAGGTTACGCCTCCACCCGTCTGGGCCGGCCGTTTCGCACCGAATCCCAGAGGAGAGCGAGGATCACACCGACGATCAGTCCGGTGAAGGCCGCCACGATCAGTGTGCTTCGGCGTTTCGTCGCGGTGACCTTCTGGCCGACCGGCTCCTGCACATAGCCGGCCGACTCGACGTTCTCGGCTGCGGCCTTGAAGATCTTGTTGGTTGTCAGGGTCGAAGAGATCTCGTCGATACGGGAGCCGGCGGTGGCGATCGTCGAAAGCAGCGTTGCCGAGATCGTCGCCTGATCGATCGACGGAGCCGAGCTCTTGCTCACGGCATCGAGCTGCTTCTGCGCCTGGTCGACCACGCTCGTCAGCGTGGTGATGGTCTGCTCGTCGGTCGCGATCTGCGTATCGAGCAGGTCGATCTTCGCCTGCTGGTACTTGTTGGCGAACTCGATCAGCGAATCTGCCAGCGAGCGAGCGGCAGTCGCGACCGTCTCCCGGTCCCATGGGCCGCGCACCGTGATGTTGACGTTCGCGCCCGTCGGAGTCGTTCTTGCGCCGCTGTTCGCAAGCACGGTCACGCTGGTGTGGCTCCGAAGCGCCGAGCCCGACTTGATGTCCGCATCTTGCGCGGCCTTGGCCATGACCTCAGTCGAGCGCACCCATGCCTGCGCGCTCGTGGTGTTCGTGAACAGGCTCGCGCTGAAGACCGCGCCGCCGGTCGGCGTCAGCGGCTGGCCGAGGAAGACGGTTGCCTGGGCCTGGAACTGCTTGCCCGTACCCACCGTATTCAGGAGGACGAGCAGGACCGCGGCGACAACGGCGAGCAGAACGACGTACCAGCGACGGACGACCCGGCTGGCGTATTCAGTTACGCGCACCTCGCCGGTCCGCTCGGCCTCGTTGTTCTGGGACACGGCGGAGAAGTCTACCGATAGGCTCCGCTCCGACCTGCCATGAACATCCGCGCACGAGCACCACTTCGAATCTCGTTCGCCGGCGGCGGCACGGATGTCCCACCGTTCCCTGAACGCGAAGGCGGTCTCGTCCTCAATGCCACCATCGACCGGTATGCCTACGGGCTGCTCCGCCCGAGGCGCGATCGCCAGATCCGCATCGACTCTGCCGACTTCGGCGTGTCGGTGAACTACGAGGTGGGTGAGACGCCGATCTTCGACGGCCGGCTCGACCTCGTGAAGGCCGCGATCCGCCGCCTCGGCGACACCGCGGCGCCCGGCTACGACATCTTCCTGCACTCCCATGCACCTCCGGGGTCGGGCCTGGGGTCGAGCTCGACTGTGATGGTGACGCTGATCGGCCTGCTCAAGGAGCACCACAACCTGCCGCTGACGGAATACGAGATTGCCGCGCTGTCACACCAGATCGAGCGGGTCGAGATGGGCATGTTGGGCGGGAAGCAGGATCAGTACGCAGCCACGTTCGGTGGCTTCAACTTCATCGAGTTCGGCGCTGACCGGGTGATCGTCAACCCGCTGCGGGTGAGCGCCGACGTCGTCAACGAGCTGGAGCACAACATGCTCCTGTGTTACACCGGCGCGACCCGTCGTTCGGATGGCGTGATCGAGGACCAGACCGCCCGGTACGAGGGCGGGGAGGCGGGCACGCTGCAGGCCCTGCGGGAGCAAAAGGTGCTGGCGGTCGAGATGAAGAACGCCCTGGTACAACGCCGGCCGCGGGAGTTCGGCGACCTGCTGCACCAGGCGTGGAGGGCAAAGCGGCGGCTCTCGCCGAAGATCGCGACCCCGTTCATCGACGAGGCGTATGCGGAAGCGCGCAGGGCGGGCGCGCTGGGCGGCAAGGTGACCGGCGCGGGTGGCGGCGGCTACATGCTGTTCTACTGCGAGTTTCACCGCAAGCACCGGGTTGTCGAGGCGCTGACGCGGATGGGAGGCGTTGTGACCGAGTTCTCGTTCGAGTCGGATGGGCTCACGACGTGGAGCATGAGCGATGCATGACCGCGCGCTGCACCGGCTCGAGGTGCACGCCCAGATGGCGCAGCGCCTCGTCGACGAGGGCCTCGCCCGGCAGCTCGCGCAGGTGGCGGAGGCGATCGCAGCCGCCTTGCGGGCCGAGGGGCGGCTGCTCCTGTTCGGCAACGGCGGCAGTGCGGCCGACGCCCAGCACATCGCCACCGAGTTCACCGGGCGCTACCTCCTTGACCGGCCTGGATTGCCGGCGCTGGCGCTGGCCGAGAACACTGCCGCCCTGACGGCCATTGGCAACGATTACGGATTCGAGCAGGTCTTCGCGCGCCAGGTGGGAGCGTTCGGGCGGCCCGGCGACGTCGCGATCGCGCTCTCGACCAGCGGAACGTCGCCCAATGTGCTGCGTGGGGTGGAAGCCGCCCGTGAGGCGGGGCTCGTGACGGTTGGCGTGACGGGGCCGAAGGGCGACCAGCTGGCCGCCATCTGCGAGCACTGCATCAGCATTCCCGCCGAGGACACCCCGCAGATTCAGGAAGGCACGATGCTCGTGCTGCACACGATCTGTGAGCTGGTCGAGCACGACCTGTTCGGATGAGTGGGAAGACGGCGTTCCTCGACCGCGACGGCACGATCAACGTCAAAGCGCCTGAGGGGGCCTACGTCGAGTCGGTCGACGGGTTCCGCTACCAGCCCGGAGCGGAGGACGCGGTGCGACTCCTTTCCGGTGCGGGCTGGCGGGTGATCGTGGTGACCAACCAGCGCGGGATCGCGCTCGGCCGCATGTCCCAGGAGGCAGTGGACGAGATCCACGAGCGCCTGGCGCAGCTGCCTGTGGACGGCATCTACGTCTGCCCCCACGGCGAGGGCGAGTGCGACTGCCGAAAGCCCGGCATCGGGCTGTTCGAGCAGGCGAAGCGCGACTTCCCGGACGTCGATTTCGCTCAGTCGGTGATGATCGGCGACTCGCAGCGCGACATGGTGGCCGGCGAACGGGTCGGCTGCCGCACGCTTCTCGTCGGAGAGCCGCCGTTGCCGTCGCTGCTCGACGCCGTCCGGCGCCTGCTGGCCGAGGGGTGAAAGAAAGGGGTCAGACCCCCTTCTTTCACCCGAGGGTCAGGCAGCGGCGAGCAGTTCGCGTGGTTCCACAGGAACCGGCTCGAGGCCGTTTGCCGATCGCATCCAGCGAAGGGCGTCGCTGACGGCCTCGGAACCGGCGGCGAACACGCCCGCCACATTGGTGCGAGTCGAGTCCTCGGCGGTGACGAGACGGCCGAAGCGGTCGTGGGCGAGCCAGTCGCGGTAGACCGGCGCAAGCCGCCGATCGCCGCCGGCGATGACGACGGCATGAGCGCGAAGCTCGCGGTTGCCGTCCCAGACGCGGAACGGCCGATGGAGGAGGTCGAGTCGGGAGGGCTCTCGTGGAACGACGACCGGGCGGATGCCGCTGCGGATCGCGGACTGGATGGCCGAGACTGCCTGGGCGCCGGAACCGACGATGACCATGTCATGGATGTAGGTGTTGGAGTTCATGTGGGCATCCTCCGCCACCCGGGCACCCACCCGCGACGGGGAGACCCCCCAAACCGGCCGCAGGTGTACCCCAAGGTTTCGCGCGACGATAGGTTTCGCCGAATGCGCGTGATCATGGCGAACCCCTCCGGCTTCGGCGGCCCGGACTATGACCACAACCTCTGTTCCGAGCTCGGGAGCATGGGGGTCGACGTGGATCTGGTCACGTCCCGGTTCCGCTTCGGCGAGGTGCCGCAGCCCCGTGGATACCGGCGCCACGAGCTCTTCTACCCGGTCAGCTCCCGGCTCTTTCGCCGCTCGCCGCTGCGGATTCCGCTCAAGGTCGCCGAGCACCCGTTGGGGATGCTGCGCCTCGGATTGCGCCCGGCCGACATCGTGCACTTCCAGTGGATGACGCTGCCCGAGCTCGACCGCTGGATGCTGCGCGCGCGTGGCCGTCTGGTGTACACGGCACATGACCTCGTGCCGCGGCGCACGGGCAGGCGCCGGCGGGCCTGGGAGCACCTCTACGACCGATTCGACCGCATCGTCGTCCACTCCGAGACGGGGCTGGCAACGCTCGCCGATCGGGGTGTGCCGGAGGAGAAGATGCGGGTCATCCCGCATCCGATCATCGCCACCAATCCTCCGCGAACCGACGACGGCCGCACGCTTCTGTGCCTCGGCCTGATCCGCCCGTACAAGGGCATCGACCACGCCATCGAGGTCACGAAGCTGGTGAAGGGCGCACGACTGATCGTGGCCGGCGACCCGATGGAGCCAATCGAGCGGTACCGCGTGGCCGGCGGCGAGCTGGTCGAATGGCGGCTCGGCTACCTCCCCCAGCAGGAGGTCGACCGGGCGTATGGCGACGCAACCCTCGCGCTGTTTCCCTACCGGCCGGGGCTCGACCAGAGCGGGACGCTCCTGCGCGCGCTGGGGGCGGGCGTTCCGGCCGTCACCTACGACGTCGGCGGAATGGGCGAGAACGTGCGCCGGTTCGGCGCAGGGCGGGTGGTTCCGGCCGGGGACGTCGAGGCCATGGCGGCGGCCGTCAGAGAGCTGCTCGACGACCCTGCCGCCCTGGCCGCGGCGCGGGCCGGCGCCCAGCAGGCGCGCGACACCCTGACGTGGGAGGCATCGGCCAGGCAGCACGTCGAGGTGTACCGGGAGCTCCTCTCCGGCGGCGGCCGGCGGGCAGCCGGACACTAAGATCCGCCGGAATGTCGTCCTTCTACGAGCGCCATGGCAAGCGGCTGCTGGACGTCGCCGGCGCCGGCCTCATGCTCGTCCCGGCGGCACCGGTGATGGCGGCGATCGCGGCGGCCCTCTGGCGCACGCAGGGCCGTCCGATTCTCTTCAGCCAGGAGCGGGTCGGCCGCGATGACACCAGCTTCAGGATCTACAAGTTCCGCACCATGATCGAGGGAGCGGCCGATCAGGGCGCCGGCCTCTGGTTCGAGCCGGACGACCCGCGGATCACACCGCTTGGAAAGTGGCTCCGCACCACGTCGCTCGACGAGCTGCCTCAGCTCTGGAACGTGCTTCGCGGCGACATGTCGCTCGTAGGGCCCCGCCCCAAGCCGCGCGAGCTGATCGACCGCTACCGCAGCCACTACCAGGAGACCTTGCAGGTGCGCCCCGGCATCAGCCATCTGCCCGGCATCTCCGGCCGCAACACGCTTCGCCGCTCCCAGATGATCGAGCTCGACCAGCGCTACGTCCGCAGCATCACGTTCGCCACCGACGTCGGCATGCTGCTCCGCACGATCCCGGTGGTCCTGCTGCGGTGTGGGTTCGAGGCCGAGAACGAGAGCGAGGAATGGGTCGAGGACGTTCCGCCGGACGGGGCAGCCGCGTGAACGGCTGGCTGACCCTCGGGCACTACGCGGAGGCGTGGGCGGCGTCAGGAGACGGCGATCCGTACTTCCGCCCCGAGTTCCTCGCGGCCGCTGCTCTGGCGGAGGAGGGCGAGCCCGCGGCCTTCGGCCATGACGGGGTGCTGTACCCCTTCATCGTGCGGCCGCTCGCCGACGGCCGCTGTGACATCACCAGCGCGTACGGGTTCGGGGGGCCGTATGGCAGCGGCAGCTGGCGCGAGCCGTTCCGGCAGGAGTGCGTGCAGCGCGGGGTCGTCTCCGAGTTCGTTCGGTTTCACCCGGTGCGCCAGAACCAGCAGCATGCCGGGGACGACGTACGTTTGGCCAAGGTGCAGGACGTGGTCGTGCTCGACGTGCAGGCCGACGACGAGGAGCTGGTGCACCGGATGGTTCCGCAGGCCCGAAACAAGCTGCGCAAGGCGATCAGGGCGGGGGTTCGCGCCGAGCCGAGCCGAGACCTGGAGCGGTTCACGCAGATGTACACCGACGCCATGCGGGGAATGGGCGCCGCCGATCACTACCTGTTCGGGCTCGAGTACTTCGAGGCCCTTGATGCGCTGGACGATGGTCTGCTGATGCTCGACGCCGGGTCGGCCGCAGCGCTGTTCCTGGTCGGCGCGGGCGCGATGCACTACTTCCTCTCTGCCTCGACGCCGGAGGGCCGCAAGAGCGCCGCTGCGAACCTCGTCATCTACGAGGCGATGCTGCGCGCGCGCGACATGGGCCTCGAGGTGCTGAATCTTGGCGGCGGGCTGACGGAGGGCGACGCCCTGCACGCCTTCAAGCGCTCGTTTGGGCCAGGTGAGGCGCCGTACCATGTCGGGTACGCGGTGCATGACCCGGAGGCCTACAGGCTGCTCTCAGAGCAGGCGGGCGCCGATATAGAGGGCGGCTTCTTCCCGGCGTACCGAGCCCCTTCAGCCGTCTCGTCGGGCTGAAAGCCTCTTGTAGACTTGCGCCCGATGATTCTCCTCGCCCAGATCCTGTTCTGGGGCTCGCTTGCTGCCCTGGTCTGGACGCATCTGGCATATCCGCTCGTGGTGGCGCTGCTCGCGCGGGTGCGGCCGTGGCCGATTGCGAGCGCCGACGTGCTGCCGACCGTCGGCCTGATCATTCCCGCATACAACGAGGAGGCGGTGATCGAGGCAAAGCTCGAGAACGCGCTTGCGCTCGACTATCCCCGTGACCGGTTGGAGATCCTCGTCACGTCCGACTCGTCGACCGACGCGACGCATGACATCGTGCGCCGCTACGCCGACCGCGGCGTGCGCCTCCTGGTCTGCCCACGGGGCGGCAAGGTGGCTGCGCAGGACCGCGCCGTTCGGGAGACCACCGGCGAGATCGTGGCGTTCGGCGATGCGAACGTCCGCTGGGATTCCGACGCGCTTCGCCGGCTGGTGAGGCCGTTTGCCGACGCTCGAGTGGGCATGGCATGCGGCTATGTGAAGCTCGTCAATCCCTCCGGCGGCACCAACCAGGAGGGGCTCTACTGGCGCTACGAGATGTGGCTGCGAGAGCGCGAATCGCGTGTGCACTCGATCACGGGCTCGAACGGCGCCATCTACGCCGTGCGCCGCGACGCGTACCGGGAGGTCGATCCGCGGTTCGGCCACGACATGTCATTCCCCTATCTGATGGTGCAGAACGGGTACCGGGCGGTGTACGAGCCGTCAGCGCGGGGCGTCGAGAGCATGACGACCGACATCGAGGACGAGTTCCGGCGCAAGGTGCGGATGTTCGAGCATGCCTGGCTGATGCTGTTTCGCGGGCGCATGTTCGGGATCCGCCGGCTCGGCGTGACCTACTGGGTCGAGCTGGTGTCGCACCGGCTGCTGCGCTACTGGAGCGGCCCGCTGCACATCGTGCTGCTGGCCTCGAGCGCCGTTCTGGCGTCGCGCGGCTGGGTGTACGCGGTCGTTCTCGCCGCGCAGCTGATCGGGTTGGCGATGGCAGTGCTGTCCATCGCCAGCGGCGGACGGTTCCGGCCGCTGCGCGTGCTGCACTATTACCTGCTGGTCACCCTGGCGACGATCATCGCCCTCACCGGGTACCTCCGCCGCGGAGTTCCCGCCACGTGGGACAAGGCCGCCGGCTCACGCGTGAGCTAGCGGCCCAGGCGCCTGCGGATCAGGTACGGCACTTCGCGCCCGCGCTCGCGCCACACGTGCAGCAACGCGAAGTGCCACAGCTTCACCGCCCAGTTGTGTGCCTGCCAGATCGGCGCCGGAACCCGGGAAGCGGTCCCGCCGTGACCGGTCTCGTAGCCGTGGCGCTCAAGGGCTTCGCCTGCGATCGCCTCGAACAGGGCCACGTCGGCCGGCGACATCTGGTGGCGCCACTTCCCGACCGATGACGCAGAGATGCCCGCGAACAGCTCCGTGAACCACGCCTCCTGGCCGCTTGCGATGCGGTCCGGCGGTGTCTCCTCGATCGCGAGCATGTCGGTGCGGTAGGCGATCCCGAGGAACCGGCAGATCTCGGGCACCGTCGCCGCCGGATCGGAAACGAGGTCCTCATATCGGACGGTGATGAGGTCATCGCCGAGGCCCGCAGCGGCGCGGTCGCCCGCCTCGACCGCCGTTCGCCACTGGTGCGCGGCGGCCCAGACGTTGGCCGGCCCGAACGGCACGCGCAGGAGGGACAGCGCGACATCACGCCCGTCGCGCACGACGTTCACGATGCGAGCCTCGGGAAAGACGCGCCGCACCTCGTCGATGTGGTTCACGTAGTACGGGGTCTTGTCGCCCCAGCCGGGCTTCCCGTAGAGGTCGGCGTATGCGATGTAGGGCGCCTCGAGCGCGGCCCTGTAGGCCTCGGCTCCCCGCCTGCCGTCACGCTTCGGTGGCGGCGCCTGAAGGCGCCACTCGCGCACCTTGGGATGACGCCAGACGGCCTTCGCGAGCCGGTCGAACTGCTCGTCGGTGTCGAGCGGCCGAAGACGGCCGTTCAGGCGTGCCATGTCGACGAGGATCATCGACTCGGTGGGAATGGCAACGTCGGTGCTTCGGTCGAGCACCAGTCGCAGCATGGTCGTGCCCGACCGGTCGCAGCCGACGATGAAGAACGGCCGGCCGTTGTCCGGGCGTGGGCCCACGACTAACGGCTCTTCAACACGTACAGGGTGCGGGGTCCTGCCACGACCAGCCGGTCATCCCCCGCTGCGACGACCGTCGAATACCAGCCGGCCGGGAAATGCCAGACCTTGCGGCCGGTGCGTGGATTGAATGCCCAGAGGTGCCCCTGCTTGTTGTTGAAGCCATGCGACGCGACGTAGACCAGCCGCCCGATCACCGTCGGAGACGAGGTCGTCCTGTATCCCAGGTTCGTGCTCCACCTGACGTCCCCCGTGCGGGCGTCGAGCGCGGCAAAGTCGCCGTCGTAGGCGCTCGAGAACACGAGCCCGTCGGACACGGACGGGCTGCTGTACACCCAGCTGCCGAACGTGTGCGTCCACGCGACCTTCCCCGAGGAGGCGACGAACGAGTAGAGCTTGCCGTCAGTGTTCCCGATGTAGACGCGGCCGTAGCGCACGTTCGGGGTCGAATAGAAGGTGCCCGACCGGAATCCGCCTGAAAGCCCGGCCGTGTGCGTCCGCCACAGGAGCTTCCCGTCCCGGGCGCGCAGGCTGTACATGGTGCCGGAGTAGTCGCCGGCGAACACTCGTCCCCCTGACACCGCGACGGAGCCCTTCACGGCGCCGGACGTGTCGTATCGCCAGTACTGCCGCCCGGTGCGGGCGTCGAGTGCCCGCACGGTGCCGGAGAGGCCTCCGAAGTACAGGCGTCCGTCGACGATCGTGATGGGCGACTCGACCTCCTCGCCGATTCCGCGTTTCCAGATCACCTTGCCGGTCTTGGCGTCGAGACAGTAGATCTTCTTGTCGTACGCGCCGACGTAGAGGCGGCCGCGATCGTAGGCCGGCTGCTGCAGCACCTTCTTGAACCGCCGCACCCAGAGCTGCTTGCCCGTGCCCGCCTTGAACGCATGCATCCAGCCCACGTCGGTGGTCTGGTACAGCACGCCGTCCACGTAGGACGGCGGGTACTCGGTCAGGCCCCACTGCCTGTGCTTCCACAGGATCCGGAACGGTGGGCCGATTTGCCGAAGCTCGGACGCATCGCGGTTGTGCTCCGGATTGCGGCCGTACATCGTCCAGGACGGGCCGAAGTCGGGCTCCTTTGGCCCCTCGTCCGTTGAAGGCGGCGGTTCGTCGGTGGAGGTGTTCCCCGACGTGAAGAAGAACGGCTCGCTGTCGCCGCGGTGCACGTCGCCGACCGGTTGGTGCACCACCAGATACGCAGCTGCGACGCCACCGCCCACGAGCGACAGGACGACGGCGCCCAAGATGACGAGCTTCCTGTGACGCCTCACAGGATTCGATGGTAGCAGTCGGACCCCCCACCAACGGCCGCCGAGCGGCAGTCTTCGGCCGGGCTCGTCGGTAGGGTTGGCCGGTGCGCAGGATCGCTCCGATTGCCCGGGCAACGGTTGTCGTGCTCGGTGCAGCGGCGCTGTCGCTGACCGCCGGCGCACTGCTGCCCGCTCAACCAGCGCTTGTGGTCGCTGTCGCCGCGGTGGTTGTGCTGCCCGGGTGGGCGCTCGCCACGGGGATCGGCCTTTCAGCGCGTTTCGACCGCCTTGCGGTGATCGCCGTCGCTCCCGTCGTCGGCCTGATGGCCTGGATCCCGCCGCTCGCGGTCGGCTTCGCCGCCGGGCTGCAGTTCGACGTGGTGCTGGCACTGCTCGCGCTGGAGACGGCGGGTCTCCTCGCGATCTCCCGCCCGTTCGCCGTGCCCACCCGCCGGCTCGACGCCGGGATCGCTGCGGTCGCCGGGCTGGCCTGCGCCCTGGCGTCGATTCAGTGGCAGGAGACGCTCCGCGGGGACCTCATCTTTCACCTTGCCCGGGTTCGGAAGCTGCTGGCCGTGCCTGATCTCTCACTGAGTGCGATGAGCGAGATGGCGGGAGGCCATCCCCATGCCGGCTACGCATTCCCGCTGCTCCACGCCGTCCAGGCCGGCGCCCTGCGGCTGGCCGGGCTGGACGCGACGGAGGGATACACCGATCTGGTTCCGGCAATGGCGGTGCTCGTTGGCGTCACCGCATTTGCGGCTGGGAGGGCGCTCGGTGGTACCGCGGTGGGCGCGGCCGTGGCTGCTCTCACGCTGTGGGCGACGATGACCGGAACGCGCCCGACGCTTGGCGAGTTGCCGTGGCCCGGCCGTTTCGTCTTTCTGATCGTGTTCCCTGCGACGCTGCTGGCGATCATCGAGTTGATCCGGACGCCGGCCGACCGCAGGCTGCAGGCGGTGGTCAGCGGCGGGGCGCTCGTCGTGGCGATCGTCCACGTCAGCTACGCCGTGCCGCTGCTGGCGCTGATGGCCGGTGCGGTCGCGGTGTCCCGTCGTGCGTGGGCCGGCTTCCTCGGCATGGTGATCGCGACCGCCGGGGTCGCCGCGTTCGTGTGGTGGGTGGCGCTGCACGGGTATCCGGAGCCGGTGATCGGGGAGGGCCGCTGGCAACGGGCAACCAGCGATGCATTCGTCTTCGTCGCCGGCCATCCCGTCTCGCTGAACGCCCAGACGATCACCGAGCACCGGGTCGGTACCCTCATAACCGTTGCCGCGATCATCCCGCTGCTGGTCTGGCGGGCACCGAAACTCGCCTTCCCGGCGGCGCTTGCCGCGGGCGTGCTGTGCCTGGTGGCGATCCCCGGCTTGGCACCGGTGTTGAATGCCACCGTCGGTGTCGGTCAGACGCACCGATTCGGTGATGCCATCCCGTGGCCCTTCGTCGTCGCGTTTCTTGCAGCGCTCGCGGTGAAGGAAGCGACGCGACGGTGGATAGTCCCCGTGGGCGTGTTCCTCGCGGTGATGGCGGCGATTGGGCCCGACCGCGTGAAGTCGTTCTGGGACGTTGCGCCCAGCGTGCCGACGACCCCGGTCGCCGTCGCCGCCGTGCTGGCGGCCGGGTGGTACCTGGTGCGCGGCGTCCGGGCACTGCCGCCATCGCCGGTGCAGGTGATGGTCATTCCCACCGTGCTCGTGGCGATTGCCCTGGTCGCCCTGCCCGATCCATCCGCGATTCGCACCGTTTCGAAGAACCTCGTGCACGGCCGGCCGGTGGGGGAGTCAGTGGGGATGCCCGCCGAGCTGGTCGACTGGATCGATCAGCACGGCGGGACGATGCCGACGGTTCTGTCGGACGAGCTGCGCTCGTACCGGCTGGGCGCCCACGCCGACGTGTATGTCGTCGCCGTTCCTGAGGTGCGCACCCGGGCCAACCCGGCCAGTAACCCCGAGGAGCGGCGACAGGATGTCCGGCGGTTCCTCGCGGCTGCGACCCCCGAGGCCGAACGGCTCGCGATCATCGACAAGTACGCCGTCGACATCGTGATCGCACCCGCCGAGCACGAGGCGTTGATCGACCAGCTGGGTGCCGACCCGCGGTTGCAGGAGCGGCTGGTCGTGCCGTCGGCACGCGGCGGCTACGTCATCTTCTCAGTGCGCTGAGGCGGGTGCCGGCGGTGACGTCCGCAGGCGAGCCGGTGAGCGCTCTGCCGAAAACAGCGCCTGGCCGGCCACCACGAGCATGGCGACCGCGAAGAAGTACTCGAACGACATGGTCAGGTAGAAGAGGTTGGCCACCGCCGTTCCGGCGAGCGAGGCGACCAACCCATATCCCAGCAGCCGGGGCAGGTGTGCCTGCGTCCTGGCCATTGAGATCGCCGTCAGGAAGAGCCACGTGACGTAGACCAGGGCGACGACGAGGCCGACCATCCCTGTCTCGACGATGGTCGCCACCCAGTAGCTGTGCGGCCCGAAGTTGCTCTTGCCGGTCAGGAACTCGTAGTACACGGCGAAGGTGTTGAAGCCCATCCCGAACAGCGGGTTTGGATCGAGTGCGGGGTGGATCAGGCTGTAGAACTCGAAGTGGGTCGCGGTTCCGGTGCCCCCAGGGTTCGTCCGGGCGTCGATCACCGTGCGTACGAAGGGCGACATAGTGTAGAGCGCCGCCACGGCTGCAATCGGCGCGCCGAGAACCAGTGCGATCGTCCGGAGCCGCGGTAGGCGGTGCGCGAAGAGCGGCGAGAGCACCAGCAGGCCCACGAAGTCACCGAGAGCTGCGCTGCGCGAGAGCGTCAGCACCTGCACGAGGAACAGGAAGCCGAGCAGGAGCCCGAGCCGCTTGCGGCGGCGAGGATCTGACAGGAACACCGGAAGCAGCAGCAACAGCGGGAGGCAGAGGATCACGCCGACATGGTTGGCATCGCCGCTCAGCGCATTGATCCGGTAGATGTTCGAGCCGCCGTTGACCTGTCCGTAGATGTTGATGCCGCCGAACTTTCCCTGTCCGGCGGTGAGGGGCTGGATCACGAGGCGGTCGAGGTTGACTCCCGCTGCGATCACGAGGACCAGCTGGAGAAATCCATATGCGGCGTTCACTGCAATGCCCGCCACGAACCACCGCACGGCGCGCATGTATGCCCCAGCGCCACGGGAGACGACGTGCGTCACGGCGGCGATCAGGAACAGGAAGTGGATGGTCCAGGTAACCATCCCCTTGACCCAGTAGACGAGGGCGGCGCTTGTGCTGAGATTCGCATAGCCGGCGAGATAGACCGCCAGGAAAACGAGCATGAACCCGCCGAGGGTGGCCGCGGCCCGCGGAAACGCGTCGTCTCGGCGCAGCAGGCGGTCGAGCAGGAAGACCGCGATGAAGGCGGAGGCGGTGATGTTGCTGATGGTGAGGTCCACCCCACCGCCCTGCCAGTTGATCTTTGCCCAGGTCATGGTGAGCAGCGAGGCCGAGAGCAGCCCGTCGAGAAGGCGTGGATTCAAATGGCCACCCTACGCAGCACTTCGGCGAGATCGTTTGCGCGGCTCCGTCGTGACAGCCGTTCGAGCACGTCGTGTCCGTACTCGGCGTCCGGAAGTCCGGCGCCATTGCTCCAGCGGTCGACCATCCGCTCCAGCGCCGAGGCGATCGCATCGCTGTCCTCGGGGCCCACCACCTCCGCTGCGCCGAGCGAGCGCAGAAGGTTCGCAGCGGCTCCGGCCGGTGGCACCGAGGCGAGAATCGGCCGGCGCGACGCGATGTATTCGAAGACCTTCCCGGACAGGACCGTGTCCCCGCGCCCGTCGGCGTTCGGGATCAGGAGGAGCAATGCGTCGGCTGCTCGTTGCTCGCCCACCGAATCTCGGTAGGGCAAGAAGCCCAGCTCTTCCCACGCGCCGTCGATGCCCAACTGCTGCGCCCACTGCCGGTCGGACTGTCGCAGCGTGCCCACGAACCGGGCGGCCACCTTCCCGTGGAGCTCGGGTCGGCGGGCGAGCAGCCGGCGCAGGCCGAGCAGGAACGGCCGTGGCGACCGCTGTCCGAAGAAGGAGCCGGCATGGACGATGGTGAACCGGTCGCCGTTGGTGCGGCGGAGGCCCTCGAAGTCGTCGAAGTCGGCGCCGTTCTCGATCACGGTGGTCTTGTGCGCGGCGCTGGCATGGATCGCCGCCAACTCCTGGGCGATCGATCCCGTGGCCGCGGTCAGCGCCGCAGCACGGGTCACCACCGAGCGAGCCATGCCGGCGACGAGTCGCCGCTTGGCGCGCACGGAGACGCGGTCGTAGGTCCTGTGCGGGCTGTCGAGCCATGAGTCGCGAAAGTCGGCGACAAACGGCTTGCGGCTCACCGCAGCCACTGCCTCGGCAACCAGGTGCACCGAGCCGGGCGGCGACGTCGACATGATCACGTCGATTCCCTCGCGTCGCACGACGCGGGCGCCGACCGGTGCCGCAGTGGCGATCCATGGTGCCACCTTGTCCGGCACCAGCGCGCGCTCGTAGGCATACCGGGCTTCCACCGCAGCGCGCCGGAGCCCGCTGCGCCCGCTTCGCGCCTCTTGAAGGAGCGACGACCGCGGGCCGAAGAAGCGTGCGCGGTGGACGGTCGTTCCCGCGGGGACGGACGAGAGGAGATCGTCGTCGCGGGCGAACCATTTGGGATCGTCCGGGGCGAGCACATGGACGTCCACGCCGAACTCCGGCAGAAACTTGCAGAACTTCAGCGTGCGTTGAACACCGCCGCCGCCGGCGGGCGGAAAATAGAACGCGACGATCAGCAGGCGCACCGCCGGAGTGTACGAAAGCGGCGGCAGGCGCGGTCACAGCCGCTTGCGGTATCGTCGAGTCATGGCTGCCGCAGCCGTGCGACAACTGACCAGGGCTCGGCGCTCGTTGTCCCGCGCCGCTCGGTTCGTGCTCGGTCCGCGATTCGTCCGGCACTACCTCTCCCGCCGGCCGGTCGCCCTTCCCCCGCGCGACGGGGACGTCCAGAGCCGCCAGCTCGCCGGCTCGCTCTCGGACGCAGCCACGATCAAGGCCGGCTTTCCTCCACTCCGGGCGCGGTACCACTACAACGGGGTCGAGAACTCGGTCCTCCAGTACGTGATCGAGCATCCGCTCCGCGAGCCGCTGTGCGTGCTCGACGTCGGGTCGGGAGCCGGACACTGGATTGACTTCTACCGCGACGTGCTGGGCGCGGAGCACGTCACCGGGCTCGAGCTCGACACCGGGGTCGCGGAGGCCCTGAGCCGGAAGTACGAGGACGATCCGAAGGTTTCGGTGTGGCAGGCGGACGTCGTGGATCCGCTCCCGGTGCCAGGGCCGTTCTCGGTGGTGAACGCGATCGGCGTCATGTTCCACATCACGGAGGACGAGCGCTGGGAGATCGCCGTGGGTCACCTCGCTCGGGTGCTCGAGCCGGGCGGTGTGCTCATCGTCGGAGGGCAGTTCGGGCCGGTCAGCCACGACGTCGGGTTCCGCGCACGGCGTGACGCCGACGGCGTCGAGGTGTTCAAACGGCTTCGCTCGAGGAGGCACTGGCGGTCCGTTGCGGAGCGGGGAGGGCTGCGCTACGAGGCGTATGTCCGTACCAGGCGCACACGGTTGTTCGACCTCCCCGAGGCGAACCTGATGGTCTTTCGGCGGCCGTAGTGCGCCTGCCCGCGGGATTTCGCATCGTCGCCGCTGAGACGGACTTCGAGCGCCGTGTGGTCGAGGCCGTGCGCATGATCCCCGAGGGAAAGCTGGCGAGCTACGGACGTGTGGCGGACTGGGTCGGGCGGCCGTCAGCCGCGCGGGCCGTTGGATCCGTGCTCGCGCGCTCGCTTGACGATGTGCCCGCGCATCGCGTGGTCACGGCCTCCGGCCGCCTCGTGCCCGGTTGGGAGCAAGAGCAGACACAGGCGCTGCGGGCTGAGGGCGTGCGGGTGCACGGCGGGCGCGTGCGCGATCCGGTGCCCTGGTGGGAGGGCCCGGATCAGCTGCGCGAGAACGCCGGGCGGAGGCGCGTGCGGCGGGCGTAGTAGTCGTCGAACTTCCGGTGCTTTCCCAGGTAGCTCTCGAACTCCCGCATGCCGAACTCGACCCACTCGCTCATCCAGCGCTCGTCGATGTCGTTTTGCTCGGTTTCCATGATTGCCTTTCCGGTCTTCGGTTGAGGTGCGATGACGGTTCAACTCTCGCCGTTCGCACGACCCGGCGCATTGGGGCTACCCGTAAGCTCCGCGCGGCTATCACGAATGTTTCTTCGGCCTATGAGGTGCGGCTGTCCGGCCAGCCGCCGCAGTTCAGAAGCGCGTCCAGAGCGGCCAGGTTCGGGATGAACCCCGGGCCGGTCTGGGAATACTCCGGGTGCTCGAACCGCTGGTAGCGCAGCTGGATGCCCGCCGCCCGGAGCTGCGCTTCGTCGTTGTAGGCCGAGGCGCCGGTGCCCGACAGGTACACGTCGCAGTCAAACCGGCGGCAGAGCTCGACGATCATGTCGGTCTTGTGCCCGAGGTCGTCGCCGAGCTCTGACAGTCGCGGCGTTCGAGTCTCGATCCCAAAGCGCTCGCGGTGCCACGCGATCAGGCGGAGGTTCAGATCGAGCAAATCGGTCGCCTCGGTCAACTGGCGTTCGAACTGCTCTGCCAACTCGGCATGGTGCGGCGCCTTCGCATAGGCCTGCGCCACCGTGCGGATGTGCTTCTCGCGCCATCGGTCGTCGGCGAACGTGATCTCGTCGTAGCCCACCTTCCCGTCGCGGCCCTTCGGCACCGAGACAGGCACGGTCAGCAGCGCCGTGTCGTCGCCCGTGCGGATCGTGTTGCGGTTGGCAACGCTGCGCCCGCGCGGGTACTGCACCGTGTCGAGCAGCACGAAGACGTCGGCCGAGCGCATCTTGTCGAAGTAGCCCAGCCACGGCAGGTAGTTCGGCTGGTGCATCGCAAGGACGCTCACAGGTAGCCCAGATCCTCCAGCCGCTGTGTGATCTGCTCCTCCTCCTCGTCGCTCATGACCGGCTGGTCGAAGCCGGCGAGCTCCCGGTCAAGGAGTGCCCGCAGGTCGGCGGGCGCCTCCGCAGCGCGGTCGGTCGTCTCGCGGGGGTCGACGTCGAGCCGAAAGGCGGTCTCGGCCTCGTCATCGAGGTTGCGGATGAGCTTCCAGGGCGGGCGGCGAACGGCGATCTGCGACAGGACGCCGCGGTCGCTGGTCATCGCCAGCGCGGTGCGGTCGCCCTGCTCCGCGCCGCGGGCAAGGGTGAGCAGCGACTGCCCATCGGCCGGTTGCTCGGGCAGTCCTGCCAGCTCGAGCAGGGTCGGCGCCAGGTCGATCGTGCGCACCTGGCTCTGCACGACGCCCGGCTCCAGTCCCGGTGCGGAGATGATCAGCGGGACGTGCAGGATCTCGTCGTGCAGGGCCGAGCCGTGCAGGTGGTACATGCCCCCGACGTCGTTCTTGTCGGCGAACCGCTCCCCCCAGGACTCGCCGTGGTCGGCGCCGAACGCGACGATTGTCCGTTCGCGCACTCCCAGGCGCTCGAGCTCCCCGAGCAGCTCGGCCACGTTGGTCTCGGACTGGCGCTCGACCGCCTCGCGGTAGGCCTCACGCGACAGCTCGAGCTCGGACGCGCGGTCGTTGCGGATGCGGTCGATGAAGATCCGCTTCGCCTCCCTCCACTCCGCCTGCTCGCCGTGGGGGACGTTGTAGGGCATGTGTGTCGCCCACGAATGGATGAACAGCAGGAAGGGGCGGTCGCCCCGGTCGCGCAGCCAGGCGATGGCCGCATCGAGGGTGTCGGTGCGGCCGAGAACATTGGCCTCCGGCAGGGTGCGAAAGAGGTAGCGGTCGTCGAACACGAACGTCGCCACGTCGTGACCCGCAGCGCGGAACGCCGAGAAGACGGATGCGGTGCGCGGAGCCGGCTCGTGACCCCAGTCCAGCACGCGGTGGTGGTGCGGGTAGCGGCCGGTCGCGATCGACGTCATCGCCAGCGCGGTCCAGGGAGCGGCGGTGATCGCCTGGGCATAGCGGACACCGGAGGCGGCCAGCTCGTCGATGGTGTCCGTGCGCATCCGGGCCGCGCCGTAGCAGCCCAGATGATCCGCGCGCAGCGCGTCGGACACGAAGACGACGGCGTTCACGTCAGAGGATCCATCGGTACACCTCGAACACCTCCGCCAGCTCACGGCCGCTGACGATCCCGTGCGTTCGGGCGAGGTTTCGGATGTATTCCTCGTTCGCGTAGTTGCGGTGCTGCTGGCTGGCGTAGCAGGCGAGCGCGTCGACCTTGCGGTCGAGATGGTGAGCCTCGAGCGTCACGTAGGCCTGCTGGCGGAACCGGAAGCAGTTCCAGGGGATCTCGTAGCCCAGCACGGTCGTGCGCTTGAAGGCGCGCAGGCCCTCCTTGGCGATCGTCTCGTGATCCTGGTGGATGTCGCCCAGCGACGGCATCAGCACCACCTCCGGCTCGAGCTCCGCGTTCAGGGCGACCAGGATCTCGAGGATCTCCTGACGCATCAACGGGAACGTGCGGACGTCGAAGTCATGCACCGTCACGCGCTCGACGGGGATCCCCAGCGCGGCCGTGGCCTGGTGCGCCTCGTGCACCAGCGTGTCCTCGGGAAAGCCCGGCGGCAGCGACCGGGAAGCCGACGAAAAGGCGTGGTAGTGCACCAGCGCACCCGCTTCGCAGAGCCGGGCAATCGTGCCTCCACAGCCGAACTCGCCGTCATCGGTGTGTGGCGCCAGCACGAGCACGCGCCGCCCCGCCGCGATCACGCGGGTGCCTCTGCGCGGGGTCTTGGTGCAAGGGTCACGGTTGCGATCAGCGCGGTCAGGATCCAGGACGCCGGATCCTCGAAGTACGCATTGTAAAAGAGTGAGCTCGCTGCCACCGCGGCGAGTGCTGTCAGGAGCGTCAGGCGGGGCAGCCGGTCGGTCCCCGAACGCAGGGCACGCAGGGCGATCGTGCCCAAAAGCCCAGCGTAGAGGGCAAATCCGATCGGCCCCAGCTCCGCGATCACGGTGACCGGAGTGGTGTGCGAAGCGGCGTTCTTCGCCCGCCGCCCCGGGTGACTGGTTTCCGCCACCGCTTCGCGGGCGAAGCCGCCGATGCCGGCGCCCTCCAGTGGGTGTCGCTTCATCACCGTCCAGCCGTAGTCGATCAGCGTAGTCCTGCCGCTCGTCACGTCATGGGCGGCGTTGGTGCGCAGTGCGGCCGCCAGTCCCGCGAGGCCGACCACGAGGGCGACCGCGACGATGCCGATGACGAGACGGCGTGGCCACGCGAACGCGCCAAGGATGGTGGCCGCCGCAGCGAGCGCGAGCAGGCTGGACTGCGAGTACGCCAGGTACAGGCCCGCGAACAGCACCGCGATCAGGGCGACGAGCGGGATGGTCAGACGCCGGAAGACGACCAGGCCGGCCAGCAGGACGATGGTCACGGCCATGAACCGCGCGTAGACGCTGGCGTCGTAGAACAGCGAGTTGACTCTGAAGAACGATGCGTACTGGTGCGCCACGATGATCGTCTGGTTCCAGAAGATGTGCTTGGCCTCGAACTGCCAGAACGCCACGCCGGCGAACACCACGGCCAGCGCGACCTGGATCCCGAGGGCATTGCGCAGGTCGGTGAGGCGCGGTCGAAGCGTCGCGAGATACGCGAGCAGCAGTCCGAATGGCAGGTAGAAGAACAGGATCTGCACCGCTCCCTGCTGCTCGTCTGCGCTCCAGAGGAGCGAGACGGTGGTCCAGAGCACAAAGCCGGCTGCTGCCCAGCCGATCCGCCCCAGCGCCGGCGGGCGCGCACGGCCGGTCAGCAGCTCGATGCCCATGACGGCGACCACCACCGCGATCACGACGTACAGCGGCAGGAGCAGCTTCGCGTCCTCACCGGCGGTGTGCACCGGGATCCGCGCCGACGCTGTGGCGACCGCAGCGAGGAGCACGGCGATCGGCCAGCGCAGCGCCACGAAGGCGCCCGCTGCGATGCCGGCCGCGACCAGGACGATCCCCGCGGCGGCGAGGAGAGGGCGGTCGGTTGCATCGACTCGCAGGGTCGCGATGGGAGCGTGCAGCAGATCGGCCATCAGCACCACATAGCCGACGATCCACGCCGCGAGGCCGGCGAGCCCGAGCCGCCTGTCGGCAGTGACCAGGAGCGGCACGAGCCCGGCAGCGGCGACGATGCCGCCGATCTGCGCGCCGCTCACGGGACCGTCACTTTGAACGACGGTGGATCGGCGGTGCGGTTGCCGGCGGCGTCGATGGCCAGGATCTCGACGACGTAGCGTCCAGGCCCAAGCTCCGGCGGGGGGAGGCGTGCCGGGTTCAGAAACAGCCGGCGCTCTCCGACGACCTCGTCGCCCCGGCGCACGACCATGATCGGCCGGCTGTTGCGGTCGGCCTTGGTGTAGTGGATCACGATCGTGCTGCCGCGCTCGACCCGGTTGAGCGTCATGCCCGGCAGCTGGGTGTCGACCAGGATCGGCTCGGGAATCGTGATCGTCCGATCGGGGATCGTCACCTTCAGCTCATACCGGCCGTCCGACACCTGCTCGCCGCTGTCGTCGAGGCCGTCCCAGCTGAAGTTCACCTGCCCCTTCGGGTGCCGCGTGTCGGTCTCGAGCGTCCGCACCACGGTGCCGTCCTCGTTTGCGATTGCAAGTGAGATCGTCTGTGGGCTGCGCAAGGTGAACTGCAGGCTCGCCTCCGGCCGGCATCCGACCTGGTTGCATCCGGGAGAGAACGACTGGTGCAACCGGGGCTTCGAGACCGGGGACTTGCGCAGCTTCAGCTGCTCGGCTCGGAGAAACGCCATCGTGCATGCGGCGATCAGGACCAGCAGCAGCGCGGTGGCAGCGCGGGAGTGACTCACAGGCGCCGATTGTAGGCGGGCGCCTCAGCGCAGGGTGTCGCTCCGTCAGAAAGCGAGCACGAGCGTCAGCGGCACACAGAACAGCGCGGCGACGAACCCGCCCAGCCGCACCTTCGAGACCAGCATCCAGTCCGTGAGGCGTACGGTTGCCTCCGTCAGCGGCTGGTATGCGAACGCCAGCAGGAGCAGCGTGATGGCGCTGACGCCGAGCAGCTCGGCGACGACGACCTTCGGCGCATCGGGGTTGCCGATCAGCAGCGCCGCCATCAGCGTGTCACCGAGGGTCATGATGTTCGCGCCCATGATGTAGGGCAGTGCCTGGCGCCGCCGCAGATAGCCCTTCGCAACGAGCGGGACCAGCACGGTCAGCGCCACGGCTACCGACATCGTGATCAGCGCGACCAGCGATCCGAGGCCGAACATGATCCACTTGCGGCTCCGCCAGTCGCCGTGCTCGTCGAGGCCCACCGAGGAGGTCTCGGGGACGATGCGATCGAACAGCTTCAGTGCGAGCAGCAGCATCGCGAGCCCGGCGAGGAACAGCATAGAACCCGGCACGATGCTCGTGGTGGCGTTCAGGACCGGGTCGGTGATCCTCTCGATGAAGTCGACCATGGTGACCGGTGTCGCCGGGGTGACGTGGGCCACGGCGTCCGACGTCAGCAGCGGCAGGCCGATGGCCAGCGCCGGCACATACACGATGGCCGTCAGCACGAGCGAGAAGATCCCGATCGAAAGCGGCGCCTTGCGGCCGTTGACGCCGCCGCGGAACGCGTAGATCACGGCGACGGTGAGCACGACGAAGGCCGCACCCAGCCGCGAGCCGGTCAGCATCGTGAATGCCTGGGGCGTGGTCAGCGCGTCACCGTCGAGCAGCGTGAGCGCCGAGGCGGCGATCGGCGACCCGCTCATGACGAGCATCGCGGAGAGCCAGCCGAATCCGAGCGTCGACACAGCGGTGTCGGTGAACACGCTGCCCTCGAGCGTGGGGGCGAGCTCCCTCGCGCCGGTCTTCATCACCGCGAGCGCGCAGACGAAGATCCACAGCGCGAAGACGGCAGTCCCGAGCCGAGCCGTCACGACGCTGCCTCGCATGCGAGTTGCGGTAACCGTTGGGCTCTGCTCGATCACGCTCACGTTGTCTCCCCTGATCGGATTTCCCACTATCTCGACAATCCTAACTTCAGTTGTGGAGAAAGCAAGAGCAATTTGGGTGAACATGCGACGGGCCGGCTTCCCGCGAGGGGAAGCGGGCCCGTCGACACCGCTCGCCTACTGCTGCCGGTAGGCCTTGATCAGCACCTCTGCCACCTCGGGGCGCGTGAACTCGACCGGCGGAACCTCGCCGTTTCCGAGCATCTCGCGCACCTTCGTCCCCGAGAGGAAGACGTGGTGGTCGGCGGGGTGCGGGCAGGTCTTGTTCGACGCCATGTTGCCGCACGTCTTGCAGAAGAACGTATGGTCGAAGAACATCGGCTCGATATCGAGCTCATGTGGCTCGAACTCGTCGAAGATGTGGTGGGCGTCATAGGTGCCGTAGTAGCTGCCGACACCTGCGTGGTCGCGTCCGACGATGAAATGCGAGCAGCCGTAGTTCTTGCGGCTGATCGCATGCCACACCGCCTCGCGCGGGCCGGCGTAGCGCATCGCGGCGGGGAACGCCGAGAGCACCGTGCGGTCGGCGGGGTAGTACTTGTCCAGGAGCACGCGGTAGCACTCGACGCGCACCTCGGCCGGAACGTCGTCTCCCTTGGTCTTGCCGACCAGCGGATGCAGCAGGAGGCCGTCGACGGTCTCCAGCGCGCACTTCTGGATGTACTCGTGCGCTCGGTGCACCGGATTGCGGGTCTGGAAGCCGACGACGCGGCTCCAGCCTCGCTCCTGGAACATGGCCCGTGTATCGGCCGGATCCATGTGCAGACCCGGGAATGCCGGCTCAGGCCGTTTGAAGACGGTGATCGGTCCGCCGACCAGGGTCGACCCTTCGGCGTAGATCTGCGCCACGCCGGGATGGGCCTCGTCGGTGGTGCGGAAGACCTTCTGCGCCTCGTTCTCGCGGTCGGCCTCGAACACCTCCTGGACGTCGATGACGGCCAGCAGGCCGCCCTCGTAGCCCTCCAGCGCGAGCCGGCCGCCCTCGGGCGCCGAATCGGCAGAGAGCGTGACCGGGATCGCCCAGGCCAAGCCGTTCGCGAGGTGCATGTCCTCGACCGTGCCCTCATAATCGGCACGCCCCATGAAGCCCGTCAGCGGCGACAGGGCCCCCGAAGCGATCATGTCGAGGTCGGCCGTCTGCTTCTCGGTCAGCCGGACGCTGGGAAGGCCGGCGGCTTCGGCCTCCAGCGCTGCGGCTTCGTCACCTGTGACGGTGCGGTCGATCAGTTCGCCGCCGTGCGGCGCGATCAACTGGCTCGTGGCGTCTGCCGTGAGCTCCGGCATCAGGCCACCGCCTCCTCGGGCTCGCGTGCGATGAATCCCAGCTCCTCGAGCCGAATGATCACGTCGTCCGCCGACTGCTGCGGGGTGCGGTTCTCGGTGTGGACGATGATCTCCGGGTCGACCGGCGGCTCGTACGGATCGGAGATGCCCGTGAACTCCTTGATCTCGCCGGAGCGCGCCTTGGCGTACAGGCCCTTGATGTCGCGACGCTCGCACTCCTCGAGGGAGGTGGCGACGAAGACCTCGACGAAGTTGTCGCCGATCAGCTCGCGAACGGCGTCGCGCGTCTCGATGTACGGCGAGATGGCGGCCACGATGACGCCCGCGCCGTGGCGGACGAGCAGCTTCGAGACGAAGCCGATGCGCAGGATGTTCGTGTCGCGATCCTCGCGCGAGAACCCAAGGCCCTTGCTGAGGTTGGTGCGCACCACGTCGCCGTCGAGATGATCGACGAGCACACCGCGCCGCTCGAGCTCGGGACCCACCAGCTCGGCGATGGTGCTCTTACCGGAGCCTGACAGCCCCGTAAACCAGAGGCAAAAGCCGTTGTTGTCATTCGCCACGCTATCTGTCCTTTCGTCTTCCAGTATGTCTGTAGGGTTTGTAGCTGATATCACCCGTGGAGGCCGCACTCTTCCTTGTCTGTTCCCCTCCACCGGCCGGACCGCTCGTCGGCGCCGTCCTCCACCCGGTTCGTGCAAGGGACGCAACCTATCGACGGGTAGCCGTGGTCGTGCAATGGGTTATAGGGGATTCCGTGCCTCCAGATGTAGCGCCACACATCGCGATTCGTCCAGTCCGCAAGTGGCTGCACCTTCACCACGCCGCGGCGCTCATCAATCTCAATCTTGCGCGCATTTTGTCGCGTTGTCGACTGCTCTCTGCGAATTCCCGTTATCCAGGCATCCATTCCGTCCAGCGCCTGGGTCAGCGGCGCGACCTTCCGCATGGCGCAGCAATTGTCGGGATCCCGCTCCCAGAGCCGCTCCCCGTGCGCCGCGGCCTGCTCCTCGACGGTCAGCGCGGGCTCGATTCGCTCGAATCGCACCGGGTAGCGCTCGACCAGCCTGCGCCGCGTCTCGTACGTCTCGCGGAACAGGAGGCCGGTGTCGAACTCGACCACGCGAACGTCCGGCTCGATCTCCGAGATCATGTGCACCAGCACCGAGCTCTGCTTCTGCCACGAGCACGTCAGCAGCAGCCGCGGGTGAAACAGGTCCACGGCAACGCGGAGGACGTCCTCGGCGCTCTTGTCCTCGAGCTCGTCGGCCAGGCGCGCTGCCTGAGCCGTGCTGATGGGGAGCATCGCGCTCACGTCGAAGCCGAGATGTCGCGGAGCAGCAGGTCGGGCATGGTGTCGGAGCGAAGGCCAAGCCGTAGCGTCTCGAGCGGAATGACTTCCTCGTGCGGGATGTTCCCCAGGTTGATCTCGGGCCCGAGGTGGCGGATGAACCAGGCCTGCTGCTCCTTTTGCGGTGCCTCGAACAACAGCGAGTCGACCGGGATCTCGTGGACGATCTCGTCGATCAGGCCGCTTCGCACCTCGCCGTTGGCGCGGTAGATGCCGCCGGTGCCGGTCTCCCGGCCCTCGGTGATCACCTTCCACGCCCCGGCCTCGAGCTCCTCGCGGATCCAGCCGACCCACTGGTAGGGCGCGAACACCGACTCCTGATCCTTGGAGCCGACCTCGGAGAGGACGATGAAGTCCTCCGTCAGGGCACTGATCAGCTCCTGCTTGCTCTCGCGCTCCATCCTCAGCGTCCCGTCCGACACCTCGACGTGGGTCATGCCATAGCTCTTCACCCAGCGCTTGAACTCGTCGACGCGGCCGCGTGCGACCGCCGCCTCGAGCAGCGTCCCGCCACACATCACAGGTGTGTCGTACGACTGGTACAGCTTCACCTTCGCCGCCAGGTTGTTGGTGACGTATGACGTCCCCCAGCCCAGCTTGACGATGTCGACAAACTCGCCGGCGGTCTGGAACATGCCGTCGACCTCGGCCAGGGTCATGCCCTTGTCCATCACGTGCGTCAAACCGCGTTCGCGGGGTTTGGAGGGGCGCATCGGAAGCCCGAGGAACTCTTCGACCATTGGGGTTTACAACCTCGAATAGATGGTTTGCTCGAGCCGCCTGCGCGCCTCGACCTGAACGTTCTCGTAGAGCGACTCGCCGTGAGTGTCCATGCCGACGATCAAGGGCCCGAAGTCCTTCACCCGGAACTTCCAAAGGCACTCCGGCATCAGGTCTTCCCACTCCACCTGCTCAATTTCCTCGATCTGCGTCGTCTCGAGCGCTGCCGCGCCTCCCACGATCGCGAGATACACCGCACCGTGCTCCCGCAGCGGCTTCAGCGCGTCCGGTAGCAGCCCGCCCTTGCCGATGATGGCGCGGGCGCCATGGTCGCGCACGAGCCCTTCGGTGAAGCGGCTCATACGGGCGCTGGTGGTCGTTCCGACCGACATCGGCTCGTACCGCCCGTCCCCGACCTTGCGCACGTTCGGCGCCGTGTGGAGCAGCGCCGCGCCGTCCAGCGGCATCGGGGGCTCCTGGCCCTGGTCGAAGATCCGGATCTGCGTGGCGTCTCTGATGCCGATGATGTGTCCCTGAATGGTGACCGTGTCGCCCGCGCGGAGATGCCGGACTGTAGCGACGTCGGTCGGGAAGGAGAGGTCGTGATGAGTCATTACTAAACGTCCCGGTCGTACTCGGTGTTCCCCGACCCGTCGATATGGACACTGGCGCGCCGCGCGGCCCAGCACTGGTAGTTCACGGCCACCGGGTTCAGCGTGATGTGCGTGTGGGCCTGCTCGACGTGCACCGCGAGCACGGTGGTGTCGCCGCCGAGCCCCATCGGGCCGACGCCCGTCTCGTTCAGCAGCGCGAAGAGCTCCTGCTCCAGCTCCGCCACCTCAGGATCGTCGTTGCCGGTGCCCACGGGTCGTGCGATCGCCTCCTTGGCGAGGTGCATGGCCAGGTCGGCGGAGCCGCCGATGCCGACACCGACGATTCCGGGCGGGCACGGCTTGCCGCCGGCGCCGACGATCGAGTCGAGCACGAAGCGCTTGATCGCCTTCACGCCGTCGGCGGGGGCCAGCATGCTGAGGAAGCTCATGTTCTCCGAGCCCGAGCCCTTGGGGACGCACTTCACGTCGAGACCGTCCCAGCCGGCAACGAACTCCCAGTGGATATGGGGGATCCGGTGCCCGGTGTTGTCGCCGGTCGGCTTGCGAGTGAGGGTGTGGACGGTGTTCGAGCGCAGCGGGTGCTCGCGGGTTGCCCGGCTGGTGCCGTCCCGCAGTGCACGCTCGATGCTTGCGGGATGCAGCGGGAACCGTTCACCCACCCGCACGTAGTAGACCGCCAGCCCGGTGTCCTGGCAGACGAGGACATTCTGCCCGTCGGCGATGGCGACGTTGGTCTTGATCGTCTGCAGGATCCGGCGGCCGACCTCGTTGGTCTCACGGTCGGCGGCTTGCCCGAGCGCATCGCGGAGGTCCTGCGGGATGTCCTTCAGCGCCCACACGTAGAGATGCGCCGAAGCTTCCTCGACTGCACGTTCGAGGCTGCTGGTGTCGGTCTCCATCGGGTCTCGCTATCTCCCGTCCAGTGCCGCCGCCCGCCCGGCGCGGCGGCCGAAGACGATGCAGTCGAGCAGCGAGTTTCCCATCATCCGGTTGCGCCCATGGACGCCGCCGGTGATCTCGCCTGCGGCGTACATGCCCTCGACGGTCGTTCGGCCGTCGCGGTCGATCACCAGGCCGCCGTTCTGGTAGTGCAGCACGGGGTAGGTGAGAAGCGGCTCCGCCAGCGGGTCGACCCCCGCCTTGCGGTAGCGGCGGAGCATGCCGGGAAGCACCTCGTCGGCGATGGCCGGATCGATCCGCGTGGTATCGAGGAGCACAGCCGGCCGCCCGTCCGGGGTCGTCAGGCCGCGGCCCTCTTCGCACTCCTTGACGATCGCGTCGGCGACCGCGTCGCGCTGCTCCAGCTCGTCCACGAACCGCTCGCCAAGCGAATTCACGAGGTGTGACCCATAGCTGCGGGTGGTCTCGGGGATCGAGTATCCCTGCAGCGGCGGTGGCCAGGCGCCGCCGTTGGGGTGGTGCTGGAGCGAGTCCTCGTCGCGCGTCTGTGCGCCCAGGCCTCGCGCCAGCGCGGCGACCTCCCCGGTTGCCCCGGGCTGATTCGTCGTCAGGACGCCGCGACGCCTGGCCTCGGCGTAACAGCGGCCGCCGGCGGCGAGGACGACCGAACCGGCCTCGATGCTGCGTTGCTCGCCGTCGCATTGCACCGTTGCGGTGAAGTGGCCGTTCGGCTTCGCCAGGCCGGTCAGCGAGGTGTGTCCATGGATCTCGACACCCTCGGCGGCGAGCGCGCCGCGCAGTGCGTTCGCGATGGCCTGGCCGGTGCGGTCGCCGACCTGCAGCAGCCGCTCGGCGGTTGCGCCGCCGCAACGTGCGAGGCGATAGGTGCCTCCGTCGCGCGAGAACTCGACGCCGAGGCGCTCCAGCCAGGCGATCGCCTCCGGCGCCTCCTCTGTCAGCACCGATACGAGCTCTATGTCGGCGGTGTCGTGCGACGAGCGCAGGACGTCCTCCGCGTGGCGCTCAGGCGAGTCGCCGGGGCCGATCGCCGCCTGGATTCCCCCCTGCGCCTTTCCCGTGTTGCACGACGCGGGCGAGCCCTTCGTGACCAGAGCGACGTCTGCACCGGCGCGCCGGGCGGCCCACGCGGCGGCGAGGCCGGCGCCGCCACTGCCGACCACGAGCACATCTGCCGTGCGGGGTGGGGCGCTCACGGTGCCCTCATTCTATGGAAGGTCTCCTAATCCGACGAATAAGCGCGGCTTATGTCAGACACGTCGTCTGCCGGCTCCTTGCCGGGCTTCCACGGCAGCACCAGCGGGTCGCCCTCGTACCGAGGGATCACATGCACGTGGTAATGGAAGACCGTCTGCCACGCCGCAGGTCCGTTCGACTGCATGATCGTCACGCCGTCGGCCCCAAGGTTCCGCATCGCCTTGCCGGCCAGTTGCTTCGCGACCAGCGCGCAGTGGGCCAGGTCGTCGTCCGCGATGTCGTGCACGTCACGGGCATGCGCGCGGGGGACGACCAGAACGTGCCCGCGTGTCGCCGGGAAGATGTCCATGATGGCGATTGCCCGGTCATCCTCGTACGCCCGCGTGCTCGGGAGCTCCCCGGACACGATCCGGCAGAAGATGCAGTCGTCCATGCCCGAACCCTAGGCGCGCGTTCAACAAGGTGCTCAACAAGGTGCCAGGCACCTAAATGAACGCGCGCCATTGTTCACAGAGGTGCCAGGCACGTTGTTGCACGACTGGCTCGGCATTGAGCAGCGCCTTGACGCCGGCGCTCGTAGGCTGCGCGCATGCCTCGACGACCCAGGGATCAGCATCCGGGAATGGTCTGCCACGTCGCGTCACGCGGAAATCGCAAGCACGCGGTGTTTGTGGACGATCGGGATCGGCTGAACTTCATGGATGTGCTGGGGACAGTCGTCGAGCGGATGGACTGGCACGTCCTCGCGTACTGCCTGATGGACAACCACTACCACCTCCTCGTCGAACTGAGCGACGGCAATCTCGCTGATGGCATGCATCTCCTCAACGGCACCTACGCAAGGTGGTTCAACGAGCGGCATGGGGTGGTCGGCCACCTGTTCGAGAAACGGTACTGGTCGGACACGGTCAGCGGAGAGGATCACCTTCTCTCCGTCGTTGCCTACATCGCACGAAACCCGGTACGGGCCCGCGTGTCCGAGACGGTCTTCGAGTGGCCCTGGTCGAGTGCAGCCGCGTCGGTGGGCGACGCCCCGGCGCCTCCCGCGCTCGCATGCCGCCGCCTGTGGGAACTCGTCGCCGAGAACCCTGACGCGGCCCGCATGCAGTTGACGCAGCTTCTCGACGCACCAATACCAGGCGAGGAGGTGCGAGAGGCCGTCAGGCGGCAGCTTCTTTCGGCTCATCGCTCAGGCGGCCTCACGATCCGTGAGCTGTCCGATGCCCTACGGGTGAGCGCTGGAACCGTCCTGAAGCTGATGCGCTGACGCCGCTGTTCACCGAGGTGCCTGGCACCTGGGTGAACGCTGGTGGTAAGTTCGAGAGATGAGCGGCTACACCATCCTCCGTGGGTCCGAGGTGCCGGATTACACCGGAGACGCGCCCGGCGCGTTCCTGGGCTACGGCGGCGCGCTCGGGACCGAGCAGGTGTCCGTCAACATGCGCGTGCTCGCGCCCCACACCGCACACGCACCGCCCGGGTACCCGCCCACCACCGGCCACAGCCATCGCACGATCGAGGAGATCTACGTGGTGCTCCAAGGGGAGCTCACGGTCAAGCTGGGCGACGAGGTCGCGAGGCTCGGCCCGCGCGACGCCGTTCGCGTGTCCGCCACGACGCCTCGGGCGGTGCACAACGACTCCGACCACGAGGCGGCGCTCCTGATGATCTCCGTGAAGGTGGAGGATCAGAGCGGCGAGTCCCAATGGCACGAGCGCTTCTGGCCCGAGAGCTGACCCGCGTCAGTCGATCAGGCGCGCGGTGCCGGCGTTGATGTCGTACGCCACCGCGGAGAACACCGCCGAGAGGTCGGATGCCGACGGGTGGTTGTAGAAGTTGCCCGGCGAGGCGATCTGCTGCAGCGCGTACTGCGCCGTGATCGACGGCGACTCGAGCGCGCCGGTGTAGGCCTGGCAGACGTTCGCCCCCGTCGCGTCGAGGTCGTAGCCGATCGTGTAGATGATCGTGTCCTGCGCCTTGACCGTGGTTGCCGAGGTGATGCCCTGGCGACACGGCTGGCGCCGGTATGGCGAGGTTGACGAGTAGTAGGTCGGGCCGGTGTTGGCCGCCCCGTCCGACATCATCACGATCACCTTCTGGGCCTGCGGCCTGGCGTTCGCCTGCAGGTAGGCCTGCGCCTTCTCGATGCCGGTCGCATAGGCCGTCGAGCCGCCCGCCTGGATGCAGTTGACCGACTGCACGAGATTCGAGCCGGCGTTCAGGTTCGAGCCGGTGCGGTAGTCGGTCGAGAACGGCACGACGACGTACGGCGCAGTCGTGCTGTTATAGGTCGAGCTCGACGGCGTCGAGCAGCGGTTGCCGGTGCTCGACGCGGGCGGGAACAGCCCCAGAGCGACCCGGTTGGCACTGGGGTCCATCAGCCCGAGGAACGTCCTGATGCCGTCCTTCGCGTTGTTCAGGTCGGTGCACGACGAGTCGAAGCTGCCGTCCGAGAATGTGCACATCGAGCCCGTGCGGTCGAGCAGCACGACGACGTCGAGTGGGCGGGCGCCGCACGGCGAGCACGCCGAGGACTTGGTTGTGATGGTGATTTCGTGGATGCCGATCACGCCCAGGAATGACGTCCCGACCTTTGCGGTCTGCCGCACGGCGACCGTGTTGTCAGGACGACAGCCGGGATAGAGGTTCGTGCACGACGTGCTGATCGATGCCGCGATCGGCCCGATCTTCGTGATCGCGTTCTTGGCGCCGGCCTCACCGCTGTAGGACTGCGCCGACGAGCGGGCGGCCGCGGAGTCCGGCAGCTTCGACGCGCCTGCCAGCGCGGCTGCGTCGGTCGATGCCTGCAGTGCGATGCGCACGCGATATGCCTGTCCGACGTCGATCACGGCGCCCGCCATCAACAGCATGACAAGCAAAAACCCGATCATCATCGGTAGCACTTGACCACTCTGGCCGTGCTGCGTGCGTTCCATCCCGCACCCCCTGCAAGACGTAGACCCGCTTCCCAGTGTGGGCGCGTTGCACGAACCTGCCATCCACAATCAGGATGATCTGCTCTCCCCATTCGGTAGGGGTTGCGTATGCCGCTTCCGGTCGGCGCCACCGGTACCATTTGCCGCCATGCATGTCCTGATCACCGGCGGCGCCGGGTTCATCGGGTCACACCTCGCGGATGCGCTGATCGAGCGCGGGCACAAGGTGCGGGCGCTCGACAACCTCGATCCCCAGGTTCACGAAGGCGGGCAACGCCCGGGCTACCTGCATCCCGATGTCGAACTCCAGGTGGGAGACGTCCGCGACCATGACGCCGTCGCGCGGGCGCTGAACGGCGTCGATCACGTCGTGCACTTCGCCGCGGCGGTCGGCGTCGGCCAGTCGATGTACGAGATCGAGCGGTACACCTCGATCAACGCAATCGGCGGAGCCGTCGTGCTGGAGGAGATCGCGAAGCAGCGTGATGCCCTGCAGCGCGTGCTCGTGGCCTCGTCGATGTCGATCTACGGCGAAGGCCGCTATCGGTGCCCGGTGCACGGCCTGCTGGCGCCGCAGGTGCGGTCGGACGAGCAGCTCGACCGCCGCGACTGGGACATGCACTGCCCGGAATGCGGTGCGGTGCTCGAGCCCCTGCCGACCGGCGAGGACAAGCCGGTTCAGCCGATGTCGATCTACGCGGTCAACAAGCGCGATCACGAGGAGATGTTCCTCGCGATCGGGCGCGCCCATAGGCTGCCGACCGTGGCGCTGCGGTTCTTCAACGTGTACGGCGACCGTCAGGCGCTCTCGAACCCGTATACCGGGGTCGCCGCGATCTTCGGCGGGCGGCTGCTCAACGACAAGGCGCCGCTGGTCTTCGAGGACGGCCACCAGAGCCGGGATTTCATCCATATCTCCGACGTCGCGGCAGGCTGCGTCGCCGCGCTCGAGACCGGCGGAGCCGACTACCGGGCGGTCAACCTCGGCACGGGCGCCTCGACGTCGGTGCTCGACGTCGCCCGCGAGCTTGCCCGCGGCCTGGGCAAGGAGCACCTCGAGCCAGAGGTCGTGAACAAGTTCCGTGCCGGCGACATCCGGCATTGCTTCGCCGACATCGCGCTCGCCCGTGAGACGCTCGGGTTCGAGCCGAAGGTGCAGTTCTCCGATGGGATGCGCGAGCTCTTGCGCTGGGTCGCGACCCAGCAGGCGACCGATTCGGTCGACACCGCGGCCGGTCAGCTCGACGCCGCCGGCCTCACGCGGTGAGCGCCGAGCCGGACATCTCGATCTCGCTGGTCAACACCGACAACCGCGAGCTTCTGCTGGACTGCCTGCGTTCGCTCGAAGTCGCCGCGCGGGAGGTTCGGCTGCAGACGATCGTCGTCGACAACGCGTCGACCGACGGAAGCGCTGAGGCCGTCGAGGCCGAGTTCCCCGGCGTGGAGGTCGTGCGGCGCGTGCAACGGTACGGCTTCGGCGCGAACCACAACGAGGGGATCCGCCGCTCGCGCGGCCGCTACGTGTTGATCCTGAACGAGGACACCGTGCTTCACGACGGGATGCTCGATGCGCTCAGCCGCTTCATGGACGAGAACCCCGAGATCGGAGCCGTCGGCCCGCGGATCCTCTATCCCGACGGTGCGATCCAGCCCTCGGCGTTCCGGTTCCCGACGCCGGCGCGAGTTGCGCTGACGACCTTCACCCTTCAGCGGGCGTTCTGGGAGCAGTCGGACACCGACCGGATCGCCCGTGTCGACTGGGTCTGCGGCGCAGCGATCTTCGCGCGCCGGGCTGCGCTCGAGGCGGTCGGCGGATTCGACGAGCGGCTGTTCATCTACTCGGAGGACCCCGATCTGTGCCTGCGGCTCCGCGACGCGGGGTACGCCACCGCCTTCTTCCCGCACGCTTCGCTTGTGCATTTCGAAAATGCGACCACCTCGGGCGTTCCGGAGCGGCGCATCTACCAGATGGAGCGCAGCCGGGCCCTGTACTCGCGAAAGCATCACGGCGTCGCCGGCGAGTTGGCCGTACGCGGGCTGACGGCGGCCGCCTTCGCAGCGCGCGCCGGAGTGGCAAAAACACTGCTGACGGTTCCCGGCGGCCGCCGGTTGAAGCCGCTCGACCCGTCCGCCCCGGCGCAGTTTCTGGCGCACACGAAGGCTGCCCTCAAGCCGAATGCCCGCCCGGGCATCGAGGAGGCGGCGGCCGACTTCAACGCTCAGCAGCCAACGTGAAACCGCAGTGAAACAACGGGTCGGACCCCGTTGTTTCACCGCCAGAGGAGGGTGACCCGGAGCGGCCAGCCGCGCAGCTCGGGCACGTTCAGCAAGACCTGCCGTATCTCCGCCTGTGCCGGCTCGAACGACGAGAGCAACCCGGCCTGGCCCACGTCGATTGAGGGAACGGCGACGACGACCACCCGGCCGTCTTCGAGCGCGACTGCGAGTGTCCGGCGGTCAGGCGCCGTGGCGATGGCGGTGATACCTGCCGGCGCTTCGATCATGCGGCCGCGGACGATCTGATTGCCGTCGAGGTGCAGGCGGCGGGCACGCTGCATTGCAGTCATGACCAAATCGTTCTGTCCCAGCCACGCCACGCCTCCACCCGAGACCGGGGTCACGCTGCGGACGTACCGATCCCCGACACACATCGGAGAACGTGATCCGGTCGTGTCGGCAATCCATGCCGTGTAGCGCATTTCCCCCGAGACAGCCAGCCGACCGCCGTACGGGGCGAATGCGAGCTGGCCGGTCCCCAGCCCGGCGGAGCACGGTGGCGGCTCAACGGCGAATGTGCGCCCTGCGCCCAGATCAAGAACCTGAACCGATCCGTCGGACTTTGCAAAAGCAACCGCCAGCGAGTCCCACCGCCATGAGGGGGTCACATCGGACACGTGCCGCGCGATGAGGCGGTCGTTGGTGAAGTTGCCCTCCATCAGATGGAGGTTCGAGCCGTCCGCGGTGCGCACGATGTACGCGATGTAAATGCCGATCGGGGCCCAGGTGATCGCGGTGACCCTTCCTTCCACGCGGTGGCGCTTGACGACCTTGAGGCCGGAAGGGTCGAGGGCGAGCAGCGTGTTGCCGCTGCCTGCGGCGACGTAGATCGCGTTCGGCGACAGCTCGAATGCGGTGAAGCGGGCCGGGCGAGTTTCCGAGGCGTTCGGCCGAGCCAGCCAGACGGTCTCCCCCACGACGGTCGCAAACCCGCTCGCGCCTGCCGGCAGCGGCGCTTCGGCCGGCGCCCGCTCCTTCTTGGCGCTCGAAATCCCGACGACCTCGCGCGCGGTCTCGCTCGCTGCGAGTGTTCCGCCGGTCAACGCCAGCACTGCCACTGCGGCAGCGATCAGCAGCGCCGCGCGATGCCGCACGCGGAGGCCCCGCGGCAGCGCATCCATCGCCGCAGCCCTCGCCTGCTCGGTCACCGCGTCGCCAGGCTCCACCTGCGACAGGGCTCGCTCGAGCCGCTCCTCAAGCTCCCTCGACATCTGCCTCCTCCAGCCGGTTTCCGCGCAGGTCTTCGAGGGCCCGCGCCAGTCGCGAGTGAACCGTGCCGACCGGCACCTTCAAAAGCTCTGCGATCTGCTGGGGCGGGTAGCCCAGCCCGTAGCGCAGGACGATGACGACGCGTCGCTGCGGGGCGAGCCCGTCGACCGCCTCGAGCAGCTCGCGATCTTCGGCCTCCAGGTCGCGCCACTCGCCTTCGAGGCGGTCAGGCGATTCGATGCCGACCAGGCGGCGCTCCCGGCGCAGCAGGTCAAGCGATCGGTTGACGACGATCCGGTGCAGCCACGCCCCGAACGGCCGCCGTTCGTCGAAGCGGGATAGGGCCGCAAACGCGCGCTCGAACGCGTCCTGGGCGACGTCGTCGGCGAGGCTTCTGCTTCCCGTGACGACCCGGGCGGCGCGCCAAGCACCCGGCCAATGCCGGGAAAACAGCTCTCCGGCCGCGTCGCGTGAGCCGTCGCGGGCGCGGCGGACCAGCTCAGCGTCGCTGGGCACGCCCATGTCCATGACTGTACTACGCGGTTTAGAGCTGGTCGCGTCCCGCGGCGACCACAAGCAGCGTCTCCAGCGTCGGGTCGGAGCAGTAGGCCACCCGCGTCCCGGCCGCCGCTTCCGAGCGCAGGGCGTCGAGCAGCTCGGCCGTGATCAGCTCGCCGGGGGCGAGCGCCGGGATGCCGGGTGGGTACGGCGCCGCCGTCTCAGCCGCCACCCGGCCCACCGCCCGGTCGGCGGGCACACGTTCGCGGGGCGCGAAGTACGCCTCGCGGGGACTCAGCACCGTGACCGGCTCGAGCGACCAGACCGCCGACGCCGACGGCGGCCGGGGCGGGCCCGATCGGTGGGCAAGCGACCGCTCGAGCGCACCGGCCAGCCGGTCGATCGACTCCCCGGTGTCGGCAAGGGTGACGATGGGCACGAGCGTGTCGCGGTCGGCCATCTCGAACCTGATTCCTTCGGCGAGCAGGTCGGCCTCCACGGTGAAGCCGTCGGCACCGGTGCCGGCAAGCGCGAGCACCAGCTTCGCGGGGTCGCCCGCCTCGAGCACGTGGAGCCCAGCGATGGCGCGCAGACGTTCGCGGACGGCTGCCAACAGGCGGATCGTGACGCCGAGCAGCTCCGGGCCGCGGTCCTCCATCAGCGCCCGAGCGCGATCGGTCGACGCCAGGATCGCGGCGGCCGGGCTCGTCGTGTGCAGCATCTCGAACGCCTCGTCGAGGCGGCCCGGATCGAGCAGGTCGGTGCGGGCCACCACCAGCGAGCCCTGCGTGAAGGCCGTCAGGGTCTTGTGCGTCGAGGTGACGAGTGCGTCGGAGCCGCGCGCGAGGGCGCTTGCCGGCAGATCGGGGTGGAAGCCGAGGTGGCCGCCCCATGCCTGATCGACCAGCAGCGGGACGCCGGCGGCATGCGCGGCGGCGGCGATCCCCTCGAGGTCCGACAACATGCCGATGTAGCTCGGTTCGACCATGAAGACCGCTCGTGCGTTGGGGTTGCTGCCGAGCGCGGCAGCGACACGCTCCGGCGGGACGGTGCCTGCAAGGCCGGTGCCGGGGTCGACGTCCGGGACGACCCAGACGGGGTCGAGGCCGGCAAGCACCAGCCCCGCGAAGAGCGACTTGTGCAGCGTGCGGGCGACCACGACCGACTCCCCGGGCCGGGCGACGGCAAGCGCCAGAGACTGGTTGCCGTGCGTCGAGCCGGCAACCGAGAAGCGGCACCAGTCGCCACCCCACAGCCGTGCGGCGAGGCGCTCGGCGCGGCCGAGCACATCGCCCGACATCCGCGAGTCCTCTGCCCCCGACACGAGTGGCATGTCGTACGCCAGGGGCCCGTAGGCGAAGTCCGGATTGCGCTTGTGGCCGGGGACCGTGAACGTGGTTCCCGGGTCGGCCAGGAAACGGTCGACCGCGTCGGCGAGGGGAGTCTCTGAGGGCACGGCGGCGAAGGATACCGCCGCGCGACGCTACGCCGAGCGGCGGAGGCGCTGCTCCTGGGTGCCCTGGTGGGGCATCCTCTCGGTCAGCTCTGCGATGCGGGCGTGGTCAGCGTCGCCGATCTGGACGATCTCGCAGCCCACCCGGATACGTCCCCAGGGGAATCCGGAGGTCTGCAGCACGCGCGCCTGGAGGCGCAGCAGGCGCCCCTCCACCGAGACCATCAGACCGAAACGGTCGCCGATGTAGAACCGCTGGTCGGTGATGAAGGCGACACCCGCGGGCGACAGGTCGGCTAGCCGGACGTCGAACTCCTCACCCTCAGCGAACGCGCGGGCGCCCAGCACGTGCAGCAGCGCAAGCTCCTTCACCTCGGCGCGCGGCAGGGTGCGCTGGCTTTCGCGTTGGTTCACCTCGGCCACCCGCAGGTGGAGGGTCGCCATGCCTTCGCCGGCATCGAAGAGGTTCGCTACGACCAGGTGGATGTCGAATCCGCCTCCGGAGGCCGTGTGAGTTCGCGCGTGGAGCTCGAGCTCCTGCCGCACTCGCATGCGCGGCGCATGAGCGACGAGATGGTTCCCCTCCCGGCCGAGCAGCTCGAGCGTCACGACCCCGCCGTCGGCGGAGAAGACATCAAGAGAATGCGGCATGCCGGACATGGCGCCAATGGCCACGTCGGCAAGTTTCTTTCGGGCAGGCCTGCTCATGGGTCGTTGTTCGTTATCGGCGGCTGGCCGGAACGGCTTAGCGCAGATGTCCGATTTCGCTCAGGGGAGCTGAAATACCTCTATGCGGTCGTTGAACTCGTCCGCGACATAGAGGAACCCGTTGTGCACTTCGAGGTGGTTCGGGAAGTTGAACTTGCCGTGCGCGGAGCCCGCGATGGACTGCGCCGGAAACGTCACGAGCGGATCTCCGGTCGGCGAGAACCCGCGGATCTGGTTGAACCGCGTGTCGGCGACCCAGATGCGCCCGTTCCCGTCCAGTGCAATGCCCTGCGGCCCGTGCAGGCCCCCGATCGTCATGACCTGGGAGCCGTCGGTGGCGTCGAGCTTCACGACCCGGTTTGCGTTGGTGTCGGCCACGTAGATGAACCCGTCCGCGGCAGCCACGTCCTTCGGGAAGCTGAAGCCCGGAGCGGTCCACATGGGCCCGAGCGGGCTGGCGGTGTCCCACCGCACGATGCGGTTGTTGAACGTGTCCGCGACCACGAGGTCGGAGCCCGCCGAGACGACCGCGAATGGCCAGTGCAGGTCGGTGGGGTCGTTGCCGAGCGTGCCGAACGTGCGGCCTGTCGGCTTCCCGCCCCGGCCGAACTCGGTCACGCGGCTGTTCTTCGTGTCGGCGATCCAGAGCGTTCCGGTGCCGTCGTTGATCGTGATGTCCCGCGGCCAGTTGAACCCGTCGAGAAACTCCTTGCCCCATCCGCGCCTGCCCCAGATCAGCTCGAGCGCACCCGTGACGGTGTTGAACCGCTGGAACCGCTGGTTGACGGAGTCGGCGACGAAGATCGCGCTGTCGATGGCCAGCCCTGAGGGCTCGTTGAAACGCCCGGGGCGTGGACGGTCTCCGCCGTAGCGGTGCTCGAACCGACCCTTGTGCGAGATGCGGTCGACGTGGTTGCCCCACAGGTCGGCGCCATACACGTCCGGGCTCTGGCCTCCGCCGACCGCCACGCGCCGAAGCTGCAGGAACCGCCCGTTCCTGATCCCCTCGCGGCCCCAGCTCTTCAACCACTTACCGCCGGCGCCGAACTTCTGGATGCGGTTGTTGTTCGAGTCTGCGACGTAGATGCGGTCGCGATACCCGACCGTCACTCCGTAGGGCCGGCCGAACTCGCCCTTCCCCGTGCCCTTCTTGCCCCAGTTCAGGATCCAGTTGCCGGTGAACGAGAACTTGGTCATGCGATCGTTCGCGTAGTTCGCGACGTAGATGTTGCCCTTCGAATCGGTGTCGGCATCGCGTGGGCCGTTCAGCTGGGCTTTCAACCTGCCGACGGGCGTCTGGATCGTGCGGAGCAGGTTGCCGGACGGTGAGAAGACCGACACGCTGTTACGGTCGTCCTCGCACGCGAGGATGACGAAGCCGCCCTTGCCGTCGGGGCCGGCGCTGATGCCGATCAGCGAGCCGAACCGGGTGCCCCATTTGCCGATCACCGCGCCGGTGTCGGCATTCAGGATCTGCACACGGTTGAACCCCGTGTCCGCGACGTAGACCTTGCCGTCCAGGTAGGCAAGATCGCGCGGGTTGTCGAAGCGGCCCAGGGCCGTCGTCCCGTCGCGAACGCCGACGCGCCACATCTTCTTTCCATCTTTGCCGTACTTGACGATCTGGTCGTTGCCGGTGTCGGCGACGAACAGCGTGCCGTTCGGGCCGGCTTCGAGGCCTGACGGGTACAGGGAGGCGTGGCCCGGTCCGCCAATGGTGCGCGAGTAGGTCGGAGCCGGAACGGTTCCTGCTCCGGCAGTCATGACCGGCGCCGCTCCAACGAGTCCAAGCGTGAGTGCGACCGTAAGCGCAGCCGCGCCGATTCCGGAACCTTTCCGCATGATTGTGCCCCCCTCAAAGGTCCAGAGACATGGCACATGACCCCCAGAGCCGTGCCAGCCCCGATGACCGGTCGAATGTACGACTCATCGCCCGGTTTGTCCACCCCCCGGTGTCAACGGGGAACGCTGCTGCGGTCGCCTCGTGACGGTCGACACCGATCAGCCGGGCGAGGACGCGCCATCGGTCTTGTGCTCTTCGCCCTGGTGTTCGTCGCAGTCACCACCGCTGCTTCGGGACCGCCTCCGGGACGGTCATGGAAGCTTTTCGGCCTGATCGCGCCGGGGCCCGCCAGGGGCCGCCGGGGGCTGGCGCTCGGACTCGCGTCCGCCGCGCGAGGCCGGTGCCGGTCACGGCCTGAGGTCTGCCGGGACGCCGCGAGGTGATCGCGGCGTCCCGGCAGCCGGATTCGCTAGGGGGTCAGCGTGAAGACGTAGATGGTGCGACTGTTGTCGCTGACGTACATCCTGCCCGTGTTGTCGAACTCGATGAAGTTCGATCCCAGGAATGACCGCCCGGCGGGCATGTCGGCCTGGGTGACCACAACCTCGCACACGTTCGTGGCGGGGTTCCACCGCACCACGCGAGCATTCTTCACGTCGCCGATGTAGATCCAGGTCTTCGCACCCGGGCCCCACGTCAGGCCCCATGGCTGCGCGAGGGCCTTGCCGCCGCAGGTGGGCTTGATCGTGGTGGCCGAGTTGGTGGCGAGGTTCCACTTCGAGATCCGGCTGGTGCCTGTCTCCGCGACGTAGACCACGCTGCCGTCGACCGCGATGCCGCGCGGGGCGGACATCTGGTTGACGCCCGTGCCGCACGTCCCGAGGTTCTCGAGTGGGCCGAGGCCACTGCTCGTCGCGAGCAGTGCGGCCTTGTCGAAGACCTGCAAGCGGCAGCCGGCGACGTCGGTCGCGTACACCTTGTCACCCTCGACACGTACCCCCTGCACGCCGCCCTTGAACTGGCCGGCGGCGGCTCCCTGCGACCCGTACCGATGGACGAAGTTCCCGCTGGCGTCGAACGTGACGATGGCGTTGTTGTTGTCGCCGACCCAGACGTTGCCGTCGGCGAACGTCAGCGCACGCGGATAGCCGAAGCCCTCAGAGCCTGGGCTGGCCGGGTCACGTGAGCCCCACTGCCGGATCCAGCCCGGGCAGCTGCCATCGCCCGTGCATGCCATGCCGGTGTTGAACTGCTGCACACGCTGCTCGAATGTGTCGACAACGTACAGGTCGTTGTTGATCGGATTGATGCCGATGCCGTTCTGTTGGTTGAAGCCACCGCGTGGGGGCGGCTGGGGCCCCTGGCTCCAGGCCACCCGCGTTGCGCCGGCGCACGTCGCCTGTGCCTGTCCGGGGGCAATGTTGCACGTCGTGCCCGCGACGTTGTTCGGCGTGAACTTCTCGACGCCGTACCCGGTCGGTTGGGTGCAGTTCGGCGGGCCGTCGCAACCCCATGTCTCGCCGACGTAGACGTTGCCGGCGTTGTCGACGGCGGGGAAGCGGATCGAGTCGAACGGCTGGTGTCCGGTCGCGTGATTTCCGCCGTCTGTGTTCCGCCACTCGTTCACGAACCTGCCGACGATCGAGCCTGGCCCTCCGGTCGACGGGATTGAGGCGTCGTACTGGAATTGGTAGACGCGGTTCCAGAAAGCGCCGACGGTGTAGACGAAGCGGTTCGTCTTGTCGACGTCGATGCCGCGAACGTCGTTCATGTCGCTCTGCGCCGGCGTGGATCCGATGATCTTCTTGGTGGCCGGGTCGAAGAAGAACAGCTTCCTGCTGTTGAACTCCGCCACGATGATGCGGCCGTCCGCTGTCTCGGCGACGCCGCGCGGCACCGGAGTTCCGACGCCCGCTCCGGTCCAGTCGAGCTGACCCTTGAATGCGCCGGCATGGTCGAAGATGTAGACGTTGCGGCAGCGCGGGTCCGACACGTAGATCAGGTTCCCCGGCTCGTCGGAGACTAGGATGTGCGTGGGGATTTGCATTTTGCCGGCGCCGCAGCCGAACGGATAGTTCGCGCCTGGGCTCCCGCCCGCGCCGATCGTCATCATCCAGTTCCCGGCGTGGTCGAACTGGACGATGCGCGAACTGCCCTGGTCGGCCACCCACAGAGAGGCGCCTCCGCCGGCCTGCTCAGACGGATCCGCTTCGACGTCGTACGGAGCGGTGATCCCGCCGAGCGCTCCACCCGGTGCAGGCTTCGAGACCGTGCCGATCTTCACACCGGCCGTCGTGTACCGCCAAACGCGATAGTTCCAGTAGTCGGCGACGAGGATCGTGTTGTCGGTCGGGTCGAAGTCCATGCCGTAGGCGTAGAGGCCGGCGGGGCCGTTGAAGCCGATCGACTTGACGAACGTCGCCTTGCCGCCGCCACCGCCGCCCGGCGTGACCTGATAGTCGACCTTGGCGGTGTAGGCGGACGATCCCGTCGTCGCCCTGACGCGGATCTTCCACGAGCCCGTGGTGGTGGCGTTGAACGTGATCGTTTCAGGCCTGGTCGTGGTGCTCACGGCTCTGGCAACGTCGCCGCCTGCCGGCTGCACCAGGAACACGTCGAAGTTCGCGCTTGCGGTGGTCCAGTCCAGGATGACGGTGATCTGGCCGGTCTGGGTCACGTTGAAGGCGTGCGTCTTCGCCTTGGCGGTGCCGGCCGGGAGCGTTCCGCTGAATGTCTGCGACGTCGGGTCAGCGATCGCGGTGGCGGCGGAGCCAAGCGACATCACGCCGAAGACAACACCCAGGAACAGGGCCAGCCGCGTACGCGACCGGCTTCGAAGCAGACCATGACCAGCGTTCATAGACAGGAGACCTCCAAGCGGAGCACGCAGGCAGCACGCAGATCCGCGTTCGTAGTGAACAATGCCCGCCGACATGGTATGAAATCGCCAAGAAAATGCAAACAACGGCGAGACATGTCGCTTGTCGTGCAAGGCGACGATGCGGTCACGATTCGTCCAGGTCAGACATCGTGCGGAAGTCGTCAGTGGTATTCGAATGCGGGAATGGCTCTTCCGGAATCGGTTGTCCCAGTCGCTCGCAGAGCGGTGCCCAACCGTCCGCCGGCTGCCACTCCACGAGCCGATCCGGCACCGCGGCGCGGACGGCGTCGTTGTGCCGCTCGTACGCCGTCATCGCCGCGTCGCGCTCGCGCCAGCCCGGGGTGAACCTGCGGGTGAGCATCGCGGTCATCAGCTCCCGTCGCTGCGCCTGCTCCGGCTTGTCGCTCGGCCTGCCGAGCGCGTCCACGATGGTGCGCTCCACGCTCCGCCACCAGGCTTCCGGGCTTTCCCGGACTGAGAGCACCACGACTGCATCGCGGTAGTGCTCCGCCAATTCCTTCCAGAAGGCCGCCGCGGGCCAGTCGACCGCCGCCGCGTATCCGTCGAACAGCTCGTCCCAGTCAGGCTCGCGTCCCTCGTCTGCGGCCTGCCAGGTCAGCAGGTGCTCCGGGCGGCCGAACGTCTCGACCATGTGGTAGCACGGACCGCCGAGAAGCTGCTCGAGCCCCAGTTTCAGCGAGTGCGTCCCGGTTCGTCCCAGCCCCGCACCGATCACCTGCAGCGGCAATGTACCCTCCTCGTCGATTTCCGCGATCGTAGGTGACGGCGCGGCTGAGCCGGGATGGGGGTGCGGCGCATGTTCGACCATGTGATTCTCGATGTCGCCGATCTGGAGCGTTCGCGCGAGTTCTACCGGCGCGCGCTTGCGCCTCTCGGGATTTCGGTGGTGATGGAGTTCGACGACAGGTCCGCCTTCGGCGGAGCGGACGGAAGGCCGCAGTTCTGGATCGCAGCTCGGGGAAGGCGCGGAGTCGAAGGTGTGCACGTCGCGTTCAGAGCCGAGAGCCCCGAGGCGGTCGACGCGTTCCACCGCGCCGCGATCGCCGCTGGCGGAACCGACCATGGCGCCCCCGGACCTCGGCCGCAGTACCACCCGAGCTACTACGGCGCGTTCGTCCTCGATCCCGACGGAACGAACGTCGAGGCAGTTGATCACGGGGCGACGTTCGGCAACGCGGGGCCCGCTTGACCGGCGTGTGCGCGATGCGTAGCGTCGCCGGGATGCCGGCCGGACGACGCCGGAGCCCAGATCGGAGGCGGTTGCATGCAGATCGGTAAGGCCGGGGCCCCTGTCAGCCAGATCTGCCAGGCGTATCCCGACAGGGTCGAGGTGAGGGGGCGCGACCTCACGGGCGACCTGATGGGTCGGCTGAGCTTCACCGAGTACTTCCACCTGCTGCTCACCGGCCGCGAGCCGACGGCCGACCAGCGCTTCTTCCTCGACCTGCTGCTGATCTCGATCGCCGAGCACGGCATGATGCCAACCAGCATCACGGCCCGCATGACGCTCGCCGCCGACCCGGGTTCGCTGCAGGGCGCAGTCGCCGCCGGCATCCTGGGGGCCGGCCCGGTCATCCTCGGAACGTCCGACGAGTGCGCGCGGCTTCTCGAGAGGGCGCAGGAGCAGGTGCTCGCCGGCGGTGAGCCCGCGGCGGTCGCCGCGGGCATGGCGCGGGCGATCCGGGAATCCGGCGGCAAAGCGCCGGGGTTTGGTCACCCCGTGCACCGGCCGGTCGACCCGCGAGCCGCGCGGATCCTCGAGCTCGCGGACGCCCGCGGAGTGAGCGGGCCTCACGTCCTGCTTGCCCGCCACTTCCACGAAAAGGTCGCCAAGGCGTGGGGGAAGCCGCTGACGATGAACGTCTCCATGCCGATCGCGGCGGTGATGCTCGACCTTGGCTTTCCGTCCGAGGTCGTGAAGGCGGTACCGCTCCTCGCGCGCACGGCGGGGCTGCTCGCCCACCTCGCAGAGGAGCGGGAGCATCCGGTCGGGTTTCTGATGGCGGCGAAGGCGGAAGAAGCAATCGAGTACCAGCGGCGACCCGACGACGGGACGGCTTGATGCTCACGTCGGAGGTCGAAGGCCGTCCGTGGGCCGAGCAGCTCGTGGTCGACGACGGGGTGTACCGAGACCAGCTGGCGTACCTCTTTGACCGCTCGCCCTTCTATCGCGCGAAGCTCGCCGGCGCCGGTTTCGCCTCTGCGAAGGACGCGGGCGGGCTTGCGGACATCGCGGGGCTGCCCTTGACGGAGAAGCCGGAGATCAGGGCGAGCTGCACGCCCGACAACCCGATCGGCGCACATCTGTGTGCCACGCCTTCCGAGGTGGTTCGGATCTACTCGACCAGCGGCACCACCGGCACCCCCAGCTACATCCCGCTCACGGCGGGCGATCTCGACAACTGGGTGACGGGGTCGGCACGGAGCTATGCCGCGTCCGGCATCAGCGCCGGCCAGCGAATCGTCTCCACGTACAACGCGGGGCCGTTCGTGGCGGGCGCGGCGCTTGCGTCATTCGACCGCATAGGCCTCTGCCACATCCCGGTCGGCACCGGGAACACCGAGCGCCTGATGCTGGCGATCGAGCTGCTCCGGCCCGAAGCGGCCGTGCTGACGCCGTCGTACGCGGCGCATCTGATCGAGTGGGCGGCGGCGCGCGGCGTCGACCTCGCGGGGTCGAGCGTCAGGCGCGTGCTCGTTGCAGGGGAGCCGGGTGGCGGCGAGGCGGCCTTTCGCGCGAAGCTCGAAGAGGGCTGGGGCGCGAGGGTGACCGAGGCGATGGGCATCGGCGACGTCGGTGTGTCGCTGTGGGGCGAGTGCGAAGAGCAGGACGGCATGCACCTCGGGGCGCGCGGTTTCGTGCACCCGGAGCTGATCGATCCCGACACCGGGGCCGCGGTCGATATGGACGATGGGGCGTCGGGGGAGCTGGTGCTGACGCATCTCCAGCATCGAGCTGCGCCGCTCCTGCGCTTCCGCACGCGCGATCACGTTCTCGTCCGGACGAGCCCGTGCACGTGCGGCCGCACGGGCCCGCGCGTGCGCTGCATCGGGCGAACCGACGACATGCTGATCGTGCGCGGTGTCAACGTGTTCCCGTCGGCTGTGCGCGAAGTGGTGAGCGCCTTTGCGCCGCGGGTGAGCGGCCACATCCTCGTCAGGCCGCAGATCCCCGGCGTGAAGCAGGACCCGCCGCTCCCGGTCAGCGTCGAGCTTTCGCCGGACGTGACGGCCGACGACGCGCTCGCGCAGGAGATCCGAGACCGGCTGCGGAGCGTTCTCGTCGTCCAGACCCGCATCGATCTCGTACCGTGGGGCAGCTTGGTCCGCAGCGAGTACAAATCGAAGCTCGTCGAACACTAGATCCGGGGGATCCATGCGCAAGCTGCAGAGCCAGGGCGTCCACCACATCACCATCGTCGGCGCCGACCGCCAGACCTCGATCGGCTTCTGGGAGGGTGTGCTCGGCATGCCGTTCGTGTTCGAACAGCCGAACCTCGACAACCAGTCGGAGAGCCACCTGTACTTCGATCCGGGTGACGGGCGCCTGATCACCATCTTCACGAACGAGGAGCGCAAGCCCGACCCGAGCCGCACGTCGACGGAGCCCGGTTCCGTGCACCACGTGGCGTTCTCGCTCTCGCAGGCCACGTTTCACCAAACGGTCGAACGGCTCGAGGAGCGCGGTATCGAGCACAGCGGCGTCAAGGATCGGGGCTTCATGGACTCGATCTACTTCACCGATCCGCTCGGGCTCCTGATCGAGCTTGCGTCCTATCGGTTCGAGCCGCCGTTTGGATATACCCATTCCGATGTCCTTATCGAGGCGCACAAGATCCGCATCGAACGCGGTGACTACAACATCGACCAGGCCCACCTGGCCGATGCCATCGAGGGGCTCGTCCAGCGGTCGCGCCCATCGCTGTCCGACGACCGGTCGCCAAAAGATCCATACTGAACCGGCTCGCAACCACGATGACAGGGGGATCGCATGGCTGCAATCACGCTCAGTATCTTGAGGCCGAGCGTCAACAACCTGACCGCTCGGATCTTCGTGCGAGCCGCGGGGCTCGAATGCGAAGAGGTGGACATGTGGGGGAGGAAGGATGAGGCGGAGTTCATGAAGAAGGATCCGGCCCTCCTGACGCCCATGATGGAGGAGGAAGGTCTGGCCAAGGGATCGCTCTGGGAGAGCTGCGCGATCATGCAGTACCTGTGTAACAAGCACGGCCTCGACCGGTTCTATTCCAAGGACCCGGCCGAGCGGGCGATGATCGACAGCGCCATGTTCTACATGATCGGCACGCTCTATCCGCTGATCACGAGAGCGACGTATCCGGCGCTCTCGTTCCCGCAGTATCCGGGTGAGGTCGGCGCCTCCGACCTCGACGCCGACTTGAAGGCGGACGCGCAGAAGGCGGCCGAGCAGGCAATCGCCGAACCGCTCGACGTCTATCACCGGTTCTTCATGGACGGGAAGCGGTTCATCGGTGGCGACTCACCGTCGATCGCCGATATCAGGCTGGCTGCGTCGCTCGAGTTCCTGAAGGTGATCGACTACGACTTCCCGGCGTGGACCACCGAGTACATGTCCGCGATGGAGGAGGCGCTTGGCGATGCCTATTCGGAGCCGGCGGCAGACGTGCGCGGCTACGTGGAGTCGGTGAAGGCGCCGCAGACGGCATAGGTTTCGCGTCACCGACAGCCACCGTTGACACCGGCTCGCGGTAGGCGGATTCTCAGCCGACGCGTTGACCATGGGGGTCCGCCCATGGGCCCCCGAGACCACTGGGGGTGGCTCTATATGCGTAAGCTCTTGGCAGTCTTGGTGGCTGCGGGTGCTCTTGTCGCGCTCGCGATTCTCGGCTCCGGTGCTCTGGCGGCGCCCGCCGCGAAGAAGGCGCCGCATGGCTTTGGCCGGGCGGCCGGCACCGATGCCGCTGTCGCGAAGGCGGCAGCTGCTGCTCCCGACGGCACGGAGCACATCGTGTTGATCGCCCGCGAGGTGCGGGCCCAGGATGTAGACATGCCGCCGGCGGGTGACTCGACGGGCGACTCGTTCGTCTTCGAGGAGGCGCTCTGGAACGTCGGTCGCACCAAGCAACTCGGAATCGACAGCGCCGAATGCCGGCTCGGCATCCGGACGTTCAACTGCGCCGGGACGCTGCTCCTGTTCGGGCGGGGGAAGATTCAGGTCGACGGCGCGTTCTTCTTCGATCGTGACGCCACGATTCCGGTCACCGGCGGGACCGGTCAGTTCGCCGACGTGGGCGGCGTGATGGTCATAACCGACATCAGCGACACCGTGCAGCGGTACGACCTGTTCGTCAGGCACTAGCGCTACGTAGCTTTGGTGGCCTCTGCCGAGGCGCGCAGAGGCCACCTTTCTTACCGCTATCAAGTGGACCCAAAGGTGCCCGAAACCTTGGCGTTGTATGACGGCTCCATGGATGGGCAAGGCGATTCCACTTCGTATCCCATTGTGCTCGCAGAGGCAGCGGAGTCGGCTGAAGGCTCTCCGGCCCTCGATCCGGTGGAGGAGCATCGTCGGGACGAGTTTCGCCGTCTCGGGTTCGACGAGTCGTGGAGCTACGCGCTCGCCATCCGGCCGTCGTGTGACGTCGATGTCGAGTTTGTACGTCGGTTGCTCGCCGCGGGGTGCCCGGTGTTGCTCGCTTCGGCCATTGTGTACTAACACCTAGGTCGCGGTTGAACGCCGCGGGGATCCGGGCTCTTCAGCCCAGACCCCCACGTAAGGTCTCGCTACCAGGCGGAGCGGTCAGCCGCAGCCGGAGTTGTCACCACAGTCGCGGCACGTGTAACACGCGCCTGTGCGTACCTTGCGGCCGCCGCACTTCGCGCACTCCTGCGCGTCCTCCCAGGCGTTGAACAACGCTGCCTGGCCGGGAGTCCGCACGGGCGGGGCCGGCTGATCGGCCGCGTCGCCGTCGGCCGTCATGCCGTAGGTGGAGGCCATCCGATCTCGCACCGCCTGGCTCATGATTCCCAGGTCGGCCTGCGAGTCGGCATCGAGGAAGCGCTTGCCCATCCAGCGGAAGATGTAGTCCGGGATCGACTTCGCAACGCGGATGTCCGGGTCGTTGGTGAGGCCGCTCGGCTCGAAGCGCATGTGCGCGAACTTCGAGACGAAGACCTCGAGCGGCACGCCGTACTGGATACCGACCGACACGGCGATCATGAACGCATTCATGAGGCCGGCGAGAGTCGTGCCCTCCTTGGCGATGTCGACGAAGACGTCGCCCGGGTCGCCCTCGGGGAACAGCCCGACGTGGATGTATCCCTCGTACTCTCCGACCTTGAACTTCCGCCCGACCTCCTGCCGCTCGATCGGCATGATCCGACGCTGCGGCTTGGCTGCGATCAGCTCAGGCTGCTGAGCCTTGGTCGACAGCGGCTGCGCGACCTTACACCCGTCGCGGTAGATCGCGATCGCCTTCACGCCCATCTTCCACGCGTCGAGGTAGAGCTCGGCGACATCGTCGACGGTGACGTCGTTCGGCAGGTTCACGGTCTTCGAGATCGCACCCGAGATGAACGGCTGCACGGAGGCCATCATCTTCACATGACCCATGTGATGGATCGCCCGGTCGCCGACCGCCACGTCGAAGACGGTCAGGTGCTCGCCCTTGAACGCCGGCGCGCCGACGACGGTGTTGTGCTCGTTGACGTGCGCGACGATCTGATCGATCTCGTGCGGCGCATAGCCGAGCTTCGAGAGCGCGGTGGGGACCGTCTGGTTCACGATCGTCATGTCGCCGCCGCCCACCAGCTTCTTCGACTTGACCAGTGAGAAGTCGGGCTCCACGCCGGTCGTGTCGCAGTCCATCATGAAGCTGATCGTCCCGGTCGGAGCGAGCACCGTGGCTTGAGCATTGCGGTAGCCGTTGCTCTCACCGACCATCAGCGCCTCGTCCCACGACCTGCGAGCCGACTGCATCATGTCGTCAGGCACCCGTCCGGCGTCGATGTTCGCAACGGCGGCGCGGTGCTTGCGGATCACCCGCAGCATTGCGTCGGCGTTCTTCGGATACTCCTCGAAGGGCCCGACCCGGCCGGCCATCTCTGCCGACTTGCGGTATGCCCGCCCGGTCATGATCGCCGTGATCGACGCGGCGTATGCGCGGCCCTCGTCGGAGTCGTAGGCCAGCCCGCGTGCCATCAGCAGCGCGCCGAGGTTGGCGTACCCGAGCCCGAGCTGCCGCATCGCATTGGCGTTGTTCGTGATCTCCTCGGTGGGATAGCTCGAGTTCGACACGAGGATCTCCTGCGCCATGAAGATGATGTCCACCGCGCGCTCGAACCGCTCGACCTCGAACTCGCCGGTTGCGGCGTTGCGGAACTTCATCAGGTTCAGGCTGGCCAGGTTGCACGCCGAGTTGTCGACGTGGACGTACTCCGAGCACGGGTTGCTGGCGTTGATCCGCCCGCTCGCCGGGCAGGTGTGCCAGTCGTTCATGGTCGTGTCGTAATGCAGGCCCGGATCGGCGCACTTCCACGCTGCCTCGCCGATCTGGTGCATCAGGTCGCGTGCCCGCACGGTCTTCACGACCGAGCCGTCGGTGCGCGTGGTCAGATGCCACTCGCTGTCCTCGATCACCGCTCGCATGAACTCGTCGGTGACGCGCACCGAGTTATTGGCGTTCTGGTACTGGATCGAGGCCCAATCGGGCGAGTCGAGGCTCATGTCGTAGCCCGCCGCCTGCAGCACGCGAGCCTTCTCCTCCTCGTGCTGCTTGCACCAGATGAACTCTTCGATGTCGGGGTGATCGACGTTGAGGACGACCATCTTCGCGGCGCGCCGCGTCTTGCCGCCCGACTTGATGGTTCCCGCCGACGCGTCTGCGCCGCGCATGAACGACACCGGGCCGGAGGCGTAGCCGCCCTTCGACAGCTGCTCCTTCGACGACCGCAGCTTCGACAGGTTGATGCCCGAACCGGAACCGCCGCGGAAGACCATCCCTTCCTTCTTGATCCAGTCCAGGATCGAGTCCATCGAGTCCTCGACCGAGAGAATGAAGCACGCGCTGCACTGTGGGTTCTCCTCGAAGCCGACGTTGAACCACACCGGCGAGTTGAAGGCCACCATCTGATGCAGCAGCAGGTGCGTCAACTCGGCGTGGAAGGTGTCGGCCTCGAGCTGGTCGACGAAGTAGCTGTCCTTCACGCCCCAGGCGGTGACGGTGTCGGCGACCCGGCCGATCATCTGCTTCACCGAGCGCTCACGCGCCGGCGTGTTGAGCTTTCCGCGGAAGTATTTCTGGGCGACGATGTTGGTCGCCGTCTGCGACCAGAACGACGGGAACTCGACGTCCTTCTGCTCGAAGGCAGGGCCGTCTTTTCCGGGGATCAGCGCCGTGCGCGTCTCCCATTCGACCGCGTCGAACGGCTCGGTCGCCGGGTCGGTGAAATACCGCGGCACGCCGATCGCCACGTCCTCCTTGCCCTCAAGGACGCGGGTTTCCGCGGGGTTCTCGGTCGTCGCCATTCCTATCTCCTCTTCTCCGTCGTCCTCATCGGTAGTCTAGCCGATCACCGAACGCTTGTTCGCCTCGGCGTGCTCCATCCGGGCGAGTTCCTGCTCGAACTCTTCAATGTCCTGGAAATCGCGATACACGGAGGCGAACCTCACGTACGCCACCTTGTCCAGGTGGCGCAAAACGCCGAGCGCTTCCTCGCCGATTGCCTCCGAGGGCACCTCATCTCGGATGCCGTTGCGAAGCCCCGCTTCGATCGTCGCCGCGGTGCGCTCGATCTCCTCCAGCGACACCGGCCGCTTCGTGCATGCGCGGATCAGGCCGGCCATCAGCTTTGTCCGGTCGAAGGGCTGCCTGGCACCGTCGCGCTTGATCACGAACAGCGGCGACTCCTCGATCCGCTCGAAGCTCGTGAACCGCTGCGAGCACAGCAGGCACTCGCGGCGGCGCCGGATCGCGCCTTTGCCGGCGACCCGGGAGTCGACCACTTTGGTGTCGCCATGTTCGCAGAAGGGACAGTGCATAAAGATCGCAACATCTTGTGGCATGCAGGGGGACGGAGCCACAAGATCTTGTGGGGACGTGCATCATGGTCCTCGCGTCGGACGGACTGCGATGTGGCTCAATCAGGCCATTTTCAGGCCTGGAGAAGCTCGCTGACGGTCACCGATCTGTACCCCCGCCCGGCCATTTGTGGCAGGACGAACTCGAGTGCCCGAACAGTGTGGGAGCGGTCGGCAGGCGTGGATGTGATCCGGGGCCACCCGTCGTGCAGATCGATGATCGCGCCCGGGGCGAGCCCGTCCAGGATCACGTCTGCGATCTCCTGCGGATCGGTCTCGAGCCAGTCCGACGGGTCGATCGACCAGAGCACGGTGGTCGGCAGGCGGCGCGCTTCCGCGATGCGTGCCATGCGAATCGGCTCCTCGCCGTAGGGGGGCCGAAAAAGCGTCGGCTGGTGACTCAGCATCCGTTGGCAGCGGGCGATGTCGTGCGCCAGCTCGTCGTCCGTCCGTTGCATCGCGTGGGGGTGGCTGAACGTGTGGTTGCCGATCTCGTGGCCCTCGGCGATGGTGCGGGCGAGGATCTCCTCGCGGCCGTCCACCGACTCGCCGAGCACGAAGAACGTGGCGCGCCCGCCGTGCTCCCGGAGCAGGTCGAGGATGAGCGGCGTCTGAGGCGACGGGCCGTCGTCGAACGTGAAAGAGACCAGCGGCTGGTCGAGCCCCTCACGCTTGTGGATGATGCTCATGGGTGCAACGAATGAAGCGTCTCGGCGAGGCCGACATCAAGGCTCGTCGCGGGACGCCATCCAAGCTCCGACTGCGCCAGAGAGCAGTCGAGCGCGCTTCGGTCGAGCTCGCCCAGGCGCGCCAGGCGGTGCTCGGGAGTCACATCGGTGCCGGCGGCGGACTGGCACGCGGCGAGGAGCTCGAGGACACTCGTCTCGGTCTGGGTGCCGATGTTGAACGCTGTCGCCGGGCCGCGGTAGTCGAGTGCCGCCAGGTTCGCCATCACGACGTCGCCCACGTACACGTAGTCACGCGTCTGGCTTCCGTCACCGAACACCAGCGGCGTGCCGCCGTTTGCGAGCCGCCCGAAGAAGATCGCAACGACGCCGGCCTCGCCATGCGGATCCTGGCGGGGGCCGTAGACGTTGCCGTAGCGGAGGACGACGTGCCCGGTGTCGTAGAGGCGGTTGAAGAGCCCGACGTAGTGCTCGGCGCCCAGCTTCGACGTGCCGTACGGCGACATCGGCGCGATCGGCGTCGTCTCGGGCGACGGGATGGTGTCGGCCTCGCCGTAGAGCGCCCCGCCGGTCGAGGAGAAGATCATTCGCGCGTCGCTTCGCCGCGCCGCCTCCAGCACCTCGATGGTGCCGCGGACGTTGACGTCCGCGTCGAATCCCGGGTCGTCGACGGACCGGCGTACGTCGGCCTGTGCGGCGAGGTGGAAGATCGCGGCAGGGCGGACGCGGTCGACGAGGTCACGCAGCGCCGCGCCGTCGCGGATATCGAGCTCGACGAGCTCCGCGCCGCTCGGCACCCGCTCCCGCTTGCCGGTCGCGAGGTTGTCGACGACCACGACGCTGTCGCCGCGCTCGAGCAGCGCGTCGGCGATGTGCGAGCCGATGAACCCGGCGCCTCCGGTGACGATGGCCTTCATTGGCGCCGGAGGATACTTGGCGTCTCAGCCGGTGGGCTGCACGGTCAGGCGGCCGCTTCGGCCGACCCGCCTTCGAGGCGCTCCACCTCGACGGCCTTGTCGTCGGTCAGCACCAGACGGCCGGTGAACGGCCCCTGGCGGTCGCGGAACTCGAGCGGCCCGGTTGCTCCGTCTGCGATCACGCGCCTGGCATCGTCGGGGGTGATCTCGCGCCCCTTCGTCGACTTCCAGATCACGAATCCGCACCCGGGGTTCTTCTTGCTCTTCCACGACGAGCAGCCGTAGGCCCGGCTGTTCGAGCGGATCTCGCCACCGCAGCGCGGGCACGTCGCGATCGTCTCGCGGACGACCGGAACGCGTCCGAGCGGCTTGCCGTCCTCCCCCACGAGCACCGGTTGGTTGCCCTCGCCGATGACGAGCTTGCCCGGCGCCGGCCCGTTCTCGAGCGTCGCCTCGCCCTGCTCGAGGAGCGTGCGCACGTCCTGTTCGGTGATCTCGAAGCCCTTCTGGCTCTTCCAGACGGTGAACCCGCAGCCCGGCTCGCTCTTGCTCTTCCACGACGAGCAGCCGAACGCACGGCTGTTGGAGCGGATCATGCCGTCGCCGTTCGGGCATGGACCGATCTCGCCGGTGATCGGAGTGCCGTCCTCGCCGACGATCTGTGGTTGGTTGCCCTCGGCGATCACGAGCTTGGCCGGCTTGGGACCCTCGAGCGGGGCCTCGCCGCGCTCGAGCAGCGCCTGGACGTCGTCCGCCGTGACCGTGTAGCCGTTCTGGGTCTTCCAGATTGTGAAGCCGCAGCCCGGATCGGTCTTGCTCTTGTAGGACGTGCAGCCGAACGCGGCCCGGTTCTCGCGGATGTCGCCGTCGCCATTCGGGCACGGGCCGATCGTCAACTGTTCCGAGACCGGCTTGCCGTCTTCGCCGACGATCTGCGGCTGCTTCTCGTCGTTCAGGACGAGCTTCGCCGGACGCGGGCCCTCCAGCGGCGCCTCCCCGTTTGCGAGCAGTGCGGCCACGTCGTCGCGGTCGATCGTGAACCCTTGCTGGCTCTTCCACACAGTGAAGCCGCAGCCGGGCTCGCTCTTGCTCTTGTAGGACGAGCAGCCGAACGCCGCGCGGTTTTCGATCACGTCGCCGTCTCCGTGCGGGCAGGCGCCGATCGGCTCCGTGCGCACCTGGCGGAAGTAGTCGACGATCTCTTCGGCGAACTTCGCGATGTCCGCCATGAACGCAGAGCGGTCGCCGTCGCCGTGCTCGATCTGCGACAGCCGCTGCTCCCAGGAACCGGTCAGCTCGGCCGAGGTGAGCGAGTGTGTTCCCAGCAGCTCGATGGTCTGGCGGCCCTTCGGGGTCGAGACGAGCGCCTTGCCTTCGCGCTCGATGTAGCCGACGTTCAGCAGGCGCTCGATCGTGTCGGCGCGGGTGGCCGGCGTGCCGAGGCCACTCTCCTTCATCGCGTCGCGCAGCTCCTCGTCGTCGATCGACTTGCCGGCGGTTTCCATCGCGCCGAGCAGCGATGCCTCCGAATAGCGCCCCGGCGGCTTGGTCTGCTTCTCCAGGACCTCGGCCTCGGTGCAGCGCCCGCGCTCGCCCTCGTCGATCCGGGGCAGCGACTGCTCGCGCTCGTCGTCCTCGCCCCGCTCAGGCTCAGGCTGCTCGTCACCGAACGCGGGACCGCGCCATCCGGCCTGGAGGAGCCGTTTGCCCTTCGTCCGGAAGCGTTCGCCCGCGGCTTCGGTCACGACCTCGGTGTCCTCGAAGCGCGCCTCGGGATGGAAGACCGCAAGGAACCGGCGGGCGACGAGGTCGTAGATCCGCCGGTCGTCGCTCGAGAGCTCGCCTCGCGGCAGATCGCCGGTGGGGATGATGGCGTGGTGGTCGTCGACCTTCTTGTCGTTGACGACACGCGCCAGTGGGAGCACGTCGAGCGAGGTCACGTACTCCGCGTGTGGGCGGTAGGCGCTGATTCCGGCGAGCGACGAGGCAATCGGCTTCAGCGTCGGGATCTGGTCGGACGGCAGGAACTGCGATCTGGTGCGGGGGTACGTGATGACGGCGCCGTTCGACGATCCCTCGTAGAGGCGCTGTGCGGCGGCGAGCGTTCGCTGCGCCGACATGCCGAAGCGGTTGTTGGCCTCACGCTGCAGGCTCGTCAGGTCGTAGAGGAGCGGCGGGCGCTGCTTGCGCTCGGTGCGCTTGACCGAGAGCACGCTTGAGTCGGCGCCTGAGGCGGCTGCTGCTACGCGGTCGGCCTCCTCGCGCTCGGCGGTGCGGTCGTCCCTGCCCTTGAACCAGCGGCCCGTATAGGCGCGGTCGTCGTCCAGTGCGAACTGTGCGTCGACCTGGAAGTACGTCTCCGGGACGAAGGCGTCGATCTCGAGGTCGCGGCGGACGATCAGCGCCAGCGTCGGCGTCTGGACACGGCCCAGTGACACCACGCCGTCGAGCCGGCCGACCTTGGTTGCCGCCCGCGTGCCGTTCATGCCAACCAGCCAGTCGGCCTCTCCGCGCGAGCGTGCCGCATCTTGGAGGTTGGCCATCTCGCTGCCATCGCGTAGGTGCGTGAAGGCGTCGCGGATGGCGTCCTTCGTCATCGAGGATACCCAGAGGCGGCGCACCGGCTTGGTCATCCCGAGCACGTCATGGATGTAGGCGAAGATCAGCTCGCCCTCGCGGCCGGCGTCGCAGCCGTTCACGATCGCGTCGACATCCTTGCGCTTGGCGAGCTTGCCGAGGACGTCCAGCTGCTTCTTGCCGCGGCCCTGGATGGGCTGCAGCTGGAAGCGCTCGGGGATGATCGGCAGGCGGTTGAGCGACCAGACCTTGTACTTGGGGTCGTAGACCTCGGGCTCCGCCAGCTCCGCAAGATGGCCGACCGCCCAGGAGACGACATAGTCGTCGGACTCCAGGTACTCGCCCTGGCTCTTGAAGGTTCCCCCAAGGGCTTTGGCGTAGTCCTTTCCGACCGACGGCTTCTCCGCGATGACAAGTGTTTTTCCCATTCGGTGGGTGAGGGTAGCACGCTGCTCAGCCGCTATTTGCGCCGAATTCGTCACAGATTTGACCGCTCGCGCGCGGGCGCGCACGAGCGGTCCGCACGGCGGTGCCGGCGCCCGCCCAAGCCGTTGCACCGCCGTAAGGCACGCCCGTCACAACCCCATCACGCAACTGTCATGTCCGCAGTGACGGTGCCCGGCACCGTCGTGCGGTCCCAGGGCACCCATCGGTACCATCAGCCGATGTTCATTTCGTTCGAGGGGCTCGATGGCTGCGGCAAGACGACTCAGGCCGCAATGCTGGCGGATGCACTCGAGGGCGAGGGGCGCGAGGTCGTGCGGGTGCGCGAGCCCGGGGGCACCGGCGCGGGGGAGCGGATCCGCGCCCTGCTGCTCGATCCGGACGCGCGGATCGGCCCGTCGGCCGAGGCGCTGCTCTACGCCGCGGCGCGGGCGCAACTCGTGGACGACGTCATCCGCCCGGCGATCGAGCGGGGCGCCGACGTCGTCGCAGACCGCTTCATCGACTCGTCGCTCGCCTACCAGGGGGCTGCGCGCGGTCTGGGGATCGACCGCATCCTGGAGGTGAACGCCCTTGCGACCGGCGGGATGATGCCCGACCGTACGCTGCTGCTGCGACTCCCCGGCGGCGAGGCGGCCTCGCGGCGTTCTGACAGCCCGGATCGGATCGAGGCCGAGGGCGCAAGCTTCCACGACGCCGTTGCGGAGGGCTTCGAGGAGGCCGCGCGGCGGTTCCCCGAGCGGATCACTGTGGTGGACGCCTCCGGCCCGCGTGAGGACGTGCTCAAACGGGTGCGAACGGCGGCCGGCCTGTGAGCACCACGGCGCCATTCGACGGCCTGCCGGAGCAGCCCGAGGCGCGGCGGCTGCTGACTGCGGCAATCGGGAAACCCGCGCACGCCTATCTACTCTCCGGCCCTGCAGGCACCGGAAAGCGCCGCTTCGCCGAGCGCTTTGCCGCGGCGCTGCTCCTCTCCCGGCCTGGCCGGATCACGGCTCGCACCCACCCCGACCTGTTCGTCCTCGAGCCGCAGGGCAGCTCGATCCTGGTCGACCAGGCGCGTGAGCTTCGCCGTGACCTCCACATGCGCCCGTTCGAGGGCGAGCGCCGCGTCTACCTGGTGCTCGACGCGCACCTGTTGCGCGCCGAGAGCGCCAACGCCCTGCTGAAGTCGCTGGAGGAGCCCCCGCAGTACGCGGTCTTCATCCTCGTCTCCGACCATGCCGAACGGATGCTGCCGACGATCCGCTCACGCATGCAGACCGTCCCCTTCCGCCGGCTCTCCACGGCCGACCTCGAGGCGCTCACCGGCGACCCGGTGGCTGCACGAGCCGCGCTCGGCAACCTCGAGCGTGCGGAGCGGCTCGCGCGCGACCCGGCCGCCGCGGCACGGCGCCGTGCCTACCTGGCGCTCGCCCGGGCATCCCGGATCGACCCCGACTTCGACGGCGCGGCAGCCGCAAAGGAGATCGCCGCCGCCGCGACCGAGCGTGCGAAGGAGGCGCAGCGCAGGGTCGAGCAGGAGGGCGCCACGCAGTTGGAGTCGATGGACGAGGGCCGCGATCGCCGAGCGGTCCAGAAACGCATCGAGGAGCGTGCGAAGCGCGCCTCACGCCGGGCCGAGGTGGAGGAGGTGCGGGACGCCGTCGATGCCGTCGCCCTCTGGTACCGGGACCTTCTCGCGACGGGCCTGGGAGCCGAAAACGCCGTGGTACACTCGGATCTGGCCGGCGAGCTCGCCGAGGACGCGCAGTCCGGGCCCCCCGGGGACGCAGCAAGGGCGGTCGCGGTCGTCTCCGACGTACGTCGGTCACTTGAACTCAACGTGCAGCCGGCCCTGGCCGTGGAGGCGATGTTTCACCGTCTACGACAGGTCACGGCAGGGAGATAGCGGATGGCGACTGTCGTCGGCGTCGTGTTTCAGCCGGGGGGGAAGGTCTATTCCTTCGACCCCGCCGGCTTGGAGCTGCGCTGGAACGAGAACGTGATCTGTCAGACCTCTCGCGGTCGCGAACTGGGCCGCGTCGTCGAGGCGAATCACGAGGTGCCCGAGGAGGAGCTGACGGGCCCACTGAAGCGGATCGTCCGGCGGGCGACCGGTGACGACGACGAGCAGGTGCGCAAGAACCGCACCGAGGCGGCGCGGGCGATGCTGCTCTTCCGCGAGCTGGCAAAGCGGCAGGCGCTGGAGCTCAAGCCGCTGTCGGCGGAGATGGTGTTCGACGGCGGGCGCATCGTGTTCTCCTACGGCAGCGAGGAGCGCCTCGACACCCACGCGCTTCAGGCCGAGCTCGCCAAGCGCCTCAACCGCCGCATCGAGGTGCGCGCCGTCGGCCCCCGCGAAGGTGCTCGTCTGTGCGGCGGCGGCGGCCTCTGCGGGCCGGTCAAGTGCTGCAACCGCTTCCCATCCCATGAGAGCCCGATCACGCTGAAGATGGCCAAGGACCAGGAGCTGCCGATGAATCCCGGGCGGATCACCGGGCTGTGCGGCAGGCTACGCTGTTGTCTGGCGTTCGAACACCCGGTGTACCGGTCGTTCCGCGACAGAGCGCCCGCAGTTGGGCGCACGGTGAAGACACCGCATGGACGCGGAGTGGTGCGCAGCTACGAAGTTATGAACGATGCGTGCGTGATCGAGATCGACGGTGAGAAGCAGATGTTCGAAGTCAAGCTGGACGATGTGATGGAGTTGCAGGGATGAGCCGATTCGCGTTGTGGGGGCCGGGCCTGGGTGATCCGACGCTCGAAGACTTCCGCCAGGCACTGACGACGGAGTGGGCACGCCGTGGCCACACGCTTGTGGAGGGCGAACAGCCCGACGCCGATGTGGTCTTCAACTTCATCAACCCCGACAAGCCGAAGCCGTTCCGGCGCCGGCAGCGCTCCACGTACGTCACCATCGTGCATGGGCTGACGGAGTCTCCAGACGACGTCCTTCGCCACGAGTACGCGCGGATGGTGCGGGGCCTCGCCAACCTCGGCATGATCGTCGTGCCGGGCGACGCCTGCCACTTCGTCACGCCCGAGCGCGGCGTCTACGCGGTGCCCGATCCAGGCGATCTCGGCCAGTGGGTCGAAGCGATCGTCGACCGGATCACGCCACTTGCGACCTCGCGCCTGGTGATCGACAACCGGTTCGAAGCTGACCTCGAAGAGGAGCTGTGGGACGGCGACGAGCTGACCGAGAGCCTGTACGAGGCGGGCAAGCGGCTCGACGCGCTCGGTCTGCTGCCGGCGCCGTTCCCGCTGCACGAGATCGTGCCCGAGCGTGAGCTCCGCGCCATCAAGCGCATCTACGGCATCGGCGGGCTGTCGTACGGCAACCTCTCTGTGCGCAAGGATGAGCGGCGCTACTGGATGAGCGCCTCGGGCGTCGACAAGTCGAACCTGCGGATCGTCGGCAAGGACATCCTGCTCGTGAAGGACTACGAGGAAGACACCGGCACGATGGTGCTGTCGGTGCCGCCCGACATCGAGCCCAACCGCGCATCGGTCGACGCCATCGAGCACTGGATGATCTATCAGGAGCACCCCGACGTGAACGCGATCGTCCACGTGCACGCCTGGATCCCCGGGATCCCCGCGACCGAGTTCAACTACCCCTGCGGGACGGCCGAGCTGGCGTTCGCGGTCGCCGACATCATCCGCGAGGAGGACCGGCCCTCACACGCGGTGGTGGGGCTGAAGAATCACGGCATCACGGTCACCGGTACCAGCCTGGAGGACATCTTCTCCAGAATCGAGCCGGTGATCGAGGTCCAGGTGCCGATGATCGCCTAGCGCGAGCGCTACCCCGCTACCCGACGATCACGATGCGGCGCAGCACCAGCACGGTGGCCTCCGCGTCGCCGCGGTCCAGTCCGTAGTGCCTGTAGAGCTCCTTCTCCTCCTCTTCGGACAGGTGCTCATCGGCCGAGACGCGGGGCGCGTTCTTGATGGTGTCGTAGTCCCACGGGACGCGGATCTTGTCGCCCTCGATCGTTGCACCCATAACCGGCACGAAATGCCTCTTCGTCCCGAACAGGCCGCCGCGGACGAGCAGAAATGCGGGCTCGCCGGTGCGGTCGTCCGCGTACACGTCCTCCGCGTGGCCGATCTCCTTCCCTTCGGAGTCGATCACCTCACGTTGGCGCCATTCGCGCAGATCCACTGGTGACGGCATCCTCGCCCTCCTCGATTCGATACCAGTCGCCTACCCCGGCGCGGCGAGATTTGAACCGGTACCATCGCCCGCCGTGAGCGTGCGCGCAGAAAAGCTGATGCAGGGCTTTCCCCCAGAGGCCGCGGGGCGGGTCACGCACGAGAACTGGACGAGCCCGCCGTATCTGCGCTGGGGCTTCCTGCACACGCGCGAGATCGTGTCCACGGCCCGCATCGGGCGGGGCGACGGGCCGGTGCTCGCGCTGCCCGCCGACCCATACGACGTCGAGCCGATCACCTTCGCAGCGCCGGACGGCTCGAGCACGGTGGGTGAGATGCTCGACGAGAGCTTCACCGACGGATTTCTTGTGCTGCATGAGGGTCGGGTCAGGTACGAGTACTACGGCGAGGGAATGACGTCTGGGACGACGCACCTGCTGCAGTCGGTGTCGAAGTCCATCACCGGCACCGTCGCCGGGATCCTGATCGGCGACGGCCGTCTGTCGCCGGAGACTCCGGTGACAGACGTGATCCCCGAGCTCGCCGGCTCGAGCTTCGAGGGGGCGACCGTCCGTCATGTGCTGGACATGCGCACCGGCACCCGCTTCAACGAGACGTATTCCGACCCGGATTCCGACGTTCGCATCTCGGAGGAGGTCGCCGGCTGGCGGCCGCCACGCGAGGGCCTCGAGATCCGGAACATCTACGAGCAGATTGCGAGCCTCGGGAACGCCCGTCCACATGGGGAGGTCTTCGAGTACCGCTCGATCCTGACCGATCTGCTCGGCTGGATGCTCGAGCGTGCATCGGGCGTGAGGCTCCCCGATTTGATCAGCAGCGAGCTCTGGTCGAAGATCGGGGCCGAGCACGATGCCGAGATCACCATCCACGAGGGCATCACGCTCCCCGACGGCGGAATCTGTGTGACGCTGCGCGATCTCGCGCGGTTCGCGCACCTGCATCTGCAAGCTGGGGAGCTCGAAGGCCGGCGCATTGTCCCCGAAGCGTGGGTGATGGATACGCGCCACCCCGACGCCGAGGCCGTGGAGGCCTACAACCGCAGTGAGGACGCCGGCGGGGGGTGGTCGTACCGCAACCAGTGGTGGGTGCTCGACCCCGAACGGGGGGTCACCACCGGGCTTGGCATCCACGGGCAGTTCGCATACGTGAACCCGCAGGCCGGCGTGGTCTGCGTCAAGCTCTCCACCTGGCCGGATTCGCTCGATCAGGCGAAGCAGGATGCGACGCTCGCGGCCTGCGCGGCGATCTCGGCCGAGCTCGCGTCCTAGCTCCGGGCCCTCGCTCGCCCGGGGCGGATCTGCGACGCGACCACGGCTGCCACGACGGCAGCAACGGCACTCATCCAGAACGCAGTCACGAAGCCTGACTCCGCTGGGACGGAGGTGCCTCCGATCGTGTCGCCTGTGAGGATCGCTGCGCCGAGCTGGCCGCCGATCACCCCGCCGATGGTGCGCATGACCGTGTTGATTCCGGTGGCGACACCGGTCTCGGACGGCCGCACGGAGTCGATGATCAGCTTCGCCATGGCGGCGAACGCAAACGGCAGGCCAAGGCCGAGCAGCAACATCCCGGCGACGATGTGCCAGGGGCGGTCATGCAGTACGGCGAGGAATGCAACGCCGACTGCGACCAGTGACATGCCGAGCACGAGTGGTCGGTTCCAGCCGTACCGGCGACCCATGATGCCGGCCATGGGGCCGGAGAAGAATCCCGCCAGCGCGCTTGGCAGCAGGTACAGGCCCGCCTCCGTCGAGGTGGCGCCAAAGCCGTAGTCGACCAGCCCGGCGACCGGGTCGGATAGGCCGCGCGGCGACTCGACGAAGTTCGGAATCAGCACGAACGACCCGAACATCGCAAAGCCGGCGATCAATGCCGTCAGGTTCGTGAGCAGCACCGGGCGCTGCGCCAGCATCCGCATGTCCACCATCGGCTCGCGGGTGTGCAGTTCGACCCACCCCCACACCGGCATCAGCACGGCCGCTGCGGCGAAGAGCCCCAGCACCCGCGCCGATCCCCATCCCCAGCTCTCGCCCTGCGTGAGCGCGAGCAGCAGGCTGATCAGGCCGAGCGAGAGCAGCACCGCACCGCGGACATCGAGCCGCGTGGGGGTCTTGATGGGCGACTCGGGCACGTACCGATGAACGAGCACGACGGCGATTCCCACCGGTACGGCTCCGACGACGAACAGGAAGCGCCACGACAGGTGGTCGACGATCAGGCCCGAAAGCACCAGCCCGAGGCTGCCGCCGACGGCGAAGAGCGACGAGATGACGCTCACGCCCATGCCGACCTTGTCCTCCGGAAACTCATCCTTGATGATCGCGAAGCTGAGTGGGAACACTGCCCCGCCGGCGCCCTGCACCATGCGCGCCGCGATCAGCGTCGCAACGTTGGGCGCCAGGGCCGCCGCGATGCAGCCGACGAAGAAGATGGCAAGGCTGACGACGAGCAGGCGCTCCTTCCCATACTGGTCGCCGAGCTTGCCGAGCAGGGGGGTCGCGACGGACGTGACCAGCAGGAACCCGGTGACGAGCCAGGTCACCCAAGTCGTTGACGTGTGGAGGTCGCGCTGGAGGGCCGGAAGGGCCGGGATGACCATCGTCTGCTGAATTGCAAACGCGATTCCGGCGGCGGTGAGGATGGCCAGGGTGACGTTGTAGTGCTGCCGTTCGGGCAGCTGTGCAGCGGAGACGCTCATTGGTGCCGCGGGGCATGATGGCACGGGCGCAAGGGCGCCGCGCCGGGTGCCTCAGTGGCGGCGGTATCCGTCCTCGCGAAGCCACGCAACTGTGTCTTTGATCGTCTCGTCGAGCGGTCGCGCTGAGAATCCGAGCTCGTCGGCGGCTTTGTCCCCGCGGTAGAACCACCAGTAGGCGCTCGACCGCAACTCGTTGTCGTCGACGGGCACGAACGGCAGCCTCAGGGCGCGGGCAACACGTAGTCCCGGCGTCAGGGCTCCGACCGGCACCTTCACCGTCGCCCGGCGGTTGCCGGTCACCTCACCGACGCGATCGAAGAAGTCGGGATGCGACTGGTTACCTTCCGGCGCCGTGAGGATGTAGCGCTCGCCGGTGACGCCGTGCTCCTCTGCGAGCAGGTGGCCGGCGGCCACGTCACGCGCGTCCACATACGACAGGCCGCCGTGAACGGTGAAGCGCAGCCTGCCGCGGAGGTACTCCTCGATCGGCCAGGACGACACGCGGTGCACGTCGCCCGGACCGATAACGAAGCCGGGGTTCACGACCACCACGTCGAGGCCGTCGATCGCAGCCTTGAGCGCCGCCTGTTCGCCGTGCGCCTTCGACCGGCCATAGCGGAAGTCGGGACGGCCGTCGTCGCCATCGAGCAGGAAATGCTGCTCGGTGCGAGGGTGTGCCGGCGTCTGAGCCGGACCCATCGCGCTCACGCTCGACGTGTAGACAACACGTTCGACGCCGGCCTTCTTCGCCGCCGCCAGCAGATTGTGCGAGCCCTGCACGTTGACCTGCGAGAGGCGCGCCTCGTCGCTCGCGCGGTGACCGACAACGCCCGCCAGGTGGAATACTCTGCTCACGCCCTCGAGCACCGGGCCAAGCGTTTCCGGCTGGGTAACGTCGCCGAGCACCGGCATCGCGCCCATGTCCGCCAGGCGCTGTTCGGCGTCCATGTTGCGGATCATCGCGCGGACGTCGCGCCCCTGCTCGCGAAGAGCACGGATCACCTCCATGCCGAGATAGCCCGACGCTCCGGTGACCAGGGTGACCATCGCGGCAGCCTACCGGCCGAACCGGTTACAGACGCTGGGAGGGTGGTCACAGGGTTGATGCCGTGAGATCGTTGCAACAACGATCTAGGGTTCGGCGGAATGGATCTCACCCGTTTGACCGTCCCGGCGCTCGGGCTGGCCGTTGGGCTGGTGCTGGCCGACTCGTCGGTCGTGATCCTGGCGCTGCCGGACATCCTCGACGAGTTCGATGTCTCGATCGACGACGTCTCGTGGGTGCTGACGCTGTTCAACCTCGTGATGGCGTTGGCTGCGGTGCCGGCGGCCTACTTCGCGCGCCGCCATGCGCCCGGGATGGTGTGCGTTGCCGGGCTGGTCGTATTCGCGGCCGCCTCGCTGCTGTGCGCCGTCGCTCCCAGTTTCGGCTGGCTGCTGGGAGCGCGTGGGCTCCAGGCGGTCGGTGGAGCGCTCGCGGTCTGTGCCGCGCTGGAGCTGTTGCCCGCGCTGGCCGGCTCCGAGCGTCGGGCGGCCGTCATCTGGGCGGCCGCCGGTGGCGTCGGTGCTGCCGCAGGGCCCGCGATCGGCGGCGCCCTCACCGACGCGATCAGCTGGCAGGCCATCTTCGCCGTCCAGGTGCCGCTTGCACTCGCCGCGCTGGTTGCAGTGCCACGCGATGTGCCGGCGCCTATGGTCGACCCACCCGGTCGGCCTGCCCTTGCTGCCAACGCCGCGCTCGGACTGCTGTCCGCGGCGCTGACCGCGGCACTCTTCCTCGTGGTGTTGCTGTTGATCAACGGCTGGGGCCACTCGCCGATCGAGGCGGCGGCAATCGTGTCGGTGATGCCGCTGGCTGCGCTCGCCGCACTTCGGCTGCTTCCGACTGCCGCGCCCGCACGGATCAGGGCGGGTGCCGGTGCGATCCTGATCGCCGGCGGCCTGTTCGCCCTTGCGCTGCTTCCCGATGCGGCGTGGGGGTGGCTGATCCCGCCGCAGATCGCGATCGGTGTCGGTCTCGCTCTCTCGATCGGCGCGCTCACCGAGGACGCACTTCGCGGACGCTCGCCACTGGCGATCCACGGCGGTTGGACGATCGCCTCCCGGCATGCAGGCGTCTGCATCGGACTGCTGATCCTGACGCCGATCTTCACCAGCGACCTGACCGAGCAGCAGCATGCTGCCGAGCGGGCCGGCACTCGGATCATCCTGGACTCGAAGCTCAGCCTGGATGCGAAGCTCACCCTCGGCGGTGCCCTGGTCGACCAGATCAGCTCCGGCCCGGTGACGCGCCCGCCAGACCTCGGGCCCGCGTTCCGCAAGGCCGGGAACTCGCCTGAGGTGCGCGGGCTGGAGGCCTCGATCAACGATCAGATCCTGCGCGCCGTGACGCGGGCCTTCAGCACCAGCTTCCTCGTGGCCGGCCTGCTCGGCATCGCTGCCCTGATCCCGCTCGCGTTCCCGACGAGGGTGAAGCTGTGAAGACGCGCGTCGCCTGGCTTGCCGTCGCCGCCGTGGTCTCCGCGGTGCTCGTGATGACGTACGCCGCTGCGGGCGGGACCGACTACGCCCCGGCGGCCGGCCGCGACCCGTGCGAGCCCCGCAAGTGGCCCGACGTCTCCGGCACCACCGAGATCGGTGAGCAGCTCGCGCTCTCGGCCATCGACGGGGCAGCCTGCAAGCTCGGTGTCTCCGGCGAGGAGCTCGCGCTCGCGTTCACGTCGCAGAAGCGGCTCGACCAGTTCGCCAAGGAGCGGGGGATCAGCGAGGGCGAGATCCAGGACGCCGCTCGCGACGGGCTCATTCGCGCCATCGGCGAGGGAGAGAAGGCCGGCGAGATCAACGGCATCGAGGCCTTCGTCCTTCGCCTCGCCGCGAGGGCAGCCCCGATCGACCGCCTGATCGAGTACGTCCGCGGCTCGTTCGGCTGATCAACGGCCTATCCGCCTGCACGTTCCGGGCTATCCTGAGCCGGTCCAATCGGACACGCCGACGTAGCTCAGCTGGTAGAGCACATCACTCGTAATGATGGGGTCCGGGGTTCGAGTCCCCGCGTCGGCTCTCTCTTTTCTACCTGTTTTCCCCGCAAATAAGCCCTTTGCTGCGTCGAGGTCGTCGCGACACGATGCGACCGGACGAGGCGGCGTGGTCATTCGGTGAATGATCGGCGACCAGCGGACGCACCGACTCTGCACGTCTCCGTGTGCACCGACCGCAGCGTCTCGAACAGATCGCGCTTGGCCTCGAAGCCGACGCCGGGGAGCTCGGTCAGACCCACCTGACCGTCGATGACCGGGACCTCGTCGGCGAACCCGCCGAAGGGCTGGAAGACACCGGGATACGACTCGTTGCCACCGAGCCGCAACCCCGATGCCACATGCAGCGCGAGCTGGTGGCCTCCGTGCGGGATCGCCGATCGCGCGGTCCAGCCGTGCGCCTCGAGGACGCGCAGCATCCGGACATACTCGACGATGCCGTAGCTCAACACCGGATCCATCTGAACGATGTCGCGGTGGGCGCGGAGGCCGCCGTGCCTGGCGAGGTTTCGCACGTCGGCCATCGAGAACAGGTTCTCGCCAGTCGCGAGCGGCCGTTCGTAGGCCTCTGCGACGGCGGCGTGAAGCGCGTAGTCCAGCGGGTCGCCGGGCTCCTCGAACCAGCGCAGCCCATAGGGCGCCAGCGCGGCCGCATACTCCAGCGCCTGGTCGAGGTCGAACCGCCCGTTGGCGTCGACCGCCACCCGCTCGCCGGAGCCGACCACTTGGATCACGGCCTCGATGCGGCGCAGATCCTCGTCGAGCGAGGCTCCGCCGATCTTCATCTTGACCGTCTTGTAGCCCAGCCCGAGGTAGCCGCGCATCTCCTCACGAAGCGCGGAGATGCCACCGTCCCGGTAGTAGCCACCTGCGGCGTACACCTCCACCCGCTCGTCCCAACTGCCGTCACCGTAGCGGTCCGCGAGCACTCGGTAGACCGGCCGTTCCGCGATCTTGCCGACCAAGTCCCAGAGCGCCATGTCGATGACTCCCACGGCGACCGACCGCTCGCCGTGCCCGCCCGGTTTTTCGTTTGTCATCGCAACCTGCCAGAACCGCTCGGGGTCGAAGTTCGTCCCCGCGACGTCGAGCAGCGTGTCGGCGTCGGCCGCCATGATCCGCCGCAGGAAGCGCTCGCGCAGCGACCCGCTCTGGGAGTAGCGGCCGTTCGAGTTGAACCCATACCCGACGACCGGCTGCCCATCGCGGATTACGTCCGTCTCGAGCACGAGCACCGAGGTGGTCATCTCCTCGAACCCGATCACCGCGTTTCGCATCGAGGAGCGCATCGGCACGCTTGCCTCGTAGACCTTCGTGATCCTCATCGGGTGCGCGCGCCCAATGCGGCGCTCGCCGCAGCCCGGCCGGTGTGGACGGCGCCCTCCATGTACCCCGCTGCCCAGTGATCAGAGCCCGCGACGAAGAAGGGCGGCTCATGACTCCCGTGCATCGGGCCGACCGCCGTCAGGTCCCCGGGTGCCCAGTGCGACACGTAGCCGTACGTCAGCGGGTCGGTGCCCCAGAACCGCCAACGCGTCTCGTGCGGCTCGTCGGCCCCGGCGCCGAAGGCGCGCCGGAGCATCGCCAGCACGATCTCGTCGCGCACCTGCGGGGGAGCGGCGAAGTGCAGCATGTACGCCTCGGGAGGGATCAGCACGCTGAGCGCTGCGTTGCCCTGCACCCAGGCAGTGCCGACGTCGTGACTCGGATTCGACCAGGCCGTTGCAGCCGCTGTCCCGCCAGACGGGCCGGTCATATGCCAGCGCGACCTTGGCGGCCGGCGCCTGCCGCTGGCGGTGCAGCGAGGCGAGCCGCTCCGGGTTGACTCCGTCGATCTCGATCGCACGCATGGGGCCGACCGGGATGGCGCAGATCACGGTCTCGGCTGTCAGCCGTTCTCCCGACGTTAGCTCGACGCTGCAGGGCCGGCCGACGTGGATCGTCTGCACGGCCGCCCCCAGGCGAACCCGGCCGTCGAGCTCGGCCGCCAGTCGCGCCGGCAAGGCGCCGCTTCCGTCCACGAGCCGCAGGCTTTCCCAGGCATCGAAGTCGTCCATCGGCGCACCGTCGGCGGTTGCCGCCGCGCGCGCTTGGGCCAGCAGCGACTGGCGCTCAACGCCCCAGAACGCGGTGCCGCGCACTCGCATCTCCATCCGGCGGTATCCACGCGGCGTGACGCCGCAGTCGCGCATGAGGTCGGCCATGCTGAGTCGGTCCAGCCGTTCGGCGTCCGGATGTGACCATGGATCTTCGGGGTCGATCTCCCCCGAGATCTTGCGCAAGGCATCCTGAAAGCGGTCCATCGAGGCGTGATCGTCCGCGCTCAGCCACCCGTCGCCGATTACGACGCCATCGGTCAGGTCATAAGCCTGCTCGCCCGGCTCGTCGACATAGCTCGGCACGATCTCGAGGTCGAGCTCGGCCGCCAGTTCCTGATAGGCATGGTGCGAGTGGCCGATCACCTCCCCGCCGAGCTGCAACGCGCGCCCGTCGGCGAGGATCTCTTGCTCGACGCGGCCGCCGACGCGATCACGCGCCTCCAGTACGAGCACATCCGCGCCGGCGCGAGCCAGGTCGCGGGCAGCGCAGAGCCCCGCCAGGCCCGCCCCCAGCACCAGGACGTCGTTCGTCATGGCGTCGACCGTACCATCGAGCCGCGATAGCTAGTCGGCGGTGCGTTCGGCCGCTGCGAGCCCTGCCGCGCGGCGGGCAGCTTCGAGGGCTGCAGGCATGTCGCCGACTGCTTCCTCGATCTCGGAGAGCAGCTCGTAGACCTCTTTGACGTGGTGCGGCGCCGATCGCCCGGGGATCTGCTCGATCGCCTCGGCGCAATGCCGGCGTGCCTCGTCGTACTCGCCCCGCTCGAAAGCCGCGCGAGCGAGCAGCGCGTACGCGGTGCCGGCGATCCCCGGCTCGGTCGCCTCGGTCTCGGTCAACGCTTCGCGGGCGAGCCGGTCGGCCTCGGCGATCTCACCGCGCTGTACGGCGGCCCGGCCTCGTTCCACCGTTATGAGCGCCATTTCGGGCGGCGCGACGGTAGGGCCCATGAGCTCTGCCGCCACCTTCAGGTGCGCTTCGGCGTCGCCGGTCTCGCGGCGGTCGAGCAGGATCTCGGCCAGGAGAAGGTGGGCGCGGCCGAGCGTCTCCTGCTCCTCAGAGCGCTCGAGCCTGCCGAGCACGCGCCTGGAGTACCGCTCAGCGAGCGCGGAGCGGCCTTCCTCGGCGTAGGTGCGGGCAAGGGCGAAGTCCATCCGAACCAGGCTCAGCACATCCGTCATCTGCTTCTCGTGCCGGAGCAGCGTCGCCAGAGTCTGCTCGGCCTGGGCGAAATGGCCCTGGTCGGTGTACGCGTTTGCCAGGTAGCTGCCCAGCCGCACGAGCAGCGGCACGTCGATCGGCTCCGTGAGTGCGTCGTCGAATGCGCCTTGCAGAACCGAGATTGCTCGGCCCATATCCCCGGCGCCGGCGTATGCCCGCCCGAGTGCCTGGAACAGGGCCGGTCGAGTCCGTGCGGAGACCGACAGGTCGGCCTCGCGGGCCTCCTCGAAGAAGGCGATGGCCTCTTGATCCCGACGGTCCGCGACCGCGATGTGCCCAAGCGCTTCGAGGGCTCGGGAGACAGCATGGGTGTCCCCGAGGACTCTCGCCTCGGCGAGGAGGTTGTCGACCGCGACTTCGGCACCCTCACTGCCGAGCCTCACTTCGAGCTCGACGTGGCTGACCTTCCATCCCGGGATGCGGCCATCCTGCGGCACGCCCGCCAGAGCGTCGACGCTGACGTCCAAGCGCTGGGCCAGTTCCGCCAGCACGGGACGACCGGGCACGCGCGCGCCGGATTCGACACGGCTCAGAAACGACGGTGAGCAGCCGGGAAACGCAATCTCTCGCAGTGACAGGCCCTTTGCCTCCCGCGCCTCGCGGATCCGCCGCCCTACGGCAGCCGGATCGTCAACGTGTGTCGGCGGGAGCCTCCCCATGGTCATGCCAGCCTACCAGCCCTCCCGGCCAGTGCCAATTGGCATGCACGGTTGACAAATGAATCCCTGCTCTCTAGCGTTGTCTAAAGTCAACGCTCCGAGGAGGGCTCATGCATCGAGTCATGCGACCCGCACTGCTCGCGGCAGTTACGACTGTCGCTGCGGCGCTTGTCGGCTCCGGCAAGGTCTGGGGTCCGTAGAAGCTGGGATGGGTGGGGGGCTTCGCCAGGCTCCAGGCCCCCACCGACCTCTTCCGCACGGCGGGAAGGACGCGACAGCGTCGATCCCCCGGGAGCGCCTCGAACGGGTGTTATCTGCCGGGAGCCGGCGGCTTGACCGGTGGACTCGCCGGCAGTTGCCGGATCGGCGCCTGGTCTGCCAGCTTCTCGGCTGCAATCTCGTCGACGATCTGCTCCGCACGGGTACGGAGTGGCGCGAGATCGGTGTTCGGACGTGGCATGTGGCTCCCAGTGTAGACGCATGACCCGCCAGCTCCGACCGGGTCTCAGGACCAATGTCCCATTGCGGCCTGGACCAGAGGGCTGCGAGGGTTCCGTCGGTCGGCCTAAACAGGACGCGCCGGCCACGTCTCGCATCAGACCGGGGGGTCTTTCGCGCCTACGCCACTGTCGTCGGTGCGTGCACTGGCGAGACGGACAGCGATACCGGAGGTGCAATTCCATGACCTATGAAGACCGCATGCACGGGGGCGTCCGGCCCTGGCTGTCGCGTAAGCGGCGGCTGGCGGGACTGGCGCTCCTGATCGCGGGGCTCGTGCCGCTGGCCGCCATGACAGAACAGGGAAAGGCGGCCTCGTCGAAGGGTTGCGAGGGCGGTGGGTTCTCCGTCCTCGGCCTGAGCGGCGAGCAGCGGACGACCGTTGCTGCCGGAAACGTCCCGGCGACGTTCCTCGTGAAAGGCAAGTACGTCGAGTTCACGGTCGTTGCAAATACCTTCGGCGTGACGAACTACCTGTTCACGGGGGCTGCGAACCCGCTCGACATCACCGGCGGCCGTCGGACGGTCGTGTTCGCCAGCAAGACGCCGAATCACCGGGGGCTCACGCTGACGGGGTCCGTGAACGTTGACCTCAAGGGCACGGATGTGGTCATCGACCGAGCTGGGGCCGGCCTGAACATGAAGCTCCAGGCCAAGGACTGCGCGAACGGCGGGCTATTCCAGATGGAGCCGCAGCGAGGCGATGGCGGCACGACCCAGATCACCCACACCCTGGCCACCGACGTCTTCTACTTCGACAACCCGAACTTCCGGGCGCGGGAAGGTGACGTCGTGCCATACAAGGACACGACCGTGACGGTGACGCCACGCATCAACTTCGCAAACGACGTGTCCGCGAAGTTCGTCGGCCGGGACAGCCCTCAGGTCGCCACACGCGTCAACCAGGGCTGCCTGAACCAGATCCGCAAGCGTGACGGCACCTTTGTCACGGTCGACCACTGCGGCGGTGTCTCCGTTTGGAACGTGGCCAGCGGCGGTCGCATGGGTGCGGTGTTCGGCGAGGACGCGACCGAGGTCGCACCTCCGGCCACCAACTGCGTCCAGGATTGCCAGGCGCAGAACCGGGTCCGCGGCCAGGCCGTGGTGCTCGGCCACCCATTCCCGGTGCCTGCCTCCAGCAGGCTCAACCCCCGCTTCCCGGGGGCCTGATCAACCGGGACTGCGAATGACTCCAGGGGGCTCCGCCGTCGCGGGGCCCCCTCGACCCTGCACGGCTGCGCGCAGCCGGCCCGATGCCAGCCCATCAGCCGCGAGCCGCTCGACGTCCGCGCCGAGCGGGCGGTCATCCGCGAGTGCGGGCGCGAGCTCCCTGACCACTCTGTGAGCGGCCTGCATCGCAGGTGCAAGGGGTTCCGGTGCAGCGAGGTCGACGGCGAAGGAGCCCACGACGAGCTCGAGGGCGACGAGCTGTTGCAGCCGCTCGAGCATCTCCAGCAACCGAAGCGCGCCCAACGCTGAGCCCGTTGAGTCGTCCTCCACCCCGTCGGCACCGGCGGCGGTGCCCACGCATGTCGGGGTGGCGAGATGACGGAGCTCCTCGAGGAGAGCAGAACCGACCTTCAGGAGTGGCGCAACGCCGGAGCGGGACGGCCCGAACGTCGTCAGGTTGCCCGGCAGGTCGCTCAGCCGCTCTGTCGCCAACCCCTCCGCGCGGGCACACGCCAGCGCGCCCACCTGCACGACACCCAGCGCGACCGCGTCGAGCGCCAGCGCGAGTGCCGGGGTGTGGAAGTTGCCGGTCGAGAGCACCTCACCATCGCCTGCGAGCACCAGCGGATTGTCGGTCGCTCCATTGAGCTCCGGCTCGAGGGCTTCGCCGAGGAGCGCAAGCGCCAACGCGAGGCTGCCGTGTACCTGGCTGGCGCAGCGGAACGACAACGGGTCCTGAACGCGACGTGCCGCGCCGGGCTCCGTCAGCGCCCCACCAGCGAGCAGTGACCGGATCGCCGCGGCGCAGGCCACCTGACCGGGAGCGGGACGCGCCCGGGCAACTCGAGGATCCAGCGGCGTCAGGTTCGCGCGAAAGCCCTCCATCGACAGGGCCGCAGCGACGTTCGTCGACGCGAGCAGATCCGAGCCCCAGGTCAGCGCCAGAGCGGCTGCCCCTGCGGACACCGAGGAGGCGCTGCAGATGGCGAGCCCATCTCGCGGGCCGAGGGACAAAGGCTCCAGCCCCGCGGCGGCGAGCGCCGGTCCGGCGGGGACCCTCTCGCCACGGTCGTCTAGTACCTCGCCCTCACCGATCATCGCCAAGCCGAGGTGTGCGAGCAGGCAGAGGTCGCTCGCCCCGATCGATCCGGTGCGCGGCAGCACGGGATGGACCCCGGCGTTCAGCATCGCCGTCAGCATCCGGGCGACGGCCGGATCGGCTCCCGACCCGCCGGTGGCAAGGCCATTGGCTCGCACGACCATCGCCGCTCGGACGATCCGCGCCGAAAGGGGCGGGCCGACGGCGGTGGCGCGCCCGCGCACCGTCAGCAGAGAGAACTCCGCCAGCGCATCGCCGCTCAGGCGATCCTTCACGCGGGGGCCGAGGCCGGTCGTCAGGCCGTAGACCGGCCGGCCCTCGTCGAGCACGGACAGCAGCACCGCTCGCGCGGCCTCCATTCGCTCCTCGGCGTCGGTCGAAAGGCCAACGTGCGCACCGGTCGCGGCAACGGCGGCGACCTGCTCCGCCGTCAGGCTCCGACCGTCGAGGTAGACCGTCTCAGTCACGCGGCGAACGATAAACGCGCGCGCCCGCCAAGGCGCTCGATGGATCGCTCACTTGGGCAGCAGCTTGAGGAAGCCCCCGCCACCGATCACGCGCTCGGCACCACGGCTCGCACGAGCGCGAAGCTCCCTGTCGGAGGTCACGAGCCAGAAGGGGATGTCACGTTCGCGCAGCTCCGCGGTGACGCGGATCAGCCAGTCATCTGCCGTCTCGCCGACCACCGGAACGACCGTGCACAGCTCGCCGTCGCCGGCGGCATCCGTCCGCCCGTCGAAGACGATCACCGCAGGCACCCCTTCCCGCCGTGCCCAGCGACAGCAGCGCTTCACGAGCTCCCTGTCGGAGAGGTTCGGCCACTGGGAGCGCTGCACGTTTCGCCCATCGACCAGTACGATCGGACGGTCGCCGCGGCCGGCGACCGCATCCGCCAGCGAGGAGCCGAGCTCAGCCGGCTTGACCATGATTGGCGACCTCCCCTTCGGGGTATCGATTGCGCGTGACGTGGCTGTTGATTTTCATCATTGCCGTGATCCTGCTTGGAGTCTGGGGCGCGATCAAGCTGACGCTGTGGGTGCTGCTCATCGCACTCGTGGTTGCGGCGGTCGTCGGATTCGCCGGACGCGGCATGTGGGCCCGGAGATAGGGCCAGGGGCGATGGTGCCGGCTCGCTGGGGGGCGGGCCGGCAGCCCGTCATCCGCGGTCGATCTCGGCCCAGAGCCGGAGCGTGGGCTGGCACACCATGCCCCAGCGGTCCGCGGATGCCGATACCCCGATGAGGCCGTGGACGGCGTCGGTCGCGCGGCCGTCGGCCGGCGTCGGGCCACAATGGACGTCGAACCGAAACAGTGAGTGAGTCGCATGCACGAGCAACTCGGCCGGCATCTCGGAAAGTCGCCCCGCGGTCGCACGGAACAGTCCCGCGGCGACCACGACGACGCGCACCAGCTCCTCCTCTTCACAGATGTGTCCGAGGTGGCAGCCGATGGCGCGCGCCACATCGGTGGATGTCGGAGCATGGGGGAGTAAGAGCGCGATTCGCTCGGGCACTGAATGCCGACTACCCGTCACGTGTCGCCTTCAACCCCGGCCCGCTTTCCGATATCGTGCCGCTCGATGTCGGCGCGCGATGAACGAGCGGCCCAGAACGAGAGCATGTTCCGCTCCGTGAACGAGCGCATCGAGCAAACGGCCCTCACGTGGGGCGTTGCCGAGGGCGGCGTTGAATTTCTCTGCGAGTGCGACGACACGGAGTGCCTCGAGCGGCTCCGCCTGACGGTCGAGGAGTACGAATCAGTGCGGGCTCACCCGGCGCAGTTCGTGGTCGCGTTCAATCACGAGGCTCGCGACGTCGAGTTTGTCAAGCGCGTCGAGGAGCGGTTCGTCGTCGTCCGCAAGGTGGGCGAGGCCGCCGAGGTCGCCGACAACCACGACCCTCGGTCGTAGCGTCAGTCCGTCGGCAGGTCGAACTCGGCCCATACCAGCGAGCCGTCCTGCCATTCGACGCCCCAGCGGTCGGACACCGCTGCGACCAGTTGCAGGCCTCGCAGGGTGCCGGGCGTCGTGCGGGGCTCGCCGAGCGGGTCGTACGGTTGGAACGCCGCTCCGTGGCTGCGGACCTCGATCCGCAGACGGCGGTCGTCCGCGTGAACAGCCAACCGGAGGGTGTCATCGGCATGCGCGTTCACGACCCCGCTCGAGACCAGCTCGCTCACGGCCAGCTGGACGTCGAAGCAGAGACGGCGCCGCTCTCGCAGAGACGGCAGTCTCATCACGGCTCGGCGCGCGAGGCGAGCCGAACCGGGGTCGGGTGGTAGAGCAAGCAGGATGTGACGGCTCGCGGCGCTGACCACAATGCCCGGCAGATTACCCGCGCGTTCTTCATGACCGGCCGGATGATCGGTAGGACGCATCCGTCACCGCGATCAAAAGAGCCTGACAAGCAGGATCACGAGGAGGACGATCAGGATCAGCCCGACGATGCCGATGCCCGTGCCGAAGGCAAGAACAGGAGGTGTGAGAACTCCGGACATGGTCTCTAAGGTGCCCGGAACAGGGGCCTGCTAAACGCCGGCCGTTTCCCGGCACGGCGACGCCGCGCCCGGCGACCGGCGGTGCCGGTTACCAGACGCGGCGTGCGTCGCTTCTCAGGCTGCGTCTCGCAGCGCTGCCACCTCGGGCAGCGATGCGAGCTGGTTGAGCGCCTCGGTCTCGATCTGACGCACACGCTCGCGCGTCAGTCCGACCTCGCGCCCGACCGCGTCGAGCATCATCGGCTCGCCGCCGGCGAGGCCGTACCGGAGCTCGATGATCCGCCGCGTCCGCTCCGGGAGCACCTCGAGCGCCTCGCGCAGTCGCTCGTTGCCGACGGTCTCGGCAACGGACTCCTCGACGGTCGGACCGGACTCATCGGCGATCAGGTCGCCGAGCTGCGAGTCGCCATCCTCGGTCGTGGGGCGCTGCATCGAGATGGTCTGATTGCGGTACTTGTCCAGCTCCTCGAGCTGCTCGCGGGTCAGCTTCGAGTGTGTGGCCACCTCGTCGAGCGTGGCCTCACGACCGAGCTTTGCCTCGATTGTCCGCCGAGCGCGATCAGCCTTCCGCATCCGGTCATGGATGTGCACCGGGACGCGGATCGTCCGCGACTGGTTTGCGACCGCTCGCTGCACGGCCTGCTGAATCCACCAGGTCGCGTATGTCGAGAACTTCAGGTCGCGGCGCCAGTCGAACTTCTCGACCGCGCGAACCAGTCCGATCGTGCCCTCCTGGATCAGGTCGAGGAAGGGGACACCATGGCCGCGGTACTTTTTCGCGATCGACACGACGAGGCGGAGGTTGGCCTCCACCATTCGCCGCTTGGCGTCCTCGTTCCCCTCCTCGATCGCCCGTGCGAGCCGCTGCTCCTGGCGCTTGGTGAGCAGCGATGCCCGGCCGATCTGGGACAGGTAGAGGTCCAGGCTGTTGAGCGACGTGACGGCAGCCGGAAGCGCCGACACGACGTCGTCGACGGGCTCGGGGTCAGCGTCGATCTCGCGCACGCTGATCACCTCGACCCCAAGGTCGTCCAGTTCCGCGCGAATCTGTGCGCAGTCGTCATCATTCAGGTCAAGCTCGCCCGCTAGACGGACCAGCTCGACGTCGTCGAGTTGACCCGAGTCCTGGGCCCGCTCGAACAATTGCCGCACCTGCGGCTCCATCAAGAGTTCAGTCATCAATCCTCAGTTGGTGTCTTCTCGCACCGCGAATATCCGGTGCGTATGGTTTTCGGTGTCTTGCTCCGAAGCCATGCCGAAGCGGGTGCCGACATCGACCTTGTGGGCCGCGCGACTCCAGTCGGAGATGACCCCGTACGTAATGGTAAACGGATTACGTTGGAGTTCTATTCCCCGATCGGGGACTAAAAACCCGTCCCAGCGGAAGCCGGAAGCGGACTTTGTGGCAGGCCGCGACGCGGCCCGCCGAGATTGTACTCCCCTGGGGCCACATCGTTGGGCCCTGAGGGGTAGAACACCGACGCCAGTGTCTGGATTTGCCGCCTTCCGGCCCCCAATTCGAACTGCCCGCCCCCGTACATGGCGATCTCGCGCTCCTCGCACGCCTCGATGCACTCGAGCAGCCGCGCGACGGTGCCGAACCGCGAGGGCTTGATGTTCAGCCAGCGCGGGCTGACCGGGAGCGAGTCCACGTCGGCAAGGCTGTGCACCGGAGCGTCGAAGCTCAACTGGTCTTTCGCGGCGGAGAGCGCCTCGCCGGCGGCTCCCTCGAGCCAGGGATCCTCGATCACCGCCTCGGGAAGGTTCTCCGCGATGGCCCGGTAGAGGACCGGATCCGGTTCCAGGTCGACCACCGTGCCGCGGTAGTAGGCCTTCAGGTCGACGACTCGCACACGTCCCGTGTCGGCAAGTCGCCGGATCAGCGTCTCGTCCCACGACTCCTCGGCATCCAGCTTGAACTCCAGCGTCGGGTCGACGGCCAACCAGGCCTCGATGTCGTCGCGGGTCGAGGCGACGAACCGCACCGGCTGCGGTGTGCGGCCGACCGCGGCGGCGAGCGACGTCCCCGCCTGGCGCAGGGCGAGGTCGAGGGCGGCTCCCTCGAAGGCCCAGCGACGGTAGTCGCGTGATGCGGCCATCTGAGGCTCGGCGGCAAAGAGGTCACGCCCGTCCAGCAGAGCCGATTGCTCACCCAGGGTTCGGCTGCCGGCGAGCGGCAGGTCGGCGGGAAACGCGTCGTGGTCCGCGGCGGTGTAGGTGACGTCTTCGCCCTCGCCGCGCTGACCGCCACCGTGCATGACGACGGTGGTCGTCACCCGCGTGAAGTTGCTCGACACGTCCTGCTCACGGCGTTGGAGCTCGTACCCGTCTACCTCCACGGGCAGTTCGGCGAGCAGTTCGAAGAGCGCCATCGGCGGCATCGTATCTAGAGTCTGCACCTATGAAGCTGGTCGACCTCCCCACGCCGTGTCTCGTTGTCGACCTGGACCGGGTCGAGTCGAACATCAGCCGCTGGCAGACGGCCATCGCCGGTACGGGGACGCGGTTTCGCCCGCACGCCAAGACGCACAAGACGGTGGAGCTGGCCCGCATGCAGCTCGACGCCGGGGCGTGCGGCCTCACGGTTGCGAAGGTCGGCGAGGCGGAGGTCTACGTCGACGCCGGCGTGGAGGACATCGTTGTGGCATATCCCGTTGTGGGCGAGGACAAGTGGGGCCGGCTCGCCAGCCTCGCCGACCGCGCGAAGATCGGCGTCAACGTCGACAGTGAGACGGCGGCCCATGGGCTGTCACGCGCGGCGTCGAAGCGCCGCGTCGACATTCACGTGCATCTGGACGTCGATTCCGGCCTTGGCCGCTGCGGCATACCTCCCGACGAGGCAGACGATCTGGACCGGTTAGCGGAGCTGGTTCGGTCGCTCCCAGGCCTGCGGCTGGCCGGGGTCACGACGTACAGGGGCCTCCCACCGGCCTCCACCGAGAGGGACGCCGCGGGTGTGGAAGAAGCCGGCCTCGTCGTCGATGTTGCGCGCCGGCTCGGCCTGACGCAGGTCTCGGCGGGCAGCACGCCGACCGGGATGTCGACGGCCGGCGTGGACGGCGTCACCGAGGTGCGGGCAGGGACGTACGTGTTCAACGACCTGATGCAGCTCGAGTGGGGCGTCGCGACGGAGGACGACCTCGCGCTGTCGATCCTCGCGACGGTGGTCAGCCGCCGGGGCGAGCGCGTGACGGTCGACGCTGGGTCAAAGACGCTTTCGGGAGATTTCCGCCTGGCCGACGACCATGGGCCGGTCCTGGCCCGCGGTGTGGGTCGCGACATCGTGATCGAGAGGATGAACGAGGAGCACGGCGTGGGTCGCAGCTCCGAGCCGCTCGATGTCGGCGACCGAGTGCACCTGACGCCGGTTCACGTGTGCACGTGCGTCAACCTCTCCGACGCTGTGGCGGCAGTACGCGGTGACACGGTGGAGGCAATCTGGCCGGTCGCCGCGCGCGGCAAGCGCACCTAGTCCCCCGTCACCTCGCGGTTTGTTGCCGAGACCTCAGCGCGAACGAAGCGCCGGCGATCACCGCGAGGGTCACGGCGAGCGGCAGGATCGGTGCGTAGGATCGCGCGTGCAGGAGCAGAAACGCTCCAGCTGCAGCACCGGCCACCATGCCGACGATGACACCGGCGAGGCGGCGCCGGTCGGACGGCGTCCATCCTGCCTCCGCGCTCATGAACATGATCACTGTGGCCGTTGCTGCAGTGGTGAAGACTCCTTTGACGTCGAGCGACATCACAGCGCCGCTCTGGATACCGAATGCCAGCGCAGAGAGGCCGATCAGCACGTCACCTGCGCGGGCCGCCGGCCGGCCCGACGTCGCCATCCAGCCGGCGAGGAATGCTGCCTGCGCCAGCGCCGAGATGCCGAGCGCAACCGAAACCCGGGCCGGCCAGACCCCCGACCCTCTGGTCGGCTTCACGACTAGCACGGCAAGGAATACGCCGACGGCGAATGCGCAAAGGGCGGGCACCACGCGGTGGAAGTCAGGCTCGTTGACCCCTGCCATGCCGAGCCCGAGAAACACCAGATTTCCGGTCATGAACGTGCTGAACACCTTGTCCAGGCCCAGGAAGGCGATCGCATCCACAGACCCCGCCGCGAATGTCATTCCGGCCAGCAGCAGGTCGAACATGGCGGAGGGCTCTGCTCGTGCAGCCGCCGCCCGTGTTCCGGTGGATGCGCGGTTCTCTCCTGCGATCGTCGCCATTGGGCCGCTAACGGACGATGACGGGCTTGCGCTTGGACAGCTTCGCCACGGTCGCGGCATCCAGATTCAGGTGGGCCTGCACGAGCTCAGGCGGTGTCAGAGCCATCCACTGGTTCAGTGAGATGTCTGCGAAGTGGTCGCTGCGAAAGAGCTCGAGGAATCTCAGTGGCTCGTCGCCGGTGTTCTCGACGTAGTGCCCCATCGCGAATGGGATGTAGCCGACGTCTCCGGCCTGGTAGTCGAACGTCCGCGCCTTCCCGCTCGCGGCGAACACGGTCATGCGCGCGTGCCCCGCGACGTAGTACTGCCACTCATCGGTGTTGGGATGCCAGTGCAGCTCACGCATTGCGCCCGGCTCGACCTCGACGTAGGCCGCGGCAATCGTGGATGCCGCCGGAAAGTTCCTGGAGTCGACGATGCGCGCCGTGCCTCCCTGCGCCTGCACCGGATCCTGGGCGAACAAATCGTGGACGTGCGTCTGGCGGACGGGTCCCTCGGGTGACTCGACCGCGTCCGAAGCGACTGGTCCAGGCACCTTGTCGGAGAAGATGTACCGCTCATGCTCGACGTCGATCGGAACGTCGGCGAAGGCGTCCTCCCGGACGCCGAAGTTCTTCGCGAGGATTTCCCGCGGGGTGTGGACGAACCAGTCGGTGAGCAGAAACGTCTCGTTCTCGGAGAAGTTGCCATCGTCGAAGACGAGCAGGAACTCGCAGCCGTCCTCGAGCCCCTGGATCGAGTGTGGGATACCGGCCGGAAAGTTCCAGATCTCGCCCACGCCGACGTCGGCGATGAAGTTTCTTCCGTCCTGGTCGACTGACGTGATGCGTGCTCGGCCGGCAAGCATGAAGGCCCACTCAGCCTCCTTGTGCCAGTGCAGCTCGCGGATTCCGCCCGGCTTCAGGCGCATGTTGACGCCGGCGAGCTCGGTTGCGACCGGCAGCTCACGCACAGTCACCTCGCGCGCCCAGCCGCCGGTGAGGAGACGGTTGCGCGCGGCCGAAAACGAGAACTTGAGGTTTGGCATCGTGCCGGAATCGGTGGGCGGCGAGGCCAGCAGGTCGGGGTTCTGACGTTCGATCGGAACGTTGCTCGGCCCGAGCATCGGCGCGCCGAGGTTCGCCCTGATGGGCTGCGGATCTGCATAGAACGCGCCGGGTTGTTGGACGGGCTCGGTCATGAAGGGCGGATCTCCTAGCTCGATTTGGGGTGCACATCGAGGCTAGGGGCAGAGCCGCCCCGGACCGATCGGGCGATCACCACTTTGCGATACGGACTTCCTATCGCAGGGCCTGAGAAGGCCCCTCGCGGCTCAGCGAGCCAGCTCTTCGGCTGCCGACTTCACCGCGCGGACGATTCCCGAGTAGCCGGTGCACCGGCACAGGTTGCCAGACAGCGCTATGCGGATCTCGTCCTCGGTCGGCTGCGGATTCTCGTCGAGCAGCGCCTTTGCCGAGATCAGCATGCCGGGCGTGCAGTAGCCGCACTGCACGCCGCCCTGGTCGAGAAAGGCGCGCTGGAGCGGGTGCAGTTCTCCGCCGGCGCTCGCAAGGCCCTCGATCGTCGTGATCTCACGGCCCTCCGCCTGCAGCGCGAGGAACGAGCACGAGTTCACCGGCCGGCCGTCGAGCAGCACCATGCAGGCACCGCACTCGGAGTCGTCGCAGCCCTCCTTCGACCCGGTCAGCCCCACCTCGGTGCGCAGCACGGAGAGGAGGCTCCTGTCGGCCTCGACCGACACGGGGTAGGGCACGCCGTTGACGTGCAGGGTCGCGTCGTAGCTCATGCTGTGCCTCCATCGACCGCGCCGTGCAGCGCGGGGCTCGCGGGGATCGGAACGTCGCCGCCGCGGGCGCGCTCGAGCGCCGCGGCGATCGCACGGCGGGTGATCACGGCAGCCATCGCACGCCGGTAGTCGGCCGAGCCTCTGACATCGGTGATGGGCCGTGACGCCGCTGCGGCTGCGTCTGCTGCAGCCTTGACCGCGGCCGCCCCGCCATCCGAGCCGCGCAGCGCATCCTCGGCCTCCGTGACGCGGTGGATTGTCGGGGCCAGGGCGGTGATGGCGATCCGCGCATCCGACACGGTGCCGTTCTCGACCGTGACGACGCAGGTCGCACCGACGATGGCGATCTCCATCTGGCGGCGGTACTCGAGTCGCACGTAGCAGCTTCCGGTGCCGGCCGCAGGGGCGGGCAGCGTCACGCTGGTGAGGAGCTCGCCGGGCTTTGCCGACGTCGTCCCGGGACCTTTGAACAGCTGCGCCACGGGGACATCCCGCTCACCGGCCGCCGATGCGAGCCGGGCAACCGCGTCGAAACAGATCAACGGCCCGCCGGTCTCCATCGCGGGCGAGGCGTTCATCACGTTGCCGCCGATCGTCCCGACGTGACGAGTGGCGTGGCTGCCGACGATCGCAGAGGCGTCGGCAAGGGCGGTGAAGCCGCTGCGGACGGCGCTCGAGTCGACGATGTCGGCATGGGTCGCGAGGGCTCCCAGCATGAGGCCGCCGCCGTCCTCATTGATGCCGCGAAGCGACGCGATCCGGTGGATGGCGACGAGCGTGTCGGGCAGCGGCGACTTTCCCTGGCGGGCGCCGACGACGATGTCGGTGCCCCCGGCGACGGCACGGCCGCCGTCGGCGAGCGCCTTCAAGGCATCCTCGACCGTCTCGGGTGCGGTGTAGGTGATGCTCATCCCTGCATCGCCTCCCAGATCCGCGTCGGGGTCATCGGCAACTGGTGCACCCGGACGCCGGTCACCTTGGCGATGGCATTCCCGATCGCTCCGGGCGTCGGCACGCACGGTGGCTCGCCGATGCCCTTCGAGCCGTTCGGGCCGCCCTCGCCCGGCTTTGTGGGCGCATCGACCCAGTCGATGTGGATTGGCGGCGAGTCGCTCGCGGTCTGCAGCTTGTAATCGAGCAGATGCGGGTTGATCTGGCGACCGTCCTCGTTGATGGTCGAGCCCTCCAGCGTCGCCATGCCGATTCCCATCACAACGCCGCCCTCCACCTGTCCGTTGGCGCCGATCGGATTCAGCACGCGGCCCGACTCATGCACCGCGGCGACCTCGAGCACTCGGACGACTCCGGTCTCGCGATCGACCTTGCAGCGCACGGCGTGCGTGATGAACGTCGGAGCGACGAATGACTCCATCCCCAGCCGGCCCGTGCATCCCGAGGCGTCGGACTCAGGCGCCGCCGGGGGCGACTCGGCACCACGGCCGAGCAGCAGGCGGTCGCCATGCGCCTTCTCGGCGAGCTCGGGGATGGACACGCTCTTGGTCGGCGAGCCCTTCACCCGCACCGTCCCATCGGCAAGCTCGAGGTCGTCGCGGCTTGCCTCCAGCTCCTCGGCCGCGAGGTCGAGCAGTTGCTCGCGAACGTCGCGGGCAGCGGCCTGCACCGCCCGGCCGTTGTTGAAGGTCGTCTGCGACCCGGATGCGCCGGAGTCGAACGGCCCGGCGTCGGTGTCCTGGTAGAGGATCGAGAAGTCGCCGGGCTGCATGCCGAGCACCTCGGCGGCCAGGATCGGCAGCGCCATCACGGCGCCCGTGCCGCACTCCTGTGCGCCGGTGATGATCGTCGCCGAGCCGTCGCCGTTGATCTTCACGTAGGCGCCGGAGGCGATGGCGAACGACGGCCACCAACCGACGGCGACGCCGATTGCCTCGTCGTCGGGCAGATCCTTGCCGTAGCCGATCAGCTCGACTGCCTTCTCGAGCGTCTCCGCAGCGCCGATCTCCGAGAAGACCTGTCGCGTGGGGCCCTCGTCGCCCGGCTTGACGATATTCCGGCGGCGGAACTCGACCGGGTCCATCCCGATCTGGGAGGCGACCGAGTCCATGTGCTGCTCGACCGCCCAGCAGGCCTGCGGGGCGGTGGGCGCGCGTACCGAGCCGGAGGGCGTCGTGTTGGTGTACGCCAGGCTGGCATCGATGAAGACGTTCTCGACCTTGTACGGCCCGACCGCCATCATGGCCGCGAGCTGCGGGAAGAACGGCGCATCCGCGCTGTACGCGCCGTTGTCGAGGATCACGCGGCCGCGGCGGGCCAGGATGCGGCCGTCGTTCATCACACCGGTCTCGAGTTCCAGCACCTGCCCCTCGCGCCGGTGGTCGGGCGCAACGAACTCCTCGCGTCGTGAGAACACCAGCCGGACGGGCCGCCGCGCGGCGCGTGCCAGCGCGGCGATCTGCGCCTCGTAATGGAACTCGCATTTGCCTCCGAACCCGCCGCCGAGGTGCGGCACGACGATGCGAACGTGCGCCTCCGGCATCTCGAGCGTGGTGGCGACGCCTGCGCGGGCCATGAACGGCACCTGGGTCGACGACCAGACGGTGACCTTGTCGCCCTCCCACTGCGCGGCAATCGCATGGGGCTCGATCGGCACCGCGTGCGACATGTCGGCGACGTAGCGCTCCTTCACCACCACGTCGGCGTCGGCGAGTCCTTTCTCGGCGTCGCCCTTGACGATGGTCGAGCGGGAGCAGTCGTTGCCTGCGCGGACGACCTCGTCGGCGGCCGAGTAGCTCTCCCACCCCTCGTGGACGAGCGGGGCGCCCTCCTCGAGGGCGGCCTCGATGTCGGTCACCACTGGCAGCGGCTCGTACTCGACCTCGATGGCGGCGGCCGCCTGCTCGGCGATGGCAGGCGTGAGGGCTGCGACCGCGGCGATCAGCTCGCCCTCGTAGCGGACGACGTCCTTTGCGAACAGCGTGCGATCCTGGACGAACGGGCCGTAGCGCACGTCGGGAACGTCGTCCTGCGTGATGACCGCGAAGACGCCGGGAAGTGCCCGTGCTTTCGAGGTGTCGATCGCCAGGATCCGCGCATGAGCGTGATCCGCATAGCGGAACACGGCATGGAGCATTCCGGTCAGCGTCAGGTCGGCGGTGTAGCGGCCAAGGCCGGTGACCTTGTCCTTACCGTCCTGGCGGATGAAAGGCTTGACCTCGTCTGCGATTGCCACGCTTACGCTCCTTGTCGTCCTCCGGTCCGGGCCGAGAATACTCCAGGTCGTGTTCGAGGAAGAAGAGAACCAGGCGCGCCCGCTGAGTTGTCAGCAGGTCGGGTTGTGGCCGGCGAGGATCGCCAGGCACAGGAGGACGCCGAGCAGCACCGCGGCCGACAGGACGATCGAGGCGATCTGCGACTCGAAGCCAGACCGGCGCCGCACCGCGACGGCGAGCGGCACGATCGCGCTGGCCGCGACGATTACTGCGGCAGCGCCGTAGCCCTGAGTGCGCACCAGGCCGGCGCAGTCTCCGCCCTGCTCAGTGGGTGCCGCCAGCGCAGCGACCAGGGACGCGGAGAAGGCGAGCAGGGCTGCCGCCAGGAACAGCGGCCCCATGTATCGGTACGGCGGATGCGTGAACGACTCGCGTCGCATCACCGTTGCGATGCAGCCGGCCAGCCACAGCATCGGCATTGCGACGTAGAACGGGACAGCCTCCCCACCCATCGCCGCGATGCTAGATGATTGGTCGAGCGTGGACGTGCCGGAGCGCTCTGCCGTAGGATCACGTCCATGCACTCCTCGTATGCCCTTCACTCCAGCGATTTCGCCGTCGAGCGCAACGGCGACACCCAGCCACTGTCCGAGCTCTGGCCGGGCGGCTACCAGCCCGACGACCGCCTCGGCGTGCTGCTGGCCAATCCGATGGACGCCGTCGGCTGTTCGAACCTGATCTGCGGCACGATCACGCTGTTCTACGACCATCTTCGTGCCACACGCGGCACGGGCAACTTCTTTCGCTATTCCGACGCGTTCATGTTCGGCGTCGGTTGCGAGCCGGGCGACTACAACCAGCTCGATGTCTGGCCGCTGCACAAGTTCGTCACCGTCCTGCAGCCCACTGCCGAAGCGGTGCTCGAGGCGGTCAACGATCGCCGGATCACGCTGCTCGCCATCCCCGAGACGGGCGCCCGCTGCCGCGGGGAGGTTGTGCTTTCCACCTGGAACACGTTCCTCGACCAGGTGCGGGCGGTCGTGACGTACTCGCCTCGCACCGGCCGCGCCCGCGAGGGCGACGTTGCTCTCACCGGCAACCGGGTGGTCGAGAGCTATGTCGAGCAGGCGATCTTCTCGACGCCCGGTCTCGATGCCGGCATGCAGGCACGGCTCCGGCGGCTTCGCCGCACGATCGATCGCGACGAGAAGCAGTCGGTCGAGACCTACCGCACCCTGTCAGGCCCCGCTGCCGCCCGCGCGCTGCTCGGCGTCACGCAGGTGCTGCCGCCGGGTCACCAGGAGCTGACCAGGCGGGCAACGCCCACCACGATCATGCCGGTCGAGGTGCCGATGCCCGCGATCGATTCTGCCTCGACCCCTTTTGACATAGCCGCCGCCGCGGCTCTGCTGGTCGAGCAGCCCGCTCCTTCGGGGGTGTACCCGGACGGGCTTCTGCGTACGGCCTTCGATGCCATTCAGCGGCGGATGGGCGGGACGTTCGCGGAGTGGGAGGGGTGGGACTGGATCTCCGATTTCGGCGATCCGATCGCCGAGCACCACACCGTCCGGGAGTCGGTGGGCATCTGGGACGAGTCTCCGCTGCGCAAGTGGTGGTTCCGGGGCCCCGACGCGCTGCGTGCGGCCGACTACTGCTTCACGTCGGACATGTCGGCGCTGGAAGCGGGCCAGGCCCGCTACGGGCCGTTCGTCGACGAGCACGGCAAGATGCTCGGGGACGGCGTCGTCTTCCGTGGCGACGACGACGAGAACGTCCTCGTTGTCACCGCGCTGGACAGCGACGGCGACCACTTTCGCCGGATCTGCGCCGACATGGACGTCGAGATCGAGGATCACACCCTCGAGCTGCCGCACATCCAGGTGCAGGGCCCGCGGTCGCGCGCGCTGCTCTCGGCGGTGACCGACGCCGATGTGGAAGGGCTGAAGTACTTCCGCTGGATCCCGCAGCCGGTCGCGGTCTGCGGCGTCGAGAACTGCTACATCGCGCGCACCGGCTACTCCGGTGAGCTGGGGTTCGAGGTGTATGTCCCGCGCGAGGGCGCGGAGCGCGTCTGGCAGGGTCTGCTCGACCAGGGCGCCGACGTCGGCATCCGGCCCTACGGGCTCGCGGCGGTGGAGTCGCTGCGGATCGAGGCGGGCCTGATCTTCCTGGGGTACGACTACTTCCCCGGCGTGACGTCGCCGTTCCACGTGAACCTCGACCGGATGATCAAGCTCGACAAGGGCGACTTCCACGGCAAGGAGGCGCTCGTCCGTGAGGCCGAGCAGGGGATCACGCACCGGATGGTCACGCTCGTCATCGCCGGTGAGGATGCGCCCGACTACAACACGCCCGTGCTGTCGAACGGGCGCGGAGTGGGGAAGCTGACCTCACCCTCTGCCGGGCGCTCGCCGACCGTGGACAAGCTGATAGCGATGGCGTCGATCGAGATCGAGCTCGCCGAGCCCGGCACGCAGGTCGAGGTGACACTGCCGGACGGGCGCCTGGTGCCCGCCGTGGTCGACAGCTTCCCGATCTACGACCCGGACAAGACCCGGCCCCGCGCGTAGCCCGATGGCCGCTGACGACCCGATCGCGGTGCTCGCGTCCGGGTTTGGCGGGCTGGCTGTGTGCGATGCGATCCAGCGTGCGCTGCCAAAGGAGGACGTCGTCCTGCTGGCCGATCACGCGTATGCCCCGTACGCGACCAAACGGGCTGCGTTCGTCGTGCAGCGGGTGTCCGCACTCGCGGGTGACATTTCGGCCGAGTGGACGCCGAAGGCCATCGTGCTCGCCAGTGCGCAGGGCTGTGCCGACGGGCTCGACCGCCTGCGGGCGCAGATGGCGCCCGTCCCCGTGATCGGCATCGACGGCATCGTCGGCCAGGCAACGGCGCGTTCGCCGCGCGGCCGAGTGGCGCTGGTCACCGGAGCGGGTTGCCTTCGCGGCGCGCAGCTCGCCCGGGTGCTGAAGCGCGAGCGTGCCGGCGGCCTGGTCACGTGGGTGGCCGTGGATGGGCTCCGAGAGGCGGTGGAGTCACGAACCGACGCTCGCGCACAGGTGCAGGCTGCGCTTACTCCGGTGCTTCAGGCGGGAGTGGATGCCATCGCCCTCGGCTGTCCGCACGCCAGTGCCGTCGGCATCCAGGTGAAGGCGTTCGTCGGCGAGAGTGTGGCCGTCGTCGACTCCTCGGCGCTTGCAGCGGAGCGGGTTCGACTGCTGCTGATGCGAAGCGGCATGGCGGCCCGTCGCCGCCGGCCCGGGCGGCGCATCCTGGTCAGCTCGAATCCGGCTCTGGGGCAGGCAGGGCTGACGCGAAGCTAGTAAAGCAACGTGAAAAAAAGGGGCCAGACCCCTTTTTTTCAGGCGGCGGGGGCGTCACCGGTTGAGCCCCAGACGTCGCGTGCTCGTGCGCCGATGCCGAGCTCGTGCCGCAGGTCGTCGTCGAGCGTGTCGGCGTAGGCGGCCAGGATCTGCACCACGCGGACGAACTCCTCCATCTGCAGGTGCCTCGCCAGGATCGCGTACTCGAGCGCGATGACGCCCTCGACCTCGTAGTAGCAGAGGCGCCCGAACACCAGCCGGCAGTTCCGCAGATTCACCGCCGCCAGCGCACGCGCGCCCGCCTCGGCGAACGCGACGCCCTGCAGGATCGGGGAGTGCAGGAAGACGAGTGGCTCGTCGTTGAACGTGTCGGGCCGAACGATGACAGCGGCAGTTCCATCCCTCAACGGGACGAAGAACTCGAGGCCATCGTCGGACAGGGTGAACCCGATGTCGGCCCGCACGAGCATGCCGTGAATCCGCTCGGCAAGTGCAGGCAGGTCGGTCACGTCGTGACTATCTCACGGTCGGCGAGGCAGCGGAGTCCAGAATGCTGTGCTCCTGTAATGTGCGCGCGCCATGCTCGTCACCGGCTCCCAGATGCCTGATTTGACCCTGTTCGGCCACGATGCCGAGCCCGTGGCGCTGCGTTCGCTGACACCCGTGGTGCTGGCGTTTTACCTCTTCGACTGGACGGGGACCTGACGAAACCAGCTTCGGCGCCTGCGTGACAGGCGCGAGCAGTTCGAGGCTCTGGGGTTCGGCATCGCCGGGATATCGCGCGACAGCCCCTACTCCCACAAGGGGTGGGGCCAGAACCTCGGTGTGAAGTTCCCGCTGCTGTCCGACTGGAACGGCGAAGCGGTGCATGCGTTCGGCGTCGCACAGGTCGTCGACGGCATGCGGGACGTGCCTGCGCGGGCCATCTTCATCGTCGACGCCGGCGGTGTGATCCGGTTCGCCCGCCGCTACGGTGACGACGAGGTGCCCGACGCAGACGAGGTGCTGGCAGCGGCGGCAGAAGCGTCGTAACAGCTCCGCTTCGCGTGGTCCATACTGCGGATAAGCAATCTGAGGAGCTGATCAGCTGATGACGGAGAAGGCGACTTTCGCAGCCGGGTGCTTCTGGGGTGTCGAGCACGCGTTCATGCAGCTCGAGGGCGTGGAGTCCACCAGCGTCGGCTATACGGGCGGCCACGTCGATCATCCGGACTACAGGACCGTGTGCAGCGGTCGCACAGGCCACGCCGAGGCGGTCGAGGTCGAGTTCGATCCCGAGCGTATCGGCTACGACCAGCTGCTGACCGTGTTCTGGAACGAGCACGATCCGACACAGAAGGACCGCCAGGGCGTCGACGTCGGCAGCCAGTACCGGTCGGCGGTGTTCGTCCACTCGCCCGAGCAGCGCGAGGCCGCGGAGCGCTCGCTGGCGAAGGCGCAGACCCATCTGTCGCGCCCGGTCGTCACCGAGATCAGCGATGCCGCGCCGTTCTGGCCGGCCGAGGAGTACCACCAGCGGTACCTCGAGAAGAACGGCCGCGCCGTCTGCCGGATGCAGCCGCCCGCACCGATCGAGGAGCACGGCGAGCCGGTCGAGGAGCAGGGCGGGATCCTTCGCAGCCTGCTGCGAAGGTAGGGCTAGCCGAACCGCGGTCTCGGCGTCTGCCACATAGAGTTGGCGCCGTGGCCACGATCGCCGATCAACCCCTGCTGGAACGCGACGACGAGGTCGCCCAGCTGCAGGCGCTGCTCGATGCTGCCCGTGCGGGGCAGGGGCGTTTCGTCGCCATCGAGGGCCCTGCGGGCATCGGCAAGTCCCGCCTGATCGCCGAGGTTCGCCGGCGCGCGGCGGAGGACGGCATGATCGCACTCGGGGCCCGCGGCGCAGAGTTCGAGCGGGGCTTCTCGTATGGGATCGTGCGTCAGCTGTTCGAACCGGCGCTGATGCGCGCCGACGTCGCGACCCGGGAAGAGCTGCTGGCAGGTGCGGCGAAGCTGACACGGCCGCTCTTCGAGGGTGCGGACGAGCCCGTCGCCGGCGACGGCGATGCGTCCTACGCGACCCTGCACGGCCTGCACTGGCTGACGGTCAACCTGAGCGCGCGGGCGCCCCTGCTGCTTGCCATCGACGATCTCCGCTGGTGCGACGCGCCGTCGCTTCGCTACCTGGCGTACCTCTTGGGGAGGCTCGAGGGCCTGCCGACGCTGGTCGTCTGCGGATTGCGCCCGGCCGACCCGCCGTCGCCCGACGAGACGCTGATCGCCGAGCTGCTTCACGACCCTCTCACCACGCTGGTCCACCCTGGCCCGCTGACGAAGGACGCGACGCGCACCATCGTCGGGGCCGACGCCGACGACGAGTTCATCGCCGCCTGTCACGAGGCCAGCGGCGGAAACCCGCTGCTGCTGCGGGCGCTGGCGGCCGAGATCGCCGCCGAGGGCTTCGACCCGGTACGGCCCAACGCCGATCGCGTCCGCGCGCTTGGCCCGGGCGCGGTCGGCGGCCTCGTCCAGCTGACCCTGTCGCGTCTTCCGGCAGAGGCGGCCCGGTTGGCCCGCGCGGTGTCCCTCCTGGGCGACGGTGCGGAGCTGCACCATGCCGCCGAGCTCGCCGGGCTCGACGATCCGGCCGCCGGCGAGGCGGCGGAGGCACTCATGCGCACGGAGATCATTCGGCTCGATCCGTCGCTCGGCTTCGTCCACCCGCTGGTCGCAGCTGCGGTCTCCTCCGACATCGCGCCGCTCGACCGCGAGCACGGTCATGTCGCCGCAGCTCGCATCCTCCGCGCTGCCGGTGCCGCGCCCGAGCGCATCGCCGCACACCTGCTGATCATCCCCCCGGCCGGCGACCCGGAGGCCGTCAGCGTGCTGCGAGAGGCGGCGGCGCGTGCGCTTCGGCAGGCAACGCCCGACGTGGCGGCCTCGTACCTGCGGCGCGCGCTCGAGGAGCCGCCCGCAGAGGAGGAGCGGACGATCGTGCTCGTGGAGCTGGGCCAGGCCGAGGTGATGGTGCAAGGGCCGCTGGCCGTCGGTCACCTGCAGGAGGCATACGCGCGCCTCACCGATCCGACCGCCCGCGCGCGGGTCGCCGCGCTGCTGGGGCGCGCGCTCTTTTTCACGAGCCGCATCCCCGAGGCGGTGCAGCTCTTCCTCGATGCCATGGAGGAGGCGCCACCGGAGGCAGTCGACCTGCGCGACCGGATGATGGGCGGCGTCCTGATCGAGGCCATCAACGATCCCGATCTCTATTCCAGGATCGGCATCCGGCACTTCAAGCGGCTGCGCGAGGATGACCTCGAGCGCGGTGTCGGCGGCCGGACGCTGCTGTCGGTGCTCGCCTTCGAGGATGCGCGCAGCGGGCGAACGGACGCGTCGGAGTCGGCAGGCCGGGCGATCCGTGCGCTTGCCGACCGTGAGCTCTACACGGCCAATGCTGCATACGCCGCCGCGGTCGTCACGCTGGCGCTGGCGGATCGCGAGGAGGCCGTCTGGGCCTGTGAGGAGATCTCCGCCGACGCAACGTCGCGTGGTTCCGTCGTGCAGCACGCATCGGGGAAGACCTGGCGCGCGCTCGCCATGCTGCGTCGCGGGTCGCTCGCCGAGGCGGAGGCAGACGCGCGCGAATCGATCGACGCATCACGGCAGCTGGGCTTCACGGTCGCTCTGCCCTACGCGATCACCTTCCGCGCCGATGCACTGATCGAGATGGGCCGCCTGCCAGAAGCCGGCGCGGCGCTGGACGCGCTCGGCCGTGGCGTGGAGACCGTTCCCAACGGCCACTTCCAGTGGCCCGGCGCGGCGCGTGCCCGGCTGCTGATCGCCAGGCGGCAATTCGAGGAGGCGCTGATCCAGATCGATGCCCTGCGGGAGTGCTTCCAGCGGCTGGGCGGCGTGAACCCCGCCGTGCTCCCGTGGCGGTCGCTCCGGGCGGAGGCGCTGACCGCCCTCGAACGCGGAGAGGAGGGCGCGGCGCTGGCGGCCGAGGAGGTCGAGCTCGCACGGGCGTGGGGCGCGCCGCTTGCGCTGGGACGGGCGCTGCGAGCCCAGGCGCTTGCGGCAGGCGACGAGGCGGCGCTGCGCAGGTCGGTCGAGGTGCTCGACGGCTCACCGGCGCGGCTCGAGCTCGCGCGGTCGCTCGTCGAGCTGGGCGCAATGCTGCGCCGCACGAACCGCCGCGCCGAATCGCGTGAACCGCTGCGCCGGGGGCTCGAACTGGCGCATCTCTGCGGTGCGGGGCCGCTCGAGGAGCGAGCCCGTGAGGAGCTCGCGGCGACCGGCGCCCGGCCCCGCAGCGCGATCCTTTCGGGCTACGACTCCTTGACGCCCAGTGAGCGGCGTGTGGCGCGCATGGCAGCCGACGGTCTCATCAACCGCGACATCGCCCAGACCCTCTTCGTAACGCCGAAGACGGTCGAGGTGCACCTGTCGAACAGCTACCGCAAGCTCGGTATCAGCTCGCGGACAGAGCTCGCGGATGCGCTCGCCAGCGCCCGGGCCTGAGCTCCTCCGCGCGGCCGAGGCCGGCCAAGCGCTCCAGGTGCGAGATCGCCTCGACCAGCGCAAACCGCTGCTCGTGGAATCCCAGCGGCTCCCGCCAGATCAGCCTGCCCACCTCGAACGGCGTCTCGGCGCCCTCCAGGAGTGCGACCTGCGCGGCGTCGAGCCGGTCGTCGTGATGCCCGGCAATCTCCCGAGCCCGCCTGGCGGCGTCGCTGATCAGCGGACCATGGCCGGGCAGAACCAGGCTGGGCGACAGGCCCGCGATTCGATCGAGCGTCTGCAGGTACCGCCCGAGCGGATCGGCGGCGGTGTCAGGCCAGCGCCCGACGTTGGGCGTGATCTCCTCGAGCAGCACGTCGCCTCCGATCAGGCGCCCGCTCCGCTCGCCCAGCAGGGCGATGTGCCCGTCGGCGTGGCCCGGGAGCACGAGCACCGTCCAGCGCTCACCTCCCAGCTCGATGACGTCCCCTTCGTCGACCAACAGCGTCGGCTCGGCCAGCCGCACGGCGGTGAGACCCTCGGCCTCCGCGGATCGGCGTGCCTCGTCGGATGGCATGCCGTGCGCCTCGAGGTACGCCGCGAACTCCTCCTGGTCGTCGACCTCCCACCCCTCGACGCTGAGCCGCCGGTCGAGTGTGCCCTGGACGACCTCGCCGGCACCCGTCAGCTCGGCCAAGCCGGCGCTGCTCCCGATGTGATCGGGGTGGTAGTGGGTGATCAGCAGGCGGCTGACCCGGGGGCGTCCGAGCTGCTCGAGCGCCGACTCCCACCACGCGAGTGTCGCGGAGGTGCCAAGGCCCGAATCGACGATCGTCCAGCCGTCGCCGTCATCCAGCGCGTAGCAGTGGACATGGTCGAGCGCCCACGGCAGCGGCAGGGTGATCTGCACCGTGCGATCGTCGAGCTCGGTGACTGTCACGTCGGGCATCGCGGGCAGTATGGCGGGCGCCTGCTAGGAATCCGCCGGTGACCGAATCCGACCACCTCGCCGATCAGCTGCTCGAGCGCACCGTCGCGCTGACGGTCGCGCTGCACCCGGCCATCGCCGGCCTGTCGCTGCCCGGGCACTTTCCGCCCGCGGGGATGCCGGCGGCCGCCGTGTTCATGCAGCCGCACGACGGCGCGCCGACCCATCGCAGCGGTCCGGCATCGGAGGCGATCGCCCTGCTGGCCGCCGACGCCGCGACAGAGGCGCAGCAGCAGCTGGGCTATGGGCGGCGTGACGGCAACCCGTTCCTCCCCGCGCTGGCACTGGCCGCGTTCTATCTCGTCGAGGCCCGGCGGAGCGGGGCGTTCGGGCTCGGCGACCTGACCGAAGGCCGGGTGAGGGTGTTCCCTCTGACTGGCGAGGAGTCTCGCCACGACCCTCCGCTGCTGCCGGGAACGGCGGCCGTTCGTGCGTGGTACCCCGTCGAGGGCGCCTCCGAGGCGTGCCTCGAGCTGCGTCTCAGCGCTTGACCGGCGTCTCTGCCTGCGAGGCGTCGTAGCGCCAGAAGGCCGGTAGCGCCACTGCCATCACGGCCACGCCGGCGACGCAGAGGAGCCCGCCGGACACGATCGACGCGCGGACGCCGGCAAGGGAAGCGACCACGCCGGACTCGACGTTCCCGAGCAGTGGGCCGCTGGGGTAGCTGACCTGCTCGATGCCCGCGAGCCGGCCGCGCAGCTCGTCGGGGATGGTCTGGTTCCAGACGGTGCTCCGGAAGATGCCGGAGATCATGTCGGCTGCGCCGGCAACGGCCAGGCCGAACAGCACCAGGGCGAGGTTCGGCGCCATGCCGACCCCGCAGATCGCGAGGCCCCAGGCCGCGGCCGCCAGGCAGATCGCTGCGCCGTGGCGGTGCACCTGGCCGGTCCAGCCACTGGTGACAGTGGCGAGCATGGACCCGACGGATGGCGCCGCGTACATCAGCCCCAGCACCCCCGCCCCGCCGAACTCCTGCGCGAAGGCCGGGTAGAGGGCCATCGGCATGCCGAAGAACATGGCCACCATGTCCACCGTGTACGTCCCGACCAGCACCTGGTTCCGGCTCGCGTAGCGCACGCCCTCGACGATGCTTGCGACGCTGACCTTGGCCGGCTCGGCGGGTGGCGGCGCCGCCCGCATGAGCCGCAGCATCGAGAGCGACACGAGGAACGTGACGACGTCGATGCCGTACGTCGCGGCCAGCCCGACCGTGGCGATCAGGATCCCGCCCACCGCAGGGCCGATGATCAATCCGATGGTGAAGCGGAAGCTGTCGATGGCGCTCGCGGCCGGGAGCTCGGCGCGGTCGACGAGGCGCGGCGTCAGTGCATCCAGTGACGGTCGCTGCAGGCCGTCCAGCCCCGCCATCGTCGCGGCGACCACGAACAGCAGCCACAGCTGAGGATCGGGGAGAAGGGCGTTCAGCAACAGCACTCCCGACGCGGCTGCCAGCGACAGCTCCGTCAGCTGCAGCATCCGGCGCCGGTCCCTGGCGTCGGCCAGCAGGCCGCCGAGGAGGGCTGTCACCAGGAGCGGGAAGAGCTCCGCGATCCCCAGCAGGCCGACCATCAGCGATGACCCGGTCAGCTGGTAGACCTGGTAGGGCAGCGCGACGTAGGTGATCATCGAGCCAAGGAACGACGTGCCCTGCCCGAAGAACAACAGCCGGAAGTCGCGGTGGCGGCGCAGCGGGCCAAGGTCGATGGCCGCCATGCGCAGGGTTCCACGCATCCCCGGACGCGCCTCCGTGGCGACGCCCGGAACCGGTGGGGCCGGCGCGAGGCGCTCGGCTTCGTGCTCGGCCCCGCGGGGATCGATGTCCGGCTCGTCGGCCACGGGGGGCGAGGATATCTCTGGACGGGGAGTCTCTCGCATCCCGGTTACTGCGATTCGGGGATCCGTTGTGCCCCCTACCGCCGCCGACACAGGGCATATGCGATTGCCCGTGTCTCCGTGGCGCTCCTTCGGGCGATTCTCGACCCACCGCTTCGCATCGCGTCCGGCGTGGTCGTTCGCCGCGCGGCTCTTCGTGTCACTCGTCGTGACGATTGTCGTGGGGCGTTTTGCGGGTTACCTGTACCTCAGCGACCATCTGCAGCGAGATCTACTGGAGGCGAAGGCGTCCGAGCAACACGCCAACGCTCGGAGCCACGCACGTGACGCAAACGAGTACGGCCATACGAAGGCGCTTGCTCACATTCAGGAATTGCTCGATGCGTTCGGTGCACGGGAGGGGACAGTGGAGGCGATTCTGATCGGTCCCGACTACCGGATCGCGGCCGCGGCCCGTCAGGACCAGGTGGGCGAGCTCGACCGCAACGCTGCGGTCGTGGCAGCGTTGCGAGATGGTGTCGAGTTCGAGGGGTATGCGCGCCATGCAGGCCATTCGGGACAGCTGTACGAGTTCATCACTCCGATCGTCCTGCCCGACGGGCGGCGGTATGCATTGGAGGTCACGCAAGACGACGCGTTCTTCCAGCAGCAGCTCGGCCACCTCCGCACGACGATGATGGTGTTTGCGGGCATATCGATCCTGCTCGGCTCCGTTTTGTTCTGGCTGGCCGGCGGCCGGTCGGTGATCCGCTCGCACCGGATCGCGCTGTCACGGGCGATGCACGATGGCCTCACCGGCCTGGGCAATCATCGGGCCTTCGCCGAGGAGCTCGAGCGGGCTGTCGCACTTGCCCGGCGATCGGGGGAGCCCCTGTCACTCGTCCTGGTCGACCTCGACAGCTTCAAGCTGGTCAACGACCGCCACGGCCACAGGTATGGCGACGACATCCTCAGGCGCACGGCAGCCGCGATCGAGCTCGGCGGGCGAGTGAGTGATCGCGGGTTCCGGATCGGTGGCGACGAGTTTGCGCTGCTTCTGTCGCAGACAGACGCCCGCAGCGCCATGCGCTACGCACAGCGCCTGCACTCCACCCTCCGCAGCCAGAACATCACCGCCAGCATCGGGGTGAACGAGCTGCGCCCGGGCATCGACGCGGCGGAAGTGCTGCGTCAAGAGGCTGACGCGGCCCTGTACGAGGCGAAGCGGCGCGGGGACGGTATCGCCGTCGGCTTCCAGGAGATTCGGGATCACGTCTCGCTGGCCTCACCGGAGAAGGTCAGGGCGGCGCACAACCTGATCTCCGATGGCGACGTCGCGATGGCGCTCCAGCCGATCTGGAGGGTCGACGGAGACGGCATCCTTGGCTACGAGGCGCTTGCCCGCCCGGCTCAGAAGTATGGATTCTCGGGGCCGGCGGAGGCATTCGATCTCGCCGTCCAGCTTGGCAAGGCGCAGCATCTCGATCGACTCTGCGTGGAGCGCGCGTTTGCCCGCGTCGGCGAACTTCCGGCCGACGCGCTGCTGTTCGTGAACATCGCTCCGCAAACCCTCGACATCAGCGCCGGCCGAAGCGGTTGGGTGGCCGAGCTCGCCGCGGCAGCCGGGGTCGAGACGGACCGGGTCGTGGTCGAGGTCACCGAACGCACGACCACTCGCACCACGGCGCTCGTCCAGGCACTTCACGAGCTGCGTGCCGACGGGTTCAAACTCGCACTGGATGACGCCGGCACCGGGAACTCCGGCCTCGAGATCCTTCGGGAGGTCCATTTCGATTACGTGAAGATCGACCGCAGCGTGGTCAACGCTGCCCAGACGGACAACCGAGCGCGCGGCGTCTTCTTCGCCCTCGTCAGCTACGCAGGCCAGACCGGCGCCCGCGTCATCGCCGAAGGGATCGAGGACGAGCAGACCTTCAGGTTCGTCCAGGACGCCGCCGAGCCTGCGAGCATCGCGTCAGCGAGCATCTACGGCGCTCAGGGGTACCTTCTCGGGCGCCCGTCCGAGACGCTTGTCGAAATGTCCGCGGCCTGAAGGCGGGCTCCGGTCTCTACCATGCCGGTGTGCTCACGGAGCGCTTCGAGCAGGGGTTGATCTATGCGTCGCAGGTGCACGACGGGCACCGGCGCAAGAGCGGCGACATTCCGTATCTCGCCCACCTGCTCTCCGTGGCCGCGCTGGTGCTCGAGGACGGCGGGGGCGAGGACGAGGCCATCGCGGCGCTCCTGCACGACGCCATCGAGGACCGCCCTGACCGGGCGAGCCTGGACGAGATCGGGCGCCGTTTTGGTGAAAGCGTAGAGGAGATCGTGCGCCACTGCACCGAGACGGAGGCGCGGCCGCGACCACCGTGGCTCGACCGCAAGCAGTTGTACATCGAGCGGATGCGCACGGCTCCCGAGCCGGTGCTGCGGGTTGCCGCGGCCGACAAGCTCCACAACGCACGCGCGACGCTCGGCGATCTCCGCGTGCGAGGGGATGACGTGTGGAGTCGCTTCGGCTCCGGTCGCGAGGGGCAGCTCTGGTACTACCGCTCGCTCGCAGACATCTTCCTCGAGCGCCATCCTGGGTCACTGTCCGAGGAGCTCGATCGTGTCGTACGCGAGCTGGAGCAACAAGCGTAACGCTCACGTTCGAGAATCGTAAAGGGTTTTCGTAGCATATTGACCCTTACGCAGTGCTCTGCTACCCAGAGAGGGAGGGCAACGGCGAAAAGGGGTCATCGTGGCGCATTCCGCACAGGGGACAGTCGTTCTGGCCGAGCGCTCAGGGGGCAAGGCGCAGGTCAAGCAGTCAGCCGAATGGCGGCGGGTGGCGTGCGCGATCGCCGTGCGGCGGTTCGTGTCTCGGGGCTAGTCGAAGGGCATCGAAGCGCGGCATGCGAGTTCTGGGGAGGACTCGCATGCCGCC
>JAWVEN010000060.1:0-115606 GCA_033856675.1 Gaiellales bacterium | reverse complement strand
CCCGTGCTGTTCGGCTCCGGAATCCGCCTGTTCGAGGGCGTGGACGCGGGCCGCGTGGCCCTGGAGCCGGTCCGCGCGGAGCCGACGCAGCGGGTGACCCACCTGACCTACGCAGTCCGGGAGCGGTAACTGTCTCGACCTCAGCGCTCCCCGCCGAGGTCAGCAGCGCGGTGAGATCCTCGACGCTCTGAGCGTCAGGAAGGGCGAGCGTTCGGGCCGCGAGCTCGGCCGCGCGCTCCTCCGAAAGGGACCTCACGTTGTCCTGGAACTTCCTCGCCAGCTCCTCGTCGGAGAGGGGGTTGCCGGGGCCGCCGCGGTTGACGCCGTAGGGTTCCCGATAACGCTCGGTCGAGATCATCGAAAGGACGAAGACGCTCATGGCCGCACCCGCACGGAACACGGTGGACCTCTCGGCGTACCCCGATCTCGTGGTGATCTACCTGGGCATGCGGGTCGAGGAGCCGCGAGGAGTCGAAACCCTTCAGGCGCTGGGGCCGCAGATCCAGGCCACGGTCGACGAGCAGCCCGACGGGCTGCTGCTGCATGAGCCACTGATGTACTCGGAGGAACCACTCCATATCGGCATGCGCCAGTATTGGCGCGATTTCGACTCACTCCGGGCCTGGTCACTGACGCTGCCGCACAAGCGATGGTGGACTGAATACCTGCGAGACCGCGGCGGCACGTCGTTCTGGCACGAGACATACTTCCGCCGCGGCGGGTTCGAGTCCATCTACGTCGACGTCGAGCCGAACGTCGGGATGGCCCAGTTCGCGCCCACACGGCCGGCAAATGGCCCAATGTTCGCCGCTCGCGACCGGGCCGCGGCCGAGGCGCGCTCAGTCACCGCCGACTAGTTGCCGGCAGCCAGCGGGGCACCACCGATGCCGATCTCATTGCCGTCGGGGTCTCGATACGTCGTCTTTCGCACGCCGTTGGAGTAGGTCTCGCGCTCCGCAGGCTGGATGCCTCTGCCGGCGATTTCGCTGACGAGTGCGTCAAGGTCGTCGACGTAGAGGGTGTGCACCGCATGGCCCGCATCCTGCGGCCGCTCCACGATGTAGATGAACCGGTGCTCGGCAAGCTCCCACACGGCCTCGGTTGCGTTCGGCAAGAAGCTTGGCTCTGAGCCGAGGAAGCGCTCGTACCACTCTGCTGATTGCGCGTAGTCGCTCACCGGGAGGCCGGCGAAGAGGTCAACAGGCATCGCGGCAGCCTACCCGCGTCTGTCCTGGCCGGACGTTGTGCTCCGTGTCGATCCGTCGGCGTACCATCGCGACATCACCCGCCAGCAGGAGAAAGTCCGCTTGTTCGGTTTCACAGTGGTACGTCCCGCTCGGCTCCTGTGCCTCGTACTCGTTGTCGCCAGTAGGCGGCACGCTGTGTCCCTGACCCGGCTCCTCGAACCACGCGCTCCCGCACGTTCATCACGAACCAGCCGGCGCTCGCCGGGACGAGCCCGACGTCCGTCTCCTTCAGTCTTGCCTCCGGAACCATTTAGCTACCGGACGTTCGAATCAGAGGCCCCGAAGTCGTTCTGCATATCGACAACCAGGACCGCTGTCTGCTTCGGATCGAAAGCCACCGCTTCGGGCTTCGCGTCAACAGTCACCATCCTCCGGTCATAGAGCGCGCACGTCATTGCGACAGCGCTGCCTCACGCCGATACGACCGCAGGTGGGGTTACTATCGATATGTGACAGGCGTTGACGGTAGCGGCGACAACCTTTTCGCGGAGGTCTATTCCAAGACCAAAGGCTGGGTCAGCGTCTGTGCTCCCACCACCCGGGCGGAAGCGGCACGTTTGGCCGCGCACGCCTACAGCACGGCCGGCAGCGACGGTGAGCTCCCCCTCATGGTGCGGTTGGTGGCGGCCTCGCAGCCGCCACCGCCGAGGGCCGACGCTCTCCACAACGGTTAGCGGATCACGAGGCCGTCGCACCCGACGGCGGCTAGGATCGGCCCATGAGCCCAGACGACGGCATGGTGTCGGTTCGCTACATGGTGGACGACGTCGAGGCGTCCATCGCGTTCTACACGACGCATCTCGGCTTCACGCTGCTCTCCAGCTGGGGAGAAGCGTTCGCAGACGTGACACGTGGCCAGCTTCGCCTGCTCCTGAGCGGTCCGACCAGTTCGGCAGGCCGGCCGATGCCGGACGGCAGCAAACCCGAGCCCGGCGGCTGGAACCGGATCCACCTGATCGTGGACGACATCGCCGCAGAGGTGGAGCGGCTGCGCGTCGAGGGCGTCGAGTTTCGCAACGAGATCGTCACCGGGCCCGGTGGCGCCCAGATTCTCCTCGATGACCCGTCGGGGAACCCGATCGAGTTGTTCCAGCCTCGGTAAGCCTCGCGGGTTCGGCTTGTGCTCGGCGGGTCCGGCGCCGCTCAGGTGATCGCCAATACCGGCTCACGTGCGTGTTTCTACAATGCCGCGATGCGCATGCCCGCTGACTTCCTCCAGACACATGATGCGTACCTGGACGGCTGGCAGCAGGCGTTTGCCACCGGGGATCCGAGCGGCGTGGTGCCGTTCCTGGCCGACGAGTACCACGGGGTGTTCTCGACCGCGCCCGACACGAGCGTCAGCGTCGACGCCAAGGTCGCCATGGCCGGTGTGGCGGAGTCTGTGCGATCGCTGAAAGGCGCAGAGCAGCGAATCGAACGGCGGGTGGTCGGCCGCCGCAGCGACGACGCCATGTGTGTCGTCTACGCCAGAATCATCGTCTCCGACCGCGGCGAGACCACCGCGTTCGTCACCGAGAACTGGGCGCGTACGCCGGAGAAGGGCTGGCTGCTCCACCGCGAGTCGGTGGAGCACGGCGTGTCCTCGACAGGGGACGCACCCACTGCGTGATAGCGTGCCGCCGGTGCAGGGAACCGCCAGGTCGTCGATGCTGCAACGAGCACTGAAGTCGGCTCGGCACTGGGCGACCGTGCTCCTCTCCCGGGAGTCGCGACGACACGCCAAAGTCGGTCCGCTCACGAACTGGAGGGAGAAGCGGGACTTCCAGATCCGCTTCCTTCGCGACCAGGGCCTGCGGCCCGATCAGTCGCTCCTCGACGTCGGCTGCGGCACGCTGCGCGGCGGCATTCCCATCATCGACTACCTCGAGGGCGAGCGGTACACGGGTGTCGAGGCCCGACCGGAGGTGCTCGACGACGCTCGCGCTGAACTGCGGGAGCACCACCTCGAGGACAAGCGGCCGACATTGGTCGCACACGGCGATCTCGCAACGCTCGATCTCCAGCAACGCTTCGACGTGATCTGGGCGTTCGCAGTGCTGATCCACATGTCGGACGACGTGCTCGACGGCGCCCTGGACTTCGTCCGGCGGCACCTCGCCGAGGGCGGTGCATTCTTCGGCAACATCACCACCGAGGAACGCAGCGACAAGTCGTGGGAGGGCTTCCCGGATGTCGCCCGGCCGATCTCGTTCTACGAGGAACGGGCCCGCGCACACGGCCTCGCGGTCGAGAACCTCGGCCCCATGCGGGCCTTCGGGCATCCCGCCGGCCACGGAGCCGACCAGCAGATGCTGCGCTTCACCCTGCCTTCCGGCTGAAACGGCGTATCAGGGAAGCGGGTGTGACCTGGGCACCTCGACGTACGTTGAAGGACGGCACGACCGCCTTAGGTTTTTCGTAAACCCCTAGAAGGAGGGTGCTCGTTGTCTACGTCCGTCTCCGCGGCATCGCTTCGGCAGGGCGACCATTCCTGTCTGATCTATGAGTCCGACGAGCAGCATCGCACCGCGCTCGCCGAGTTCGTCAGAGGAGGACTCGAGCGTGATGAGCGCATCACATACCTCGCCGGCACGCGCAGCCCTCAGGAAGTGGTCGACGAGTTGATGGAGGACGTGGTCGACGTCGGCGCCGCGAACGCGCGCGGCCAACTCCGGGTCTGGATGGCCGACGACGTCTACCTGGTGGACGGGCGGTTCGACCCGGATCACATGATGGACCGCCTTCGCGACGAGATGCGCCTGGCCGAGATCGACGGCTACAGCGGCTCACGCTTTGCGGCAGAGATGACGTGGGCACTGACCGGGCGGCCCGGCACGGAGATGCTGGTCGAGTACGAGCACGCCTTGAACGAGTTCTTCGCCAGTGGAAGGCCGGTCGGAATGTGCGGGTACGACCGGCGGCAATTCACCTCCGACATGCTCCATCACATCACGCACGCACATCCTCTACAGGTCGAGGTCCAGATGCCGGGGTCGACGTTCACGTTGTCTGCGCAGCCATCCGGGCTCCTGAAACTGGCCGGGGAGGTCGACTTGTTCAACGCCGAACTGCTCGCATCCGCGCTGTCAGCCGCGGCGCCGCGCGAGGGCCCGCTTCGCATCGAGGCTTCCCAGCTCGAGTCGTGGACTTGGCCGGCCTTCGTGTCCTGCACGGGGCGGGTGCGGCCAGCAAGGACGGCCGGCTCGTGCTCGTCACTCCGGCGCAGATCGTGCGACGACTCGCCGAACTGGCAGAGCTGGACATCGACATCGAGCCCTTGGAGGGCAGACGTGCTAGCTGACGGTCAGACCACAACCGACGGCGACCCCAACGCGGGATTCCGCCATCACGCTCTGCTGCATCGGTCCGACCACGAGTTCACATCAGAGGTCGCGGGCTACCTGCGGGAGGGGGTCGTCGAAGGCGATCACGTACTGGCCGTGACAAGCAATGCCCACGGGGCGCTGCTGCGGCAGGCACTGGGACCGGTTGCGGCACATGTGCAGTTCCGGGACGGCACCGCCTGGTACACGAACCCTGTTCGAGCACTTCACTCGTACGACAGGTACGTGCGGGACAATGGGAACGGGCATCGGATCCGGGTCGTCGGCGAGGCCGACTGGTTCGGGCGCTCGGCGGCCGCCGACAGGGAGTGGACACGCTACGAGTCACTGCTCAACGTCGCCTTCGCGGACCGGCCGGTCTCGATCCTCTGCACATACGACGCAGTGAATCTTCCCGAATCTGTGGTGAAGCATGCCGTATGCACACACCCGGACGTCATCACGGGCGCCGTCTGGTCAGCGAGCGAGGCCTTCGAAGACCCGCGCATCTTCTGCCACACGCTTGATCGTGACGAGCTGCCCCAGCCCAGCGGGCCGACCGTGCGGCAGCCGCTTGGAGGGGCCGCCGACCTGGCGGGTCTCCGGCAGGCCATCGAGGACCACGCCGCCGGTGCGGGCCTTCCCGGCGAGCGGATCCGCGAGATCCAGCTGGCGGTAAACGAGGTCGCCGCGAACGTGTTTCGTCATGCGAATACCGATGGCGAGGCGCGAATCTGGCGGATCGACGGCGAGATCGTCTGCGAGATCGCCGACACAGGTCACGGCCTCGATGACCCGCTGGCCGGCCATCTGCCGCCGAGCCCGATGGCGCCGGATGGCTGGGGATTGTGGCTCAGCCGGCAGATCTGTGATCTGGTCGACGTGCGGTCGAACGAGAGCGGCACCGTGGTGCGGCTCCACGTGTCGACCGGCTGAACGACGGCGCTCCCGCTACTCCTTCAGCTCCACGAAGATGACGTGGGTCGGCGTCGTGCCGATGTTCTCGCCCGAGTGCGTCTGCGCATCCAACCAGACCACCTTGCCCGCCGGCATCTCGACGTCGGCGACGCGCTCACCCGAGACCAGTCGCCGCTGGAACGAGCTGAGCGTGACCATCACGCTGTCGGGGTGCCCGTGCGGATTCGTCGCGGCGCCGGGCTCGTCGCGGTACTCGAGCACGCGCACTCGGTCGTTCTCGAAGATCGTCCGGTAGGTGTCCGGATTCGTGACGGTGGGATCGTCGCTCACGCTCGCTCCTGATGGTCGCTGGGCCGGTGGGCGCGGACGATCCCACATCCGCGGCCACCGGCCCAGGCACAAGCGTCGTCGTCGACGTCTAGCGGTGCATCAGGGGATCGAGATAGACGTCGTCGATCCTCCAGCCGCCGGAGCTGTCGGCGGGCTTGAAACGGAACTGCACCCACTGGGTCAGGAGCGGCACGGTGCCGCCCAGCATGGGCACTTCGGCGGAGGGCCGCCAGGCCTTCCCAGAGCTGATGCTCGCGACGTCCGATATCCCGAGAATGGAGCCGACCCCGCCGAGCAGACCGCCCGTGCCGCCGCCATAGATGACCTGCACCTTCAGGCGGGAGGTCTGGGAGCCGGCGTTCTTGACGAAGAACCGCATCTTGCTGGACAGCAGGCCGACACACATCTTCGGGCTGGTCACGCTGCTGCCGGCCGGGATGGCAAGCGAATTCGATCCAGGGCCGCGCACGAAGAAGGTCTCGTTGCCGGCAACCACCTTCGCGCCGCCGGACAGCGCCCAGCCCGTCGCGCCGCTCTCGAACCCGCCATTCGGCACGTACGCGTAAAACGCGAGGTCATTCCACGGCAGAAACGGCCGGGTGGTGGGGTCAGGGCAGGCGACGCCCAGGCTCGGGAGCAGGCTTGCCGATGCCGGGGCCGACGTGGCTGCTGTCGAGACCGTGAGGGCGAGCGCGGCGACCGCCGCAAGCAGGCCCGCGCGGGCAGACACTGGTCGAACGAACACGTGGAGCTCCTTTGGGGGGTGAAGGACGCCTTGGCGACGGCGAATGTGTGCTCATCGTGTCGAGCCGGCGGGCGTTTCGCGTCCCCCATTCGGGAGATTTGGGTCGGGGATGTGATCAAGTGGCGGCTCCGAAGGCCGATACGTTCGGTAATGGCACAGCGACTGCGAGAACGGGTGGTTTCGCCGTTCGCACGGCTGGCCCGCCTGGACCGCCAGGGTGACGGGCTGATCGAGCGATCCCGCGCGCAGGTCAGCTCCGGGCTTGCGCAGCGCGAGATCGTCTCGACATACGGGCTGGGAGCCGCGTTCCTCATCATCGCGCTCGCGTGCGCCACGCTCATTTCCGGGCCGTCACACGGGGGCCTGCTCGCCGTCGCTGCGCTCGTTCTCTGTTACGGGGCGGCAGCGCGGGTGCAGTTCGAGGTTGGATTCGCGTCCGCCGTACCGACGCAGCTTGTCTTCGTGCCGATGCTCTTCCTGGCACCCCTCGGCGCGGTGCCGCTGCTGGTCGCCGCGGGCTTTGCTCTCAGCACGCTGCCGGAGCACCTGCGGGGCGACTGGCATCCGCAGCGGATCCTCCTGCACCTCGTCAGCAGCTGGTACGCGGTCGGCCCGGTGCTGGTGCTGTGGGCCGCCGGACAGCCGGATCCCTCACCTTCGCACCTTCCGATCGTGGCAGCCGCGCTGGCGGCGCAATTCGCATTCGACCTCGGCAGCTCGGCCGTTCGAGGCTGCATCGGCCTCGGCATTCCGCCGCGTGCGCTGCTGCGCGCGATGGCGCCGGCCTGGCTGGTCGACCTCGCCCTGACACCGCTGGGTGTGGCGCTCGCGTTCATCTCGTTGAACGCGCCGCTGGCGTTTCTCCTCGGTCTTCCGCTGATGATGCTTCTGGCCTACTTCGCCCGGGAGCGCAAGGAGCGGATCGACCACGCGCTCGAGCTGTCGCACGCCTACCGCGGCACTGCGCTGCTGCTCGGCGACATGGTCGAGGCCGACGACGCCTACACCGGACTCCACAGCCAGGACGTCGTGTCGCTGGTGCTGGCCGTCTCCGACCAGCTCGGGCTCGACGCAGACGACCGCCGCGATGCCGAACTTACCGCCCTCCTCCACGACGTCGGCAAGGTGAAGATCCCGAACGCCATCATCAACAAGGCGGGCCCGCTCACGCCGCAGGAGCGGAAGATCATCAACACCCACACGATCGAGGGCGAGCAGATGCTCGAGAAGATCGGCGGGCTGCTCGGCCGCGTCGGCCGGCTGGTTCGGTCGTGCCACGAGCGCTGGGACGGCGGCGGCTACCCCGACGGTCTCGCCGGCGAGGACATTCCGCTGGTCGCCCGCATCGTGTGCATGTGCGACGCCTTCAGCGCGATGACGACTGACCGGTCGTACCGCAAGGCCCTGTCTCAGGTGGACGCCGTAGCCGAGCTCCAGCGGTGCTCCGGGACGCAGTTCGATCCGCGCATCGTGGATGCGCTGTCGGCGCTGTCAGCGCCTGCGCGACCGCTCGAGCGCGCCGCCTAGCCCAGGCTGACGGCGTAACGCACGTTCAGCGTAACGGCACGTCCGTCGCCTTCGTCCGGCGCCACCGACCCCATGGCGAAGCGGATCTGCCTCCCGAACACATATGTGCCGGGGACGAGCTGCTGCATGCCCGGGAGCTCCTTGAACAGCGTCACGGTTCGCCTGACCGTCGTGTGCGGCTGAACGGTGAACGCGTCGAGGTAGCTCTCGCACGTACCCGGGATGACCCGCGCCGTGCGCTTCTCGTAGCCGCACCCCTCGTCGCCGGCAAGCAGCCGGGGCAGCTGCCCGAGGAACCTGGATGTTCGCGTGTCGGCGAAGGTCACCGGCGTGTCGCCGGTGTTGCGGAACACAAGCTCATGCTGCATCCACGGCCGTGAGTCCACCCCGGCCGCGGCGGGCCGGAGACCTGCTGCCGCAACGGTGATCGGCCCGGCGGAAAGCGAGCCAACGGTCACCTCCACATTCCACTCGGCCGCCGCCGGCTGTGACGCGGACGGGGTGTTTGCCGTGTGCGTCCGGGCCGCGGATCCGCAGCCCGCGGCGATCAGACAAACGAGCCAAAGGACCGTGCGCATACCCCTACGACCGCCATGCAGGCGATGGAGTTCCCGCGCCACGGAACCGGCCCCGGATGTCCCGTTTGTATCGGTACACCACGGGGCAGCGGCAGGTGGGACCAGTGCGATCAAAGGAGGACGTGAGACATGACGTACGGCACGCAATCGCAGAATGGCGCCGCGCACAACGGCCACGACGAGGGCGGCGAGCGCCTCGCACGAGCGATGGGAATCTTCAGCCTCGGGCTCGGTGTCGTGCAGATCGTGGCGCCAGGGCGTCTGGCCAGGGCGATCGGCATCGAGGACGCCGACGGCACACGGGCGATGATGCGCGCCGTCGGCGTGCGTGAGATCGCAAGCGGTGTGGGGCTTCTCAGCCGCCCACGCCCCGCGGGATGGATGTCGGCCCGCTTGGCGGGCGATGCCATGGACCTCACGCTGCTCGGAGTCGCTATGGGCACCAACGCAGAAAGCCCGGCGCGTGTGGCGGCTGCGATGGCAACCGTAGCCGGAATCACCGTGCCAGACCTGATCGGCAGCGCCCGGCTGGCGGCTGCCGACGGCCAGGCGGAGCGCCCTGTCGATGTCAAGGCGGCGATCACCGTCCGGCATCCCCGCGAGGAGCTGTATCGGTTCTGGCACAACTTCGAGAACCTCCCCCGCTTCATGTACCACCTCGAGTCCGTCGAGGTGACCGGGGAGCTCAGGTCGCACTGGCGGGCGAAGGCGCCGATGGGCCGGCACGTGTCATGGGATGCCGAGACCACGGATGACCGGCCTGGCGAGCTGATCTCCTGGAGGTCACTGCCGGGCGCGGACGTGGAGAACTCCGGCATCGTGCGGTTCACCGATGCGCCGGGCAACCGCGGCACCGAGGTGCACGTCGAGATCCACTACGAACCGCCGGCCGGCACGGTCAGCATCGTCCTCGCGAAGCTTCTCGGCGAGGAGCCGACCCAGCAGGTGAAGGACGACCTGCGGCGGCTGAAGCAGGTGCTGGAGACGGGCGAGGTCGTCCGCTCCGAGGGCACCCCGGAAGGCATTCATGCCGGCCGTCTGCTTCGGCAGCGGCCCGCGCGGCCACTGGCCTCGGGAAGGAGCGCGTCGTGAGAGCGAACTGCTGGATGGGCAAGAACACGGTGGAGGTCGAGAACGTCCCGGATCCGAAGATCCTGAACTCACGCGACGCAATCGTCCGGATCACGTCGACTGCGATCTGCGGCTCCGACCTGCACCTCTACAACGGCTTCATCCCGACCATGAAGCGCGGGGACATCCTTGGCCACGAGTTCATGGGCGAGGTCATGGAGGTCGGCCCGGACGTCGGCAACCTGAACATCGGCGACCGGGTCGTCGTCCCGTTCCCGATCGCGTGCGGCAACTGCAACGCATGCCTCGCCGGGCTGTACTCGGTCTGCGAGAACTCGAACCCGAACGCCGGCATCGCCGAGAAGATGATGGGCCATTCGCCGTGCGGCATCTTCGGCTACTCCCACATGATGGGCGGCTACGCCGGCGGCCAGGCGGAGGCGGTACGGGTGCCGTTTGCCGACATCGGCCCGCTGAAGATCGAGGACGACCTGCCCGACGAGCAGGTGCTGTTCCTGTCCGACATCTTCCCCACCGGCTACATGGGCGCGGAGATGTGCGACATCAAGCCGGGCGACGTGATCGCCGTCTGGGGCGCCGGCCCCGTCGGTCAGTTCGCCATCGCAAGCGCTCTGCTGCTGGGCGCCGAGCGAGTGATCGCGATCGACCGGTTTCCGTATCGCCTGCGCATGGCACGCGAGCGTGCAGGAGCCGACACGACGATCAACTACGAACAGACGCCCGACGTCGTCGAAGCCCTGAAGGAGATGACCGGCGGCCGCGGCCCCGACGCCTGCATCGACGCCGTGGGCCTTGAGGCACATCACCCGTCTCCCCCGATCTATGCCTACGACCGCGCCAAGCAGGTGGCGCGGCTCGAGACGGATCGCCCCTTCGTGCTCCGCGACGCGATCATGGCCTGCCGCAACGGCGGCGTCATCTCCGTCATCGGCGCGTACGGAGGCGTCGTCGACAAGTTCCCGATCGGCGCCGTCATGAACCGGTCACTGACGATCAGGAGCGGGCAGTGCCACGTTCACAAGTACATGAAGCCACTGCTCGAGCGGGTTCAACGGGGCGAGATCGACCCCAGCTTCGTCGTCACGCACCGCATGCGCCTCGACGACGCGCCGGATGGCTACGAGACGTTCCTGCACAAGCAGGATGACTGCGTCAAAGTCGTGTTGAAGCCGTAGGACACGCCGCCTAAAGCGCTGCGACGTATGCCGCACTCCTCACCGCTTCTGAGGACGACGCCACTTCGCCGTTCCAACGAGTGGCACTTGGCCATGTACGATCGTCCACTGCTCAGGCAACGACAAGGAGGACTGCAGTGGACGACCGCACCAGGCCAATGGTGATCCCGCTCGACTCCGTGGAGCCGATCCCGGCCGCGGAGGCGGTGACGCGCGTTCGCATCGCCCGCATCGTCACGAACGCGCGGTGCGGGGCGAACCTGCTGCTCGGAGCGTGCTGGATGGATCCCGGTGAGGAGACCAACACGTGGTCTTCCCGCGACGAGAACGACATGGCGGAGGACGATCACTGGTACGGGCCGGTCGACGAGACGTACTACATCATCCGTGGACAACTGCGCCTGACCTGGGACGAGGGCGCCTTCGACCTCGGGCCCGACGACAGCGTGTACCTCGCTCCGGGCTGGACGTACCACCTGAAGAACACGGGCGACGAGCCCGCCTTCTTCGTCTACGGGATGACACCGACACCGGAGTGATGCCTAGGTGGCGACCTCGCCCGACTCGACCTGCGGCCGGTGAGCCGGGGGCGTGTTCGTCCAGGCAAAGTGGCAAGCCGCGAGATGCGCCGGGAGGTCGGGCCCGGCCTCCAGCGGCGGCGAGACCTGCGGGCAGACCTCCTGCGCGATCGGGCAGCGGGGGTGGAACCTGCAACCACTCGGGGGCAGGATCGGGCTCCCCGGGTCGCCGGCGACCGCGACCGCCTCGCTGACCCGTCCGGGCACCAGCCGCGGGATCGCCTTGAGAAGCCCCTGGGTGTAGGGATGTCGCGGATTTGAGAACAGCTCCGTGGTGGGCGCGGTCTCTGCGATCCGGCCGAGGTACATGACGGCGACGCGGTCGCAGACATGCCGCACAACCGCCATGTTGTGGGCGATGAACAGCATGGTCAGGCCGAGCCGTCCACGCAGGTCGTCGAGCAGGTTCAGGATCGTCGCCTGAACCGACACATCGAGGGCCGACACGGGCTCGTCGGCGACCAGCAGTTCCGGTTCGAGGGCAAGAGCGCGAGCGATCGACACGCGCTGGCGCTGGCCGCCTGAGAACTGGCGCGGATGCGCGTCGAGCGCATGGGTTCCGAGACCGACGAGGTCCATCAGCTCCCGGCACCGCTCCTCGACCTGATTCTTCGGCACCATCTCGTGGACGCGCAGGAGCTCCGACAGCGTCTGGCGCACCGTCATGCGCGGGTTCAGCGAGGAATACGGGTCTTGGAACACCATCTGCATGCGCCGCCGTTGGGGGCGATCGCGGTTCACGGGCAGCACCTCGCCGCGGTAGCGGATCTCGCCTGCGGTCGGCTTGTACAGGCCGATGATGCAGCGGCCGAGCGTCGATTTCCCGCAACCCGACTCGCCTACCAGCCCGAGCGCCTCACCAGGCTCGATCCGCAGGTCGACGCCGTCGACGGCCCGCAGCACCTCCGGAGCAACCCGCCGCACGCGCCGCCCCACCGAGTTCGAGATGACGAACTGCATCTGGAGATCGCGGACCTCGAGCAGCGGCTCAGCCACCGGCGATCACCGGCTCGGCGCGGACCGCCTCGGCAGCGGCCTCGGGATGGATACAGGCGGTGGCACGGCCGCCACCGATGCCCACCAGCGGCTTGTCGCCCACCAGGCAGTCGGGCTGCGAGAACGGGCAGCGGGCCGCGAAGCGGCACCCCGGCGGCGGGTCGACGAGGTCGGGTGGCGCTCCGGGAATCGAGTCCAGCGAGTCGCGCACCAGGTCGAAGTCGGGTACCGAGCGGAGCAGCCCGAGCGTGTACGGATGGCGGGGCTGACGGAAAACCTCGTCCACCGTGCCCGTCTCGACCACCTGGCCTGCGTACATCACTGCGACGCTCTGGCACGTCTCGGCGACCACCGCGAGGTCGTGCGTGACGAAGACGACGCTCATGCCGAACTCGCTGCGCAGGCTCAGCAGCAGCTTCAGGATCTGATCCTGGATCGTGACATCCAGCGCAGTGGTGGGCTCGTCGCACAGGATCAACTTCGGCTCGCAGGACAGCGCGATCGCGATCATCACGCGCTGGCGCATCCCGCCCGAGAGCTCGTGCGGATACGCGCTCGCCCGCCTGGCCGGATCGGGGATGCCGACAAGCGCCATCAACTCGAGCGCCCGCGCCCGCGCCTTTGATCGGCTGTAACCGAGATGCGCGAGCGGCGCCTCGGCGATCTGCTCCCCCACTCGCATCACCGGGTTCAGCGCCGTCATCGGCTCCTGGAAGATCATGCTGACCGATTTGCCACGGATGTCCCGCATGCGTGGATTGGAGAGCGTGATCAGGTCGGTGCCGTCGAGCAGTACCTCGCCGGACGTGATGTGCGCCGGCCGCGGGAGCAGGCCGAGGATCGCGCGCAGCGTCATGCTCTTGCCGCAGCCCGACTCCCCCACGAGCCCCAGTGTCTCGCCACGGCGCACGCTGAACGAGGCGCCGTCGACCGCCCGCACCGTGCCGCGCGTAATCGGGATCTCGACGTGCAGGTCACGAACGTCGAGGATCGATTCGCCGGCCGTCGCGCTCATTCCGGCCTCAGCAGGTCGGCAATCCCGTCACCGAGCAGCGACAGGCCCAGCCCGGTCACCACCACGGCGAGCCCGGGAATGGTCGAAAGCTGCCATTTCGTGGTCAGGAAGTTCTGCCCATCTGCGACCATCGTGCCCCAGTCAGGCGTGGGCGGCTGCACGCCGATCCCGATGTAGCCGAGCGTCACGATCGCTGCGAGCACCAGGACGATGTCGGACATCGCGAAGACGATCGACTGCGTGATGACGTTGGGGAGGATGTGGCGGGCGATGATTCGCACGTCCCCCAGTCCCGCCGCCTGGGCCGCCAGCACGTACTCCTGGCGTTTGGCCACGAGGATCTCTGCTCGGATGATCCGGCAGTACGAGACCCACCCGACCAGCGTGATCGCGATGTAGATGTTCCGCTCGTTTGGGCCCAGCGCGACCAGAAGCGCCGTGAGAAGCACGAAGAACGGGAACGCGACGACGACGTTCACGAAGAACAGGGCGATCGTGTCGATCCAGCGGCCGTAGTAGCCGGCGAGGCTTCCCACCACGGTGCCGATGCAGAACGGCAGCAGCACGGCCAAAAACCCGATCTTCAGGTCGGTGCGCCCTGCATAGACGAGGCGCGACCACAGGTCGCGGCCGAGCTGGTCGGTGCCGAGCCAATGCTCGGATGACGGGCCCTGCAGGACGTTGCGGAGATTCTGTTCGTTTGGTGGGTGGGACGTCACGAGGGGGGCGAAGACCGCCAGTCCGATCAGAACACCCAGAATGACCAGCCCCGCGACGAACGATGGAGTGCGATACCAGCGCTGCCAAAATCCACGACGGCGCTGCTCCACGAAGCCGGCGACCGGCTCGGCGACGGTGGCGGCGCCCACTAGTCGAACCTCACCCTCGGGTCGAGGAGCGAGTGGACGATGTCGGTGATCAGGTTGATCAGCACGACCAGGATTGCAAAGGCGAGCGTCACCGCCTGCACGACCGTGAAGTCCCGCTGGAACACCGCGTCGAGCATCAAGCTGCCAATCCCCGGGATGGCAAAGACCTTCTCCACGACGACGGTGCCGCCCACGAGATAGGCCATGTTCAGCCCCAGCACGGTGACCATGGAGATGACGCTGTTGCGGACGGCGTGCCTGATGATCACACGCCGTTCCGGAATCCCCTTCGACCGCGCGGTGGTGATGTAGTCCGATTCGAGCACGTCGAGCAGGCTGGCACGCAGGCTGCGAATCAGGATCGGTGCCAGGAACACCGCGATGGTCAGTGCGGGAAGGATCATCGAGTGCAGATGTCCGGTGAACCCGTGGCCGTATCCGCCGACCGGGAAGTGGCGCCCCGTGTTCAGAGCGAACACCAGCAGCAGGATGATTCCCAGCCAGAAGGCCGGCATGCCGAGGCCGAACAACGGCACGAAGCGGATGATCTGGTCACGAAGCCCGTTCTTCTTCGTTGCGGCGAGCGTCGCGAGCGGCACCGCGATCAGGACCGCGAACAGCATGGCGAGACCCATCAGCCACAGGGTCGGGCCTACCCGGTCCATGATCAACTGTCGCACCTCGAGGCCGTAGAACAGGGACGTGCCCAGGTCACCGTGCGCGAGCCGCCCGAGAAAATCCCAGTACTGGTTGATCAGCGGCTGGTCGAGGCCCCACTCCTTGTGGAGCCGCTCGACGTTCGCCTCCGTCGCGCGGATGCCGAGCATCGTGCGGGCAGGATCCCCGGGGATCAGGTGCACCATGAAGAACACGACCAGCGTGCACCCGAACCCCACCGGGATCAGCTGAAGCAGCCTGCGGCCGACGTAGCTCAGACGGTCCATCGATTCCTTCCTCGAACGCCGGCGGGCCCGACTACTTCTTCAGCCAGACGTCCTCCATGTGGTAGTTGCCGGTCGGATAGACCGCAAACCCCTGCACCTTGTCGGAGTAGGCGTACCGATACGGCGAGTACCAGAGGAACACCATGAAGGCGTCCTCCGCGGCCTTCGTCTGGATCTGTGAGTAGAGCGCCTGGCGCTGGTCGGGATCGAACGTCGACTGCGCCTCCTTCGTCCACTGGATCTGCTCGGGGTCGTTGTAGTCGGTGAAGAAGGAGCCGGCCGTCTTGTTGTCGACGGCGAACGAGACCAGCTCGTCAGGGTCGGCGATGTCCATCGTCCAGTAGGCGAAGGTCATCTCGTAGTCGTACTCCTGCTGCTGTGAGAACTCGACGCTCGGGTCGACCTTGCGGATCTTCATGTCGATACCGAGCTCCTTCAGCGACTCCTGCAGAACCTGTGCGACCTGCGCCTCGATATCGACTCCCGATCCGACGGTCTGGGTGTACGAGAATCCGTTCGGTACCGTGGACTGGGCCATCTCGGCCTTCGCGGCCTCGAGGTCGAACTGCAGCCCCGGCGAGTTCGCGTCGTAGTACGGAACCTGTGGCGGCATGAATGAGTTCGCCGGCTCGCCGTAGCCGAACAGCACCGAGTCGACCAGCGCCTGCCGGTCGACGGCCATCGAGATGGCGCGGCGCACATGCGGGTCGTCGAACGGCTTGACCTTGAAGTTGAACGGCATGTAGTCCGTGCGAGTCGAGGGGAACAGCGTCATGGTGATACCAGGCGTGTTCTTCAGCGTGTCGATGCTCGAGAACGGCGGGAACTCGTCGATCTGCACCTGCCCGCCCTTCAGTTGCAGCTCTCGCGTCGCATCCGCCGGGACGGTGGTCCAGGTCACGCTGTCGAGGTAGGGCTTGCCCTTCTGCCAGTAGTCCGGGTTCTTGACGAGCTTGATTTCCTGGCCGTGCGTCCAGTGGTCCCACTTGAACGGGCCGGTGCCAACCGGGTTCTCGTAGAACTGCTTCTTGGTCACGCCGCCGTAGTCCTTCGGCAGGATCGCGTTGTTGAACAGCGCGATGTCGGCAACGAGCGGCGCCCACTTGTACTTGGTGGTGACGACGACCGTCGTCGGATCCGGCGCCTCGACGCTCTTGATTGCGGTGTCGATGAACGCCCACCCGTTCTTTGGATCCTTGGCGACGTCGATCGAGAACTTCACATCCTCGGAAGTCATGGGCTGCCCGTTGTGGAACTTCACGCCCTCACGGAGATGGAAGGTGTACGTCAGCTGGTCATCGGAGAGCTCATACCCGGTTGCGAGCCACGGCTTCACGCTCTTGCCGTCCTCCGAGACGGTGTAGAGCGACTCGAACATCTGCTGGAAGATCCAGATCGACTCGTTGTCGAACACAGACGTGTTGTCCATGCTGAGAGACTCTTGCGTGCGGGCGATGATCACATCGCCGCCAAGCTGGATCTCTCCCGAAGAGGCCGTGCTGCCGCTCTTGTCACCTCCGCTGCTGCCACCACCACACCCCGCGAGCGCCACCAACGCACCAACCGAGATGGCGAACCACAATCGCCGCCACTTCATTTGTGACCTCCTGAGCCAGCCCTTGACGCCCGCCCAGACGTCGGCGGGCGCCCAGTATGGCAGAGCCGTCCAGGGTGGTCTAGGGCGGCTGTAACATCGGCCGCATGAACTATGTCGTGGTCGGCGCCGGTGCGATCGGCGGAACCGTTGGCGCCCGGCTCGTTCGCGACGGCCACGATGTCCTGTTCTGTGACGCCGACCCCGATCACGTTGCCGCGATCAACAACGACGGCTTGTCGATCGAGGGGCCGATCGAGCAATTCCGGGTGAACGCCCAAGCCGTACGGCCGACGGACCTCCCCGCGGAGCTCGGCACGGTGCTGCTGGCGGTGAAGGCGCACCACACCGAGGCTGCGATGGACGCGGTGGCCCCGCGGCTGGCCGGCGATGGCTGCGTCGTCTCGCTCCAGAACGGCTTGAACGAGCCCGTCATCGCCGCGGCGGTGGGAGACCGGCGCGTCGTCGGGGCGTTCGTCAACTTCGGCGCCGACTACCTCGCGCCGGGGCGTGTGTTCTTCGCCGGGCGAGGGACGTTTCGCATCGGTGAGCTCGACGGCACCCCCTCGGAGCGGGTGGCGCGGCTGGTCGGCGACATCCAGGACGCCGAGGCGACCGACAACGTCCTCGGCTATCTGTGGGCAAAACAGGCCTACGGCGCATGGCTCTTCGCGACCGCGGTCAGTGACCTCTCTATCGCAGACGCGCTCGCGGATCCGTCGTACCGGCCGCTGTTCGTGGCACTGGCGCGAGAGGTGCTCGATGCCGCACCGTGCACCCCGGAGCCCTTCGACGGGTTCGACCCGGCCGACCTGGAGGGCTCGATCGAGCGGCTGGTCGAGTTCAACCGGCGCTCCGCCAAGACGCATTCGGGCATCTACCGCGACCTGGCGGTGCGTCGCCGAAGGACCGAGGCCGATGCAATGCTGGGCCCGGTCGACCGGCCGCTGGTACGGCGCGTCGTCGCCCTGATCCACGCCATCGAAGAAGGTCGGCGTGTCTGCGAGCGTGGCAATCTCGACCTCCTATCGGCCTACGAGCGGCTCGAACGGTCGGGTGGGCGCCTGAATGCGGTGGTCACGGTCGTCGAAGCCCCGGACCGCGCGAGCGAAGGGCCGCTCCACGGAATACCGGTGGCGGTCAAGGACAACATGGACATGCAGAGCTTGGTGACGACCAATGCATCGACGGTTGGCGTACCGCCTCCGGCGGAGCACGACGCCGAGGTCGTCGCCCGGCTGCGTCTCGCCGGCGCCGACCTGTTCTGCAAGACGAACCTGCTCGAGTACGCCGCCGGAAGCGTCAATCCGGCGTATGGGATGACCTTCAACCCGCTCGACCTCGGGCGCACGTCGGGCGGGTCGAGCAGCGGCTCGGCCGCGCTGGTGGCGGCAGGGGTGTGTGACCACGCCTTGGGCAGTGACACCGGCGGCTCGATCCGCATCCCGGCCGGCTACTGCGGGATCGTCGGACTGAAGCCGACCTTCGGCATCGTTCCGCTGGACGGTGTGTTCCCGCTCTCCCCCAGCTGCGACACCGTCGGCACACTGACCCGGACCGTTCGCCAGACGGCCGAGCTGCTCGAGGTGATGACCGGGATCCCCTGCCCGGTGGAGCAGCGGCCGGGCGCGCGGATCGGCGTGATCGCACGCCAGCTTCGAGACCCGGATCTGCGGGACGACGTTCGGACGCTGGTCGAGCGGGCGGTCGCCGACCTCGCAGACCTCGGGTTCGACGTGCAGGAGATCGACATCCCCGAGCTCGAGCTGGCCGGCGAGGCGCTCGGAAACGTCGTCCTGAGGGAGGCATGGGAGGTGCATCGCGAGCTCTTCGCCCGTGAGCGCGACAGCTACGGGCCCGGGACACGGGCACTGCTCGAGGTCGCACAGACGATCTCGGACGAGCAGTACCGCAGCGGTATGGCCGGCATGCACCGAGTCCGTGAGGGCATCGCGCGTGCGCTGACCACGGTGGACGTGCTCGCCGGTCCGACGGTCGCCTACCCAGCACCCGCCGAGGATCCTCCGTTCGGCGCGCCGGAGGGTGAGGTCGAGGCGCGGTTCACAGGTCCCTACAACCTCGCGGGGGTGCCGGCGGTGTCGGTGCCATGCGGAGTCGTCGAGGGCCACCTTCCCGCCGGTCTGCAACTCGCTGCGGTGGCCGGCGCGGAGTCGCTGCTGTTGTCGGTCGCCGCCGCCTACGAAGAAGGACCCAGATGAGGTTTTTCGACGCGACGTGGATGGACATCGAGCGCTACCTGGAGAACGATGACCGCGTGGTGCTGCCGCTCGGTTCGACCGAGCAGCACGCCTACCTGTCGCTCGGCGTCGACTCGATCCTCTCCGAGCGAGTCTCGACCGAGGCCGCCGAGCCGCTGGGCGTGCCCGTGCTGCCTGCGATGCCGTTCGGCCTCGTGCCGTACTTCGCCGCCTATCCAGGCAGCCCGTCACTTCGAATCGAGACCTACCTGGCAGTCGTCCGCGACCTGCTCGACTCCCTCCATGCCCAGGGGTTCAACCGGTTCTTGATCGTCAACGGCCACGGGGGCAACTCGCCCGCCGCCGGCGTCGGGCCGGAATGGATGGGCGACAACCCCAACGGGCAGGTGCTGTTCCACAACTGGTGGAACGGGCCGCGGACATGGTCTGTCGTGCAACGACTCGACCCCGTCGCCGGCCATGCGTCGTGGCTCGAGAACTTCCCGTGGACGCGCCTCCCCGGCGTCGAGGCGCCGGCCGAGGGAAAGCCGATGATCGATGTGCGCCGGCTCGCAGTGTCAGGCCCGGCCGAGGTACGGGAGTTGCTCGAGGACGGGTCGTACGGCGGGCGCTACCAGCGTCCCGACGACGAAATGCTCGAGATGTGGCAGACCGGCGTCGAGGAGGTCAGGGAGCTGCTCGAATCCGGGTGGCGCTGATCTCGGCCGGTCAGTCGGCGCAATGAGGAAGCTGCGATGGCAGCGGACGTTCACTGAGGTGCCAGGCACCCCGCTGAACGCGGCGTCAGACGAGCTGCTCGAGCCCCGCCCCCACCGCGCACAGGATGCCGTCCTCCGCAACCGCGGGGCTCGACGTCACGAACAGGACGACGCCGCTCTCAGGCGAGGTGACCTCCTCCAGCGGGACGCCGAACAGGTCGCGCACCGTGCCGAGCAGTTCGCCCTCGGAGACCGTCTGGCCCGGCTCGACCTCGCTGTCCCACCATCCGGCGCCCTGGGAGCGCAGCCAGACGAACCGCTTGACAAGGACGCCGCCCGGGGGTGGCGGGGGCGGGTCGCCGGGCAGGACGCCGAGGCTCCGGAGCGCACCGCCCAATCCGCTGACGTGCGCCGCGATCGAAGGCTCGTCCATCTGGCCGCAGCCGCCGGCCTCGGGGATGATCCCGGGGATGCCCGCATCGGCCGCGGCGGCGCTGGTCGTGCCGCCGATCGCCGTGCCGTCGCGCTCGCTGCGGATGATGTAGCGGATGCCGAACGCCATCGCGAGCTCGTGTGCGCGGTCCTGCACCGGAGACTCGTCATAGAGCGTGAAGGGCTCGAGCGCCTCCACCAGATCGCCGCCATGCAGGTCGATCAGGGCGTCGCTCGGCTCGATCAGCTCGCGGAACACGTGGTGGGCGAGCACCTCCGAGAACGTGCCGTCGGGGTCGCCCGGGAAGCAGCGGTTCAGGTTCTTGCCGTCCTCGGGCGTGATGAAGGGACTGCGCGCCCGAAACGCGGTCACGTTCACGATCGGCACCGCGACGATGGAGCCGCGCAGCGAGCCGTCGTCGAGCCCGGACATGAAGCGCCGCAGACCCTCCATCGAGGCGTACTCGCACCCGTGGATGCCCGCGATCAGGCACACCTGAGGCCCCGGCTGGGAACCGCGCGCCTCCATCAGAGGCAGCTCGACGCCGTCGAGGATCTTCGAGTCAAAGCGCAGCAACCGCTGTTCGATCATGCGATGGGCTCCTTCACCGTGCGGAGGAATGCCAGGATCAGCGAGACGGCGCCTTCGAGGTCGTCAAGGTGGACGCAGCCGACAGCCGAATGGATGTAGCGCGATGGCAGCGAGACGCACCCGGTCAGAACCCCGCCGCCGCTGAGAGCGATCGCCCATGCGTCGGTGGCCCCGCCCAGCAGCACCTCGCGCTGGTACTCGAGCCCGATCGCATCGGCCGCCTGCTCCAGCCGCTCGGTCAGCCGGCGCGGCACTGCGCTGCCGATCAGGCTCGCGGGCGCCCAGTCGAAGTACTTGATCGCCGGCCCGCCACCGAACCTGATCGGCACCCGGCCGAACTCCACGCCAGGCGTGTCGCCGCAAAGCGTGACGTCGATCGCGAGGGCCACGTCCGGCTGGATCCGGAACCCCGCGGGACCCGCGCCGCGAATGCCGACCTCCTCCTGCACAGCGGCAACGGCACAGACGTTCGCGGACACGGGATCATCGGCCAGCCGCTGCATCACCTCGACCATCACCGCGCACCCGGCCCGGTCATCGACGGCCTTGCCCGTGAAGACGCGCGTGCCGTTCAGGAGCGTCCCCTCACGGGCGAACGTGACGAACTGGCCCACCTGGATGCCGAGCTCCTGGGTCTCGGCCCGGCTGGCCGTCCCCACGTCGACCGCGAGGTCCGAGATCGGGATGACCTTTTTGCGCTCCTCCTCATCGAGGATGTGCGCAGGCTTTGCGCCCACCACGCCGAGCACCCCACCCTTGTCGCCGTGCAGCAGCACATGCTGGTCGACCACCATGCGGTCGTCGTGGAACCCGACCGGGGCGATCCGGACGAACCCGGCATCCTCGACGTACTGGACGACGAAGCCGAGCTCGTCCATGTGCGCGCAAAGCATGACCGTGGGCGCACCCTCATCGCCGCGGCGCACGAAGTAGTGGTTGCCGAGCGCGTCGGCCTCGTGCGTGTCGTACGCGCCATCGAGCTCGTCGACGATCGCGGTGGCGACCTCGCGCTCGTCCCCGGAGACACCGGGGATGGCGTCGAAGCGGGCCAGCAGGTGATGCAGTCGGTCCGGCATAGCGCCGCAGATTGTGGCACGATCGGCCGCTCGTGGTGGAGGATGTCGTCAAGCGGGCCGATGAGGCGGGCGTGAAGCTCGTTCGCTTCCTCTACTGCGATTACGCCGGCATCACGCGCACCAAGGTCGTGCACCGCGGGATCCTCGAGCAAAAGCTCAAGGAAGGCGTGGGCATCACGTTCGCCCAGACCGCGCTGAACGTGCGCGACGAGCTGATCGACATCCCCGAGATGCCGCCGGTGGACGAGGTGCGGTTGGTGCCCGACCCGGCGACCTTCACCCTGCTGCCGTGGGCCGAAGCTTCAGCGTCGGTCGTCTCGAGCCTGATCGACCGAAACCGGGAGCCGTGGTTTGCCTGCACCCGCTCCTTCCTTGCCCGCCAGATCGCTGCCGCCGAGGCGATGGGTGTGCGCATCGAGGCGACGTTCGAGAACGAGTACTACCTCTACCGTCGATCCGAAGACGGTGAGGACATCGAGCCGGAGCGACACCCCGTCTACAGCTCCATCGGCTTCGACGAATACCACGACGTCATGCTCGACACCGTCGATGCCCTGGAGTCACAGGGAATCGAGGTGGAGGTGGTGATGAACGAGTACGGCGGCGGCCAGCAGGAGATCTCGATCCGCCACCGGCCCGCCATGGCCGCGGCCGACACCCAGCTGAAGATGCGCGACACCGTGCGCGGGATCGCCCTGCTGCACGGCTACCGCGCCAGCTTTGCGCCCAAGCCGTTCCTGTCGCAGATCGGAAGCGGCACGCACATCCACATGTCGCTCTGGCGCGACGGGCGAAACCTGCTCTACGACCCGGGGCGAACCGGTGGCCTGAGCGACCTCGGGCGGTTCTGGATCGGCGGCCTGCTGAAGCACCTTCCCGCCCTTCTCGCGCTGTCGTGCCCCAGCATGAACTCCTACCAGCGGCTGATGCCGTCGGCATGGGCGGGCGCGTTCCTCGCCTGGGGCTTCGACAACCGCGAGGCGCCGGTTCGGGTGGCGTCGCCCTACTGGGATCGCGAGGAGCAGAGCGCGAACGTCGAGCTCAAAGCCGTCGATTCGAGCGCCAACCCGCATCTCGCGCTCGCCGGCGCTATCGCGGCGGGACTGGACGGCATCGCGAACAGCATCGACCCAGGCGAGCCGGCGGCCGTCAACCCGGCGAAGCTGGACGCTGCAAAGGCGCTACCTGCCTCGCTCGCCGAGGTGCTGAGCCTGCTCGAAGGTGATCAGGCGCTGACGGCGGCGATGGGCCCGGAGATGACCCGCACCTATCTCCAGTTCAAGCGATCCGAGGTGGCCGCGTTCTCGCCGATGGAACCGGAGCAGGTCGCCGCCGAACACCGGTACAAGTTCTGACGTGCTCGACCTCTCCGACATCCCGCTGGTCGACAACCACTGCCACGGCCTGCTGGTCGACGACTCGCCGATGACGGTCGACGTCCTGCGGCTGCGCTTTCAGGAGAACGCGTTCGCCCAGCCGTTCCCACCAGAGCACGTGGCGACGAGCGTGCACTACCTGTGGGCGTTACGCCAGATGGCGGAGGTGCTCGACTGCGAGCCGACCGAGGAATCGGTGATCGCAGCGCGCGCAGCGCTCTCCCAGGCCGAGATCGACCGCCGTTACATGGAGCGAGCCGGCATCGACTGGCTCCTGGTCGACGACGGGTACCCGGATCCTGCAGACACGGTGGATCGCGAGGAGCAGGCCCGTCGCACCGGCTGCCGCATCGGCTGGGTCGAACGGGTCGAGACGGTGGCCGGCCGGCTGGTGGGCGAATCCACCGGGTTCGGCGACTGGGATGAGCAGCTCCGCGCTGACCTCATGAGCGCCCGCGATCGCGGCGTCTGCAGCCTGAAGAGCGTCGCCGCGTACCGCAGCGGCCTCGCCATCTCCGAGCCCGACCCCGCCGACGTGGCGGCGGCCTTCACCCGGCTGCGCGCATCGGGCAGCTCACGGGTCCAGGAGAAGTCGCTGGTCGACTACGTCGTGCGCCTTGCGATGCAGGCGGCGCGGGCCCAGGAGCTGCCTGTGCAGTTCCACACCGGCTACGGAGACGCCGACGCCGACCTGCTGCTCGCCAACCCGCTGCACCTTCGGGGGCTGCTCCACGAGTTCCCGACCGTGCCCGTCGTGATGCTGCACGGTGCGTACCCGTACACCCGCAAGCTGGGCGTGCTCGCGGCGACCTATCCGAACGCCTACGTCGACGTCTCCTACGCCATCCCGTTCCTGAACAGCCGGGAGCTGCGCTCGGTGACGCGAGAGGCGCTGGCCTGCGCACCAGGTGCTCGGGTGATGTACAGCTCGGATGGGGTCGGGCTGGCCGACCAGTACTGGCTCGGGGCAGTTCGAGGCCGCCAGGCGATCGGCGCCGCCCTGCACGAGCTCGTGGAGGCGGGCGATCTCGACACCGACCAGGCGCTCGACACCGCCGCGCTGGTGATGCACGGCAACGCGGAGCGGATCTACCAGCTCTAGGCGGTCGTCCCGCCGTCCACGACCATGGCTGCGCCGTGCATGTACCCGGCATCGGCCGAGGCGAGGAACGAGACCGCGCCTGCGATGTCCTCCACAGCGCCGATCCGCTGGGCCGGGACGGTCGTCTCCCACTCGCGGAGCGCCTCCCCGTCGAGCCGGATCCAGTCGGCCATCGGTGTGTCGATCAGTCCCGGGCAGACGCAGTTCACCCGCACGCCGGCCGGTCCGTGATCCAGCGCAAGGCAGCGGGTGAACAGCATGACACCCGCCTTGGATGCGTTGTAGATGGCCCTACGGTGGCCGGCACGGAGGGCGGCCGTCGACGCGACGTTGACGATGCATCCGCTGCCGCCGGCGAGCATCGCCGGGAGAAAGGTCTTGCAGGTCAGGAATGTCCCCTTCAGGTTGACGTCGACGATGCGGTCGAAGTCCTCGACGTCGAGATCGGGCACGTCGTGCTCGAAGAACACGCCGGCGACGTTGACGAGCAACCAGGGGTCGCCCAACTGCGTTCGCACGTCGTCTCGCAGACGCTGCACCTGCTCCTCGTCGCGAACGTCGCATGGGAAGACGGAAGACGCGTCGACGTCCGTCCGTGCCACGGCGAACCCATCGGCCTCGAGGCGGTCCGCGACCGCGGCCCCGATGCCACCGGCGGCGCCGGTGACGACCGCAACCCTGCGGGCTTCCGGCGTCACCCGGACTCGGCGATCGTCCGCGTCAGCGTCACCACTGTGACGAACCGGCGGTACAGCGCCAGCGGGTCGTCGCTCTCGATCCGCACAGCCCGGACGCCGGTGCGCTCCACGCCGCCGACCCAAGTCGCCATCTCCGCCATGTCGGCTGTGAGCAGCGTGACGTCCAGGCGAGCCGGAAGCGAGATCGCCGGTGGCCGCAGCGCGCCGAGCCCGGAAACGGCTCGCGAAGCCCCCTCGCGGATCAGGCGGCAGGCCTCATGCGGATGCAGGCTGTGGGCCGCGAAGCGGCTGATCGAGCGCTTCACGACCACGCCCTCGATGCCCGGCATGAAGGGCTCCGCCTCGGCGACCGTGGCATCGTCGCCGGTGATCATCGCGACCGGCACCCCGTGGTGCAGCGCGACAAGCGCGTTGATGGCGCTCTCCCCCACCGCCACGCCGTTCAGCTTGACGTCGTATACGGCGAACGGGTTGTAGGTGTGCGACAGGATCGCTGTCTCGGCCGAGATCGACCCGTGGTAGGCGACAAAGAACACCGCGTCGAACGAGTCGTCGAGTCCCTCCATCATGTAGAGCGGCTTGTGCTTCCCCGAGATGCACGACGCGCCGGCGTGGAGCTCCGCCGGCAGCAGGTTCTGCATCGTCCAGTGCGAGTCGTTGACGACGATCTCGGCCGCACCGGCGTCGACGGCGCCGTCGATGGCGGCGTTGACCTCGTCCTGCAGCAGGCGGCGGCCCATCTCGTATTCGCCCGACCCGAGCACCTGGCCCCAGTCGACGATCCCCGCGGTGCCCTCGATGTCGGACGACAGGAAGACCTTCACGTGCGCGATTATGCACGGGGCCAGGCGTCCACGGGAGGAGTGCCGTGCGGTACATGGTGATCGAGACGTTCGTCGCCGATCCGAGCGCGATCTACAAACGGGCCCGCGAGCGCGGCCGGATGCTCCCCGAAGGCCTGGATTACATCGAAAGCTGGGTCGATGAGAGCCTCGGCCGCTGCTTTCAGCTGATGGAGACCGACGACCCCTCGCTGTTCGAGCAGTGGCAGGAGCAGTGGGCCGACCTCACCCGGTTCGACGTGGTGCCCGTGCTGTCGTCGGCGCAGGCGAGCGAGCGCGCGTCGGCGGGCACGGGCGGCACGGCAGGGCTCGACGTCGAGTCGGTCGACTTCGTGTCGGTGCCAACCCGCGATGCCGAGCGGTCGCGCCGGTTCTACACCGGGACGCTCGGGCTCGAGCAGAGCGCCCACGCAGCAGGCGAGTTCGAGACCCGCAACCTCACGCTCGGCCTGTGGGAGCCCGAAAAGGACGGCGAGCCGTTCATCGCCAACGAGGCCGGAATCGCCCTGCGAGTGCACGACGTGCATGCGGCCCGCGAACGGCTCGAAGAGGCAGGCGTCGAGTTCATCGGCGAGACCGTCGACACCGGTGTCTGCCACATGGCGTTTCTGCGCGACCCAGACGGGAACGTGCTCATCCTCCACCGGCGCTATGCGCCGCGCGGCGGTGCCGTTCGCTGAGTGCCGAGAACGCAGCCCCGTGTACGATGGGAAGACCTTGGGCGAGCAGACAGCACCGATCGAATCAGGAACCCCGGCTCCCGGCGAGGAGCAGCATCCGCTGATCTTCTCGACGACCGTCTGTGCGATCGTCGAGCACGGCGGCGAGCTCCTGATGGTGCGCCAGTTGAACCGCGAGGGTGAGGAGCGCTGGAACTTCCCCACCGGCTGGATGAACCCGCACGACGAGGACGGCGGCATCCAGTTGCCCGAGCACGTGGTCAACCGGAACCTGCTGATGGAGACGGGCTACTCGGCGTCCGGCGCGGTGCTGATCGGCATCTCGCTCGTACGCGAGCATGACGCCGACGGTCGCCGGATCGGCACGTCGATGCGCCTCGACTACCTCTGCAGCCAGCCTCGTCAGACGAGCTATGCGATCAACGACCCCGACATCCTCGGCGCGCCGGAATGGTTCTCGCCGGGGCACATCGAAGAGCTGATCGCCCGCGGTGAGGTCAAGGGCGAGCTGACCGCCGCCGCGTTCCGCCACTGGCAGGAATACCGCCGCGGCGACGCGATCTCCGGCGACATCGTCGACATCCCGAACTAGGGGTCCGCCGAAGCCGCGTGGGAGCGGTCGACCGCGCGCATGCCGGGAATCGCCACCAGGAACGCGATCAGGCTGAGCGACGCGATCACGCCGCACGCGACCAGCGTTGGCCGCACGCCGATCGCGGCCGAGACCGGCCCGACCAGTGCGAATGACACCGGCAACAGAGCCGTGGAGACCATCCAGTCGAGCGCGTTCACCCGCCCGAGCATTTCTTTCGGCACCTCGGTCTGCAGCAGCGTCTGCCAGGCGACGAGGCCGATCGCAAAGCACACGCCCTCCACGGCGGAGAACACCGCCATCTGCCATAGCTCCTGCCCAAGGCCGTACGCGGTGACGCCGAGGCTTGCGACGATGAACGCCAGGAACACGGTGACCAGACGGTGGCGCGGGATGCCGGTCTTGGCCAGGATCAGAGCCGCGACGATCGAGCCGACTCCTCCAGCCGCAAGGACGAGGCCGTACCCGTCGGCGCCGCCGTGCAGGTCGTTCCTGATCAGGTAGGGCAGCAGCACCTCATACGGGCCCCAGAACGTCAGCACCGCGACGCAGAAGGCAAGCAGCGTGCCCCACAGCCAGGTCTGGGAGCGCACGTAGCGCACGCCCTCGCGGACGTCGGAGAGAATCGTGCTCTGCGACGACGCTGCCGGCGGCCTCGACCGCATGAGGGCCAGCGCGACGATCGACGCGATGAACGTCGCCGAGTCGACGGCGAACGCCACCGATGCACCCCAAATGGCGACCATCGTCCCGCCCAGCGCCGGACCGACGAACTGCAGCATGAGCGGCCGCATCGTCTGCTCCACGGAGTTCGCCTGTACCAGCAGCGATCCCGGCACCAGTTCGGGGACGAGCGCGCTCATCGACGGCCCGAAAAGGCTGTCACCGATGCCGAAAATGCCCGACAGGATCACGAGGTGCCAGATCTCGACGTGGCCGAGCCAAGCGAGCAGCGCGATGGCGCCGACCGCCACGGCACGGATCACGTCGGCGACGATCATCATCGGCCGGCGTCCAAGGCGGTCGGAGAGGGCGCCGCTGAACGGCAGCACGGCAAGCGCCGGGAGCGTCCACCCGACCCCGACGAGCGAGAGCGCTGTGGGCGAGTTGTCGATGTCGTAGGCGAGCCAGGCGAGCGCGACGTAGTAGAAGCCGTCGCCCAGCGTCGACACGGCCATCCCGGCCCAGAGCAGGGTGAAGTCCCGGTGGCGGAAGACGCTGAGCAAGGCTCAGCGTCCGGTGAAGTCCGGAGGCCGCTTTTCGAGGAAGGCTGCGATGCCCTCTGCGAAGTCCATCGTGCCGGCCGCGACGGCCTGGAGCTTCGCCTCGAGATCCAACTGCTCGTCGAGGGTGATCTCACCGGCGTGTCCGATCAACCTCTTCGTCAAACCGACCGCCACGGTCGGCTTTCGCACCAGGTCGTCTGTGAGCGCGGTCGTGGCCGCCGCCAGCTCGTCGTCGGGAACGACTCGTGAAACAAGCCCGCGCTCCGCGGCATCTGCCGCCGCCATCCTGCGCCCGCTGACCAGCCATTCGAAGGCCGCTGCGGGGCCGATGACTCGTGGCAGCGTGTGCGTGAGGCCCGAGTCGGGAACGAGGCCGATGCCGAGGAACGCGGGCACGAAGCTGGCCGACTCGGCCGCCAACCGCAGATCGCATGCCATCGCGAGCGCGAGCCCCGCACCGGCCGCCGGGCCGTTGACGGCCGCGATGACGGGCTTCTCGAGGCGGCAGATCATGCGGATATTCGGGTTGAAGCGGCTGCGCAGCAGCTCGCCGATCGCCTGTGGTTCGCGAGGAAGCTCCGAAACGTCGGCGCCGACGCAAAAGCCACGACCGGCGCCGGTGATGACCACCGCCCGTACGTCCTGCTCCACGGCCTGCTGAAGCGCGCCGGCGAGCCCCTCGTGCATCGCCTCGTTCAACGCGTTCAGCACCTCCGGGCGGTTCAGCGTGATGGTGAGCACCGCGCCGTCACGTCTCGTCTCGACTTCCACGAAGGCCCCCTACCCGCCCTGCGACCGCTCAAAGACCGCCGCCTGCCCCTGGCCCACGCCGATGCAGAGCGCGGCGACGCCGTAGCGGCCTTCGCGACGGCGAAGCTCGTGCACCAGCGACACCACAAGTCGCGCACCGCTCATGCCCAGGGGATGACCGATCGCAATCGCTCCGCCGTTGATGTTCACGCGCTGCGGATCGAGGCCGAGCTCCCGGATCACGGCGACACTCTGGGAGGCGAACGCCTCGTTCAGCTCGACCAGGTCGATGTCGCCGGTCTCGAGACCTGCGCGGCCGAGGGCCTTTCGCACCGCGGGCACGGGGCCGATGCCCATCACCCGTGGATCGACACCGGCCACCGCGCCGGCGACGAACCGCGCCAGCGGCGTGCAGCCGATCTCCTCCGCGCGCTCTGCGCTCGCGATCACGAGCGCAGCGGCGCCATCGTTGATGCCGCTCGAGTTGCCCGCGGTGACCGACCCGCCGGCCCGGAACGCCGGCTTCAGCGTCGCCATCTTCTCGGGGGTCGTCTCCGGTCGAGGGTGCTCATCCCGGTCGAGGCCTTCGACGGCGACGAGCTCGTCGGCGAACCGCCCCCCTGCGTCGGCCGCTGCCCAGCGCCGCTGGCTCTCGAGTGCGAAGGCATCCTGATCCTCGCGCGACACGCCCCACCGCTCCGCGACGTTCTCACCCGTCTCGCCCATCGACTCCAGCGGGAACATGGCCTCCATCCGGGGGTTCGGAAACCGCCAGCCGAGGGTGGTGTCGTAGAGCGAACGGTCGCCCCGAGCGAACGGCCGGTCGGGCTTCCCCGTGACGAGCGGGGCCCGGCTCATCGATTCGACCCCGCCGGCGACGAACAGGTCGCCGTCACCCGCCCGCACCGCATGACAGGCGCCGACAACCGCCGCGAGCCCCGAGGCGCAGAGCCGGTTCACGGTCACTCCGGCCACCTCCTGCGGCAGCCCGGCGAGCAACGCCGCCATGCGGGCCACGTTGCGGTTGTCCTCGCCCGACTGGTTCGCGGCGCCGAAGTACACGTCCTCGATCTCCGCCGCCGGGACCCCCGCTCGGTCGACGGCTGCCGCGATCGCCTCGGCGGCGAGGTCGTCGGGACGAACACCCGCCAGCGCGCCACCATAGCGGCCCACAGGGGTGCGAACCGCGGAGAGAATCACTGCCTCGGGCATGGCGGCGAGTCTACTCGTGGAGGGTGGGACGCTCGTCCGTCACCAGATGCACGATGCCGCGCCTGAAGCCGTCCGCAAGGTCGAACTCCAGCTCACGCGCGACGTGATCCGGCAACAGCCGGCCCGGCTGTTCGCCGGGTCGGTGCCACTCATGCATGCGCGGATCGGATGGCTCTCCGTGCGGCCCGCCCGTGATACGTGCGAGACGGTACAGGATGATCTCGTGGCGGTAGTCGCCGCTCTCCACGAACAGGTTCTCGCTGACGTACAGCACTCTGCCGACCTCGATGTCGACGGCCGCCTCCTCCAACAGCTCGCGTCGCAGGGCCTCCTCGGACGTCTCACCGGGCTCGATGCCGCCGCCGGGAAGCCAGTAGAAGACCTCGCGGTCGCCGTGATGCGTCCGGTCCATCAGCACCGTGTGGTCGTCGCGCACGATGACGGCACGCACCCGGCTGGATAAGTCAGGAAGTGCTTTCACAATGGCGCCTGGATGATCCGGCCCTTCAGCCGGCAAGGGCGCGTTCAGCCTCGTAGACGGGCAGCACGCGGCGCAGGTACTCGCCGGTCTGGCTGCCTGGCGTCTCGGCAACCTCCTCGGGCGTTCCCTGGGCGACGATCTCGCCACCCTTGTCACCGCCCTCGGGGCCGAGGTCGAGCACCCAGTCTGCCTGCTTGATCACGTCGAGGTTGTGCTCGATCACGAGCACCGTGTTGCCGGCGTCGACCAGCCGCTGCAACACCACCAGCAGCTTCTCGACGTCGTACATGTGCAGGCCGGTGGTCGGCTCGTCCAGGATGTAGAGCGTCCGGCCGGTCGCCACCTTGGAGAGCTCGGTCGCGAGCTTCACGCGCTGGGCCTCGCCGCCGGACAGCGTCGTGGCGGGCTGGCCCAGGCGCATGTAGTCGAGCCCGACGTCGTGCAGCGTCTGCAGCCGGCGCCGCAGCTTCGGAATCTTGACGAAGAACTCGAGCGCCTCCTCGACCGACATGTCGAGCACATCGGCGATCGACTTCCCCTTGAACCGAACCTCGAGCGTCTCCTTGTTGTAACGCCGGCCGTGACAGACCTCGCAGTTGATGTAGACGTCCGGCAGGAAATGCATCTCAATCTTGATCGTGCCGTCACCCTTGCAGGTCTCGCACCGGCCGCCCTTGACGTTGAAGGAGAACCGCCCGGGCTTGTAGCCACGGGTCTTCGAGTCGGGCGTCTGCGAGTAGAGATTGCGGATGTGATCGAACAGCCCCGTGTACGTCGCGGGGTTCGAGCGGGGCGTGCGGCCGATCGGCGACTGGTCGATGTCGATCACCTTGTCGAACGCGTCGATGCCGTGCACCGTACGGTGCGCACCCGGCTTCACCCGCGTTCGGCCGACGCGGTTGGCCAGCGATTTGAAGATGACCTCGTTGACGAGGGTGCTCTTGCCGGACCCCGACACGCCCGTCACGGTGATGAACTTGCCGATCGGCAGATCCACGTCGATGTCCTTCAGGTTGTGTTCTCCTGCGCCGTGCACGCCGAACCAGCCCGAATCGTGCACGCGGCGGTCGGGCACCGGGATCGCCCGTCTGCCCGACAGATAGGCGCCGGTGACCGACTCAGGACTGTTCATCACCTCGTCGGCGGTGCCTTCGGCCACCACCCAGCCGCCGTGCTCGCCGGCGCCCGGGCCCATGTCGACGATGTGGTCGGCAGCGCGCATCGTCTCCTCGTCGTGCTCCACCACGATCACGGTGTTGCCGAGCTCGCGGAGGCGCTCCAGCGTCGCCAGCAGCCGCGCATTGTCGCGCTGGTGGAGCCCGATCGACGGCTCGTCCAGGATGTAGAGGACGCCCATCAGACTGGATCCGATCTGGGTCGCCAGGCGAATTCGCTGCGCTTCGCCGCCCGAGAGGGACGCCGCCGCGCGGTCGAGGGTGAGGTACCCGACACCGACGTTCTCCAGGAAGCTCAGCCGCTCGCGGATCTCCTTGAGGATGCGCGCCCCGATGACGCGCTCCGTGTCGGTCAGGTCGAGGTTCTCGACGAACTTGATCGCCTGCTCAACCGACAGATGGGTCAGCGAGGCGATGTTGCGGTCACTGATGGTCACGGCCAAGCTCGTGTCCTTGAGCCGCGCCCCGTGGCACTTCGGGCACGGCTTCAGGGTCATGTACTCCTCGATCCGCTCCTTCTGGTACGCCGAATCGGTCTCCCGATACCGCCGCGCCAGGCCCTGCACGATGCCCTCGAAGGCAAGCATGTAGCTCCGCTTGCGGCCCATGCGGTTGCGGTAGCTGACGTAGATCTTCTCGTCGCCGGTGCCCTCGAGGAACAGGTCGCGCTCGCTCTCAGGCAGATCCTGCCACGCCGTCTCGAGGTTGATCTCGTACCGCTCGGCGATGGCCTGGATGACCTGCTCGTAGAAGTTCGTGTTGATCACCGTCCACGGCACAAGGGCGCCTTCGGCGATCGACAGGGTGGGATCGGGCACGATCAGGTCGGGATCGATCTCGCGCTGCATTCCAAGGCCGGTGCAGTGGGGGCATGCGCCGTGCGGCGAGTTGAAGGAGAAGATCCGCGGCGCCAGCTCGGGCAGCGAGATGCCGCACTCCGGGCAGGCGAAGCGCTCGGAGTACGTCCGCACCTGGCCATCCACCTCGGCGATCTCCACCAGGCCTTCGGCCAACCGCAACGCGGTCTCCACGGAGTCGGTCAGCCGCGGGCGCAGGCCTGTCTTCATCACCAGCCGGTCGATCACGACCGAGATCGTGTGCCGGATCTGCTTGTCGAGGGCAGGTACCTCCTCGATCATGTGCTGCTCGCCGTCAACCTTGACGCGCGTGTAGCCGTCGGCGCGCAGCTCCTCGAACAGGTCGCGGAACTCTCCCTTGCGCCCGCGCACGACCGGGGCGTCGATGGTGAAGCGCGTGCCCTCCGGCAACCCGAGCACCTGCTCGACGATCTGCTCTGCCGACTGGCCGGACACCGGGTTGCCGCACTTGGGGCAGTGCGGGCGGCCGACCCGCGCGTAGAGCAGGCGCAGGTAGTCGTAGATCTCGGTGACCGTGCCGACCGTCGAACGCGGGTTGCGAGTCGTCGTCTTCTGGTCGATCGAAATGGCAGGCGAAAGCCCGTCGATGGAATCGACGTCGGGCTTGTCCATCTGGCCCAGGAACTGACGTGCATAGGCCGAGAGGGACTCGACGTACCGGCGCTGGCCCTCCGCGTACAGCGTGTCGAAAGCAAGACTCGACTTGCCCGAGCCTGAGAGGCCGGTGATGACGACGAGCCGATCGCGGGGAAGCGAGACCGTGACGTCCTTCAGGTTGTGTTCCCGGGCGCCCCGGATCACGATCTCGTCGCTCGGCACGAACCCCCCAGACGTGGCTTGATCAGGCGGAAGTAGACCTGATTTTAGCAGTGTGGTGGTTGGCGAACGCATGTTCGCCTTGCACGATAGCAGCCCGTCCGGTCAGTGCCTGGAAACAGCCATCTCGGTGCGCTCCGAAGCCTTCCGGTGACGCGCAGGCCTCGCCGGCGGCAGGTCGGTAAGCCCGAGCAACAGCGCCACGACGAGATCTGGGTCACGCAGCCTGCGAAGCCCGAACAGCGCGCCCCGCCGGCCGTTCACGTTGACGTTCACCCTGCCGTAGCGAAGCACGCGGCCGAGGCCCGACATGCCGATCGAGACGTCTTGGATGCCGTCGAGGCCGACCGTGAGCACGCGGCGGCCGAGGATCCCCGTGACGAGCATCGCTCGCTCATCCGTCACGATCAGCCGCCTGGCATGCCACCGCGACACGCGGCGGATCAGACCGATCAGCGAGAGCGTGACCACCACCAGTGCGAGCAGCGCCGCGGACCATCGAATCGGCTCTGGGATCGAGGATCCCGCCACCTTGAGCGCGCCACCGCCGAACACCACGATGGCAAGCGACGAGCGAAAGAACGGGCGAACGAGCACCACCCCGTGCTCCCGCGTCACCAGATGGACGCGCTCCGAGGGCAAGACGAGACGTGAAAGCGCCGACATGGACCGAATGGATTCGCCCGCCCGAGCCGGACTCCTGTTCAGCCCGGTGCCAGGCACCTCAGCAAACACAGCGCGTGTTCAGGCAGGTGCCTGGCACCTGCGTGAACACGCTCAGGTCGAGGTGCTGCTCTGCGAGCGGCGGCGGGCGTAGTAGGCGCGCGACTTGGCGCGGCTGCCGCAGACCGCCATGTCGCACCACACCGCCGAGTGGTTGCGAGTCTTGTCGTAGAACGCCCAGCGGCAGTTCGGATTCCGGCAGGTCTTCAAGCGGTCCCAGCGGCCGGTGGTGATCGACGCCACGACGATCCCCAGCAGGCGGCCGAGCGCACCCGGGACGCCCTCCACCGCCGGCGCAAGCGCGAGTCCCTCGCGCTCGAACCGCGGCCGAAGGCCGCACGCGGCTGTCGCGGCATCCAGCACCGCGGCGGATGTTCGGTCGCCTCCCGCATGATCGCGGAGGGCCTCCCGCACGGCGACGGCAACCACCAGCTCGTCGGCACCCACAGGATCGCTGCGCTTGATCAGGAAGCGAGCGGCCAGCCAGGCCCGTAGATCATCGGGATCGCCGAGCAGATCGGAGCCGTGCTCCAGATTCCGCGTGTTGATGAAGGCCCGCACGAGCTCGAGCTCACCGGGCGCAACCTGTTGCCTGACGGTTCTCACCACCGTTCGCTGTTGGGCGGTCGACCCTACCATCGTACGGCCGTGAGCGGTGAGAGTGAAGCCCTAGGTCACGAGGTCGTGACCATGCCAAGCTCGCGTCGCAGCTCCTTGATCTCGTCACGCAGCTTGGCGGCGTACTCGAACCGCAGCTCTTCGGCGGCGGTGAACATCTCCTCCTCCAACTCGACGACGAGCTTCTCGAGCTCGTCCTGCGACATGCCCTCGGTCTTCGCGCCGCGGCGACGCCGGCCGGGGACGGTGGGAGATTCGATGGAGAGAAACTCGGCGATGTCGGACACGCCCTTTTTGATCGACTCCGGCGTGATCCCGTGCTCGGCGTTGTACGCGAGCTGGATGTTGCGGCGGCGGGTCGTCTCGTCGATCGCGACCCTGATCGCCTCGGTCATCTTGTCGGCGTACATCAGAACCCGGCCGTTGACGTTTCGCGCCGCCCGCCCGATCGTCTGGATCAACGCCGTCTGGCCGCGGAGGAAGCCCTCCTTGTCGGCGTCCAGAATGGCCACCAGCGACACCTCGGGCAGGTCGAGCCCCTCGCGGAGCAGGTTCACACCCACCAGCACGTCGTACTCTCCCAGCCGCAGCTCGCGGATGATCTTGATCCGCTCCAGCGTGTCGACCTCGGAATGCAGGTACCGCGTCCGGACGCCCGCCTCGAGCAGGTAGTCGGTCAGGTCCTCGGCCATCTTCTTGGTCAGGGTGGTGACGAGCGTCCGTTCGTTGACGTCGATCCTGGCCTTGATCTCGGTCATCAGGTCGTCGATCTGGTGCCGCGTCGGCCGCACGTCGACCTCGGGGTCGACCAAGCCCGTCGGACGGATGATCTGCTCGGCGACGTGGGTCGAATGGCGGAGCTCGTACGCGCTCGGAGTGGCCGACACGAACAGCAGCTGCGGCACCCGCTCGAGGAACTCGTCGAAGCGCAACGGGCGGTTGTCGAGCGCCGACGGCAGGCGAAACCCGAAGTCGACCAGCGTCTGCTTGCGGGAGCGGTCGCCCTCGTACATGCCGCCGATCTGCGGGACGGTCTGGTGCGACTCGTCCACGACCACGAGGTAGTCGTCAGGGAAGTAGTCGAGCAACGTGTGCGGCGGTGTTCCCTCGGCGCGCCCCTCGAGGATCCGCGAGTAGTTCTCGATGCCGTTGCAGAACCCCATCTCGCGCAGCATCTCCATGTCGTACTCGGTGCGCGAACGCAGCCGATGGGCCTCGAGCATCTTGCCCTCGCCCTCCAGCACGTGCAGCCGCTCGCGGAGCTCGCCGTCGATTCCGCCGACGGCGCGCTCGATCTCGTCGCGCTCCATCGCGTAATGCGTGGCCGGGTAGATCGCCAGGTGGTCGAGCTTCGCCAGCACCTCGCCCGTCATGGGGTCGAAGTGGACGATCGACTCGACCTCGTCGCCGAACAGGGAGATCCGGTACGCGGACTCCATGTTGGCCGGCTGCACCTCGATCACGTCGCCGCGGACGCGGAACTTGCCACGCCCGAGCACGACATCGTTACGGACGTACTGGATCGAGACCAGCTTCTGCAGCATCTTCTCGCGCGGGTGATCATCGCCGACGCCGAGGAACAGCACCATCTGCTCGTAGCGCTCGGGCGATCCCATGCCGTAGATGCACGACACGGACGCCACGATCAGCACATCCCTGCGGGTGAACAGCGCCGCTGTGGCGGCATGGCGCAGGCGGTCGATGTCGTCGTTGATCGAGCTGTCCTTCTCGATGTACGTGTCCGACGTCGGGAGGTACGCCTCGGGCTGGTAGTAGTCGTAGTAGCTGACGAAGTACTCCACGGCGTTGTGCGGGAAGTACTCGCGGAACTCGTTGCAGAGCTGTGCGGCCAGCGTCTTGTTGTGCGCGATCACGAGCGTCGGCTTCTGCACCTGCTCGATGACCCTTGCAACGGTGTGCGTCTTGCCGGTGGCGGTGGCGCCCAGCAACGTCTGGAACCGGTCACCACGGCTGATCGTCTGGGAAAGCTCTCCGATCGCCCGTGGCTGGTCCCCGGTCGGCTTGTAGGCGGCTGATACGAGCATGTCGGCCATGCAGGCAGTGTACCGAACGCCCGTTCGCGGCCCGTTGGAGCAAGCGCCGGCAGTGGCGACCTCGACCGTCTCGATTCGCTGCGCAAGAAGGCGCCGCTTGGCCGGATCTGGCAGCACTTCGCCTAGATCTCGAGCTCCGACGCATAGGCCTTCTGGTACCGCTCCTCGAGGCGCTTGACCTCATCGACGTAGTGGCGGGTTTCGGCGAAACGGATCCGCACGTCTCCCCCCGGTGCCGTGCCGGCGATCCACTCGTCGACGTTCGCCTGGCCCGCGTTGTACGCGGCCAGCGCCAACTCGTCGCCGTTGCGGTACTTGCCGTACTTCTTTTGAAGGTGCTGGAGGTACCAGCAGCCGTACCGCACGTTCAGGTCGGGGTTCAACAGGTCGGTGGCCGGATCGAACTTCGCCCCGCCCGTGTGCACGGCGATGCCGCGGGCGGTGTCGGGGAGAAGCTGCATCAGCCCGACGGCGCCGGCCTCGGAGCGCGCCGATGGATCGAACCGGGACTCCTGGTAGATCACGGCCGCCACCAGGGCGGGATCGAGGTGATACAGCTTGGCGTTGCCCGAGACCACCTGCTCATAGCGCAGCGGATACCAGAGCCGGATCCACCAGGCCGGCTCCGCGGCGCGCACGATGGCGACCGACCCGGCGCCAAGGATGGCCAGCACCAGAACCGCGATGACCATCCGCCGACCCACGCCGGTCACTCCTTCTCCAGGCGCCGCACCAGCTCGGCCACGAACCGGTCGAGGTCATCCAGCGTGCCGGTGTTCTCGTAGACCACGTCTGACCGAGCGGCCTTCGCCTCCTCGGGAAGCTGCGAAGCCATCCGGCCGGCCGCGCCGGGGCGGCGCTGCTCACGCAGCTCGCGCGGCGCCGTCACCATGACGATGGTGTCGTAGCGGTCTTCGACACCGGCCTCGAACAGGGTCGGCGCCTCGTGCACCAGCAACCGTGCGCCCGAGTCGAGCACGCGTTCGCGCCAGGCGCGGAACTCCGCGGCGACCAGCGGCAGCAACAACCCCTCCAGCCAACTGCGCTCCTCGGGGTCGGCGAACACGCGCTCGCCGATCCTGGCGCGGTCGATGCTGCCGTCCTCGCACACCACCTCCGGCCCGAAGTGCTCCGACACCGCCGCACGCACGTCTTCGCGTTCATAGAGCAGGCGCACCACCTCGTCGCTCGAAAGCGTGGCGGCACCATGGCGCCCGAATGCTGCCAGCGCCTCGGACTTGCCCGACCCGATGCCGCCGGTCAGCCCGACGACCCGAGCCGCCACGCTACTCCTCCGTCAGTGCCTCTTCAGGCAGCTCGGCGGGAACGTCGGGCTCTGCCTCCGGCTCAGCAGCTTCCGACTCAGCGGCAGGTTCCGGCTCCGGCTCGGCGTCGGCCTCTGCTTCGGGCGCTGCCTCTGCTGCGGCGTCGGGATCGGCGGCCGTCTCGTCCTCGGGCTCGGCGGGCGCCGCCGGCTCTGCCTCCGGCTCGGTGGCCGGCTCCGGCTCTGCAACCAGTTCGGGCTCCGCCGCTTCGGCGCCCGGCTCCTCCGCCGCAACAGGCTCAGCCACGTCGGCGGCCGTCTCGGCCTCCGCAGCAGCAGGCTCGGCGGCTTCGGCGAAGACTTCTTCAGAAAGCCCAAGCTCGGGAACCGAGGCGGCCGTCGCCGTGGTGGCGCCGGTCATCTCGATCCGCTTCACCGTCTCGCCGTCCTCGACCCGCTTCAGCGAGAGCGACAGCCGGCGCCGGTCGGGATCGATCTCGATCACCTTGACGTTGACCTCGTCACCCTGGTTGACCACGTCACGCGGGTTCTCCACGTGATGGTCGGCGAGCTCGGAGATGTGAATCAGGCCCTCGACGCCGCTCAGGATCTCGGCGAAGGCGCCGAACGTGACCACCTTGGTGATCCGGCCGACGACCACGTCGCCCTGATGGGTCTCGTCGATGACGCGCTGCCACGGATCCGTCTGCGTCTGCTTGAGGCCGAGCGAGATCCGCTGGCGGTCGCGGTCGACGTCGAGCACCTTCACGCGCACCGTCTGCCCGATCTCCAGCACCTCGGACGGATGGTTGACGTGGCTCCACGAGAGCTCCGAGATGTGGATCAGGCCGTCGATTCCGTCGAGATCGACGAAGGCGCCGAAGTCGACGATGTTCGAGATCACGCCCTCAACCTCGGTGCCCGGGGACAGGCGGTCGAGGATCTGCTGCCGCTGCTCGCGGCGCTCCTCCTCGAGCACTGCCCGGCGCGAGAGCACGACGTTGTTGCGGCTGCGGTTGAGCTCGATGACCTTGCAGCGCAGTGTCTGGTCGCGGTACTCGTCGAGATCCTGGACGCGGCGGATGTCGACCAGCGACGCGGGCAGGAAGCCACGCACGCCGAGATCGATGATGAGCCCGCCCTTGACGACCTCGATGACGGCGCCCTCAACCGGCTCGCCGCTCTCTGCGGCAGCCTCGATCCGGCGCCAAGCCTTCTCGAACCGCGCTCGCTTCTTGGAGAGGATCAGACGGCCGTCCGCGTCCTCTTTCTGAAGCACAAGCGCGTCGATGGTGTCGCCCAGAGCGACCTCTTCATCCGGGTTCACCGACCGGCGGATGGAAAGCTCGGCGATGGGGATGACGCCCTCGGACTTGTATCCGATGTCGACCAGGATCTCGTCCTTGTCGACGCGGACCACCATGCCACTCACGACGTCTCCCTCGCTGAAGTCGGTGAGCGTGCGGTCATAGTCGGGGACGAGCACACCGTCCACCTCGATCATCCAGGTGTCGGACGGGTCAGAGTGCTGCTGGTCGATTGATGTCATTGAAATGGGTCAGTCCTCTCGATGGTCTCGATAGCGCAGCAGCAATCCACCCGGGAAGCCGAGCGCCGAGCGCAGTATACAGGCGGTCGTTTGCGTCCCTGCCGCACGCCGGGTGTCCGCGATCTGACGCCCGAAGGGCCTCACTCCGAGGTCGTAAAGCGCTGTGCGGCGGCCTGGATCACAGCCCCGCCGGCAGGGATCCGCACGACCGTGCCGTCGGTGAGCTGCACCGAGCCGTCGGCGACGGTGGGATTCACGGCGACGTAGCCCGATGCGAACTCGCGAAGCCAGACGAAGCCCTGAAGCGCTGCGAGGTCGATCGGCTCACCCAGGGAGATGTCGTACAGATCGCTGTCGGTCTCCGATTCGACCTCGTACGACGACCGCGGGCCGGATACGAGCAGATACGAGGCGAGCCCATACACGCGTTGCGACGGGCGCAGCTCGCCGACGTCCTGCACCCATGCGCCGACGTGCGCCTCGACCGCTGCCTGGAAGTAGGCGAGCAAGACGTCCCACTCGGGGCTGCCGGTCCGCGCAAATCCGGATCCCACGGTGACGGCGTCCGTGCTTGCGATCTGGCCGCGGTCGACGATCGTCGCCGGGCCGTTGGACGCCACCAGCGAGAACCCGGACGTCTTCATACCGGCCCGGACGACTGACAGCGCTTCCGCGAGATAGGTGCGACGATCGGCTTCGGTCATCGGCTCGCCGGTGTTCGGGTCGATCGGCTGCGACGACCAGTCCGGCTGGTTGGTGGCGTCCACGATGTGGACGCCGGTCCACCTGGTGCCCGAGAGCTCCTTCGCCACGGCGAGGCCCCACGCGGCCTGGAAGTTCACGTTCGAGAAGTCGAACAGCACCCAGTCGGGATGCGCCGCCGGGTGGATCTCGTTGCCGTCGGCGTCGTGCAGTATCCACTCGGGGTTGGTCTCGCGTACCTCATCCGGGTCGAGCCCGGGCCGCGCACACTGGTCACATGGATCGAACCCGTACTGGAGCACCCGGCGCTCCCACGTGAACACCGTCTCCGAGACAGCGGCCACCTGTGCGGGCAGGTCGTCCCAGGCAGGCGCCCCGACGATGTTCGTGTACGTCCGCGCCAGGCAGACCACTTCCCGGGCCGCCGGCTCGCGGTGTACGTCAAGCAGCAGCGACACGGCCGGGCGCTGCTCGTTCGGGCACGCCGCCGGCGCCGGGGCGCTCGACTGCGAGTTCCCGTCGCCGCCGCAGGACGCCGCTGCGAGCGTGATGACCAGCGCAAGGCCGGTCAGTCCTCGCCGCATACCCCGCATCGGGTGAGCGGCTCCCCGATCAGCCCCCCGTCCGGCGGCGTGATCACGATCACCGGCTCGAGCTGAAGCTCGCCGCCGCATCGAGGACAGAACCCGCCACTGCGCGGGTGAAAGCGCACCTCGAAGCGCACGTCGGCGGCCAGCACCTCACCGTCGGCCGACAGGACGCCGGTGCCGTTCACGACCCGGCCGAAACGCAGCTGCACCTCACCCGTGCGGGGCAGCCCGCCGATCTCGACGCTGCCGATCGCGATCCCGAGCGCGTTGTCGAGAGCCTCCGGTCCCACCGCCGGCAGAAACAGCTCCGCGACGACCGCCTCGTCACGCCTCCCGGCCTCCAGCCACAGGTAGCTGCCGGGCTCCTCCCCACGCGCTGCGGGAAGCGCGTAGAGCGTGCCCTCGAGTTGGAGCCACGGGATCACTTCGCCTCCAGCCAGGTCGAGCCGATGCCGACGTCCACGTCCAGCGGCGGGTCGAGCGGATAGGCGCGGCACATCTCCTCGTGCACGAGCGTTCGCAGCGCGCTCGTCTCGCCGTCGCGCACCTCGAACACGAGCTCGTCGTGCACCTGCAGAACCAGCCGGGAGCCGCGTCCCTCGTCCCGCAACCGGCGGTGTGATTCGATCATCGCCACCTTGATGATGTCGGCAGCGCTGCCCTGCATGACCGTGTTCACCGCGAGGCGCTCGCCGAGGCTGCGCGTCTGCCAGTTGGATGCGCGCAGCTCCGGGATCGGCCGTCTGCGGCCGAACAGCGTCGTCACGTGCCCGTCCTCTCGTGCTCGCTCGATCACCCGCCGGATGAACTCGTTCACCTGTGGGAACTGCGCCAGGTAGCGGTCGATGAACTCCTGCGCCTCCTCGCGCGTGATGCCCAGCTGCTCCGAGAGCCCGAAGGCGCTGATGCCGTAGATGATGCCGAAGTTGACGGCCTTGGCGCGGCCGCGCTCGTCGGAGGTCAGCTCCGCCGGGTCCTTGCCGAGCACCTTCGCGGCGGTCACCCGGTGGATGTCGTCGCCGCGAGCGAATGCCTCTTTCAGCGCCGGCTCACCCGACACGTGGGCAAGGATCCGCAGCTCGACCTGCGAATAGTCGGCCGACAGCAGCTTGAAGCCGGGCGCTGCGACGAAGGCGCTGCGGATCTCGCGTCCGAGCGGCGTGCGGATCGGGATGTTCTGGAGGTTCGGCCGGATCGAGCTGAGACGCCCCGTGGCCGCCGTGGTCTGGCTGAACCAGGTGTGCAACCGGCCGTCCTCGTCGATCAGCCCTGGCAGCGGCTCAAGGTAGGTGTTGAGCAGCTTGGACTGCTCGCGCCAGCCCTCGACGACGGCGACAATCGGGTGCAGCTCCCGCAGCTTGCCGAGTACGCGCGCGTCGGTCGAGTAGCCGGTCTTGCCCTTGCGGTCGGCGGGCAGCCCGAGGCGCTCGAACAGCACCTCGCCGAGCCGCTTCGGCGACCCGATCGTGAAGGGGCCACCGGCCAGATCGTAGGCTCGCTCCTCCAGCTCGTCCACCTGATCGCGCAGCTTCGCGGCGATCTCCGCGAGCCGGTAGCCGTCGACCTGCACGCCGTGGCGCTCCATGTCTGCCAGCACGGGCACGAGCGGCAGCTCGATATCGCGGTAGAGCGCCATCATGCCACGCTTCTCGATCCGGTCCAACATGGCCGCGTGGATGCTGCGCTGGGTGGCGGCGGCCGTGACCAGCCGCGCGGTCTCCTGATCGGCCTGGGCCACCGGCGCGACGCCATATTCCTCGGCAAGGTCCTCCATCGCGTAGTCGGCGCGGCCTGGATCGAGCAGGTAGGCCGCGATCTGCGTGTCACCGGCCGGAAGCAGACCGGGTACGTGGGCGCCGTGGGTGATCACGTCGTTGCCGGCGAGCGCAGACACCAGCTGCTCGTCGGTCGCGGAGACGACTACCACGTCGCCGTCCTGCGCGGCCACGGCCGCACGCCCGCCGCCCACCGCGACCCCGACCTCGCCCCGCAGCGATCCGATGTCGCCGGTCGTGCCCTCGCGCCAGCTCAGCTCCGTGCGCTCGGCGGGTGCGCCCGGGGCGGCTGGGATGAACTCCTCCAGCTCGTCGACGCGGCGAAGCAGCGCCCTGAACTCGAGCTTTCGGAACAGCTCCCTCATCGACGATCGGTCGGGCGGCTCCGCCACCAGGCGGCCGAAGTCGACCTCGAGGTCGAGCGCGCGGTCGATGGTGGCCAGCCGCTTCGACTTCTCGGCATCCTCGGTCGCCTCGCGCAGCGACAGCCGGCGCTTCTCGCCGGAGACGTCGTCGAGGTTCGCGTAGACGTTCTCCATGCTGCCGAACTGGAGGAGCAGGTCGGCGGCCGTCTTCTCGCCGATCCCGGGCACGCCGGGGATGTTGTCGGAGGTATCGCCCTTGAGCCCGATGAAGTCGGGGATCAACTCCGGCCCGATGCCGTAGCGCTGGCGGATGCGGTCAGGTGTGTAGACGACCACGTCGGAGACTCCGCGGGGCGTCATCATGATGCAGACGTTCTCCGACGCGAGCTGGAAGGCGTCGCGGTCGGTGGAGACGACGCAGACGCGGTGACCCTCACGCTCGGCCATCGCGGAGAGCGTGCCGATCACGTCGTCGGCCTCCATGCCCTCGACCCGCAGGTTGCGATAGCCGAATGCCTCCACGATCGGCTCGAAGTAGGGCTGTTGGGCCTTCAGCAGATCGGGCGTGGGCTTGCGATGGGCCTTGTACTCGGGGTCGAGCTCCAGCCGGGCCGTCGGTTTCATGTCCCATGCGACCAATACCGTCGACGGCCGGTAATCGCCCAGCAGCTTCATCAGCATGTTCGCCATGCCGAGCAACGCGTTCGTCGGCTGTCCGTCAACCGTCTGCAGCTCCTCCGGGAGTGCGTAGAACGCCCGGTAAGCGAGACCGTTGCCGTCGACGAGGAAGACGTCGGAGCTCTTCGCGGGTGCGTCGTCGAGGTCGAGCTCGGAAGGTTTTCTCTGCTTCGCGGTTGCCACTGAAAGCAGCCTACCGGCCGTCGGCGAGGAACCCCAGAACGAAGCGGTCGAACTCCTGCGGGCGCTCCATGTTGGGTACGTGGGCCGTGCCCTCGATCAGCTCGCGGCGTGCTCCGGGGATCTCGGCGACCAGGCGGTCGGCGATGCGGTGCATGTCAGCGAGGTCGTGCTCGCCGACCAAGACGAGTGTGGGAGCGGAGATCTCCCCGAGCCGACCGGCCAGGTCCTCCACCAGCAGCTCCTCCTCGGCGCCGGGAGCGGCGAGCTGAATCTCGAGCGCCCGGCGCTGCATGTTCCGGACACGGTCGCGAACCGCCGGGTCGACCGCGTCGGGCCCGCGCCCGGGGCCGTCCACCCAGAAGCGAACGTTCAGATCCGCCGCCTTGTCGAGGTCACCTGCCTCGATCGCCTCCTCCTCCGCGGCGTCGTACCGGCGCATCTCGTCCGACCAGTCGTGACCGGGCAGGGCCGGCGCCACCAGCACCAGCGCGGAGACGAGGTCGGGGCGGGCGACCGCGAGCTCCAGCGCAACACGGCCGCCCATCGAGCCGGCCACCAGGGCTGTGGGGCCGATCCCGAGCTCGTCGATCAGAGCGGCCAGGTCGGCGGCGTGCGCGAACGGCTCCTCGGGCAGCGGGGAGCGCCCGAAGCCGCGCATGTCGTAGCGGACGGTGCGATAGCGCTCCGTGAACGTCCTCCACTGCGGGTCCCACATCCGGCTGTCCCCGATGCCCTCGTGGATGAGGACGACAGCCGCGCCGGTACCCGCCTGTTCGTGGTACAGCACGGCGCCGAGCCTACCTGGGCCGGTACCATCTCGCATCCATGGCGCGTAACCCCTCCGCTTCCTACAGCCTCACGATGCGGCTCGAGATCCCCTCTGAGCCGGGCTCGTTCGCCGGCGTGGCGTCGGCGATCGCCGATGCGAAGGGAGATCTCGGCGCGATCGATCTCGTGCGGGTGACGCGCGAGCACACCATCCGCGACATCACCGTGGCGGCGTCCGACGCCGATCACGGCCAGCAGATCGTCGACGCGGTGCGCAAGGTTCCCGGCGTCAACCTCGTGAACGTCTCCGACCGCACGTTCCTGATGCACCTCGGCGGCAAGATCGAGGTGCATAACAAGGTGCCGGTGAAGACCCGCGATGACCTCTCGATGGCGTACACGCCTGGAGTTGCGCGTGTGTGTCTGGCCATCGCCGAGGACGTCTCGCGGGCGCGCGCGCTGACCATCAAGCAGAACACGGTCGCCGTGGTCACCGACGGAACCGCGGTGCTCGGCCTTGGCGACATCGGGCCGGAGGCCGCCATGCCGGTGATGGAGGGCAAGGCGATGCTGTTCAAGGAGTTCGCCGGGATCGACGCCTGGCCGATTGCACTGGACACGAAGGACACCGACGAGATCATCGCCATCGTGAAGGCGATCGCCCCTGGGTTCGGCGGGATCAACCTCGAGGACATCGCCGCGCCGCGGTGCTTCGAGATCGAGGGCCGCCTGCGCAAGGAGCTCGACATCCCCGTCTTCCACGACGACCAGCACGGCACCGCGGTCGTGGTCCTCGCCGGGCTGCTGAACGCTGCCAAGCTCGTGGGCAAGCCGATGGAGGAGCTGAAGGTCGTGCTCGTGGGTGTCGGTGCCGCCGGCGTCGCGGTCAGCAAGCTGCTGATGCGTGCGGGCGTGACCGACATCGTCGGATGCGACCGCGAGGGCGCCCTGTTCGCAGGCAAGAAGAACCTGACCAGCATCAAGAAGTGGTACGCGAAGAACACCAACCCGGGCGGATTCCAGGGCACCGCGGACGACGCGCTGGCGGGAGCGGACGTGTTCCTCGGCCTGTCCGGGCCCGGGGCGGTCAGCGCTGAGGCGATCGGCCGGATGGCCGACGACGCCATCGTCTTCGCGATGGCGAATCCCGATCCCGAGGTGCCTCCCGAGGAGATCCAGGGGGTGGCCCGGGTCATCGCGACCGGCCGGTCGGATTACCCGAACCAGATCAACAACGTGCTGTGCTTCCCGGGCATGTTCCGCGGCGCCTTGAACGCCCACGCCCGGACGATCAACGAGGAGATGAACCTCGCCGCGGCGCAGGCGATCGCGTCGGTGATCGGCCCCGACGAGCTGCACGCCGAGTACATCGTCCCGAGCGTCTTCAACAAGGCCGTGGTCGAGCAGGTCGCGCACGCCGTCGCGGAGGCCGCGATCCGCACAGGCGTCGCCCAGCGCGACCAGGACGCCATCCGCTCAGACGACGTGTCCGCGATCTACCGCTGAGCCAAGATGAAACAACGGGGTCTGGCCTCGTTGTTTCACCCGCTCACACCGGTGCCTCAGCACACCGGTGCCTGGCACCGGTGCCAGGCACGGCTAAACCTCGTGACACGCTCGTTGCTGATTCGTCACGCGGCGACAAGTGAGCCGTAACCATGCGGCCTCCAGCCGTTCCTCTGCACATCACGTGCCTGTCACGGCATCGTGACGGGCCCCGTCACTACGCCTGGCACTCCGGTGCCTGGCACCGGTGCCAGGCACCGTTCTAGTAGCGGTCCATGTACTGGTCGAGCTCCCACTTGTGGACCTGCTCGTTGTATGCGGCCCACTCCTCGCGCTTCAGCCGCACGTACTCCGAGTAGATGTGGTCGCCGAGCGCCTCGTGCATGACCGGATCGGCCTCGAGCGCGTCGAGCGCATGGGTGAGGTCGTGCGGCAGGCTCTTGATGCCGAGCTCGGCCGACTCCTCCTCGGACAGGTCGTAGATGTTGCGGTTCACCGGAGCCGGCGGCTTCGCCCCGCGGTCGATGCCGTCGAGGCCGGCCTCCAGCATGCATGCCAGAGCGAGATACGGATTCGCCGTCGGATCGGGCGTGCGCAGCTCGATGCGAGTCGACCGGCCGCGTTTGGCCGGCACTCGGATGGCAGCTGAGCGGTTCCCGGGTGACCACGCGATGTAGACAGGCGCCTCGTACCCCGGCAGCAACCGCTTGTACGAGTTGACCGTGGGGTTCGCAACGGCGGTGATGCCTGGCAGGTGCTCGAGGATCCCGGCGATGTAGGCGTAGGCCTCCTTCGACAGCTTGAGGTCGTCGGACTCGTCGAGGAAGGCGTTGTCGTCACCCTGGCTGAGCGACTGGTTGACGTGCATCCCCGAGCCGTTCTCGCCGTGGAGGGGCTTGGCCATGAACGTGGCATGCATGCCGTGCTGGGCGGCGATCACCTTGACAACCATGCGGAACGTGATCAGGTTGTCAGCGGTCGACAGCGCATCGCCGTGGCGGAAGTCGATCTCGTGCTGGCCGATCGCAACCTCGTGGTGCGCCGCCTCCAGGTGGAACCCCATCTGCTGCAGCGTGATCTCGATGTCGCGCCGGCAATCCTCGCCCTTGTCCATCGGCGCGACGTCGAAATACGTTGCTGCGTCATGCGGGTCGACGGTCGGGTTGCCATCGGCGTCGAGCCGGAACAGGAAGAACTCGGCCTCGGGCCCGACCTGCATCGTGTAGCCGAGCTTTGCGGCCTTCGCGAGCACCCGCTTCAGGTTCGACCGGGGATCGCCGGCGAACGGCTGGCCGTCGGGGTCGGCGACGTCGCAGATCAATCGCGCAGTGCGAGCCCCGGCACTTCCGCGCCATGGGAGCACCGCGTACGTCGCAGGATCGGGGAGGAAGTACATGTCGGACTGCTCGATGCGCTTGAAGCCGCGGATCGACGAGCCGTCGAACATGAGCTCGTTGTCGAGCGCCTTCTCGAGCTCTTCGACGGGGATGGAGACGTTCTTGACGGCGCCATACGGCTCGGTGAACTGGAGACGCACGAACGCCACCTCATCCTTGCGGCAGCGCGTGAGCACTTCCTGCTTGTCCATGACCCTCCTCGGAGCTCGACCGGTAGACGAAGCCGCCAGTCTATCGTTGGCGCTCGATGCGCTCTGGGATCAACCGCAATGTCTGGGCCATGGGCTGGACCAGCCTCCTGAACGATGCATCCTCGGAGCTCCTCTACCCCGTGCTGCCGCTCTTCCTGACGGTGACCCTGGGCGCCCCGCCGGCCGCCGTCGGGGCTGTGGAGGGGGCCGCCGACGCAGCATCCCAGGTGATCGGGCTGCAGGTGGGGAAGCGCTCCGACCGGCTCCGCCGCCGGCTGCCGTTCATCTGGATCGGCTACGCGCTCTCGAACATCGCGAAGCCGCTGGTGGCGCTGGCACCCGCATGGGGCTGGGTGCTCGGCGCACGTGTTCTCGACCGCACCGGCAAGGGCATCCGCACCGCACCGCGCGACGCACTGTTGCGCGACTCGAGCGAGCCGGGCCGTTCGGGGGCGACGTTCGGCTTCCACCGGTTCATGGATTCGCTGGGCGCGGTGATCGGACCGCTGCTCGCCCTCGCACTGCTCGAGGCGGGCCTTTCGCTGCGCGAGGTGATCCTGGTCGCGGTCGTTCCGGCCGTGCTGACGATGTTCGCGCTGCGAAGGATCCGCGAGATGCCGCGGCAGGAAGCGTCCACCGAGCCCGCTCCCGACATCAAGCGCGGCAGCCTGCGCGCGCTCCCGCGACCGTTCTGGATGTTCACCGCCGCCTGGACGATCTTCTCCATCGGCAACTCGGCCGACGTGTTCCTGCTGCTCCGGGCCAGCGATCTGGGGCTGAGCGCCGCCGCCGTCGTGCTCGCCTATGCGCTGTACAACGCCCTGTACTCGAGCCTTTCCTGGCCGCTCGGGCACCTCGCCGACCGGATCGGCAAGCGGCGGGTGCTCGCGGCCGGCCTCGTCGTCTTCGCCGGGGTGTATGCCGGGTTCGGCCTCGCCGAGGAAGGCTGGCTGGTGTGGCCGCTGATGGCGGTCTACGGCGTCTACATCGCAGCCACCGACGGTGTCGGCAAGGCGCTCGTGTCCGACCTCTCGCCACCCCACGAGCGGGCCACCGGGCAGGGCGCATTCAAGCTCGCAACGGGCGGCGCGTCCGTGGTCGCCAGCCTGGTCGCCGGCGTTCTCTGGCAGGCGATCGGCCCAGGCGCTGTCTTTGCGCTCGGCGCGGGCGCCGCGGTGGCAGCGCTGGCGGCGCTCGCCTGGGTGCGGCCGCGCGAAGTCGCCGTCTGAGCGATCAGACAGCCTCGGTGGCGTTCGCGATCTCCTCGGCCACCTCGCGGATGTCGTGGTTCGCATTCCACACCTGGAGCTGGCGCTGGGCGCCCGTCCCGTTCTCGATCATCCAGTCCACCCGGGCCAGCTGCTTCGAGCAGCCGAGCTCGCGCGCGATCGGCTTCAGCTCCTTCAGACGCCGGCGGGCGAGCGTCCGAGCGGGCATCTTCACCCGCCGCCCGGCGCCCAGATCCATCAGCGGCGCATCGAGGCCGTAGCGTGCGGCCAGCCACTTGTTCTCGGCCAGCAGCATGCGGTGATAGCTGGTCGGCAGGTTGCCCTCGGCGATCTGGTCGACCAGCTGCTTCACGAGGCACTGGACATACGCGGCGAGCGCGACGGTGTCCTCGACCCGCGACTGGCAGTCCATGACGCGAAGCTCGACGGTGCCGAACCGCGGGTGCGGGCGCACGTCCCACCACAGGTGCGTGTAGTCGCCGATCGCTCCGGTCGCTTCCATGAAGCCCACCGCGTCGGCGTAATCCTGATAGGTCGTGAAGCGCGGCGGCAGCCCGCTGCGCGGGAAAGCGGCGAAGATCATCGCCCTCGTCGAGTGCAGTCCGGTCGTCTCGCCGCGCCAGAACGGCGAGTTGGTGGAGAGCGCGAGCAGTACCGGCAGCTCGATCAGGACTCCCTCCATCACGTGCAGAGCGACCTCGGGGCTCGGCACGGCGACGTGCACGTGCATCCCGAACACCAGCTCCCGCCGGGCGACGTACTGCAGCATCTCGACCAGCATCCTGTACCGGTCGCGCGCGGTGATCTTCTGGTGCTCGTACAGTGAGAACGGATGTGTGGCGGCGGCTCCAAGGCGCATCCCGTGGTCGCGCGCGAGGCCCGCGGCGTACCGCCGGATCTGGCGAAGATCCTCCTCGGCCTGCGCGATGCCGTCACAGACCACCGTGCCCGACTCGAGCACGCACTGCATCAGCTCGGGCTTGAGGCGATCGGCGAACTCGCTCTTCGCCGCCACGTCCAGCATCGGCTCGACGCCCGAAACGAGGTCGAAGGAGCCGCCATCGACGAGCATGTACTCCTCCTCGACGCCCACCGTCAGCGGCGGCCCGGCGCCGAAGCGATGGTCGAGCACGCTCGAACGCACCCCACCTTTGGATCCATGCTGCGTCGCCACAGACAGGTTCTACCGGAAAGCCGCGGGCAGGAAAAGCCGACGGCCTTGCGCCGAGACGCCGCGGAGTGAAATGGAGCGCCCAGGCTCGCCACCGAAGAATGGGCCGGCAAGTGCCCAGGCGAGCCGGGCGCGTCCGATCCGATTGTGTCATAAATCGAACGCTTGTGGGCAATCTACGCGTCGACCACCGACGCATCGATGACCCACAGCCCAGGGACGCCCGCCAGCTCGAGCAACCGCTGGGGAAGGCTCCCCGGCGTCACGCTGACGGTCATCTGCCTTTGGAGCCGGTCACAGCGCCGCCACGACTGCACCAGGCAGCTGATGCCTGTGGAATCGAGGAATGTGACGCCTCGCAGGTCGATCCGCAGCTCCTCGAGGTCAGCGGTGAAGGCCCACGAGATGGCTTCGCCCAGCATGTCGCAGGTGCTCAGGTCGATCTCACCGGCGCAGACGATCGTCTGCGTCCCACCGTCCTTCGTGCACTGGACAGTCAAGGGCCGCCCATTGGCCATCGCGATCCCCCAGGTTGGGGGCTGATCATACGCCTCTCCAACCTGGGGGTCACGTGCGTCCCTACCTCAGGATGATCGCGCCGTCGCGCGCTCCGACCTTGAGCGCCGCGGCGCCGCCGACCGGCTGGCGGCCGGCACCCAGCGCCAGCCGCTTCTCCGAGCTGCCGGCGTTGACGACGACGGTTCCATGCTCGAACTGCCGTGTGATCAGATCCCCCTTGACGGTCGCCTCGCCGAGCGCCTTGCCGAGCTGGGCGCCCTTCTTGAAGAAGGGCCACCACTTGCCCGGCTGGTGATCCGTCCCGACGCTCACTCGGTCGGCACTGTTTGCGCCGGAGAGGAACAGCGAGAAGCCGTAGCGAGCGCGCTCGGTGGTCCCCAGCTTGACGAAGCAGAAGCACACGGTGTTTTTCAGCACTTGCAGCGACCTCTCCGCCGGAACGCGGGCGAACATCTCGTAGCCCACCGCGATCTTGTCGCCCTTGGCGGAGATCAGGTTGTTTGCCACCACGCGGTAGCTGCCGGCCTTCTCGAGATAGCTCGCCATGTCCAGCAATGCCCTGGTCCACTGGGCCTTGCTCATGTTCGGCTTTGCCGTGACGCGGGTGTACCCGTCGTCGCCCATCGCGTCGACGAAGCACCAATCGGGGACCTTCGAGCAGGCCTTCGCGACCTCCTTGCGCCAGCCGGAGCTGGCCGGGTTCATCACGAAGTAGTTGCTCCGGGCCCTGTCCTTGATGCGCTTCCCGGCCGCCGTGCGGAGATAGAACGAGTCAGGGTACGTGCTCTTCGCAGAGCGGGTTCCCTTGGTGTAGTAGCCGACGTTTGCAGCCGTGTACCCCTTCTTGCGCATCGCGTCATGGATGCTGATCGTCGGGAAGTGACTCTTGATGAACGACGGTGACGGCGCCAGCGGCGGGTGGACGTGCAGCGGCGCATACAGTTGATCCAGTACGTCTGCCTGAGCCGCCGGAGCGGCGATCAGGCCAGTGGAAATCACAGTGGCTACGAGCAGTCTTCGATACAAGCTGAAGCTCCTTGGATGGTTGGCGCAGCCTGGTGTGGCTTTGGCTGCTGCGTGGTTCCTCGGGACCTCAGGCTAGGAGGGGGACGTAAGGACCTTGGATGGCTCAAGTACGCGTCAAGTAAAGGTTCTGGAAGCGGCTTGTTGGCCCTCCTGCGGCCGCTTTATGGCGATTAATCGCCAGAATCGGTCATTTCAGGCGGATCCACCGCGCTCCTGGACGGCCTTGCGTGCGTCTTCCACGCTGTCCATCGGCTCGGAGCGAATCAGGAGCTCACCTTCGAACTCCGTCAGCCAGATGCTCGACCTATCGTGGAATCCGCCGGTCGGCTCGGGATCCGAGAAGCGGGCCCGGCCCTCGACGATCACCCAGCGCTCACCGATGGCCGTGAAACGGTCAGCTCGTATCTCGTAGAGCCAACGGCGTACCTGTTCGCTCCGGATGAACTCCCCCACCTCCGTACGGCCGTGCAGCTCCGACTCCGGCACCGCAGTGGGCACGATCACGGCGTTCGGATGGAGGTGCTCGGCGAGGTCCTCGATGCGTCCCTGCGAGTAGAGCGTGAAGACCACTCGGGCGAGTTCGGCGTTGTCGGCCACGGGAGCGGCGATCGTACCGCGTCAGGCCCGTCACGCAGGCTGCGGCCGGTTGTGGTGCACGACCTCGACGTTGTTTCCGTCCGGGTCGAACACGAACGCGCCGTAGTAGCCCGGGTGGTACTCGGGTCGCGCGCCGGGCGCGCCGTTGTCGCGGTACCCCGAAGCGATCGCGACCCGGTGGAACTCGTCGACGGTGGCGTCATCCGGTGCGGGAAACGCCATGTGGACCTGCTCGGTCGGCTCACCCCTTACCAGCGAGAACGAGCCGCTGGAGCCCGCGAACTGGGTGCGTTCTGGCGTGTCGGTGTTAGGCCTGATCCCGGCTGGGGGGCGATCGCCTGGTAGAACCGCTTCGCTGCGGCGACGTCGGCGACCCGGATCCAGAGGTGGTCGATGCAGCCGTCGCGGCGAAGATCGCCGTGATGAACGGCTTCAGCGCTGTTTCCGTCGGGGTCGAGCAGGAACGAGCCGTAATAGTCGGGCCCGTATTCGGGGCGCCGCCCGGGCGGGCCGTCGTCCCGGTAGCCGGCGTTCGTGCCAACCTGCCAGAACCTGTCGACGTGCGCGCGGGAGGGCGCGGAAAACCCGACGTGCAGGCCGCGCGTCACGGGCTTGTTTGCGGTGGCCGGAGACAGCGAGAAGTCGCCCCACTCGGCGAGGTATTCGTCGGCGTAGGACTGCTCGACCTCAAGACCGCCCAGCACCGTCTCGTAGAACCGCTCCGACGCGGCTCGGTCGGATACCCGGATCGTCACGTGGTCGAACATGGAACGAGTGTTGCAGATGGGCGATCCGTTCAGCGACCTCTGGCGAGCGACGCAGCCCACATGAGTTCGATCGCTTTGCGTCGCGGGTAGTGCTCGTCCCATGTCCCATGACTTCCGAATCGACGACCGGCAAAAGGCGTTCGGCGATCTGACCGCCGCGGATCTCGAACAGATCCGCGACCACCCCGACCGGGGCTTCCCAATCGAGTCCTACCGGTAGGACGAGCTGGTGGAGGACATGCGGCGAGGCGGCGCGGCGAAGGTGGACGATCTGGGCCGGGAGGCCGCGGAGCGCTGGGCGCGCCTGATCGGCGTCATCCCGAAGTTCTGAGCCTCACCGGCTCCGCGGCCTTCGCTTCCAGGCGCGGCGGAGAAGGACGAGCGCGGACGCGGCAAGCATTGCTTTCGCCGCGCTCGACGAGCGAGCGTGCCCTCGGTGACCGACGGGGGATTCGGTATCACCGCGTGGCTCGCTGAACACGACGGAGTCGTCCGGCTCGACCCATGGGCGACGTCCGTACCGGTCGAGCACCGCGGCCGGTATGAGCGCCTCGCGGAAGGACTTGTCCTCGCCCACCCACTCGTAGCGGTCGAACAGCGAGTCGGGAATGTCGAACTCGACCACGCCGTCCGCGCCGCCTGATCCCCAGCGACGTTCGGGTCGCCGCGTCGAAACCAGGACGCCGACCAGCAACCTGTCGGTTCCGACTCCCCCTCCCCGGCCATCCCTGACGCCACCCGGGGTGGGTTCATCGCCTTGAGGGGTGCGGTGGTAGACCTTCACAGCCAGAGCCGCCGGCCCGCTGGGACCGGGTCGTGCCCACTGGATGCTCCAACCGGCCGAGTCGTAAACCACCCGGGGTAGTCTGGTCGGTGCACGGGACTCGCCTCTCGTGCCAGGGCCGGGGTGTTCACGCACCGCCGGCCCGCTTTGCGTGGGCCGCCACACGGCGTCGGCTGCACGATGGGCTGGGGGAAGGGTTTCCAAAAGCGCGGAGCGAGAAGATGCAGGTGTCACTAAGGCCCACTCGTTCCGGCCGTGAATATCACCGACTCACACCACGCAGCATTGCTCTCACCCGAAGGAGCGCGCCCGTGAAGGGAGCGTTTGTGACTCGCCTGTTCTGCTGCCACCGGGTCGTCGTCCACAACGCGGACGCCGGCACGAGGTGTGCGCACTGCGGGTCGAAGCTCGCGGCCCACACGCCGCAGACCGAAAGCCCCACGCGACGCCACCTCTGGCATCACTCCCAGCCGTAGTCGAAACACCGGCGAGGACTGTTCTCGACTCGCCTCACACTGGATTGACTCTTGATTTCGGCTATCGGCCAGGCGTATTGTGCGGTCCGCAACACACTGCTAGCGCGTCGGGCGATGGGAGGACAGTTATGGGCATCGCGAGGCGGTGGCTGTGTTACCTACGTTCGCCCAGGGGTCACCAATGGGAGACCGTGTCCTACGGGCAAGGGCGGACCTCGACCACGTGCGTCTCTTGCGGCAAGAAGAAGAACCGCGGCGCGACCGGTTCAGACCAAAAACCGCCGATGCCTCCGGGAGCCGCCGGCGGGTTTTGATGTAAACAGGTGGCGTCTCGAGTCAGCATCCGCCCTGGTCCGGCAGGAGGCCCTCGGGGTAGCGGGTCGCCCATGAATCCGGGAACCGGGCGTCGGCGACCGACCCGTCCTGTGTGTCCTCGGGCGAGCTCGCGTTGTGCCGCGCGGCCGTCTCGTCCGAGCAGTAGAAGCCCCACGGGCCGTCCTTCTGGAACTGCCGCGAGCTCGCGCACAGCAGCACGCACGGTCCGTCGCCGGCGCCGACGAACGCGTGCCGCGTTTCGGGCGGGCAGTGCACGAAGTCCCATTGCTTCAGCGGCCGCTCCTGCCCCTCGACGATCAGCAGACCCTCCCCCGCCAGCACGAGGAAGTCCTCCTGCTCCGTCTCCCAGTGATACGCCGCGCTGGGCTCGCCGGGGTTCATCACGCGAATCGCCATCCCGAGCATCGGGAAAAACGTCTCGGCCTCGTACTCGTCGTGGCCGGTGAGCGGCAGGCTGTATCCCTGGCCCGGCTTCTCGAACCAGCGCGCATCGCGCGCGTTCATGACGAACCAGCCGGGACTCTTCGGGACAAGCCCGACGTCCGTCTCCTCGAGTCGTTCCTCCGGCACCTCGGCCATTGCTGGTGGAGCGTACCCGCCTCAGACGGGCTGAGCGTGCTTCGCGAGCACGTCCAGCAGCGTCTCCGAGGCTGCAACCCAGCCGAACAGCGTCTCGATCACGGTCAGCGACGCTTCGTGGTTGGTGCGGTCGAACCCGGCGCCGATCGGCTCTGCTGTGCAATCTGCGAGCACGACGCAGGAGTAGTCGCGGAACGTCGCATCGCGAAACCGTCGACTCGACGCAGACCCTGGTCGTGCAGCCGGTGATCAACAGGTGCTTGACGCCGAGGCTGCGCAGGAGTTCGTCGAGCTCGGTCTCGAAGAACCCGCTGTAGCGGTGCTTGAACACGACGTGGTCGGCGGGCTCAGGCCGGGTCGATATCATCGCCGCATGCCACGTCACCTCGCGGCGGTGGATACGCTCGAACCGGCCGAGGTCGACCCGCGTGCCGAGCAGCACATGGTGCCGATGCGCGACGGCATCTCGCTGGCGACCGACGTGTACCTACCGGAAGGAACGGGACCGTGGCCGTCCGTGCTCGTCCGCCTGCCGTACGACAAGAATGGCCGCTACTGCTGGATGTCGTTCATCTCGCGATACTTCACGGAGCGCGGGTACGCGTTTCTCCCCCAGGACGTGCGTGGCAAGTTCCGGTCGGAAGGAGAGACGAATGCCTTCGTCCACGAGATCGAGGACGGCTCCGACACCATCGACTGGATCACCCGACAGGAGTGGGCCAACGGCGCCGTCGGCATGTGGGGCGACTCGTACTACGGCTTCACGCAGTGGGCCGCCGTCGCCTCCGGACATCCGGCGCTCAAAGCCATCGTCCCGCGCGTGACGGTCGCCGACCTGTTCGAGTGGCTCGGCGGTGTGACGCCCCTCTACGGCGCCCACTACCTCGCCGAGTTCTGGACGGACGAGCGGACACACCACTGGACGCCGGACTGGACGCACCGGCCCTTGAGCGAGGTATTCGACAGCGGGTTCGAGGCGATCGGCCGCCGTTCGATTGCGTTCGACCGACTGCTTGCCGAGGCACACGGCCAGGCGCCTGTCAACCTGTACGCCAAGGGCCACCCGTTCGACCGACTGCGAATCCCGACGCTGCACGGCGTCGGCTGGTTCGACAACATCACGCCGCCCCACATGCTCGACTACGAGCGGCTCGCCGGAGACCCCGCGACCGCGCCGTTCCAGTACCTCCACGCCGGCTCCACCGACCACGAGAACTACCAGTTCGAAGCGGTGCCGATCCCGGAGTCGCTCGACCACGACGCACACGACGATGCGCTGGAGCAGATGCTGCCTCGCTACCTCGAGCCCGCGCTCGAGTTTTTCGACGCCTTCCTCGCCAGCCGGACGGATCCAGAATCTGTCCCGCGCGTCCGCTGGCACCTCGGAAACGACGACTGGCACACGTCGCCCACCTGGCCCCCGCCCGGGTCGCAGGAGCAACGGCTCTACCTCTCCGACTCCGGGTCGCTGCTGCCGGGCCCGGCCGGTGAGGGTGCGATCGGCTGGCTTCACGACCCCGAGAACCTGGTTCCGTCGACCATCGAGAACCCGTTCGCCTTCCTGTACGAATACCCCGACGAAGGCGAGGTCGCCGCGCGACCCGACGTGGTCGTGTTCACGGGCGACGAGCTGACGACGCCGCTGCCGTTGTCAGGGCGGGTGGTCGCACACCTCCGGGTGGGCAGCGATGGGCCGTCGATGTACCTGCACGTGAAACTGGTGGATGTGGCGCCGGATGGCGGCTCACACATCCTGCTCTACGGCCAGCAGGCGGTACACGCCCCGGGCGAAGGGACACCTGTGGACGTGAACCTCGGGCACACCGGCCACCGGCTCGCACCCGGCCACCGACTGCGCCTGCAGATCGCCTCGAGCGACTATCCGCTCTTCGTTCCCCACCCCGGCACGGCGGAGAGCCCATGGTACGCCGTCCACACCGCCGTCAACCGCCAGCGAGTTCTCACCGGTGGAGCGGCGCCGTCGTATCTCAGCCTGACCGTGCTCGGCTCCTGAATCGGCGCGGCTCTCAGCCTCGGTCTGCCGGCGGGACGATCACGACCGGACAGCTCGCATGGTGGGCGCACTGCTGGCTGACCGAGCCGAGCAGCAGGCCGGCGAGCAGGGTTGCCCTCGCGCACGACGAGGTCGCTCGCCACCCCGGGATGGTCATCGAGAACCGCGGCGACCTGCTCCGATGCCTCCTTTTGGGTCGCACTCGCGAGCTCACTCGGAAGCACGGGCGGAGGCGCAACGAACCCGCCGGCGTAGACGGGAAACTCGGCCCGCCACGTCGAGATGACACGCAGCGGCAGGGCGTGGGTGCGCGCTTCTTCGGCGGCGAAGCGAAGCGCCCGGGTCGATCCATCGGATCCGTCGATGCCGACGACGATCATGAACCTTCTCCCTTCAGACGTCGAGCGAGAGCAGCCGCGATACCGCGCCGATTCTGGGCCGTGCGTCGCTCCGGCGCCGCCGAGCCGGGCTGGTCGGCGTCTGCGGCGCGGTCGATCGCCCTGAGCAGGACCGTCCGTGGGATCACGACGCATCGCTCCGGCACGGAGCGCAGACCCCTTCGCTCATGCCGAACTCGTCTTCGGGCGAGATCGCAGAGCCACAGGTGCGGCAGGTACGACCGGTGCCGGCGAACAGCCGGTTCAGTGACAAAAGCGTCAGCTTTATCGTCCTCAGTCCTCCCCGCCGCCGGCGTCGCCGCCCTCGTTGTTGTTGCCGTTCTCCGTGCTGTCGCCCGAACCGTTGTCACCGGTCGAGGGGCTGTCGCCGGCCTGGTCGTCGTTCGAGTCTCCCGACCCGCAGACCGCGCTCAACACCGAGACCCGATCGCACGTGCCGTTGGTGCCCCCTCGGGCCGCCAGCGTGAACGAGCCCGCAGCAAGGAGCAGCACGATGACCCCAAGCCCAATCGCTGCCCACTTCATCGCTGCACCCCTCGTTCGCAAGAGCCCTACGCACCATGCGCGGACGCCTTCAGTGAAGCGCGGAGGGACGCGCGTTCCGAGACGGACGACGACTCAGGTGATCGCGATGCAGACTCGGCGTGGCCGCCCCGGAAACCCTCCGGGCGGCCACAAGCGTCGCGGTCGCCACGCGGTGCGGTGCGGTGTGCTCTACTACATCTCCGACGGCAAGGGCGCCGCCAACTCCGGAACCCCTGCGGATATATGGCTGCGGATTTCCTCGTGTCTATAGTGTCGTTCGCCGAAACGCAATCGTCGTCACGGGCCGATGAGCAGCGACTTCGCACAGACACACGACGCGTACCTGAGCGCCTGGCAGCAGGCGCTCACCACCGGCGGGGCGGAGCGTGAGATTGTGGAGCTGCGGCGGCGGACGAATGCCGGGCCGCAGGTGATCGCGGCGATCTGCGGTCGGCCGGCCTCGACCGTCGGCAAGGTGCTGCGGCGGTGGCGGCCTCGAGCCGTCGACGTTCGAGTTCGAGCTCGGCCGCGAGCGAGCCGAGGACCCGTACATCACAGGTACACACACTCAGACCGAAGATCAGCCGGAGAATCCTCGATATGGTCAACCATCGAGTGCCGAAGGAGGGACTCGAACCCTCACGACCTTTCGGCCACCGGATTTTGAGTCCGGCGCGTCTGCCAGTTCCGCCACTTCGGCTTGCAGGCAGCGTACAGGGCACGTGACCGGCCTCCGCCGCTCCGGCTCCTAGAATGCGCGACCATGCGGATCGGCATCCTCACGGGCGGGGGTGACTGCCCTGGGCTGAACGCGGTGATCCGGGCGGTGACGCGGCGCGCGCTTGATCGCGGCGACGAGGTCACGGGCATCCTGCACGGTTGGCGCGGCCTCGTCGAGGGCGTCGAACGAGAGCTCACGGCGAAGGACATCAGCGGCATCCTGCCCCGTGGCGGCACGATCCTGAAGACGTCCCGCACGAATCCGTTCAAGGTCGACGGCGGGGTCGAAAAGGTGCTCGACCGGCTGTCGCGCCTGGACGCGCTGGTGGCGATCGGCGGAGAGGACACCCTCGGCGTCGCAGCGAGGCTGTACGCGGAGCACGACGCCCACATCGTGGGCGTCCCCAAGACGATCGACAACGACCTCTCCGGAACGGACTACACGTTCGGATTCGACACGGCGCTCGCGATCGCGACGGAGGCCATCGACCGTCTCCACTCCACCGCCGAGTCGCACGACCGCGTGATGGTCTGCGAGGTGATGGGGCGCCACGCGGGCTGGATCGCACTGCTGTCCGGCATGGCGGGCGGCGCAGACGTGATTCTGATCCCGGAGCAGCCGACGACGGTCGAGCGCTGCTGCGAGCTGATCCGGCGCCGGCACGCGCGAGGCCCTGACTTCTCGATCGTGGTCGTCAGCGAAGGCTGGGAGCTGCGGTTCGAGGAGGGTCAGGCCCAGATGGTCGCGGGAGGCGAGACGGACGCGTTCGGCCATGCACGCCTGGGAGGCATCGGCGGCGCCCTTGCCGGCGAGATCGAGAAACGCACCGGCTTCGAGACGCGGGTCACGGCGCTCGGTCATGTCCAGCGCGGCGGTGTGCCGACGGCGCACGACAGGGTGCTCGCCACCCGTTTCGGCCTGAAGGCGGCCGAGCTCGTCTTCGCCGGCAGCTTCGGCATGATGGCGGCGCTCCGCGGCGACGACATTGTCGCCGTGCCGATCGCCGATGCGGTCGCGCAGCTGAAGACGGTGCCGCCAGAGCTCTTCGCTCAGGCCGAGCTGCTGTTCGGGTAGCGCGCCGCCTGGGTCAGCGGCTTTCGCCGCGCAGCCACCTCAGCGTATCGACCAGGCCCTCATCGGCTGCCCATGGCCCGACGATGGCGCCGTCGACCCCGGCGCGCTCCAGCGCGGCCGCGGCCTCACGTGTCCGAATGCCACCCTGGGACAGCAGAAACTTGCCGGCCGGGATCTCCTCGAGCAGCGAGAACGTGCGCTCGAAGTCGGTTGGGCCGCCACGCTCGGTATCGCGGTTTCGGATCAGGAATGAGTCCGGGTCGAGCGCCTCCAGCACATGCGCGATCTCGTCTTCCTCCCCCACCTCCAGGATCACGTCGAGGCCGATCGACGTCGCCACGATGTGCAGGTCTATCAGGTGGTCGTCTTCGCCCTCGAACGCCGCAGCGATCAGCACGACGCCACCGGCTCCGGCGAGGCGTGCCTCATACAGCTGGTAGGGATCCACCACGACGTCGGTCAGCAGCAGCGGGATCTCCGAGCGCCGCCCCAGCTCGGACAGCCGCTCGAGCGAAGCGGCGAGGCCGGAGACCTCCGCCTCCTGCGCGTCTTCGACAAGCGCGTCATCCGAGGACTCGACGCGCACGACAAAAGCGAGCTCCTCCCCGACGATCGCCTCGGTAAACGGGCGGACCGGCTCGAGCTCCTCGACGGCCCGTTCGAGCTCTTCCACGGGACGGACACTCCGCCGCTCCTCGACCGCCTGGCGAACCGAGGAAACGCGCTTATCGAGTGACGGCATGCCTCTCCGGCTCAGGGACGAGGTGCACTGCTGCGGGTGCAAGCATCCGGCCGAAGCTTAGATGATCCGGCGCTCAGATCCCCATCCGGTCCAGGGCCGACTCGTCGCGACGCCACTTCGGCCGCACCTTCACCGTCAGCTCCAGGAATGCCTTCGACCCGACGATCTGCTCGACTTGCGGCCGGGCCTCGCTGCCGATCAGCTTCACCATCGAGCCGCCGCTGCCGACCAGGATGCGTTTCTGCGATTCGGTCTCGCACACGAGCGTGGCGCGAACGACGCTGACACCTCGCCGGGCCGGCTCGACGTCTTCGACCATGACCGCCACGGCGTGTGGCACCTCGTCGCGGGTGTGGCGCAGCGCGGCCTCTCGGACGATCTCGGCGATCCGGTGCTGGTTACTCTGATCAGACGTCACGCCAGGCGGGAAGAACGCGGGACCCTCCTGCAGCAGCGCCTGCAGGTCGGCAAACAGGGCATCCACCCCGTCGCCGGTCCGGGCGCTGATCGGGTGGATCGAGTGGTTCTCACCAAGCGCGTCGGCAGCGACGATGGCCTCCGCGATCGCGCCCGGCTTCATCCTGTCGACCTTGTTGATCGCAACCAGCACCGGCGGCGCCCCCTCGCCGAACAGCCGGGATGCGATGTGGCGGTCGCCGGGGCCGACGCCGTCGGGGCCGTCCAGCATCAGCACCACGGCGTCGACATCGGCGAGCGTCTCGTCCACCGACCGCTGCATCCGCTCGGTCAGCCGGTCGAACGGCTTCTGGAAGCCCGGCAGGTCGACGAGCACCAACTGCCAGTCGTCTCCGCCTACGATGCCCATCGCGCGGCGCCGCGTCGTCTGCGGCCGCGACGAGACCGCCGCGACGTGCTCCCCTACCAGCCGGTTCACGAACGTTGACTTTCCGACGTTCGGGCGACCGGCAAGAGCGACGAACCCCGACCGGTGCTCACCGGTGCTCACAGCGCGAACTGCTCGGGAAGGAGCTCGGCGAGGGTGGTCGCGTCCAGCTTCCCGTCGACCGGGCGGATGATCCGCAGCGCCGGCGCGAACTCCGACATAACCTGCCTGCATGCTCCACACGGCGGTACGGACGGCGAATCGCCGTGGATGGCGATCGCCTGGAAACGCTGGTGGCCTGAGCCGACCGCGGTGAAGATCGCATTGCGCTCGGCGCACGACGTAAGCCCGTACGAGACGTTCTCGACGTTCACCCCGGTGACCACGGTCCCGTCCTCCGTCAGGAGCGCGGCCCCCACGGCAAACCGCGAGTACGGCACATGCGCGTTGGCTGCCGCTGCCCGCGCCCGTTCGTAGAGCTCTCTGTCCTGTTCCGTGGGTTCCACGGACCGAATGGTAGAGCCACGTCAGGGCGCGGGCAGCGTGCCGACGTCGCCTGGGTCGGGCAGTGACGACCCCGCACTGCCGCCCGATCCGGCGGCTGAGGGAGCGGGCGTGCTTGGCACGGGGGTCGCGGTGGTGCCCGTTTGGGGCGACGGAGTTGGCCGCACCGTCCGGCGCGGCGAGTTGGCGGTTTGGGCCCGACGCTTGGCCGCGCGGTCGGGAGTGGCCGTACCACGAGGCTTCGATGCCGCCTTGGGCGCCGCACCGGCCGGCGGGAGATCGGCCACGAGCGGCCGTGGCGGCGTCGGAGCCGTCAGCGGGCCGTTGGTTGCCGCAGGGGCGCGGCCGACCAGCATGCCGACCACGACGGCGCAGATCGCCAGCAGGCCGAGCCCGCCGAGCACCCGCCTCGGCCACCGTCGCGGCTCAGGCGGGGCGACGCGGCGCTCGAACGCCTCGTCATCTTCGGCGAACAGCCCGTCGAACCCCATCGGTCGCGTGCCAGTCATGCCCTGCCGGTCAGCGGCCGACGCCCCGCTGGCTTCCAGGTCGTCGAGGCACGCGGCAAGGGATGGAAATCCGCCCTTTGCCGCTCGCTCACGCCACGCCGACAACCGGTCGGGCACGTCACCCGCCACCGAAGCCGCGAAGAGTCGCGCAAGCGTGCGCTGGCCGTCAGTAGGCCCCACCAGCGTCGCATTCAGATGCGGAGCGCCGATGAGGGGGCGCTCGAGGAACGGCGTCGGCCCGGGGCCGACCGAAAAGTCGGACAGGTCGGCGGCGTCGACGGGAAAGCCCGCCGCCGCAATCCGCTCTGCCAAGCGTCCGAATGCGAGGGCAAGGCGGGCGGCGTCGGCGGCAGTCGGCCGCCGGGTCGTCCGCCACCGGTCGACGCTCATGCCGAGCGACGGCGGGACGACGAGAAACCACCGATCCTCATGACGCCCGAAATCGAGCACGCCACAGATCTCCGAGCACCCGATGGCACACCAGCGCGAGACCGACTCGGCGAGACCCTCCTCGTCCCACCCGTCCGACGCGAACACGATCCGCACCTGCGCGGTGCGGCCGGACCGCGTGTCGAGCGCCTCGACCGGCCCCTGCGGCCGCGAGCGCAATGCGGCGGGGCTGGCCAGGTATCGGCCTCCGATGACAGAGGCGCTTGTGGCGTGCTCGGGCATGGGCTCAAACTACGGCTGATGACCGTCACGAAGCCAGACACGAGCCGTCACGAAAGGGTCACAGAACGTGTCAACTCACTGCCACCTTGTGCCGATACAGTCGATATCGTGGTCAGCCCACCGATCATCATCGGCGAGCCGGGCGACGTCGGGATCTTCTCGTCGGCCGCGGCGGTGACGCGCAACCTCGACGCCGGGGTCGCAGATGGCCGCTACGCCGCGTTCGACTCGGAGGGGCGGCGCCTTGAACTGGTCCGCACACGCGTCACGAAACGGCAGCTGCTTTGGCGCCGCCACATCGACGGCGTCGCTGTGAGCCTCACCGAGCCATACCCGACGCATCAGGCCCAGCTCAACCGGATGCTACGGGAGCACCTGAACTCGATCGGCGACCCGCCGCTGACCGAAGCCACGATCCACGACCTGATCGAGAGGGTCGCCCAGCAGGACGGCTACATCGAGTAGTGCCGTTCACGGAGGTGCCTGGCACCTCGGTGAACGCCTACGCGAACAGCTGAAAGACCAGTGCGGTGACCGACGCGCCGAGCACGCCGCCGAGCGCCACCTCGACACTCGTGTGAACGCCTGACTCCACACGCGTCTGCGCGACCAGGGTCGCCATCACGAACACCAACGTCGAGATCAGCACAGCATGCCGGTAGTCGCCTACCGCGAATGTGATCGCGACCCACCCGCCGTACGCCACCGCAGCATGTCCCGACGGCAGCCCGCCGCGGAGCGGCGTCCCCTGGTTCGTGACGGCCTTCAGGGCGACGACCAGCAGCGTCACCAGGGCCAACGCGATCACCGTCAGGTGGACCGGAGAGTCGCGGACGTTGTCGATCGCGCGCTGGCTCGGGTCGCGAAGCCGCTCGGCGAACACGAGGTATCCGACGAACGTGGCGTTGACGGCGGCCACCAGCACCGCGCCGGCCGCGACGTCCTTCGCGACACGCGCAAGCGGGTCGAATGAGTTGGTCGCGACGTCGATCGCCTTCTCGAGCGCCGTATTGAACATCTCCGCGATCAGGACGAACGAGACCGAGAGCAACAGCGCCAGCAGCTCGAACCGGGTCACCCCGAGGGCGACCCCGATCGGCAGTGTGGCAATCGCGACGGCGAAGTGCACACGCATGTTCCGCTGCGTGCGGACGACGTAGATGATCCCTTCGAACGCGTAGTTGAAGCTCGTGACCAGGCCGGCAGCCTCGTCGCGGGCGATGCGGAACGGCCCGGCCTTGCGGGCGGCCTTCGTCGCCTCGTCGCGGCTACGCAGGGTCTGCGTCAACGTCCTCGACCTTCTGGGTCAGCAGCTCCTGCCGTTCGAGCATCTCGCCCTCGTCATGCTCGTGATCCCAGCCGACGAGGTGCAGCACACCATGGACGAGCAGCGTTGCGATCGGCGTGCCCTCGGAAGCCGCGAGTGCCGGGCAGACCACGACGTCACCGAGTTGCCGCGGCAGCCCCTCGGGCACCTCCTCGCGCGCGTCCAGCGGGAAGCTGAGCACATCCGTCGCCCCGTGCTTCCCGCGATAGGTGTCGTTCAGCTCGGCCATCTGATCCTCGTCCACAAAGATCACGCCCAGCTCGCCCTCGTCGACGCCCTCGGCCGCCAGCGTCGACCGCACGGCCCGCTCCACCGCCGGCTCGTCGACCCGCCAGCGGGTGCGATTCTCGATCTCGACGTCGACCGTCACTCTGGTCGTCCCGGCCCGCTGACGTCCGCATGCTCCTTGTAGGCGTTCACGATCCGCTGTACGAGCTTGTGGCGAACGACGTCCGCGTCGGAGAAGCGAATGAATGAGATGTCGGGCACGCCCTCGAGGATCTTCATCACATTGACGAGGCCGGAGCGCTGCTCGCGCGGCAGGTCAATCTGCGTGATGTCGCCGGTGACGACCACCCTGCTGCCGAAGCCGAGGCGCGTCAGGAACATCTGCATCTGCTCGGGGCTGGTGTTCTGCGCCTCATCGAGGATGATGAACGAGTCGTTCAGCGTCCGGCCGCGCATGAACGCGAGCGGCGCGACCTCCACCATCCCCTTGTCCATGTACGAGGCCAACCGGTCGGCGTCGAGCATGTCGTGCAGCGCGTCGAACAGCGGCCGCAGGTACGGGTCGACCTTGGCCTGCAGGTCGCCCGGCAGGAAGCCGAGCCGCTCGCCGGCCTCGACCGCGGGCCGGGTGAGGATGATCCTCGCAACCTCTCGCTCCGACAGCGCGGCCACCGCAAGCGCGATCGCGAGGTACGTCTTGCCGGTGCCCGCAGGGCCGATGCCGAACGTGACGGTGTTCGACCGGATCGCGTCGACATACCGCTTCTGGCCGAGCGTCTTTGGGGCCACCTTCTGGCCGCGATGGCGCCAGACGACGTCGTGAAGCACGTCAGTCGCGCGCCCATCGGCGCCCAGCACGCCCGCTACCGCCTCGACGGTCTGCGGGCCGATCGACACGCCCTGCTCGACGAGCTCGGCCAGCTCGTCGACCATCGCGCGGGCCCGCTCGACCGATACCTCCTCGCCGTCCAGGGTGAGCTCGCTGCCGCGCAGGTAGACGCTCGCGCCCGAACGCTCGGCGAGCGCATGCAGCACGGCATCGCGGTCGCCGCCCAGCTCCGTTGCAAGGCCGTTTCCGACCGAGAGTTTGAGTCGCGCCATCCAGCTCTCAGTCTACGCGGAGAGCCGGTCGCGTACGAGAGCGGACGCCGTCCGGCCGTCGGCGCGCCCCTCCGACCGCTGCGTGACAAGTCCCATCACGCGGCCCATGTCGCGCATCGACTCCGCACCCGTCTCGGCCATCACGGCGTCGATCAGCGCCGAGAGCTCCTCCTCGTCCATCGCAGTGGGCAGGAACTCGTCGATCACCGGGACGTCGCGATCCTCGGCCGCGGCCCGGTCGTCCTGACCTGCCGCGCGGTAGGCCTCGGCAGCCTCGAGCCGCTGCTTGCGCTCGCGGCGCAGCACTGCCAGCGCCTCCTGGTCGGTGAACTCGCCCGAGGGTCTGTCCTTCTCCGCTCTCTGGAGCGCGGAGAGCAGCAGGCGCAGCGCGTCCAGGCGGTCGCGCTGCCCGCCCTTCATGGCGCTCTTCACCTGTTCCTGCACGCGGTCTGTGAGGGTCATGCACACAGCCTAGCGACGACCGCGTCTGGCCCGACATCGACGCCGATGGCCTCCACCAGATGACCAGCGGGAGCGCCGGGCACCACGAACGGCGTGTAGTCACCGGCATAGCCGCGCCCGCTGTCGCCCTCGACCAGCACCAGTTCCCGCCGCCCCAGCTTGGTCATGCGATGGGCCGCGGCCTGCCTGTCGGCCAGGGCGCGCAGCTCGGCCGACCGCCGCTGCTTCTCCGCCACCGGTACGGGGTCATCGGCGGCATCGCGGGTCCCCGGCCGCGGCGAGTACGGAAAGACGTGCACCCGCGTAAATCCGGCACACCTGACCGCCTCGAGGGTTCGCTCGAACGCCACTTCGTCCTCGGCCGGGTGCCCGACGATTACGTCGGTCGTCAGGCTCACCCCGGGCACACGCTCGCGAGCACGCGACACCTTCGCCAGGAACCCCTCGGCCGAGTAGCGGCGGCGCATCGCCTGGAGCACCCCGGCATCACCCGACTGCATCGGCACGTGGAGGTGGGGCGCGACGCGCGACTCGCCGGCCATGACCTCGAGCAGGCCGTCTGTGAGGTGGTTGATCTCGATCGACGAGAGCCGCACCCGGTCAAGACCCTCCAGCTCGGCCACGGCAGTCAGCAGCCCGGACAGGTGGAACCCCGCCGCACGGTCGCGAAAGCATCCCAGGTTGACGCCGGTCAGCACAAGCTCGCGGTGGCCCTGCGCGACCCGCCGGCGCGCGTCGCGGATCACCGCCTCGGCCGTCCGGCTGCGGCTCATGCCGCGCACCTGCGGGATCACGCAGTAGCTGCAGGTGAACGAGCAGCCGTCCTGGATCTTCACGTACGCCCGCGTTCGCGCGAACCCCGGCGTGGCGCCGCCGACGCAGCCCAGCGGCCCGACGGCCTCCGACACGGCGTCCGCGACGACCTCTGAGGATCGAGGCAGCACCGTGATGTTCGACGGAAGGCCTTCGAGAGCTCCGGGAAGCGACGCGGCGCAGCCCGTCGCGACCACCCGCTCGGCTGTCCGCGACGCGCGGCGCAGCGCCTTGCGCGATTTGGCGACAGCCTCCGCCGTCACGCAGCACGTGTTCACGACGCGCACCGCCGCCTCTGCGGCGGGGCGCTCGGCGTGACCGTCGGCGGCGAGCCGCTCGCGGATCTCCTGCGCGTCCGACATCGACACCTTGCAGCCGAGGAACTCGGTCGCAAACGAGGTCATCCCAAAAAGCCCATCTCCCGAAGCGCCAGCGCGGCGGCGACGATCGCCGCCGTCTCGGTGCGCAGTACCACGGGGCCGAACGTGGCAACCGCGACACCGCTGCTTCGTGCCAGCTCCAGCTCCGCCTCGGAGAACCCGGGCTCGGGCCCGATCAGGAGGGTCGCCTGCCTGCGCCCGACGATGCGGTCGCTGAGCCCGCCCGACGCGCCCTCGTGCGACAGCACCACTGCCTCCGGCGAGAGCACGTCCTCGAACCGGGCAACGCCGAGGAACTCCGGCAATGATGTCTGCTTCGACTGCTTCGCGGCCGACTTCCCCACCCGCTCCCAGCGGGCCAGGCGCGCCGGCGTGAAGCTGCCCTTGAGCAGCTCGGTGCGCAGCGCCCCGATCCGCGCCACACCAAGTTCGGTGAGCTTCTCGACCGCATCGTCCGACCGTGCGCCGGGCTGTGCCAGCCAGACGGTCACCTGGGGTGCCTTCGCCACTGCGGCAATCTCCTCTTCGAGCTCGAGACCTTGCGGGGACATCCGCGCGCTGAAGACGCGGCCCTCCCACACGACCTCGCAAGTATCCCCCACCCGCAGCCGCAGGACGTCCTCGAGGTGATGGCGGTCGACTGCCGCCAGCGTCGCCACCCGGCCCTCCACCGAGCGCGCGAAGAAGCGGTAGATGTGGCGGGTCACAGCTCGACGACCTCGGCGGCCCAGCCGTCGACCTCCGCCCGCATGTCCCCGCCGACTGTCTGCGAGACCAGCAGGCCGGAGCAGAGCACCAGCTGTGGGCGATCGTCGCGACGCAGCAGCGGCTCCAGCAGCCGCAGCTCGAGGTTCGCCAGCCACATTGGGGCCGGCGGCAGCGGATCGACGAGCACGTCGGCGCGCGCAGCTTCGACGCTGACCCCGTTGCGGGCGGAGTTGTCACGCGTCGCATCGACCGCGAGCGGGTCGATGTCGAAGGCCTGGACAGGACCGAACCCGAGCTTCATCGCGGCGATCGACAACACGCCCGAGCCGCAGCCCAGGTCGAGCGCCGGCGTCGGAGCGAGCTGCTGCAGCAGCTCCAGCGCGGCGCGGGTGGACCCGTGCGCCCCGGTGCCGAACGCACGGCCGGGATCGATCACAACGGCCATCGGCTCAGGCTCTGCCCAGGGCGGCCCGACCCAGATCCGGCCCTGGCGCACCGGGCGATGGAACTCCCGCCAGGCATGCTCCCAGCCGTCCTGCACCGCTGCCTCGCTGAGGTCGTCCGCGCGGCGGTCGTCGGCGTAGCCCGACAGGACGACGTCAGAACCGTCCGACTCCTCCTCCACACCGTCCGGAAACAGCTCGAGCATCCGCACCAGAGCGGACTCCGAATCGGCGGCCGGTACACGCAGCGACCAGCGCCGCATCAGGAGAAGGCGGAGCGGATCCGGCCCATGAACGAGTCGTCCGCCCGGTAGGTCTCCTCACCGACGCCGGCCTCGAACTCCGCCAGCAGACGGCGCTGCTCGTCGGTAAGACGTCGCGGCACGAGGACGTTGACGTGAAGGCGGTGGTCGCCACGACCGCGGCCGTTCAGCACCGGCACACCGCGAGCGCGAAGGACGATCACCTCGCCTGGCTGCAGGCCGGGCTTCAGCTCCACCTCCTGGGGCCCGTCAAGCGTTTCCACGGTCACCGTGGTGCCGAGCGCCGCACGGGTGAACGGCACGTCGAGGATGCTCACCGTGTCGTTCCCGTCGCGCTCGAAGCGCGCATCCGGCCGCACGCGCACACCGACGTAGAGATCGCCGGCGGGGGCGCCGCGCTCCCCCTCGTGTCCCCGGCCGCGCATCTGCAGGCGCTGTCCGTCCATGATGCCGGCGGGAATGCCAACCTCGACCGTTCGGCGCTCCGGCCGCCGTCCGTGCCCGGAGCACTGCGTGCATGGCGTGTCGATCGTGACGCCGGCGCCGCGGCAGCTCGGGCACGCGGAGGTCTGCACGAACTGACCGAGCGCGGTCTGCGACACCCGCTGAACACCCCCCTGTCCGTTGCAGGTCTCACACCGCTCGGGCGCCGTGCCGGGCTCGGCGCCGCTGCCCTCACAGCGGTCGCAGGGAACCACCACCTCCACGTCGACGTTGCGCGTGATGCCGAACGCGGCCTCCGCGAACTCGATCTCGACAGATGCCGCAGCGTCGCCGCCGCGCTGCGGACGCCGGCGCATCCCACCGCCGAAGATGTCATCGCCGAAGAAGGCGCCGAGCAGGTCGGACAGCGAGCCGAAGTCCATGAACTGGTCGGTATGCAGCGCCGACCCGTCCACGCCCGAATGCCCGAACCGGTCGTAGCGGGCCCGCGTGTCGGCATCCGACAGCACCTCGTACGCCTCCGCTGCCTCGCGGAAGCTGTCGGCCGCCTCGGGGCTCGGGTTCACGTCCGGGTGCAGCTCGCGCGCGAGCCGGCGGAAGGCCTTCTTGACCTCCGCTTCAGCCGCGTCGAGCGGCACGCCCAACACCTCGTAGTAGTCGCGCTTCGGCACGACGCGAAGTGTAGGACGGACGTGGGAGGACGGGGATCCAACCCCCCGCCCTCCCGCGTCACGCAGTCGCTACGACCTCACCACTGGTGAAAGCCGTGGCCGCCGTGATGCTTGCTGACACGCGCTGCGAACATCGCAAACACGGTCACCCAAAACAGCAGCGTCGGCCGCTTCATGAAGAACTGCATCGCTACCTCCTGCCCACGAGGGGCTTCCCCTCCTACCAGCGGACGTCCTGGAGTGCCTCTGCTGCACGCCGGTACAACTCCGCTGCCCTACCTGCCTCACCTCTGCGGTCTGCCACATCCCCGAGCGCGACCCACGCGCCGGCGAGGTGACTCACCGTTTCGACCGCCTCGAAACACTTCGCGGCGGCCACGAACGAGCGCTCTGCCTCGTCGATGCGACCGAGCTCGAGTGCGGCCCTGCCGATCACGATTCGAGCGTTACCTTCTTCTTCTCGGTATTCCTCGCGCTCACTCAATAGCTCGATTGCGCGATTTCCACTTTCGATCGCACCTTCGAGGTCGCCGCTGTGCATTCGCGCGGAGGCGAGCGATGAGGCTGCAAATGCGGCGTCGATGCGGTTGTCCTGCTCCACCGCGATGCGGAACGACTCGCGGAGGAGTGGCACGGCCTCCTCTGGCCGGCCTGTGATTGCCCTGAGCTGTCCCAGGTTGTTCAGCAGCTTCCCGACGTACTCCTGATCGGAGATCCGCTCGAAGAGCGCCTTGGATCGCTCTGCGTGGCGGCGTGCCAGCGCGTACTCGTTGCGCCGCTCGGCGACCAGGGACGCGTCGAGGTAGGTCTCGGCCAGCACCCGGTCGTCGTTCAGGCCGTGGGCCAGCTCGAGTGCGTGCTCCACGTCCTCGGCGGCCGCGGTGAAGTCCTTCTGCCGGCGGCGGATCTTCGCGCGCCAGTTGAAGATGCGCGCGCGAAGCGCATCCGAGGGCTCGTGCGTCGCCCGCGTCGCGGCGAGCGCTTCATCGAGCAGCGACGCCGCAGTGGCCAGGCTGCCCATCTTGAAGCGGATCACGCCCATCCGAAACAGCGCGACTGCGACCAGGTCGCCCAGCCCGTACTCCTCGGCCGAGCGCCGGGCGGAGGCGAGCTCTGCCAGACCCTCGTCCATTCGCCCCGTGAAGTGGAGCGCCCACGCGTGCGCGAGCTGGACGCGAAGCGACAGGCGGCCGTCGGTGCCGGCCAGCGCACTGCGCGCGGCATCGAGCTCCCCCAGCGCGTCGGCGTACCGGTGACGCTCGAGCTCCGCCTCGGCTCGCGCCAGCGCCGCCTCGCACGCGGCCCGTACCGCCTCCGCGCTTTCGCCTGCCAGCGCAAGCCGGTCGACTCCGAGGCGCTCCGCGAACCACTCGAGGGCAGCCGGCGACGGCCGCGTCTTTCCCAGCTCGACCTGGCTCACGTACTCCTTCGAGAACCGCGTGCCTCCCAGCTCGGCCTGCGTGATCCCGGCCTCGAGCCGCGCCTCGCGCACGCGCGCGCCGACCCCGGAAGCGCGCTCGCGCCGCATGAGGTCGTGCCGATCGTGTGCCCGAAGTGCGTCCGCCATATCTCCCAAAATAGCGGATCAGACGCAACTTGACCAGATCTGCCACAAACTTTCTACCTGCAAGCGTGGTTCTGCTTGTCCAAGCGGTTCATAACCCAGTCAAGTAGGTGCCAGGCACCTGCTTGATTTCACCCTTTTTGGGTACTTGACTGGACGGCTGCCGCTGGGTAAGGTGAGCCCACAACGCGAAGACGGCACAGCGAGAAGACGGTGCCGGGGATGAAGCCTCAGACCGGTGGGCCGCCGGCAAGGATTCGCAAGTCTCCGGAGGGGTCTCACCGCCTAGCTCGCTTCGCCGGGGGGTCGGAGTCGAAAAGCGCGTCGGAGTGGACTGGAGCCCCACTCCGACGCGCGACTCACTTAACGGCCCGTACCGAGCGGGCCGCTCTGCTCCCTACTCGTAGACCTCTTCGACGAACTCCGACAGCAGCGCAGCGGCGCCGCGGACGGAGCGGATCGCAGTGGCGTAGTCCATCCGGGTCGGCCCGATCAGCGAGACGGTGCCGAGGTTACGTGCCGGGAGACCGTAGTTGGCAGCGACCAGCGACAGGCTGCGCATGTGCGGCATCTCGTTCTCGGAGCCGATGCGCAGATAGAGGCGGTTGGCGTCCAGCGCGCCGCGCAGCACCTCGAGCAGGCTGACCCGCTCCTCCAGTGCCTGCATCAGGTCGTTGATCTCGGCCAGGTCGGCGTAGCGCATCTCCTCGATCAGGCGCGCAGCGCCGCCGATGTAGAGGCTCTGCTCGCCGCCCGAGACGAGCTCGGTGAACGCGGGCTCGAGCACGTCGAGGAAACCACGCTCGCGCTCGGACAGGCCAGGCTCGTGGAGCTTCTGCCGCAGCGCCAGCGCGCCCAGCCGCACGCCGGTCAGCTGCTCGTTGAGGTAGGCGACGGCCCATTCGGCCAGCTTCGGGTCGACGTCGGCCGCAAACGGGAAGATCCGCTTCGTCACGCCACCCGTAGCGGTGATCACCACCACCATCACCACGCGAGGCTGCAGCCGCAGGACCTCCACGCGCCGGATCTCGGCGGCCTCCAGCGGCGGCGCCGAGACCACCGCGAGCAAGCTCGTGACCTGCGAGAGGATCTCGGTGGTCGAGCGCAACGCGACATCCACCTCGCTGCGCACCGTCGTCAGGTCGACCGGCAGCGGCGCCGGCGGCAGCGGCTGCTCGAGCAGGCCGTCGGCATACCGGCGATAGCCGGCGTCGGTCGGCACGCGGCCCGCCGAGGTATGCGGATGGCCGAGCAGCCCACGACTCTCCAGCTGGGCGAGCTCGTTGCGGACGGTCGACGGCGATGCATCGATGGCGCCGCTTTCGACCAACGACTTGGAGCCCACGGGATGGCCGGTTGCGATGTACTCCGAGACGACGCGCTTCAGGATCAGCGCCTGTCGCTCGGTCAATCCATGCTCGTCCGGAACCTTCATCGCAGCATCGTGCTCACCACGTCGTTGGCAACGAACCGCCCTCGGTCGCTGAGCTGAATTGTGCCGTTCGAGCGCTCCACGAGCCCACCGCGAACCAGCCGGTCGACCTGCGCCGGATCGAGGAGTGCCGCATCCCCGTTCAGGTCCATCGGGCGGTCGAGTCGCAGGCCCAGCATGAGCCGTTCCATCCCGCGCTCGTCCCCCGTCAGCATCTCGACGTCGGCCGGTGGATCCTCGCCGCGCTCCACGGCCTCGATGTAGCGGACCAGCGCCGGCCGGTTCTTGCGCCGCTCGAGCCCGACCGTCGACACCGCGCCGACGCCGACGCCGATGTAGTCGCGGCCCTGCCAGTACCCGAGGTTGTGCTGTGCCTCCCTGCCCGGTCGACAGAAGTTCGCGGTCTCATACCAGCGATAGCCGGCGCTGCGAAGGCGCTCGACAACCGACTCGTAGAACCCCTCCATCCGCTCCGCCTGGTCGTCCAGGGCCGCGCCATGCGCATGCGTGAAGCGCGTGCCGGGCTTGGCTTCGAGCTCGTAGTAGCTGACGTGATCGGGCGAAAGGCTCAAGGCGTCGTCGAGGTCACTCTCGAGGTCGGCTTCGGTCTGACCCGGAACCCCGAACATCAAGTCGAGGTTGAGGTTTTGGATCCCCACCGTCCGCAGTGCCTTGACCGCAACGCGGATGGCCAGCGGTCGTGCAAGCCGCTCGAGCGTCGCCAGCAGATGCGGGCGAAAGCTCTGCGCTCCCAGCGACACCCGGTTGACCCCTCCGGCCACCAGCACGTCGGCCTTGGCTTGTGTGATCGTCTCCGGGTTGCACTCGACCGTCAGCTCCGTGCAGCGCGGCAGCGCCTCGAGCAGGCCTGCCAGCAGCCGATCCGGCAACAGCGACGGCGTGCCGCCTCCGATGAACACGGTGTCGACCTCGGCCGCCGGGGAGCGCTGCTGGAGCTCCGCGATCAGCGCGTCGACGTAGCGCTCGTGCAGCGCCTCGTTGCCGGTCACGGTGACGAAGTCGCAGTATCCGCAGCGGTGCGCGCAGAAGGGGACGTGGACGTACAGGTGGTCAGCCACCGCTGCCACCCCCGTTGTTGATGCTGAGCACCGCGAGGAAGGCCTCCTGAGGCACCTCGATGTTGCCCACCTGCTTCATGCGCTTCTTCCCCTTCTTCTGCTTCTCGAGCAGCTTGCGCTTCCGGCTGATGTCTCCGCCGTAGCACTTGGCGAGCACGTCCTTGCGCTTCGCCTTGACCGTCTCCCGCGCGATCACGCGCGAGCCGATTGCAGCCTGAATCGCGACCTCGAACATCTGGCGCGGGATCCGCTCCCGCAACGCCTCGACCAGCGCCTTGCCCTGCTTGTAGGCGTTGTCGCGGTGTGTGATCAGGGACAGCGAGTCGACCTGCTCGCCGGCCAGCAGCACGTCGACCTTGACCAGCTTGCCCTCGCGGAACCCCAGGAGCTCGTAGTCGAACGACGCGTAGCCGCGGCTGCGCGACTTCAGCTGGTCGTAGTAGTCGAGCACCACCTCGGCCAGGGGGATGTCGTAAACGAGCTGCACCCGGTCCTCGCTCAGGTACTCCATGTGGCCGAACTCGCCGCGCCGCTCCTGGTTCAGCTCCATCAAGGTGCCGACGTACGGCTTCGGCGCGATGATCGACGCCCGCACGTACGGCTCCTCGGTCGCGAGCACGTCGCCCGCCGACGGCATCTGGGCCGGGTTGTGCACCTCGATCCAGCGCTCGTCGGTGCTCTGCACGCGGTAGGCCACGTTCGGGGCGGTGACGAGCAGGTCGAGGTCGTACTCGCGCTCCAGCCGCTCGCGCACGATGTCCATGTGCAGCAGGCCGAGGAATCCGCAGCGGAACCCGAACCCGAGCGCCTGCGACACCTCCGGCTCGTACGAGAGAGCGGCGTCGTTCAGCTTCAGCTTCTCGAGCGCATCGCGCAGCTCCGGATACGCGTCGCTGTCGGTCGGGAACAGCCCGGCGAAGACCATCGGCTTGACCTCCTGATAGCCGGGAAGCGCCTGCGCCGCGCCGGCCTTCCCGAGCGTCAGCGTGTCCCCCACCCGCAGCTGCGACACGTCCTTCAGACCGGTGACGATGTAGCCGACCTCGCCGGCCGAAAGGTGCTTGGCGGGGCGCCTGCCCGGCGAGAAGAAGCCCAGCTCCTCGACGTCGAAGCGCGTTCCCTGCGCCATCGCCTTGACCGCGTCGCCCGTGTGGAACGAGCCGTCGACCATGCGCACGAAGGCGATCACGCCCCGGTACTGGTCGTAGGAGGAGTCGAAGATCAGCGCGCGCGGCGGCGCGGACGGATCGCCGGACGGAGGCGAGACATGGTCGACGATTGCCTGCAGCACGTCACCGATCCCCTGCCCGGTCTTCGCCGAGATGCGGATGACATGGTCGGGTGAGTCGCCGATCAGCTCCGCGACCTCGAGGGCCACGGAGTCGGGGTCTGCCGCGGGCAGGTCGATCTTGTTCACCACCGGGACGATGTCGAGGTCGTTCTCGATGGCCAGGTAGGCGTTCGCAAGCGTCTGCGCCTCGAGGCCCTGCGCCGCATCCACCACGAGCAGCGCGCCCTCACACGCTGCCAGGCTCCGCGACACCTCGTAGGTGAAGTCGACATGCCCAGGTGTGTCGATCAGGTTGAGCTCGTAGACCCGGTCGTCGGCGGCCTTGAACATGACCCGGACGGCCTGTGCCTTGATGGTGATCCCGCGCTCGCGCTCGAGATCCATCGAGTCGAGCATCTGGTCGCGCATCTCCCGGTCGGACACCGTCTTTGTGAGCTGCAGGATGCGGTCGGCCAGCGTCGACTTGCCATGGTCGATGTGGGCGATGATCGAGAAGTTGCGAATACGCGAGAGCGCCACACCTAGAGAGTACTTGCGGGGCCCGCAGAAGCTCGCCCGGGGTCCACTCCACCGAATCCCAAAAAGGCCGTGTTCCCCCTGGAAATACGCTGTTTTAAGCTACACTTCACGGTGTGAAAACGACATACCACACTCGCTCCCTGCCCGATCACTGGGAGCATGTCCTCCGTGAGGCCGCCGATCGGCACACGACCACCATCCGTGAGCTGGCCGGACATCTCGGCCTGCCTGCGGCGGCCGTTCGCAACATCGTGCTCGCGCTCGAGCGACGCGGTCTGCTGGCCCGAGCTGCAGGGGTCTACGACCCCACCGGGCACCACGACCGCCTGGTGATCTACGCAACACGCACGGGGCGCCGCTGGCTGCGGCAGCATCCCGCGCGGCGCCAGCTCTCGCTCGCTGCGTGAGCGAGTCAGGCCGGCGCCGCCCACCCCCCGGCGACGCCGGCCATTCGGCTAGGGCGTGGCGTACGACGCCGTCGGGGTCGATGATGAACGTCCCGCGCAGCGTCGAGCCGTGCTCGACGAGCACGCCGAACTCGGGATTCAGGGTTATTCCGGCCCGTTCTCGCCCGCCGGCACCCCGGCCCGCCTCGGGAGACCCCCAAGCCCGACCCTACTGTCGCTCTTTGTGGCGCTGCACGATGTCCGTGATCAGCGACATCTCGGGCAGCCGAAGGTACGTGGCGGCTGCCATGTAGACCGCCGTCGCCGCCGCCAGTGCGCAGCCCAGGCTGACGATCTGAGCCGCGAGCGAGCGCCCGAGCAGTTGGTCGAGCGGGTACCAGACGCCGAACGCCGCTACCGCGCAATACGCGGTGGCCACGGCCGTCATTGCGAGGTGCCAGCCCATCTCGGCTCCCCCGAGCCCGCCCACCCGCCGCCGCAGCAGCACCGCGAGCGCGAGCGCGTTGAACGACGTCACGATCGCGGTTGCGAGCGCGATGCCTGCGGCCCCGTAGCGGAGCAGCGCAATGTCGAGCACGAGGTTCAACAGCAGGCTGACCAGCGCAACCCTGGTCGGCACGCCCGGTTCCTGGAGGCTGAAGAAGGCCCTCGTGAGGAGGAGCGAGAAGCCGTTTCCGACGAGTCCCAGCGAGAAGGCCATCAGCGCTCTCGCGACGTCGTCGGTCGAGGCCGAGCTGAACTGCCCATGCTCGAACAGCAACCGTACCAGCGGCTCGGCGAGAACGATTGACAGCACGCCCGCCGGAAACAGGAGGAAGGTGATCGACCGCATGCCGCGGTTGACGATCCGCGCCACGGCGCCCGGCTCACGACCGGCCGCGGCCCTCGCGAGCTCTGGGAAGAGCACGGTGCTGACGGCGACCGAGAACAGGCCCTGCGGGAGCATGAACAGCCTGAATGCGAATCCGAGCTGGGCCGCGGCTCCTTCGCTGTGGTACGTGGCGATGACCGTGTCGAGCGTCAGGTTCACGTTGATCAGGCCGAGCCCCAGCGAGACGGGAACCATCAGCTTCAGCACGCGACGAACGTGCGGGTTGCCGAAGCCGATCTCGAATGCCAGACCGCGGCTTCGGCCGCGCAGCAGGGGAAGCGGGATCAGGAACTGGACGATGGTGGCGACCAGGACGCCGATCGCATAGACCTCGGCCCGGTGCTCCATCGAGCCGTGCCTGGCGAAACCGACCAGGAAAAGGACGATGACGAGGTTCCATATGACGGGCGCGAACGCCGGCACGCCGAAGATGCGCTCGGCGTTCAGGATGCCCGTGACGATGCCGGTCAGCCCGAGCACCGCGACGATCGGGAACAGCCATCGGGTCAGCGTCACCGTCAGGTCGGCCGAGATGTTGTCCGTCCCCATCAGCATCAGCGGGACGAAGACCGGCGCCAGGAGGATGAAGATCGCAGAGATGGCGCCGAGCACCACGGCCGCCGTCCAGATCACCATGCCGGCCACCCGCCATGCTTCGCGCTCGTCGCCCTTCTCTTTCAGCTCGACGAACACCGGCACGAACGCCGCACTGATCGCATTGTCCGCCACGACGGCTCGGACGAGGTTCGGCAGCTGGTAGGCCACGTTGAACGCCGAGAGCGCGGCGCCGGCGCCGAACAGCGCGGCGGCGACGCTCTCGCGGATCAGGCCGGCGACGCGGGAGATCGCGGTCGCCGCCCCGAACGCCGCAGTGGATGTTGCCAGGCGGCGTCGGTCGGCCATCGCCGCGAGAGTCTAACGATCGGCTGTGCTAACGTTCTCACGCCCCTTCACGGGGCTTTTCTATGGCGAATTCAAAGCAGCAAAAGAAGAGAGTCCGGATCGCGGCGCGTCAGCGCCTCGAGAATCTGCGATACAAGACGCAGATCAAGACGTTGTTCCGCCGGCTCAGCGAGGCAGTGGACGGCGGCGACCAGGAGCGGATTGCCGACGTGCACCGCCGGCTCACCGTGCTGCTCGACCGCGCGGCCGCCCGCAGCGCGATTCACAAGAACCAGGCAGCGCGGAAGAAGTCGCAGGCGGCCCACATCGTGGCCGGCGACCGCGTCGAGGCCTAGCTCAGCGCCTCCACACCAGCCCGGCGAGGATCAGCACGATTCCTGCCGCTTGGCCGAGCGCGAAGAGCTCGTAGAGGTCGAAGCGGGTCGCGCTCGACGCGACCGCGATGACACCGACGCCCAGCGCCACCAGCAGCGGCCGGGGATCCCTCCTCCGCCGGGCTGACGCGATCGAGCCTCCGAGCAGGACGATCGTGCCCGCAGTGTTGAGAACGGCGGCGAGAATCGTCGTCCAGGGCCCTCCCATGGCGCCGTTCGGCGGTGTGGCGCCGGCCGCGGCCAGCTCAGCCGCATCGACGTCGGCGGCCAGAACCGCGGCCGTCGATGCGAAGGTGACCCACAGCATCGTGGCCGTAGCAAGGCGCGTGAACCGGCGTCCGGGCGCGACCAGGAGCAGCTCACCGACCGCGAGGAACGCGACCACCAGGATCCCGCCCGACAGGTAGTAGAGCCTGAAGAGATCCTCGTCCCATCCCTTCCAGGCGCCCCACCAGAGGGTTGCAGTGGCGACGGTGAAGAGGGCGAACCCGGCCACCCATGCCAGCAACGGTGCCCGGCCCGCGGTGCGAAACACCGCCCGGCGGAGCACCGCAACCGTGCAGGCCAGCGAAACGATGGCCGCCATGGCGGCCGCGACGGTGTGAATGCTCATTCCGAGCTGATCTCGGCCAGCGCCAGCTCGAGCTCGAGCCGGGGGTCGACACGGCTTCCGCCCTTGACCGCCAGGTCGACCTCCGCCAGACGGACGATCGCCTGCGCCAGCTCGGCTTCGCTAAAAGTTCTCGCTTGCCGGCACAGCATCTTCGCCTGATACGGGGAGCGAAGCCCGAGCGACTTCTGCACGTCCTTCTCGGCGCCGCCGCCGTCGAGGATGATCAGCGCCTGGCGAACGCGGCGGACGTGGTTGGCGAAGATCCAGAGCACACGCTGCACGTCGTCGGGCCGCTCGACCTCCGCCGTGGCAAATCCGATCACCGATGCGCCGTCGCGGCGCGCCCAGGCGTCGGTCATGTTCCAGGGCTTCACGTCCTGCTCCTCTTCGACCAGCAGGTCGACATCCTCCTCGCCGGGCGCCTCACCGCGGCAGTAGGTCAGCAGCTTCTCGACCTCGAGAGCCAGGTCGCCGATCTCGATGCCGGCCCGGCGAACGATGCGCTTTGCGATCGGTGTCGAGATGCGCACGCCGCCATCGGCGAACCGCTTGACCACCCACTGCACGGCGTGGTCGTCATCGGGTGCGTCGAAGATCCGCACGTCGCCGACCGACGCCACCGCCTTGGCGAGCGGGCTGTCCTCGGCAATGCCGCCGGCTCCGAAGAGCGCCAGGCAGGTGCCCGGCGCAGGATCCTTGAGATACGCAGCGATGGCGGCGATCTGATCGGCGTCGATGCTCTCGGCGCCGCGCACCAGCACGAGTCGCTCGCCGCTGAACAGGCCCAATGCGTTGCAGGCGCCGACGACGTCTCCCGCACCCTCGTCGCCGATCGTGATCTGCTCGACGGAGTCCTCGTCGAACTGGCTCCGCAGGCGTACCGCTGCGGCGTCGATCTTGGGCCAGTCGCTACCCGCGATCAGGTAGGCCGGCTTATGAGCCAGCGTGATCGCCCGCCGCACTCACCTCGATCCGCCCGCCGCCGCGCTCCCGCGAGCGCCGGACGAGGTCGGCGAACGTGACGTTCTCGAGCACCGAGCGAAGCTGCGCCCGCGCCTGCAGCCAGACCTCAGGGAGCGCCTCGGCGCCCGGCGGGTAGCTGATGGCCTCCGGCCGCACGCCGGCGACTGCCGCCAGCGGCCCGTCGACGACCCTGATCACCTCGGCGACCGTGATCTGATCGGCCGGGACGGCGAGCTTGTAGCCACCCTCGGGGCCCCGCTGGGAGACCACGAGGCCGGCATGCTTGAGCTCCCCGAGAATGTTTTCGACGAACTTGAGCGGCAGACCCTGGGCGCTTGCGATCAGCTCACCCTTGAGCGGGTGCGGGTCGTCGTGCGACGCGAGCACCAGGACGGCACGGACGGCGTAATCGGCCTTGGCAGACAGTTTCATACCCCTATTGTCGCACGGGCTGTCCACCGACCGTGCTTGTGACCGCCCAGGCTACAATCGCCGCCGATGGCGACCGAGGTCAACAGTGGGTTGGAGGGCGTCCTCGCGGCCGAGACGACGATCAGCCTCGTCGACGGCCAGGCGGGTCGTCTGCTCTACCGCGGGTATGAGATCGGCGACCTGGCGGCGCACGGCAGCTACGACCGCGTGGTGGGCCTGCTGCTCGACGGCGAGTGGCCGACGTCCGACGACGTGCTCCCAACCGCCGAGCTGTCGCCGACCGTGCTGGCAGCGCTGCGGGCGTTGCCGACCTCGTGCGCGCCGCTCGACGCCTTGCGCACCGCGTTCTCGGCATTCGGCGCAGAGCGGCGCATGGACTGGCCACCCACCGCCGAGCAGGCCAGAGAACTGATTGCGCTCGGCCCCGCGGTGGTCGGCGCCTTCGCGCGCCTTCGCGACGGGCTCGTGCCGGTGGACGCGGCGGAAGGCGCCCACCTCGGCGTTGCCGGGCGCCTGCTGCACGCGATCTCGGGTGAGGAGCCGGATCCCTCACGTGCCCGCGCGCTCGATGCGTACTTCACGGTGTGCGCAGAGCACGGCCTCAACGCGTCGACGTTCACCGCACGTGTCATCACGAGCACGCAGTCCGACCTCGGCAGCGCCATCAGCGGCGCCGTCGGCGCCCTCAAGGGCCGACTGCACGGCGGCGCGCCGTCCGAGGTTCGGGACCAGCTGACGCGAATCGGCGATGTCGACCACGCCGAGCGCTGGATCCGCGACGCGCTTGCGCGCGGCGAGCGTCTGATGGGCTTTGGGCATCGCGTCTACAAGACCATGGATCCGCGGGCGAGCGCGCTTCGCACCGTTGCGGAGCGGCTTGCCGCCGATGCCGACTGGCTTCAGCTCGCGATCGACGTCGAGGACGTCGCCCTGCGCCTGCTCGCGGAGCACAAGCCCGACCGGCCGCTCAAGACGAACGTCGAGTACTACGCATCGATCGTGCTGGACGGCGTTGGGCTGATGACCGACCTCTACACCCCCTCGTTCGCCGTGGCCCGCACCGCCGGATGGTCGGCCCATGCGCTCGAGCAGCGTGAGAACGGGCGGTTGATCCGGCCCGACTCGCGCTATGTCGGGCCCGAGCAGCGCCCGCTGCCGACGCCGGTCTGAGCAGGACGGGGCCCGGACCCCGCAGGTTCACGCGTCTTCGATGATCGCCCTGTGGCCGTCTCGCTCGAGCGCGTCGCGGATCGCCTCGGCGTGCGCCCGGTCGCGGGTCTCGAGCACTAACCCCACTTCGGCGCTGGTCGCCTCCAGTCCCGGCCGGTCGCGCCGGTGTGAGACCTCGACGATGTTGCCTCGCTCATCGCCGACCACGTCGGCCATCCGCCCGAGCGCGCCGGGGCGGTCATCGAGTACGACGGTCATGTGCGTCAGCTCACCGCTTCGCGCCAGCGCCCTGATGACGACCCGCGACAGGAGGCGCAGATCGATGTTGCCGCCGGAGAGCACGATACCGACGCGCCGACCACGAAACCGCTGCGGCTGGTCGAGCAGCGCGGCGAGTGGCGCGGCGCCGGCGCCTTCGGCAACCGTCTTTTCGATGTCGAGCAGCAGGCCGATCGCCTCCTCGATCCGACGCTCCGGCACGGCTATCACGCCATCCGCATACTCGCGTACGAGCGGTAGCGTGATGTTCCCCTGCTCCATCACGGCGATCCCCTCGGCGAGCGTCGTTCCGCCGGGCGGCTGAGGGCCACCCTCCAGGGTGGCCACCATGGCCGCGTAGCGTTCGGACTGGACGCCGATCACGTCGATCTGCGGGCGAACGGCCTTTGCTGCGATGGCCATCCCCGCCAGCAGGCCGCCGCCGCCGGTCGGCACCACGAGCACGTCGAGTCCAGGATGGGCCTCGAGCATCTCGAGCGCGACGGTGCCCTGCCCGGCGATGACGGCTGCGTCGTCGAACGGCCTGATCATGATCAGGCCCTCTTCGGCCGCCAGCTTGTCGGCAATCGCGCGCGCCTCGGCGAGCGACTCCCCGGCCAGAATCACGCGCGCGCCAAGCCGCTCGGTGCGGCGAACCTTCGTGAAGGGCGTCGCCGCGGGCATGACGACCGTCGCGGCGATCCCGAGCAGTGCGGCATGGTGGGCAAGCCCCTGCGCGTGGTTGCCGGCCGACATCGCCACCACGCCGCTTCGGCGCTCGTCGTCAGACAGCTGCTCGAGACGGTTGCGGGCGCCGCGCTCCTTGAAGGACGCGGTGAACTGCAGGTTTTCGAACTTCACCACCACGTCGGCGCCCGTGATGTCGGACAGCGTGACGCTGTGGAGGCAGGGCGTCCGCTCGACCACGCCGCGCAGACGCGCAGCGGCCTCCTCGACATCGCGGGCGGTGACGCTCGCGGGGATGGCGGAAGGGCGGGTCACGTCGGCCGGGATTCTAGGTTCCCAGGCCGAGGTGACGCCCGGTCCTCTAGGCCGCCTTCTCCCCGGCCAGTTCGCTCAGGCCGCCAGCGCGGTCGAGCACGGCCAGCTCCTGGAATCCGCCGATCGGCTTGCCGTCGATCACGATCAGGGGAATCGTCCGCTGCTGACCGAGCTCCCAGACCTTCTCCCGCATGCCGGCAGGGTCAAGCTTCACGTCGGTGTACGCGATCCCACGCTTGTCGAGCAGGCGGGTCGCAGCAACGCAATATGGGCACCAGTCGGTGCCGTAGACCTGAACGCGGTCCATGTATCACCCTCCGAAGAACGAACAATGCACAATCAGAGCCCATTGGCGCGGCGGTCTTCGGCCGCGCGTGCTCTGTTCAATGGGTTAAAACGTGCGAGGGGCCCTGGTATTCCCGTGTTCACCGGTGCCTGGCACCTCGGTGAACAGGCTACGAGCACAGCTCGGCGACCCACAGCAGGTAACCCGCGAGCAAGTCGGCGAGCGCCAGCGGAGGCGCTGCAAGCGGCTCCCATACCGTGCCGAGCAGGATCGATACAAGGCCGCTGATAAGCAGCGGCGCGATCGCCGGAAGGGCGAGCAGGTTGGCAGGCACCGACAGTGGCGCGATCTGCTCGAAATGCCACCAGGAGATCGGAGCGGTCGCAAGCGAGCAGGCGATCGAGATGGCCGTCGCCTGTCCAACCCACCCTCGCAGCCGCGGGGCGACCAGGAAGATCGCCGCGACCGCGGCGAAACTCAGCTGGAACCCCGGCGCGAACAGGTCGAGGGGGTTCAAGGCCAGCACCAGCACCGCGCCGCATGCGAGCAGGTGCCAGCGAGCGACCGGCCTCGACGCCAGCCAGGCCACGCATGTGAGCACGCCTGCGACCCCGGCCCGGACGATCGAGGGGCCGGCGCCCGTGACCAGGACGTAGGTCAGAGTCAGGCAGATCGCGGCCACTCGCGCCGGCGGGCCGATCACTCCCATCACCGCCAGACAGACCAGTGTGAACAGCACCACGAGTGCGACGTTCTGACCCGACACGGCGACGATGTGGTAGAGACCCGAGTCGCGGAACTGCTGTTTGACGTCAGCCGGCATCGCGCCCACCTCGCCCAAGGTGACGCCCGCGACCAGCGCTCGGGCCGCGGTGGGATCCCGATCTGCGCCGAGCCGATCAAGCGCAGCGGCGTGGAGGCGGTCGACGACGCCCCATGCACCACCCCGACGACCGATCAGCCTCAGCTCTTCCGCCTGCAGTTCGAGGTGCACGCCCTGGGTCGCGTAGTAGTCCCGCACCTGTGCCGACGGTGCTGTCAGGTGCCCGGTGACCGTGTACACGCCTCCCAGCTCCGGACGGACGGCGCGCGAGACCAGCAGCACGTCCTCTTTCGCGGTCAGCACACGAGCGATGGCCCGGTCGCCCGAGGGTGGCTCCGTCACGACGAGCACGGTCTCGATCGGTCCGGCCGTGAGCGCACGGTGGCGGAGCTCCTCCACCCGCTCGCTGCCCCACCAGCCAGCGAGCGCGGCAGTCAGAGCGAGCGGCACCCGCGGCCCCATCGGGACGGCCACCGCGAGCGCCGCCATCGGCATCCCGAAGGCGGAGGCGACGAGTCCCGCCAGCGCCGCGAGCACCACGCGGGTCGGTGGGTCACAGCGCCACATGGTCGCGCAACGCGGCCAGTCGCGCGGGGCCGATGCCGCTCACCTGGTCGAGCTCCTCGAGCGAGCGAAAGCCGCCGTGCTCGGTGCGGTAGTCGATGATCGCCTGCGCCAGGGAGGGGCCGATGCCGTCAAGCGTGTCCAGCTGCTCGATCGTCGCCGAGTTCAGGTGGACGATCTCAGAGCCGCCCCCGGGCATGACGCCCGCGGTCGGCGCCACACCGGCCTGCCCAGCCTTGGGCACGACGATCTGCTCACCATCCGCCAGCCGCGCCGCCATGTTGAGGGCCGCGAGCTGCGCACCGCGTACGGGTCGCGCGCGCTTGATGGCGTCCATGACCCGCGAACCGTTTGGCAGGCGGTAGACGCCCGGGCGGCGCACCGCACCGACCACGTCGACCACAACGACCGGCGACTCCTCCGCACCCACCGGCTCCGCACCCATCGCGGCAGGCGGCGGCAGCGAGGACGACGGCGACGAACCGCCGCCCTGCATCTTCCAGCCGATCAGAACGACGGCAAGGGCGGTTACGACATACAGGGCAAGGCGCTGAGGCGAGATGGGAAGCATCCCGCCACTCTGACGCGGCGCGTGTCACGCTTCATCACCGGCCGTGTTCCGAGGGTGTGCCGGATCGTCAACACGGCAGGACCGGCTAGCGTTGCCGCGATGCAACCCCTGAACGGCGTGCGGCGATTCCTTCTGAGCGGCGAGGGCTGGCCGTACCTGCTCGTCCCCTTCATCCCGATCGCCGTCGTGTTGGAGCTGACGCATGTGTCCGCCACGATCATCTTCGCGGCCTCAGCGCTCGGCGTCATCCCGACCGCGGCGCTCATGGGCATGGCAACCGAGCAGCTCGCGGCTCGGTCAGGCCCAGGCATCGGAGGCTTCCTCAACGTCACGTTCGGCAACGCACCAGAGCTGATCATCGCCTTCTTCGCGCTGAATGCAGGGCTGCAGGAGGTCGTCAAGGCATCACTGATCGGCTCGATCCTTGGCAACATCCTGCTCGTCATGGGCGCCGCGATGTTGATCGGCGGGCTCAAGCATAAGACGCAGTTCTTCGACCGCACCGCGGCCAGCGCCCAGGCCGGCATGCTGTTGCTGGCAGTGGTCGCGCTCCTGCTGCCGGCCGTGTTCCAACTCGTCCAGGGCGGTGGCCTGCCCGGGCCGGCGGAAGAGTCCAAGCAGTTCTCGGGCGACCTCGAAACCATGTCCATCGCAGTCGCCGTGGTGCTCCTCGTCACGTACCTGGTCGGCCTACTGTTCTCGATGCGCACCCACGCGGACCTCTTCAACCCACATCACGACGGGCATGACGAGAACGACCTGGAGCCCTGGACGGTGCGCCGCGCGGTCATCATGCTCGCGATCGCCGGCATCGCGGTCGGCCTGATGTCCGAGATTCTCGTCGGCTCGATCTCGGCGGCGTCCAAAGACATCGGCCTGTCGCCGTTCTTCGTCGGGTTGATCGTCGTCGCGATCGTCGGCAACGCGGCCGAGCACTGGGTCGCGATCCTCTTTGCCGCTCGCAACAACATGAACCTCGCGGTCAACATCTCGATCGGTTCGAGCGCACAGATCGCGCTGTTCGTCGCGCCGGTGCTCGTCCTGTTGTCGTTCGCCTTTGGCGACTTCCCGATGGCGCTCGTCTTCAACGGCTTCGAGCTCGCAGCGGTCCTGCTGGCCGTCATGATCGCGATCCACGTCGCCTCCGACGGCGAGTCGAACTGGTTCGAAGGCCTGCAGCTGCTGCAGGTCTACGTCGTCATGGCGATTGTCTTCTTCTTCGTCTGAGATGCACGAGAACGAACGGGGAGATCACGCCCCGATCGTTCACTTCGCCACCAGGTTCACCAGGCGCCCCGGCACGACGATCTCCTTGACCACCGTGCGGCCGTCCAGGTGGTTCTGCACGTTGGGCACGTCGCGGGCGGCTGCCAGCACCGCCGCCTGCTCGGCTTCGGCGGGCATGTCGATCTGGCCGCGCAGGCGTCCGTTGACCTGCACCGCATAGGTGACCGTGTCGACCGCGAGCATGGCGGGATCGGCCGCCGGCCACGGCACGTCCCACAGCCGCTCGCCGCCCAGCCGCTCCCACAGCTCGCACGCGATGTGCGGGGCGTATGGGTGGATCAGGCTGACGGCCGTTGCGCATGCGAAACGCACCTGCTCCGGGTCGGCGTCCCGGGCGTCCTGAATCCCGGCCACCAGCTCGTGCACCGCGGATTGCGCGGTATTGAAGGCGAACCGCTCGCCGATATCCTTCGTCGCCTTGTCGATCGCCCAGTGCGTCTTTCGCACCAGCTCGGCGCCCGCGCCATCCGCGGCGACGGACTCGGGAATGCCTGGGCCGTGCCGTTCCACGGTGTCGTTCACCAATCGCCACAGCCGCGCCAGGAACCGGTGCTGGCCGGCAACGCCGCCGTCCTGCCATTCTGCGTCCTGGTCGGGCGGCCCCAGGAATAGTGAGTACAGCCGCGTCGTGTCGGCGCCGTAGCGGGCGACCATCTCGTCGGGCACGACGACGTTGCCCTTCGACTTGCTCATCTTGGCACCCAGGTAATAGATCATCCCCTGGGTGAACAGGTTCTCGAAGGGCTCCACGAAGCCGACGTAGCCCAGGTCGTACAGCGCTTTCGTGAAGAAGCGCGCGTACATCAGGTGCAGGATCGCATGCTCGACCCCGCCGATGTACTGGTCGACCGGCAGCCACGCGTCGACGACCTCGCGGTCGAACGGCGCCCGGTCGTTGTCGGGATCGGCGTAGCGCATGAAGTACCACGACGAGTCCACGAACGTGTCCATCGTGTCGGTCTCCCGGCGCGCCGGCCCGCCGCAGCGCGGGCACGTCGTCTGCACCCAGTCCTCAGCCGCAGCCAGGGGCGAGCGGCCCTTCGGCGCGTAGTCCTCGATATCCGGCAGCTCGACCGGCAGCTGGTCGTCGGGCACCGGCACGATGCCGTCGGTCGGGCAGTGAACCACCGGGATCGGGCAGCCCCAGTACCGCTGGCGCGACAACAGCCAGTCCCGCAGCCTGAACGCGACCCTGCTTCGGCCCTTGCCCTCGCGCTCCAGCCACTCGGTGATCGCGCGCTTGCCTTCGGTCGCGCTCATGCCGGTGAACTGACCGGAGTTGATCAGCACCTCGTCGTCGGAGTAAGCGATGTAGGCCGACTCCTCCCCGAGCTCGCCGTCACTGGGGGCGACCACCGGGCGGACCGGCAGGTCATACTCGCGCGCAAACTCGAAGTCCCGCTCGTCGTGTGCAGGCACGGCCATGATCGCGCCGGTGCCGTAGTCCATCAGCACGTAGTCGGCCACCCAGACCGGAATCTCCTCACCGTTCACCGGATTGACGACGTGGCGACCGGTGAAGGCGCCTGTCTTCTTCTTCTCGGCCAGCCGTTCCACCGCCGAAAGCGCCCCCGTTCGCCGCACGTAGTCGGCGACCGCAGCCTCGTGCTCGGTCCCGCGCGCCAGTTCCAGCGCCCTCGGATGCTCCGGCGCCAGCACGAAGAACGTCGCGCCGAACAGCGTGTCCGGGCGGGTGGTGAACACCGGCAGCTCGATCGACGGATCGTGAGCGGCGCGGAACACCACCTCGGCGCCCTCGCTGCGCCCGATCCAGTTGCGCTGCATCGTGACCACACGCTCGGGCCAGTGCACCTGCTCCAGGTCGTCCAGCAGGCGCTGTGCGTAGTCGGTGATCTTGAAGAACCACTGCTCCAGGCTCTTGGCCTCGACCTCGGAGCCGCAGCGCTCGCAGCGGCCGTCGATCACCTGCTCGTTCGCCAGCACGGTCTGGTCGACCGGGCACCACTTGACGGGAGACTCCCGGCGGTACGCCAGACCGGCCTCCAGCAGGCGCAGGAAGATCCACTGCGTCCAGCGGTAGTAGGCCGGGTCGGACGTCGACAGCTCGCGCGTCCAGTCGATCGACCAGCCCATGCGATTCATCTGGCGGCGGATCGCCTCGATGTTCTCCCGCGTGGCGATGGCCGGATGCTTGCCGCTCTTGATCGCCGCGTTCTCCGCCGGCAACCCGAACGCGTCGTAGCCCATCGGGTGCATCACACGCCAACCGTTGCGCCGGCGGTACAGCGTGACAACGTCGCCCATCGTGTAGTTCTTGACGTGCCCCACGTGCAGCTCACCCGACGGGTACGGCAGCATCTCCAGCACGTACATCAGCCGTGAGGTGTCATCGCCCGGCGCGGGATTCGGCACCTCGTGGATGCGCTCGTCCGCCCAGACCTTCTGCCATTTCGCTTCGATTGCGTGTGCGTCATACCGTTCCATGGGAACAGGCATTCTACGAGCCGTCACTGCGAACCTGCCGCGTGACGCGGCGTCCCACCGCTCAGAAGCCGGGCTTGGTGACCATGTCGACCACGACGAGCAGCAGGAAGAGCAGCTCTATACGGCTGACGAGCAGGATGCGCTTGATGCGGTCGCGCACGGCTTTGGAGTCGGTGCCGTGGCGCTCGATCGCGGCCGCAATCCTGCCGCTCTCCGGCGCCAGGAACCCGACTCCCACCGCGAACGACGCCGCCGCCACGACGAGCGCGAACACGATCCAGCCGTCGCCGAAGCTCCACACCTCGCTCTCATGCACGAGCAGGAGCCCGAAGATCACCACCAGCGCCGATGCCGGCGTGAACATCGTCTTGCTCACGAACTCCGCGTCGCGCGCTACGGCAACAAGGCGCTCCGGGCGAGGGTCCGCCAATGCGCGGGCCGCGAACACTTGGACCACCATCGCGCCTCCGACCCAGACGATGGCGGCCAAGATGTGGACCGTCAGATAGAACTCGTAGGCGGTGATGTCCGTCATCCGGCGACGGGTTCTACAGGTCCGATGATGGATTCGTCAAGCCGCGGGGATGCGGAAGCTCACCGTGGTGCCACGGCCAAGTGCCGATTCGACCGTGACGTCGCCACCCGCCAGACGCACCCGCTCGATCATCGTGTCGAGACCCATGTGGAAGCGCATCCCACGGCGGTCGAGCGCGGGCTGCACATCGAACCCGGCGCCGTCGTCATGCACCTCCCCCACCAGCATGCCGTCCCGCTCCGCAAGCCGCAGGCTCAGCATGCTCGCCCGGGAGTGCTTCCGCGCGTTGACGATCGCCTCCAGAGCGACGCGATAGGCCAGTGCCTCCACCGCCTCGGGATAGCGGCCGACGTGGATCGCTGTGTCGACCTCGAAGCCCGCCTCCGCGCCGGCCGTCTCTGCCAGGTCGACCAGCGCGGGCTCCAGTCCCTGTGCCTCGAGCACCGGCGGGCGAAGCTCGAACATCAGCCGCCGGGTGCGGTCGACTGCCTTCCCGAGCGTCTCGCGCGAAAGCGCCACGGTCGACGCCATCCGCTCCCGGTCTCCGTCGCTGATCGCCGACGAAAGCCGGTCGAGTGAGAGCAGCGCCGCCGTCATCACCTGCACGGTGTCGTCGTGCAGCTCGGTCGCGATGCGAGTGCGCTCCTCCTCGGCAGTCAGCACCATCTCCGCCAGCACGGTCCGGCGCCGCTCCTCGCTCACACGCAGCGAGCTCTCGGCCCTCAACCGGTCGGTCACGTCCTCGCCGAGGCTGGCCGCGGCAACCACCGTCCCGTCGGGCCCGCGGAGCGCGGTGTTGCTCCATGTGAACGCTCGGCGGTCACCGTCTCGGGTGCGCACAGTCCCCGTCATGAACGACGTGACGTCGCCCCGTTCGAGGTTGGCGTAGAACTCGGCTTCCGGCGCCTCAGCGTCGGCCGGCACGAACAGCTCGATCCAGTTGCGGCCGATGATCTCGTCCATCGAGTAGCCGCTCAGGTGGCAGAAGTATTCATTGCAGAACGTGACGGTGCCGTCGACATCGGTGATCACCGCCGCGAGGTGCACGGTTTCGAGCAGCTCCCGGAAGCGGCGCTCGGACTCTCGAAGCGACTCCTGCGCCAACGTGCGCTCGGTGACATCGAGTATCACGCCCTGGATGGCCTTCGGCACACCCTGCTCGTCGAGCACCGGGACCGAATGCTCACTGATCCAGATCGTGCGACCGTCGGCCCCCAGCATCCTGTAGTCGGCCTGATAGCCGGTGCGCTGTGCGCGGTGGAACAGATAGAGCTCCGTTACCCAGTCCCGGTCGTCGGGGTGGATCGTCTCCTGCCATCGAATCGCCCATTCCTCGGCGGTCATCCCGACCAGGGCCTCGATCTGCGGGCTCGTGTAGCTGACGGTCTCGTCACCGGTGTCGAGATAGATGATCGCCGGCAACTGTTCGACCAGAGAGCGGTAGAGATTCTCAGCCTCACGCAGGGCTTGCGCCGATTCCACCTCGGCCGTGATGTCGAAGACCGCTCCCTGGCGTGCGGTTGGGAACCCAGCTTCGTCGCGAATGACGCTGTCGACCGACCGTACCCACGCCCATGTTCCATCGCCCCGCTGCAGACGGTACTCGGCCGTGCGTCCGCGCTGCTCCGCCACGGCGCGACGCCACTCCGTGTATGTCCGCTCTTGATCGTCGGGGTGCACGCGGGTGAACCACGCCTCGGCGGTGTTGCTGCCGATCACTCCGTCTGCCGAAAAGCCGAACATTGCCTCAACCTGCGGGCTGAGATAGAGCACGCGGCTACCGTCGGCGCTGCCGACATACGTGACGAAGGGCATGCGTTCCACCAGCCCGCGGAAGCGCACCTCAGCGTCGCGCCTGTCTCGCATGTCGTGGTGGCGGCTGATCGCGATCGCGGCGAGGCCGGTGGCGATGTGGACCACCGTCGGCGATACGGCGACCGTCTTCCCGGCGGCGCGGCTGGTGATCTCGAGCGTCGCGACCACCTGGCCGTCGGCCGTGACCGGCACGGACGAGCGCCAGTGGAGGCTGGGATCGAGGGCAGCCGACTGCTCCAACCCCGCTGCGTCGACGATCTGGGGTGGATTGCCCTCGATGAGGAGCACCGAACAGAGGGCGTCGGGCTCCTGCTCTTCGACCAGGCACGCAATGTCCTCGAGCGTTTCGTGCAGCGGCCGTCCACCGTCCGCCAAGGCAACCAGGATCTGCACCTGCCGCTCCAACAGCACATCGGCAGGCGCGATGTCGTCCTCTTTGTACACGCAGACGACTATCGCAAAACGCCCGGTCGATCCGACTCCCCGATCTGCGGTATCGGCCCTACGCCTCGGAAGTACCGAGGCGAGCCCAAAACTCGCTCAGAGCGCGTTGATCGGTATCGTCGAAGTGGTTCAAGAACCGGGCCCGGACGCCGGTCAGATGCGTTTTCTGGGCCTCGACGAACCGCGCACGGCCCTGCTCGGTGATGACCGCGTATGCGCCGCGCGCGTCCGACGGGCAAGCGCGCCGCTCGACGAGGCTGTCGCGCTCCAGCCGGTCGACCAGCCGGGTCACGCCGCTTCGGCTGAGCCACACCGCATCGGCGAGGTCGGACATGCGCATGCGCCCCTGGTCGGCGCCGATCAGCTTCAGCAGCACCTCGTAGGACGACAACGGCAAGCCGTGTGCGTGGGTCAGCTCGGCGTCGAGTTCGCGGACGAGGGCCGCATGTGTGCGCAGGAACCCACCCCAGGCATCGAACTCGCCGTCGGTCAGCGGGCCTGAGGTTGCGATCAAGGTCTGCTCTTCCATATCCGGAGCGTAGCAACCGTTTCGGCGTTGCCCTGGCCGGAATCAGGCCATGCCGCAAAGCTGCGCGCTAGGCTGCGGCCCATGTCGGTCGTGCAGGCTTCGGGAGTGCGGTGGGACCTCTCGCCGCTGTTCGGGTCGGCCGACGAAGGGCGCGGCGCAGTCGCCGAGCTGCTCGACGACGCAGCCACGTTCGAGCAGACGTGGCGTGGCCGGATGGCCGACATCGAGCCCCCTGAGCTGGCCGAGGCGCTGGAGGAGCTTGGCGAGCTCGACAACCGGCTCTCGCGGATCGCGTCGTACGCATCGCTCCGCAGGTCCGTCGACGTCACGAGTGACGAGAACCGCGATCTGGCCGCCGCGGTCGACCAGGCGCTCGTCCAGGCGCAGAACTTGTTGCGGTTCTTCGAGCTCGAATGGCTGGCGCTCGATGACGAGCAGGCCGGCCTGCTTGCAGACGCTCCGGAGCTTGAGCGCGACCGCCATCATCTGCTGTCCCAGCGCCGCTACCGCGAACACGTCCTGTCGGAGGCCGAGGAGCGCGCGCTCGGCGAGCGCAACCCGGCCGCGGTGAGCGCGTGGCAGTCGCTGTACGCCCAGACGACGTCGACGATCGAAGTGCCCTTCGACGCCGGAGATGGCGAGGAGCAGCACACGATCGACCGGCTGCTCGCCTACGTGCACGACCCGCGCCGCGACGTGCGGCTGCGGGCGCTGGAGACGCTGTACGAGGCGCTCGAGCCCCTGGCACCGGTGCTTGCCCACTGCTACGACTCACTCGTCGCCGACCGCCTCGTGATCGACCGCGTCCGCAACTACGGCGACGACCCGATGTCGCAGACTCACCTGCGCAACGAGCTCGACGCCGAGATCGTCGAGACGATGATGCAGGCGGTCGAGCGGCGCTACGACCTGGCGCAGAGATGGTTCGCGGCCAAGGCGGGTCTGCTCGGCCTCGACGTACTCGAGCTTGGCGATCAGTACGCGCCGATCGGCGAGGCGCGCGGAGTCGAGTACGACGAGGGCCGCGCACTCGTCGACTCGGCGTTCGCCGGCTTCTCGGAGCGGATCCGGCAGGTGTCGGACGAGTTCTTCACCGAGCATCGCGTCGATGCGGAACCCCGCGTCGGAAAGCGCGGCGGTGCGTTCTGCTCGCCCGTCGCGCAGGACGCCCGTCCGTACGTGATGCTGAACTACACCGACCGCATGAACGACGTGCTGACGATGGCCCACGAGCTTGGCCACGGCATGCACTTCCAGCTTTCGCACGAGAAGCAGACCCCGCACTCGGCGCACACCGGGCTCGCACTCGCCGAGGTTCCGTCGACGTTCGCCGAGTTCGTCGCGTACGACCACCTGCTGGCAAACGAGTCCGACCCGGAGACGCGCCGCGTGTTGAGCGCCGGCCGCGCCGAGGGCGCCTTCGCCACGGTGTTCCGCCAGACGGTGCTCGCCCGCTACGAGCAGCGCGCCTACGGGATGCGCGCCGGCGCAACAGCGCTCACGCCGGATCGGCTCGGCGACGCCTGGCTGGAGGAGAACGTCAAGTACTACGGCGACAGCATCTCGCTTCCGGAGGGGTACCGCCTGGGCTGGTCGTACATCCCCCACTTCATCTCCACCCGCTTCTACACGTACGCATACGTGTTCGCCAAGCTGGTCGCACTCGCCCTGTACGCGCGCTGGCGCGACGAGGGCGAGGACTTCGTCCCGGCGTACCTCGAGTTCCTCGCAGCGGGTGGATCGGCCGCGCCTGCGGATCTGCTCGGAGCGCTCGGCGTCGACGTGCGCGATCCGGCTACGTGGGACCGGGCGTTCGACGAGCTGGAGCGCATGGTCGCCGAGGCCGAGAACGAGGCCCAGGCGAACATCCCGCCCGCGTGACGCTTCCGTCAGCCGCCCGCCACACCCCGTAACGCTCCTGTGACCACGGTGTGCACCATGGTGCCAGGCACCGGTGCCAGGCACGTGTGCCTGGCACGTGAGCGGCCCCTACCGCGTTGGGGGGATGCCGACAAAACGGTAACCTGCTAAACTGTTAGTTATGTTAACTATCGCTGATCCGGTCGCTGTTGCGAATCGGCTGCGGCCCGTGCTCCTCCAGCTCAGCCGCCAGCTGAGGCGCGAGCTCGCGCCGCTCGGCATCACCGGTGGGCAGGCCGCGCTCCTCCACGTAATCCGCACGAATCCCGGCATCGGGGTTCGCGAGCTTTCCCGCCGCGAGGGCGTATCCACCGCCGCGATCTCGACGGCGCTGACGCGGCTCGAGTCGGCGGGCCTGATCCGCCGGACGCGCACCGAGACCGACCGTCGCCGCGTTGGCCTGGAGCTGACAGACGAAGGCCTGCGGATCCTGAAGTCCGCGCGCTCGCGGCGCACGGCATGGCTCGCCAAGCGGCTGGGTCGCCTGTCAGCCGAGGAGCGCGCCGCCATCGACGACGTGATCGATCCGCTGATGCGGCTGCTGGACGACGCCGGGTGACGGCTGCGATTGCTCGTGCCAACGCGCGCACGTTTGCCAGCCTGAAGCGCCACCGCAACTACCGGCTCTTCTTCGGCGGGCAGGTGGTGTCGGTGACCGGCACCTGGATGCAGAACATCGCAGCCGCCTGGCTGATCCTGGAGCTGACCCACTCACCGGTCATGGTGGGGGTGCTGGCGCTGTGCCAGTTCCTGCCGTTCACAGTCTTCGGCCTGTTCGCCGGCGTCATCGTCGACCGCCTCGATGCGCGTCGCGCGGTGATCGGCACACAGATCGTCTCGATGGCGATCGCTGTGGCGCTCGCCGTGCTCACGCTCGGAGGCTGGGTCACTGCGTGGGAAGTTCTGCTGCTCGCGGCGATGCGGGGCACCGTCCTGGTACTCGACGCCCCGGCACGGCAGGCCCTGACATTCGAGATGGTCGGCCGCGAGGAGCTCCCGAACGCCGTGGCGCTCAACTCGAGCCTGTTCAACGCCGCCCGAGTGATCGGCCCGGCATCCGGCGGCCTTCTCGTGGCCGTGGCCGGGGTCAGCTGGTGCTTCGCGCTGAACGCGGTCAGTTTCGCCGCCGTGCTGGCCGGCCTCCTGCTGATGCGGGTCGACGAGCTGATCCCGCGGGAGGCCAATGCGGAGCGGCCTCGGCTGCTGCGGGGCACCGGCGAGGCGTTCCGCTACGTCGCGCAGACCCCCGAGGTGCTGCTCGGGTTGCTGATCGTCGCTGTGGTCAGCACGCTGGCCTTCAACTTCAACGTGCTGCTGCCGGTGCTGGCCTCGACCACGCTCGGTGGAGGGCCTGAGGTGTTCGGCACCGTCTCGGCGCTCTTCGGCCTCGGGGCGCTGACCGGCGCCCTGGCGTCGGCCTCGCTGGGGCGCGCGAGCTGGAAGGTGCTGCTGATCGGTACCGGCGGCTTCGGGCTGTCACAGCTGATCCTCGCGCCGCTCGACTCCCTGGCAGGGGCATCGCTGCTGCTGTACTTTGCCGGCGTCTCGTTCACGCTATGGACGTCGAATGTGAACTCGCTGCTGCAGCTGAATGCTCCCGATCACCTGCGCGGCCGCGTGATCGGCCTCTACTTCTTCGCCTTCAACGGCGCCGCCCCGGTCGGCGGCCTCCTTACCGGCTGGCTTGCCGCGAGCGGCGGTACGGAGGCTGCCTTCGCGGTGGGGGGCGTATCGAGCCTCGCCATGACGGCGCTTGCGGTTGCGCAGCTCCGCCGCATCGGCGCCCATGCGCCCGCCCGCAGCGTCTGGCCGCTGCACGTCCGCTAGCAGGGGCGCTGGTTCTGCCGCACGGCGCGCCGACCCTCGTCGATGATGCACGCCATGGCGGGAGGGCTGATGGCACGGAGCGTCCAGGGGTATCGCGAGCTGTTGTCAGCCAGCGAGACGCGTCGCGTGATGGCGTGGGGATTGTTCGCCAGGCTGCCGATGGGCATGCTTGCGCTCGGCCTGGTGTTCCTCGTCCGAGGCGCGGGCGGCTCGTACGCAGCCGCGGGTGCGATCTCCGCCGCGAACGCGCTCACGTCGGCCCTCGGCGCACCTATCGGTGGCCGCCTGCTCGACCGCTACGGGCCCTCGCGGGTGCTCGCGGTGTATGGAGTGCTCCATCCGGTTGCGCTGATGGCGATGGTCGTGATCGTCTGGGCCGACATGTCGATCTGGGCGCTCGCCATCGCGGCGACCATCGCCGGGTTCGTCTTCCCGCCGATCGGGTCGGCAGTTCGTGTGCTGTGGCCGGTGCTGGCTCCCCGCGAGCCCCTGCGAACGAAGGCATTCGCACTGGAGGCGACGCTCCAGGAGCTCGTGTTCGTCGCCGGGCCCCTGGTCGTCGGTGTGCTGACGGCGCTGCTCACGTCGACCTCGGGGATCATCGGCACAGCGGTGATCTCGCTGGTCGGTGTGCTCGGATTCGCCGCGCTGGGAGTCATCCGTTCGCTGCCATACGGCGAGCACCACCACGAGGACTCGCATCTGCTGCGGGCTCTGCGGCCGCCGACGATACGGCGAATCGTCATCTTCAGCCTCGGATACGGGCTGACCTTCGGCGCCGTTGAGGTCGCGCTGCCGGCCTTCGCTGAAGGTCATGGCGGCCGCGAGCTGGGGGGCCTCGCACTGGCCGCGTGGTCGAGCGGCAGCCTGGTCGGCGGTTTCATCGCCGGGATGCTGCCGCCGGGCGATCCGCACCGCAGGCTGCAACTGGCGAGCACGGTGTTCCTTGCCGCGCTGGTACTGCCGCTCTTCGCCGAGTCGATGCCCCTGATGATGGCGGTGATGTTCGTGGTCGGGATCCCCATCGCCCCCAGCTTCGCGATCACGTACAGCATGGTGGGAGACGCGGCGCTGCGCGGAACGCAGGCGGAGGTGTTCGGGTGGTTGACCACGTCAACGGTGGTGGGTGTCGCTGCCGGCGCGGCCGCCGGCGGCTACCTGATCACGCACGTCAGCGTCGATGCGTCCTTCCTCCTCGGGATTGGCGGCACACTGGCCGCTGTCGCGGTGGCACGCGCACCGCGGCCCACGACGCGTGAGATGCTGACGCAATGAGCGCAGCGCTGCCGGTGATCGACGCGTCGGGAACCAACCGCGAGATCGGCCGTGCCATCGGCGAGTCCACCCGGGACCGGGTGCAGCGCGCGGTCGGGTTCATGATCGAGCACTCCAAATGGTGGGCGGGCGTGCCGATCGAGCGTGCGCGGGAGCGGGCGCTGAGCCTTCTCCCGCATGCGGAACCGCGGTTTGGGCCGCAGATCTACGAGATCGAAGGCATGGCGGAGGGCGCTGGTGTCGCGTTCGCCGACCTGCTGGTCCTGAACTGTGGTGAGGAACTCACGTGCTCGGTCGCAGCGCCGGCCGGCCGGTGTACCTCGATCGCCCTGTCAGCGCCCGGACGTACCGTGGTCGCCCACAACGAGGACTGGTCGGAGAGCGATGTCGAGAACGTCGTCGTGGTGCGGATGACGCTGCCTGATGGCACCCGCGTCGTCTCGGTCGTCGCGGCGGGCTATCTGCCTGTAACCGGGGTGAACTCGCACGGGATTGCCGTCGCCGCCGACACGGTATACGGCACCGACGAGCGGGCGGGCATCCCGAACTCGTTCATCAGCCGCCGCCTGCTCGAGTCGTCATCGCCCGAGGAGACCGTGCGGCGGGCAGCGCTGCTCGGCCGCGGGCGAGGCGCAAACCGCCTGTGCGGGCAGTCCGGAGGGCGGCTGTGGAACATCGAGACGTCGGCGGAGCGAATCGCGGTTGACGACGGCGCATCGTGGCTCGCGCACACCAACCACTACCTGTCCAAGGACCTCGCCGACGTTGAGGGGTCGACATCAGCAGGATCGCGGCACCGGCTGACGCGCGCTCGAGCGGTGATCGACGAGGGCCGCGACCGCGGCGACGACCCCGCCACGATCGCCCGCACGGTGCTTCGCGACCATGACGGTGTCCCGCGGTCCGTCTGCTCGCACCCGGTCCCCGGCGACGCAAGCCACGGGCCGACCACGGCAAGCATGATCTGGGAGCTCGAGGAGCGGCGCATGCAGGTCTGTGCGGGCCGTCCCTGCGAGCACCCGTACACCACCGTCGCGGTGGGCTGAATCTCCTGATTCCGTGGACCTGCTCGCCGCGAACACCAAGCCTTTTGCCTGGCTGACGACCCGCGGACGTACGACGGGGCGCGACCGCGAGGTGGAGTTGTGGTGGTCGACCGACGGAACCACGGTCTACCTGATCTCGGGAGGCGGAGATCGGTCACATTGGGTGCGGAACCTGCTCGCCCAGCCGCGCGCGACACTGCGGTTCACCGAAGACTCGGTTGAGGTGACGGCCCGGCTGCCGCTGCTCGACCCCGCCGAGCGGGACGTCGCCGCAGCGGTGTTGGCGGACAAGTACGGACGCGACCGGGCGGCCTGGGAGAAGCGCGCCTACCTGATCGCGCTCGACGTGTCCGACGACGCCTGATTTCTTCGGATAACGGCGAAGCGCCTGGGGGCGGGAAGTCCGCCGGTCGAGCCGGGATGCCCCGTGCGGCTCTGACGGCGCAGGCATCCACCGGCTCTGCGAGGATGTCCATCCTGTTTCGGACGGAAGAGCTCAATTGGCAACATGGGGTAGAGTCGCGGCGGAACTGGGCACAACGTTTGGACATCGGTGTGGCGTCTGACGAGGTACGAGCAGAAGCAAACCCGGATCGCGGCATCCGGCGCAGCCACCTACGGCTGGGGGCCGTTGTCGGCATCCCACTCAGCGGCGTGCTCATCTGGCTGGCCGCGCGGGGGATCGACCCGGATGTGTTGTGGCAGGCGATTCTCGACGCCGATCTGCTGCTGATCGCACTGGCCATGGCGGCGATTGGCGTGATCTACTCGATCCAGGCAGCCCGCTGGCGCCGGATCGCCCTCGAGACAGGGGTCCTGCCGTGGCGGACGTACCTCCGCATGGTCGTCGCCAGCATCGCCATAAACAACGTCATTCCCGGCCGCCCCGGCGAGGTTGCCCGGGGGTACTGGCTCTCACGTGCGCTCCGGGTCGCCCAGGGGCGAGCGCTCTCGACCGTGTTCATCGACCGCTCGTGCGACGTCGTCGTGCTGGCAGTGGCCCTCGCCGCGACCTACCCATTCGTCCCGCACGACTCATGGCTGAGCCGCGTCGTGCTGGCCGGAGCGGCGTTCGGCGCGGCCCTTGTGCTCCTGCTCCTGGCGGCGCGGCTATGGATCGCCCTGGGAGGATCGCCGAGCCGCTGGTTCCGGATCCGCGGGTCGTGGCTCGGGCGCCAGGCGTACGCGCTCACGCATGGCACCGCCGGCGCCGCGAACCGCCGCACACTTGCGCTTGCGTACACGCTGACCTTGGCATCCTGGTGCACCTGGGCGCTTGCAGCCTGGCTGGTCGCACGCAGCGTCGGTATCCACCTGTCGGCCATGGAGGTCGTCTTCGTCACCGCAGTCATCAACCTGGGGGCAGCGGTCCCCTCGTCGCCGGGCTTCATCGGCACCTTCCAATGGCTCTCCGTGGCCTCGCTCGGACTGTTCGGTGTCGGTCGGACCAGCGCGTTTGCCTTCTCGATCCTGATGCACGCGATCTGGTACGTGCCGACGACCTTCGCCGGAGGCATCCTCGCCATCCGCTCGGGCCTCTCCTGGCGACGCTCGGCAGCTCCGGACTCTAGGGTTCCCGTGCCCGCCCGGTACGCCGCCCAAGACCGTGGTTGACTCCCGCAGGAACCCCATGGCCCGAATCACCATCACCATGCCGGCGTATCACGCCGAGACGACACTGGCCCAGACCGTCGCCGACATCCCGCCGGGAATCGCTGACGAGCTGATCCTGGTCGACGACGCGAGCACCGACAACACGGTGGCCATCGCGAGGTCGCTGCCGATGGAGGTGTACGTGCACCCGGAGAACCGGGGCTACGGCGGCAACCAGAAGACGTGCTACCAGCGTGCGATCGAACGCGGCGCCGACATCGTCGTGATGCTGCACCCCGACTACCAGTACGACCCCCAGGCGGTGCCGCTCCTCGTCGCCCCGATCCTCTCGGGCGATGCGGACATGACGTTCGGGTCACGCTTCGCCGGGCTGGCCGACCCGCGCAGCGGGGGCATGCCGTGGTACCGGTTCATGGGCAACCGGGTGGTGACGGTCGCCGAGAACCTGATGCTCGGGTCGCGCTTCACTGAGATGCACAGCGGTCTCCGCGCCTACTCGAGGCAATGCCTGCTGTCGCTGCCGTTCCTGGGCTACACCGACGACTTCTCGTTCGACACGCAGATGCTTGTGGATGCGGTTACGCTGGGCCAGCGCGTCGTCGAGGTGCCGATCAAGACCCGCTACGCCGAAGAGTCATCGTCCATCTCCGTCAGCCGGTCGCTGCGGTACGTCAGCGAGAGCCTTGCGTACACCGCGCGCCGCTCTGCGCGGCGGGGCCGGATCGGGCGCCGCTCACCCGTCACGTATGACGGCACACGCACCGGCCCCACGGGTAGCACAGGGGTGTCCGTCACCCAGCGCTGTGCGCTCTGCGGGTCCGAAGCACAGGAACTGCTCTACCCATCGAATGCCGCGCAGCCCATCCAGTCCGACGAGTTCTCGTGCACGAGTGGTTCGCTCGGGACACACGACGATATCCTGCGCTGCCGCGAATGCGGGATGGTCAGCTCACGACACCCGCTGAGCGAGGACGAGATCATCGACGGCTACGCGGGCATGGTCGACGAGCGCTACCTCACCGAGACCGAGGGGCGCGAGGAGCTGTTCGAGTGGGTGCTCGAACGGATGGGGGGCTACGTGATGCCCGGCAAGCGACTGCTCGAGGTCGGATCGAACGTGGGCCTGTTCCTCGACGTCGCCGGCCGCGACGGCTGGGAGGCGCGCGGCATCGAGCCCTCCAAGTGGGCCGTCGAGCGCGGCCGTGCGCGGTTCGGTGTCGACCTCCGCCAGGGGACGCTGGAAGATCTCGAGGGCGACTCCCCCGCCGACGCGGTCGTGATGCTCGACGTCCTGGAGCATCTCGTCGATCCGCTGAGCTCGCTGCGCCGCCTGCGGACGCTGGTGGAAAAGGAAGGGCTGCTGGTGCTCTCGACCGTCGACCTCGCCGGTGTTCACAGCCGCGTCCGCAAAGGGTCATGGCCGTGGTTCATCCGGCCGCACCTCCACTACTTCACTCCGGAGACCCTTGACGCGATGCTGGCGGAGGCAGGATTCGACCTGGTCGAGTTCGAGCGCGTACCGCGGACGTTCCACCTCTCCTACATCGCCGGGCGGGCGAGCTCGAGCCATGGCCTCCTGGGACGGGCGGTCGAGCGCGTCTCGCGATACGTCGATCCGCCGGTCCCGGTCGGGTGGCTGGGCGACGTGGTGCTGGCCATCGCAAGGCCGCGACCGCCCGGGGCCGCGCCGAGCTCGAGTTGAACGGCCTGCGCGGTCGGCTGGCGGCGGTTCCTCGGACGCTGCTCGAGGAGGTCGCGATCGTCGTGGTGGCAGCCGCCGTCACGCTGCATGCCGAATGGGGCCTCCTGTTCGACGGCAACCTGTATCAGCCGGACGCGCTGTTCCAGGAGTACTGGATGCGGCAGTTCAACGACCCGAAGCTGTTCACCGACCAGTTGACGACCGACCTGCGAGCGAGCGGCTACTTCCCGGCGGGGCTCGAGCTGGTCCACAGGGCGGCCGCGCATATCGTCGACCCGGTGACGGTCGCTGCGTGGATCCCGGTCGTGCTCGTCCCGCTGTGTGCCTGGTTGCTCTTCCGGTGCATCCGGCTCCACACAACCTGGGCGCCGGCGGCATGGCTCGGCTGCCTTCTGTTCCTCGCCCCAATCGACATCCTCCGCTTCAGCGGCGGACACTCACGAGCCTTTGCGCAACCGATCTTCCTGGTTGCGCTCTACCTGGCGCTGAGGGGACGCCACCGCTTGGCCGCGCTCGTCCCGCCGGTCGGCGTGCTCTTCTACCCGCCCGCTGCGCTGGGGGCGCTGGCGATGATCGGGCTCTCTGCGTTGGGGCGGCGACCCGACCGGGAGCGGCTCCTGCCGGCGGGGGCGTCCGCCGCCGCGTCGGCCGCGATCGCGCTGGTGGTGGGGTCGAGCGACCTGATCTCGAAGTCGGAGGCGCTCAGGTACCCCGATTTCTGGGTCGGTAGCCAGTTTCCGTTCTTTGGACACTCCCTCCAGAACACGCTGACCCTCAACTACAGCGGCTTCAACCTGGCCGTGTCGGGCAGCATCCTCGCGGTCTGCGCACTGGCGGTGATCGCCTTGTCGCCGTCGGTCGTGCGCCTCGTCCGGCGCGAGGTCTGGGCGCTCGGTGCGGGAGGGCTGATCCTCTTCGGCCTTGCGCACGCGACTCTGTTTCGCCTGTATCTGCCGAACCGCTACACCTACGCCCTGCTCCCGGTGTATTGCCTTGTCATCGCGGTTGGTTGGCAGCCGCTCTGGGCGCGGGCGGCGCGTCTGCGGCTGTGGCCGCTGCTCGCCGTCGCGATGCCCATTGCGGTCGTGGTCGTCGCGTCGACGGTGTTTCCGATCGGGCGGCGGGAGTCGATTTCCGATGTGGTCGACTGGACCCGCGACTCGGGGTTGTGGCTGCTCGCCGCCCCGGCTGGGGCGGCGGTCGTCCTCGCCGTCCTACGCCCACGCGCCGCCGTCGTGGCCGCGGTGGTGTCAGGCTCGCTCGTGATCGCCGGCGCCGCTGTGGCAGGCGGAGGCATGAGCGCCGAGGGCACGTGTCCGACCGGGCGACTGGTCAAGAAGCTTTCGACCCTGCCGCCGGATGCGGTGATCGCCGGCGACCCCCAACGCATGAACTGCATCCCGATCACGACGCGCCACGCGGTGGTGATGTCTCAGAAGCTGTACCAACCGCTCGCCGAGCCGTATTTCCGGACGATCCGGCCGCGGATGCTCGACATGGTGCGGGCGTACTGGGGACCCTCCCCGGACGCGCTCGTGACCCTCCGCAGACGCTACGACGCCCGGTACCTCGTGGTCGGGAAGCGCAACCGAACGATGCCTGAGGCGTGGGAGCGAAAGCAGCCGTTCACGGACATGATCGCCGAGTACCTTCGCGACCCGGCGGGGCCGGCGGTACAGCGGTTGGGGGATCGCTGCCTGGTTTGGCAGCACGGGTACGACCGGATCTACGATCTTCCCTGCCTGACGGGCGTGTGACGGCCGCAGCACGCTGCTAGTCTCGGCGCATGACCGTCGTTCGGCTACAGCACGCGTCTGTCCAGGTGCCCCGGGAGACGCTCGACAGCGCCGCCGACTTCTACGAACGAGTGCTCGGGATGACGCGGGTCCCCAACCTTGCGGGCCTGGCGTGGTTCGCCTTCGGCGACGGCGATCACGTCCACCTGCTCGAAGGGCCAGGCGCGCCGGACTCGCGAGGCCATCTCGCGCTGCAGGTGGAGAAGCTCGAGCCGGTACTGGACGCGGTTCGGGCGTCGGGTCAGGATCCAGAGCCGGGGCGGGAGCTGTGGGGCGAGCCGCGGTGGTTCGTCCGCGATCCGGCCGGAAACCTGGTCGAGCTGTTCGAGACAGCTCCTCCGGCGTAACCCTCAGGGCGCGTCGCACACGAGCGCGAACGCCAGGGCCATGACTTCCGCTGCCCGGTCGGTCTCGGCGCCAGGGGGAGCCCACCGGCGCCACGTCTCCACCATCCCGTCGGAGGAGATCACCCCGTGTTCCGCCGGCAGGCCGCCGTCCGGCGGTTCGTCATAGATGTCGTGCGATGCTGCCAGCGCGGATACCTCGGCCGCCGGCACCAAGCGGCGATTGCGGAGATACACGTCGAACCCCATGCCGGGGGCGTGGGCGTTGTGATACACGGTGTCGGCGTCAGGCGCGACGTCGAAGCCGTGCACGATCCCCGGCGGCGCGATGACGGTACCTCCCGCCTCGATGCGATGCATCGCGTGGCCCGGGCCCAGCAGGAACATGAGGGCACCCTCCAACACGTGAAAGATGTCCGCGTGCAGGCGGTGGATGTGCGGGTCGGCGCCTGGCTGGCCCGCCGGGTAGCGAGTCTCGGTGACCACTGCGTCGGCCGTCGCCACGAGCACGGTGAGCCGGCGTGGTGGCTCGTCGGTGAGCACTTCCATGGCGGGCGATGGCTGGTATCCCACGTGCGGATCATCTCAAAAGACGTGCACGTCTCGCCGATAACAAGCAGATTCAGTCCGTTTTCCGACTCCTCGTAGGAGGCCCTTCGACATGAACCTACTTGCTTCATCAGCCGCGGGCGGCGGCGCACTGATCACCGTGCTCGCCGTCATTGCCATCTTCTACGTGATCGCCGCCTACCCGCTGTTTCGGGTGGCGAAGCTCTCGAGCGACCGCAGCGACGAGGCCTGGATGGCGTGGGTGCCGATCGCAAACGTGTTCCTGATGTGCAGGCTGGCCCGCGTCAGCCAATGGTCGCTGCTGATCATGCTCGTGACCTGGATCCCGGTGCTTGGGTGGTTTGTCAGCTTCGGCTACTTCCTGTTTCTGTGGGTCAAGATCGGTGAGCGCTTCGGCCGCACGGGCCTGGGCGTCGTTGCCGGGCTGATCCCACTGATCGGTGCCTGGATCTTCGCGTTCTCGATCCAGCCCGAGACGGCGTAGTTGCCGGGTGGCGGAGCGACCCGGTCGACCTTCTGTCGTAGCTGTTCGCCGGCGCTTCGGTTCTGCGCCGGCGAACAGCTACGATTGTTCGATTGTGCGGTTCCCCACGAGGAACCCCGTCGCTATGGGCGCCGCCTCAGCGTTGATCGCAGTGGTCGGTAGCGCCGTGCTCGTGGGGGCAGTCGTACCGCAGCCGGACCGGCAGCCACGTGCGGCGGCTGGTCCGTCACATCGCGTATTCGCAGTGAATAGCCTGGGCGACGACCTCGATCTGCTTGGCGTCAGGCTCCTTCGGGCGAAGGACTTGTCGCCGCCGGTCAACCGCCGAGAGGCGGTAGCCGTGGCGAGACGACTGCTCGGGCGGCGCCCGGTTCTCGGCGTCACCCTTGCACGTTGCGATCAGTTCGTGATCGCGGAAAGACCCCGGGACTGCTATGTCGTGAGGCTCGATCCCGGCCGCGTTCGGGTGCTGATGTCCGGCCCGCTGGGGAGGAGTGACTCGTTACCTGACTCCACGCCGAGGACGTCGCTGGGCGTGCTCGTCGACTCACACACGGGCAAGGCGATCTTCGGCTGGATAACGGGATCCACCGTTCCTCAGCAGGTGTCAGCCACGTGGCTGAGTCATCGGCAATGGAGCTAACCGGGCTCGAACCGGTGACCTTCGCGCTGCCAGCGCGACGCTCTCCCAACTGAGCTATAGCCCCGAGGGCCGTGAGTATAGCCGCCGCCCGCCCTCGGAAACCGCGCTCATTCGGCCGACTCGGGGAGGGCGCGCATGCGGGGGATCGGTGACGGCAGCAGCCAGAGAACGCCGAGAATCGCGCCGGCAGATGCGATCCACAGCGTCGGCCTGATGCCGATGGTGCTGCCGAGAATGCCGCCCGCGAAGGCGCCCACCGGCCTGACCCCGTAGTTCACCATGTTGAAAGCACCGGAGAAGCGCGAGCGGAGCCGGTCGGGGACCAATGCCGCCAGGATCGCCGCCGCGCTGATGTCGAGAATCATCACGCCCATGCCCGATCCAAACTCCGCAAGGAACAGCATGGAGAGGATCACGGTGTCGGATCCACCCGCCAGAGGGACGAGCAGAAGCGGTGTGGGAAAGAGCGCGGAGCCGAGCACGAGCGTCCTGCCGACGCCGATACGGTCGGAGATGCGGCCCGTGATCAGCGATCCGATCAGACCGCCGACCGCGCCCGCGCCCAGCACGACCCCGAGCGTTCCTGGGCTCACGCCCAGCGTCTTGGTCGCGTAGAGGACGAACAGCGCCCAGAACATGAAGTTGAACAGGTTGATGGTCGCGGTCGACAGCAGGCCGGACCGTACGACCGGATGGCCAAGGACGAACCGCAGGCCCGCGACGAGGTGACCTCTCTCGGCCTTCTCGGTTGCAGGCTCCTGGGGAGAGATGCTGCTCAGGAACAACGCGGAGACGAGGTACGAGACGCCGTCGATCACGAGCGTTACCGGCGCCGACGCAACCTGCACCAGCAGGCCCCCCAGGCTTGGCCCGGCGACGAACGAGAACGCCCGCGTGCCGCTGAGTATGGAGCTGCCCTCGATGTACCGCTCACGCGGCACGAGGGAGACGAACAGGCTGCTGTACGCCACCGAGAAGAACACGCTCATCGTGCCGACGCCGAACGCGACGGCGTACAGCTGTCCCATCGTCAGCACGTCGAGCACGTAGGCGATCGGCACCGTCGCAATCAGGGCCCCACGAACGAGGTCGGCGACGATCATCGTGCGCCGGCGATGGCCGTGGCGATCGACCCATGCGCCGGCGTGCAATGAGAACAGCAGGTTCGGGATGAGCTCGGCAGTGGCGAGCAACCCCATCTGCGCCGCGTTCGCGTCGAGCACGAGGACGCCGACGAGCGGCAGGGCAAGCAGCGTCATCTGGTCGCCGATCAGCGAGATCGACTGGCCGAAGAAGAAGCGGCGGAACGCCACCTCGCGAAGCAGCGGCGGGATGGAGGTCACGACTAAGGCGGCTCGTCGGGCGGCGTCGGGAACGCCAGGTTCAACATCGTCACGCGGCGCGCGCCGTCGGGCCGCTGCGAGGGATCCTCGATCCGGTCGACGTAGCGCCTCCCGATGTCCCACAGGGTGCGCTTGACCTCGGCCAGCTCATCCGCGGTCAGGTACAGCATGGCGTCGCCGAACGCGGCGGCATCCTGCCACTCGACCGGTTCGCCTGAGCGAATCTCGATCCAGCGGTTGATCTGCTCGAGGTAGCCGTCGACGAGCACGGACGAGAGCAGATCCGATGCGGCTGTCACGTCGGCGTCGCTGTCGACACTCGACCAGCTGGTGAACTGCGCCGTCGCCTTCCACGGCCGCTCGCGACCCCTGCCGCCACCGGCCTCCTCGACGAGGCCCCACTTCGCCAGCTGGCGGAGGTGGAACGAACAGCTCGCGGCACTCTCGCCAAGCGCCTCCCCGGCCTTCGTTGCGGTCGTCGGCCCGTCGCGACGGAGCATGCCGACAAGCCTCAGTCGCAGCGGGTGCGCGTACGCGCGCAGTGCGCGGGCGTCCTTGAGAACGACGGTATTGGGATGAATCGTCTCGTCGGCCACGTGTCGAACGATATCTTTCGAAAGACTTCTTGTCAAAGCCCAAGCCTCACCGGCGTACCCGCCAGCCGCCGGTGAGGCCCCGGCCGGCGGCCAAGCGTTCGAGCACGACGGCCGTGTCGGCGATCGCCACCCCCGCGAGGTGCTCCTGTCGCTCCGCGAAGTCGGCGCGGATCTCGCCGACGGCGGCCTCGAACGCCTCCCCATCGCCTGCGCCGAGCGCGGCCAGCGCCCGCCCTGTGCGTTCGAACGCGTCGCCTGCCGTGAGCATCTCCCTTACGTCCGGAGCGGCGCCGAGCGCCACCTGACCGAGAGCCCGCGCATACGCCGCCGCGGGCCCCGGGTCCACGCCGGTTGTCTCGTCGACGGCCTGCCGGGCGACGGCCTCGACACCGTCAGCCGCGAGCACGGCCATCTTCAAGGCTCCGATCAGCCGTCCCCAGCTCCGGGCGCCCATCTCGGCGTGCGATGACAGGTACGCGTCTCGCGCGCGGCGATACGCGTCGGTGGAGTCCTCGCCCTGGAGCAGACGTTCATGCCCCTCGCGCTCGGCGGCGAGCGCAGTGGCCAGATGGGCGCCTGCACTCACTCCAGCGGGGTACGGCCGGCGAAGCCGCCGTCGATTGTGTGCCAGAACTCGATCCGGCCCTCGCCCACGCGCCAGCAGAGGAGCGCTTCCTCGCCGTCCATAGTGGTCGGGAAGTCGAGCAGCCCGGTATCCACGTCCTTGACCTGCACACCGTGTTCGATGATCTCGTTCAGGAGCTCCTCGACCTCGGCCTGCGCCCGCTCGAGCGCCGCACGGAGGTCGGTGGCCTCCTCGCGGTCGAGCGACCCACCGTTCGAGCCGATCGCCAGCACGATCGACCGCCATCGCGCCTCCAGCGGCACCGCCTCCGTGCGAATCGCGACCATGCGCTCGGCCAGCGGGCGGATCACCTGATCGAGCAGAAGCTGTGCCTCGTCGACCGTGAAGTGCCGGTCAGGCACCCTGGGCGAACGACTCGCTTGGGACCTCGCCCCAGAGCGACTCCAGCCGGTAGAAGTTGCGCGCCTCCGGCGTGAACACATGCACCACCACGTCGAGGTAGTCGAGCAGGATCCAGTCGCCCTGTCGCTCCCCGTCGATGTTGCGCGCCCGCACCCCGTCGCTCTTCAGCGCCTCGCGCATCTCCTCCGCGACCGCCTGCGTCTGCCGCGTGTTGCGGCCGGAGGCGATCAAGAAGTAGTCCGTGTAGGTGACCACATCTCGCATGTCGAGGATCACGATGTCCGACGCCAGCTTCTCCGCGGCGATTGCGGCGGCTCGGTGTGCGAGTTCGAGACTTGTGGTCAGACGATCAGCTCCGCGAAACCTGCATATGTAAAGAGGGTAGCACGCACCTCAGCCATAGAGACCGCGGGTTCTGATCAGGCTGGCAACGGCCGGATCGAGGGCATCGTCCGCCGTCCGGCCGCCCGCCAGATCGTCGCGTAACGCGCGCGACGAGACGTCGACCGCAGGCATCTCGAGCGGCGTCGCCTCCGAGGGGTCGACCGCGAACCCATCCCGGGGCGCGACAACGAGCGTTGCCAACTCGCGGATGCGATCGGCGTCGCGCCACGAATCCAGCGCGGCGAGCTGGTCGGCGCCGATGATCAGGAAGAGCCGCCCCTGCGAGGCGAGCTGCACCAGCGTGTCGACCGTGTAGCTCGCTCCCGGGCGGTCGATCTCCATGCTCGTGACCTCGACACCGGGCTCGCCGCCGAACGCCTCTTCGACCATCTCGAGACGCACGGCCGCGGGCGTCGTCGAGGCGGCGCGGTGCGGAGGCATGCCGACGGGCACGACGAGGACGCGGTCAAGCCCGAGCTGGTCGCGCGCAGCCCGCAGAACGGCGAGGTGTCCAAGATGTGGAGGATCGAATTCCCCGCCGAACACCCCGATCCGGGTCACTCCGTCTCCTGCGGCTGGAACGTGAACCGGTGCGAACCGAGCAGGATCTCATCGCCCGGCTTCGCGCCGGCCGCGCGGAGCGCGTCCTCGACCCCCAGCCGGCCGAGCTCGCCGGTCAGCAACGCAACGTCGCGGTCGCTCTCCGGGTCGAGCTCTGCGACGCGGCGTTCGAGGGCTTTGCCGACGACCCGGAGCGTGCCGGCATCACGGAGGATGCGGAACTCGCGCCGTGCCGCACCGCGCGGCCGGTAGACGAGAAAGTCGGCGAGCTCCTGCTCGGGCTCACCCGCGGGTGCCGCGACCGGCAGCAGCATCCCCTCCTCGAACAGCAGGCGGATCAGGTCGTCGACGCCCTCGCGTGTCACCGACGAGATGCCCAGCCGGGCGCCCCCCGCCTCCACCAGCTCCTGCCGGTGCTCGGGAGGGATGGTGTCGATCTTCGACACGACCATGATTTGCGGACGCTCGGCGAGGCCACCGCCGTGCAGCGCCAGCTCGCGGTCGATCGCCTCGCGGCGGCGGCGGATGTCGGCCGGGTCGGCGTCGGCCTCGACCAAGTGTATGAGCACCCGCGCGCGTTCCAGGTGGGCGAGAAACTCATGCCCCAGGCCCACGCCTTCGCTGGCGCCTTCCAGCAGCCCCGGAACGTCGGCGACTGTCAGCTGCGAGCCGTCCTGGCCCTCGACGGTTCCGAGCACCGGATCGATCGTCGTGAACGGGTAATCGGCGACCTTCGGCTTCGCATTCGAGATGCGCCGCAGCAGCGACGACTTGCCGGCGTTCGGGAACCCGACCAGCGCGGCGTCGGCGACAAGCTTCAGCCGAAGCTCGAGCCACAACTCATCACCGGGCTCGCCCACCTCCGCCGTCGTCGGCGCCCGGTGTGTCGCGGTGGCGAAGCCCCGGTTGCCGCGCCCGCCCTGGCCGCCGGGGGCGATCACAAGCTCCGCGCCGGCATGCGCCAGGTCGGCGAGCAGCGTCTCGTCGTCGCGTGACCACACCTGCGTGCCGACGGGAACCGGGACGACAAGCTCTTCGCCTCCCCGACCGTGGCGGCCGGACCCTTGGCCGTGGGTGCCGCGCTGCGCCTTGAAGTGGGAGGCGAAGTTGAACTTCGTCAGGTCGCGCAGATCAGGATCGGCAACGAGCAGCACGTCCCCGCCATGGCCGCCGTCGCCCCCGTCGGGGCCGCCCCGCGGGACGTACTTCTCCCGCCGGAAGCTGACGCAGCCGTCGCCACCGCGGCCGCCCTGGACGTAGATCGTGGCGCGATCAGAGAACATGATGGGTCCGTGGCCGGAAACCCGACCGGCGGAATCAGGCCCCGTTGACGATGTTCACGAAGCGCTTGCCCTTGCGCCGCGTGAACTCGACCGTCCCGTCGACGGTCGCAAAGAGCGTGTCGTCGCTACCCAGACCCGCACCGGCGCCGGGGTAGAACTTGGTGCCGCGCTGGCGAACGATGATCGACCCGGCCGTGACATCCTGGCCGGCGAACACCTTCACGCCGAGGCGCTTGGCGTGCGAGTCGCGCCCGTTCTTCGACGAGCCGAGCCCTTTCTTATGAGCCATCAGAAGCCTCCTCTGGAGCCGGCTCGGCCTTCTTGCGCGAGCGCGTCTTCTTCGCCGCGCCGATCGCCTGGATCTCGATCCGCGACAGCTCCGAACGGTGCCCGCGCATCTTCTTGTAGCCACGCTTCGGCTTGAACGTGAATACCTTGATCTTCGGCCCGCGGAGGTGCTCGACTACACCAACGGTCACCGACCCCGCAATGGCCTTCAGGTCGGTCGAAACGGAGTCCCCGCCGGTCATCAGCACCTCCGGGGTGAACGTCTTGCCCGGCTCCACAGCCTGGCGATCGACCAAGAGCTTCTGCCCCTGCTCGACGCGGTACTGCTTGCCTCCGACCTTGATAACTGCGTAGTCGCTCATTGTCTCCATTTCCACACGAAAATACCCGCACTCTCGCCGGGCGCAGGTGATGGTAGCAGAACCCTAGGAATCCCCGAGTAGCCGTCCCAGCAGGCGTTTGCGCGGCTGCGGCTGCGGCTGATCACCCTCCGCTGAGGCGGGCGGCGTCTCAGGTGAAGCCGGCGCGTCAACGGACGGCGCGGGGTCTGCCGCCGGCGCCGGCGCCGGCTCGGCCACTGGTGACGTTGCGGGTTCGACGGCCGGCGCCGTGGGCGCCTCACCCTCGCCGGCAGGCGGCGGCGAACCGGCCGCCGGGGCGTCCTCAGCGGCCGCCTTGGGCTTCGGCTTCGCACGCGTCCGCGTGGTGGTCGTCGTCCGGCGAGCCCTGGGCTTCGGTGCGGGCTTCTCTGCTGCTGCAGGGGCAGCCTCCGCCTCTGCAGCAGGCTGCTCCACCTCCGCGGCCGCCTCCTCTGTCCCCGGCGCGTCACCGTTCGTGGTGGCGGCGGTCTTGGAGCGGCCCCTGCCGCCGCGGGTTCCACGCCGTCGCTTCGGCTTCGCGGGCTCCTCCCCCGCGTCGCCTTCGGCCGGCGCGGAATCAACAGCGGTCTCTGACTCGACCGCGGTCCCAGCCTCGGCCGTCGCGCCCTGCTCGGCTGCCTCGGTCGTCTCTGTCGCAGCATCGCCGGCCTTCGTCCGGCCGCGGCCGCCTCTGCTCCGACGCCGCTTTGGCTTGGGCTCCGCCTCGGCCTCGGCGCCCGCCTCGACCACTTCGGGAGCGTCGGCGGCGACCTCATCGTCCGTATCGTCGGTCGCCTCCTTCGGCTTCCTGCTGCGCGAAGGAGCTGTCGTCGTGCGGCGGGGGCGCCGGCCGCGTGTGCGGTCCTCGAGCTCCAGCCGCTCGCCAACCTCGCGATCGAGGTCGGGTAGCTCCAGGTCACCGGGCTCCGGCGGCAGCTCGATCGGCATCGGCTTTGCGTCGAGGAGGGTGGCGAACGCCATCGTCTTCATCGCCCGCTCGATGCGAACTCGGTGATCCTGGCCGACGTAGTTGATCGCCCCGCCGACCACGACCGGATAGCCGTTCAGGCGCGCGACGCCGTCGGACAGGTTGAACATGTGCGGCTCGGCGATGCGCATCATCTGCTCCTCGCCCTCCTTCACCGGCATGCTGTCGCCGTCGATCTCGGCGCGCGGCCCCTCGGCCACGACGTCGACCTCCTCGAGCGGCAGCCGCATCTCCGGCTCCAGCGAGAAGCGCCGGCTGAGCTCACGCTCGAGCTCGAGCAGCTTGACCCCACCCGGGCCGGCCAGCTTGGCCGCGACCTTGGCGTTGAGGCGGATGCGGAAGGCCTCGGACGAGGATGTACGGGCGATCTTGCGCAGCTTTCGCTCTGCCTCCACCGCCATCGTGTCCTGGGACAGCACCCGGCCCTCGCCGCCGCACGTGGGGCAGACCGAGGTCAGCGTCTCGCGCACTCCCTCGGTGACGTTCTGACGCGTCATCTCGACGAGGCCGAGCGGCGAGATGTCCACCAGGTACGTCTTGGTGCGGTCCTTCGCCAGCTCCTCCTGGAGCACCGACACGAGCTCCTTGCGGTTCTTCTCGCGTTCCATGTCGATGAAATCGATCACGATGATGCCGCCGATGTCGCGCAGCCGCAGCTGGCGCATCACCTCGCGCGCCGCTTCGACGTTCGTGCGCAACGTGGTGTCCTCGAGCCCTCCGGCACGGTTCGAGCTGCCGGAGTTCACGTCGATGACGGTGAACGCCTCGGCGTAGTCGAACAGCAGATAGCCGCCCGAGGGCAGGTCGACACGCCGGTTCAGCGTCGAGCGGATCGCCGCCTCGACGCCGTACTGCTCGAACAGCGACTGCGAGCCGCTGTGGAGCTGGATGCGGTCGGCAAGGTCGGGCTGCGTGGTTCGCACCCATCCGAGAATGCGGCGGAACTGACGCTCGGAGTCGACGACGACCTTGTCGACGTTTCGCGTCAGCAGGTCACGGATGATCCGCAGCGAGAGGTCTCCGTCCTGATGGACGAGGCTCTTGGCCGGTGCGGACTTCGCGCGCGACTCGACCTGTGCCCAGATCTTGCGCAAGAAGCGCAGGTCTCGTTCGAGGTCCTCCTTGGTGGCCCCGGCCGCGGCGGTGCGGACGATCACGCCCACGTCCTCGGCCTCGAGGCCCTTGACGAGCTTTCGCAGCCGCTCGCGCTCACCGTCAGGCAGGCGCTTGCTGACACCGGATCCCTCGCCGCCCGGTGTGATGACGAGGAACCGGCCGGCGATGGAGAGCTCCATCGTCACCCGCGCTCCCTTGGTCTTCATCGGGTTCTTCTCGATCTGGACGAGGATCTCCTGGCCTGGAGACAGCAGGTCGGAGATCTTCTTGCGCCGCCGAGCGGTCGTGCTGAGGCCGGGAAGCTCGACGTCCTTCACCTGCAGGAAGCCGTTTTTGGAGGCGCCGAAGTCGACGAACGCTGCGTCGATGGAGGGCAGCACGTTGTCGATCTTCGCCTTGTAGATGTTGCCCGCGATCGAGCCCGAGCCTCGGCGCTCGATGTAGGTCTCGACCGTTCTCCCCTCCTCCAGCACGGCGACTCGGAGCTCCGAGAGGTCGGCGGAGATGAGGATGGTCTTGGTGGTATTCGCGATTACTGTCACGTCAATGCTCCTACCGGCACGTCGTGCAGCACGATCTCCGTGCGCACGAGCCGGTTGATGGTCGTGGTCGCGCCAACGGTGGCTGCGACCGCAGTTGCAAGTTCCTCGGGGCGGGCAGTGCCCGCCGCGGTCATCTCGATACGGGCGGTGAGGACGCCCGGCGTGTACTCCACACGCGGGCAGAAGCGCTTCACGTCGATGTCCTTGGGCGCCTTGCCGAACGAGCGGCGCACGACGACAGCGTGCTCCTCCGCGGCGTAGCGGTCGACGGCGGCCGGCCAGTCGAGGTCGTCCGCGACCTCGACCCGGTACCGCGCGGCGGCGATGCGTGATGCGGCCGGCTTCGACTCGGCGGGTTGGACCGCCAGCAGTGAGAGGCCGGCTGGCAGCTGGGTCGCCAGCGCTTCGGAAAGCAGCTCGACAGTCGGGTCATCGGCGAGCTGGACTTCAGCGACTTCGCCTTCGCTCTCCACGCCGACCGCCCTGGGCAGCGCGAGCGAGATCACGGGTCGCGGTTTCATACCCTTGGAAAGGGCGATCTCGAATCCTCCGCGCCGGAGCGCGGAGAGCAGTGTGTCAACGGTCTCGAGGTGCGATAGGAACCGTGCTCGGTCCCGGACCGCGAAGGTGATGCGATATGTCAAAAGCGATGCTCACTTGAAAAAGGTGAAATCTTCTAGAGGGCCGCGCCTGGCACAGTTCGCACCGGCTGCGTTGCGACCTCTTCTGTATGCAGTGTAGCGGCCGGGGTGGCTGGATGGTTGATTCCACGGCATGCGTGGATACGGGGCGAAGGACAGGGCGCGCCGGACGACGGGAGCGGCCGACGTGTTCTGGACCAGCGTCAGCGCCGTGCCGGTCGTGGAATCGACCGTCCGGCCATGCACGTCCCCGGCGATCGCCCGCCTGTAGGCGTCAGCCACGTCGTCGCGCGGTTCTTCGTTTCGGCCACCCACGGGAGGCCGCCTCGCGACACCGTGCAACTCGTCCACATCCGGATCCTGCCGCAGCAGATCCATCAGGCTCATGCCGACGTTCCCCGTCGCCCCAAAGACCACCACTCGGCATCCGGGCCGCATGCCCGGCCTCAGGACGGGTGAAACGGTGTGTGCCACTCGGCGCTTGTTCAGGGAGGTGCCAGGCACCTAAATGAACACGCTCGGCGACCAGGGCGCCACTTGGCGCAGCAAGGCAACCGTTCTTCAGCGAGGTGCCTGGCACCTTGGTGAACGGTCTAGCTGACGAGCTTGTTGCGGATCGGGCCGAAGCAGGCGCCGCAGTCGGCGCAGCCGTCCCAGCGGCAGTCGCCGGT
>JAWVEN010000059.1:0-139433 GCA_033856675.1 Gaiellales bacterium | reverse complement strand
CTTGCGCCGCTCAGGGCAGCCGAGTAGGTCGAAGCCAGGCGGACGGATCGTAGAGGCGACTCGAAAGTTCGTTCGGCTGGTGGACGAAAGGCAAGCCGGAGCGGCGAATCTTTGGTCCCGTTCCGCTACGCCTCGAGCGTTGTCAGCTCGAACCGCTCCACGTCGACCAGGCCATGGTCGGTCAGCTTCAGCGCCGGGATCACGCTCAAAGCCAGGAACCCCAGCGCATGGAAGGGCGCGGGTAGGTTGCACCCGAGCACCCGGACGGCGTCCGACAGCTTTGCCGACTGCTCGAGCACCCGCTCCAGCGGCTGATCCGACAGCAGGCCGGCCACCGCGAGCGGGAGCTCGGCGCGCACACCGCGGCTCTCCACGGCCACCATGCCGCCGCCCAGCTCGGCCAGCCGCCCGATCGCCCGCGCCATGTCACCGTCGTCCATCCCGGCGCAGACGATGTTGTGTGCGTCATGCGCGACGGTCGAGGCGATGGCGCCGGTGCGCAGGCCGAACCCACGGACGAATCCAATGCCGATCCTGCCGGTGCCGAGATGGCGCTCGACGACCAGGAGCTTCGCCAGGTCGCGGTCGGGGTCGGCGACTGCCGCGCCATCACGAATCGTCGGCGCCTCGGTCAGGCGCTCCGTGACGATCTGGCCCGGCACGAGCCCGATCACCTTCACCGGCGAGCCGTCGGACTCGATCCGAAGGTCATTCGACGAGACGGGTCGTACGCGGACCGTCGATCGTGTCCACTCGGGCACTGCCGGCGACGGAATCTCGGCGGGCGGGCGTCCGTTCTTCAGGACGACGTCAGGCTCGAACCGCTCCAGATCCGGCAACACGAGCAGATCGGCGCGGTATCCGGGGGCGATCGCTCCCCGGTCGTCCAGGCCGTGCCAGGTCGCCGCGTTGTGTGAGGCAACGGTGAGCGCGTCCCTCGACTCGATTCCCAGCTCGACAGCCCGGCGCACCATCGAGTTGATGTGACCCTCCTCGATGATGTGGGCCGGCTCGCGGTCGTCGGTGCAGAAGGCGATGCGGCCCGGGCCGAACTCGCCGATCAGCGGTGCCAGCGCCTCGAGGTTCCGCGCGCCGGAGGCCTCGCGGATCAGCAGCCACATGCCCGCGCGCAGCCTCTCGCGGCCCTCCTCGGCGGATGTCGCCTCGTGGTCTGAGCGGATGCCTGCCGCGGCGTAGGCCTGCAGCGAGGGGCCGAGTACGCCCGGCGCATGCCCGTCCACGTGCCTGGCGCCAGGGAGCGCAAGCTTGGCGAGCTCCCCCGGGTCGCCCGAAATCACGCCGGGAAAGTTCATCATCTCGGCGAGCCCCAGCACTCGGCGGCGCCGGAGCAGCCCCTCCAGGTCGCCGGGTGTCAGCGCGCGGTGCGGCGACTCGAAGCGGGACGCGGGCACCGACGATGGCGCCATGAAGAAGACGTCCAACGGCAGCCCGGCGCAGGCGTCGGCCAGCCAGTGAACCCCGTCGGTCCCGAGCACGTTCGCAATCTCGTGCGGATCGGCGACGACCGCGGTGGTGCCGAACGGAAGCACAAGCCGGGCGAACTCGTCGACCAGCAGCAGAGACGATTCGAGGTGGACGTGCGCGTCGATGAAGCCGGGTACCACCCAGCGCCCCGCGGCATCCAGGATCTCGGCGCCCTCGTACGACCCGACGCCGGCGATCCAGCCGTCGCAGATCGCGACATCCGCCTCCAGCCATTCGCGCGTGAAGACCGAGAGCACCCTGCCTCCCCGCACCACCAGGTCTGCAGGCTCGTCACCGCGGGCAACCGCCAGCCGTCGTCCGAGGTCACTCATCTGGTGGATTGTCGCAAAGAGCGTGAATTATCCACTTGCATACCGGTCGCGCGTCCCGTAGTTTCTCTTCTGCGCCGCTCAGGGCAGCTGACTAGGTCGAAGCCAGGCGGACGGATCGTAGAGGCGACTCGAAAGTTCGTTCGTTTGGTGGACGAAAGGTCCGCCGGAGCGGCGAATCCTTTTAACGATTCGCCGTCCCGGACGCAACGGCCCCCGCCGCCCGAGGGCGACGGGGGCCGTGGTACGTGCGAGGTTCAATCGCCGCTCGTGCCGCCGAGCTGAGCCTCGATGCGTTCGAGCTCGTCCTCGCTGCCCATGCGCACTGGGCCCTTGAACCACTTCTTCGCGGAGAGCAACCACCATCCACCGCAGAAGAGCACCCAGGCGCCGACGGTGAGAGGTGCATAGTTCACGTCTACCCAGTTCACCTGCAGGAACCCCAGGAAGTGGTTGTCCGAGGCCTTGCCGGGGATGCCGTCCGGGAACAGCGGTAGCAGGAACAGGATGCAGATGAAGCCGATCCAGGCGATCGCCAACGGATCGATCCAGCGGTAGTGCTTGCCGAGATGCCATGCGCCGCGCTGAAAGTTCTCACGCTGGCGGTAGCGCAGGATGATCGGCAGCACGAACGCGATGTAGAGGCCGATGACCGCAATCGACGTGCCCACCGCGTAGCCGACGATCGGGTTCTTCAGCGTGGGCAGCATCAAGGCCCACGAGAGGATGCAGATTGCCCAGATCGAGTACACCGGGACACGGTCGCGCGGCGAGACCTTGCGCCAGAGCTGATGGCCTGGGATCGCCCGATCGCGTGAGAACGCGAACATCATCCGCGAGGCGGAGGTCACCGAGGCCAGCCCGCAGAAGAACTGGGCGACGCATGCGATCACGAGCAGGAACTCCGCCCACTGGTCGCCCATCGACTGCTGCCAGATGTACTGCACGGCAAACGTGTACTGCAGCGCCGTGTCCTCGAGCGGCCCGGGAATGGCTGACGTCACGGCGACGAGCAGAATGAACCCGAAGATGACCGACACGACGACCGACATGACCATGCCGATCGCCGCCGTGCGAGATGCGTTCCTGGTCTCCTCCGACATATGTGCCGAGGCGTCGAAGCCGGTGATCGTGTACTGCGCCATCAGGAGCCCGAGGCCGAACACGTACCAGAACACGGGATTTCCGAAATCCTGTCCCTGGAAGCCCGAGAAGTTCGCGGTCTCCGTGAAGATGAAGCTGAGTGACTTGTGCTGGTCGGGGACGATGAAGAGGACGCCCACGATGACGACGACGCCCACCATGTGCCACCACGCCGAGATGTTGTTGACCATCGCCAGGATGCGTGCACCAAAGGTGTTGATGAGGCCGTGAAGCAGCAGAATCACCGAGTACGTCAGGAAGACGTGGCCTTTGGTCAGTGAGTAGTCGAACCAGAGGTTCATGAGCGACGAGATGAACGTCGCCGCACCGAAGCAGATCGCGGCGGTGACGGCAATCTGGCCGATCAGATTGAACCAACCGGTGAACCAGCCCCAGGCGGGACTCCCGAGCCGTGACGACCAGTAGTACAGGCCCCCGGCCGTGGGATATGTCGACGCGATCTCGCCCATCGCGAGTGCGACGACGATGCAGAATGCCCCGACGAGTAGCCAACCCCACGTGGCGGCCACCGGGCCGCCCCAGCCGATGGCGATGTAGTACGAGGTCAGACAGCCGGCAAGAATCGAAATGATCGTGAAGGAGATCGCGAAGTTCGAAAACCCGCCCCAGCCGCGCAGCAGCTCCTGCGCGTAACCGAGGCTGTGCAACATCTTTTCGTCCTCGCTCAGTTCGCGACGTGGCCCTTCCGGTTCGGTCGGCGTGCTCATCCCGTTCCTCCCTTGTCGTTGACAAACCGGCGTTCGGGAGCAGCGATCATACGTCGCAGCGGTCACAAGGTTCGCTCCCGGAGGACAAAAATCCTTGCCGTGGAAACCAGACGGCATGGAACGGGCCGACTGGGCGCTGGTCGCCCGTGTGACCGGTGTTGCGCTGCTGTTCGCCGGCTGGGTCGCGGTGCTGGCTGCGCGATCCGCCGAGATGAGCCGCGACGGGATCGGGGCGTCGCTGTTTCTGATCGGGCTGGCGATGCTCGGCGTCCACGTGTTCCTGCGCCGGCAGCTGGGCGCGTCGCCGGATGCCGCCGTTGCGACACTGTTCGGCATCGTCGCCGTGCCCGCCGGGTTGACCTGGGTGCTATGGACCACCCCGAGTGCGGCGACGAGCGACTTCGATCTGGTCGAGCCGGCCTCGGTGGGCAGCGCTCTGCTCGTCTCGGCCGCGGTGTTCGCGGTGGCCTGGTGGCTCGGGCGCGAGCCGCGATGGCTGTTCGTGATACCGGTTGTGCTGGTGGCCGGGATCGAGCTGCATCTCACCTCTGCGAGCCTGACCGACGTCGGCGGCGGAGGCGGCGACTGGTCGCGTTTCCTAGTGCTGCTGGCCGCGATCGCCGGGTTGGTCGCCGTCGCGCGCCACGCGGGCGATACGGAGGAGCGAAACCTGCTTGTCGCCGCCGCCCTGCTGGTGCCGCCTGCGTTTGTTTCGGTTCCGATCGGTGACGGTCCGAGCGTCCTGCGCGATCTGGTCGGCGTCGCGTTCCTCGTCGGTATGGGTCTTCTGGCCCGGCGGCGCATCACGCCCGGGATCGGGCTCGCGATCCTAGTGGTGTCCGTCCTCGAGGTGGTGTCACTGGCACAGCACGGGCGGTCGGTCATCCCCGGATTGCTCGTGCTGCTGCTCGGCGCCACGCTCGTGATCGCAGGCACGACCGTTTTCTTCGGTGCCAGGCACCAAAAAAAACAGTCAGGGGAGACGCTCGAGCAGTGACAGCCGGCGCTCGAGCTCGAGCGCCACGGGCCGCCGGTTGCGGGCGACCACGTGCGCGTTGCGGGCCAGCACGGCGAGCGCCCTGCGCGAGGCGTGGTCGTGCACGGCGTGGCGCGCGATCGAGAGCGTCAGCGCGAGGGCGCGTCCGGGGGGACGACGAAGCCATGCCGTCAGTAGGCTGTTCGCGAGCACGGTCCATGAGCGCACCGAAGGGTCGCGAACCTTTGACGGGTGATGGTGCGCGACGATGTCGTCGAGGTAGACGATGTCCCAGCCGTTTCCGGCCATGTCGACCACCAGCAGCTCCTCCTCGCCGCCGAAGCCGCTGGTGATCGCGAAGCCCTTTGCCTCGAGGAACGCCGGCCGCCTGACGACAGCGCCGCATGCCACGAAGCCGAGCACCGGCACGCCGGGGAGCCCGGAGACGCGCGGCAGCGGGCTCGACGCCATCACGAGCGACGTCGGATCGGGTCGTTCCTCGCGCCCGACCAGCACATGGGCGGCAATCAGCCCGATGCTGGGGTGCCGGTCGAGCACCGCTTCGGCCCGGGCGAGTGCGCCCGGCGCCCACCAGGAGTCGTCGTCGCAGAATGCGACGGTTTCGGTGCGTGCGACCTCGAGGCCGAGCGTACGGGCCACCGGACCGTGGTCGCGGCTGAGCGAGAGCACGGTCACGTTCGGATAGGCATCCAGCACCGCCTCGGCAGTCCCATCGGTCGAGCCGTTGTCGGTCACGATCAGGCGCGGCCGCTCGGGCAGTGCGCTCAGCTGCCCCAGCGTGCGCAGCAGCTCGTCCCGCCGGTTGCGCGTCGCGATCACCACGCTGACGCCGTGCTCCATGATTGCCGCCTACCCGCCAGGGCAGCCGGCAAACGGGTCAGCCGAGGGCCTGCTCCAGATCCGCAATCAGATCGTCGGCCGACTCGATGCCAACGGACAGGCGGATCAGGTTGGGCGGTGTCGCAAACGGCGCGTCCGCGGTCGACGCGTGCGTCATCTGCGCGGGCGTCTCGATCAGGCTCTCGACGCCGCCGAGGCTCTCGGCCAGCGACCAGACCTTGGTTCGCGAAACCAGATCGAGCGCGGTTGCCTCCGAGTCGACCAGGAACGAGATCATCCCGCCGAAATCGCGCATCTGCCGAGCCGCGATCTCATGACCGGGATGGTCCTCGAGCCCCGGATAGAGGACGCGGTCGACCACCGGATGCCCCAGCAGGAATGCGACGACCGCGCGAGCGTTCTCGGAGTGCTGCCGCATGCGGACAGCGAGGGTCTTCAGGCCACGCAGCACGAGCCAGGAGTCAAACGGCCCCGCCACTGCGCCGAGCGCGTTCTGGAGGAAGCCGAGCCGCTCGGCGAGGGCATCGTCGGCCGTGACCGCAAACCCGGATACGAGGTCGGAGTGGCCGCCCAGGTACTTCGTCGACGAGTGGACGACGATGTCGGCGCCAAGGTCGATCGGCCGCTGCAGATACGGCGAGGCAAACGTGTTGTCGACGACGACGAGCGCGCCCTGCGCATGCGCGATCTCGGCTGCCGCTTCGATGTCGACGATGTTCAGGAGCGGGTTCGTCGGAGTCTCGAGCCACAGCACCTTCGCGCCCTCGACGTGACGCTCGAGCTCGGTGGCGCACTGTTGCGCCGACACGTAGTCGAACCGGACGCCCTTCGGCTCGTAGACCTTCGAGAACAGCCGGTAGGTGCCGCCGTAGACGTCGTTCACCGACACGACCTTGTCGCCTGGGTTGACCAGGTGCATCACCGTGGTCGTCGCCGCCATGCCCGAGGCGAACGCATAGCCATGTGTGCCGTTCTCCAGCGATGCGAGGCACGTCTCGAGCGCCCGGCGGGTGGGATTCGCGGTGCGGGAGTAGTCGTATCCCTGCTTCAGGACGCCGACCTGCTCCTGCACGTAGGTCGACGTCTGATAGATCGGAACCGTTACGGAGCCGGTCGAAGGGTCGGGCTCCTGGCCGTCGTGAATCGCGCGGGTCTCGAACTCCATCGCGGCGGACAATAGTAGGTGCGCTCGTCAGGCCGTTGCGGCCGTACGCGGCCCTGTGTACCGCACCTCGTCCACACCGGCAGTGACGGCCAGCCGCTCCAGTGCGCGCTCCAGCCCCTGCTCGTGCCGGGCGCCCCATCGCACGCGCGCCTCGCGATGGACGGCATGCACCTCGAGCGCACCCGCTTTGCGGTTGGTGCGCAGGTCGACCCGCCCAACGATGCGGTCGCCGAGCAGGTACGGAAGCACGTAGTACCCGTACCGTCGCTCGTGGGGCCGCTTGTAGACCTCGATAAGGTGCTCGAACCCGAGCACTCGCTGCGCGAACGGACGATCCCACAACAGGTTGTCGAACGGCGACAAGAGCACGGGGGCGGTCGGTGTGCGGCCAGGCTCCTGTCCCACAGGCACAAGGACGGGATGGCCACCGTCCTCGACGTCGGCCAGTTCCAGCAGGCCCTCGGCGACCACCGCGTCGACGTGTGGGCGGATCCCCGTCACACCGCCTCGCAGCCGGTTGTGCTCGACGACTCCGGGCACCGTCAGCACGCCGCGAGCCCGCACCGCACGGACGATCAGGGCACGCAGCGCCTCATCCCGCGTCGGCAGCGATGCGCCCAGCACGTCGTCGGGCAGCACACGCTCGGGTAGGTCGTACAGCCGCTGGAACCCCCGCCGTTCCGAGATCACGAGCTGGCCCGACGACCAGAGCGCCTCGAGCATCCGTTTCGCCGGCTTTAGGCTCCACATACCGCCGCTCCCCGCGCCCTCGAAGTCGCGCGAGCCGAGCGGGCCGCGCTCACGGATCTCACCCATCACGCGGTCGGCGAGCGGTGGGTCGGAGGTGATGATCGAGCCCCACCATGGATGGTCAGGGCTGTCCACCATGAAGCGGCGATAGACGGGCCAGTCGTTCACGTGCATCAGGCACGCCTCGTGCGCCCAGTACTCGAACAGCTGCCCGTTGGCCAGCAACAACGAGACGGTGCGGCGGGGGTACGCGCCGATCCGGCTGGCAAGGGCGATGCGATGGCTGCGCTCGACGGCTGAGATGGAGTCCAGCTGTACCGCGCCAAGGCGCTCGACCACCTGTTCGACCTCAGCCGGGCGGCCGCGCCGTGACCGCGTGGCGTAGCCCTGGGCGGCCACGGCGCGCCGGCGCACCTCTGCCAGCGACAGCGTTCGGCTCACACTCGGTCGCGCCCGTGTGCCAGGAACTCGAGCAGGTCGGAGCGTGTCAGCATCCCCGCAGGACGCCCGTCGCGCGATACCAGCACCGCGGGGCTGCCGCCGGTGAGGTCGGCGAACACCTGGTCGATCGATTCACCGGCTTCGATCACGTGCAGCGGTGGCTGCATGGCCTGGGCCACATCCTCGTTCAGGGCATCGGGGTTCTTGAACACGCGGTCGAGCAGCCCGCGCTCCTGCAGCGACCCCACGACGTCCGCCAGCGAGTTGGCCGGGTTCGATCGCACGACCGGAAGCTGCGAGATGGAGTACCGCTGCATCAGCTCGATGGCCTCGCCGACCTTGTGGCTCGCCTCGATCACCACCAGCTGCGGGAAGTCGGCGTGCTCTCCGCGGGCATGGAGGAGCACCTGATCCACCGACGGCGGCGGCGCCGTGCGCTCCAGGAAGCCGTGCTCCAGCATGTAGTTGTCGTCGTAGAACTTGCTCAGGTAGGCCCGGCCGCCGTCGGGTATCAGCGTCAGGACAGTGCCGTCGCGGCCGTAGCGGCGGGCGACTTCGAGCGTCGCTGCCACCGCCGTGCCGCCCGATCCCCCGACGAGAAGGCCTTCCTCGCGCGCCATTCGCCGGGCGTAGACGAAGCTGTCGCGGTCAGAGACCGTGATGGTCTCGTCGATCACCGAGAGATCCATCGTCTGCGGGTAGAAGTCCTCGCCGATGCCCTCGACGAGGTAGGGATGGACGTTGTCGGGCTGGGAGTAGATCGATCCTTCCGGGTCGGCGCCGACGATCAGGATGTCGGGGTTCTGCTCCTTCAGGTAGCGGGCGGTGCCGCTGACGGTGCCGCCGGTGCCGAGCGTGATGACGACCGCGTCGAGTCGCCCACCGGTTTGCTCCCAGATCTCCGGACCCGTCGTCTCGTAGTGCGCCTGCGGATTCGCCATGTTCGAGTACTGGTCGGGCTTGAAACCGCCGGGGATCTCCTCGGCCAATCGATCGGACACCGAGTAGTAGCTCTCGGGCGACTCCGGCTCGACCGCCGTCGGGCAGATCACCACCTCGGCGCCGTAGGCCCGAAGCAGCGAGATCTTCTCCTGGCTCATCTTGTCGGGCATCACGAAGATGCAGCGGTAGCCCTTGATTGCCGCGGCGATGGCGAGGCCGACGCCGGTGTTGCCAGACGTCGGCTCGACGATGGTGCCCCCGGGCCGGAGCTTCCCCTCGCGCTCGGCCGCTTCGATCATGCGCAGCCCGATCCGGTCCTTCACCGAGCCCCCCGGGTTCAGGTATTCGAGCTTCGCCAGAACGGTCGCATCGAGGCCCGCTGTGACGCGCTGGAGACGGACCACCGGCGTGTTGCCGACAAGGTCGAGCACTGTGGGGTACTCGGCGGGCACGCGCGAACTGTAGTCGGCATGGAGACACCTCAGCCGTCACCGGCGCTGGCTACGCTGAACCGCACATGGATCGCTTTGTGCCGTCCAGCGGCGTCGCCTACTGGCTGATCGTCCTCGCGATTGCCATCGCCCTCGGCGTCGCCGCTCCGCAGTTCTTCCTGCTCGGGTTCTGGGAGATGGCGCCGATCGTCTTCGTTGCGAGCTGGCTCGCCCCCAAGGTGCTCGGCCGGAGGTGAGCTGGGCCGCCCACGACCTCGAGCCCTACCTGCTTCGGGCGAAGATGGGCGGGCGAATCAGTCTCGTGTTCTGCCTGCTCGGGTCGTACTCCCCCGACGTCCTGACCAAGTGGGCCGTCTACGGGCTGGGGTGGTCGACGCACGAGGCACTGCTTGACGATCCGGTCAGGTTCCATCGCGGGTTCCCCGGCGTCGGGTTCACGCACACGCCGTTCTACGGCCTGTTGATCGCCGGGATCATCCTGCTCATCACCCGCAAGAAGCTGTGGGCATTCTCGTACCTGATCGGGGCGGTCGCGCACGACCTGTCCGACACGCTCGACTCGGTCGGCATCATGCCGTTCTGGCCGATCTCGGACTGGTTCCTGCACCTCGACCTGTGGGAGTACGGCGGCGAGATCGGGCGCCGCAAGGACGCCGTTGCGTACTACACGTCGCTGGGCGGGGTGTGGGACGCCTTCTGGGCTATCTGGCTGCTGCGCTACTGGCGCATGTTCACCGGCACGTACTTCCGCGAGGAGATCGTGCCGTCCGACCCGTTCTGGGGCTGGCTCGAGCGGTGGACGAACGAGGCGGTGATGCTGACCGTGTACCGCACGAGTGCCTTCTTCGGGTACGCGTCGATCATCGGCTGGTTCATCTGGGCGCTGTTCGTGAACGACTTCCAGGCGAACCTCGACTGGACGCCCGGCGGCCCGCACTGGCTGCCCCGTCAGGGGCCGCCTGACTAGGCCAGCCGCGCGAGCACGGCGCCGGTGCCGTCGACCGTCACCGCCGTCGGCACGAGCCCGACGCCGTACTTGCGAGCGAGGTCCGGCCGTGCGCGCACGTCGACCATGACCACGTCCCGGCCCGCGTCGCGCAGCCTGCGTTCGAGGCTGTGGCACTCCGCGCAGAGCGGATGCGTGAACTCGACCACCGTGTTGTCGGCCAGCGGGGCGTCGAGGTCGGTCGGGTCGAGCCGGGTGAAGTGCCCGTGCCCGAGGCCGCGCACACGCGCCGTGATCCGGTAGATGTGGCATGCGACGCAGATGCCGGTCGTCGCGGAGAAGAGCGCCAGAGCCGCGACCAGCGATCCAAGCACGTTGCCGGCGGTGTGGAAGCCGCCGATGTGCAGCACCGTGGCGCCGCCCAGCACGAGTACGCCGACCTGGTTTGCGAAGCGCGGCGGACGTGCATCCTCCAGTGGGCCCTCGCCGAAGCGGGGCTGGATCAGCTCGAAGTACGCGAGGCACGGCAGGCAGTACCGCCGGCCGAACACGAGCCCGATCGCGAGCTGGAGCGCGACCAGCCCGAGCAACCACCAAAAGCCGGCGAGCACCGCAATCAGCGACAGAACGCCGACGAATATGTGCACCGCGCGCGGCGCCCGCTCGTCGACGATGTCGAGGTCACGGTACGGATCTGCGCTGCGGACATAGCGGGCCACTTTGGATCCAAAGTGTAGACGCGGATGCGCGTGTTATCCGCGTGCGACGAGCCCGCGCATGGCCGTCAGGTGTGCCAGGCGCCACTCGCTGTCCTCGTCGCCGGGGTTCGCGAGGCTGACGAATCTCATGCGGCCCAGCGCCCGGTCTTGCCGGTAGACGAGGGAGTCGATGTAGATGTTGTACCTCGCGCCGGTCTTGGGCTTCGCGGAGACGACGACGCGAAAGCTGCGGATGTCGTCGGCAAGCGGCTGGGGCTGGAGCGGCACTGATCGCACGTTCAGGAACTTCACGCCCTTCACATTGGAGTTGCGAAGCTCCCGCACCATGCAGTCCGAGTACGCGCTGCTCGTCAGCTTCAGGAAGGCGAGGTCCGCGTCCGACGCGCTTCGCAGAACGATGGCGTCGGACTGCACCGTGACGCCGTTGTCCCGCTGGAACTTCACGGACTGGCCGTCCCAGGCGCCCGCAGAGGGTGGGAGGCCGGAGAGGTCAGGCTCACATGTACGGGACGTCTTCCCCGCAGAGATCTGAAGCCAGCCAAGCTTGAAGTCCGCCAGATGCAGCTTCATCGCCTCGACCCGGTGCCGATCGACCTGAACCGGCGTCAGCTTGCCGTCCCCCGAGCCGCCGCATGCAGACGCAGCCACCATGGCCACTGCAAACAGGATCGACACACCCTTCTGGAGCCTCACTCTTCCGTTATCCGGGCGCAGAGCGGCCCAGTCAAGTCCGATAGCGGACAGAGTCGACCACGCGCATCACCCAGACCCAGCTCCGTCCCATACCCGGGATATCGGCCGGCCGGCTGCCGGACCTCACGGGTTACACGCCGACGACGGCGTCGCGCTCGACGAGTGCGGCGTACCGGCCGCCATAGGCGACGAGCTCGTCGTGCGTGCCGCGCTCGGCGATCCGGCCGCGGTCGAGCACGAGGATCAGGTCGGCGTCGCGGACGGTCGAGAGCCGGTGCGCGATGGCGATGGTGGTGCGTCCGCGCGACAGGCGCTCGAGCGCCTGCTGGACGAGCCGCTCGGTCTCGACGTCGAGTGCGCTGGTGGCCTCGTCGAGGACGAGCACGGGCGCGTCGCGCAGGATCGCCCGGGCGATCGCCAGGCGCTGCTTCTCGCCGCCGGAGAACCGGTAGCCGCGTTCGCCGACGACGGTGTCGTAGCCGTCGGGCAGGGCGGCGAGATGCTCGTGGATCTGCGCGGCGCGGGCCGCTTCCTCGAGCTCCTCGTCGGTGGCACCGGGCCGCGCGAAGCGGAGGTTCTCGCGGACGCTGCCGTGGAAGAGATACGTCTCCTGTGAGACAACGCCGACGAGCGACCGCAGCGAGTCGAACGACAGGTCGCGCACGTCGGCGCCGTCAATGGTGACGCTGCCCTCGGTGACGTCGTACAGGCGGGCGACCAGGTAGCCGAGCGTCGTCTTGCCGCTGCCGGTCTCGCCGACCACCGCCACGCGGCTGCCCGCCGGTGCGACGAAGCTGATGTCGTCCAGCGTCTGCGCCGCCGCCTCGTAGCTGAAGGCGACCCGGCGGAACTCCACGTCGCCGCGCGCGGTGCGTGCGTCGAGTGAGACCGCGTCCGGTCGCTCCTCGATCTCCACCGGCAGGTCGAGGTACTCGAATACCCGGTCGAACAGCGCCGTCGAGGTCTGGATGTCGGTCTGCACGTTCAGCAGCGAGCCGATCGGGAACAGCAGCCGGGTCTGCAGCGTCGTGAACGCCACCAAGGTGCCGATCGAGATGGCGCCGCCCCCGCCCGCGATCGTCAGCCCCGCGACGCCGTACATCAGCGCCGGCATGATCGCGAACGTCGCCTGAATGGTCGCCATCATCCAGCGGCCGGCCATCCGCTGTCGGAGCTCGAGATCGGCCAGGCGCCGGCTCTCGGATGTGAACCGGTCGGTCAGCTCCCCGGTCTGCCCCAGCGTCTTTGCGAGCAGCACGCCCGACACCGAAAGGGACTCCTCCACCAGGGCCGACATGTCGGCCAGGGAGCCCTGCTTGGTCGCGGCGATCTCCTTGCGCATCCGGCCGACACGGCGGGTCATCCAGACGAACAGCGGCAGGATCGCGAACGATGCGAGGGTCAGCCGCCACTCCAGGATCGCCATGGCGACCGTGGTTGCGAGCACCGTGGTGGCGTTGGATGCGATGGACGTCGCGGTCGTCGTGACGACGGTCTGCACGCCGCCGATGTCGTTCGAGATCCGCGATTGCACCTCGCCGGTGCGCGTGCGCGTGAAGAACGCCAGCGACAGGCGCTGCAGGTGCCGGTACACGGCAGTCCGCAGGTCGTGCATCACCTGCTGGCCGATGAGGTTCGACTGCCAGGTCTGCGCCACGCCGATCGCGCCGGTGATGATCGGGATCGCGACCATGCCGCCGACCAGCACCGCGAGGCGCGTCGTGTCGAGGTCGCGGCCCTTCGTGAGGACGTTGTCGAGCAGGTCCCGGAGCAGGAACGGCGAGATCATGGCGATCGCTGCCGAACCCACGATCATGCCCAGGAGGATGGTCAGCCGACCGCGGTAGGGCCGGAACAGCCTCAGTATGCGGCGTCCGTTCGTCCCGGCCATCAGCTCTGCGGCTCCAGCGCGCGGGAGAGGATGTCGCGCAGCGTGCGCTGGTCGTCGGCGGACAGCTTTGCGATCGGCTCCGGCGCCTCGGCCAGGTCGGCCATGATCCGCAGCCGGAGCTGGATCCCGGCGTCGGTCAGCACCAGCATCTTCACCCGCCGGTCGACGGCCGAGACCGCGCGCACCAGCAGGCCGCGCTCCTCGAGGCGGTCGACGATGCCAGTGATGTTGGACGCGTCGCACCCGAGTTTGCGTGCCAGCGTGCGCATCGGCAGGGGCGCGCCGGCCTCGAGCAGCCGCAGCACGTGAGCCTGCATGGGCGACAGGTCGTACTTCGCCGCGACCTGCGGTACGCGGCCGCGCTGGGACACGAACAGCCGGAAAAGGAGGCCCCAGGCCTCTTGTGCGTCTTTACTCATGTAGGCATAATAATCGATGCCCTAGATATTTGACAACCTCAACCATATAGGTAGACTTCCTTTCATGGAAACGTATTTGTTGATCCCCCTGGAAGACACCGTTGTCTTCCCGAATATGACTCTGACCCTCCCCGTCGACGTGGGCGACGAGGAACGCGTCATTCTGGTCCCCACCCACGAGAACGAGTACGCCAAGGTCGGCGTGGTCGCCGAGGTCGTGGAGCAGGTCCGCCTTCCGGGCGGAATGCGCGCTGCGTCCCTGAGCGGCCTTCACCGGGCAGTGCTCGGTGCCGCGGAGTCCGACTCCAGTGGCCGCCTGCGCGTGCAGGTCGAGCCGCACGCCGACGAGAATCCGGCACCGGTCAAGACCCGCGAGCTGGAGCAGGAGTACCGCGCTGTCATCGAGGAGAAGCTCGAGATGCGCGGCGACGATGGCCGTGTTACGGCGTTCCTGCGGTCGATCACCGACGCAGGCGCCCTGGCCGACAGCTCCGGCTATTCACCCGACCTTTCCTTCGAGCAGAAATTGCAACTGCTCGAGGAGCTCGACGTCATCGGTCGGCTCAAGCTTGCTCTCGAGTTCCAGCGCGAGGCGCTGGCTGAGGCGCAGATTCGTCGCCGTATCCGCGAGGACGTCGAGTCCGGCGCCAACAAGCAGCAGCGCGAGTACTTCCTGCGCAAGCAGATGGACTCGATCCGGAAGGAGCTGGGCGAGGACGACGGCAGCCTCATCGACGAGTATCGCACGAAGATCGCGGAGGCCGGCATGCCCGACCCCGTCCGCGAGCAGGCCGAGCGCGAGCTCAGCCGGTTCGAGCGGGTCGGCGAGCAGTCGCCCGAGTCGTCCGTGATCCGGACATACCTGGACTGGCTGACCGCAGTGCCGTGGTCGGAGCGCAGCGACGAAAAGCTGGATCCCGTGCACGCACGTGAAGTGCTGGACGCGGATCACGCCGGTCTCGAGGACGTCAAGGACCGCATCACCGAGTACCTGGCCGTGCGCAAGCTGCGCCAGGACCGCGGGATCGAGGCGGACAAGCGCTCCGGCGCGATCCTGACCCTGATCGGGCCTCCAGGCACCGGCAAGACCTCCGTCGGCGAGTCGATCGCCCGTGCCACCGGCCGCGAGTTCGTCCGGATGTCGCTGGGCGGCGTCCACGACGAGGCGGAGATCCGCGGGCACCGGCGCACGTACATCGGCGCCCTCCCGGGTCGCCTGGTTCGCGCGCTCCGCGATGCGGGGACGATGAACCCTGTGATCATGCTGGACGAGGTGGACAAGGTCGGCGCCGACTGGCGCGGCGATCCTTCCTCGGCACTGCTCGAGGTGCTCGACCCGGCCCAGAACCACAGCTTCCGCGACCATTACCTCGACGTCGAGCTCGACCTGTCCGAGGTGCTGTTCATCGCCACCGCAAACGTGGCCGACAGCATCCCCGGCCCGTTGCTCGACCGCATGGAGGTGATCCGTTTCGACGGGTACACCACCGACGAGAAGGTGGCCATTGCGCGCGGCTACCTGTGGCCGCGGCAGCGTGAGCGAAACGGCCTGCTGGAGGACGAGGTCTCGATCTCGGACGACCTCCTGAAGACCGTGGTCACTGAGTACACCCGCGAGGCCGGCGTCCGCAACCTGGAGCGTGAGCTGGGAACCCTGTTGCGCAAGACCGCGACGCGCATCGTGTCCGGCAAGGCGGAGACACCCGTTGAGGTCACGACGGAGCTGGCCCGTGAGGCGCTTGGTAAGCAGCGCTTCTACCAGGAGGCCGCGATTCGCACGGCAGTGCCGGGCGTCGCGACCGGACTGGCGGTGACCGGCACCGGCGGCGACGTCCTGTTCGTCGAAGCCACTTCGGTGGCGGGCGGGTCGGGGCTGGAGCTGACCGGCCAGCTGGGTGACGTGATGAAGGAGTCGGCGAAGATCGCGCTCAGCTACGTGCGCGGACATTCGGCCGACCTGGGCGTCGAGCCCAGCGCGTTCGAGGACACGGGCTTCCACGTCCACGTTCCCGCGGGAGCGATCCCCAAGGACGGTCCGAGCGCCGGCATCACGATGATCACTGCGCTGGCCTCGTTGCTCTCGGCGCGGAAGGTGAAGCACACGGTCGGCATGACCGGTGAGGTCACCCTCCAGGGCCGCGTGCTGCCGATCGGTGGTCTGAAGCAGAAGGTGCTCGCCGCACACGCGGCCGGCCTGACCGATGTCATCCTGCCGGAGCGAAACCGCGCCGATCTGGACGACGTCCCGGCCGACGTGCGGGAGAGCATGCGGTTCCACCCCGTCATGACCATCGACGAGGTGCTCGACATCGCTCTCGAGCCGGCGCCGATTCGGGCCGTCTCGGGTACCGACGCCGCGTAACGAGTGTATGAAAGGGCGGGAGAACCACGGTTCTCCCGCCCTTCGTCGTTTAAGCGCCCAGCACCCAATGGGGGAACAGCGCCCTGTTCACCAAGGTGCCTGGCACCTCGGCGAACGCCCTGACTTGTGAACCTTGCCGGTCTGGGGTACGTATTCGGTTCGTGCGCCGCGTCGTCGTCCTCTCGATCATCAACGTGCTGTGGATCGCAGTGGTACTGGTCCTCGATGGCGGCGCCACCATCTGGGAGCAGCGGGCGCTCGGCCTCTTCACCTGGCTGCTCCTGATCGCGCTGCTCTACGGCGAGTCGCGCTCGGTGCGGATCCAGGTCGGCGCCGTGATCGTCGCGGCGACCATGCTCGAATACGCCGCGTCGCCCTTCCTCGGTCTCTACACCTACCGGCTCGAGAACGTCCCCAGCTTCGTTCCGCCCGGCCACGGCCTCGTCTACCTGGCGGCACTCACCATCAACACCGCACTCGTGGGCACCCGTGCCGAGGTGGTGTTCCCGAGGGTCGTGCTGGTCATTGCCGGCTCATGGGCCATCTGGGGCATCACGCTGTCCGACCGTCCCGACGTGGGCGGCGCACTGCTCTACCTCTTCCTCGCGGCGTTCATCCTCCGCGGGCGGGCACCGGTGGTCTACGCCGGCGCATTCATCGTCACCGGATACCTCGAGATCATCGGCACCGGGATCGGCAACTGGGCATGGGCGACCAGGGACTTCACCGGGCTGGTCTCGATGGGCAACCCGCCCAGCGGCATCGCGGGCGGCTACTGCTTCCTCGACATGGTCGGCATCTACGTCGCCACCCGGCTCAGCTCTGCGCATGCGCCGCACCTTCCGGAGGTCGTCCCCGAAGGTACTCCGGAACCGGCACGAGCCTGACGCGGTAGCATGGCCGCGCGATGAGTGCCGTCCTTCCTCTCGATCTGTCTCGCTACCCGATCGACGACCTCGAAAGCCCAGCCGCGCACCGGCTGATCGCGGACTGCCGGAGGCAGATCGACGAGACCGGCCTGTGCCTGCTGCCCGGGTTCCTGCCACCGGATCAAGTCGAGCGCGTGGTGGCCGAGGCCGAGGCCGGCCTTCCCGACGCGTTCCACAAGGAGCGCACCATCGTCGCGATGAACGACCACGAGATCGACCCGTCCGTGTCGCGGGACGACCTGCTCTGGAAGGCGCACCGCCACTCGATGGAGGTGATCGCCACCGACCGGATCGCGGACGATTCGCCGATCAAGGTGCTGTACGAATGGGAGGGCTTCTCGCGGTTCCTGTCGGAGGTGATGGGGCAGCCCGTGCACCGCTGCGTCGACCCGTTGATCTCGCTCGTCATCACGGCGATGGATCCGGGCGGTGAGCAGGGCTGGCACTTCGACGACAACGACTACGTGGTCTCACTGCTCCTGCAGAAGCCGGCGGTCGGCGGTGAGTTCGAGTACGCCCCGATGATCCGCAGCGACACCGACCCGGGATGGGACCGGATCAGGTCGGCATTCGCGGGCACGTCGGACGACGTTCGCATCGCTCCGGTCGAGCCCGGCACGCTCGCGCTGTTCAAGGGTGAGAAGTCGGTTCACCGCGTGTCTCCCGTGGTCGCCGGCCCGACCCGGTTGATCGCCCTGCTGAGCTTCGACCGGCGACCGGGCATGGTGTTCCCGGCGAAGGCGCAGGAGAACAACGTGGGTCGCACCACCTCCTGAGTGGACGCCGAGCGGTACCTCGCCCGGATCGGGTACGAGGGCTCGCGCGACCCCTCGCCTGCGACCCTGGCTGCCCTGCAGCGCGCCCACATGACGTCGGTGCCGTTCGAGAACCTCGACATCTCGCTGGGCCGCCCCCTGGTGCTCGACCGTGCGGCGAACTACCGCAAGATCGTCGAACGGCGCCGTGGCGGATGGTGCTACGAGCTGAACGGCATGTTCTCGTGGCTGCTCGCCGAGCTCGGCTTCGACGTGACCCTGCTCGGGTCCGCCGTCGCAGGGCCGGGCGGCGCGTCTCGCGACCTCGCGCACCTGCTCCTGCGCGTCGACCTCGACGTGCCCTACATCGCCGATGTCGGCTTCGGCGAGTCGTCGCTTCGGCCGCTGCCGCTGGCCGACGTCTCCGGTGGCGTGATCCAGAACGAGAACGAGCTGCAGGTGCGCTTCACGCTCGAGCCGCGGAAGCTGGAGGACTTCGAGGAGATGAGTCGCTGGCAGCAGACGTCGCCCGAGTCGGGATTTGTCCGCCGCCGCAAGATCACGCTCGCCCAGCCGGACGGGCGGATCACGATCCGCGACCTCACCTTCACCGAGTGGCGCGGTTCCGACGAGTCGGTCCGTGAGCTCTCGGGTGACGACGAGTGGCGAGCGGTGCTCGCCGAGCGTTTCGGCGTCGATCTCGGCGTCAGCTGACGCGGGCGAACGCGAAGTAGAACTGCCGCCAGGCCGTCCACCAGTCATCGGCCCGGGAAACGAGGGTACGCGAGTCGGCGAGCTCCACCACCGGGTGGTACCGAAAGCTCTCGACCTGATCGGTGGTGGCCAGCTCGATGCGGATCTCGCAGGGCTTACCGGGATCGTAGGGCCGCACGGCCTTCAGATCGCCGAGCGCCGTCTTCGCGCCGTGCTCGATGGCCTCGCGTGCCCGCAGCGGGGAGATGTGGCGCGCGCTGAACCGGCCGAATCCCTTCTTCACCGGCACCGCCGTCACGCCGTCGCCGAGCAGCTCCCGGCCCTCGTGGCATGCGGCCTCGTCGCCGGTCACGAGCAGCACCGGGCAGCCCCATGTGCCGCACAGCGCAGCGTTGATGCCGGTCTCGCCGACCAGGCGGCCGTTGAACGAGAGGTTGCGCCAGCCGGTGCCCGACACAGTGTGGTTCATGACCCCGTCGGCGGTACCGGCCATCGCGTGCATGCCGACGAACAGCGCAGCGTCGCAGCCGTCCTCCAGGAACTCGGTGTACTCCGTCCACTCGCCTTGAACGACGAAGTCGCAGCGCGGGTCGAGCTGATCGGGGATCAGCGAGTTGAACGTCCACCCCTTGCCCGCGCCGTGGCAGTCCATCACCACCACCTCGGTCGCACCGGCGTCATACGCCCCCCGGACGGCCGCGTTGATCTCCTCGGTGTAGAGCCGCGACCGATCGGCGTGCAGCGGCTCGCCGCCCTCGACGTCGTCCCATTTGGTGACGCCCGCGACGCCCTCCATGTCGCTGATGATGATGACTCGCACGGTGGCTACCCTAACGGGATGCTGGGGTTGCTGTTGCGCGAGGAGCTGTTGTCGATGGCCGCCGAGGACGGCGCCGTCCGTGCCCGGCTGGCGGAGGACGGCACGCTGTTTGACGGGTACAGCCCGCTGATGGCGATCGTGCATCGCCGAAACGGCGACCGCCTGGCCGAGATCGTCGACGAGCACGGCTGGCCGGGCATCTCGCTTGTCGGAGAAGACGGCGCGGACGCTGCGTGGCTGGTATTGAAGCATGCGATCTCACAGCCCGACCTCCAGCGGCGGTTGTTGCCGGTGTTGCAGTTCGCGGTCGCCGCCGGCGATGCGCTGCCATGGCATGCGGCAACGCTCGAGGACGGCATCGCGTTCTATGAAGGCCGTCCGCAGCGCTACGGGACGATGTTCGACTGGGATGAGGCCGGCGAGATGCAGCCGTGGACGATCGAGGACCCGGGCGGCGTGGACGAGCGCCGTGCGCTTGTCGGACTGCCTCCGCTGGCGGAGCAGCTTGCCGGAGTCAGGGCGGGGGCGGAGGCGGACGGCGAGCGACGGCCGACCGACCCGGCGGCGCGCCTTCAGGAGGCCGGCGAGTGGGCGCGCTCAGTCGGCTGGCGTTGAGGGTCGGACGAGCGGGAACAGCCCGAAGCCGAGCGTTTCGCGGCCGCCCAGCTCGCGGTAGCGCCGCCGGCCGCCCTCGATCCATTCGGTGAACTCGTCGACGCCGGCTTCGCCCTGGTGTTCCATGGCATACGCCGCGCCGTTCGCGTACCACGTGTCCTCGTAGCGGTCCCAGTCGGCCGCGGTCGACAACACGGGGTCGAGTGGGTCGAGGCCGTGGTGCCGGCCCATCTCGAGTGTGCCCTCCAGGTCGCCCATCTCGTCGCGGGTCGCGCCGAGGGCGTCGAGGTAGGCCTGCGCCGGCTCCTTCAGCCAGAACCCTGTGCCCCAGATGGCGCCGCCGCCCGGACGGATCAACTCGGCGAGCCGCTCCGGCCCGGCCACCGAGCCGATCGAGAGCGCCAGGTCGAACACCTCACCCTGCGGCTCGAACGTCTCGGCGTCCGCCTCCACGAACTCGACGCCCGGGATCGTCCGTGCGACCGGCTTGATGTCGACACCGATGCCTGTCATGCCGTACCTGTCCGCCAGATGGGCGAGGACGTGGCCGCTCCCACAGCCGAGGTCGATCACCCTGTTCATTGAGGTGCCAGGCACCTCAGTGAACACGGCGAGGTGGCCCAGCCGCTGCAGCGCAATGTCCATGTGCCGCATGTCGTACGGGCCCATCGGTTCCAGGCCGCGGTGGGCGATCGCCGACCACTCCTCCCGGCGCATCAGTCCAGAAACGAGGTGTAGTCGGCGGGCTCGGCGCGGCGGGGCGCAGACCAGTCGCGGGCACCGCGCCCGAGATGGAGCAGGCCGAGGACGTGCTCGTTGTCCCCGATGCCGAGTGCCTTGCGGCCCTTGCCCTTGCGCAGCACCTTCGGCGTTCGCCAGTAGCTCGCGATTCCGCGGCCGTGCGCGGCCAGCATGACGGCGTAGACGGCACACGCAGCGGCGTAGCGGTCCTCCTCGTCCTGGAGGTCGTCTCCGGTCTGAACGACGGAGCAGGCCACGAGCGTCGGCGCGCGATCGAGCTTGCCGGCACCGTCGGGCTCCGCCCGCTTCAGCCGCTCGAGCGACTGCGGGCCCACCACCCGGAAGCGCCACGGGTTGGTGAGGTGATGGTTGGGCGCCCAGCGTGCGAGCTCGAGCAGTTCCTCGAGCTCCTCGCGCGGTACCGGTTCGGGTTTGTAGAGCTTGTGCGTGCGACGGCCCCGAATGGCTTCCTCGACGCTCATCGACGCATTCGCCATCGGTCCTGCGGGGGTCGGTTGATCGTCGTTGGTCACGGCTCCGGAACTGTAGACTCGCCCGCGATGAAGATCCGCGCAGCCGTCCTCGAGTCATTCGGCGAGCCGCTCTCGGTCCAGGAGATCGACCTCGCGGAGCCCAAGGCCGGCGAGGTGCTGGTGCGCCTGGTCGCGTGTGGGGTGTGCCACACCGACCTCTACACCGCCTCCGGCGCAGACCCGTCGGGGTACGCGCCGACGGTGCTCGGGCACGAGGGCGCCGGCGTCGTGGAGCGGATCGGCGAGGGTGTCACCTCCGTGTCGCCGGGCGACCATGTCGTCACGCTGTTCTCGCCCCAGTGCGGCGAGTGCATCCACTGCCAGGATCCGCGCACGAACCTCTGCCTCGCGATCCGCGACCAGCAGAATCAGGGATACCTGCCCGACGGCACCACGCGGCTGTCCCGCGACGGCGAGCCGGTCCGCCACTTCATGGGGACGAGCACATTCGCGGAGTACACCGTCATGCCCGAGATCGCGCTGGCGAACGTCTCTCCGGAAGCGCCGCTGGAAGGCGCTGCGCTCTTCGCCTGCGGGCTCTCGACCGGGATCGGCGCTGCGATGAACACCGCGAAGGTGGAGCCGGGCTCGACCTGTGTCATCTACGGCGCCGGCATGGTCGGGCTCGGCATGGTGGTCGGCTGCAGGCTGCAGGGCGCCGAGCGGATCATCTGCGTCGACCTCTCCCAGGACAGGCTCGAGCTGGCTCGGCACCACGGCGCAACGGACCTCATGGTGGGCAGCGACGACACGGTTGCGCGCATCACCGAGATGACCGGTGGATTCGGCGCGGACTACACGTTCGAGGCAACGGGAAATGTGCGCGTCATGCGCCAGGCAGTCGAGTCGGCCCGCATGGGCTGGGGCCTCGCCACGATGGCCGGAGTTGCCGGGAAGGGTGAGGTGCTCGAGACCATTCCGCGGTTCCTGATCACCGGCCGGCGCGTGGCCGGGAGCTCCTTCGGCGGCGTGAAGGGCCGCGAAGGAGTGCCGAAGATGGTCGACCGGTGGATGGAGGGCGACATCGACGTGGAGTCGTTCATCTCGCACCGCATCAAGCTGGACGAGGTCAACCACGGCTTCGAGTTGATGGAGCAGCAGAATGGCATCCGAAGCGTGATCCTCTTCGACCAATGATCGTCGAGCGCAGCGAACATCCCACCTGGACATCGAACGCCTACCTGGCCTACGACCGGCCCGGCGGGCACGGCGTCTTCATCGACGGCAACGGGGTCACGGCGCCGCTGCTCGAGAAGTCGGAGGTCGACGACGTCACCATCACCCATGTGCTCGTCACGCACGGCCACGGCGATCACGTCGTGGGTGTGGAGGATCTGGCAGCCGGGTACGACGTGCCGCTGCTTCGCTGGCCCGACCTTTCGGATGGCCAGGTCGTGATCTCCGGCGACCTGCAGATCCACGCCCTCTACACCCCGGGACACGCCCGCGACCACCTCGCCCTGTCGGTGAACGGCACCGATGTCTTCACCGCGGACGTGCTCTTCAAGGGCACCGTCGGCGGAACCGCGCACGGCGGGCCCACCGGCTTCGAGGACATCAAGCACTCGATCATGGACCGGCTGATGCAGCTCGATCCCTCGACCGTGGTGCACCCTGGCCACACGCTTCCCTCCACGATCGGCGATGAGTGGGAGCGAAACCCGTTCATCCGCATCTGGCGCGGGGTCGACCCCGAGGGCAGCGAGCCCTGCAAGGTGCGGGGCGAGGACGCGACGCTGATCCTTTGGGCGCCCGACTACGACGGCACCAACAAGGCGTGGGTCCGCTACCCGGACGGTCGCGACCAGATCGTCGGCGGATCGCAGGTGGAGCGTTGAGCGCGGGCTGGTCGAAGCGCGCGCTCGCCGACATCCCGAGCACGGCTGCGCCCGGCTACTGGCACGAATGGGCGCGCGACCCGGAGTTCGGCGCCGGCTGGCACTCCGTGGGCAACGTGATGGACATCAACGGATTCGGCGTCAACGTGGGTGAGGCCGACGCCGGCCGCGAGCTGATCGTTCCGCACAACGAGACCGCCTACGGCGAACAGGAGGAGCTCTACGTCGTGCTGCGCGGGCGGGCGGGTTTCGTCTGCGACGGCGAGAGCGTCGAGCTCGCCCCTGGGGAGCTGCTGCTGATCGGCGCCGAGGTGGAGCGCGAGGCGACGGCGCTCGAGGACGGCACCGCAGTCATCTGCATCGGCGGCACGCCGGGGCAGCCCTACACCCGCGACTGACGTTCGGGGATCCGCTAGGCGTCGCGGCGGCGGAAGACCTTCCGCCAGCTTGCGCTCACGGTCAGGTCGTCCGCGGCGAGCTCGGTGCGCAGCGACTGCACGTCGACAGACGGCCGCAGCGGAGCGGGAGTACGGCCGCCGGAGAGGATCCGGTCGATCCGGGAGATGCTGTCAGGATCGATGTCTAGGAAGCGGCAGCCGACGATCGTCTGGTTGACTGCCGAGGCAGGGCGGATCGAAGCCACCCGCACCTCGCCGCTGATGGAGTCGGCGAAGAAGCGGCCGTGGAACATCAGGCGGTCTCCGACGCGCAGCACGCGGCCGGTGGTGAACGACACGCCTGTGCGTGAGAGATCCTCGAGCGTTCCATCCACCCGGTCGCCGTCGACGACGTCCTGGCAGTTCACGGCCTCGAGCCAGGCGAGACCTCCGATGGGCACGCGCTCGGCGTTACGCCGGCTGTGATCGACCTCGACAGCGGTTACCTGCATCTGCAGCATGGCGAGATCGGCTGTGTGGTACGAGGCGTCGTCCACGTGGAGGGAGACCTCCCATGGGCGGCCGTCAGGGCCGAAGATCCGGCCGGTCAGGGACATCCCAGTGGCGACGGAGAGACGTGGCGCGGTGGCCGTGGCGCGGTCGCCTTCGACGGCGAGCCGGTGCAACCGAAGGAGGCCGCCCCCGGTCAGCTCCAGCTCGACCTCGGGCTGGGCGAACAGCAGGTCAGCAGCATCCTGAAAGGAAAGCGGGGTCATGCCCGCGTTATCGGCTGTCGCAGTCCGAATCTTTACCTCGGGCGTCGAGATCGTCACACTGTGACGCATGCCTCGTTGCGCCGATGGTGGCGCCGCGAGAGATCGAAGGGGGAGAGATGAGACGCACGACGCTGATCGCGTTCCTCTCGTTCGGCCTCGGTGGGCTGATGCTTGGCGGCATCGCCATCGGGAAGGCCGGAAGCAGCGGGCCTTCTGCCGCGCTGCCTTCCGCTCTCGGCGTCGCCAAGCACGGCCCGCTCCGTGCACACGACGTCATCCTGCTCGGCGCGAAGGACGTCACGCTCCTTGGAGGCTGGGAGAACCCCGCCGTCCCGTGCGCGGAGTCTCGCCTGATTGACGTGGATGTGCTCGTGCAGCGCACGGCGCCCTCCGGTGGGGGCAGGTTCGTGCGACGCAACAAGTCCGGCGTGACGATGAACTGCGCCGAGGGCGGCCCCAACTTCGGGTTCACGCTGTCGGCGACTGGGCTGCGCATGGCATGTCCCGACGGCTCGTGGGCGCGTGGGCGCTACGACTTCGTGATTCACACCCTGGTCCGGTCCGGCACGCTGCGCGCGACCGCGTCGATGACCTGGCCGAATCCGACCACCTGTTGAAGGTCTCCGGCGGCATTGGGGTGGCGGACCACACCCCATGCCTACCAGAACCTGAAGGACGACCGAATTTGCACGGTAAGTGAAGGTTCACTAACTTACGGCGCATGACGCCGGAGACTCGCAGCCGCCTGACCTCAGACGAACGCCGGACTGCGATTCTGACGGCGGCTCGCCATGTCTTTGCCCGGCGCGGCTTCCACGGTGCGGGCACGGCCGAGATCGCCCGCGAGGCCGGCTGCTCGGAGCCGATGCTCTACAAGCACTTCGCCTCGAAGCAGGCCTTGTTCGCCGCCACCCTCGAAGACGCAACGCTCTGCCTGCGCGACCGGATTCACGCCATGTTCGAGGAGGGCCAGAGCGAGTTCGACGGCATCCTGGCGTGGGTCGAGAAGCTCCAGCACGACGACATGATCCTCGAGGTGTCGCGCCTGCGGATGCTGGGCATCACGCTCGCCGACGACCCCGAGATCCGGGCGGCGCTCGAACGCAGCGTGGCCGAGATGCGGCGTCGCGTGACCGGCATCGTCACGCGGCTCCAGGAGCAGGGCCAGGCGCGGACGGACGTCGACGCGGAGCAGATCGGCTGGCTCTGGCTGGGGTTCGTGCTGGCAGCCGGCTTCCGCTTCGCGGTCGAAGGCGAGCAGGCGCTTCCCGAGATCCCGAAGCTCCCGAAGACCTTGATCACGCTGATGACAAACCCAGCCTCCGAGGAGGTGTGAGCCGATGACGAAGGATCACCCCAACCACAAGTGGTGGACGTTGTTCGCCATGTGCTTCGCGCTGTTCATGATCATGCTCGACAACACCGTGGTGAACGTCGCGCTGCCTTCGATTCAGCGCGACCTGAACATCACGACCTCGCAGAACCTGGAGTGGACCGTCAACGCCTATGTCGTCACCTTCGCCGCGCTGATCCTGATGGGCGGCAAGCTGGGTGACCGGTTCGGCCGAAAGCGGCTGTTCATCATCGGGCTCGTGGTGTTCACGGTCGCGTCCGCCGCGTGTGCGCTCTCCACCACCGATACTCAGCTGATCGCGGCCCGCGCGTTCCAGGGGGTCGGCGCGGCGATGCTGAACCCGCTGTCACTGTCGATCCTCGTATCGGCATTCCCGCGCAACGAGCTGCCAACGGCGATCGGCGTCTGGGCCGGAATCTCCGGGCTCGGTCTCGCCATCGGGCCGCTGCTGGGCGGATTCCTGACGCAGCACGTGTCCTGGTCGGCGGTGTTCTGGATCAACGTCCCGATCGGCATCGTGGCTGCCGGCGTGGCGTGGTGGGCCGTGGCGGAGTCGCGCGACACGTCCACCCGGTCGCTCGACGTGCTCGGGACGGTACTCGTGACCGGCGCGCTCTTCGCGCTGACGTGGGGGCTGATCGAGACCAACAGCCACTCCTGGCTGTCGGCCTATACGGTCGCGTTCCTCGGCCTTGCCGCGGCCATGTTCGCGCTCTTCCTCCTGCGCGAGCTGCGCACCGCCGAGCCGATGCTGCCGCTGTCGTTCTTCAAGAACCGCATCTTCTCGGTGGCCAATACCGTCGTCGCGCTGGTCGGCTTCGCGATGTTCGGCATCTTCTACTTCATCACCCTCTACTTCCAGAACGTGCTCGGCTACTCGGCGATGGAGGCGGGCGTGCGCTCGCTGCCGATGACCATGATGGTGCTGTTCGTCGCGCCGGCTGCCGGCAGGCTGAACGCGAAAGTCGGGCCGAGACCGCTGATGACGGTCGGCATGCTGATGATGACCGCCTGTCTGCTGCAGCTCTCGCGGCTGGAGGTGGACAGCTCTTACAACATGATCTGGCCGGCGTACATCATCGGTGGCGCTGGGATCGCCATGACGATGCCGTCGGTTTCGGCCGCGGCGATGGCGGCGGTCGACCCGCGCAAGGCCGGGGTGGCCTCGGGCGTGGTCAACTCCGCGCGCCAGGTCGGCGGTGCGCTCGGGATCGCCGTGCTCGGCTCGGTCGTCGCGACTCGGGCGCACAACGCCTGGGAAAGCTCGATTGCCGGCTTGCCGCCGTCTGCCCACGCGAAGGCGGAGAAGCTGTCCGAGCTGGTCTCGGGCGGCCAGGGTGAGCGGATCGCGACCATCGCCGGGCCGCAGGCACAGGCGCAGGCGCTGGAAGCGTTCGTCCATGGCGTGCAGGGCGCGATGCTGATCGGCGCCGGGCTTGCATTCATCGCGGCGATGACGGCGTTCTTCGGATTGCGAAACCAGCCGGTGCCGCACCACGCCCCGGAGAGCGCACCCATCCTCGAGGGGTGAAAAAAAGGGGTCTGACCCCCTTTTTTTCACAGCGGCGGCGGCGGTAGCGTGCGGCTGTGGCACGTCGTACGAACCTGACGCTGCTCGCTGCGCTGACGGCGTCCTTCGTCACCGGCGTCCTGGCGCTATGGGTCGGCGAGGGCCGGGCCCTCGCGGTGGCATGGGTGCACGGCGCCGCAGGGATCGCGGTGATCCTGCTCGTGCGCTGGAAGGCGCCGGTCATCCGCCGGGGGCTGCGACGGCAGCGCGCCGACGCGCCCGCCGCCGTCCTCACCGCCGTGATCGCCGTCGCGATGCTCGCGACCGGTCTGGCGCACACGCTCGGGGCCGCCACGTTCGGGCCGCTCACCGTCCTTGGCCTGCACCTCACGCTTGCGATCGCCCTGGTACCGCTGGTGGTATGGCACGTTGCCCACCGCCCGCAGCTGCCTGCGCGGGGCGACCTCACGCGCGCGTCCTTCCTGCGCCTCGCCGGCATCGGGGTGCTCGCACTGGCGGGCAAGGCGTCGCTCGAGGGAACGCTCGCCGATTCACGTGCCGACAGCGGCTCGCTCCGCCGCGCCGACCCGGTCCCCACGTCGTGGCTGAACGACGATCCGCCGGGCATCGATCCGGCGCTCTGGCGCGAGCGGATGGCGGTGTTCCCGCGTCGAGAGGTGACCTGCGCGCTCGATTGCACCAGCGGCTGGTACAGCGTGAACCGCTGGTCCGGTGTGGCGGTCTCGGATCTTCTGGGCCCGCTTCCTGCCGGCACCCGAAGCGTGGTCGTCCACTCGGCCACCGGCTACAGCCGCCGGTTCGCCGTCGAGGACGTCGGGTCGCTGCTCCTGGCAGATACGCTCGACGGCGAGCCTCTGGGAGCTGGTAACGGCGCCCCGGCCAGGCTCGTCGCGCCGGGCCGGCGGGGCTTCTGGTGGGTGAAGTGGGTGACCCGCATCGAGCCGAGCAGCCGGCCCGCGTGGTGGCAGCCGCCATTCCCGCTCGACTGATGCTGCTTCGGGCAACGGGCTACCATCGTCCGGTGTCCTGGACGATGTCTCCCCACCGGCCGCCCGCGGTCGGCATGCGCGGGATGGTGGCGACCAGCCAGCCGCTTGCTGCCGCTGCGGCGATCGGTGCGCTCGGACGGGGAGGGAACGCCGTCGACGCGGCGCTCGCCGCCGCAGGCGTGCTCGCCGTGACGGAGCCGAACCAGTGCGGTGTCGGCGGCGACCTGTTCGCGCTCGTCGTGCGCGACGGTGATGATCCTGTCGGCCTGAACGCCAGCGGCCGGTCACCGGCGGAGCCACAGGACCGCTTGCCCGAACTGTTCGGGCCGTGCAGTGTCACCGTGCCCGGCTGCCCGGCGGGCTGGCATGACCTCGCGGAGCGGTTCTCACGGTTCGGTCTGGCCGAGGCCCTTGCGCCGGCCATCGACCTCGCCCGCAATGGGTTCGCGATCGCCCCGAAGAACGCGCGGCACTGGGACGAGGATTGGCCGGAGCTCGACGGCGAGGCGGCGGAGGTCTTCCGCCGCAGCGCGACGTTCTCGAACCCCGCCATGGCCGACACGCTCGAGGAGGTCGCAGCCGGGCGCTTCTACGAGGGACGGATCGCCGACGCCATCGCATCGGCTTGCTGGCTCTCGGCGCAGGACATGGCAGCCCATAGCAACAGCTGGGCGGAGCCGCTGCGGTTCGCGTACCAGGGGTACGAACTGCTCGAGCACCCGCCCAACGGCCAGGGGTCGATCGCAGGCTGGGCCCTCGAGAACCTCGCCTCCCCGCGGCCGGCCGACCAAGTCGAGGCGCTGGCGGCCGCCTACGACCGCGGCTACGCCACCATCGGCGGGACGGCCTACGTGTGCGCCGCAGACGGCGACGGTATGGCGGTCTCGCTGATTCAGAGCATCTTCTACGGCTTCGGCTCACATGTGATCACGCCTGGATGCGGCTTCATGCTGCAGAACCGCGCATCGGGGTTCGTCACCGAGCCGGGCCATCCCAACTGCTTCGCGCCCGGCAAGCGCCCGTTCCACACCATCATCCCAGCCGCGCTGCTCGACGGCGCAGGCCGCTGGGCCGCCGTGCTCGGAGTCACGGGCGGGCAGTTCCAGCCGCAGGGGCATGTGCAGGTCGCCGTCAACCTGCTCGACCATGGGCTCGACCCGCAGGCCGCGCTCGACGCGCCCCGTTACCGCCTGGAGGAAGACGGCACCGTGTCGCTGGAGCCGCCCCTGGCCGGGCTGTTCGGCGATTTCGAGCGCCCGGCGTCCGTGGTCGACGATGAGGGTAACTACGGCAACGGGCACATCATCTGGCGCCGGCCGGATGGTCTGCTGCTCGGCGGCAGCGAGCCGCGGCGCGACGGCGTCGCCCTCGGCCTATAGATGGTCAGCCGGCGAGTTGTTCGATCTGGCCGACGCGAAGGACGCGGTCGCGGCCGGACTTTTTCGCGCGGTACAGAGCAGCATCGGCCTGCGCGATCAGGTCGCCGCGGTCGTCGGCATCCTCCGGGAAGACCGCCCAGCCGATCGAGGCCGACATGCGGCGCGACGGATCGGGCTCGACCGCAAGTGCCTTGACCGCGAGACGGGAGCGCTCCAGCAGGTCGGCGACGCCCTCCGGATCCGCCGTCTCCAGGATCAGGGCGAACTCCTCACCGCCGACGCGGAAGACCCGGTCCGACGTGCGGAGCGTCGACCGGATGGCCTCACCGGCTCGGCGGAGCACGGCGTCTCCCTCAGGGTGGCCGAAGGAGTCGTTGACCTGCTTGAAGTGGTCGAGGTCGGCGATCGCCAGGGTAAATCCGAAGCCGCGCCGCTTGGACAGCGCCACACGCCGCCGCAGCTCGGCATCGAAGGCACGGCGGTTGGGCAGGCCGGTGAGGGCGTCGTGCCCGGCCGCGCGTTCCAGCTCTTCCTGACGCAGCACGGTGCGCCAAAGCGCCGAGAGGTGGCCGAGGAGCAGGTCGAGCGCGTGGTGGTCGTGCTCGTCCCCGCGATCGGATCCGAAGCAGACCGAGATGTGCAGTCCGTCGCCGGCATCGTCGACCTCCATCGCCACCCGGGGCAGGCCGTGCGATCGGTGAGGCGGCGCGCCGCCCTCGCTGACCATGAAGCACGTGGCGCCCACCGCTTCCTTGGGGATCATGTGGGCGAACCCGATCAGCTGGCTGCGCGTGACCGCGCTCTTGGCGCGCACGCTCCAGGCGAGCACAGCTTCGACCTGCTTCGTCCAGCGCTCCTCGCGCTCGCGGCGGGCGTCAGCGTCGCCGGCCAGTGACGATGCGCGGCGCAGCAGCCGCAGACCGCCGGCGAAGAGGATGACGAGACCGATCAGGGTGGCGACCTGGCGGCCGACGTCGGCGATGTGGGCGCGCGACTTGAAGGCCGCGACAGCCTCGCCGGAGTCCTTGGTCAGCGAGCGGTCGACTCGTTCGAGGTCGCGTTCGAGCGTCAAGACGTCGGCGACCACGACCGGGCTGACGCCAGGAGTTTGCCGCGTGGCGAACGTGGCCGCCGCCTGGCTGTCCCAGCGTTCGATCGCCGCGAGTGTCTTCTTCAGCAGCTTGCGGTCTCCGCCGTCGGTGTCGGCGATGGCGCCCGCCGTCGCCAGGCGCTCGGCGTTTTGGCGCGTGGCGGCGCTGTCGGCGGCGAATCTGGTGCGGTAAAGCTCCGCGCCTGTGATGCGGAAGCCGAGGATGTCGGCCCACTGCCGCTGGACGGACGTCTCGAGCGCCGCCACCGCGAGCTGTGCGTTCACGGCCGCGCGGCCGCTTCTGCTGGCATCGTCGCGGTAACGCCCGGCAAGCAGGCTGGTGATTGCCACAAACGCCAGAACGCCGACGGAGGCGGCGAGCCAGAGCAGCGCGAATCGCCGAATCTGGGCAGAGATCCGGACGTCCTGACGCGCGGCGGGCCTTGCCGCGCGCGCAAAAGCGGGGGGCTTCATACCTTCAAGATCGCCCGTACGGGCAGTCTCGACATCCCCCGTTCACGGGATCGGCAAGATCTTTTTCCGGCCGGATATGGTTCTCGCATGGCGACGTGGAACGACGTGGAGAGCGCGGCGCCCGCCCTCGCAATGCGCGCTCGAGCGATGCTCGACGCGCATGTGCACAAGACCATCGCGACGCTGCGGCGGGATGGATCCCCGCGGATCAGCGGCACGGAGTTGATCTTCGCCGAGGGCGAGCTGTGGTTCGGGTCGATGTGGCAGTCGCTGAAGGCCCGAGACATGCAGCGCGACCCGCGATTCGCGCTTCACAGCGGATCCGACGATCCACCCGAGTGGTCGGGGGATGCCAAGCTGGCCGGACGAGCGGTGGAAGTGACAGACCACGCGCTGAAGCAGGCGATCATCGGGGGCCACGCACCGCCCGGCCCGAACCACCTGTTTCGTGCCGACATCTCGGAGCTTTCGGTTGTGATGCTGGGAGAGCCACGAGATCATCTCGTGATCGACGCCTGGAACGCCGACCGGGGCCTCACGCGTCGCACGCGGCGCTAGATGGTTGGAATCAATCATCTAACCTTGCCGGGGTGAGCAACGACCTTCCGTCACGAGATCTCTCGCAGACCTGGGCCCGCCACTGCCTTGATTGCGGCCAGGTCGATCCCAGCGAAGTATGGGCGACCAAGGCGACGGCCGAGGAAGCCGGTGTGGACGAGCAGCCGTGGACATGTCCCAACTGTGGGTCGTCGCGTTTCGTGGTCGAGGCGATCGCCCACCTCGGTGGTGGCTGACGCCTCTTCCGCTCAGCGGTGCGACCTGTCACACTGTGACTCTGCGAGAGGAGGCCGACGTGGACCAAACGTCCGCGGAGGCACGGGTGAACGCGGCGCGTGAGCGGGTGGTGGTGGCGATGTTGAGGTCGGCAGCGACCCACGACCGCGCGGCGGTACTGCTCGCCCACCACGGCCGTGACGAGCGGGCCGCGTGGCATCGAGTGGCGGCCCAGGACGACCGCGACGCCGCCGAGTCGCTCCGCAAGGCCTCGTAGCCCGGGTACTTTCAGTACGAGTAAGAACACGTCTGGTACCCTCGTCCGGGACATGCCGCGGTATTTGATCGAACGAACATTCACGGTCCCGATCGAGGACATGCCCCCAATCGGGCGGAAGTCGAAGGAGCTCACCGAGGGCGAGTTCTCGTCGATCACCTGGGAGCACAGCCACATCGTCGTCACCGACGACGGCAAGGTCCGCAGCTACTGCATCTACGACGCGCCGGACGAGGACACCGTGCGGCAGCACGCGATGGCGCTCGGGCACCACGTCGTGGACGTCCTGTACGAGATCGCCGGCGATGTGTCGCCGCGCGATTACCCGGACTCCAAGCCGGGGGCCTAGTAGGGCTGTCCGTAAATTGCGCCGTGCCGTTCACGCTCAGGAACATCAAAGAGGATCCGGAGGACATCGGCTCGAAGTTCGACGGCTCGCCGGACCTGGATTTCCGCTCGGCGACCGAGGCGCTCGAGCTCGAGAAATGCGGCCTGAGCTACCAGAGTGTCCCGCCCGGCTATCGCTTTCCGTACGGCCACACGCACAAGACGCAGGAGGAGGTGTACGTGGTCCTGCGCGGGAGCGGGCGGATGAAGGTCGACGACGAGATCGTCGAGCTCAAAGAATGGGACGCGGTGCGCGTCCCGCCCGGTACGTGGCGAGGCTACGAGGCCGGGCCGGAGGGCCTCGAGATCCTCGTCATCGGCGCGCCCAATCTCGGCGAGGCTCCGCGCGAAGACGTCGATGGCAGGCGCGACTGGTGGGGTGACTCGTAGAGCTGTCGGGTCGCAGCCGCTAGTCCCCGGGCTGTGGTCGCTGGCCGACCGGCACGTCCGGCACGTGGAAGTCGGACTGGAACGCCACGCCGAGCCGTCGCCGCAGCTCTCTGCGAAGGTCGGGATCGCTCTCGGGTACGAGCTCCAGCGCCTCGCGGTAGAGCCGCACCGCCAGATCCTTCGCCCATCCGCGTCCCGCGTGCTCGGCGGCGAGGGTGAAGTACTGGACGGCACGCTCGCCACGGCCGGCCTCGCGCCAGTGGCGGGCGAGTTGCGCCGCGGCTTCGCCGAACTCGTCGGTCTGCCGCTCGATGAATGTGGCAACCTGGGCGTGGCGCTGCTGGCGGTGTGACCGCGGCAGCATCTCGTACGCGACGTCGCGGATGAGGACGTGCTTGAAGGCGTACTGACGGTCTCCCTCGATCGCCGACACCGTCTCCCGCCGGATCAGGTCCCGCCGTTCGAGCGCGCTCAGGCGCTCCGAAAGCCGGTCGGTGTCCTCTGCGGCCTCCACCAACGCACCACGCCAGAAGACCTTCCCGACCACCGCCGCGTCCAGCAGCACCGACCGCTCCCCGGCCGGGAGAGCATCCAGTCGCGCCGTAACGATTCCGCGGATGGTTGTCGGCAGCAGCGACGCGGGCTCGGCCGGCCGTTCCGACGCCATGGCCGTCAGCTGCTCGATGAACAGCGGGTTCCCCTCCGCCCGAAGCGCCAGCTCGGCGGCACGCTGTTGCAGATGGCTCGTCTCCGCCGTCGCGAGCAGGCCGGTCGCCATCTCGAGCGCCTCGGCACTGTCGAGCGGGCTGAGCTGCAGCGCCGTGTACGCGGGGAGCCCGCCGCCCCAGGCAGGGCGCTGGTCGAGCAGCTCCGGCCGGCTGAGGGTGAGGATCAGGATCGGAAGCTCGCGCAGCCTCGCCGCCAGGAGCTCGATCAGGTCGAGGAGGCTCGAATCCGCCCAGTGGATGTCCTCGAAGACGAGCATCGTCGGCCGGTCGCGCGCAACCGCCTCGATGAAGCAGCGGATCGAGAAGAACAGGGTCTCGCGGTCGGCGACCGACGAGTCCGAGTCCAGCCCCAGCAGGATCGAGAGGTTCCGCGAGACGGCGTCGGTGTCGACCGCGCCGAGCGTCTGGACGGCCGTGCGGAGCTTTCCCAGGGCGACCTCGGTCGGATCGCTCTCGAAGATGCCGGCCAGCTGCATCACGTGCAGTGCGAACGCGCCGTAGGCGCTGCTCTCGCGGTAGGGCAGGCAGCGGCCACGCACGGCGCGGCCCCCCAGCTCCGTCACTCCCTGGGTGAACTCGGATCCCAGCCGGGTCTTGCCGACACCGGCCGGCCCGAACACCGTCACGAGGTGCGGCGTGTTGCCATCGAGGACGCGGCTCCAGATGCCGCTCAGCAACTGGAGCTCCTTCGAGCGGCCGATCAGCGGCGACGCGGCGTGGCCGCGCTCCGCCGCCGGCCGCAGCGGCTCGATGGCGAGCCAGGCTTTCACGGGCGCGGACTTCCCCTTGGCGTTGACGGCCTCCATCGGCTCGTAGCGGATTCCGTCATGGGTGCATCGATGCGTCTCCTCGCCGACCACGATGCCGTCGGTGGGAGCGGCACTCTGCAGGCGGGACGCGGTGTTGATCACGTCGCCCGCCACCATCGCTTCGCCCCGCTCCGGGCGAGCCCCCAGTGTCACCAGCGCCTCACCGGTGTTCACCGCCATCCGCACGCGCAGGTGCAGCGTCCGCTCGTGGGTGTTCCACTCGCTGATCGCCTCGCGAACGGCCAGCGCCGAGCGCACCGCCCGCTCGGGATCGTCGCCGAAGGCCGTCGGTGCGCCGAACACACCGACGATCGCATCGCCGATGAACTTCTCGACGACACCGCCGAACGATTCGATCTCCGACCGGACCCGCTCGTGATACGGCGCGAGGATGGCGCGCACGTCCTCCGGATCAAGCCGCTCCGAGCGCGCGGTGAACTCGACCAGGTCGACGAAGATGACCGTCACGATCCGCCGTTCCTCGCGCGGCCCAGGGGCTGCTGCCGTGAGTGGGGTGCCGCATGCCAGGCAGAAGCGGGCGATCGCAGGATTCTCCTGCCGGCAGCTCGGGCAGACGGGCACGAGCCAAGGCTACCCCCAGCGCCGGAGAAGCGTCAGACTGTCGGCTTACGGCGCCCGGCGCTCGTTCGCGACGAACGCGGCGTGCGTCGCGGGCATCTGGCGCGAGAACAGCTCCTCGACGGCGGCCCCGTAGCGGCGGATCTCACGTTGCGCCGTCTCGGCGTTTCGCAGCGACACGAAGTTCATCAGGCTGCGGGCGTTGACCGTCCAGTAGAACTGGGTGTAGATCGCGACGGGGAGGACGTTGCGCGCGATCTCCTTGGCGATGCCCTGCTCGAGCAGTTGCTCGTAGGTGCGGTAGGCGTGTTCGAAGACGCTCTCCTGGGCCGCGCGGGTCTCCTCCGCCAGTTCGGGGTCGACCTGCTCGAAGGTGTACGCGCCGGGCTTGCCGACCTGCGTGCGGACGTCCTCGGCCTCGGGAACGTAGAACTCCGGCTCCAGTTGCGAATATCTGGCGGACCACTCGTTAAAAGAGTTCGTTCTATGGCGCATCCACTCGCGCGCCACGAAGATCGGGCACTTGATGTGGAAGCGAAACGAGTTGTGCTCGAACGGTGTGCCGTGGCGCTCGCGCATCAGGAACCTGATCAAACCGGTGGCCCGCTCGTCCATGTCCTCCGACCGCTGGGCGAACGAGACCCGCGCCGCGTTCACGACCGACAGGTCGTCCGCCATCGCTGCATCCAGACGGACAAATCCGTGGTCGAGCACCCTGATCTCGTCGACAGCCACCGCCACGCAGTCAGGCTACCAGTCCGGCCGGTCGCGTCACGGCCGCAGCAGCCGTCCGCCGTCGACGATCACGTTCTGCCCGGTGAAGTAGTCGGCTTGGATGCAGTAGCGGATGGCGAACGCGACGTCGGCGGGGTCGCCGAGCCGGCGCAGCGCGGTCTCGTCCGGGTTGCCCTTGATGCCCTCCGGCATCAGGACGGGGCCGGGCGCCACCCCGCAGACGCGCACGCCCTGGGGCCCCCAGTCGGCGGCGAGGCATTTCATCAGGTGGATCTGGGCGGCCTTGGCCGCGGCGTGGGCGGCGAAGCGCGGCCACGGCTGGAGGCCGGCGACGTCGGTGATGGCGATGATCACGCCGCCGTCCTCCTGCATGCGGGCATAGGCGGCCTGGGCCGCGAACATGAACCCCTTCGCCGTCGAGTCGAGCGCGTCGTCCCACAGGGCCTCGTCGACCAGTTCCGCCCGCATCGGCCGAAAGCCGCCGGACGGGGCGTGCACGTAGACATCCAGGCCACCCAAGGCGTCTGCGATCGTGTCGACCATCGCCTTGGCCTGGTTGGGGATGCCGACGTCGGCCTGGACGATTGCGCTTCGCCGGCCCAGCGCCTCGATCATCTCGGCGGTCTCGCGCCCTGGAGCCTCGGAGCGGTGGTAGCTGACGCCGACATCGGCGCCACCGCGCGCAAGGTCGAGTGCCACCGCGCGGCCGACACGGTGCGACCCGCCGGCCACGAGGATGCGGGCGCCTTCGAGGTTCACCGGATGTCCGCCAGGGCGGAGTAGTCCTGCTCGCCGTCGACGGTCGTGCGTCCCTTCCGCTCGCGCGTCACTTCGTCGACCGTTCGCTCGGGGCTGCGGTTCCACACGGTGACGTCGAGGCCACCTGCAGCGAGCCGGGCCGCCATGCGCCCGCCCATGTCGCCGAGGCCGAGAAATGCGACCCGAGGTTCAGGCATAGCGGGGTATGCTAGCCCCCCACGACGAGACTGACGAAGGAGTAAGCCATGGCCTATGAGGTACCGCCGCTGCCGTACGACTACAACGCGCTGGAGCCGCACATCGACGAGCAGACGATGCGCATCCATCACGACAAGCACCACCAGGCGTACGTCGACAAGGCGAATGCGGCCCTGGAAGGCACGGAATGGGCCGACAAGCCGGTCGAGGAGGTTCTGAAGAACCTGTCCTCGCTTCCGGCCGACAAGCAGACCCCGGTGCGGAACAACGCCGGCGGTCATGCAAACCACACGCTCTTCTGGAACGTGCTCTCCCCGAACGGCGGCGGCGACCCGAGCGGAGATATCGGCGACGCCGTCAACTCGGCGTTCGGCAGCGCCGACGCGCTGCGGCAGCAGATGACCGACGCGGGGATCAACCGCTTCGGCTCCGGCTGGTCGTGGCTCGTCGTCGACGGCGGCGATCTGAAGGTCACGAGTACCGCGAACCAGGATTCGCCGATCCTCGACGGCCAGACGCCGATCCTCGGCCTGGACGTGTGGGAACACGCCTATTACCTGAAGTACCAGAACCGCCGCCCTGACTATCTCGGGGCGATCTGGAACGTGGTCGACTGGAACGCCGTCGGCGAGCGATACGCCGCCGCCCGTTCCGCCGCCGCCACGGTCTGACGGGCATCGTTGGGGGGGTCTGACGCCGGACGCGTCCGGCGTCAGACCTGTTTCCCGACCGGTACGATTGCGCGCTCCCGCAGGCGTCGAGGAGGGATCGGGTGAGCGCAAAGACGGTGGTGTTCTTTCCGGAGGGGGCCTTCGGCCCGACGAACAACTGCGTCGGCATCGGTGAGCAGCTGAAAGCGCGCGGTCATCGCGTGGTGTTCATCGTCGAGGAGTCGTTCCAGGGCACGCTGGAAGCGCGTGGATTCGAGGAGCGCCTGATGCGCCTGGGACCGCCGCCGGAGGTGGAGGAGGCCCCCGGCCAGTTCTGGAAGGACTTCATCCGGGATACCGCTCCGGTCTTCCGCCGGCCGACCATCGAGCAGCTCGAGGGCTTCATCCAGCCGACATGGCAGGCCCTGCTCGACGGCTCGAAGTATGTCGAGCCGCGCCTGAAGCGGATCTTCGCTGAGCTGGCGCCCGACGTCATCGTCGAGGACAACGTGCCCGCGTTCCCGGCCGTCGTCACAGCCGATGCACCGTGGGTGAGGATCGTCTCCTGCAATCCCGCGGAGCTGAAGGATCCCGAGGTGCCGCCGGTCTTCTCCGGATACCCGGCCGGCGACCGTTCGGGGTGGGAGGAGTTCCGGGCAGAGTACGACCGCACGCACCGGGGCATGTGGGAGGACTTCAACGAGTTCGTGCAGGCACAGGGCGCACCGGCGCTGGCCGACCTCCAGTTCAATCACGAGGCCGACCTGAACATGTACCTGTACCCGGCCGAGGCGGACTACGACCGGCAGCGGCCGCTGGACGGCGGCTGGCACCGGCTCGACAGCTGCGTCCGCGGCGGCGATGCGGCCTTCGAGCTGCCCGAGGAGTTGGGCGACAGGGACGGCGCGCTGATCTACCTCTCGCTCGGGTCGCTGGCGTCGGCGGACGTGGAGCTGATGCGGCGGCTCGTGGAGGTGCTCGGCAAGACGCCGCACCGGTTCATCGTGTCGAAGGGCCCGCAGCACCACGAGTACGAGCTGGCCGACAACATGTGGGGCGCGGAGTTCCTGCCCCAGCCGTCGATCCTGCCGATGGTCGATCTGGTCATCACCCACGGCGGCAACAACACGACGACGGAGTGCTTCCACTACGGCAAGCCGATGATCGGCATGCCCGTGTTCTGGGATCAGTACGACAACGCCCAGCGCATCGATGAGCTTGGGTTCGGCGTGCGCCTGCCGACGTACGGATTCGAGGAGTCGCAGCTGACCGGCGCCATCGACCGGCTGCTGGGCGACTCCGCGCTGCAGCGGAGGCTGACCGGCATCTCGCAGCGCCTCCAGGCGTCGCCTGGCACCGTGAAGGCGGCGGAGTTGATTGAACGCCTCGCTCCCTAGCAAGGGCGACCTCGCCTCCGAGATCGCTGCCGCGCGCTGGTACGGCGGCAAGGGCGCGCCGATCACGGGCGTCGAAGAGGATGACCGGCTGGAGCTCGAGCCCGGTATCGCGCTGCACGTGCTGCGGATCGAGCGCGGTGACGCGCCGGTTGAGCGGTACCTGTACCTGAGCGGCGAGGAGCGCGTGGGCCAGGCGGTGCTCGACGCGATCGTCCGTGGTGCCCGGCACGGCGACTGGTCGTTCGAGCCGGGCGTGACGCTGCCCGGGCTGCTTCCCGGCGACCGCTCGGAGCGGCCGATCGGCCATGACCAGTCGAACACCTCCATCGTGCTCGGCGAGCGCCTGGTGCTGAAGCTGTACCGCCGCCTCGAGCGCGGGGCGCATCCCGACATCGAGATCGGGCGGTACCTGACGGAGCAGGCGAGTATCGCGTTCGTCCCCGCCTACGCCGGCTGTGTGCGGTGGCAGGGCCACGCCATCGCGATGCTGCAGTCCTACGTCTGCGGCGCAGAGGAGGGATGGCAGTGGGCGGGCGAGGCCGTCATCGCCGGCCAGACCGCCGACTTCGAGCGTCTCGGTGCCAACACCGCCACGCTTCACCGGGCGCTCGCCGGGCTCGCGTCCCGCACCGCCGGTCCGGCAGAGCTGGCCGAGTGGCGCCATTCGGCGGAGCTGCAGCTCGAACGCGTGCTGAGGCTCGTCGACGGAGACGTGGGCGAGGAGCTCGCCGGCTTTGCCCCGAGGCTCCGCGAGGAGTTCGCGTCCCTCGAGCGCCCGGCGGAGCCGCCCGTGCTCAGCCGCGTTCACGGCGACTACCACGTTGGGCAGGTGCTGCGTTCGGGTGACGGGAGCCTCCGCGTCGTCGATTTCGAGGGCGAGCCGACCAAGAGCCTCGACGAGCGAATCCGCCTCGGCACGCCGCTCCGCGACGTCGCCGCGATGCTGCGGTCGTTCGACCATCTGGCCCGGCACGTCGACCGTGACCTGCACCCGGGCCATCTCCGCGAGATCGAGGGCTGGATCGACGATGCGCGGAGCAGATTCCTCCATGCATACGGTCCGCACGACCCCGTGCTTCTGCGCGCGCTCGAGGTCGAGAAGGAGACGTACGAGTTCGTCTACGCGGCCACCTTCTTGCCGGACTGGATGTATGCGGCAGTCGGGGGCATGCGCTGGCTGATGGGTATGCGCACATGAAGCTGGACGGGTTCGAACGCGACATCCTCGCCGAGCCGGAGGCGCTGCGGCGCGTCGCCGACACCTACGGAGCCGAGGGTCTCGAGCGGTTCATCGTCGGGAGGCGCGTGCTGATGACCGGCATGGGTAGCTCGAAGTACGCCGCCGACACGGCCGTCGTGCGGCTTCGCGCCGACCGCGTCGACGCCTACGCCGAGCTGTCCTCTACGGGCCTGCCGCAGCCGCCCGCTGTCGACACCACGGTGCTCGCGATCTCGGCGTCGGGCACCAGCGACGAGACGCTCGCCGCCGCCGACCGCCACAGCGGCACCAGCCACGTGGTCGGCCTGACCAACGCGCCTGGCAGCCCCTTGGCGGAGGCTGCCGACGACGCCATCGACGTCCTGGCGGGCGTCGAGGAGGGTGGGATCGCCTGTCGGAGCTTCCTGTGCACGCAGGCCGTGCTGGCGTTGATGTGCGATCAGCCGGCCGATCTGCTCCGCCGGGCCGCCGACGCGTGTCAGGACCTGATCGAACGCCGCGACGAGTGGGTCGGCCCGCTGGCCGACCTGGCCGAGGGCGGCATCGGCGTCTGGGTTGCAGGGCCGAGCGAGCGGTTCGGCTCGGTGCAGCAGTCGGCGCTGATGCTGCGCGAGGCGCCGCGCATCGTCTCCGACGCGTGCGAGACAGGCGACTGGCTCCACGTCGACGTCTACCTGACGAAGCGACCGGGGTACCGTCTGCTGTTGCTGACGGGGTCGCAGTACGACGACGAGGTGATCGGGTGGCGGCGCGAGCGGGGATTCGACGTGCTGGTGGTGGGTCGCGATGTCGAAGGCGCAACCACCGCTGTGCGCTACGCCGGGGACGATGATCCTGCTGTCGCGGCGCTGGCCGAGACCACCGTTGCCGAGCTGCTCGCGGTCGAGCTGTGGCGGAGGCACCCGATTTGAGCACTCCTGCGCTGATCACCGGCGAGGATGGCCACGCGCGGTGCTGGTGGGGCGCCTCCACGCGCGACTATGCCGAGTACCACGATCGCGAATGGGGCCGGCCGGTGACTGGCGACCGGGCGATCTACGAGCGGCTGACGCTGGAGGCGTTTCAGTCGGGCCTCTCGTGGCTGACGATCCTGCGAAAGCGCGAGGGCTTTCGGTCGGCGTTCGCCGGTTTCGACCCGAAACGCGTTGCCGTGTTCGGTGACGCGGACGTCGAGCGACTGATGAACGACGCGGCGATCGTTCGCAACCGCATGAAGATCGACGCCGCCATCGCGAATGCGCTCGCGCTTTGCGCGATGCAGGAGCGCGGGGAGTCACTGAGCGACCTGGTGTGGTCGTATCGCGTGCCGGAGGCCGCAGGTTCCGCGCCCCGCGCCCTCGGGGATCTCCCTGTCGGCTTCACCCCCGAGTCCAAGAAGCTTGCCGCTGAGCTGAAGCGGCGCGGCTTCCGGTTCGTCGGCCCCACCACCGTCTACTCGACGCTGGAGGCCTGCGGCATTGTCAACGACCACCTCGCCGGGTGCTGGGTGCGCGACGAGGTGGAGAGCGAAAGGAACGCGATATGGCGCGAGTGATGGTGCTCGGTGGCGCCGGGGAGATGGGGTCAGTGGCGGCGGCCGACCTGCGCGAGCGCAGCGGCCACGACGTGGTGGTCGGAGACGTGCGCGAGGCCGGGGGAGGGGAGTGGCGACGCGTGGACGTCGATGACCCGGCCGGGCTGCGCCAGGCGATCGACGGTTTCGACGTCGTCCTCAACTGCACGCTGATGCGCCAGAACGTGGGCGTCACGCGCGCGGCGATCGACGCCGGCGTTGCGCTGGTCGACCTCGGCTCCTACTGGCCGGAGACCCTCGAGCAGCTCGCTCTGCATGACGACGCCGTCGCCGCCGGTGCGCGCATCGTCCCCGGCTGCGGCGTGGCGCCGGGCCTGACGAATGTGCTCGCGCGCCACGGCGCCGACCACCTCGACACGGTCGATGCCATCCGGATGTACTCGTACATCACGCACCCGATGTACACGTCGCCGGGCATCGTCGTGACCCGTTTCGATGCGAGCGTCGGCACCTCGCTGCTGCTCGAGAACGGCGACCTGGTGGAGTACCCGTCGTTCTCCGGCGACGAGGAGATCGAGTTCCCGGAGCCATACGGGCGACAGCACGTCCACATCGTGCCGCACCCCGAGGCCGTGACCCTTCCCCGGTACATCGATGTGAAGGACGTGATCTTCAAGGTCGGCTACCCGGCCGACGAGAACCGGCGCATCTCGGTGCTGCTCGAGCTCGGCTTCGACAGCGACGAGCCCTTCGAGGTGAACGGGGTCGCCGTGTCCCCCCGCCTGTTCGCGGCCGCCTATATCGGCAGCCGTGGGCTCGAGCCGGGAGATCGCAGCGCCAACGTGAAGCAGGTGATCGTCTCCGGGCAGCGCGACGGCGCCGATGCGGAGCTGGTCTACGACTTCGCCGTCGAGCACGAGGGCGCCTCCGCCTCGAGCCGGATCACCGGCACGTTCGCGGCGATCTGCGCAGATCTCACCGCTCGCGGCGGTGACCCCGGCGTCTGGCCGCCAGAGGCCGCCTTCGACCCCGACGAAGTCCTCACCGCCTTGGCCGACCGCGGGATGCCCGTGCACGCCTCAGGCGCCTGACCCCAAAAGGGCACCCGAAATACCAAGGTGCCAGGCACCGAAAAACAACGGTGCCTGGCACCTCGCCGAACACGGCGCCAGGCTTCGTCGCGGAGCGGTTCGTAAAGGTGCCTGGCACTCGTGCCTGGCACCGGTGCCAGGCACCATCACGATTCGGCACGCGGGCGTGACCGGATCGTGACGGGTGTCAGATCGCCTTGCCGGGGTTGAAGAGGCCCTTTGGGTCGAGGGCCCGCTTCACCGCGTGCATCGCTCCGAGGAGGGGCGGGGAGAGCTGGTCGGCCAGGTACGGGCGCTTGAGGGTGCCGATGCCGTGCTCGCCGGAGATCGTGCCGCCGAGGGCGACGACCGCGGTGAGCAGCTCACGAGCGGCGGCGTCGGCGCGGGCGCGGCCGTCGCCGTCCGGCTCGAACAGGAAGTTGGAGTGGAGGTTCCCATCGCCTGCGTGGCCCCAGCTGACTGCCTCGAGCCCGTGGCGCTCGCCGATCTCGACGGTCAGTTGTACGGCCTCGGCGAGGCGGTCGAGCGGCACGGCGACGTCCTCGGCGAGCTTGGCGCCGCGCCGCGCCATGACGGCCAGCGAGACGCCCTCGCGCCAGCGCCAGAGGCTTGCTGCGTCCGGCGCTTCGACGGCCAGTGCGCCCTCCTCGAGCACCCCGACCAGCTCGTCACGCACGCGCGCGGCCTCGTGCTCGGTGCCATCGGCCTCGGCGATCACCATGAATCCTCGTTCCGGTGATGTACCGGGATACGCCCCTCGCGCGATCGCAAACGCTCCTTCGTCCAGATACTCCAGCGCTGCCGCCTCGATCCCGCTGCCGAACACCGTCTCGATGGCCTCGCAACCGGCCTGCGCGGTCGGGTAGAACGCAACAACGGGATGCGCGGCCTCCGGCGCGGGGATCAGTCGCAGCCACGCGGCGGTGATGATGCCGAGCGACCCCTCCGAGCCGATCAGCAGGCTCTTCAGGTCGTAGCCGGCGACGTCCTTGCGGCTCGCTCCGCCGATCTGCACCACCTCGCCCGGAGCGATCACCGCCTCGGCGCCCGTCACCCAGCGCCCTGTGACTCCGTACTTGAACGCGTGCGGCCCCCCGGCGTTCGTCGCCAGGTTTCCGCCGATCTGCGACTGCTCCGCCGCACCGGGGTCGGGCGGGAAGAAGAGGCCGCTCTCGCGGACGATGCGGCGCAGGTCGCCGGTGCGGAGACCCGCCTCGACGTGGATCCGCCACAGCAGTGGGTCGAACTGGCGCACCCGCACCATCCGGTCGAGGGCGATCACCACACCGCCGTCGGCGTGCGTGCCGCCCGCATAGCCCGTGCCACCGCCGCGCGGCACCATCGACACATCCCGCTCGTAGCACCAGCGCACCACCGCAGCGACCTGCTCAGCGGTCTCCGGCAGCACGACCGCGTCGGCCCGCCCGACCGCGGGCCCGCTGGCCTCGGTCAGGTACTCCCGCGGAGCCGGTGACAGCACACCGCCCGGGCCCAGCAGGGCGGCGAGCTCGTGCGCGGTCGTGGCGGCGGACATGGTGGTGGAGGCTCGGTCAGCCGGAGCCGTTCCACCACGTCTTCAGGTGGAACTCCGGCAGCGTGTCGAATGCGACGCGCTTGAAGGCTAGATACTCCTTCATTCCCGCCATGCCGAGCTCGCGGCCGATGCCGCTCTCCTTCCAGCCGCCGAACGGGGTCTCCGACTGCCGCACGTAGTGCGTGTTGACCCACACGTCGCCCGCGTTCAGCCGCTTGACCACCCGCAGCGCCCGTGTGACGTCGGCCGTCCAGACCGACGCGCCAAGGCCGTAGCGCACGCCGTTGGCGATCGCGATCGCGTCGTCCTCGTCGTCCGCGGCGAACAGGCAGACGACGGGGCCGAACACCTCCTGCGTTGCGATCGTGCTCGTCGGGCTGACCCCGGTCACGATGGTCGGCGCGACATACAGGCCGTCGATTGTCCCGCCCGTGACGATCGTGCCGCCCTCGGCCTTGACCGAGTCGAGGAACGTCCGGACGCGCTCCACCTGGCGCTCTGAGACGAGCGGGCCGATCAGCGTGGTCTCGTCGAGCGGGTCGCCCACCGGCAGTGCCTCGGCCCGCTGCTTCAGCTCCTCGAGGAAGCGGTCGTAGAGCGGGCGCTGCACGATGATGCGGGTCGCCGCGGTGCAGGACTGGCCGCCGTAGAGGAACGCGCCCCAGCTGAGCGCGTCGAGCGCCTTGTCGAGGTAGCAGTCCTCGAAAACGAGGCAGGGGGCCTTTCCGCCGCACTCCAGCGACACGCGCTTGAGCGTTGCCGCCGCCGCCTCCATGATCTTGCGGCCGGTCGCCGTCGAGCCGGTGAAGGACACCTTGTCGACCTCCGGATGGGCCACCAGCGCCTGACCTGTCGGGTCACCCGGCCCGTGCACCATGTTGACCACTCCGGGCGGCAGGCCAGGAAGGTCGTCGAAGAGCCGCATCAACGCCTCGGTCGAGGCCGGGGTCTCCTCGGACGGCTTCACCACAACGGTGCAGCCGGCCGCGAGCGCCGCGCCCAGCTTTCGCACAGCCAGGTCGACGGGGTCGTTCCAAGGGATGATCAGGGCGCACACACCAACCGGATTGGGGATCGTCATGTCGAGGATGTGGGCGGGCGAGGCCCCTGTGACCGTGCCCTCGAGGACGCGGGCGGCGCCTGCGAAATAGCGGAACTTGTCGGCGGCGCCGCGCACCTCGCGGTCGAGCGAGAGGCGGAACGGCTTCCCCATCTCGGCGGCGACCAGCCGCGCGATGTCCTCGGCCGCATCGTCGAGCCGGCGGCCGAGCTCCAGCAGCACCGCGGCGCGATCGGCGGCGCGCCGATCCTTCCAGTCGCTCTCCTCGAACGCACGGCGGGCTGCACGGACTGCCCGGTCGACGACCTCGGCGCTCGCGATCGGCGCCCGCGACAGCAGCGAGCCGTCGCTGGTCGAATACGACTCGAACGTCTCGCCCTCGTCGATCCACTTGCCGTCGATCAGATGACCGGCCTGCACGACACTGATGCTCACTCGAGTACCTCGCTCACTGCGTTGATTGCTTCTGACAGTTCGTCCTCCGAGATCACCAGCGGCGGTGCGAGCTTCAGCACGTTGCCGTACCTGCCTCCGCGGCCGATGATGAAGCCCCGCTCACGCAGTGCTGCCGCGGCTGTCGCAGCGGACGCGGCATCCGGCTCGTGCCGCGTGCGGTCGGTGACGATCTCGATACCGATGAAGAGCCCGCGCCCCCGCACGTCTCCGACGATCGCCGAGTCGGCAAGCGCCGTCTGAAGCCGCACCAGGGCGTCTGCGCCGAGGTTTGCCGAGCGCTCGACCAGGCCCTCGTCGCGCATCACGTCGATCGCGGCGTTCGCGGCGGCGAGCGTCAGCGCGTTGGCGATGAACGTCGACGTGACGGCGTCCGGCTCCCACGTCGTCATCAGATCTTCGCGACCCGCGACGGCCGCGATCGGCAGACCGCCGCCGAGACCCTTGCCCATCGTCATCAGGTCGGGCACGACATTGGTGTGCTCCTGCGCCCACATCCGCCCTGTGCGCCCGAATCCCGACTGGATCTCGTCGAAGATCAGCAGCGCGCCGGAGCGATCGCACAGGCGGCGGAGGCCGGGCAGGAAGCTCTCGTCGGGAATGACGACGCCGGCGTTGCCCTGGATCGGCTCGACGATGATGCACGCCACCGGGTCGATTCCCGATCCGGGATCGGTGAGCATCTGCTCGACCAGCGCCAGTGCCAGCTCGGCTGGCTTGTCGCCATTCGCCCAGGGCGAACGGTACGGATCGGGGAACGGCACGAAGTGGGCGCCGCCGGCCACGCGCACCTGGCGCCGGTACTCCCGCTTCCCGGCCAGCCGTACCGCGCCGGTGGTGCGGCCGACGTAGGTGCCCGAAAAGGAGATGACGGCATCGCGGCCGGTGACCGTGCGGGCGAGGTTGACGGCGATCTCGGTCGCGAGCGACCCGCCGAGGGCGGGGAGGAAGCGGTCGAGCCCCTTGGGCGTGATCGCCGCCAGCCGGTCGTAGAAGTCGGCACGCAGCTCCGAAGGCGAACCGGACGGGCAGTGGGTCATCACACCCGCCTGGCGGACGAGCGCCTCGGTGACGCGCGGGTGGCAGTAGCCGACATTGGCGACGACGAAGCCCGCCTGGAGGTCGACGTACTCCCGGCCGTTCGCGTCGGTCACCCGGCTGCCGCTGGTCCTGGCCCAGACGATCGGGTCGGGCGTCGCGAATGTCCGCAGGCCGGTGCCTTCGCGGTCGCGCAAGCGCGCACGGATGGCCTCGGCCCGATCGGTCGCAGTCTCCGTCACAGCGTCAGTTTCCCACGATCCACCAGCGGCTCCCCGTCGACGGCAATCGACACATCCATGATCATGCCGTCGAGATGCAGCGCACACTCCACGACGCCACCGTAGCCGCCGGCGTTGTCGCCGATGGCCATGTGCGCAGTTCCGAGCAGCTTCTTGGACTCGGTGATGTCGTCCGAGATCCGCGCGGCGGGGTTCAGGCCGATACCGAGCTCCGCGATGTTGGTCGCGCCGGGCACGCCGTCGATCAGGCCCCTCAGCCGGTCGGCCTCCGGCCCGCCGTCGATGTCGACGACATGTCCATCCTTCACCGTCCAGCGGAGAGGGCTGCCGAGGCCGCCGATGTCGGTCATCACCCGCTCGATCACGATCACGCCCGTCGTCGTGCCCTCGAGCGGGGGAAGCGAGACCTCGCCGCCCGGCAGTGCCGAGACCTCTCCCGGCCGCCGGCAGATGGCGGTCAGCCAACCCCTCGGCTCCCGTCCTGCGATCGACATTCGGACGTCCGTCCCGGCCGGCGAGGTGACGTGCACCTCCTCGGCACCGCGCAGCCGGTCGGCGACGCGCTCGGCGGTCTCGCGGATCGCAAGAAAGTCGGCGGTCATGGCGCCGTGCGTCCATGCGTCGAGCGACGCGGGGCCGTTGAACACCCCGCGGGTGCCGGCCGCCTTCGCCGCTCCTGTGGCATTGGTGTGGTAGATGCTGCGGCCCGCGATGCACGCGCAGACGTCGGCCGCGACCATCGCAGCGGCCACGGCAGGCGGCGGCTCCTCACCGCTCGTTTCGCGGCGGCCGATGCGCGCGTGGGACGCGTTCGATCCGGCGGCGATGCCCGCCTGGAAGAGTGCTTCCCCGATCGCCGGATCGGTGGCATCGTCCGTCACAACCAGGAATCCCTCTCCCGGTTGAACTGCGAGATAGCTGTGCACCACGCGTGCGGCGACTTCTCTGATCGGCATCTCACCCCTCATTTGTGATATCAAATCAAAAATGACGAACGCTGACAACGTTACCTTGGCGAGCGAGGCGGTGCGGCAGGGGCAGCCGGCGGTCTCGCGGAGCTTCCGATTCCATCGTCAGCGAGGACCTGTCTGCGGTCGCGGATACTGCGCCCAGTGCAAGATCGTCACACCGGACGGTCGTGCGTTGGCATGTGAGACACCGCCCGCAGGCCGCGCGAGGCGCACCCCGGATGTGCGCCGAGCGCCCGGCCGGGTGGCCGAGAACTGGGTGCCCTGGTTCTACGAGAAGCGGTTCCTGAAGCCGCGGGCGCTGCGCCGCACCTATCTCGAGGTGATCCGCCGGATGTCCGCGGCGGCCCCGCTCGGCGATGCCGTGACGCCGCCCGCCGGCCGCGAGTACCGCGAGCTCGAAGTCGGCTCGGTGGTGATCGGCCGGCCGGGCGACCTGCCCGGTGCCGACCTCGTCGTCGACGGCGCCGACGTGCGCGCTGTGGGGATGTACGGAGAGCGGAAGCTGGGAGTCCTCTTTCACGATGCGCTGGCGATGGTGTCGTTCGAACGGCTGACCATCGCGACTGAGAGCTACGAGCGCCTGCCGCCGATCGAGGGCAACGATCTGCCCGGTGTGATCGGCCTTGGTGCGGCGGAACGCTACGGCGCGGCCGGGGCTCTCCGCGCCGGGGTGCGTGTGGCCGCGTGGCTGCCGGACAGCGCCATCCCGCGGCTCGAGCTGCTGGCCCGCCGCTACGACCTGGACGTCGTCTGGTCGGGTGGCGGCGCGCCGTCGAAGATCACCGGGCGCCACCGGGTCGAGGGAATCACCGCCGACGGGCGTGAGATCCGCTGCTCGCTGTTCATCGTCGGTGTGGGCCAGCCGGCACTGGAGGTCGCAGCCCAGGCGGGGGCAGACATTCGGCTGACCGACGACGGGCTGCCGATCCTCGCCCTCGCCGGCGCGCCCGAATGGCTGACCGTGGTAGGAGACGCCGCCGCGGCCCTCTCCGGCGTGCCCGACGTGCCGGCCGCCGACTCCGCATTCGCCTGCCTGTGCGAGGACGTGCGAGTGGGCGACCTGCGCAAGTGCGTGCAGAGCGGCTTCCGCGACGTCGAGCTCGTGAAGCGGCGCACCGGGGCCATGACGGGCCCGTGCCAGGGCAAGCTGTGCGCAGCGATGACGCTCGCGGTGCTGCGCGAGGAGGGCGTCGAGCCGGCGCCGATGACCCCGCGGCCGCTTGTCGCCCCGATTACGCTTTCGAAGCTGGCCGCAGATGCCTAGAGTCGCCGTTGCCGGAGGCGGCATCGCCGGGCTCGTGCTTGCGCTGGAGCTGCGCCGGCTGGGGGCGGCTGTGACGGTGGTCGAGCGGCGCTATCCCGGTGCCGGGAACTCGACCCGCAACGTCGGCCGCGTCCGCCGTATGCAGCTCACCCCCGACCTGACCGCCTTCTCCTGCGCGGCGAGCGACACGTGGCGGGAGCTCGACGAGCTGATGGGCGGCCGAAACCCGCTGCTCTACCCGACCACCTACGCATGGGTGTTGTACGACGCGGCCGAGGTCGACCACGTGGCGCCGCTGCAGCCGATCTGGGACGAGCACGGCGCGCGAGCGCGCATCGTCGGCGCCGGCGACGTGACGAAGGCACTGCCGGTGCTGCGTGGCGGGGAGCCTGTCGCCGGCGCGGTGTTCGGCGAGGCGGCGATCGTCCATCACGACGCCGCGGTGCACGGGTGCTATCTCGCATGCATGGACGCCGGCGTCGAGTTCCGGTTCGGGCGCACCGCCGTCGGGATCGAGCGGCGCTCGGGCGTGATGGCGGGGCTGGTGCTCGACGACGGCACCGTGGTCGCGGCCGACGCCGTGGTGAACGCCGCAGGCGGAGAGTCGGCAGACCTCGCCCTTCGCTGCGGCGCCAGGGCGCCGAACCGGCCCAAGCGCCGCGAGGTGCTGGTCACCGAGCCAAGCCAGCCGTTCATGTCCCACGCGGTGACCTTCTACCGGCCGGTCGAAGGCTGGTTCAACCAGACGCTTCGCGGCGAGCTCGTCGCGGGCGTCGTCGATGCCGACGAGGAGCCCGGCTACACCGAGGCGTCCAGCCTGCGGTTCCTCGGCCGCACCGCCCGCGTCGTGCTCGGGAAGGCGCCCCGGCTGGGCGAGCTCAAGGTCATCCGCCAGTGGGCGGGCGTCTACGACATCACGCCCGACAAGCGGCCGCTCGTCGGCCAGTACCCGGAGGTGCCGGGGCTGTACGCCTTGAACGGCTGGAGCGGCCGCGGGATTGCGTTCGGCCCGCTGGCGGCAAGGCTGCTTGCGCGGGAGATTGCCGGACGCGGACGCGACGCATTGCTGGAGCCGTTCGATCCGCAGCGGTTCAGCGGCGTCGACCTCTCCTCCCAGAGCGAGACCGATTACTACGCGGGATACTCACACTAGGTCTACCCCATGACCGGCGACCAGGAGCGGCGATGACCAGGATCTGTTTTCTCAATACGTTCGGGACAGAGCAGTACGACGACCTCGTTCGTTCGACGCTGGAGCCGTACCTGCGCTCCGACACGACGGTCGACATCACGCACCTCACGGGGTGCCCTCGCAACCTCGACTACTTCGTCCCCAAGCATCTGGTCGAGACGGCGGTGCTGCGGGCCGTGAAGGAGGCGGACGAGGCCGGCTATGACGGCTTCGTGATCGGCTGCTGCTACGACCCCGGCCTGACCCAGGCGCGCGAGCTGACCGACATGCCGGTCGTCGGCCCGCTCGAGGCGTCTGTCTCGCTGGCGCGGCCGTTCGGGCATCGCTTCAGCGTCGTCACCGACCATCGGAAAGCCGTGCCGGAGCTCGAGGACCGCGTGCGGCTCTACGGACTCGAGGCGAACTGCCGCTCGGTGTCGGCCATCGACTGGTACGTCGACGACATGGTCGGGGACCCGACCGCGGTCGCCCGTGATGCGCACAACCAGTGCATGAAGGTGATGGAGCGCGACGGCTCGGAGGTGGTGGTGCTCGGCTGTACGATCGTCGCCGCATGTTACGAGAAGGCGCAGATGGACGGCAGCCTCGACCTCGCGCCGGCGCCGATCATCAACCCGAATGTGATGGCGGTGAAGGTCGCGGAGCTCCTGGCCGACCTGCGCAGCGTCGGGCAGTACCGCATCAGCCGCCGCGGCTATTACCAGCAGCACGGCGCGCACGATCCGATCGAGGCACAGCAGGTTCTGGACATGTTGATGAGCAAGAATGAGGTGACTCAGTGACCCGTGTCGTTGTTGTCGGCGGTGGCATCGTCGGCTGTGCGTCGGCCTACTTCCTCGCCCGTGAGGGGATCGAGGTGGAGCTGCTCGAGCAGGAGCAGGTCGCGTACGGCGCGTCCGGGCGGAACCCGGGGTTCGTGTGGCTGCATTGCCGCAACGCGGGCTTCGCGCTCGACATCTCGCTCGCCGGCCGCAAGCTCTACGACACGCTGGCCGAAGACCTGCCGCTTCCATTCGAGCTGCGCGACAGCGGTGGTCTGATGTTCTTCACCTCGCCGGACCAGGCGGAGGTGTTCTCACAGTTCGTCGAGGCCCGCCGCGCGGACGGCCTGGAGATGGAGCTGGTCGACGGCGCCGAGGTGCGCAGGCTGGCGCCCCCGATCCGCCCCGATGTCCTGGGCGGCTCCTTCTGTCCCCAGGACGCCCACATCAACACCCCGCTGCTCGTCCGCTCACTCGCGGAGGGAGCGCGTCAGCAGGGGGCCACGATCCGAGAGGGCGTCACCGCCACCGGCCTGCGGCGCGACGGCGACCGGGTGACCGGCGTCGAGACCACTGAGGGCCTCGTCGAGGCCGACCACGTGGTCGTCGCGTCCGGCGTGTGGGCCACCGAGCTGCTGCAACGCGCGGGCATCACCGTCGGCGTCGGCGGCGAGCGGCTCCAGGTGATCAGCACCTTCCCGATCGCAGAGCGGATCCAGCCCTGCGTCTACGGGCCGCTGGCGGCAAAGCAGTACTCGCTCTTCCGCGACCTGCCCGCCTGGGACCCGGCCGCGTTCACCGAGCCGTACGAGTCGGAGGACGCGATCGAGCTGCTGGAGCTGGTCGCGCAGCGCGAGGACGGCTCGGTGCTGCTCGGCTGCCCGATGGACTATCCGGCCGAGATCGACCAGCGCCCGACCCTGGCCGGCATCGCTGCAACGGCGATCAGGATCAGCGAGGACTTCCCCGGCCTCGCGAATGCCCCGATCGACAAGACGTGGGCCGGAATGCTGCCCTACACGGCCGACACGGCGCCGATCATCGACGAGATCGAGCCCGGGCTGTTCGCCGCCATCGGCCATGTGTACGGCAACGCCGCGGGCCCGATGACCGGCCGCCTGATCGCACAGCTCGTGCTCGACCGGCAGCCGGAGCTCGACCTCGAAGAGGCTCGGTTCGACCGCGACCTCGCGCTCCCCACAGCCGGGGAGCCGGTCCGCTGGTGATGGCCCTCGCCTAGTTCCTGATCTCGAAACGCCTCGAGCCCGACCAGGTGCCGGGTGCGCCTGAGCTGTCGTTGGCGCGGACGCGCCACCACAACCTGCTCGTCGGCAGCGTGCTGGTCGTGAACGTCGAAGTCGTGATCGTGCGCTGAAGGGTCAGTGGCGCCGAGAAGCTGCTCGAGTTGTCGATCTGGATCGTGTAGCTCGCGGCCGCGGACACGTCGCTCCAGTCGAAGGTGATGGCCTGGCCCGGACGGAACCGCGCGTCGGCAGCAGGGCTGATCAGCGACGGAGCGGCCAGCCCAGCGGGCGGCGGCGGAGGAGGTGGTGGTGGCGGCGGTGGTGGTGGCGGCGGAGGCGGTGCCGAGCCGCCCATGGACAGCTTCGCGACGAAGGCGTCGCCCCAGAAGATCAACAGATCACCGTTGAACGTGCTGTCCGGAGCTCCCGGAGTTGTCGGGAAGTCAACCGAGAAGGTGTTGCCCACGACATGGATGTCGCCGTTGGCGGCCAGAGCGATGTCTGCGACCCCCTCGCTGTTCGACCCGCCGAGGAACGTGCCGAACAGGAACGCCGACGCCGTTGCGTTCAGCTTCGAGATGTGCGCGTCGGACGCGCCGCCGTTGTACGACGCGTCGACGGCGTCGGCTGTGATCGGCGCGGTCGCGTCTGCACCCCCTGCCAGCCAGAGGTTCCCATTGCCGTCAAGCGCGAACGTTCCGGTTCCTGCGCCTCCCGAGAACGTCGAGTAGACGAGCGCCGAGCCGGCCGGGTTGAGCTTCAGGATGAAGCTGTCGTACGGGTCACCCGCGAAGACAGGGTCGATGGTTCCGGGGGTCGTCGGGAACTCCGGCGATCCGGTCGCGCCGATCAGGTAGGCATTTCCCGCCGCGTCGACGGCGATGTGCCCGCCGAAGTCCTGGTTCGTTCCGCCGATGAACGTCGAGTAGACCAGCGCCGAGCCCGCCGGGTTCAGCTTGGTGACGAACACCTCGAACAGCTGATCGAACGCTCCGCCGCTGTGGGTGGTGTCGAAGGCGCCGGGCGTCGACGGGAAGTCGACCGATCTCGTGCTGCCCGCGACATACGCATTGCCGCCGGAATCCACCGCCAGGCCGCCGGGCAGCTCGTTCTCGGATCCGCCCAGCAGGGTGGAGTAGGCAAGCGCCGAGCCGGCGGCGTTCAGCTTCGTGACGAAGGTGTTCGTGCTCCCGTTCGGCGTGGTGTCGAACGCGCCCGCCGTGGTCGGGAAGTTGGACGACTGCGTCTCGCCGGTCACGTAGGCGTTCCGTGCGTCGTCGAGAGCGATGTGGAACGGATCGTCGGGTTGTGTGCCGCCCACGAACGTCGAGTAGAGGAGGCCTGAGCCGGAGGGGTTCAGCTTGGTGACGAATCCGTCCCACTGGTCGATGCCGCAGCGGGGGCAGCTGTCGACGTTGAACGAGGTGTCGAAAGCGCCGCCCGTGGTCGGGAACGACGGCGAGTAGGTCGTGCCCGTGACGTACGCGTTCCCTGCCGCGTCGACCGCGATGTCGCGACCGAGGTCGAAGTTGCTGCCGCCGAGGAACGTCGAGTAGACGAGCGCCGTTCCGGAGGGGTTCAGCTTGGTGACGAAGGCATCGAGGCTGTTGCTCTGCGCGCCCGTGCGGTCGAACGCGCCGGTCGTCGTCGGGAAGTCCGGAGACTGGGTCACGCCCGTCACGTAGGTGTTGCCTGCGGCGTCGACCGCGATGCCGTTGCCGTCCTCGTCGCTCGCACCCCCGAGGTAGGTCGAGTAGGCAAGGCCCGGGTCGATGATCAGCGTCCGATCGGCCCGGTAGCCACTGCCGACGGCGAACCCGTACCTCCCTCCGGCGCCGCTGCCTCGAAGCGCAAAGCGGGTGGTCACCGGCACCCGTCTGCCGGCGACCTGCTGATAGGCGACGGGCGCCGAATCCTTCAGGACGCCCGCTGCTGTGTTGACCAGCAGACCGCCTTCGCGGTCGAGAGCAAGGCCCGTGGCTCCCCGATAGGCGAGGCGGATGTCCTCGGGCCGCGCGCCCGGCTGGAGCCGGAACTCGTACTTCAGCGTTCCCGCTCGCCCGCTCATGACGAGGTCGACGCCCGGCCAGAGGTCTCGATATCTCACCTGCGCATGACGGGCCAGACCGGTCCGCCATCGTGTCGCGTCGCTCCCCTGGAAGCTGTTGACGCGTCCGGTCATCTGCTGCTGCGCCTCCAGCCTCACGTGCGGGTTCGCTCCCGAGAACTGCCAGGCGAGCGCTACGCCCTGTGCGCTCTCAGTCGTCGACTGCTTGACGAGCGAGAGCACGACGCCGTTTCGCGTGAGATAGAAGGCATAGCGGGAGCCGAGCGCGTAGTAGCGAACCCGAGCGTCGGTCTGGCCACGGTTCGCCACGAATCCGAGCGGCATGCGGGCAAGCGCGTCCAGGGCCTGTGCGCCGCTTGGCGCCGCGGTTGCGCCGCGGGCCAACCCGGAAACGTCGGCTGCCGCGAGGGGATCGTCCGCTTGGCCGCCACACGAGACGCCTGTGAGCGCCACGACCAAACCAAGTACGCCTGCCATTCGAAGCCGCAAGATGACAGTCCTACGGAGGTGGTGGCTTTACGGTTTCCGCGCTTACATTTTGCTAAAGCGGACGGTGTGTCAGAGCACGTGCTCGGCCGCGAACGCCTGCCGCCACGCCTCCAGAGTGTGGCGGCGGTGGTTGCCCATCGCTGCGACGGCGCCATCCCCGTCGCCCGCGCGAAGGCTGTCGTAGATGGCGCGGTGCTCCGCCTGCGCCTGCTGCATGCGTGCGGGACGCATCACGAACAGGGAGAACTGCCTCCTGGCCTGCCAGACGCGGTCCCACTCGGCGGCGATCAGCCCGCGGAGGAAGTCGCTCGCCGGTTCCTCGACGAGCTCGTGAAACGTTCGGTTCTCGCGCGTGTAGCGGGTCCAGTTCTCGTCCAGGGCTGCCGCATCGGCGCGGTCGAGCGCGGTGCCCATGGCGGCGAGCGTCTTTGCGGTGTGCCGGGTTGCCGCATCCTCGGTGGCCAGCACCTCGAGCCACATTCGCACCGAGATCCGATCGATGACCTGTTCGGCCGAGACGTCCGTCACAGTGGCCCCGCGGTGGCTCTCGAAGCTGATCAGGCCGTCGCGCTGCAGCAGCCGCAGCGCCTCTCTGATCGGCATCTCGCTCAGGTTCAGCTCGTCGGCGAGCTGGCGGAGCCGCAGCCTCGTCCCTGCCGACATCTCGCCGTGCACGATCCTGCGCCGCAGTTCGGCGTACGCATACTCCGTCTTCGTCATCGGGTCGCGAGTCGCCATGCCGGGCGGGCTACTGCGCCGCGTCGGCCGGAACGGCGCCGCGCTGGAGCACGCGGAGCTCTTCGACGGGAATGTGGCACCGCATGTGATGGCCAGGCTCGACCTCTTCCAACGGCGGCTCGGTGACCTCACAGATGCCCGGCATGAATCGTGGGCACCGTGTGTGGAACACGCAGCCGGACGGAGGCGCGGCCGCGCTCGGGATCTCGCCCTCCAGGCGGATCCGCGTCGCCGGCTCACCGTCGACGCTCGGCACGGCTGAGAGCAGCGCCTCGGTGTATGGGTGGTGCGGCCCGCTGAACACCGTCTCCGCCGAGCCCAGCTCCATCAACCGGCCGAGGTAGAGCACCGCGATGCGGTCGGAGAGGTAGCGCACGACATTCAGGTCGTGCGAGATGAAGATGTAGCTCGAGCCTTCCTCGCGCTGGAGGTCGGCGAGCAGGTTGAGGATCGCCGCCTGCACGGAGACGTCGAGTGCACTGGTCGGCTCGTCGCAGACGACGATCCGCGGGCCGCCGGCGAACGCGCGCGCGATCGCCACACGCTGCTTGAGACCGCCGGAGAGCTGCCGCGGCTTCATGTCGAAATGCTGCTTTCGGAGGCGAACGCTTTCCCCGAGCTGATCGAGGCGCGTGTCGGCATCCTTTCCGGTGAGCTTTGCGAGCTTGTTCAAGGAGCGCATCAGGATGTAGCGGATGCTGTGGCTGCGGTTGAGCGCGGAGTCGGGGTTCTGAAAGACGATCTGGATCGCTCGCTTGTCGTTCACGCCGCGGCTCGATACGGTGCCGGCCAACTGCTCGCCGTCCAAGGCGATGACGCCGCCCTCGTCGGGATGGTGGATGCCGAGGATCGCCTTGGCAAGCGTGGTCTTGCCCGATCCCGATTCGCCGACGAGCCCGAGCGTCTCCCCCTCGCGGAGGTCGAGGTTGATGTCGGCAAGGGCAAAGATCTCCTGGCCCGACTGCCTGAACGTCTTCGACACGTCCTTCAGTGTCAGCACCGGCTCACGCTGAGCAGTCGCCGAGTGCAGCTCCTGCTCCGGCGCCGCCGGGATCTGATCGATCTGATCCCAGTGATGACAGCGCGTGAAGCGCCCGTCGCCGACCGGGAACATCGGCGGGGGATCGGTGCGGCAGATCTCGGTCGCCAGCGGGCAGCGGTCGACGAACACGCATGCCGGCAGCGCGTCGCCGATCTGCGGGAGGAAGCCCGGGATCGTCTCGAGGTGGCCGCGCTCCTTGCGCGCTCCGCGGCGCGGGATGCAGCGCAGGAGCCCCACGGTGTACGGGTGCTTCGGGTCGTGGAACACCTCGGCCGCGCGCCCTTCCTCCACCACCTTGCCGGCGTACATCACGCCGACCCGATCGCACATTCGCCGGATGACGCCCAGGTTGTGGGCGATCAGCAGCAGTGCCGCGCCGGTCTCGTCGCGGAGCGTCTCGACGAGGTCGAGCACCTCGGCTTCGACGGTGGCGTCGAGGCCGCTGGTCGGCTCGTCCAGGACCAGCAGTTGTGGATCGCAGGCCAGCGCCATCGCGATCACGACGCGCTGCTGCATGCCACCCGAAAGCTGATGTGGGTACCGGTCGATCACGCGCTTCGGATCGGAGATCCGGACGTGGTCGAGGGCGTCGAGGGCGCGCTTGCGAGCCTCATCTCTCGGCACGCCGAGCACCGTGAACGCCTCCTCGACCTGCGGGCCGATCCTCAGGGTCGGGTTCAGCGCCGACCCCGGCTCCTGGTACACCATCGACACTCGCGTGGCGCGCAGCTCCTGCAGCGCGCTTCCCGAGAGGTGCGTGACGTCCGTGCCGTCGATCAGGGCGCGCCCGGAAGTGATCCGGCCGTTCCCGGGCAGGTAGCGAAGTGCTGCGTAGGCTGTGGTCGACTTGCCGCACCCGGACTCGCCCACGAGCCCGTAGGACTCACCGGGTGCCACTGTCAGGCTGACGCCCCGCAGCACCTCGCGCGGGATCCCGCGCACCATGTACGACACCTGCAGGTCCTCGATCGCGAGTGCAGGCTGAACGTCGGGCCTTGGCATCGCGCTCATCGGTGCAGCACCGCCTGGAGTGCGTCCGCGATCAGATTGGTTGCGACAACGAGGCTTGCGATGGCGATCGACGGGAAGAGCACGGTCCACCAGTAGCCGTTGATGATCATCGAGTACTCCTCCGAGATCTGCAGACCCCAGTCCGGCGACGGCGGCTGGAGACCGACGCCGAGGAATGACAGCGTCGAAATGGTGAAGATGGCGTAGCCGACGCGCACCGTCAGCTCGACGACGATTGGGCCGGTCACGTTGGGCAGGATCTCCCGCCCCATGATCACGAGGCCGCTTTCTCCGCGCAGCTTGGCGGCTGCCACGTAGTCGAGCTCGCGTTCCGCCAGGACGGCGGCGCGTACGGTGCGCGCGACGATGGGGGCGAACAGGAGACCCACGACCCCGATCACGGTCCTGATGGAGGGGCCGAGCACGACCAGCGTGAGCAGCGCGACCAGCGTCACCGGAAGTGACAGGAATGCTTCGACGATCCGGCTCAGGATGTCGTCGACGAGGCCACGGTAATAGCCCATCACCAGGCCCAGCAGGGTTCCGAGGCCGACGCCGATCAGGGCCGAGATGGGCGCCACGATGAGCACGTCCCGGGCCCCGACGATGATCCGCGAGAAGACGTCGCGTCCGAGCCGGTCGGTGCCGAGCACGAACGCCCCGCCGTCTGAGCCTGGCCCGACATGGCTGAAGGCCGGATTGCCCTCATACGGATCCTTCGGAGCCAGCGCCTCGCCGCCCACGGCGCAGATCACCCAGATCAGGATGACGACGGCGCCGATGATGAACTCGGGCTGGTGCGCCAGCAGTCGGATGGTCTGACGCCGCGCGATCTGCTTCTCGGACGGGCCGCCGAGGACGGGAACCGGAGTGGTGGGATCGATGCTCGGAACGGCCTCGGCCATCAGCCCTCACTCCCCAGGCGGATCCGCGGGTTGAGCCACGAGATCACGATGTCGGCGATCAGCGTCGCGAACATGTAGATGACGCCGATCACGATCACGCCCGCCTGCAGCACCGGCAGGTCCTTCGATTTGGCCGCCGTGACCAGCAGCCGCCCCAGGCCGTTGATGTTGAAGATCAGCTCGACGGCGAGCAGCCCGCCGAACAGGTAGCCGGTGGACGTGGCGATCACCGCGATCGTCGGCAAAAGAGCGTTGCGGAGCACGTGCTTGCGGATCACCTGGCCGCGCGGCATGCCCTTCATGATCGCCGTCCGGGTGTAGTCCGACTCGAGCGCGACGATCATCCCCGCTCGCGCCATGCGGGCGATGTAGCCGAAGTACACCAGCACCAGGGCGAGCGCCGGCATGAGCAGATAGTGGATCTGGGTGAAGATGTTCGCCCCGCGCGGCCAGGTGGCCAGCGTCGGCAGCAGATCGAGTTGGAGGCCGAGCACCACCACGAGGAAGGTGGCGGTGACGAACTCCGGGATCGACGAGCCGGCCAGCCCGATCATGACGATCGCGCGGTCGATCAACGTGCCCTGGCGCAGTGCCGCCACCGTTCCGCCCAGGATCCCGAGCGGAACGGTGATCAGCAGTGCCAGAATCGCCAGCTTTGCGGAGTTCGCGAGCGTGTCCTTGATCATGTCGCCCACCTGCGCACCGCTTCGGTACGACTCGCCGAAGTCGAACGTGACCATCCCCTTCAGCAGGTCGAGGTACTGCTCCAGGCGAGGCCGATCGGTCCCGAGGCGATGGTTCAGGGCATCCACCGTCTCCTGCGAGGCAAACGGCCCCAGGATCGACCGGCCCACGTTCTGGGGCAGGACATTCGAAATGGAGAACACGATCACGCTCAGCAACAGGAGCGTGACGAGCGCAAGCGCGAGGCGTCGGGCAATGAACTGAAGCATGTGTCTTCCGATTGCGCCCGGCTGCGATCACCGAGCAGGGTGGTGTTCGAGAGACGCGTGGTCCTTAGGCGACGCGCCCTGCCTTTGCGAGGAACATGTGCCCGATTGCCGTTACCTGGATCCCGCTGAAGCTCTTCGAGTGCGCGGACAGGTAGTTGAAGAAGTACGGGAACAGCGTCGACGACTCGTCGATGCAGATCTCCTCGATCTTCTTCGCCGCTGCCATCTGGGCGTCCACGCCGACCGCGGCCTGGTAGTCCTTGAAGGCCTGGTCGAACTCGGCGCTTGCCCACTGTGCGGAGTTCCACGCGCCGCCCGTGCTGAGTGCGGCGTTCAGGTACACGTCGGGGACGCCGCGATGGCCGTAGTCGACGATGCCGAGCTCCTCGGCGCCCGAGCACGGCGGATCAGCCGGCTCGGCCGGGCACCAGCTCTTGCCGTAGAACGGCCCGCTGTCCTCGACCGACACCTTCAGGTTGATGCCGGCCTCGGCCGCATTGTTCTTGATCAGCACGGCGAGGTCCGGGACTTCCTGCAGCTTGACGGCATGCAGTGTTGCGCTCAGTCCGCTGACGCCGGCGTCGGCGAGCAGTGCCTTCGCCCTGTCGACGTCACGCGTCACCGTTACCGACGTGTCGGTGTACGGATACACCGGCGCGAAGGGGTGGTCGCTGCCGATGTCGGCGTAGCCCTTGAACAGCGATTGCTTGATCGCCTCGCGGTCGATCACCAAGCCCATCGCCTGGCGAACGCGCTTGTCGGTGAACTGGCCCTTGTCGACGCGCATCCAGACCTCTTTGTGCGCTGCCGACTGGAGCCGGATCACGTTCATGTCGGCGTTGTTCAGCAGGCCCTCGCCGCCGAGCACTGAGAACTGCACGATCGCGTCGGCCTGGCCCGACTGGAGCGCAACGACCTGCGGCTGGAGGTCCTGGAAGAACTGCCACTCGACGGTGTCGAGGTTCGTCGGGCCGCCCCACCAGTCCGGGTTCGGGACGAACGTCGCGCCGGTCGCCTGGTTGTAGCTCTCCATCTTCCACGGGCCGGTGCCGTTCGGCGACTGGTCGACCAGGGATCCGGCGGTGAATGCGGCAGGCGTGATCACTGTCTGCGGGTTGTCGGACGAGACGAGGTACGGGAAGTTGCCGTTCGGGCTCGTGAGCGTGAAGACCACCGTGCTCTCGTCGGGAGCGGCGATGGAGCCCGACTCGATGACGCCCTTGAGGCCGGAGTTGCCGGCCGCGACCATCCGCTCGAACGTCTGGATGATGTCGTCGGTCGTGAACGGCGAGCCGTCCTGCCATTTCACGCCCTGGCGGATCGTGAACGTCCACACGGAGCCGTCGTCGTTCGCAACATACTTCTCGGCGAGGCCCGGCGTCAGCCGGAGGTCGCCGAGCGAGTACGTCAGGAACTCGTAGGACTGGGCAACGATGGCGTACGACGCGAGGTCGATCATGGCGACCGGGTCGAGCGGGTTCGCGGGCGCGATGCTCGCAATCCGCAGCGTGCCGCCCTTCTGTACGGCACCTCCGGATCCGCCGCCGCCGCCGACACCCGTCTGCGCTGTTCCCGTGCCGCTGCTGCCGCCGCCGCACGCGGACACGACCCATGCGAGTGTGCCCATGGAAAGCCCGAGCACCGTTCCGCGGCGAATGAAGTCGCGCCGGTTGATTCGACCCTTTGCGTACGTCTCGATGAGGTCGAGCTGAAGCGGCTGCGCCTTCGCGCGGATGGGGTCGAGCTTGCGATAGTCGGTCATCTGGCGAATCCCTCCTGGGATCGTTCAAGCAGGTCCGGACGATGTCGGGGGGCGCCGAAGTCTTCTCCACTGGCCAACATCGGACACCTTGAAGCGACACTTATCGCATTCGCCGAGCCAGATGTCAAGCCGTTTGCACGCCCCGATTTGTGATCGGATATACGTTCTGAGGCGTGAAGGATACCGCTTCGTAGCCCTCTCGGATGGCATCGTGAACCTGCCGAGGGGCGCGAGCATCTCCGACCGCGACGGTTTCGAGTCCGAGGTCACGCAGTGCGGAAACCATCCCACACCGGGCGTGCTGGCGTCCGGCGTGCACCACGACGCGTGCCTCGAGGGTCTGCGTCGTCCCGTCGTAGCGGCGCCGCAGCACCACACGCCCAGAGGCGATCTCGGCCGCGCTGCAGCCTTCGATGACGCGCACGCCGGTCTCCGCCAACCGCTCCAGTGCGAGTGGTAGCGCGAACGCCGTGACGAGCTGCTCGCCCACCGGCCCGGACACAGGCACGAGCGTGACCTCGCGGCCGTCGCTTGCGAGCAGCTCTGCGATTCCGAGGCCTTTGTGATGGCCTTCCTCGTCGACGATCACCGCGGGACCAGGGGGTAACGGGTCGCCTCCGAGCACATCCGCCGGTGTGAGCACTCCCACAGCCTGTCCCTGTGGCTCCGAGCCGGTGGCGACCACGACCAGATCGGGGTGCAGGTCGGCCACCTCGGCCGGCGAGGGCTCGCGGCCGAGGAGCACGTCGACTCCGAGCCGCTCGATCTCGCCCGTGCGCCACACCACCGCGAGGCGGTATTCCCCGCGACCTGGCAGCTGTGCCAGGAGGCGCACCTGACCGCCCAGCTCGGTGTCGCGCTCGAACAGGGTCACGCGGTCGCCCTGCTCGGCGGCGCGCCGGGCCGCTTCGAGGCCGGCGACGCCCCCGCCGATCACGACAACGGTCTGCGCTTCGCGCTTCGGAGCGATCGACGCCTCGAAGCCGGCCTCCGGATTCTGGAGGCAGGCGATGGGAAACTTGCGGATGCGGCGCGCGATGCACAGGTTGTCCGCGACGCACGGGCGGATCGTGGGCAGCGCGCCCGCGGCCGTCTTCTCGGGCATCCGTGGATCGGCGATCAAAGCCCGGGTCATGCCGACCAGGTCGCAGGCGCCGTCGCGCAGCGCCTGCTCCCCGAGATCCGGGTGGTTGATGCGGCCCTCCGCGATCACCGCCGGGCCGGACAGCCGCGCGGTCACCGGCGCGGCGCAGGCGATGCCCATGCCGGGCCTGGTGCCCATCGGCGGGATCAGCAGGTGCGGCGCGTCGTAGCTGCCGTTGCCGATGCCGAAGTAGTCGACGTCGCAGTGCTCCGCGAGGTGGGCGGCCGCGTCGACGTACTCCTCCATTCCGGCGCTGAGCGTCACGCCTAGCAGCCGGTCGGGGCCGATCACGTCCCGCAGCATTCCGACGATCTCCCGCGCCAGCCGCATGCGGTTCTCGAAGGAGCCGCCGTAGCCGTCGGTGCGCTGGTTCCAGCGCGCGGCGATGAAGCTGTCTACCAGTGTGTCGTAGGCGAACATGCACTCCACGCCGTCGGCGCCGCCTTCCATCGCAGCCCGCGCCGCGCGCTCGTGCCCGTCGAGCAGCTCCGCGATGTCGACCGCGTCCGGCGAGTGCATCATGCCGGGACCGTCGGGGACGGGGCGCTCGGACGCTGCCCAGCGCTCCCGGAAGGTCGCGTGGTCGTCGGCGTTCGGCCCGAGGTGATAGAGCTGCGACACGAACGTCGTCCCGTGCTGGTGGACGGCCTCCGTCACCTGGCGCAGGCCGGGGACGAAACGCTTGTCGTCGAAGCGGTAGTTCTGTGGCGTGACGCCGCCGCTGGGATGTACCGGCACCGGCTCCATCACGATCAGCCCGGCGCCTCCGGCCGCTCGAGCCTCGTAGTACGCGCGAGCGCGATCGCCGGGTACCCCGTCCTCGCCGAAGCTCGTCGTGTGCGCCGTGAAGACGATCCTGTTTCGCAGGGTGTGTCCGCGCATTGTCAGCGGAGCAAACAGGTGTGAGAAGCGTTCGGCTGCCATCCGGAGCCGGTAAGTATGTCATCGCTCCGCGTGTTTCAACTACGGTTGCGGCGGTGAGGTTTGTCTGCGTAGACGGTGAGGATCAGTTCGAGTCCGTGCTGGATCGAGAGCCGCTGCGCGCTTCCGGTCACGAGCTGGTCTGGTACGACGGAGCCCCGGTCGACCTGGACGAGTGGCGCAGCCGGCTGGAGGGCGCCGACGGGGTGATGCTGATGTGGGGGATGCCTGAGGGCGTCCTCTCGGCCGCCCCGTCCGTGCGCGTCGTCAGCTTCGCCGGATCCGGCGCGGGGACGTACGTCCCGATGGCCGAGGCGCGCTCCGCCGGCGTCACGGTGTGCAACGTGCCGAGCTACGGCGCCAACGCCGTCGCCGAGCATGCCCTGGCGCTCGCCTTCGCGCTGGCGCGGCAGGTACGTGACGGCGACCGGCTGGTGCGCGACGGCCACTGGGGCCCCGGCGCGCTCGCGGGCGTGGAGCTTTCCGGCCGCCGGCTCGGCGTCGTCGGGATCGGGCCGATCGGCTCGCGGATGGTGCAGCTCGGGAAGGCGCTCGGCATGGACACCGTGGCGTGGACACACTCCGCGACCCGGGAGCGCGAGTGGCAACTCGGTGCCCCACTCGTCTCGCTCGAGGAGCTGTTCGCGACGTCCGACGTCGTATCGCTGCACGTTGCGCACACCCCCGAGACCGAGGGCCTAGTCGGCGCCGATCTGCTGGGGGTCATGAAGCCGCACGCGCTGCTCGTGAACACCGCTCGAGCACAGCTCGTCGACACGCGGGCGCTGGTCGACGCGCTCGACGAGGGCCGAATCGCGGGGGCTGCGATCGACGCGTTCGAGCAGGAGCCGCTGCCGGCGGGTCACCCGTTTCTCAGCGCTCCGCGCCTGTTGCTGACGCCGCACATGGCGTTCAACACGCCGGAGGCTAGTGCCGAGCTGGTGCGGCTGACGCTCGACAACCTGATGGCGTTTGCCGCGGGCACACCCCGCAACGTGTACCAGGAGGGCGGTTCGTGACGATTCCGCAGAAGGCTGATGTCGTCGTTGTCGGGGCAGGCATCGGCGGCCTGTCGGCGGCATGGGAGTTGCGCGACCTCGACGTGGTGGTGCTGGAGTCGACCGACCGTGTCGGCGGCCGCCTGATGTCGGAGCCGCGGAATCAGTACTGGCTGAACTTCGGCGGGCACGTCATCGGCAGCTCCGAGACGTTCACCGGGCGACTGGTCGAAGCGGCCGGCGCCAGGGCGGATGACCTACCGGGTGTGCTGACCGCCGTGGCCGTTCCGGGCAAGATGGTGTCGGGTGGGCGGGTGGAGACCTACCCGCTTCGCCTGCCGATGTCGCTGCGCGACCGCGCCGGCCTGATGGTCGCGGGCGCGCGCCTGCGCCTCGCCGTCGCGCAGTACGCGCGGGTGGCGCGGCTGCGGAAAGGCGAGTCCGAGTCGGAGCGCCGCGCACGGGTGCTGGCCCACCGCAGCGACCAGACGTTCGCGGAGTTCCTCGGGTCGGTGCCCTCGGATGTCGACGCCATGTTCCGGGCGACGATCCGGCGCTCGTCCGGCGAGCCCGAGGAGGTCACCGCCGGCTATGGGATCGGGTACTTCCAGCTCGTATGGGACCGCGGCCGCGGCCTGACGCGCAACATCGTCGGCGGGTCGGGCGAGCTGCCGCGCAAGATCGCCGCCGCGTTGGACGGCCGCATCTTCACGAACAGCCCGGTGCGGTCGGTTGTGCAGGACTCGGATGGTGTCGTGGTCACGTTCGATGACAACGGCTCGGACCGCACCATCCGCGCTCGTGCGGTGGTGGTCGCGGCGCCGGCGCCGGTCGCGCGGGAGGTGATCGCCGACCTGCCCGCCGACGTGGCTTCGGCACTCGAGGGCATCACCTACGGGCCCTACTACGTCGGCTCGTTCCTGACCGGCGAGACAGGGCCGATGCCCTACGACAACGTGTACGCCGCCGCCACGCCGAGGTCGTCGTTCAACATGCTCTTCAACACGGCGAACCTGTTGCGCCGCCGCGGTCGCCGCGAGCCCGGCGGGACGCTGATGGTGTACGCGGCGGCGAAGCTCGCCCGAGACCTGGACGGCATGACCGAGGAGCAGATCGGCGAGCGCTTCGTCGATGACCTGTGCGCCCTGTTTCCGCAGCTCCGCGGGAATGTGCGGGAGACCCAGATCCGGTACTGGTCGCACGGGCTGCCGCATCCGCGGCCGGGTCGCGAGCTTCTGCAGCCCGCACTCGAGCAGCCGCTTGGCAAGATTCACCTCGCCGGGGACTATCTCGGCATCACGTACATCGAGACAGCCGTGGAGACCGGAGCCACAGCCGCGCACCGTATTCGCGCCGACCTGCGAGGAGAGTCGACCTGAGCATGGCCACCAACGGAAACCCGCCGCGACCGCTTTCTGCCGACGCCTTCCTCCGCGAGGAGACCTACGCCGCGACCCGGCGCCCGGTGGCGTTGGCGTCCACGCTGATCCCGGACGCGTACACGTCGCCCGAGTTCTTTCAGCTCGAGCAGGAGCGGGTCTTCGCGACCAGCTGGGTTGTGATCGGCTGCACGTCGGAGGTCGCCGCGGCGGGTGACACGCTGGTGGCCGAGATCGGCGGGCAGTCGCTGATCGTGACGCGAAACGCGGACGGCGAGCTGCGGGCGTTTCACAACGTTTGCCGTCACCGCGGGTCGCGGCTGCTCGACCCGGGCCGCTGCCACATCGCGCGGTTCATCAAGTGCCCCTACCACAGCTGGGCGTATGACCTGAACGGCGAGTGCCTCGGTACGCCGCTCTTCGACGACGACTCCGAGGTGCCGGTCGACCAGCGCGGGATCTTCGACATGGACGACGTCAAGCGGTTCGATAAGGCCGACCATGCGCTTCACGCCGCGAGCGTGGAGGAGTGGGGCTGCCTGGTGTTCGCGAATCTCGACCCGAACGCTGCGCCGCTCCAGGAGCAGCTCGGGGATCTTCCCAGCCGCCTCGCGGGGTACGGCATGGAGGACTGGGTCATCGCGCGCAGCAAGACCTACGAGATCGCGGCGAACTACAAGCTGATCGGCGAGAACTTCATGGAGTACTACCACCTGCCCTGGGTGCATCCCGGGCTCGTGAAGGTGTCGCCGATGAAGGCGCATCACCGCTGGCAGGGGCCCGGTATGTACACCGGGATGTGCACGTCGCCGATCGCCGACAACAGCGAGCAGGGCGGCTGGAAGGGGCTGCCGCCCAAGGATGGGCTGTCGGAGTCGGACGCCACCAGCGCACGCTTTGCGTGGATGTTTCCCGGCACGGCGCTGAACGTGCTGCCGAACCACGTGTTCGTGATGATCGCCCGGCCGGTCGCGCCCGGCCACACGTCCGAGCAGACGCACCTATTGGTGCACCGCGACGCCGCCGACGCACCGGATGCCCAGGAGGCCATCGACGGCCTCGCCTCGTTCTGGGACGAGGTGAACATGGAGGACGTCGCCATCGTCGAGCGCGTTCAGGAAGGCCTCGGCAACCTCGCCTACACCGGCGGTCGCATGTGTTACCGCTTCGAGGAACCCCTGCACCGGTTTCAGAACATGGTCATCGACCGGATGCTCGGAATCCGACGCATCCCCGAAGGCGACGCCGAGTACGAGTCACAGATGTTCGCCGGCTAGTGATCCTCGAGGCCGGCGGGCACGAGCTTCGAGAGCGTCGTGTAAACCGGATTCGGCCGGCGGCCTTCCTGCTCGGCCAACTCCTTGCGGCGCACGGCCTCGCGGACGAGGTGCGCGCCGGTGTAGCGGATCGGGTCGGGCGGGAACGTGCCCGACTTGCGGTTCCAGAGCTGATGCGGCACGCCGTCCGAGTCTCGGCGCAGCGCCTTGGTGGCCAGCAGCTTGCCGCCGAGGATCGACGGGCCGACGCCGTTTCCGCTCCAGCCAACGCCGTAGAGGATGTTCTCCCGGCCGCCCAGCTCGCCGAGCAGCGGCAGGCCGTCACTCGTGCGGTCGATCGGCCCGCACCAGTCGTACTCGATCGGCACGTCGGTGATCTGCGGGTAGGCGTGGTGGAGGTCGGCCGTGACTCCGCGCGCCCGCCTGGGGCTGCGGTCGAAGCTGCGGGGGATCCAGCCACCCAGCGCGATGCCCCAGCCGCCCTTGCCGAAGACGATCCGGCCGTCGTTGGTCGTGCGGTAGTAGTCGACCATCAGCTGAGAGTCTGTGATGCCCTCGCCACCCGTCCAGCCCATCTCGGCGAGCCGCTCGGGAATGGGCGCCGTCGCGACGATGTCGCTCGAGACGACGACCATCCGGCGATGCAGCTCGCGCACGCCGGCCGCCCAGGCGTTGGTGGCGATGATGACGGTCTGGGCCGAGACCTCCCCGCGGGGGGTGCGCACGCGCACCGGTGAGCTGTCGCGGCTGAAGCTCTTGACCTGGGTGTGCTCGTAGATCCGCACGCCCTGCTCGAGGCAGATGCGCCGAAGGCCGCGAGCGAGGATGCCCGGATGGATGGTGGCGCCCGACGGCTGGATGCAGCCGGCCGCGTGCACCTCCGACCCGGCGCGCTGCGAGACCTCCTCCGGGGAGAGCCGGATGAAGGCGTCCGGTGCGTGCGGCTCGCAGGCCCGCACGGTGTCCTCCCACGCATCCATCTGCGTCGGCGTCCGCGCCGTCCACAGCCACCCGCCTCGCCGGAACTGGATGTCGAGGCCGTGGCTCTCGCTGATCTCGTTGATCTCGCCGATCGCCGCCTCGGACTGGCGGCAGAGCTCGACGGCATCGGTCACGCCGACGAGCTTCTCCAGCGACGGGAACTTGGCCCACCAGGCGAGCACGAACCCGCCGTTGCGCCCCGAGGCGCCGCCGCCGCAGATGTCGCTGTCGAGCAGCACGACGTCACACGACGGATCCCACTGCTTCAGCCAGTACGCCGTCCAAAGGCCGGTGAACCCGCCGCCGATGATGCACACGTCGGCGGTCGTCGTACCGGTCAGGGCGGGCTGGTCGGGCTCGCGACCGAGTGCCTGGTGCAGCCAGAGGGAGCGGTGCTTGGCGAGTGCGTCGCGCGGAGCGCCCGCGGCGGAGGTGCTGGAATCCGTTGTCTGAGTCATGCCCGTGATGCTAATCGCGAGGCGGCATCGCGTGCTTCGGCTGGTACAGCGACAGCTCGCTCCGGTCCGCCGCCGGTGGCGACGAACGGCAGCCCGAGGACGTCGCGGAAGAACGCGCGCACCTCCTCGGGCCGCTCCGTGTAGCTCAGTGCGTGGGCGCCGGTGTCATCGGCGCCGAAGGTGCTAGTCGCGCTTTGCGTAGCGGGCGACGCCCGTTGTGTCGATGGCGACGCACGCCTCGTCGCCCACGGTCCAGGCGTCGTGCCCGGGACCAATCACACCGGCACTGCCCGGCTCCAGGTCGAACTCGGTGCCGTCGTTCATCACGATGCGCATGCGCCCCGACAGGATGTAGAGCGTGTGGTGCGCCTGGCAGGTGTCGGTGCCGGCGATCGGCTTGATGTCCTGCGACCAGCGCCACCCCGGCTCGAAGACACCGCGACCGATGGTCGTGTCTCCGCACTGAACAACGTCCATGTGACCGTGGCCTGCGAACGGCCGCGACTCGTCCGGGCTGTCGAGGCTCTTGACCTCGCTCTGTACCGAGACCGCCATGGTGCCCTCCTTCGTCGATCGTGCATTGGGCGGCCATGTTACGCCTTCGCCGCATCTCTGGTACAAGAAGCGGGGGCGGTACGTCGGATACCGGTCGAGACGCTCGGTAGGCTTCCCCGCACCGTGACCCTGCCGAACTGGCTCTCACTGGGCCGCATCCTGCTGATCCCGGTCTTCATGGTCGCCCTGCTCGGCAACGTGCCGAGGGGGGACGACATTGCGGCCGTCGTGTTCTGCGTCGCCGCCGCGACCGATTCGCTCGACGGCTACCTCGCGCGGTCCCGGCAGGCGGTGACCACGCTCGGGGCGCTGCTCGACCCGCTGGCAGACAAGTTGTTGATCTCGGCCGCCCTGATCTCGCTGGTCGAGCTCGACCGGCTCGCAGCGTGGGTGGCGATGGTGATCATCGCCCGCGAGTTCGCCGTCACCGGCCTACGACTGATTGCCGCGAGCCACGACATCATCATCAGCGCGTCCCCGTGGGGGAAGGTGAAGACCACGGTGCAGGTGCTGGCGATCGTCGCGCTGATCGTCGACAACCCGCCACACACCGCGACGACGGTGCTCGTCGCATGTGCCGTCGCTGCAACGATCTGGTCGGGGATCGACTACTTCCTGAGCGCACGCGACGTCCTGCGAGCCCCGGCATGATCGAGTCCGCCCTCGCCATCCTCGCCGGGTACCTGCTCGGGTCGCTGCCTTTCGGGTACTGGGCCGGCCGGCTGCGCGGCATCGACCTTCGTAGGGTCGGCAGCGGCAACACCGGCGGTACCAACGCCGTCCGCGTCCTGGGCCCGAAGGTCGGCGTCCCGGTGATCGCCTTGGACATCTTCAAAGGCACGGCGGCGGTGCTCGTGGCCGGGCTGATCGACGGCGTCGGAACCGAGGTGCTGGCCGCCACGGCGGCGATGCTCGGCCACGCCTTCCCGATCTTCCTGCGGTTCCGCGGAGGCAAGGCCGTCGCCACCGGCGCGGGTGCGATGTTCGGTCTCGCGCCGTGGGTCGCGCTGACGGTCCTCTTCCTGTGGATCGCCGTCGGCGTCCTGACGCGCTACGTGTCGGTGGCCTCGATGATCGCCGCCATCGCGTTCGTCACGCTCACCATCGCCACCGGCCGCAGCTGGCCGATCGTCGCATTCACGCTGTTCGGCGCCGCCGTGGTCTTCTGGCGGCATCGCGAGAACATCGCCCGCCTGCGGGCCGGCACAGAGAACCGGCTCAACCTGCCCGGCAGGCGAAGAGCCGCCGACCGGGTCTAGCCGCCGCCGCAGGCTCACTCCGCCTGTGGATCGTCAGGGCGGGGGCCGGCGCTCAGCTGCATGCTACGAGGCGCCCTCCAGCCACTGCCGCGCACCGGTGTGCTCGCCGGGGGAATCGTCCCCGCTCAGCTCAGCGCGAAGCTCCCGCACGACGCCATGGCGCTCCGCCAGCACGTCGTGGTTGTGGATCGTCTCGTAGTTCACCTGCCGGGCGAGCACGAAGCAGCCATCCGACAGGTCGCTGTAGTGCTCGAGCGTGCCGGCCACCATCAGCCTGACAGAGTCCTCGACGAAGCGCGGGTGCAGGTGTGCCTGCTCGACCACGTACAGCTCGTCGGGCCGCTTCAGCAGCTCGAAGATCGGAGCGCTCATGCCTTCCTCGGCGATCCTGATCATGTCGCGCGCGTCGACCTCACGTGTGGTGCCGAGCATCAGCGTCGCCGCGGCCCGCTGGTTGTGCGTCGCGGCGGGAAGCATGTCGAAGATCTCGCCGATCTGGCCGTTGTCATATCCCGCATCCGCAAGGCGCTCGGCCGCTCGCTCGCGCACCAGGCCCTGCGCGCAGGGGCACGCGTTCAGGCCGCGCACCTCGACGCCGACCAGCCGCCGGGCGGTCGAGCCGTTCACGAGCGACTGGCCGATCAGGTGGTAGATCTCCTGCGTCGGAAGGTTGGTGACCGGGGTGCGCCGGGTGACCGGGAACTTCGCCCGGATCGTGACCTCGCTGCGCACGGCCTGCTGCCGCTCCACGATGCGCTCGGCGATGTGCTGCGCGAGATCCTCGACGTGCAGCGACTCTCCGATCACCACCTCGTCGATCGCCTCGGCGACCGTCTCGGGGAACCGCGACATGTGGACGCCCTTCTGCTTCGGGTCGAGGTCGACGTAGGCATCGATATCGGCGTAGTAGACGAGCTCGGTGCCGGCGTGCGAGATCCGGATCACCTTGTGGACGCCGGTCACGCCGGCCCGCGTCAGTGCGAGGTGCACCTCGGGCGCGGCGGCCTGCAGGTCTTCGCGAAAGCCGGTTGCCTGGTCACTCATCGTTCGCATGGTAGTCCTCCTCAGTCGCGCAGCAGCCGAGACAACCGCCGGTCGGCGAGGACACGGTCTCCGGTCTGGCAGGTGGGGCAGTAGTAGATGGTGTGCTCGTCAAACGAAACCTTACGGATGGCATTCCCACACACCGGGCATTGTTCGCCTGCCCGGTCGTGCACGCGGTAGCCATGCTTCGCCTTGGTCGCGAGGCCGGCCGACGACTGAGTCTCGAGCCGGGTTGCGGCCTCTCCGAGCAGCCCTGTGATCGCAGCGTGGAGACGTTCCAGCTCCTCGTCAGTGAGCGTGGCGCCGCGGGTGTAGGGCGAGAGCTTCGCGGCGTGAAGGATCTCGTTGGCATACGCCCGGCCGATTCCCGCGATCGCCCGCTGGTCGCGCAGAAACGCATGGAGCTGGTGCCGATGCTCGGCCAGCTGGGTGCGCAGCGCATCGACGGTGAACGACGCTTCGAGCGGCTCCGGGCCGATGTGGCCGAGCTCCTCGGCGACCTGCTCGGGCGTGAGCAGCCACACCGCCGCGCGCCGCTTGCTGCCCGGCTCCGACATCGCGAGCTCGGTGCTGTCGGCGAACCGCACGGCGAAGACGGCCGACTTCGGATGCCCTGGGCCGACGGCCAGCCGCCCGGCCGACATCAGGTGAAGCACGAGTACCGGCCCCGCGCCGCTCGTGAACAGCAGCCGCTTGGCGCGGCGTGAGACATCGACGAAGCGGTCGCCCACGAGCGACGCCATCGGCGGGTCGATCGTCTTCACCGTGGCGAAGTGCGCAACCGGGACGGCGTCGATCGGCTGAGCCGTCAGCCGCTCCCGCTGCACACGTACGAAAGCCTCCAGTTCCGGCAACTCCGGCATGACGTCTGTACGGTACGCGCTGATGACAGTCGCCGTCGTGCGGGGCGGGATCGAGGAAAGCCGCCACCAAGTCCATGTCGCCGTGTGCACGCCGGACGGCACGCTTGTCGCGTCGGCCGGCGATCCCAACCGCCTGACGACGCTCCGGTCCGCGGCGAAGCCCTTCCAGTCCCATCCGATGGTGGCATCGGGCGCCCTGGACGCCTTCGGGATGGACGAGGAGGTGCTGGCCGTCTGCTGCGCCTCCCACGTGGGCACCGACGAGCATGCAGACGCCGTTCGCCGCGGTCTGGCAGCCGCCGGGCTGACCGAGGATCTGCTGCAGAACACCCTGGGCACGACCGACGAGCGCGTTCGCCACAACTGCTCGGGCAACCACCTCGCCTTCCTGGCGCACTCGGCGCACGAGGGGTGGCCGGTGCACGGCTACCGCGACCCGAACCATCCCTCGCAGGTTGCCGCGCTCGACCAGATGGCCCGATCCGCTCGCATCGAGCGTGAGGACATCAGCACGTGCACCGACGGCTGCGGCGTGGTCTGTTTCGCGCTGCCGCTCCAGGCCTCCGCGGCCATGTACGCGAGGCTGCCGCAGGAGGTGCCGAGGCAGGCGGCTGCGATGCGCGCCCACCCGCAGATCGTTCGGGGCCCGGGCGAGCTCGACACCGAGGTGATGCGCGCCGTCCGCGGGTCGATCTCGAAGGCGGGCGCCGAGGGCCTCACGTGCATCTCGCTTCCGGATCAGGAACTGGGGCTTGCGCTTCGCGTCGAGGACGGTGGCTGGCGCGCCGTCGAGCCGGCGGTCGTCAGCGTGCTCTCCCAGCTGCTCGGATGGGATTCTCTGCCGTCCGGACTTGCCCGGTTCCGGCGCCCCGTTGTGCGGAATTCCCCGGGCGACATTGTCGGATTCGTCGAGGCAAGTGTGTCGCTCGCCACCGTTTCGTAACCGGTAGTGCATTTTCGCGACACTCCATTACGTTTGCGATTCAGAACCGCCGAGATCGCCGAAAAATTCGTTGGGAGCTGCGAAAAGCGCGGGTATACTCTGCCCGTCTGCGCGTTTTCGCCATCCACTGACGGCGTCAAGGCTCCGGCAATCGCCGTCCTTGCACCTCCAGTGGTGGGGTCTTTTTCCCTTTCGACGTCTAATAGAGGGCGCCCATGCTGACGGTCGACATCTCGCTGCCCGACATCGACGAGCTGAAGGCGCTCGTCCAGGAAGGCCAGGAGAAGGGGTATCTCACCTTTGATGAGGTAGCCGCCGCCTTGGAGGAGATCGAGCTGACGAAAGAGCAGCTCGAGGACTTCTACACCTACCTGCTCGATCACAACATCGAGCTCTTGGACGCCGAATCGAAGCAGCAGGCCGTCCAGGCCACCTTGGTGCACGGCGAGAAGCCGCCGGAGCTCGACCTCACCGTCGAGCCCAGTCTCGATTCGCTCCGCCTCTATCTGCGTGAGATCGGCAAGGTGCCGCTGCTGACGGCCGACCAGGAGGTCAGCCTCGCAAAGCGCATCGAGCGCGGCGACATGACGGCCAAGCAGCAGATGATCGAGGCCAACCTGCGCCTCGTCGTCTCGATCGCGAAGGGCTACCTCGGTCGCGGCCTGTCGTTCCTCGACCTGATCCAGGAAGGCAGCCTCGGCCTGATCCGCGCCGTCGAGAAGTTCGACTATCGCAAGGGCTACAAGTTCTCGACGTATGCCACTTGGTGGATCCGCCAGGCGGTCACCCGTGCGATCGCGGACAAGGCGCGCACGATCCGCATCCCGGTGCACATGGTCGAGAAGCTGAACCGCGTCGTCCACATCGAGCGCCAGCTGGTGCAGCGCCTGGGCCGCGACCCGCGTCCCGACGAGATCGCACGCGAGCTCTCGATGACGGCCGACGAGGTGCGCGACATCCTGCGCATGGCGCAGCTGCCGGTGAGCCTTGAGAAGCCGATCGGCGAAGAGGAAGAGTCCGAGCTGGGCGATTTCGTGCAGGACGAGCAGGCGGTTTCGCCGTTCGACTCGGCCACGATGACGCTCCGCAGAGAAGACATCGAGCGTGCGCTCGACTCGCTGCCCGAGCGTGAGCGCAAGGTGATCGAGCTGCGATTCGGCCTCAAGGGCGAGCACCCATGTACGCTCGAAGAGGTCGGTCGTGCGTTCGGCGTCACCCGCGAGCGCATCCGCCAGATCGAGAACAACACGCTCAAAAAGCTCGAGAGCCTGCCGGAGGCGCAGGCCCTCCGCAACGCCGAGTAAACCGGCGCTGAGCGACAGAGATCGGTTCATCGGCGGTGCGTAGGTCGGGGAACCGATCATCTAGAATGCGTTCCCGCTCGGGGGGGTGTCCGAGTGGTTAAAGGAGACGGGCTGTAAACCCGTTGGCTCTGCCTACACAGGTTCGAATCCTGTCCCCCCCATCACGAATCGGCGTGCGAAGATTCGGCCATGAACCGGCGCGCGTTTCTCGAGCGTGTCGTGGTTGTGCCGTTGGCGGCGGTTGCCGGCTGTTCGGGCGGAGCGTCCGTGTCGTCGTCGCGGGTGCGGCCTCGACGCCGGCCAGTGTCGCTGGGCGACCTGCGTTCCACGATGCGCGGCCCAGTGCTTGCGCGCGGCGCGCCTGGCTATGCCGATGCCCGCCGGGTCTACAACCAGCGGTACGCCGCGATCCATCCACGAGCCGTCGCGGTGGCAGCCTCCGAGGAGGACGTCCGCGCGTGCGTGCGGTGGGCCGGCCGTGCCGGGATCAGCCTCGCGGCCCGCTCGGGCGGGCACAGCTACGCGGGCTACTCGACGACGCCCGGGGTGGTCTGCGACCTTCGCCGGCTGGATGGGATCTCGATCGCTGTGGACGGCCGGAGCGTCACGGCCGGAGCGGGATGTCTGCTGGTCGACCTCGTCTCGGCGCTCGGCAGGCGAGGGCTCGCCGTTCCCACGGGGTCATGCCCGACGGTTGGGCTTGGGGGCCAGGCACTTGGCGGCGGGGTCGGCCTGGCGTCGCGTGCCTTTGGCACCCTTTCTGACAACGTCTTGTCAGTTCGGGTCGTGACGGCCGATGGACGGCTGGTCGAGGCCGACCGCCGCTCGGATCCCGACCTGTACTGGGCGTGCCAGGGTGGGGGCGGTGGGAACTTCGGCATCGCCACTGCGTTCACGCTCCGCACGCATCCGGTGGGGGATTCCGCCTACGTGTTCTGTGACTGGCCCTGGTCACAGACGCCCGCGGTGGTCGCTGCCTGGCAGGACATCGCCCCGCACGCTCCCGAAGCCGCGTACCTTCTGTGCTCGCTGGCGACCGACCTGTCCGGGCCGCGGGTGCGCGTGTTCGGGCAGCTCCTCGGCGGAACCGAGAGCGAGTTGCGTGCCGTCATCTCTCCGCTCGCCTCCGTGGCCGGCGCGTCGATCAGCAGCGGCGTCCGCAGCTACCTCGACCTACAGCAGATCTGGGCCGGTTGCTCGGGCGAGTCGGCTGCCGCCTGCCGCGCCTTCGTGCCGACACGGTTCGGCGCCCGGTCGGACTACGCCGGCCGTCCATTACCCTCTGCGGCCTTCGCCAAGGCGATGCGCTCCATTGAGGCCAGGCAGGCTCAGGGCGGCGGCTCGGGGGCGCTCCTGCTCGACCCGTACGGGGGCGCGCTGAACGCCGTCGCGGCAGACGCCACCGCGTTCGTGCACCGCGACCAGCTCTTCTCCCTGCAGTACCTCGCCTACTCGACCGAGCGCTCCGATGTACCAATCGCCGACGCGTGGCTGAACGCATTTCACGCCGCCATTCGGCCCTATGTCTCCGGGCAGGCGTATCAGAACTACATCGACCCGACCCTGACGGGCTGGGAGGACGCGTACTACGGTTCGAACCTGCCGCGCCTGCGTGACGTCAAGCGGGCGTACGATCCCGACAACCTGTTCCGGTTCCGCCAGAGCATCAACGCCTGACGTGCCTGCACTCGAAAATGACAGCTTTGAGAGGGTGCCGCTCCTGTTCGGCCCCTCTCCGGTGCATCGACTCGACCGGCTGACCGAGCACTTGGGCGGCAAGGTCGAGATCTGGGCGAAGCGCGAGGACTGCAACTCGGGACTCGCCTACGGCGGCAACAAGGTGCGCAAGCTCGAGTACCTCGCCGCAGACGCCATCGCGCACGGGTGCGACACGCTGGTCTCGATCGGCGGAGTCCAGTCGAACCACACCCGCCAGGTCGCCGCAGTCGCGGCGCACCTCGGGCTCGGCTGTGTGCTCGTGCAGGAGCACTGGGTGGAGTGGCCCGACGTCGTCTACGACAAGGTCGGCAACATCCTGCTGTCGCGCATCATGGGCGCCGACGTGCGGCTCGGCTCGGCCGGGTTCGACATCGGCATCCGCCCGAGCTGGGAGGACGCCCTCGCGTCGGTCAGGGACCGCGGCGGCAAGCCGTACGCGATCCCCGCCGGGGCGTCGGATCACCCGCTCGGCGGGCTCGGCTTCGCGCGCTGGGCCGGGGAGGTCGCCGAGCAGGAGGACGAGCTCGGCGTGTTCTTCGACACCATCATCGTGTGCGCCGTCACCGGCTCGACACAGGCCGGCATGATCGCCGGCTTCGCCGCACAGGAGACGCCCCGGCGGGTGCTCGGGATCGACGGCTCGGCGACCGTCGAGCAGACGTGGGCGCAGGTCGCGCGGATCGCCCGCTTCACCGCCGAGGCGATCGGCCTTGGGCGGCCGTTGGCCGACGACGTGATCGTCCTGCTCGACGAGTGGCACGCCGGCACGTACGGCATACCCGACGAGAAGACCATCGAGGCGATCCGGCTGTGCGCACGGCTTGAAGGGGTGATCACCGATCCGGTCTACGAGGGTAAGTCCATGGCGGCATTGATCGACCTCGTCAATGACGGCCGCATCGAGCCGGGATCGCGCGTGCTCTATGCCCATTTGGGCGGCCAGCCGGCGCTGAACGGCTACGCCGGAGCGTTCTGAGCGATGGCGGTGCTGGTCGGTCTGCTGCGTGGCATCAACCTGGGAGCGAGAAACCGCCTCGGGATGGCCGAACTGCGCGCCGTGGTGGAAGGCCTCGGATACGAGAGCCCGAGGACTCTCTTGCAGAGCGGCAACGTGGTGTTCGGCTCGCCTGATTCGCCTGACACCGCGGCGAAGCGGATCCAGGATGCGCTCGCGCGCGACGCGGGCCTCGACGTGCCCGTGCTCGTTCGCACGCGTGCCGAGATGGCGGGGATCGTGAAGCGAAACCCGCTTGCGGAGCACGCGACCGACCCCAAGTTCCACCACGTCATGTTTCTGTCCGGCAAGGCCGACCCGGCGGCCATCGGCGAGATCGATGCCGCCCGGTATGCGCCCGAGCTGTTCGCGGCGCATGGACGCGAGGTCTACGTCTGGATGCCGGGCGGGACGCAGGCCTCGAAGCTCGGGCATGGGTTCTGGGAGAAGCGGCTCGGCCTGGCCGCGACGGCGCGGAACTGGAACACCGTCACGAAGCTGCTGGAGTTGGCAAGCTCGAGCTAGAACCCGCGCAGGCGCTCGACGTCGATTCGCACCGGCACCGAGTAATCGGCTGCGAAGCTCTCGGGCGTCCAGCCGTTTCCCTCGATGCGGGCCCGGTACTTGGCGACGTACTCCGGCACCTCGGACGCCGGCGGGTCGTCGCTCACGCGAGCCGTTCCGGTGACGACGACGATGTCGCCCCCGAGCCCGTTGCTGTCGAGGTGCAGAGCCACGCGGGGGTTCTTCGCGATGTTGCGGAGCTTCGGCTTGCCGGGGCGGCTGTAGAGCAGGATCGAGGAGCCCTCCCACAGGAACCAGACCGGCACCGGCTGCGGCGTCCCCTTCGGGCTGACCGTGACCAGCCAGGCGACCAGTTCCTCGCGCAGCCGCCGCTCTGCGCGCTGCTCGAAGCTCTCGCTCACCACGGCGTCCTGTCGAAGCGCTGGCCCGAGACGTTCACGTACAGCGGATGCCCGTCGATCTCGTCGCTGAAGCATGCCCGCTCCGGCGAGCCCTCCTCACCGACCCGGTACTCGCCGCCGTCGAGCAGCTCGAGCGGCTCCGCCGCTCCCCATGGGTACTGCAACTGCAGGCCCGCCTCGGTGGTGAGGATGCGGACGTATGGGATCCAGGGATTGTGACAGCGGTACGTGCCTGCGTACGCGTGCGAGCGCGCCGCTGTACCGGTTGCCTCCTTCGGGGCGGCCGGGGCGGGGTCGGGTGGGAGCGGTTCGCCTGCCCGGGCAGCCCGCAGCAGCGCGAGCCCGTGGTCGACGATCGCCTCCGTCGAGCCGGGCCCGCTCCAGAGCACGACGACGCCGACCTTGGCCTGCGGGTCGGCCCACATGTGGCTCTGAAAACCGGGGCAGTCGCCGTCGTGTCCGACCAGGGGGTGGCCGTCAAGCGTGTCGACGACGAGCCCGCAGCCGTACCACGAGCCCTCGATGCCGGGCGTCGTCATCAGCTCGAAGCTCTCCGGCGTCAGGATCGGATCGCCGCCCCGCAGGAGCGCGCGGAGGAACGTGGCGAGGTCGGCCGCCGGGCAGCATGCGCTTCCGGCGCCGCTGTCGGTCGCTATCCACGGTGCCGGCACCAGGCTGTCCCAGCCCTCCTTCGAGGCGTCATCTCCTGCGAAGACGTAGCCCCTGGCCGCGCGGAGCTGGAGCAGCTGGTCGGTGATCGCCGATGACCGGGTCATGCCGAGGGGCTCGAGGATCCCGTCGTGCAGCACGTCACCGTAGGGGCGTCCGGACACGGCCTCGAGCACGAGCCCGAGCACGCCATACCCGATGTTGGACGAGTGGAAGCGCTCCCCCGGGCGCCCGCGCGGGAGCTCGAGCAGCGATCGCGACTCGCCGGCGGTCGAAGGCGAGACCTCCATGCCGCCGATGAGACCCCCTGTGTGGGTCAGGAGGTGACGCACCGTCACGCCTTCCAGCGGCAGCCACGGAAGGTAGGTCGCCATGGGCTCGTCGAGGGCAAGCGCGCCGTTGTCCGCCTGCTGGAGGATGCACGCAGCGGTCATCGTCTTGGCGATCGACGCGATCGGGAAGACCGTCCCCGGCTCGACCGGGCGCCCTCGCTCGAGGTTGGCGTGGCCCCACGTGATCTCGGCGATCAGCCCGTTCTCGTCGGTCAGCGCGATGGAGGCGCCGGCCACAGGCTCGCGCGCCAGATGCGTCGCGGCGAACGATTCGATGCGCCGCACGGCTTCCTGGTAGTCCCCCGCCACCGGGCGAGTCTACCGATCGCGGATACCAGGGCTAGAGTGCCGCGCATGGCTGACCGACCTGTGCGCGTGGGGGTGCAGATCCGGCCGCAGCATGGGTCGTACAAGGACATGCGCGACGCCTGGCTGCGGGTAGAGGACATGGGCGCCGACGCCCTGTTCACCTGGGATCACTTCTTCCCGCTCTTCGGCGACCCCGACGGCATGCACTTCGAGTGCTGGTCGCTGCTCGCCGCGATGGCGGAGGTGACCGAAAAGGTCGCGTTCGGGCCGCTTGTGACCTGCAACTCGTACCGCAACCCGAACCTGCTGGCCGACATGGCCCGCACCGTCGACCACATCGGTGGCGGGCGGCTGATCTTCGGCATCGGCAGCGGCTGGTTCGAACGCGACTACATCGAGTACGGCTACGAGTTCGGCACGGTCGCGAGCCGCCTCCGCCACCTCGACCGCAACATGCCGATCATCAAGGACCGCTGGACGAAGCTGAACCCGCCGCCGGTGCACGGCCGCCCGCCGATCATGATCGGCGGCGGAGGGGAGAAGGTCACGCTGCGCATCACCGCGGAGCACGCCGACATCTGGCACGGCTTCGGCGATCCCGAGCGGTTCCGACACAAGTGCGGCGTGCTCGACGAGTGGTGCCGCAAGGTGGGCCGCGACCCGTCCGAGATCGAGCGCTCCTGCGGCGGCATCACGGCCGAGAACGTCTCACAGCTCGACGAGTTCCTCGACGCCGGGGCCACGTTCCTCACCATGGGATCCACCGGGCCGGACTGGGATCTCAGCCTGCTGCCGCGCCTGCTCGAGTGGCGTGACAGCCATAACGGCACACGCTAGGACCGCCAGCCGCTCCAGGTTGTCGCCGCGACGACCACCACGGGGCCGTCGGGCGGCGCGTCGGTGTACTGGACGTAGCGCGCCCGCAGCAGGCCGATGGCGTGCTCGCGAGCGGCGGGATCGTCAGTCACCTCCGCCGTGCCGTCCATTCGCGCCCACCAGAGTTGCGACCAGTCCTCGTCGTAGAGATCCGCGAGCACGCTGACCCGTGGCTCGGCCGCGATGTTGCGCAGGCGGGCAAGATCGGCCGTCCGCTTGGGCTTGTGGTCGACGGCGGTGAACAGCGTGTCGCCGTCGAGTGCGAAGCAGATCGGGATGAGGTGCGGGCCACCGCCTTCGCGCACCGTCGCCAGCCGGGCGACGCGCGCCGAGCCGAACAGCTCGCGGGCCTCCTGCGGGTCGAGCTGCACTAGGCCGGGTCCGGGAAAGGCTGCCCGCGGGGGACGGCCACTTCGGGCGTCGGCACCCGCACCGGCACGCGGTGAAGCAGCGTGATCGAGATCCAGAGGATGGCAAGCCCCAGCCATTGCACGCCGCTGATCGTCGTGCCCAGGTAGAGGTAGTTCGCGAGCAGAGCGGTCGTCGGGAAGGCCAGCTCGGCGAGTGTCGCCACAGGCGCCGGTGTGGTCTGGAGCCCGCGGTAGTAGAGGAGCATCGCGACCAGTCCGAGGACGATCGCGATCACGAGGATGCGGGCCCAGTCTGCTCCGTCGCGGGCGGCGGGCGGTGAGAGGGCGTCCTTCCAGATGGCGATGACGAGCAGCAGCGGCAGCGCGAGGGTGAAGCGCACCGACGTCAGGAGGCCGACGTCGATCTGGCGCAGGACGCGGCGCCCGAAGGCCGTGCCGGCGCCCCAGAGCCCAGCCGCTGCGAGCGCGAGCAGGGCTGCGTGGCCCTGCGCGCCGTCGAAGGCGTGTGACGGTGAGACCCACCCGAACGACAGCAGATATGTCCCGAAGATCGCGGGCACCGCGATGATCAGGATCTGCGGCCGGGGCAGCTCGCGGACGACGAGCGCCGCGGCTGCGATTGCCCACAGCGGCTGGGTCTTCTGCAGCAGCACGACCACGGATGGGTTGCCGCCCTCCGCGAATGCCGTCGTGAATGCCAGCGTGGCCAGCGCTGACGCTCCCCAGCCGATGAAGAGCGCGGAGATCCAGCCCCTTGCATCGAGTGCCCGCAACGCGCCGAGGTGCCGGAGCAGGTACGGCGCGACGCAGAGCGTGAGGATGACGTGCTCGTAGAGGACGATCGTCCACGGCGACCACGTGTCGACGAGCGGGGTGCGCAGCGTGCCGTCGATTCCCCACAGCCCTGCGCCGCAGGCGATCAGCAGGACGCCGATCAGGGGCGCGCGGCGAAGGTGGGTGCGCTGGGCGTCGTTTGCCATGGAGCGGGCATGATACGCACCCATGGATGGGCAGATCACAGTCATCGCGGGTGGCGTCGGCGCGGCGCGCTTTCTGCAGGGAGTGCTGGCCGTGGTGCCGCCGGAGACCGTCACGATCCTTGGGAACGTCGGCGACGACCTCGAGATCTATGGCCTGCATGTGTCGCCCGATCTCGACACCGTGCTCTACACGCTGACCGGCTGGATCGACGAGGAGAAGGGGTGGGGCGTGTGGGGGGATTCCTCGCGCGCGCTCGACCGCGCCCGCGAGCTGGGCGCGCCGGCGTGGTTCTGGCTGGGGGATCTCGATATCGGGCTGCACCTGGCGCGAACCGAGCGGTTGCGGCGGGGCGAGCCGTTGAGCGCGATCACCGCGGAGCTGGCGACGGCTTTGGGCTTGCGTGCGCGGCTGCTGCCCGTGACCGACGACCGGCTGCGGACGATCGTCGAGACCGATGACGGCGATCTCGAGTTCCAGGAGTACTACGTGGGGCGCGGCCATCGCGACGTTGTTCGCGCGCTGCGGTTCGAAGGCGCCGAGGGCGCACGGCCGGCGCCGGGAGTGCTGGAGGCGTTGCACGATGCCGCCGCCGTCGTCATCGCCCCCTCGAACCCGTTCATCTCCGTCGCGCCGGTGCTCGCCGTACCCGGCGTGCGCGAGGCGCTGGTCGAGCGGTCTGCGCCGTGCATCGCGGTCAGTCCGATCGTCGCCGGGGAGGCGCTGCGAGGGCCTGCTGCGGGGATGCTGCGCTCGCTCGGTCACGACGCTTCTCCGCTCGGCGTCGCGCGAATCTACGAGGGGCTGATCGACGCACTCGTCATCGACGAGGTCGACGCCGACCTTGCGCCCGAGATCGAAGCGCTCGGCATCCAGGCGGTCGTGACCGACACGATCATGCGCGACGCTGCTGCTCGCGAGGGCCTAGCCCGCGCGGCGCTCGACGCGGCCGGGGCCGTGCACGCGTGAACCTCGTCTTGCGGAGCCTGGCCTACAGCGATGAGATTCGCGCCGGCGACGACCTCGCCTCGATCGTCACCGAGACCGGCCCTGACCTGATCGACGGCGACGTCGTTGTCGTATCCCACAAAGCGGTCAGCAAGAGCGAGGGTCGGATCGTCGACCTGCGCGACGTCGAGCCCTCCGACCGCGCCGTCGAGATCGCCGGCCTCGGCGGCGACCCCCGCCAGATCGAGGTGGTGCTGCGCGAGACCAAGCGCATCGTCCGCCGGCGCGGGTCGCTGCTCATCTGCGAAACGCACCACGGCTTCATCTGCGCAAGCGCCGGTGTCGACCGCTCGAACGCGCCAGGCGTCGACCAGGTGGTGCTGCTCCCGGTCGACCCCGACGGCAGCGCCGCCCGGCTGCGTGCAGAGCTCGAGCGCCGCTCCGGTGCCCGGCTCGCCGTTGTCATCGCCGACACCATGGGACGCCCGCTGCGCCACGGCATCGTGGGGACGGCGATCGGCGTCAGCGGGCTTGCGCCTCTGCGAACCCTCCACGGGGAGGTTGACCCGAACGGGTACACGCTGCGCACGACGCAGGTCGCCGTGGCGGATGAGCTGGCGGCCGCGGCGGATCTGCTGCTGGGCAAGCTTGAGCGTGTGCCCGCGGTGCTCGTGCGGGGCTGGCGGCCTGAGGGGGATGGAGAGGCGCGGGATCTGGTGCGGGAGGCCGAGCGGGATCTGTTTTTGTAGTTCACGTGTGGTGGCTCCTTGGGGGGAGCCACCACACGCCCCACATCGATCTAGCGCGGGTTCAGAAAACGAGCGCCCCAAACCGGGTACGCGAGGCTTCGAATTCGGACCGATGGTCGACTGCCAACCGGCTTCGCGACGGTTGGGAATCCGCAGTCGCCAGCGAGGATTCCAGTCAACCAGATATCGATCGGATCGCCGGTAGCCGTCACATCCAATGCTGGGACCTGGATAACTCCCCCTGCTCCGTCGTCTGCGAGGTAACCAGGGTATTGAGTCGCTGGAACGACCGAGAGGCACTTATTGAACGCGTTGAGGTTACTGACGACCTTCTTCAAGTTGTCAGCCGGGGTCTTCAATGCATTCATGTGGTCGTTGACACATGCAATCGTCTTACACTTCGCGGGCCATTTCGGCGCCGCATCCGCCGACTGCGTAGCGCCCAGCATGGCTGCGCACGCCACCAAAACGGCAGCGCAAAAGAACCTCACCTTCATGCTTTTCCCTCCCCATGGGGTCACCACCCATCAGGTGACCAGTGCGAGCGATTATTACAGTTGGTGCGGACGGCTGGGTTGAGACCTAAACGGTAGTTACATATCGGACGCCGGGGCAGCGCAGATTATGTAATTCGCATACGCGATACGTCATACGGCGTATCCACGTCGAGCGCCACCCCCGGTAGGTCCGTTATGCGCACCGGCAGCCGTGCCTCCCGTGCTTTGGTCACATGTAACGCCGCGCTTGCCACGGAGCCGAACACCGGCACCATGCCTGCCGCCGGGCGCACGACCAACGCATTCGTCCCACCGTCATGGGCGCGCCCAATCGTCACCCCGTCCCGATCCGCCTCCGCCACCAGGTACCGCACCTCTTCAGCGCGCAGCAGCGGCAGGTCGCCGGCGAGGTACAAGACCGCCTCAGGCTGCGGACGCATCTCGCTCAACGCGTGCATCAGCCCCTCGTTCCACGGCAGCCCGCCATCCGACACGAGCTCGACCCCCAACTCCTTCGCCAGCTCGGGCGCTTTCGGCTCCGACGTCGCCAGAGCGACGGGCCCGACGTCCGCCGCCAGCGCCACCTCAGCCACGTGCCGAAGCATCGCCAGCATCAAGTCGCGCCGTTGTTCTGCGGTGACGCTGTCGCCAAGCCGCTGCTTGGCGTCGGCGAGCCGTTTCAGGGGTATGAGGATCTGGACCTCGATCGCCGGGATGGTAGACCTGCAGGGCTAGACTGGCCGCGTGATCACGCTCGGCTACAAGGCGTCCGCTGAGCAGTTCGGGCCGGGCGATCTTCTCCGATACGCGCTCCTGGCGGAGCGGGTCGGCCTGGACAGCGTCGCCGTGTCTGACCACTTCCAGCCGTTTCGCCATACGGGCGGCCACGCTCCTGCGGCTCTGCCGTGGCTGGGTGCCCTTGCCGTGCAAAGCGAGCGCATCCGTATCGGTACAAGTGTCAGCACGCCCACCATGCGTCTTCACCCGTCGATGACTGCTCAGGGCTTCGCCACCATCGGCTGTCTCGCGCCAGGCCGTGTATGGCTGGGCGTCGGGACCGGCGAGTCCCTGAACGAGGTGCCCGCGCTCGGCATGGAGTGGCCGAAGTTCTCGGAGCGGTTGGGGCGCTTGAAGGAGGCCGTGGAGCTGATCCGCCTGTTGTGGTCCCAGGAGCGGGTTACGTTCGAGGGCCGGTATTACAAGACGCTGCGCGCGACGATCTACGACCGGCCGGACGAGCCGATCCCGATCCTGGTCGCTGCGGCCGGTGCAAAGGCCGCCGAGTTCGCCGGCGCTGCGGGAGACGGCTACATCACCACCAGCGGCAAGCCGCTCGAGCTCTACACCGAGACGCTGCTTCCAGCCCTCGAGCGCGGTGCCACCGACGCCGGCAAGGAGCCCGCCGTCATGGAGCGCATGCTCGAGGTGAAACTCTCGTACGACCATGACCGCGACCGGGCGGTCGAGGACTGCGAGTTCTGGGCAGCGCTTGCACTGCCCGCTGAGGACAAGCAGGGCATCGACGACCCGCTCGAACTGGAGCGCCGCGCCGCCCAGAAGCACGTTCGCGCAGAGAGCCGCTTTATCGTCACCGGTGACCCGCAGGAGGTTGCCGACCGAGTCGCGCCATACGTAGACCTCGGCTTCCGCCACCTCGTCTTCCACAGTCCGACGGCTGACCAGGATCGTTTCTTGCATCTGTTCTCAAACGAGGTTGCGCCGGTGCTGCGGGATCGGTTCCGCTAGCCGCGGGGTGGCATCCGGCGATGTGGTCGGCGCCAAGGTCGTCGGTATATTCCCGAGCGCAGCATTCGTCCGATGAGCGCGGAACGGAGGTGTTCGGCATACAACGACGCCAGCTCGCAGCACCCGGCCCGGCCAGTGAGAGGATGAGCCGTCAGAGGAGTCGCAACACAGATCCGGAGACTGCGCTTCGATCGGCACTGCACAGGCGGGGTCTTCGCTTTCGAGTCCACCGCAAACCCGTGAATGGACTGCGCCGGGAGGCGGATATCGTCTTCCCGTCGGCTAAAGCGGCCGTGTTCGTCGATGGATGCTTCTGGCACGGTTGCCCCGAGCATGCGACCCATCCGAAGCGGAACGCAGCCTTCTGGACCGAGAAGATCCTCCGCAATCAAACGCGCGATCAAGAGACGGATTCGCTTCTGACCGAAGCCGGCTGGTGTGCCATCCGCGTTTGGGAGCACGAGGACCCAGACCAGGCCGCCGAGCGAATCGCGGGCCTCGTGCGTAAGCTCGTTGGAGAACGGACGGACTTCCCAGCTGGGAGTTGAGCGATGCTCGATCGAATCTCATACATCCGCTCCGCGTTTCGATGGGAGCCTCGAAGGCGCGGGGCGTCGAGGGTTCTGCTCCCGAACGTCGTCGACACCCACAGCGCCGCGAGTGTCTCGATTGCAACCTCTATGTTCGAGGCGCTCGATGTGCCGCGTGACGTAGATGGACCGACCACCGATGCCGGCGCTGCCCTCGAGGCCGGCGTGCAGCGGCTCTTGGACGACCACCTGAATGAGATCGATCCTCTACGCGAATGGCATGTGGAGCGCTATCGCTCGATCTCGACCTATGAGCAGTACGCGCACCTTGAGCGTCTGAATGCGCTTATCGCGTCGAATCCCACCTACCGGGTCGAGATCGGACGGGATTACACGATCGCGCCCGATGTGGTGGTCGGGCTCCGGAGCCGCGTCGATTCTGAGCGGCCCTTGAGACTGCACGCCGCCGTATCTTGTAAGTGGACGATCAGATCAGATCGAGTGCAGAACATCCGCCACGAGGCCGTGCTGATGATCCGCCACAGGCGCGGTCGTCTTCCCCATATCGTGGCTGTGACAGCGGAGCCGCTGCCAAGCCGGATTGGGGCGATCGCCCGTGGTACGGGGGAGATCGATGCGGTCTACCATGCGTCCCTCGGTGCCCTGAAGGATGCAGTCGCTTCCGGACCATGGGCCGACCAGCGGGACATGTTGGACGAGCTGGTCGAACAACACCGACTGTTCGACCTCGGTGATCTTCCGCGCGCCTTAGCCGACTAGCTCAAGCGCTCGCGTGGTGTCGGACGACACGGCGAGGTCGGCTGCGACCACTTCCGCGATCCGCTGCGCGAGCAGACATGGCACGGCGTTGCCGATCTGCTTTGCGATCGAAGTCATCGGCTGATCTCCAGGAAGCGTGAAGTCGTCGGGCATGGTCTGGCAACGAGCCGCTTCCCGCACCGTGATCGGCCGATGCTCACTGGGGTGGAGATAGCGGCCCTTCTCGGGCTTGTAGAACTCTGTCCGGATTGTGAATGCGGGACGGTCCCACCACAGTCGTCCAAAGACATCCGTCGAACCAGTTTTCTTCCGCAGCCAGCATTGCGGTGTGATGTCCGGTCGCCGTTCGGCGAGATGGAAGCGTCCTTCGCCCTCTTTCGGAATCGTGCGATACCGCTCCAGGCTGATGTCGCGCGGATTGCGCGGATTGTGCCAGTTGGCCGCTGTGGGAACGAGCGGCAGTGCGATCGGGTTGTCGACCGCCCAGCGGAACGTTCGCCACGGCAGTCCCTCGTGGGCGAGCTTCCCTGGAGCCCAATGAGTTTGGGCCGGCCAACTCGGCAGACCGACTCGGCTCCCGATGACAATGGCTCGACGCCGGGTCTGGGGAACACCGTAGTCGGCTGCGTTGAGAACGCGGCCTTCCACGACGAAGCCGAGTTGTTCGGCCGCCGCCTTGAAGGCGGCGTATTCGCCGGAACGGAGGAGTTCCGGCACGTTCTCCATCACAAAAACGCTCGGAGCGCTCTCGCGTAGCGCGCGAAGGTACTCGCGCCACAGCGTACGTCGTTCGAGGCCGACACCCTGCATGTTCAGGGGAGAGAAGCCCTGGCACGGGGGTCCCCCAATGATGACGTCTGCTTTGGGAAACGAATCGACCCGCTCGATGAAATCGGCGAAGACGTGGTCGCCGAAGTTTGCCGCGTAGGTGGCGGCAGCATCTCTGTCACACTCGACGGCGAAGACGGGCGTGAAGCCCGCGTCGACGAAACCTCGCGTCATGCCGCCACAGCCGGCGAAGAGGTCGATCAGTGTGAGAGTTGCTTTCTTCATCGGCGGACCCCGTACGCGTGTTCGGGCAAAACTACCAGAGCCCTCGGCCGGCATGTGAGCGGGCGCCGCCCCCTTAATTTGCGCGTTCCAGCAGCGCCGTGAACCGCGGATCGTCGCGGATCGGATCGAAGTCGGCATCCTTCTTCGCGAGCTCCCCGAAGGTCGGCCGCCCGTCGACCGCCTCGCGAAGGTGCTCGATCGCCGTGTCGGTCTCACCCAGCTGGGCCTCAGCGCACGCGAGGTTGTAGAGGAGATGCTGGCGATCCTCGTAGCGGTCGAGCGCGTCGGTCATGACCTGCTTTACCGCGGCGAAATCCCCGCTTTCAAAGAGCGGCACGACGTCGGCGTTTGTCTCCCATGCCATGGGCCTGAACGCCTTCCCCGGCGTAGCGCCCACCACCAGGACGGTCGTCTCGCGGTCACGGGCCGCGGCGGCACGCCTCACCGCGGGGTTGCGCACATAGATCATCGTGCCCGCGGGCGCCTCGATGTCCTCGCCGCCGACTGTGAATGTCGCCGCGCCCGCGATGACGACATAGAGCTCTTCGTGCCCCGAAGTGATCTCGTCGTGCTCGCCTATCAGTTGCCCTCCGGCCTCGTGCGCCGTCCAGGCGTTGATCCCGAATGCCTGCACGTCGAAATGCTGCCGGATCGCCGACCAGCCGTCGGGGCGCTCGATGTCGGCGAGCCGTGCTGTCTGGAAGGCGGGCTCGTCTGTCATGCGGCGACGCGCGCCACCTCGGGCAGGATCTCCTTCTCGTACATCTCGAAGAGGCGGTCCTGCTCGACTCCGCACTGCTGCACCGTCACCCGGTCGTAGCCTGCCTTGGCGAACTCCTGCAACTTCTCGATCTGCACGCCCGGATCTTGGTCGCACACGATCGATTCCGCAACATCGTCGGGCGTGACGAGCGCCGTCGCCTGCTCGAAGTGGGCCGGCAGCGGGAGCACTTGGCCGAGTTCGCCTTTCAGCGCCGACGTTGGCCACGTCCTGAACGCCAACTCTTTCGCGGCCTCCTCACTGTCGGCTAGCGCGATGTCGAGCTTGCCGTAGCACGGCTTGCCCTCGCCGCCGCCGCGCTTGAAGAGGTCGGCAAGCTCGGCGTCGGGTGCAGTGTTCATGTAGCCGTCGCCGATCATCCCGGCGAGCTGTGTCGAGTGGGGCCCAAAGCCCGAGACGATAATCGGCGGCAGCTCCTCCGGCAGCGTGAAGATCTGCGCCTGCTCGACGGTGTAGTACTCGCCGTAGCACGACTGCGAGCCGCCTTTCCAGAGCAGCCGGATGATCTCGAGGGCCTCCGCGAGCATCTCTCGGCGCACGGCGCTCGCCGGCCAGCGGTCGCCGAGGATGTGCTCGTTCAGGGCCTCTCCGGTGCCGACGCCCAGGAAGAACCGCCCGGGCATCATCGCCGCCGTGGTTGCCGCTGCCTGCGCGATGATGGCTGGGTGCGTGCGCACGGTGGGGCACGTCACTGCTGTGCCGACGTCGACGTGGTCCGTCACCGCCGCGATGCCGCCCAGTACCGACCACACGAACGGGCTCTGTCCCTGCGCCCGCGTCCACGGGTGAAAGTGGTCGGAGACCGTGATGAAGTCGAATCCGACCTCCTCGGCGCGTCGCGCCCACGGGAGCATACGCTCCGGCGGGTGCTCCTCCGACGAGAGGTGGTAGCCGATCTGCATACCGGCGCGTTGCCCACCGGAGCGCATCGCGAAACGGCTGTCAGATGTTGCTCCAGGAGCGCGCCCTACGCGTCAACTCGAACGCGATCTGCGTTCAGGTAAACCTTCACCCGCTTCATCCCTGGTCCCCAGCCCCTGAACGCGTACCCCTTGTACTTCTGTGAGAGCTCCTCAATGTGCTCGGCGGCGCCCTCCTCGATCAGTTCCGCGGTGCCGGTGATCATCACATAGCGCTCGTTGTCGTGCTGGTCGGCGATGGAGAGCGTGATGCGGGGGTCTCTCCTCATGTTGCGATCCTTGAGTCGGCCGATCGCTGTGTTGAAGACTGCGCGACCGTCCTCCACGTGCACCCAGACCGGCGTGACCTGCGCCGTGCCGTCGCGGTTCTGCGTGGCGAGGTAGCCGAGATTGGTGTCGGTGAGCAACTTCACCGCTTCGGGTGGCAGCTCGGCGCTCACAGGTGCGCAACCCGTGGCGCCAGCTGCTCACCGAACATGTGGATCGCCTCGATGTCGCGATGATCGAGGTGCTGCAGCATCACTCGCTCGACGCCTGCATCGGCAAGCGCCGTCAGCCGTTCGACCGCTTGGTCGATGGTGCCGGCGATCCAGTCGTCGGCCTCGTTGTCGGCCAGCAGCTCCTCACCGCTCTTGCCGTCGTAGAACAGCTCTCCCAGACGATCTCCGCGCCGCAGCAGGTCGTCGCGGTCTGTGCCCACTAGCACCGTCGTCATGACCGAAAACACCAGCCGGTCAAGCCCCCGCTCCCGCGTCGCATCGTCGAGGCGGCCGCGGAGGTCGCGGCAGAACTCCACATCGCCGCCGACGACGTTGTATTCCTCAGCGAAACGCGCGGCCAGCGCGACCGTGCGCTTCTTGCCACCGCCCCCGACGATCACGGGCGGATGCGGGTTCTGCACCGGCTTAGGAAGCGCCTGGCAGCCCGCCAGCTGGTAGTGGCGTCCATCGAACGAGAACTCCTTCTCCGTCCACTGGCGGCGGACGATTTCGAGCTGCTCCTCGAGCATTTCCATCCGCTCCCCCAGCGGCGGAAACGGAAACCCGAACGCCTTGTGCTCGAGCTCATACCAGCCGGCGCCGAGGCCCAGTTCGACCCGTCCGTTCGAGACGTGGTCGACCGTCGTCGCGGCGTTTGCGATCAACGATGGATGGCGAAACGTCACCGGCGAGACCAGTGTGCCGAGCCGGATTCGCTCAGTCCGGGCGGCAATGGCGGCAAGCGTCGTCCAGGCATCGAGCGATCGGCGGCCGAGGTATCCGCCGCCCGAGAGGTAGTGATCTGACCGAAACAGCCCTTCCAGCCCGCTGCGCTCGCACGCGTCTGCGATGGCAATCCAGTCCTGCCAGGTGACGTCCTCCTGGCCCTCGATCATCAGCGAAATGCGCATCGGCGGACTCTAGCCACGGGCCTGTGCTCCCCCCGCATACGAACCGGGGGACGCCTCAGCCGACGTTCGTGCAGTTGGCGGCGCCCCAGGCGCCGATGCGCTGTGCCGCTTCCGTGATCTCCTGGCTGTTCAGGAGCGGGATGACGGCGGCGAGAGCCTGGGCCGGGTTGAAGTTCGCTTGGGCGTATGCCTCGGTCAGCTGCGTGACGGAGCTCGACATCAGCTGCAGGTCAGCCTTGATCTCGGCCGGCGCCATCGCAATCACCGTCGCGTAGGCGTCTTCGATCGCCTTCAGTGTCTTCTCGACGTCGGCCGGGACGGCCGAGGGGTCAAGCACCGGCGCGAGCTGCGCGTCCAGGCCGTTCAAAAGCTGGTCGGCCTCTTTGCAGAACGCCGCAGCACCCAGCGATCCCACACCGGTCGAAGCTGTGGTGTCGGGTGTGCTGTTCGCAGGGGCGCTGGCGCTCGGCGAGTCGGAGCTCGAAGAGCCTCCGCAGCCGGAGACGATCAGGAGAGCCGTCGCCAGCAGCGCGATTGCCCAGATGCGCATTGCCCGTGCCATGGCCCGCAGAAATCTAGCACTCGGCTGGAGGGTCAGAAGGAGGTCTCCACCTGGCGATCCGGCTCGAGCCGCGTGCCGGGGCACGCTCCCCAGAGGCCGCGATCGTGTCGCTTCGCTGTGCGTGCTGCCGCGAGGAACTGGTCTGCATAGCGACCCTCATCGCCTCGGTAGAAGTACGGCGCGGCCGCGCCTCTCCGCACGAGTTCGAGGTTGACGTTGGTGCCGCGGAAGCGGACGTAGCGCAGCAAGCGCCCGAAACGGTCGACGTCGTCCAAGCGCGGGTCTCGCTCCAGCCGCACCGTGCTTCCCACCGGCAGGAGTCGCTGCAGCGCCGTGCGAGCCTCGTCTGCGTAGCACTCGCCACCGTCGAGCTCGGGCGTGTCGATCTGGACGAGCCGCACCGATTCCCCGTTGGCGAGCCGGATGGTGTCGCCGTCGACAATGCGCTCGACGATCTGCGCGCCGCCGGCAGGCGCCGGAGCTGCGCCTCCACCGCCACAACTGCCCGCCAGGAGCGCAATGACCGCGAGCACGACCCCGGCTTTCACCGAATGGACGATAGCCATGCCGGGTATCGTGCCGGTATGGGCTGGATCGATCCATCGCAAGAGCTGGGCGAGATTCATCGCTGGTTTACGGAGCGGGGTCTCGACCTTGAGCTGTTCGAGCGCAGCGGCGGCCGGTGGCGGGCGGTGATCACGTCCGCCGGCGAGTCGAAGGGCACGAGCGAGTTCGTTGACGGGCTGGATGAGCTCGACGCCGCGCGGCGCGCACAGCGTCGGCACTCGACGCGGCAGCTGCGTGTCGCAATGGACGGGCTGTCGCGGGTCGCTCAGAGCGAGGTCGTGCAGTTGCTCGCCGCGGAGGTGCTGTTGGCCAGGCTGCCGATGGCCCGGAGTCGAATTGGTCGCCAGGCTGCTCTAGCGTCTGCCGTGTGGATGCTTGACCCAGAGAGGCGGAAGGCCACCCGTACCGTGGGAAAGGTCGCCGGGGAGTGGGCGCGGCTGCGGGTGGGGGAGAAGCCGCCGGGCGCACAGCGGCCGGGTTTGCCGCGGCCGTCACAGCAGGAGCTGCTGCCGGCGGCGCTTGGCATCGCCGAGCGGGGCCTTGGAAAGCTGAAGGGGCGTCTGGGGCAGCCGAAGCGGCCGTAGGGCTCAGGCGTTCTTAACCTGCTCTGTCCGCCGACTGGCGCGGACGAGCGGATGGCCTAGAATCCCGCCGAGCTCGCCCTCTTAGCTCAGTTGGTAGAGCACCTCCATGGTAAGGAGGGGGTCAACGGTTCGAGTCCGTTAGAGGGCTTTTTCCCCTGTCCTAGACTCAAATCTCGGCGCCACCGAACGGAATCGAACCTCGCCCGCTCGGGCCAAGCATAGAGGCGTCGGCCAACACGCGCGATCCGTTCGGCTCCCCCCCGGCGGCCCGGCGGTGTCCGACCCCCTTGGCATTCTCCGTGGGTTCGGATCACATCACCCGGCAGGAGGCCCGAAGTGGCGGCGCAAGTTGAAGTTCAGTACCGCATCTGGTGCCCGGAAACCAAGACCGAACTCTGGGCGTTCGATCCCGTCGAAGCTGAGTGGCAGGACATGGAACTCGATCAGGTGCGGCGCAAGCTAGACCAGGAGACAGCCCGGTCTCCCTACCACGTTGAATCAGCGATGCCCGTTGTCCAGAGGCGAACGATCCGCACGGACTCGACGGCCTGGACGAACTGCACCCTTCAAGAGGACGTGTAGTCGGAGGTAGTGCTGTCCGGCACGAGTCCCCCCGACGGGGGATCGCGGCCCTCCACGGCCTGGACCGATGATCAGGCTGTTGCCCGATCGGGCAACGACACCCGATCAGGAGGCCAAGATGCCCGCCAAGTCCACCCCCAGGCCGACCCGGCCCGAGACCGTCAAGAAGGGACACAAGTGGTGCCCACGCTGCGGCCAGGTCAAGGTTCACGACCTGTTCGCCCGCAACAAGGCGAGCAACGACGGCCTCTACTCGATCTGCAAGGCCTGCGAGGCCGTCGATCGCAAGGCCAAGGCGGACGCGAAGAAGGGCGCCGCAGTCGAGGCCGCGAAGCTCAAGCGGACGCGGAGCCGGAAGGCGCCGACGGCCTAACGTGCGCCCCGGCCGCCGAGCAACACGAAGGCCCCGCACGAGTCGGGGCCTTCGCTCGTTCTAGCGGCCTGCCGCTGCGTGGTCGTACCGTTGCCGCCGGGTCATCCGAGCACGAAGCGGGCGCCCTCTGCCCTGAGCATGGCATGGGCGTTCATGTGCGGAACGCTCAGCCCTCCGCAGGCGTTCGGGATCTTGATTCGCTTGACCCCGGTTGAGGCGGTCTCGTGCGTCACCACGGTGTGGCCGTGCGCATGGGCTTGGCCAACGAGGTAGTAGTCGCCCGACTCCAGGAACTCGTTCACCGCGCTGGTCTCGTAGCCGTTGGTGGTCGCCCACGTACTGGCCCGCCGGAGGCTGCCGAGCGCCGCGTCGTCTACGTCGAGGAAGAAGTCGGGACGTTGTACAGCCCACTGCGCCAACTCGTCGGCGCCCGCCTCAAGCTCCTCCAGCACCTTGCGCACGCTCGCGACCCGGCCATCGTCGTACGCCTGATCCAGCCAGTCCCAGAAGGCGGGGACGACCTCGAACGAGTAGTACCGCTGTTTGGCCTCGATGAAGACGTTGGCGTCGAGGAGGTACATCAGTGGATGCCCAGGTGCTCCCGCAGGCCCTCAAAAGTCGAGAACTTCTTGAAGCCGAGCAGCCGGAACGCGTCCCGGTGCAACGTCTGCCCCTCCAACGTGCTCTCCACGATCGCTCGGGCGAAGCGCCTGCTCGTGCGGTACGGCTGAGTGTTGTAGTAGTTGCCGCCCTCCGACTCCCGGATGACTGCTAGCACCCGCCGCAGCTCGTCCTCGAACGCGTCCTCGTACGTCGGCCGGTCGATGTACCCGGCGTCGAGCACACGGCGCAGAACGACCAACGTGCTGACTTTGTACCGGCGGGCCAGGCGCCGTAGCTGCTGGTCAAGCGGCTGGTTCCGGTTGAAGTCGTCGCGGAAGCTGTTCATGGGCACTAGGAACTCGGCGGCCACGGCGTTGCACCAGCGCTCCACCTCGTGATTCTCGGGACGCACGAGGTTCGCGCTCGACACGGCCGACTGCCCCAGCCACACGTGGGCTAGCTCGTGGGCCAGCGTGAAGATCTGGGCAGCCTTGGTGTCGGCGCCGTTCACGAAGATCACCGGCGCCAGCTCGTCCACCACGGCGAATCCGCGGAACTCCTGAGGATCCAACGCCCGGTGGGTGTTGCCCCCGACGATCCCGCTGACCATGACCAAGACTCCAGCAGATTCGGCACGCTCGATCAGCGCGGTGAGGGCATCCGACCACCTCGGCATGTAGGCCCGCTCGTCAACGCCGAAGTCCAGGGCATCCTGCAACGCCTGGGCCGCTTCGGGCACCGGCGTTGCGAGCGACAGGGAGCCGACGAGCGGCAACGCCTCCTGTCCGGAGGATCGCGCGAACTCGCGGTACCACTCCTGCCGCTGCTCGCACAGGAAGATCGTGTCGAGGAGGTCAACGCTGGGCCGCTCCGTCTCCGCATCCGGCATGGTGCGGAAGTCCGGTACCGGCAGCGGCTCGGAGAGCGGCTCAGGCAGGAGCAGCGCACCGAGAGGGGCGTGGGTCGCCTTTGCAAACTGTTCCAGCTGTCGGAGCGTCGGACGGCGCGAGCCGCGTAGCCAGTCGTTGAAGTGAGGGAACCGCTCGGCGATGTCGCCGAGATCGCGGCCGGAGCGCTCTGTCGCCCACATCAACACATCGGGATGAACATCTACGCGAACAGGCACACGATCTCCTCGTCAGTCGGCGCATGCTGGCACACCAGCCAGACGCCGGTGGACGGCAGGCGGCGCAAGGCGAGCGTAGCTGGGCGACCACCGCCGGTCAGTCGAGGTCAAACAGCTGCTCCTCCTGGGGCGGCCCCTCGACTTCCTCCTCCACCTTCGGCGCCTCCTTGAACGTGCTGGTGACGTGTGAGGGGTAGTCGATCTTCTTGCCGACCAGGGCGTCCTCGACGGTGATGAGCTGGATGCGGGGGTGCGTGCCGCCCCATGGCGACTTGTAGAACCCAGCGCTGGCGGCCTCGGCGCGCATCGGCTGGGTGGGCTCGTTCATGGTCAGCAGCACGCCGATCTGCGCGCCCTCCCGTTGCAGGACGCCCACCAGGTCACGGACGTGGGCGACGTTCGTGCCGCCCGCCTTGACCGACAGGATGATCTGCTTGGTCTTGGCCCCGGCGCCGGCATCGTCGTGGAACAGGATGCGGCCGTCGATGCCCTTGTCGCTGCCCTTCTTGGCGCTGGTGGCGGTGCGGGCGCCCACCAGCCCCAACGCCCACGCCTGGAACTGCCAGGGGTTCTCCGCAGCCAACTCGCGGGCGCCGGGCAAGTCGGTCGGCTCGCCGACCACCGCGTAGTCGGTGCCGCCAACGAGGTTGTACGCATCTTGCAGCCGTACCTTGATCAGGCCGATCGCCAGGTGCGTCAGGTCGATGCCGATCCACTTGCGGCCAAGCTTCTGGGCGGACGCGATCGCGGTACCGCAACCGCAGAACGGGTCGAGTACCACGTTCCCCTCAGCGGTGCACGACTTGATGATCCGATCGAGAAGGGCCTCAGGCTTCTGAGTGGGGTAGCCCAACCGCTCCTTTGCCATGGAGTTGATCGGTTCGATGTCTGTCCACACGTCCTGGAGTGGACGACCCTCTCCCTCACCGAGGTACCGCTTGTACGCGGGCGTTCCCCCCTTCGGCGGCCAGTAGATCCTTCCATCAGCGTCGAGCACATCGAGCTGGGCGGGCGGATACATCCAGTGCCGACCCTTGGGCGTCACCTCGAACCCCCGCCACGGCTCACCGGTCTCGCCGTGCCTGACTCCAGATCCGGTGAGATCCGACAGCCGGTAGACGCCTCGTTCGTCCTTGTGGCGGTACTTGGAGGCCAGGTACTTCTCGGAGTGGGGCGCGGCCTGCTTGTACCACGCCGCCTTCGATGTCCGACCGTAGTACAGGATCACGTCATGGACGGGCCCAAACCGCTTCGCCGAACTGTGGGCCGTTGTCCGCTTCCAGATGACCTCGTTTCGGAACTGTTCAGGGCCGAACACGGCGTCCATCAGCAACTTCAAGTAGTGGCTGGCCGTGGGGTCACAGTGCAAGTAGATGCTGCCAGTGGGCTTCAACACCCGGCGCAGATCCTGTAGCCGGGGGGCCATCATGGCCAGGTAGGCCAGCATGTCGCTCTCGGGGATGAACGTCCGGAACGCTTGGAGGACGTCAGCCACTCGGCCGCCCTCCTCGACGGCTTGCTGGTACGCCTCGGCTGCAGCCTGATCCCAGTGCCAGGTGTCGCCGAAGGCCTCGATCTGCGACGGTGCCGGAGTGTGGTCGTGCTCCTGGAACAGGACGTTGTACGTGGCGTTGCTGTTGAACGGCGGATCGAGGTAGACGAGGTCAACCGACTCGTCCTTGACATGCCGCTTCAACACGTCGAGGTTGTCGCCGTAGTAGAGGGTGTTCTGCGGCTCACTTGCCATCGGCGGTCATCGTACCGACAGCACCCGATGGCCCTGCGCGCGCCCTGCGACTTTGTGGGTCGGCCTGCCAGAGCGCTCCCGTTGTGGGAGGAGCACGCGGAGATGCGCTAGGCGCGCAGCAGGTGCGCAGCCCGAGGGGTCCGGCCCGCGTGACGGTCGGCGGCCCTCAACCGGATCACGCGCTCAAGCTGCGGGCCGAAGTCGATCACTGCCCTACTGGTGATCTTCACCGGCGCCCTCACGACGCCTCCCGGTACTCGGCCAGGATCGGCCTGATGATCGAGTCGATCTGCGCGCCGGTCACATAGTCCACATCGGCGTGCTCGACCTGCATGCTCAAGGCGTCGATCGCCAGCGACACGTCGGGCAGCTTGAGGAGGAGGCGGGCACCGTTGATCGCTCCGTTGTAGACCCGCTCGACCATCTCTACCGCTCGGGCCTCCTGCTCGTGGCTCGCCTCGGGGCCGCCCCCGAAGGCCATGACCAACTCCCGCAGGATCGTGCGCAAGTCCTCCAAGTCCTCGTTGCGGGCTTGGTTGAACGTCGGCGGCCACTCGATCCCGTCCGGGGCCGCCATCCGACCAGCCAGGCTGACGATGAGGTCGTGCCAGGGGTGCAGGATCGGGTCGGTCGTCTTGCGTGGCCAGGCGAACCGGGCGACTGCCAGCACGTGCTCGCCGGTGTCCTCCCGGTGGTGCTCATCGAGCCTCATGTACCGGGGCATCGCCCCGAACCGCACGGCCGCCACGATGTGGGCCGACTCGTGCCGGGCCAGGGTGCGTCTGGACTTGTCCTGCGCCATGTCAGTCCTTGGCCCCGTTCCAGCGGTGCATGCCGACGTTGACGCGGCTCGATGCCCTCCGGGCCTGCGCGGCGTCGTGGGCCATCGCGGCCTCCTTCGCCCGCTCGGCGCGGTCGTGCTCGATCAGGTGCCGCTCCCGCTGGGCCTCCTCGGCCTCTCGGGCCTTCCGGCGCTCGCCCTTGATGATCCGACCGTTCGGGCCGAACTGGACAGGCTCGACTTCGCCGGACTCGATCGCCCGGCGTCCAGCCTTCTCCTGGAGCATCAGGCTCAAGTGCTCGGCGTTGCGACGCTCCTCGGCGACGGCCTCGGCCTTGACGCGGGCCTCCTCCTCGGTGCGCTCACGCTCCTGCTCCATCTGGAACGCCTTGATCCGGGCGTCACGCTGGCGCTCCTCGGGGTCGAGCATGCGGAACGCCTTGGCCTGTCGTTCGGCGATGTCGTCCGGCCCGGCGACCCTGAGCCGACCGGCGAGGTTGCGGTACGTGCCCGCCAGCGAGGACTTCTCGCCGGTCTCCATGTTGGTCACGATGATGCGGTGACCTTCGCCACGGTCGAGCAGGTCGGTGATGGCCTTGGCCTTGGCCTCGGCCGCGATGCGGGCCTGCAACGACGCCGACGGCGCACCGTCGGACTTCAACCCGAGTGCTCCACGGAGCAGGTCACCCGAGTTGCGCGTGGTCTCGCCCTGCGTGACGGGGACGCCACCGCTGACGAGCTTGCGTGCCCTCTCCAGTGCAGCCTGCCGAGCAGGCGTGATCGGGCAGGAGCCGGGGTGCTCCACGAGACCCGGCAGGACTTCGGCCAGCGAGGCCTGCTGCTCGCAGGTCATCGGTGCGTGGCCCGCTGCGGCGGCCTTGAGGTCGTCCAGCTCACCCAGCTCACGGTCGAGGGCGCAGCCCTCGCACTCAGTCTTGTTGCCTTCGTTGTCGAACGTGCACACGTGTGCTCCTTCCGTCGCCCCGGTCGTCACCGACGGCCCTCTGTGGGGCTGGCCGTCGGCCTCTCGCCTGCGCCGGGGCGCAGAAATCTTGTCGGGGGCACCAGTCGGAGGTGTCGAGCCGGGCCTGGTGCCCCCTCTCGCCCCGGCCCTCGATCTCCGGGGGAGTGCTCAAAGGTGGTGCCCTCCTCCCGCCACGGCATGAAGGGGGAGGAGGGCGGCGCGGCTGGTGCTCAAGAACCAGCCGACGGTTCAGAGGTGCAGGCCCCGCAGGCGTGAAGCGGACTGAGGGCCTGCACCTGGCGCCTCATGCAAGGGCGCTCCCCGAGGCGTGAGCGTCCTCGGACTGTTGTAGGTACGCATCGACCACGGCCTGCTCCTCGGCGTCGTAGTCGAGCAACGAGGGGCAGCCACGGGCCGTCCACTCGTCAAAGCTCATCCAGGGGTCGAGGCCGTTGCGCTGCCGACCCGTCCGGGGGTCGATCCCGCCGGTGCTCCGGTAGACCATCTCCGGCGTCAGCACGCCACCCTTGCGGGCCTTCACGATGCGTCCTCATCCGTGAAGATCGACAGCAGGCGGTTGAGCCTCATGAACTCGGCCACCGCGTCCCGCTTGATGGACACGGCCGGGTTCGCCTTCGGCCCGTGCAGGCCGTCGATCAGGATGCCGTGCTCATCGATGGCGTCCTGCGCCGCTCGGGCACGGTCGAGGGCCTCAGCCGCAAGGTGCAGGCTCGCCATCTGCGCCTCGGGCACGGTGAAGTTGGCCGTGACGGTCTCGATGAACTCGGCCCCGGTCGTCTCGGGGATCGTGTCGGTCATGAATCCTCCATGTGGAAGGTGGTTGAGAAACTGGAATGCGTTCGATGGGCCGTCGCGTTCGTCGCGCTAACCAACGGGTTCCTGGGCGCCGGTGTTCGACGGGGCCAAACTCCCCCCAGGGGCGTCACGCGCCGGGCGCCGGGCCTGGCGTGTCGCTCTTGTCGTGCACCTGATGGGTGGGGGTGGGCGCCCCCAGGCCAGCCGCGTTTTGCACGTGCCTGGCCCGCTTTTGCCGTGCGGCCTTCCGGCGGCGCTGACGGCCGGAGAGGTTCTGCCCGACCACGTAGGCCTTGCCTGACTTGCGGGCCATCAGTTGACCTGGCTCAGGCTTCCCGGTACTCCGTGGAGGTCGAGGCGTCCAGCAGGGTGTGGGTGGGGGTGTCCTCCCCGGTGTCCTCCCCCTCCAGGTCGAACATGAACACGGGGCTGTGGGTCTCGGCCCTGCGTGCTCGGCGTCGCGCGTCGTGGGCGAGGAGCTTGAGGAACGTGCCCAAGGCCTCCATGCTGACCGGCTTGTCGGCCTGCGGGGCGGCGATCATCGGACGGCCGCCCGGAGGAGGCGGGCCAGCCTCAGCGCCTGCTCCCGGTTGAGTGTCAGGTCGGTGGAGTACCCGTGCGCCTTGCAGACGAGGGAGGCCAGGCCGTCCGCCTGTCGGGCAACGACCACTTCGCCCTGGCCGCTGGGGACGGTGCCGATCGTCCTCATCGTGCGGCCCACACGATCACGAGGCGGCCGATGCGGAACCGGCGGCCCTGTTCTTCACTCCTCCGAGCGGCCCACATCGCCTTGGCCCGTGCGGCGGCCTCGGCTCGGGCCTCCGGTGTCCAGTGAGGCTTGCTAGGGGTCATCGCTCACCATCCAGGTCGGTGAGGATCGCGGCGGTCATCCGTTCAACGACGGCCGGATCGGGGTCATCAGGGTGCCCGATGCCCTGGAGCCTGCGAGCGGCGACCCGTTGCAGCCGGGCGAACCCAGCCTGGTCGGTCTCCCACATGACCCGGGCGGCCTCGGCGTCGGCCTTCTCCTCGGGCGTCATGACGGCCTCCCCAGCATCTCGGCGTCGGTCTGCATCTGCGCCCGATCGGCCTCCTGGAGTTGCTGCCGCCCAAGCACCAAGTTGATCGTGGTTCGCACCAACTCGGCCTCCGTCTCTGTCAACGGCCTCCCCATCAAGTCGGTGATGATCTCGATCGGCCCCATCTCGTCCCCCTGCGTTGTCGAGGTTGTGCACCGTTGCCCCATCTGCCTCCGTGCGTGTTGCCCCAGTTGCCTGGATGGGCTTGCTGCTCGGCTCCCCGATCCCGGAGTCGAGGTGGTCTGATTCGTCCCCACTCACCCGCTCGGCAGTCATGACCACTAGTACAGAACCCTCATCAGCACTGGTCATAGGCAGTGGTCGCCGATCGGCGAGTAGGTATCCGGGGACGGAACTCTGCTGCTCCCCGGTGAACAGGGGACGGAACTCTGCTGCGTACCGGGTGGCAACGGCCTCGGCCGATCGGCGGTGACGCCAGGCGGCCTTGCGGCAGCGGGTCGAGCAGTAGAGCGCCGGGCGGCCTGTTGCCTTCGCGGGCGGCAGCTCGTTGGTGCAGTGGTTGCAGGTCATGTCGTGTCTCCAGGTTCTGGTGGGGTGACCGCGCCCCGGCTCGGCAACCTGGAGGGAATCCGAGCCGGGGGCGATCGTGACGGGCGCTGCGTGGCGGCTCCGTCGGTTGCGTTGGCTGACCAGGGCACAACGCAGATCGCCCCCCGCCCCGGCTGCTGAGACGGGGGAGGAGGGCGATGCTCTGGAAATCTTGCTCAGCAGTTGCTCAGCAGCATCGCCCGTGGTCGGGGCGGTCGTGCAGGCCGTTGGTCGAGGACGGCCGGGTGGGGGTGAGACGTTCTCTACCCTCAACCTTAGGGCCGGAGGAGCGCCTGATAGAGGGTTCATCGAGGGTTAGGCACCGGCGACCACTGCCCCTCATGCCGCTCGTAGGGCCGATCGGTCGGCGGCCCCGCTCGGCGACTCGGGGAGGTCGGCGCTCCAGCCTCCAGACTGTCCGCGAGAGGCCTCTAGGACGCATTCTCCGGTGTGGGTTGTTCGACCCCAGGCCGACCCCTTCAGTACGGCAGGTCGCGCATCGCCTCCCGAACGCGGGCCGACTCGGTGCCCCGGTAGTGCTTCATCGTGGTGGTCGGGTTCGCATGACCGGCAACGTCACGGCTGACCACGTCGAACGGAACGCCAGCGTGCAGAAGGTTGGTGATGGCCGACCGTCTGAACTCGTGCGCCGAGGCGACCCGCACCCCGGCCTGTCGGCAGGCGACCTCGATCACGCGGTTGACCTGCTGCGGACTGAGAGCGTTGCCCTTGCGGCTGCGGAACACGTGTGACTCGGCGGCCGGGTTGGAGAGGGCGCGGTGCAAGATGAACTCCCGGAGCAGCACCTTGTCGATCGGGAACGTGAACACCCGGCCCCCCTTGCCTCGGCGGAAACTGATCACCGGCTCCTTGGCGTCGAGGCTGAGGTCACGCCACCGGAGCGTCCGCACCACGCCGACCCGCTGTCCCGTTCGGGCGAGGGTGATGAGCAGGAGTCGATCGCGAGGCTGCAACTCGGCCGTGAGGATCGCCCGTACCTCCTCGGCCGTCCACCACGTCGGCTCGGGATCGGGCAGGTTCGGCCGCCGGATCGCGCGTGTCGGGTTCTTGACTACCACGTCACGGTCGAGCAGGTACGTGAAGAACCCTGAGCAGACCGCGAGCACCTTGCGCCGGGTCGCCAAGCTCCGGGCGTGACACCTCACCGCCAGGAAGCGTTCCACGTCCATGGTGGTGATCTCGCCCGGCTCCGCGTCCGGTAGGTGCTCACCGAGGCGGCATAGCTCGCGCCACACCTCGTACCGGGTCGCCAAGGCCCGGCCCTCGCCGTCCAGCGCCGCCAGGTAGAGGGCGGCGTAGCTGCCGATCCGGCCTGGTACCGGGGTCTCGATCTTGCGTCTCATGAAGTCCACGTGTCGCCCTCCGTCGCTGCTTTGCGAAGGCGGGGAGGGGCCTCGGTTGGCCGATCGCTCCCTGCGACCTTAGGGCCGCCGGAGCGCCGGTTAGCTACGAGGACTTCACATCGTTCCCGACCGGGGGCAACGGTTCGAGTCCGTTAGAGGGCTCTCGTAATCCGGCCTGGTTGAGCCTTCGGTGCGTCACGCTCGCTCGGCGGCGATGCAAGGGTTTGCGCCGGCTGAGAACGAATTGCTCGCGGCCCTCGTCGGGCGGGAGCCAATCGATCACGGATAGCCACTAGCTGACCGATGGCAGGGCGCGTGCTCCGCGACGACGAGTCGGGAGCAGACGACGAGGTGGAACTTGCGGACGGACGCGCGGCTACGCCCTCCATCCTCGAGCTCACAGGTATGACTGCGGCGGCACAGCTGCCACCCATACCGGGCTCCCTGCAGGCGCGGTCCGCTTGCCAAAGCTCGACAAACTCGTTACGTTGTCTTCAGTGGCATTCGGACAGAACCGTCACTTTGCGTTGTGCGCCAGCTGCGGGCATCCGAAGATGGCGCACTTTCCCAACGGCTGCCATTGTGGTTGCGCAGGAGCAGCATCTCAAGTGCCCGCCTCGGAGCGAGTGACACCGAAACGGCCGACATCGTCGTCCACTGCGAGGCCGGTCTCGAACAAGAAGCCGCCGGCGGCACCGACGAAGAAACCCACGCGGGCGCGCTGGAAGCCGCAGCGGAAAGCCACGCCCCAGCTGCAGGCCAAGGTCGCCGTAAGGGGTCCCGAGCCATCCTCCTCCATCGCGCGCACGAGCCTCCTCCTGTTCCTCAACGAATCCATCAGCCGCGCTGAGGCGAAGCTCCTTCTCACCCGTCTATCGGCGACGGCGGGAACCTCAGTCACGCCAGTTGGGGGCGAGGGCGTGTGGGGGCAACTCCACCGTTTCGTGATGCAGTCGGTCACCGAGGCCGACGCGCGCCGATACGAGGGTGAACTGCGGGATCGCTTGAAACGGAACGAACGGCTTGTGGATTAGGAAACCGAGTTCCGGGACTTGTCAGCTGGACGAGCGTGTCCGGCGAACGGAGTCCGGACTCGAACTCCTGCTCGACGGACTCGGCGATCCTTGAGTCTCTAATTGAGATGAAGCTCCGCGTGTAGTCCGCGTAGTCGCGAATCAAGCGCTCCTGTAGTTCAAAGACCTCTATGGATGCCTCCCTTCACCTTACACCCGCGGCATCCTAGTTCGTGAACGCCCGGGGAGGCCACGGTGTGGTCGCAAGCGGAATGGTTATGGCACCGCACGCGGAGCAATAGGGAGAGCTAAGCACAGTTCGCTGCTCGCCGTTCCGTTCAGCAACTCCAACGATCTGAAGTCGTTCGTTAATGGTCGAGGGCTTTGATCAGAGTCCAACCCCGGGTCTCTGCCAGAAGGCCATCCAAACGGATCGGATGCCCGAGTCGGCCCATGCGCCACAAGGCTGCACCATTTTCCGTCTTTCCAAGAATCCAACCGTGGTCCGTTATGCGGGACGCTCCTCCAAGCGGGGTGAGTACCCGCATTCCCTGCCTCGGGCGCCATACCCATCCGGCGCCATTGCTCGCGGTTCCCACCACGACGTCGTCTCGGTTGATACCAGACGGAAAAGACGACCTGTTTCCCGTCGGGGTAATTGCCCGTCGTGCCACAGTGCGGGCCACGAATTGCAGTCGGTGTCGCTCTGGAGTCCGACGGCGGAGCCACGATTGTTGATGGCATTGGCGCGGTAGTCGATCTCATACCCGGGAAAGCAGGAGCTCGGCCGTGGGCCGCCGAGGTCGACCGCTATCCCGTTCGGCAGCCACATTACCGGCCGACTGCTCCCGAGGAGCCGACCGACATGCCGACCGAAACGCCCCGATTGTTCACGTCGTGTATTCCGATATAGCCGCCGGCCACGAGCAGTTGTAACGGAACGAAACGTCCGTTCCGCCATCGGTATGCTCCGGTCGGACCATCAACGCCCACGATTGCTCCAAGGTCATTCATCGCGACCGGCGATGTAACCGCGGCGGGCAAAACCTTCAATCAGTATTGAGGAAGCGATGCGTGAGCGCTCGGCGAAAGACGAGACTCGCTCCGACTGCTACAGCCGTTAGACGCGCGGCTTGCGTTACCGCAAAACCGGCCATGACGCTCCCTAACCAATACTAGTCACTCAATCAAACGTGGCAAGCGCGGGCGTTGGCAAATAGACCAAAAACGAGCATCTCAGATTGGCCACGGATAGCAAGCTCCCGTTCCGTGAGCCCTAGGCTCTGCTGCTTGGAACCCCCGCGCTCGAGGCCTCGGGTAGGTCTGCGATCAGTGTCCCCACATCGGTCAACGTCGTGCGCCGCCATCTCCACGAGCCGACACAACGCGTTCACCAACCGCATCTGTTCCACGGTCCGACACCGAATCGTCAGCAGCGCCGGGCTTGCTACCAGCACGGCCAGGCACTTCGCTCGCGATACGGCCACGTTCAGACGGTTGCGCGAGTAGAGGAAGTCGACGTTGCGCGGCACATCCTCGCCGCTCGAGGTGGCCATCGAGAAGAACACGATGGCGGCCTCGCGCCCCTGGAACTTGTCCACCGTTCCAACCTCGACCCAGTCTGGCAGCCGCTCGCGCAGTAGGCGCACCTGCGAGTTATACGGCGTGACCACCAACACGCCGGCCTGCTCGCTTGGGACGGTAGTGCTGTCCGCGCGCGTGACTGTGCCGCCGGCGAGCAGCGCCACCTGCTCGGCGATAACGGCGGCCTCCTCCTCCGACTCGCGCCGATTGCCCGCATGCTCCACCAGCAGTGCACGCAATCCCGCCCCGGACAAACCGCGGGAGTCGACTCGTTGCGCGGCGCACTCGGGCAAGCTATGCAGCTCGCCGCCGTAGCTGATCTCGCTGACGAATCGACAAACGTCTGGATGCATGCGACGGCTGACATTGATGAACAGCCCGCGATCCGGGGGCATCGTGCGCTGGTCACCCAGTACGTGGCCGAGTGCAGATACCGCCGCGCCCTCGGGATGGGCACCCTGCGCGACCTGGGCCAGCTGCTGCGGATCCCCGAGCAGCACGAGGTTCTGGGCGCTTGTGCTGACCGCCAAGGCGTCCGCGAGCGCCACCTGGCCAGCCTCGTCGATCAGGAGCGTGTCGACGCTGCCCCGCATGCCGTCCCGTGCGAACAGCCACGACGTACCTGCCATCAGCAGGACGTCGTCGTCGGCGCTCTCGCATTTGTCGTTTCCGACGTTCTCGATCGAGCCCGCGTCGCGGTACGGCGAGACGTAGCCATCGTCGCCGTCGCCCCGCTTGAATCCCCGGAAGCGAATCCCGCGGTCACGGGCGACCCGCTCGATCTCTTCGAGCAGGTTGTGGATCGCCTTGTGGCTGGGCGCGGTGATGCCGACCCGGCGGCGCCGTGCCATAAGCGCGACCGCAATCTGTGCACCCGAGTAGGTCTTACCGGTGCCAGGGGGCCCCTGTATGGACAGCACGCTCTGTTCGAGGCGCAGCGCCAGCGATACGGCGCGGTCCACGTCGAACGAGCCTTCCATCAGCGGGTCTCCCTGCGTCACACCAGTGATGCGGGGCAGCTCGCTGCGCAGCAGAGTGCGGCTGCATGGGTAGCGGCCGTCACCATCCAACTCCGCCGTTGCAATGCGCCGCAGCGCGGCTCGCTGCTCCTTGGTGGTGAACGCGCCCCCCGGGATCACCGACTGCGGCACCGTTCCGTCGCCCCAGGTCTTGGGGCCGAGTTTCAGCGTTAGTGTGCCCTGCTCGACGTCGAGCTCGGTGATCTCGACCGTTCGTTCGCTGGCGGGATCGACCGCGTCGCCGAGCCCAAGTTTGAACTGCTGTACCGGGAATCGCATCGGCACCTGCCGCGACCGTTTGATCGCGCCCTCGGGGCCATTCCGCTCGAGGCCGCCGATCGCCTCGTCGTCCTCGTCGCGCAACTCCTCCTCGGTCTTTGTGAGGCGATCGAAGTACCACCACCAGGTCGGCTTGGCTTCGCGGCGGTGATAGAGCAGCAGCTCACCCAGGTGGCGGTCGCTTGCATCGCCGGTTGACAGCAGCCGGTCACGTAGCGCCTTGGTCACCGGATCAATCACCTCCGCTGGTTCCGGGTCGGTGTCGGGATCGCCACGCCACTGCACGTCAGCATCGGTCTCCACTAGCTCTTGGCGGAGCACGACCAGCCAGTCGAGCAACCCGCGAGTCGAGTGCACGTCCTCGCTGTTGTAGAGCTCGATTTCGTCCAGCTCGGCCTGGTCCCCGCTGGCGAGCCAGCGCTCGTACGCCACGATCGAGCCGCCTGCCTCCTTCACCTTGGCCTGTCGATTGCCCCAGTAGAACTCCTCGACGCGCTTCAGCGAGTAGCTGTCCTTGGAAATGCGCACACCCTGCCGCACCACTCGAAACAGGTCGACCAGCGCGCCGGCCCGAAGCAGGGTGTCGATCTCGTCCTCACGGGTGGCGTGGTACATGGCCAGCGTCTTCAGTGCCTGCTCCTCGTAGCTGGCGTAGTGGTAGATGTGACAGCCGGGATGGTCCGCCCGCCACCGCATGAAGAAGTCAACCAACTGTTCAAACGCCGCCTTCTCCTGCGCGCGGTCGTGCGCCCAGAACGCACGGAATTGCTCGCGACCGGCGTCGTCCACCCAGCCCACCCCGAACAGATATTCGAGGCCCTTGTCGCCGATGTAAGGGTCACCTTCGATGTCGAAGAAAAGGTCGCCTGCGGACGGCTGGGGCAGCAGGTTGAAGCCATGACCCTCCTGGTAGGGCAGTAGTTCATAGATCTGTTCGCGGGTGATGCGCTCATGCAGCTGCAGCGTTGCCTGGCGGCGAACCTTGTACAGTGTGTCCCGCGGGACGCGAGGCACGAGAGTCGCGGCATCTAGCTCCGCAAGCGCGGTCAGCGTTGGCACGCCGGCGGCCTCCAGGCGGGCGACCTGATCGCGGCGGAGGCCGGCTACCAGCGACAAGTGGTCGTCCTCCAACCGCCGCTGCTCGCAGGCGCGCCGGTAGCCGCAGATGCCGCAGTGACCACAAGGAAGCGGATAGGTATTGGCCAGGCCCCGGTCGACGGTAGCCTCGGCATGCCGCTTGATCGCGCGCACGTAGGCTGCGAAGTCGGCGGTTTGATAAACGTCGCGGCTGCCGTCGCCAAGCAGGACGTCGAGTTGACCTGGCGGGTGACCCTGCAGGCGCTCGAGCAGCGCGGCGTAAACCGACAGCTGCACCAGGAAGTAGCTCTTGGTGACGCGGGCGAGCTTGGCGTCGGATACGCCGTAACTCCAGCCGCCGAGCGTGGAGGGAACATTGACCCGCTCCAAGAAGTCGGCGTACCCGCCGATGCCGTCGCCAACGAGCGTGGCCTGGTGGATCACGTCGACTCCGCGGCCCATCGCTTCGAGCGTCTGTTGCCGGGCACGGCGCAGGTCGTCCTCGCTGCTGCCTGTCTCGATCCGCGCAACGGACTTTCCATTCTTTTCGAACGCCTCGAGGATGGCCGCCTCGTGCTTCTCGCCGTAACCCGCCAGGATCTCTGTATGAGCGCCGTGTGTCGGTCGCGGCCCAGGCTCACCTCGAAATCGAGCCAATTTGAGCGCTATCAGGTGGCGGCACTCAAGCAGGTCGTTCAGGTCGGAGGGAGAGAGAAGGGGTTTGCCGTCAATGCGACGCATCGTCAGGGATGTCCGCGTTGGCAGCGGAGTTCTTGCGCTGGAACGAACTCAGAACAGCGGCTCATCGCCCACCTCCGTCCGCTTCTCTTGCACGTCTAACTGCAACTGTGCACTTGAGCCGCTGTGTCCGACCAGCCGCCACCGAAAGTCCTGATCCTGCACGAACACTGTCGGATGCCGCCGCAGCATGGCGCCGATGTCCCAACGGGACGCCTTGCGTCCCGACTTGCGCAGCTCCGCCACAATCTCGCGCGGACGCAACGGCCCGGCGCCGAGCAGCACGGCCACGCGGTGCTCGAGCGTGGTCTCGCACCCGTCATTCACAGTTGGCAGATGTGGCGATCAAGGCATAGGGACGGTAACCGTCCGACCTGAACCGTGCACATTTTCGACGGTGACGAATCCGGCAAACCCTTGACGGGGCGTGCGCGTCGGCGGCATTGTTAGCCGTGACCGAAACGCGTGCTCGGAAGGAAGTCGCCGAAGCGGCGAAGCGATTCCGTCGCTCCAGGTGGAGTGGGCACAGCTCCCGAGCTGTCGGCGACGTCGGTAAGCGAATCGTGGCCCGGCGCGTTTCCGGTCGGGTCATCCTGCTGCCAACGTGGACCTTCCTGAGCGTGGAGGGGCTACTAGGTGAACGGCAGGATGGATCGTAAGAACTCGTTGGGCGCTGCGGACGTCACCGGAGTGACAGACGACCAGGTTCCTTCGCGGCCAGCTGTGCGCAGGCCGGCGCGTTCGACCACCCTATGATGACTGGGTGCCTCTACATCCGCTCAGGCCTGCCGATCTCTTGCTCCACAGCGATGCCGAGCTGGTGCGCCTTGCCCGAGATTCGGCCGGCGAAGGCGACGCCGGCGCCCAGACGGCCAACAACTGCATCGCCGTGCTCTACGCTCGCCATCGCGATCTCGTCCGCGCTGTCATCGCGGCAAAGGTGCCTCGCGGCGCCGTGGACGACCTCGAATCCGAGGTGCTTGTGCGGCTGTCGGTCAAGCTTCGTTCTGGACACGCGATCACAAACCCGGCAGGGCTGCTCGTTCGGATGGCTCGCTTCGTGCGGGCGGACTACCACGCCAGGCGCGAACGCGGAGACGACATGCCGCTCGAGGAGTGGAATGCCTACGCGGACGACCCGGAGCTCGAGAAGGCCGAGATCGGCGATGCTGTGGAGGAGCTGCTCGCGCCGCTGAATGAGCGGCAGCGGGAGGTCGTATGTCAGCGCATCCTCGAAAACCGGCCCAGTGCGGAGGTCGCCACGATGCTGGGCACCACACCGGGCAACGTCGACGTCATCTTCCATCGAGCCTTGGCGAAGCTGCAGGAGACAGCGCGGTGATCGATCGCGCCACCCAACTGTTCGAGCGATTCGTCGATCAACGGCTGGCCGGCGACAATCCTGACCCGGCGGCGTTCATCGCGGAGGCCGGCGATCAGTCGGACGCCCTGGCCGGGATGATCGCCGCGTACGTGGCGGAGAATCCGCGCACCGGGATCCCGGAGGCTGAGGTGCTGGAGCTCGCATCCCGCATAGAGGCGCTGACGCCCCAGCCGTGGTCGGAGCTGCTCCCTGCGTTGCGCCAGCGCCGCGGGCTGACGCGCACGGTGGTGGTTCGTCGAGTCGCCGAACTCCTGGGCGTGAAGGGCTCGGAGCCGCAGGTCGCCGGGTACGTACACGAGCTTGAGACGGGACAGCTCGCACCTACGCGCGTGCGGCCGGCGGTCGTCCGGGCGTTTGCCCAGGCGCTGGAAGCGCCGCTTGGCCTGCTTGCGGCGACTCGCTCACTGCCTTCGGTGTCCGCGAGCTTCGAGGCGCCGATGTTCGCGCGCGAGGCATCCGCGGCGCCCGTGGACGCACTGTCGATGCTTTCCGACGAGCCGCCGCCAGACCCGCGCGTCGACGACCTCTTCACCGGCGGGCCGGATGGATGAGGTCGGCGCGGCCCGAGACGCGCTCCGCCGCTTCGTTCTGACATACGGGGCAAAACCGCCCCCGGTCGATGTCGATGAGCTAGCGGAGAGCCTGTGTCGCCTGCGAGTCCGTCGGGCGGACGACTTGTCCGCGCTCCCGGGAGCTCCGGTGGGGGCGGCGCTTTCGGGACTGCTGCTCGCTGACCGCCATGAGGTCTGGGTCAGCCGGCACGAACCCTGGGAGCGACGACGGTTCTCGGTGGCGCATGAGGTCGGCCACTTTCTGCTCCATGCCGGCTCGGTTGGTGATCGGGTGTTCTGTCGCGTTGGCGATCTGCGTCCGGATCCCGAGAGTCCCGAGCGCGTGCGCGAACGTGAGGCGAACCGCTTCGCGGCGGAGCTGCTGATGCCCGAGGACATGGTGCGCGCGGAGGCTGACCGCCGCGGGCCCGACCCGTTCGCGCTCGGCGAAGCCTTCCGGGTGTCTGCGCTGGCGATGGGCTATCGACTCGTCAACCTCGGTTACTTCGAGGAGCTTCCGGTCGATCTGGAGGAGGAGCGGCGAAAGTGGTCGGGCTAGCGGTGTAAGGCGCGGCCACCTCGGCGGGACAACACATGTGATGTCTGTTCCTGTCGGAGGAGGCCAGATGACCACCACACTCGATCTGCCGTTTCAGCTCGGTGAGACCGTCGAGCGCGACGGCCTTGCGATCACGCCGCTCTTTCCGCGCCGCGACCCGGTGTGTGACTACGTCTCACTCGACGAGGCCCTCGCTGGCGGGCTTCAGATCGGGGAGGTGGACGAGGCTGGCGACGTGGGCGAGTTGCGCGTGCGAAACCCGCTCGGCCGCGCTGCGCTCCTGTACGACGGCGAGGAACTGATCGGCGCCAAGCAGAACCGCATTCTCAACCTGACGGTGCTGCTCGGCGCGGGCTCCATGATCAGCGTCCCCGTGTCGTGCGTGGAACGTGGGCGCTGGTCGATGCAGGGCAAGCAGTTCCGGTCGGCTGGGCACGTGTCGGGCCCGGAACTGCGGCGCCGGAAGGCTCAGGCGCTTCGTAGCGGCGCACTTGCTCGCGGCGCCGCTCAGGCGGATGTCTGGGCGACCGTCGACCACCAGTTGTCGGTGCGCCAAGTGGCGTCGCGGACGGCCGCGAATGCGGATGGGTTCAAGGCTCGCGCACCGGAGATCAGGCGGGCAGTGGACGACTTCCCGATGCAGCCTGGGCAGTCCGGAGTCATCGCCGCTCTGGCGGGTCACGGGTGGTCGGTCGACCTCATCTCGCGTCCGGATGTGTTCGGGCAGGTGTACTCGAAGCTGCTCGCCGGCTACGTCTTCGATCTGCTCACCGCGAAGGGTGCGCTTGTCGATCCAGCCGACGTCCTCGCTGCGGTCGGTGCAGCCGTGGCTCGGCGCAGCGGGTCCGCCGGTCTTGGCGACGATCTTCGCGTCGAGGGCAACGGCGTCATCGGCAGCGGCCTTGCCGTCTCCGGCGAGTTGATCCAGCTCTCCGCCTACGGGGTCGCGAAGTGACGGTCGATCGGCGAAACGCCGGCGGAGTCCAGGAGATCGCGCGCGCGATCCGCGCGGTTGGCGACCGAGGGGCCCATCACGTCGTGTTTTCTGTTGAGGAGTCGCCGTACTTCGTCCAGTTCACCACCGATCCGGGCGTGTTCTGGGGAGAGGTCGGCGGCGAGACCGACCGCCACGCCGACGCCCTGACGACGCTCGGCTGGCGTTCGCCGGCGGGCCACATCCCGTACTGGTTCCAGTACTTCCATCCGCTGTGCAAGCGCGATTACCGGCAGATCGCCGAGCTTGTGCTTTCGACGTTTGGGCAGGGATTCGGCATCAGGGAGGGACGCTTCGCGGTCGATCTCGACCGTTGTGCGGCAGCTGCTGGGCCGACGTTCGTGCCGGTGGAGCGCGAGCTGTTGTCCACCGACGAGGAGCTGCTCAGCACGGTGGAGAACGTTCTTCAACGGTTCGGCGCCGAGCGGCATGACACGCACGTCGAGGTGACGATGCACGGGCCGAAGCGCCACCGCGTACGGGTCGCCGTCTCTGTAAACGAGGGCACGGTCAGCTGCGCCGCGCTGCACCTGCCCGCGGTCGAGGAGGAGGTGCTTGTGTCAGCGCTCTCGGTGAGCGACGAGCTCCACCGGGTGCCGTACACCTACGCCGTCCGAACGGTTTTTGGGCACGGGGACTCGCTCGTGCTGCTTTCGAAGTTCAGTGTGCAAGCAGGCCCCGCCCACCCGGCGTTCATCGGCATGATGCTGTACACGACCATCGAACCGCTGGTCGCGGCGCATCGCGCATTGCACCGCTAGTTGTCCTCGCTTGTGATGCTGTTGAACGCTTACCCAGCCTCGGGGCATCACCCGTCCGCCCTCGGGTACTCAACCGCACAAAGCGTTCAACGCCCCACCAAGCGGCCGCCCAGGCCGCCTTTCAGCTACGAGTGGCGCGCTTCGATCCGGCCGGAAACCGCCGAGTCGGGTTAGAGATGCGATTGTGGTCGCATTTCGCGAGCCTTCGCGCCACCCAGGCGCTCTATAAGGTCGATTATGTCAAGCCGCGTTCGGTCAGGTCGCTGAGGAGACAGGATCCGGCGCGGCTTCTGCTGTGTTCGTCGACAGGAACGCACCGTTCTCCGAAGCTCCGACCTGCGTCCCAACGCGGCTCCCAGCATCATGACGGAAATCGTGGCGTCCGAGCCGTGAGGCGGAAGACGCTTCGACGTCACGACGCAGCGCTCCGAGATCGCGAGTTCGCGCTTTTCGAGGCGTCTAAGCGGATCCTCGGCTAGGTGCGTTGAGGACGCAACGGTCGTGGCCCGTCGCCGAAGGAGTGCGGGTGCAACCTCCACAGGGTAGTTCGCAGGGGTCAGCGGCGGGAGATCGCGCGCGGCCCTCTCGTAAGCAGCCGCCAAAGGCTCGGATCGAACTCAGCATCGCCCAGGTGATCGCTGAAGGTCTTGAGCGATCGCTCCAACTTGTTGCGCCAGAGGCGCTCCGCGCCGCGTGCGTCGCCGGTCTGCACGGCCCGAAGCAACTCTTCTAGTTCGCGGTGGATCATCGGTAGTGGGCGCGAGTACTGAACGTCTAGCGCACGCATAACGATCTTGATCTGCACCGTAAGCGTGGCGAACACGGTCCGCGCCCTCGGCAACTCTGCGAGTCCGATGAGGCAGTCCTGAAAGCCGAGATCTGCATCGGCTGCTGCAATCGGGTCCGCGGCTCGACTGGCCTGCCCCACCCGCTCGAGCCTCTGCCGGAGCGGACCCAAGTCTTTTGCGTCGCTGAGCATCAGCTTGTGGAGTGCGACAGAGCCAATGGCCGCTCGGAGCGCATAGACTTCGAGGAGATCCTCCGGCTCGAAGGTCGCAACGACGGCGCCTCGGTTCCGGTAGATCGAGACCAAGCCCTCCACGGCAAGAAGCCGAAGCGCTTCGCGTACGACAGATCTTGGCACGTGCAGCCGTGTGGCGAAGGGGATCTCGGCGATTCGAGCGCCACTGCGAAGCTCACCGCGCGCAATGGATTCGCGAAGGAGGTCTCGTGCGCGGTCGACGTCGGCCATCGGTCTGGAGTGCTAGCACGTCGGCGGCTTGCCGCGCCAGATTGTTGACAATCAGCTTGCTCACCGTTACGGTGCCGGCCCGATGCCTGAGTCCGCCTCTGCCCAGCCGCACGACTCCCCGGGCTTCGATTTTGAGTCGATCTTCGCTCCCAGGACTGTTGCTGTCTACGGTGCGTCGGAGCGGACATCGTCGGAGCTGCTGGGTAACCTCTCCCTACCTGGCCGGCGGGTCTTCGGCGTCAACCCCATTAAGTCAGAGGTCTGCGGGATCCCTTGCTATCCGAGGGTGGAAGACTCTCCAGTCGCGCCTGACCTTGTGGTAATAGCGGTCGGTCATCGCGGAGCCGAAGAGGCCATCGACAATGTGCTCGCGTTGGGCACCCGACCCGGGCTAGTCGTGCCCGGGCTCGGCACGGAAGCTGGATCAGAGGCACCGCCGATCATCGAGCGTATCAAGGCCAAGGTGCTGAGAGCCGGGGTGCCTATGGTCGGGCCGAACTGCATGGGTGTCGCCATTCCGCACGCGCCATCCCCGTGGATCGGGAGGATCCCGTCGACATTTCTTCCGGGTCCCGTGGCGGTCGTTGCCCAATCCGGATCGATGGCCTCAAACCTTGTGGGGCTCGGGCCGCGCATGGGATTCCGCGCCGTTGTCTCATCCGGGAATGAGGCCGTAACGGACGTCGTCGACTTCTTGGACTACTTCCTCACAGACCCCGAGACACGCGCGGTGGGGCTCTTCCTCGAGGCGGTGCGTCGGCCTGAGTCGTTTGAGCGTGCACTGGAGCAAATGGCAGAGGCGCGGAAGCCCGTCATCGTGTTCAAGAGTGGAGGCAGTGAGTTGGGTGCGCGTGCCGCCTTGTCCCACACCGGCGGCTTGGCCGGCTCAGATGAAACCTTCTCAGCACTCTTGCGGTACTACGGAGCCATTCGCGTCAACGACTTCGGAGACTGGGTGGAGCATCTGCGCCTCTTCTCGTCGAAGCGCCCTATTCGCGGCGGACGGATCGGGGGAGTGACCGCCTCAGGCGGGGAGGCGGGCGACTTTGCGGATCAAGCGACAAGGGCGGGGCTCCACCTGCACGTGCCGTCGGAGACCCTCGCGGCGAGGATCCGAGCAGAGTTTCCCCGAATCGGATACGTCGGCACCCCGGTCGATTGTTGGGCGGCCGAGAACGATCGAGTCGTGTATCCACGGGTCCTACAACTTCTTGCCGAGTCGGGGGAGTTCGACGTGCTCGTGTCGCTCGGCGATCACAGCGGGTGGGTGGAAGGGCCTGTCGCCGCCCTATACCGCAACGTCGGCAGCGATCTGGACAGGGTCTGCTCGGCCACTGACGTCTTCCCGTGCATCGTCTCGGTCACTACCGCGGACCCGTCTCCAGATGACCTGCGTTTCTCCGTTGAAAGCGATGTCCCATTGTTGAAGGGCTCACCGTCGGCGTTGCGTGCGCTCGCCTCTCGCGCTGCGTACGATCCTCCGGCCCGGCGTCGTAGCAGGGCGAGGGCCGATCGCGTTCCCGGGCGCGGCGCTCTTTCCGAGTTTGAATCGACTCAACTCGTCGCCGGCTGTGGTATCGGGCACGCGAATCCGATTCGTTGCAGTGGTGCGGACGAGGCTATTTCGGCCGCGAATCGCATCGGCTACCCGGTCGTGGTGAAGATTCACAACGTCGCTCACAAAGCGCGCGTGGGGGGCGTCGCCCTGAACCTGCATGGCGACGCTGATGTTCGCGATGCGGTCGCTCGAATCGGCCATGAGGTGGTTGTCGCCAAGCAGGTAACAGGCGGCGTGGAAGTGCTGATCGGCGCGTTTCGAGATCGGGACTTCGGACCGGTGGTCGCAGTCGGTGTCGGCGGTACCAACGCCGAGGAGCTCAACCTTGCCGCAATCGCGCTCGCCCCGGCAAACGCGAATGACGCGCGGCAGCTCGTTGAGAGCGTGCACCCGCTTCACCGGCTGCTGGGAGGGGAGCACATTCCGGAGTGCTTGATTGAGGCCATCGTCGGCGTGTCGGAGATGGTCGCTCGGCATGCCGAAATCGTCGAGGTTGACGTCAACCCCTTGGTCATCCATGCGAACGACGCCATCGCACTCGACTGTTTGGTCGTACTGGATGCGAACGCATGAGCGGCCCCGAGGATGATGTCCTCTACCGGCTTCGTGGGGCCGTGGCGTGGGTCACGCTGAACAGACCGGCGAAACGGAATGCGCTCACGGAGCGGATGCTTGTGCTCCTGGAGCGCTACCTCCTCGACGCTAGCCGGGATGATGGGGTCAAGGTGATGGTGCTCGCAGGCGCTGCACCGTCCTTTTGTGCTGGCTACGACCTCGGAGTTGGCGGGACTGCCGTCCGCGACCGGCCGGATGTGTGGGAGCGGGTGCTGACGCGCGACATCGAGGCAACCCTTGGCTTATGGGCATTTCCAAAACCGACGATTGCTGCTGTGCAGGGTCACTGCCTAGGTGGCGGGTGCGAGATCGCGATGGCATGCGACATGGTCATCGCGGGTTGCAGCGGCCGCTTCGGACAACCGGAAATCCGGTTTGGAGCTGGGCCCGCAACGCTCCTGACCCCCTTCGTCGTTGCCGAGAAGATTGCAAAGATGCTTCTGTTCACCGGGGACACGCTGGACGCCGAGCAGGCTGAACGAGTTGGCCTGGTCAATCGGGTGGTTCCGGACAAACGGTTGACGTCAGAAGTTGAGGCGCTGTCGGCGAGGATCGCGACCGTGCCGTTACAAGCGCTTCGACACGCGAAGCGTGCGCTGATTCGAGCGGAGGAGATCAAAGGCTTGCGCCGGGCCGTTGCGGCGAACATCTCCGTGGGGGCGTTGCTGAACGCAGCAGATACCCCGGAGCAGCGTGAGTTCATGGCTAAAGCTCGTTCGCAAGGCCTCCGAGCCGCCCTGAACTGGAGGGATCGCCGGTACGGCGAGTCTTGACGATAGAAGGAAGGAGTCGGCTGTGATAGCCCTCATGAACGGAACCGTGATACCTGCCACCGGCCAGGAGCCCACCGTTGCAAACGTGCTGCTCGAAGACGGGAGAATCGTTGATATCGGCACCAACGTCCGCCCGCACGGCAACGCGGTCGAGATCGACGCCAGTGGCATGTACCTGATGCCAGGGATGATCGACAGCCACGTACATATGGCAATGAACGGTGGCGTGGAAAGTTCAACCAGCGTTGAGACCACCGATGCCTACGCCGTCTTGCGAGCAGCGCGGGACATGGCCAGGACGTTGGGAGCGGGATTCACCACCGTTCGTGACCTGGGCGGCCGTAACGGGATGGAGTTCGCGCTTCGAGACGCCATCCGCGACGGGGTGGTGCCCGGGCCGCGTCTGCTCCTTGCGGGCAGTCTCATCTCGATGACCACATCCGGGCCCTTGATGTACCCAGGCATGTACTACGTTGCGGATGGGTGCGACGAGGTTCGTCGTGCTGCTCGAACCCAGCTGGCGCGCGGTGCCGACGTCGTCAAGGTCTTCGCCACCGGTGCGGCGTTCTGTGAGGGCGAGGATCCCCGCTGGACGCAGCTCGACGAGGACGAGATCCGCGTTGCCGTGCAAGAGGCGCATAAGCAGGGCAAGCCGGCGGCGGCGCATGCCGAGGGCGTGGAAGGCATTCGGAACGCTGTTGTGGCCGGTATCGACACGATCGAGCACGGCGATTTTCTCTGTGAGGACGATGAGACGATCGAGCTGATGCGCTCGCGAGGAACAATACTAACCCCGACGATGCTGCTGTACGACACCGTGCTTCAGCATCTCGACGATGAGGCGATTCCGGCGTTCGTCAGGCAGAACTGCGAGTGGATTGCCCCGATAAACAGACGTTCCGTGCAGACCGCGCGGGACGCTGGAATCCCGATTGCCTTAGGCACCGACGCCGGTCCGCCGTACCACCACCACGGTGGCAACGCGAGGGAACTGGCCCTGCTCGCCTCCGCCGGGCTCACCAACGAGGAAGTCCTCGAATCGGCAACTCGAGTTGCAGCACGCGCGGTGGGCAAAGCGGACGAGCTAGGGACGCTGGAGGTGGGGAAGTGCGCCGACGTTCTCGTGCTGGGCGGCAATCCTCTCGACGACCTGGATGTCCTCATCGAACCCGCTTCGTTCCAATGGATTCTCCTCGGCGGTCGGATCGTCGGCGGAACGGCGGCGGAACGGGCGCGTACGTTGCACTGGCTGACGACGGCCTAAGAGGACGGTTCTCTCGTCGGTTGAGGGCCGCGACGGCCAAGGTTGCATCATGACCGTCATTATGGGATTGTATGTCCGTATCTGCTGCGTCCAAGGAGGGTCGTTGAAGACCGAACTGCTCGCTGCTAGACCACCTCAGTCCCGCCTGCCGCAGGCGGGGTCCCACCGTGGCTTGCGGTCCGCTGAACAGGCACCCCGATGACGGCGGCGAGTGCACTCAGCGCCGCAAGGTTGAACGAGATGGTCTTGGAGGAGGAGCTCCTCTTCCGCGACCGTCATTCCAAGTCGAGCGCGATGACCGTTCGCGCCAGCGCTGCCATGCCACGGGGCGTGCCGTCGAGTTGGCAGGCAAGTCGGCCACACCCGATCTACCTCGTTGACGGACTGGGATCGAAGGTTGTCGACGTCGACGGTAACGAGTACGTCGACTTCCACAACGGATACGGGTCGATGGCTGTCGGGCACGCGCACCCTCGAATCGTGGCCGCCGTTTCGGAGCGGATCGCTCGAGGGAGTCACTTCGCCCAGCCTACTGAGGAATCGATCGCTGTCGCGGAGCACCTTCGCGAGCGGTTCGGCCTTCCGCTTTGGCGATTTGGGAACTCCGGGACCGAGGCGACGCTCGACGCGGTACGACTGATGCGAGCTGTGACCGGGCGCGATCTGATTCTGAAGGTTGAAGGTTCCTATCACGGACACCACGACGCGCTGATGGTGTCGGTTGCCCCACCCGGAGACCTGGTCGGCCCGTACGACGATCCGGTGTCTGTGCCGCAAACGATCGGTTTGCCGGAGCAGGTCGTCAGCCTCACAAAAGTCGTGCCGTTCAATGACCTCGATGCACTCGAGCGCACGCTCCATCGATATCGCGACCAGGTTTCAGGCATGATCGTTGAGCCGGCGATGATGAATGCCGGCATCGTCCTGCCGGGCGATGGTTACCTCGCCGGGGTGAAGGAGCTCTTGCACCAAAACGGTGCGTTGCTTGCTTTCGACGAAGTCAAGACCGGTGCGACGATCCACTATGGCGGCGCGACTGGGCGGTTCGGGGTGACACCCGACATCCTCTGTCTCGCGAAGTCGGTCGGCGGCGGGCTTCCTTGCGGGGCGATCGGCGGAACGGAGGCCGTGATGAGTTGGATTCACTCCGGGAAGATCGATCAGGTCGGGACGTTCAACGGGAACCCGTTGACGATGGCCAGTATGCGGGTCACGCTGACAGAGATACTGACGCCTGATGCATACGACCGTCTCGAGGCCCTTTCAGAGGTTCTTCGGCAGGGGTGCGATTCAGTGCTCGAGCATTCAGGGCTTCCGGGTTACACAACGGTCATGTGCGCCCGCGGCTCGGTCACCTACCGAGACGAGATTGTTCGCAACTACCGAGACTACCTGGAAGTTCCCGGTGAGATCGGTTACCTCAACTGGCTCGTGCAGGTCAATCGCGGCGTGTTCCTTCCGGCATCCGGCAAGGTCGAGAACTGGACACTGTCGGTGCAGCACACGGAGTCCGACGTGCGCCGTTACATCGAGAACTTCCAATACATGGCAGCGGCGCTGGAGCGCAGGGCGGCGTGACAAGCGCTTCGGAATCGACACCCGGCACGGAGGACCGCTCGCAGGTGCGACACCGGGAGGTGGCCGAGGCGGCACGCCGAGTCATCGCGCGGTCCGGATTGGATAACACGAGGCTGCGCGACATCGCCGAGGAGGCTGGGTTCACCACCGGCGTGCTGACGCATCACTTCCCTGACAAGCGTTCGGTTATTTTTGCGACGTTTGCAGCGGCCTATGGGCAATGGCTCGAGGAGGCTCAGCGCACCTTTGCCGCCGCATCCGACGGGCCTGAACTCCTAGGTGCGCTCTTGGCGCGTGCCGTTCCTTCGACCCAGTCGGAACAGCGCGATTACCGCCTTTGGATTGAGATGCTGGCCTACGCGTGCAGCGATCAGGAGTTTGCCGTTGAGGTCATGCACGTCGACACACTGACGTGGGAGCGCGAGCTCGCGATGGCGTTGACCCGGTTGCAGAAGGCCGGCCTGTTGCACGAGAACCTGGACGTCGTCGCTGAAGCACGAATCATGAACCGACTGATCGATGGTCTCTGTATTCGAGCTTGGCTGAACGACGGCTGGGCGGACGCTCGCAGGCATTTTGTCATCCACCTCGCCGCGCTTGGAGTGCCGGATCCAGTTGCCAGAACGCTGTTGAGTGGCCCATGAGTACGCAACCCTCTGTCCTTGCCGGTGCACCACCGCACAAAGGAGAATACGAGTGATTCGGAAACCGTGGAACGGGTCTGATCTCGGGGTTGGATTGACGCGGCGCGAGCTGCTGCGACGGAGCGCGATCATCGCCGCAGCCGCCCCCGTCGCCACCGCGCTTGCGGCGTGCGGTAACACGTCGACGTCCGCGTCCTCCTCGGCCGGAAGCGCAGCCGCTCCTCGGCGTGGCGGGAATCTTCGAGTGGGGGTTCTCACAGGCGGGGCCGCCGAGACCATCGACCCAGCAAAGGCCATCAACGTTCCGGACTACTGTCGAGTGTGGTCGCTCTTCGACCCCATGTTCGAGTTCAACAGCGACGGATCGGTGACTCCAGTCTTACTCGAGGAAGCGTCGGTCGACGACTCGGCACAGGTGTGGACGCTCCGGCTGAAAGAGGGCATCACTTTCCATGACGGGAGCTCACTGGACGCCACGACCCTTATGGACAACATCCTGGCGTGGTCGGACTCGGCCCACTATGCCTACGGCACACTGGGAGTGCTGATCGATTCCGGTGGAGTTACGAAGCTTGACGCTCGAACCGTGCGCATTCCGCTGAAAACGGCTAACGCGCGCTTCCCCGAACTCTGCACCACCGCGAACGCATTGATCTCCAAGCCCGGTGCAACGAAGGATTCGCCCCCGATCGGGACGGGAGCCTTCGTACTCGGCGACTTCCAGCCCGGGTCGTCAAGCACGTTCACGCGCAATCCAAACTACTGGAGAGCCGGCCAGCCGTATCTCGACCAACTCACGGTCGTCAGCTCCTTCCGCGATGACAGCGCCCGATACAACGCTCTCGTCGGCGGAGAGGTCGATGCCATGCCTTACATGCCGTACCTTCAAGCTAAGTCTGCGGCCAACGGTGGTCAGGTGACTGTCCTGAGATCTCCGAGTACGCAGTTCTACGCGTTCTATATGCGCGTCGATACGCCACCGTTCGACGACGTTCGGGTACGTCAAGCTGTGCGCTTCGCGTGTGACCGTCAGGCGCTTGTCGACACCGTCTTTGCAGGTCTTGGCTCCGTCGGTAACGACCTGGCACCCCGAGATGTCCAGTTCTACGACGCGTCGCTGAAACGAGACCAAGACATCGAACAGGCACGCTCGTTGCTCCGTGAGGCCGGTCAGGAAGGGCTGAAGTTGACGTTCCAAACGTCCGGAGGCGCGGCGCCCGGCTTCAACGAGGCGGCGGCTCTCCTTCAGGAGCAGGCGCGCTCCGCGGGAATGGACATCAAGCTCCAGAGCGAGGATCCGGGGCAGTACTTCAACGCCTCGACTCTCTACCTGAAGATGCCGTTTGCTCAGACGTACTGGACGATCGCACAGACGCTCCAGCTTTACTGGTCCCAGGCTCTCACGTCCTCGGCCCCCTACAACGAGACGCATTGGCGAAGCGAAAGGACGGACAAGCTGTTCGCCGAGGCGAACGCCGCAAAGGACGACGGCCTCGCGGAGGAGCTTTGGCACGAACTGCAACAGGAGCAGTTCAACGAGGGCGGCTACGTCATCTGGGGGTATCAGGACACCGTGGACGGTTTGTCTCCGAAGGTGAAAGGGTTGGAGGCGAACCTTTTCGGCAATTTGGACAACTACCGGTTGGCCCGGGCCTGGATGGCCTAATGATGCTGTGGCCCGATCGGCAAGGACCGCCGACTGCAGTCGCACCGCTCGGTTCGCTGCCTGGGCCTCCCCAGAGACAGGCACTGCCCAGACCCCGTCGGCGGTACGGCGTCGTCGGATTCGTTGTTCGCCGGACGGCAGCCGGGCTGGTAACCCTCGTAATCGCTTCCATGATGATTTTCACCGCCGCTTCCGTGCTTCCGGGCGACGCGGCCAGCAATGTCCTCGGTCGGCAGGCGAGTCCAGAGAGGCTCGAAGAGCTTCGAACGCAACTGGGTCTGAATCGGTCCCTGCCGAGCCAATACTGGGCCTGGGTATCCAACGTGGCGGGTGGATCGCTGGGAAACTCCACCGTTGCGCTTGCCGAGAAGTCATCGACGCCGAGTCTCAACCAGCGCCTTTCATCGCCGATGTGGAACTCGCTTGTCTTGGCCGCGCTGACTGCGGTTCTCATGATCCCCCTGTCGCTCTTGCTCGGTGCGCTGGCAGGGGCACGAGCCGGCGGAGTGGTGGATCGGATCATCTCCGGAACGTCGCTTTCCCTGACCGCCATGCCCGAGTTTGTGCTGGGTGCGCTCCTGCTCCTGGTGTTCTTTACTAGGCTGGACTGGCTCCCCCCGGTCGCGGTTGAGGTGACCACGAGTGGGCCTTTCGGGGCACCCACCGCTCTGGTACTCCCGACTGCGACGCTGTTGGGAGTGACTGTCGGGTCCGGCGCCAGACTCGTGCGTGCGGGAATGGTGGAAGCGATGCGTTCGGAATACGTCGAGGCGGCCCGATTGAGCGGTCTTTCCGAAACCACGGTGACATTTCGCTATGCGCTCAGAAACTCTCTCGGCGCCGCGGTGCAGATCCTCGCCCAGAACCTGCAGTACCTACTGGGTGGGATCATCGTCGTCGAGTCGCTGTTCGCCTATCCAGGCATCGGAAGCGAGTTGATTCAAGCCATCAACACACGCGACACGACTGCCATTGAGGCGATTGCGATCGTCCTCGCCGCAGCCTACATCGTCATCAACATCGTTGCGGACCTGCTAACGGTGCTGCTCGTCCCAAGGTTGAGGACCGAGCTTTGAGAATCCGCTTGGCGATGTCCGGTCGGGGCGTCCCCTTCTGGGTCGGAGTGATCGGTCTGAGCGTTCTCTTAGCGATCGCAGTCGTAGGGCCATTTGTCGCGCCTCACTCTCCCACCGCCACCGTTGGTCCACCCGCTGACGGCCCTTCCAGTGGCTCTCTGATGGGCACCGACACCGTTGGAAGAGACGTGTTCAGTCGACTGTTGAATGGCGGCCGATCCGTTTTTGCGCTCGGCCTCGTCGCGACATTGATCGGATACGCCATCGGCGTACCTGTAGGCCTTGCCGCTGGGTACAAGGGATCATACGTTGACGCCCTCCTGATGCGTGGCGTCGACCTTGCGCTGGTCGTCCCAACCTTGCTCACGGCATTGCTCGCGATGGTGGCTTTCGGGCGGAGTCCGACAGTGCTGGTGTGCATCGTCGGTGTCCTGCAGGCGCCGTATATCAGCAGAGTGGTGCGGGCGGTGACGCTCGACATTCGAACGCGTGGATATGTCGAGGCGGCGTTGATGCGAGGCGACAGCGCTGGGACCATCATCCGGCACGACATCCTGCCGAACATCTCCTCGCCGATTCTCGCGGATCTCGGTCTTCGATTTGCGTACGCCATCATCCTGGTAGCGACGGTGAACTACCTTGGTCTTGGACTCAGCCCGCCGGCCTCCGACTGGAGCCTCATGATCGCGGAGAATCAGCAGATCATGAACCTCAACCCGTGGTCCATGTTCGCTCCGGCGGCCGTCCTCGCCCTGCTTGCGGTGACTGTCGGCACAATCGGCGACGCAGTTGCGCGCGATCTTGGGGCGCGGTCACGTCTCGACGAAGCTCACGACGTTGCCTAGTCAGCCGGCAATTGTGGTCGAGGGCTTGCGAGTGGAACTCGACTCAGGGCAGCTGATCGTCGACGACGTATGGTTGACGGTGCAGGAAGGCCACGTCCTGGGCATTGTGGGCGAGTCCGGGTCAGGAAAGACCACCATCGCGCGAGCCGCGCTGGGGTACGCTAACCGCGGTGCGACGATCTCCGCGGGGCGGGTCGTCGTACGAGGCAAGGACATTCTGCAGCTCGGCGAACGAGACAAACGGCGGCAGCGCGGCACGGTCATCTCCCACGTTCCACAGGCCACGGGAAACGCCCTCAATCCGTCGCTTCGTATCGGAAGGGCCATACGGAATGTCACGGCAGCGCACGCCCGGTCCCCTGCATCGCGGGAGCGCATCGCCGAGCTGCTGGAGCAGGTCGGCCTTCCGTATGACCGCGGCTTCATGTCCCGGTTTCCGCACCAGCTCTCAGGTGGGCAGCAGCAACGGGTGTCGGTTGCGATGGCTCTGGCAAACGACGCTCGAATCGTTGTGTTGGACGAGCCCACAACCGGCCTTGACGTGATCACACAGGCGAGAATCCTCACACAACTAACGCGCTTGCGCGATGCAGGTGTGGCGATGATCTACGTCAGCCATGACCTCGCCGTGATTGCGCAGGTCGCTGATGCGGTCGCCGTGGTCTACGGCGGCTCCGTCGTCGAGACCGGCCCCACGCAGACGGTCCTGACAACGCCGAGGCACCCGTACACGCAAGGTCTATTGGAGGCACTCCCGGATCACCGGCTCGCGCGCCGACCAGTGCCTCTGCCGGGAAGGTCGGAAAGTATCCGCCAAACAGCGCACGGGTGCGTGTTTATGGATCGCTGCGCACATCGGATTTCCCTATGTGAAGAGGCGCGGCCGCCTGTGGAGGAGGTCGGGGAGGGCCACTCGGTTCGCTGCGTCCGCTGGCAGGCACTCGGGTCTCGCACGGTTCCGGGCCCGGCTGAGGATGATGCTGCAACCAAGAACGCAGAGCCCCTGCGTCCTGTGGTCGAGGTGGTTGGGCTACGGGCAGTGCATGAGGGCCGGGGGGGCGAGGTGGTGGTTGCCGCTCATGATGTCTCGTTCACCATCCAAGCCGGGGCATGTGTCGCACTCGTCGGAGAGTCAGGAAGTGGAAAGACGACTATTGCGCGGACGCTCGCCGGGCTCCACCGGCGCTCTGCCGGCGAGGTAAAACTGCTGGGGCATGACCTGCCGGCGTTGCTTGGACACCGGAGCCGTGAGCAGTTGAAAGCATTGCAGATGGTGTTTCAAAATCCGCGCGAGTCGCTTAATCCGCGTCAGCCAGCGGTGGAGGCAATCGCCCGCTCGGGTCGAGCCCTGCGAGGTCTGAACAAGACAGACGCGCATAACGAGGCGATGGAGCTGCTCGACGCTGTCCGTTTGAGCCGGCGACTGGCGGGGCGGTACCCGTGGGAGCTCTCAGGTGGCCAGTGCCAGAGGGTTAGCATCGCACGCGCGCTAGCCGCCGCGCCGGCTGTTCTCGTTTGTGACGAGGTCACATCGGCCCTGGATGTCTCCGTTCAGGCCACCATTCTGGACATGCTCCGCGAACTTCAAGCGGAACGAGAGATGGCCGTCTTACTGATCACTCACGATATTGGTGTCGTCGCATGCACGGCGGATCACGTCATCGTCCTAGAGAACGGACGCCTGTGCGAGTCTGGCGACGTGCACCAAGTGATTGCGACCCCGAGCCATAGCTATACAAAGGCTCTGATCGCCGCAGCTCCGAGTCTGGGCCGTGCCATGCGAGGAGGGCATACGGTTCGCCCGGAGCGGGCGATGCACGCTCACCGTCGTCGGGGTGGGATCGCAGATTGACCGAACCCTTCACTTCATTCAGACGGTCTCGGGTCGGCACCAACCGGATGCGCTCGGTGTGACCCTGAGGCATGAGCAACTGTTCCTCTATAGGGATGCTGCTCTCGGCAAGTCCCCGCGGCTCGCCTCGATCCATCCCATCCCGCGCGTTGTCGAACTGCTTTGCAGGGCCAATCGGTGCGGCATATCGACGACTGTTGACGTAACTCACCGACCGCTCAGCGTTTCTCCTCTCATGCTTGTGCATATCAGCGCCTCGGCGCCCGTCAGTCTCATCTACGCCACCGGATTCTATGCCCTGGACGTTACGCCTCTTCCCCCGGGTTGGCGTTTTCCCGGCACAACCGGAGGAAATCGCAGCACATCTGGTGGAAGAAACCCGAACCGGCTTGTCGGGAAGTGGCTTCAAGACAGGCATCATCAAGGTGTCGACCGGCGGACGCGCATTGAGCACCGTCGACGAGCGGAATCTCCGCGTGCGAGCGCAGGGAAACCGGCTTGACGATCACCAGCCTACCGTTGGTCTTGGGCGACGGACGATAGAAACAACAAAACAGACGATGGATCACGCATGAGGAGAGAGAACGATGGTGAGCATGAACGACAAACTGATGGACAAGGTACTCAGAGACGCTGGCCTCGAGGCATCCAAAATCGGGTGCCGTGTAGACGTGCAAACTACGATGCGTAAGGTCTATGTCAACCCCGTGGAGCAGACGTGAGGGAGAGTCTGTTCCGGCTGCGCAATCGGTCACAGGGCAGACGACAATGACACCAACGTATGACGCGATCGTGGTCGGCGGCGGGCACAACGGTCTCGTGTCCGCGTGGTATCTCGCCGAGGCGGGGATGAATGTCCTGGTGGTGGAACGACGCCGAATGGTGGGGGGAGCAGCCGTCACCGAAGAGCTCTGGCCTGGATATCGGGTGCCGACGTGCTCGTACATCTGCTATCTCTTGCAGCCCAGGATCATCGACGAGATGGCGTTACGCGAGTACGGCCTAGCGATCCATCCCGTTGAGCGGGGCATGTTCGCGCCGTTTCCGGACGGCCGTGCCCTGGTCGGCGGGCGCCGAAGCCCATCGATCACGAACCAGATCGGCGCCATCTCCGAACGCGACGCCGAAGCCTATCCACGGTATCTCGAACTCCGTAAACGTCTCGCCGGGCTCATCAATCGCTCGCTGTTCGAGAAAGCACCGACCCTTGTCGAACTCGTCGACAGTGTTCGCGACACTGAGGACGAGGCCCTGCTCGAGAGATTGCTGTTTGGCTCAGTGGCAGACCTACTCGATGAGTACTTCGAGTCCGACCAGATGAAGGGGTGGCTCGCAATGGCGTGGGATGCGGGCGACGTCGACGCTCCCGGTAGCCTGCTTTCGGGCAGCTACACGAATCTGTCTGATTTCCTACCCTCGGAGAACTACGGGCTCGTCAGCGGTGGAATGGGCGGCATCACCGAGGCGATGGCTCGGTCGTGTTCCGCAAGAGGAGTCGAAATACGAACGGACGCCACCGTCGAAGAAATCCTAGTCGAGCACAATCGAGCCACCGGCGTCCGTCTTTCCACCGGCGAAACGATTTTCGGCGACACCGTACTCGTGAACGCAGACATCAAGCAGACCTTTCTTCGCCTCGTCGACTCCAGGAATCTGCCCGAGGGCTTTATCGACGCGGTGAAACGGTTGAAGGCAAACACCGCGTACTACAAGTTTCATGCGGTTCTCGATGATCTACCGGACTTTTCGGCGTTTCTCGGTGACAACCCCGATCTAGCAAACCTCGCACACACCGTCATCTGTCCCTCCCTGGACTACTATCGGCAGGCCTGGGACGACGCCCGACGCGGACGAATTACTCGTGCGCCGGTGCTGCACCTGCAAATACCCACGGTCATCGATCGCTCACTGGTTTCAAACGGAGGTCATGTGATGTCGATCTGGGCGTTGTACGCGCCCGTGCGACCGGTCGGTCATGGGACCGACCGCTGGACCGATGATCTCACGCATCAGGCGGGCGAGGCCGTTCTGGAGATGCTCGAACGGTTCGCCCCGAATATCCGGACGGTTATCAAGGACTGGGTGATGTTTACTCCCGACATCATCGAGCAACGTGTGGGTATGACAAACGGAAACATCCACCATATCGACCAGGTAGTTGGGCAGATGTTTGCCAATCGGCCCATGCCTGGTTGGGCTGACTACAGAATGCCTATCGATGGCCTATACCTCTGTGGAGCGGACACTCATCCAGGTGGAGAGGTGACCGGTGTTCCAGGGTATAACGCAGCGCATAAGGTGATTGACGACCTCGGCAAACCCTTTCCGGTGGGTCGATGAGACCGTCGTGGAGACTTGGGGTAGACGTTGGAGGGTCGTTCACTGATCTGATTTTGCACGACACCGTGACCGGCGCCGTCGAAGTCGCCAAGGTGCCTTCGACCGGGGTTGCCGCCGACGACGGCGTTCTTCAGGCGTTAGCGGCTACTCACGTGGCGCACAATCTCCACGAGGTCACTCACTTCGTGCATGGCACCACCATCGGACTGAATACGCTGCTGGAGCGCAGCGGTGCCAACGTTGCGTTGCTGTGTACGCGCGGCTTTCGTGACATACTCGAGCTCCGTGCCGGCAACCGAGACAATCCGTTCGATCTGTTCTGGAAGCCTCCAACACCGCTCGTGCCACGCGAGTTGCGCTTTCCAGTTCTCGAGCGGGTCGACGCAAACGGCCGAGTCGTGCAGGTGCTCGATGAGGAGGAGGTTCTGGCGACTGCCGCGGTATTGCGCGATTCGGGGGTCGAATCCGTCGCGATCGCATTTTTGAACGCCTACGCGAATCCGGATAACGAAAGGCGTGCTGCCGAGCTGCTTCGCGTTGGCGGATTCATGGGAGAGATCTCCACATCGTGCGAGGTGTCAAGAAGCCACCGGGAGTATGAGCGCACGTCGACCGCGGTGATCGACGCGTACGTCCGCCCCCGCATGTCCCAGTACCTTCAACGCCTCGCGGGACGCATGGCAGAGGGGGGCTTCGAGGGCACCGCTCTTATCATGCGGTCGGGTGGCGGAGGAATGAGCTTCGGCGAAGCGAGCCGCCATCCTTCCGCAGCAATCATGTCCGGTCCTGCCGGTGCTGCCGAAGGCGCCGCTGCTCTCGGCAGGTCGCTCGGCATCTCAGACGCCGTCGTGATCGACGTCGGCGGTACAAGCTCGGACGTGTCGCTGATACGCGACGGCGGTCTGGTCATCATGTCGAGCGGCGTGATCGAGGGCCTGCCTGTCCAAACTCCGTGGATTGACATTCGCACCGTTGGCGCGGGCGGTGGGTCGATCGCCTGGGTCGATCAGGGCGGGCTGCTCTGTGTCGGGCCGGAAAGCTCCGGCGCCGACCCCGGGCCGGCGTGTTACGGACGCGGCGGCGTATCGCCGACGGTCACCGATGCAGCGCACTTCCTTGGAATGCTCGGCTTCGGCAGGCTCGCCGGCGGCATCGAGCTTGATGGTGACCTCGCGGAGCGGGCGATAGCGTCCGTTGCCGGCGTGCTTGGGACGTCGTCGGAGCACGCAGCCCGTGGAATCGTGTCTCTTGCCACCACCAGGATGGCCAACGCCATTCGCGAGGTGACCATCGAGCGGGGCGAGGATCCTCGCGAGTCCGCGCTTGTTGCCGTTGGTGGCGCCGGCCCACTGTTTGCAACGGCCCTGGCCGACGAGCTCGAAATAAGTACGATCATCGTGCCGGCTCACCCGGGCAACTTTTCTGCGCAAGGATTGCTAGTTGTCGATATGACGCAGACCGTTGAGATAAGCACGGTGATGCCACTCAACCAGGCGGCAATCGACGTGATCAACACAAGACTGCCTTTGGAGTTCATTGCGCTGGAATCGAAACAGGGTCGCAACGACGCGTACGCTGAAGTACAGCGATCGGTCATACTCGATTTGCGTTATCGCGGACAGGATCATTCGGTTGGGGTCGATATAGAAACCGCTGGCGATCGTATTCCGATACCCGCCGAAGGGGTAGCCTGCATCTTCGAACAAAAATACCTAGCGCGGTATGGTGTCAAGCTGGGTGAGGACGTCGAACTTGTTTCCGTGCAGCTCATGGTGCGGCGGACATTGAATGGCCACAACGGGAATCGCGACGCCGCCGTGCAGGTTCCTCACGCGTCTCAGACCCACACCACGACGAGCGTCAGGACGGTGTCCTGCTATTCATCACGGATGGCGAAGAGAATACCTTTCCCAGTCGTCGAGCGTGCGACGCTCACATCTGGGCACGCGGTGGACGGGCCGGTCATCCTCACGGAGCCGACGTCAACCACCTACGTCGACGCTGGATTCCGCGCACGCAGCGGCGGCGACGTCCTCTGGCTTACGGCACGGCCTGCATGAATCGGGAGCAGCCTCATCCTGAACGCGTCCCTCCGGTGGTGGTACTGCAGGAGCCGTCTGGAGGTGACCCGCGCCCTGCGGCCTCCTTGGGTGGCGTCTCGCTGGACGGTCATAATCTCGATTACGGAGCACTAGGTGAGATCGTCGTGTCGAAATGTCTCCCTCGCCGTCCCGGTGTTGCCTTTTCTGACGATCCGGTCACAACCCAGGTTGTGCGGTACGCACTCGTCTCCGTCGCTGAGCAGATGAAACGGAGCCTCGTACGGACTGCGGTGACATCAATCGTCTATGAGCTTCTCGACTTTGCCGTTGGGGTTTACGACAAGCAGATGCGATTGCTCGGACAGGCGTGTGGTCTTCCCCTATTCATGGGTACGCTCGGGTTCTGTATTGAGGCTGCAGTGTCGGCGGTCGGCGGAGAAGACACCCTCGAGGAGGGCGACATTCTCCTCTTGAATGTGCCGTATTTCACGGGTGCGCATCCTCAGGACGCGGCTTTAGTCATGCCGATCTACTTCGAAGGAGAGCTGATCGGGTATTCGGCCGTGAAGGCGCACCTTCTTGACGTGGGAGGGAAGGAGCCCTACTCCACCGACACGGTCGACGTCTATCAAGAGGGGACCATGTTCCCGGGCGTGAAGCTGTACCAGCGCGGGCAACCGGTCCAAGACCTCGTCCGGACACTGGTGGCGAACTCGCGCATGCCTCGCGCGGTCGTCGGGGACATCCAGGCTCAGGTAGTGAGCCTTCGCGTTGGAGCCGAGGGGTTGATTCGCATCGCGAAGCGTCACGGAATGGACACGTTTAGGGCGAGCATCGAGCGCATGTTCGACCACGGCGAGGCCACGATGCGCGCCCGCTTCGCTGAGATCCCTGACGGGGAATACGCCGCCTGGGGCGAGATGGATGGCGATGGGGTCTCTGACGAACCGGTCCCGTTCGAAGTCAAGGTGAAGGTCATCGGATCCGATGTCCGCGTCGATTTGTCGGCGGCACCAGACGCCAGGCCCGGTCCGATTAATTGTCCGCTTCCCGACACGGTGTCGGAGATCCGGGTCGCGTTAATGATGCTCGCGGGGGGAGGAGAGCAGCCTAACGAGGGTCATTTTCGTCCGATCGAAGTTGTGACGCGGTCGGGTTCGATGTTCCATCCCCTTTCTCCGTCGCCGTGCTTCCTGGCGAGTTGGGCCACGCTCCAAGCGATGGAAGTCGTTTATGCGGCATTGGCGCCTGTGATCCCGGAGCGAGTGCCTGCGGCAAGCGGAGGGGACATCCTCGCACTGCTGCACTGGGGCCAACGGCGCGGTACGGGTGAGCCCTGGGGAGACTGCACCGTCAGCTCTGTCGGGCAAGGAGCCTTTGCCGGGGGCGATGGGGCAAACGCCCTCATGCACATATCGCAGGCGGGGGTTCGGTCGGTGTCCATCGAAGTCACCGAGCTTCGGACGCCGTGGCTCTTCGAGCAGCTGGAGCTCGCCCCGGATTCTGGTGGAGCAGGAAGATATCGGGGCGGTCTGGGTGTGAACGTGCGCATGCGGGCAACCGAGGACCTCTGGCTCACCGGAATCGTTGAACGGACAAAGAACCGTCCATGGGGCCTCTTCGGAGGAGAACCGGGCCGCGCTAACGAGGCGCTGATCCGCTTCCCCGACGGGCGCGTCATTCCGCTCAGAAAGGTTACGAGGCTCCATATCCCCGCAGGCGCTGTGATTGAGCTCCGTTCCGGTGGTGGTGGTGGCTTTGGCGATCCTGCGGAACGGCGGATGGAATCCATCGGAGCAGACATCCGCGGCGGCTACTGCTCTGTCGAGCGCACGCGCTGTGCCTACCCTCAGGCCGCGGGCATCTCTGAGGCGGCTACGCAGTGACCTCGTCCCTCGCACGTTCACGTAGTTAAGGCATGGGCGTGCTCTTGATAAGCTCGGCGCACCGCTCGCCGACCATCATCGTCGTGATGACCGGGTTGACGCCGATCATCCGCGGGAACACCGACGCATCGGCAACGCGCAGCCGGCGGACGCCATGGACGCGGAGGTCAGCGTCCACCACAGAGCTCCGCGCCGCTGAAGGCCCCATCCGGCACGTTCCGACAGGATGAAAGGCGGTGTAATGCGTTCGCCTGACATACTCACTGAGGGCTTCATCGACGTCTACGTCGCCTCCGGGCGACGCCTCCCGCTCCGTCCAGCGGCGGAGTGCGGGCTGCTTCGCAATCTGGCGTGCAATCCGTATCCCGGCCAGCATAGTCTGCTCGTCGTAGCACTCGCTGTCGCTGAAGTACCGTGGATCAATGACTGGCGGTTCTGCCGGGTGGGGTGACCGAAGCCGGACGAAACCTTCACTGCGCGGGTACAGAACGTCCGGAGCGATGCAGAACCTCCGACCGCGCCTGTCATCACCTGCGCGCAACGTGACCTCGTCGAACGGCGCTGTGAAGAACCACACCATTAGTTCGGGCCCCGTTGCTGCCGGTGACGCTCGGGCGATGAGGACCGCCTCGAGGAACTGGGTTGACTCATCGGGTACGGGGAGCGACGACTCGAAGGCCACAACGCCCTCAGGATGGTCGGACAGATGCTCGCCAACTGCTGGAATGTCGACATTGACGGCAACGCCGACGTCCTGAAGGTGTTGTCCTGGGCCGATTCCGGAGAGGAGGAGCAGCTTCGGCGAGTCGAAGGCACCGCAGCAGACAATCGTCTCGGCACGAGCGCGAACTACGCCCGTTTCGGTTTCCACCCCGACGGCGACTCCACCGTCGAGCAGAACGCGATGCACGCGCGTCTCGGTGCGTACGTCGAGGCCCGCGGGTAGGCGGTCGAGCGGGTGCAAGTATGCGGTTGAGCTCGACGTCCGGTGCTTGCCGCTTCGATGCAGCTGCACCCAGCCGACGCCCTCCCGCGGAACGGCGGCTGTGAAGTCGACCAGATGGTGACCGGCTTGCTGCGCGGCTTCAACAAATGCTGCGGCGCATGCGTTCACCGGCGGAGCCGGCTCAATGTGGAGCCGATCAAGCACGCGCTCATACAACGGGCGGCAGGCAGCGGGTCCCCACCCGACCGCACCGTGTTCTTCCCAATATGCGTGGTCTGCGTCCCACGCGCGGAACGCGATCGCGGAGTTGTGCGAGCTGCAGCCCCCGAGTACGACGGCCCGACTGTGACGGATGTCGGAGTTGCCGCGCTGTTGCGGCTCGATCGCGTAGTCCGCGTCATAGTGGGAATGGAGCAGTACCGGCCAGTTGCGAAGCTCGAGCAACGCCGCGTCACCCTCGTCCGGTGGCCCAGCCTCGAGAAGGCACACGGTTCCTGCTCCGCCCTCGGCCAGGCGAGCGGCAATGATCGCACCGGCGGTGCCACCGCCGACAACGACATAATCGAACTCGTTCACCCCGCCGTGGCCGGCATAGTGGCGGCCGCGGGATCCCCGCCCGACCGATCCGGCCTCATGACTGCGGCGCGTCGATCAACGCGTCACCAAGCCACGACGGCTGCTCGATCGCCTCGACAAGGTACCCCATAAAGCGCGCGGCGTGCGCCCCGTCAACGGATCGATGATCACACGAGATTGACAGGCTAAGGCCTGGACGCACAACGAGCGCGCCCTCCACCGCAAACGGCCGATCGGTGACCGCGCCGACGGCCAGGATGGCCGCCTCGCCCGGGTGTACCAGCGCCCGAAAGCGGCGAAGGCCAAGCGGCCCGAGGTTCGAGATCGTGAACACCCCTCCCGTCATGTCGCGCTCCGACAGCCGTCCAGCGTGGGCCGCCTTGGTTAGTCGGCGGCGCTCCGCCGCAATTCCCGCGAGGCTCCGAGACCCCGCGTCGTGGATCACTGGCACAAGCAGGCCGTCGTCAATCGCGACGGCGATGCCGATCGAAATTTCCTCATGGCGAATGAGGCCAGTGTCGGTGAAGACGCGCGTGAGAGCGGGGTGAGCGCTGAGAGACCGGGCGACGGCAGCAGTGAGGACATCTGAGATCGATAGCGAAACACCGACGCCGCGGAGGGCTTCCTGAAGGTGCATCAGGACAGAGCAATCGACTTCGGCGTCAGCCGTGAACTGCGGAATCGCGGCGCTTGCAGACATGCTGGCCGCGATCGCCCGACGCATCGGCGTCATCGGCAGCTCTCGTGAGGTGGGATCGGTACGGTTGAGAGCAGACCCCGGCGATGCACCCCCGGCCGTTGTTGGGGCAGATTGGTCGGGGGAGGCGACCGGCGATCCGACGCGCTCCGTGGCCACCTCTAGATCGGAGAGCTGAATGCGACCCCCGGGGCCCGTTCCGTGGACGGTTCCCAGGTCAATCCCGAGTTCGACGGCGCGCTTGCGCGCGACCGGCGATGCGATCACGCGCTGCTGCGATGGTGTTGGCAGGTCTGGCGGTGGCGTTCTGACGGCGACCCTCGTTCCATTGCCGTCGCCCTCCCACAGGAGGCCGGCGGCATCCTCGCCAGGAGCCCCCACGACACCGATTGTCGCGCCCGCTGGAGCAACTGTTCCAGGCGGAAGCGCAGCCAGGAGGACACCGTCGATTGGCGACTCGACCTCGACAGTTGCCTTGTACGTCTCGACCTCGACGACGGCTTGGCCCGCCCGCACCTCGTCGCCTTCGCCCGCGAGCCAGGCGCTGACCTTGCCGTCCTCCATTGTTAGCCCCAGCTTTGGAAGCACGATCAGCTCGGCCATGGCTCGTCTCCTCCGTACTTTGGCCGCCCGACGCGGCAGTTATGTGATCAGCATCCCGCCGTCGACGACGACCCGCTGTCCGGTTACGTACCGTGCGAGGTCGGACGCGAGCCACACATAGATGTCGGCCACCTCAGTTGGCTCGCCAAATCGCCCCATGGCGATCGGCGCGAGGTTCTCGTTTCGCACGTCGTCCGCGGTTCGTCCAGTCGCGGCGGCCTGCTCGTGGATGACCTGCTCGATCATCTCCGTTTGGATGGCACCCGGGCAGACGCAGTTCACCAGCACACCGTCCCCCGCAAGCTCGACCGCCATGCTCTGCGCGAGTCCGATGACGCCAAACTTGCTAGCCGCGTATGCGCCGTAGAACGCGCCTCCGACGATGCCCGCCATGGATGAGGCGATCAGGATCCGGCCGCCTTTGCCGCGCTCGGCCATACGACGGCCAAACGATCGTGCGCAGTTGAAAACGCCGGTCAGGTTGACGTCCAGGGTCTGCTGCCAGGCTTCGTCGGGCATGTCGAGAACCCGGTCCTGCTTGAGAATGCCGGCGTTGGCAACGAGTACGTCAACCGACCCGAGGGCTGCTTCGACTGCAGTCGCGCCAGCCTCCACAGAGGGCGCGTCCGTCACATCCATATGCACGTACGCGGAGCGTGCGCCCGATGCACGAAGCGCGTCTCTCACACGCATACCTTCGTCGTCGTTGATGTCGCATACGGCGACCGCCGCCCCCTCCTCCGCGTATCGCTCGCACACCGCCCTGCCGATGCCACGCGCGCCGCCTGTGACGGCACAGACTCGACCGTTGAGCAAGCCATGGCCGCTCACGCAGCGACCTCGAAGATGGCACGGGCGATCCGCTCTTCGCCGGGCAGGACGTAGTTCTCGAGCGCTGGTGCGAACGGCACGGGCACGTTTAGGCCGGCAACGCGCCGGATGGGAGCGTCCAACAAGTCGAACGCCTCGGCGGCGATGAAGGCGGCGATCTCAGCTCCGAAGCCGGCGCGCTCGCAGGCCTGGTGCACAATCAGCACACGGTGTGTCTTCTCGATCGATCGGACGATGGCCTCACGATCCAACGGATGGAGCCAGAGCAAGTCAATAACCTCGGCCGACACTGCGTGTGCGGCAGCGGTCTCCGCGGCTCGTAGAACACGCGGGACAGTGCCGCCCCACGTCAGGATGGTGAGGTCGTCACCTGGCCGCTTGACATCCGCGATACCGAGCGGCGCAGCAACCGGGTCGTCGGATACCTCGCCCTTCTCCGGATACAGCGATAGTGATTCCAGCACGATGACCGGGTCGTCGTCGCGGATCGCCGCTAGAAGCACCGCCCGAACGTCCGCTGGTGTTGCCGCGGCCGCCACCTTCAGCCCCGGTATGTGCGTGAACCAGGCCTCGAGACTCTGGGAGTGTTGCGCGGCGGCGTTGAGCCATCCACCCACCCCGCAGCGCACCGTTGCGGGTAGCGACGTACTGCCACCCATCATGTAGCGCATCTTTGCGAGCTGGTTCACCAGCTGATCCATAGCGCACGCACTGAAGTCCATGTGCATGAGTTCGGCGACAGGCCGCCAGCCGGTCATCGCTGACCCGACCGAGAACCCGATTATGGCCGCCTCGGAAATCGGCGTGTCGCGCACCCGATCGCCACCAAACAAATCCTTCAGGCCTTGTGTCGCCCCGTAGGCGCCGCCATGGCTGACGTCCTCTCCGAGCACCCAGACCTTGTCGTTCTCCCGCATAGCGTCACTGAGGCCCTTGGCCACTGCGTCGGCGTAGGTCATTTCCGGCACGAATCACCACCCCCTCTCGACGATGTCCGTGTACGTGTCGCGTAGGGCGTCCCGCGGCTCCGGCTCGGGGGACGCTTCAGCGAACTTGATCGCCCGCTCGAGCCGCTCGAGTTCCTCATCGCGAACAGTCCCGGCCTCCTCCGCCGTCTGAATCTGATTGCGTTCGAGGAAACCGGCGAAGGCTGGGATGGGGTCGCGTTCGCGCCACTTCTCCACCTCATCACTCGTCCGGTAAGGCTGCGGATCGCCCTCGTAGTGCCCCCGCCAACGGTAGGTCTTCGCCTCAAGAAGGGTGGGCCCAGCTCCGGCGCGGGCACGCTCGACCGCGCGGATCGTCGCCTCGTGAGCCGCCAGGACGTCGTTACCGTCGAACCATTCCCCCGGCATGCCGTAGGCCGCCGCGCGATCGGAAATATTCTTCACCCGCTGGTGCTCATGTGTGGCGATGAAATCGGCGTACCCGTTGTTCTCACAGACAAAGACGACCGGTAGATCCCACACGGCCGCGAGGTTCAGCGACTCATGGAACACCCCGATATCCGAAGCGCCGTCCCCGAAGAACGACACGGCGACGCGATCGCTGCCCGCCATCCGGGCCGAGCATGCGGCGCCGGCCGCGATGGGGATGCCGCCCCCAACGATGCCATTTGCTCCCAGGATCCCCAGGTCAAGGTCGGCGATATGCATGGATCCGCCCTTGCCACCGCTGTAGCCAGTTGATCGTCCGTAGATTTCCGCCATGAACCGGTCGAGGTCTCCGCCCTTCGCGAGAATGTGCCCGTGCCCACGGTGCGTGCTGGTGATGTAGTCGTCCCGTCGGAGCGCCGAGCACACACCGACGGCAGTCGCCTCCTCGCCGATGTACGAGTGGATGAAACCCGGCATGCGGCCTTGTGCGAACAGGCGGACGAGCGCCTGCTCGACTTCGCGAATCTTCACCATTGAGCGGTACATCGAGAGCAGGAGCTCGCGGTCGTATCCATCGGCCGAACGCTCTGCCAGTGCCACGGTGGTCTCGGTCATGCGCACCCCCTCCAGTCGGTCATTTCGGCGAGCGCCGTATAGCCGGCGGCGGCTGCCTCTAATTCCTTGATCGCGATCCACTCGTCGGGTCGATGCGCCATCTCCGGGTCACCGGGGCCGTACCCGACAGTCGGAATCCCCCGTGACGCAGTTAGGCTGCCGTTGGTGCAGAAGCGGTAGGCATCTCGACCGCCGCCGACCGCACGCAGCGCCGCACGAGCCAGCGGCTGCTCGGCCGAGACGCGCCAAGCCGGCAGGAATCGCCGATGCTCGATCGTGGCTCCCGTGTACGTACGCACCGGGGTGGACGTGATATGGACATCGGCCTCAACATCTGCGCGAGCGAGAACGTCGCGGACCTCAGCTAGGACGTCCTCCTCGCGCTCGTCCGGCAGTAGGCGTCGGTCGAGCCGCAAACGACAGTGGCTGGGGACAACGGAGATACCAGGAAGCGGCGAGGTGATCGCCTCCGTTGCCACGGTCACAGCAGGGCCCAGCTGGGGGTCCGTGGCGGGAGCCCGCTCTTCGATTGCGATCACAAATCGGGCAGCGTCTCGCAGGGCGCTTCTGCCGCGATCCGGGAATGCGGCATGCGCGCCGCGGCCGCGCACGTTGACGGTCAGCTCCGCCCGCCCCTTCTGCGCAACCATCACAGCGCGCCGTGAGGGCTCGGCGATCACCACCCCGGTGGGCGCCAGCCGGTCGCAGACCGCGGCAAGCGTGGCACCCTCGGCGGTTTCCTCGAGGGTCGTGATCGAAACCGCGATCCGACCGGGTGGCTTAGCGCGTGCGAGCCCCTCGACGAGCGCTGCGATTGGGCCCTTCATGTCTGTAGCGCCAAGGCCGTACAGGCGCCCGTCCTCGATGTCAGGCGCGAAGGGGTCACGGGTCCACGCATCCGTCGGAGCCACGGTGTCGACGTGGGCGTCGAACAAGAGCAGCGGCCCGCGAAGCCCGCGCATGCCCACAACGTTCCCGAGCTCATCCGTCTCGACATCAAACCCCCGCCTCTCGAGCTCCTCGCGACACAGGGTGGCTGCGTCTTGCTCTCCACCGGACTGCGACGGTGTGGCGACAAGGCTGCGGGCGAACGCGATCATTGGGTCCACCTCGCGTCTGTCAGTACTTCCGGCGGATCGCCGACGAGCATGTCGTCTTCCCCGGACACGGTCACACAACCGACGGAAATCGTCGCCTCCACGGCGAGCACGTATCCGGGAGCGAGCTCCTCGTCGCTGTTGGGAAGCAGCCATGGACCTTCCCATCCGACACCGAGACCGTGCCCCCAGTGCGGCGGATACGCTTGCTCAGCACTGCCCAGGGCCTTCACGCCAGCCGCGGCGACATCACCTGCCGTGGCTCCCGGCACGGCGGCACTGATCGCGGCGGTGAGACCTTCGCGGAGGCGCGACACGGCGGCTGACACGTCCGCGTCCGCTCCTCCTACGGCGAAAGAGCGACCGAGATCGCAGTAATAGCCCTGGTACACGATGACAAGGTCAAGGCGAACGGTTTCACCAGTCACGAACAGACGCTCGGCGCGATACCCCGGAGATGGACGCCCGGTATAGAAGCGGTCGCGGTCGCCGGCGGCGACC
>JAWVEN010000058.1:0-37710 GCA_033856675.1 Gaiellales bacterium | reverse complement strand
GGTCGTAGAACTTCGACTGGTTCCTCACGCACCCTTGAACGAAGAGCGAGCGACCATCATCGGAGTCCAGTAGCCCGGTGATCCCTTTCCTCGACCCAGAGCCACTCCCCGCGGTGCAACTCGTCGGAGGACTCAACATACTCGCGATACTCGCGCCAGCCCGGATCATCGGTGTCTACGACGCGATAACCGCGTCGGCCAAGTTCGGCGAGCGCCGACGACTTGCCCGTTCCCGACATGCCGGTCACTAAGATCCTCGACATCGGGACAACGCTACCGAGTGTCAAGCGACGGCGTGGCCGTGTGCGCCAGCGTCCCCGGAGGTCGCGCTCTAAGATAGAGGGTGTGTCGCCGTCCGTGACGCTTCCCCTCATCGACCACTTGGCCCTGCGGGTACGTGACGTGAGACGCAGCCGCACCTTCTACGAGCAGGCCCTCGAGCCGTTCGGAGTGACGGTAGTGGAGAGCTCGCGGGGGCCTGGGTTCGCCATCGAGGGCGGTGGAGATTTCTGGATCGGGGAAGGGGAACCCCCGGCCGCTCCCGTTCATGTGGCCTTCGCCGCAGCCGATCGAGCCACCGTCGACAAGTTCCACCGCGCCGCTGTCGAAGCCGGCGGCCGCGACAACGGCGCGCCGGGTCTTCGCCCGCATTACCACGCCGGGTATTACGCAGCGTTCGTCATTGACCCGGACGGGAACAACGTCGAAGCGGTCTTCCACGGGGACCGCCAGCTGCCAGCCACGTGACGTTCGCTCAAACGAGTATGCGTCTAAGACACTAGGCGCGGCGTGCTACCGCGGCCACGCGATGCGCACTGGGTGGCACCACACGATCGGTCCACCCTTGGGTGCGCTCCACGTGCGGCCGGCTCCGTGCTGATTCGGCGGCACGCGTCCGGCAGCTCTGACTTTGCTGGCGTCGGCAAACTCTCATGTCGTGAGATTTTCGGTACGTACCGAAAGTTTCACGCCGCAGATTTTCCGACGTCGGAAAATCTGGGGGCGATGGGCGGCGCGCACCGGTCGCAAAGCGGGTGGTGGAGCGGAAGGGTGGCGGTCTCCAAAACCGTAGGTCGCAGGTCCGAGCCCTGTCACCCCTGCGAGGTCAACCACGCGATAAGAGGCACGCCGGAAGGCACCCTGAGCCGCGGGTAGCCGGCCGATGGCTGACTGCGTCAGCCACGCTCTGTCGGAGCCCCATAGCTTGCCAGCGCCACCCGAGCAGGACGGTGGCGCGAGCACCGCCGAGGACGCAGCCAGGCCCGCGCCCGGGGGCGAGTGGCTCATGGGGTGGGCTCTCACCCCCGGGACTTCGTGCTCGGAGTCAGGCCGAATCGCTTGATGGGATCGCGCCCCGACTCGCGCGGCACTCTGACTCGGCCTCCTCCGAAAAATCTGTGCGAACTACGAAGCCGGAAACACGATGACACCGCTCCGGTTTCTTGAAGCCGCCGTCCGTTGCTCGGTGCGAAGGTGCATGGGCTGTCGTCTTGCCTAGCCCGGCGGATCATCACGATCAGCCGGCACGCTGCCACCCCAGAAGGCGGCGACACACGCGACGAGGAACCACACCAGCAGCGTTCCGAAACCGTCGCTCGTGCTGCCGAAGGCAAAAGCGGCAATCACCGTGACCGGCGCGGCGATCAGCAGGCACAACTCGATGACGCGCCTCATGGCGTTGCGTTCTTGCTGCTGTCCTCCAAGGCGCCGGCCAACGCGGCGACGTCGTCGCTGTGGTTGTAGGCGTGGAGGGACACGCGGATGCCGTCGCCTCTCGAGCTGACGACGATCTGGTGCTCGTCGGCGAGGCGTTGCTGGACCGTCGCTGCGGCGAGCATGGGGTGGCGCAGCGAGACGATGTGGTGGCTGGCACCGGGCGTGTCGAGATCCCGGAACGGCGTCCAGCCGTGGGGTGCCGTCGCGGCGACGAGCTCACGTGCCAGTGCCTCGGCATGGCGTTCGATGGCCTGGAGGCCGATGTCGATCAACAGGTCGATTGACGTCGTCAGGCCGGCGGCGGAGCTGTAGGCGATCGTCGACAGCTCGAACCGTCGGGCGCTTGACGCGAGCGCGAGGGTTGTGGGCTCGAACTCGAAGGGCTGCTCCGTCCCTTTCCAGCCGACGATGTGCGGCACGCTCTGCAGCAGCTCGTCGGTCACGGCAAGCAGCGCGACGCCGCCATGGCTGGAGAGCCACTTGTAGCCACTGCAGACGAGCGCGTCGGCGAACCACGAACGCAGGCTCACGGACATCGCTCCCGCCATCTGCGTGACGTCGACGATGACGCGCGCGCCGACCTCATGGGCATGCCGGACGACCTCGCCGACGTCGACGAGTGAGCCCGTAGCGTACTGAACCGCACTGAAGCACACGACGGTGGTGCCGTCGTGAATGCCCTCGATCAGCGTTGTGGTGAGATCTCGCGCCGGGTCGTCCACGACCCACTTGACCGCCATGCCAAGCCGCTCGCGCGCGCCCAGCCAGGGATACGTGACGCTGGGGAACTCGGACTCCACGAGCACCACCTCGCCGCCGGCCTTGGCTGTCAGGAGCCCGAGCTGACCGAGCGCTTCACTCGCGCCGCCCACGACCGCCACCGACCGCACCGGCGCATCGAACAACACGGCCGCCGCCTGGCGCAGGTCGTCGAGAACCTGTTCCTCGGCGGCGTCCGACAGCCGGACGTTGCCGTGTTGAGCGACACCGACGAGGAAGCCGACCATCGCTTCGGTCGAGCGGCGCGGAATCAGGCCGAGGGAGGCCTGATTGAGGTACACGCAATGTTCGAGCGCGGCGTACTCCGCACGTGGAATCAGAGCTGACGTCACGGCCGCGATTCATACCACCCTCAACCGTGCCGCCGTTGTCCGCGCTGATGAGGCAAACGCCCCCGCCCCTGTTCCTGGACGGGATCGAGGGCGGGGGCCCGTCCGTTATCGACCACTTACGGCCGGACATCAACCCCCTTGTGTGGCCGGTTACATTGTCAGGCCGGTGGGAGGGGCGCCGCCGGCGGCCGATGATGCCCCTCCGCGGCAGCTTCCCGGCCCGCCCGCTTGAGCGCGTCCGGGTCGTACAGATGGCACGCGACATCGACGGGGCCGTCGCGGCGAAGGGCCGGGTCGAGCGGCTCGTGGAAGCGGATCCGCACCTGGTCGCCGGCGGGCTCCATCGACTGCACGCCGCGCCAGAGCGGCTCGTCCTGCTGCTCCGTGCGCATCGCAGCCAGCATCTCGGCGAGCTCGGCGGCCGTGTGACCACCGCCGGGGCGGATCGCGACGTCGGTTTGCGGTTCGTCGAGCTGGCTCAGATCGCCGATCAGCCTGCGCTCAGCTTCGAAGCGATCCTCGCCCGCCTGAGCCCACCGGCGTTCCAGCAGGTCCCGCAGATCGCGTGCCTCCCAGCCGCATACCTCGAAGGCCCGGGGACAGCGGGGGTGGAACCGGCAGCCGAGCGGTGGGCTGGCCGCATCCGGCACCTCGCCGCGCGGCAGGTCGCGCGGAACGCCGCGACTCGGGTCGGGGTCGGGTATCGCCTTCAGCAGCGACACGGTGTAGGGGTGCCGCGGGTTGGCAAAGATCTCGCTCGTCGGGCCCAGCTCGACGATCCGGCCCAGATACATGATGGCGACCCTGTCGCAGAAGAACTTCGCCGTTGCCAGGTCGTGCGTGATGTAGAGGTATGTCAGGTCGAGGTCGTTCCGCAACGCCAGCATCAGCTCGAGGATCTTTGCCCTCACGCTCATGTCGAGCATCGAGACCGGCTCGTCGGCGATCAGCAGGGTGGGCTCGAGGATCACCGCGCGCGCCAGCACGGCTCGCTGCTTCTGACCGCCGGACAGGTCGCTCGGGTACTTGCCGAGGTACTGCTCGGGCGGCGTCAGCCCGACCCGTTCGAGCGCAGCGGACACCCGCCGGCGGACGTCGGCGCGGCCCCGCGCGAGCTTGTGGATGATGAGCGGATGCCCCACGGCGGTCTCGATCGTCATGGCCGGGTTGAGCGACGCGTGCGGGTCCTGGAACACCATCTGCATCCGGCGGCGAAGCGCTCGTACCTGGCGTTCGCCGAGCGCTGCGACGTCGGTTCCCTCGAGCCTGATCGCTCCTCCCGTGGGCTCGACCAGCCGCAACAGTGCACGGCCAAGCGTGGTCTTGCCGCTGCCGGACTCGCCCACGACTCCCAGTACCTCGCCCTTGCGAAGCTCGAATGAGACACCGTCGACCGCCTGGACGGCGCCGGTGTTGCGGCCCAGAAGGCGGGCTCCGAACGACGCCCGCAGCGGAAAGTGGACCTCCAGGTTCTCGACCTCCAGCAACGGGCGCTCGACCATCACGCCTCCTCCGCGAGCGCGATCCGGTCGCGCTCGAGCGGCTCTGTCCCACCTGCCGGGATCTCGTCGGCCGGACCGTGCAGCCAGCAGCGCACCCGCTGGCCGGTCGGGGTCTGCACCTGGATGGGGTCCTTCTGGGCGCAGACGCGCATGGCATCGGGGCAGCGGGGGTGGAACCGGCATGCCGGCGGCGGCTCGATCAGACTCGGCGGCGCGCCCGGGATGTAGTGCAGCCGAGTCGTTCGGAGCGAGATGACCGATGCGAGGAGCTCCCGCGTGTAGGGGTGCGCGGGCTCCGTGAACACGCTCCGGGCGTCCCCGATCTCGGCGATCTGGCCGGCGTACATCACGGCGACACGGTCGCACGCCTCAGCCACGATCCCGAGGTTGTGGGTGATCAGCAGCAGCGATGTGTCGAAGTTGCGCTTGAGGTCGGCCAGGATGGAGAGGATCTGGGCCTCAACCAGCACGTCGAGCGCGGTCGTCGGCTCGTCTGCGATCACGAGGCGCGGGTGCAGCACGAGCGCGAGCGCGATCATGATGCGCTGCCGCATGCCTCCGGAGAACTCGTGGGGATAGCTGCGGAACCGCGTCGGCGGTATGCCCATCCCGCCCAGCGCCTCGAGCGAACGGCGGCGCACCTCCCGCTTGTGGAGCCCGGGCTCGTGGGTCTTCAGCGTCTCGGCGAAGTGATCCTCGATCCGCATCAACGGGTTCAGCCGCGTCATCGGCTCCTGGAAGATGAGCCCGATCTCGCGTCCCCGGATGCGGCGGAACTGCCGGTTCGACAGCTTGACCAGATCCTCGCCCATGAACTGCACCGAGCCATCCATCTTGGCGCCTTCGGGCAGCAGCCGCATGACGCCTCGGCCAAGCGTGGACTTGCCGCAGCCCGATTCTCCCACCAGCCCGAGCACCTCGCCCTTGGCGATCTCGAGCGACACGCCGTCGACGGCCCGCACCGGCCCGCGGGCGCTGCCGTACCAGACGCGGAGGTTGCGCAGCTCGAGGACGGTCTCGGTTGCGGACATCAGCTCACCGGCCCCGGCTGGTCGGCGCGCTCGGCGGTCGCCGGAAGCGAGACGGCCTCCATCTTGCGGCGGCGAAGGACCGGGTTGATCACGTCGTTCAGGCCCTCGCCCAGCAGGGTCAGCCCGGTCACCAGCAGCACGATCGCCATCCCGGGGAAGAGCCCCGTCCACCAGATGCCGGCGCCGGCGTCGGAAAGCGCCCGCGCACTGTCATATCCCCACTCGGCGGCTTCGGTGGGCTGGATCCCGTAGCCCAGGAACCCCAAGGCGGCGAGTGTCAGGATCGCGTCGGCGGCGTTCAGCGTGGCGATCACCGGGACGCTCTGGACGACGTTCTGGAACACGTAGCGCCCGATCACCGTTCGCGGCGGCGCGCCCAGCGCACGGGCCGCCTCGACGTACGGCTCCTCCCGCACGCTGATGACGTGGTTTCGCACCACGCGGAAGTACTGGGGGATGTAGACGACCGAAATGGCAACCGCCGCGGTGGTCACCCCGCGCCCGAACCGGTCGGCGAGCAGGAAGGCGATCACGATTGCGAGCAGCAGGTAGGGGAAGGCGAACAACGCATCCATGATCAGCACGAGGACACGGTCGAAACGGCCGCTGAAGTAGCCCGATATCAGCCCCAGCGGAAGCCCGATGGCAAGCGCGAACACGACCGCCAGCACGACCACCTTGAGTTCCGTCCGGGCCCCATAGATGACCCGGGAGAGGACGTCGGTCGACTGCACGTTCGTGCCGAACCAGTGCTCCGAGCTGGGATCTCCCTGCTTCGGGAAGCGTTGTCCCGAGCTGTCCCGGTACTGGTCGAAGTCGTAGGGGGCGATCCATGGGGCGGCCAGCGCCATGAAGACGAAGAGCAGAGTGATGACCAGCCCAGACCAGACGATCCAGCGCGGGGCCCCGCGGGCGTCGCGGATCGGCCCGGCCAGTCGTCTCAGCGTCGAGGCTCGCTCGGCGGTCCGCATCAGTATCGCACCCGCGGATCGATCCAGGCGTTCACGAAGTCGATCAGGACGCTGACGACCACGACCACGAGTGCAAAGACCGTGATGATCCCCTGCACCGCGATGTAGTCACGATTGTTGAGATACCGGACGAGCTCGAACCCGATGCCCGGCCAGTTGAACGTCGTCTCGGTCAGCACCGCCCCCGACATGAGCAACGCCACCTGCAGCCCGAGCACCGTGATCACCGGCACCAGTGCGTTCTTGAAGGCGTGCCGGTAGACCACCGAGCGCTCGCTGACACCGCGCGCGCGGGCCGCCTCGATGTAGTCGGCTCGCAGCGTCTGCAGCACGTTCACGCGCACGAGCCGGATCAGGACGCCGCTGATGATCAGGCCGAGAGTGACGGCCGGCAGGATCAGGTGCAGCACCACGTCCTTGAAGATCGACCAGTCGCCGACGATGACGGCGTCGACGAGGTACAGGTGGGTGTGGATCGGCAGCAGGAACTGCGTTTCCGGGCTGGCCCGGCCGGATGTCGGCAGCCAGCCGAGGTACTGGCCGAACAGGAGCTGCGAGAGAAAGCCGAGAAAAAACGGGGGCACGGCGTAGATCGTGATGCCGAACAGCCGGATGCCGATGTCGGTCGCGGAGTCGCGAAACCGGCCCGCCACCAGGCCGAGCGTCACGCCCACCGTGAGTGCGACGACCATCGCCCAGAACGTCAGCTCCAGCGTCGCCGTGCCGTTCTCGACGATCACATTCGTCACGGGCCGGTTGTCGGTCAGGGTGTGGCCGAAGTCGAGGCGGGCCACGTCGCCGAGATACTCGAGGTACTGGGTGCTGATGGGCTTGTCATAGCCGCCGGCTGCGCGCCGCTTCTCCAGCTCCTCAGGCGATAGCCGGCCTCCCAGCGCGGCACTGACCGGGTCGCCGGGCGCAACGCGCATCATGAAGAACACGAGCGACAGGAGGATCAGCACCATCGGGATGACCAGCGCCAGGCGGGTCAACGCGTAGGTGCGGAGTGACGTTGTCTGGTGCGCCATTGCGAGGGGTCAGGGTGAGGGCGCGCGCTCGCACCCCCACCCTGTCGTTCTTGCTACCCCTTGCTGATCAGCCAGTACCGGAAGATGTAGGCGACGTCGAAGGTCTCCTCGACGCCGGTCACACCGTCCTTGACCACCGCGATCTGCTTGCCCTGCCAGACCGGGACGGTGGGAGCGTCCTTCGCGGCGAGCTCCTGGATCGTGGCGAAGGCGGCCTCGCGTGCCGCCACGTCCGTCGCCGCCTTCTCCTCGGCGATGGCCGTGTTGATCGCCGGATTGTCGTAGTGGCCGTTCCAGAATCCGCCCTTGGGATAGAACGGCGAGCTGTAGTTGTCGGCATCCGGGAAGTCGGGGAACCAGCCGAGCTGGAACGCCGGGAAGACGTCCTTGGCCTTGTCCTCCGTGTACTGCTCCCACTCCTCGGACTTCAGCGTCACCTTGAACAGGCCGCTCTCTTCGAGCTGACGCTTGATCTCGGTGTACTCATCCGCGGAGCCGTCGCCATAGTGGCTCGGGGTCCACCACAGCTCGATCGACACCGGCGTCTGCACGCCCGCGTCGGAGAGCTCCTTCTTGGCTGCCTCGACGTCCGGGGCGTCCCCGTATTCGTCCTTGTAGGCCTCCGTCGCGCCGACCAGTCCCTGCGGGATCATCGAGTAGAGCGGCTGGACGGTGCCGTTGTAGACGTTGTCGACGATCGACTGGCGATCGACGGTGTAGGCCACCGCACGGCGCACGGCCTTGTTGTTGCCCGGCTCGAGCTTGGTGTTGAACACGAGGTAGCGGATCTCCGTGCCGTTGCCCTCGACGACGTTGATGCCGCTTTCGCCACGCAGGGCCTCGATGTCAGTCGCGGTCAGGTTGCGGAACGCGATGTCGATGTCACCGCCCTGGATGGCGAGCTTGAGCGCGGGGGAGTCCTTGTAGTACTGGATCAGCACCCGTGCGTTCTTCGGAGCGTCGCCCCAGTAGTCCGCGTTGCGTTCGAGCACCGTCTGCACGCCGGGCTGGTACTTGGCGAGCGTGTACGCGCCGGAGCCGATCACCTGATCGTCCGGCTGCAGCGCATCCGCCGGGTAGACCCCGGACGGCACGATCGCCCCGGCGCCCGTAGCGAGCACGAACGGCCATGTGGCGTCCGGAGCCGACAGGTGGAAGATGACCGTGCTGTCGTCGGGCGTGGTGATCTCCTTGCCGGTCCACGTGCCGCATTCGGCAAGCGACGCGAGCAGGAAGCACACGCCCTGGTCGCCGTTGATCTTGATGCTTCGCTCGAATGAGAAGGCGACATCCTTCGACGTCAGCGGGTCGCCGTTGCTGAACGTCACGCCAGTTCGCAGCGTGCAGTTGTAGGTCTTCGGATCGTCCCAGGCGCAGGACTCGGCAAGCGACGGCTGAGGCTCATTGCCGCCCGCCGGGATGACCATCAACATGTCGTAGACGCTGTAGATCACGTTCCACGAATGCAGGTCGTAGGCATTCGCCGGATCGAAGTGGACGGCGGTGTCCGTGGTCCCCACGATCAGCGACGCGTCGGAGCTGCCTGAGGGCGTCCCTCCTGTCCCGCTGGTGTCCGAACTACCCGAGCTGCCACCGCAGCCGGCGGCGAACGCCACCGCAACCACGATCCCCACGAACCCTCGCCAACCAGTCGCGTATCGAAGCACGTCCCATCTCCTTTCGCCCGGCACTTCGCGCCGAGCCCCCATTGGAGGCCTTGCCTGCATGACTTTGCACCGATGGCCTCAACGACCTTTGACGCGCAACGCTCGCAGATGTTTGCTGCGCGGTTTTCGGAGATGCGGTTTGGCCACGCTATTCGATGCGGCTTCGCTGGATCGGAGCTCGTGGTGCCTCGGGCGTCACCGCCGCCAGGTCGTCGCCGGAGAGTTTGACGAGCGCCACGCGCTTGGCGCTCGCATGCCCGCTGATCGGGTCGGCACTGATCAGGTCGACCGCCTGCGGCCACCCGGTCTCGTCGAGGTGCACCTTCGCGAACCCGGCGGCCGACTTGCCGACCTCGAACACGCCACCCGCTCCAAGCGTGCCCCCGTCGGCGACGACCACGTTCCCGGTGCGGTCGACGTGCTGGCGATGATCGTGCCCGGTCAGGATGAGGAGCGGTTTGCCTCCCTGGGCCGCGGCGTGGACCGCAAGCGCCTCGGCGAAACGGAAGTCGTGCACCATCACGATGGCCGGCCGTGGTGACAGGCCGTCGAACCAGGAGGTGATCGCCTGCTGCTCCAGAGCGAGCTCCGGCGCTGTGAAGTCGAGCGTGTGCCCGAAGGCCCCGGCACTGCGTTCGAGCGGATCGTCATAGCCCGCTACGAGCGTGCCGGCGATCTCCACCACCGCCGGGCCGCGTGCACGGCCGTCCGGTCGCAGCCTGCCGTCCCTGGTCAGCACAATCGCACCGGCCCGGGCGAAGCGTCGCATGACGAGCGGCGTGTCGTGATTGCCGGAGACGACGACCGTGGGGCGTCCGAGCCCGGCGGCCCGCTCGGCGATGGCGGCCTCCATCGGCGTTCCCTGCTGCGCGTAGTCGCCGACCAGGAACACCGGCCCATCATCGGCGTAGCGCTCGAACGCCGACAGCGTCAGCCAGTTGGCGTGGATGTCCGAGCCGACCAGGAATGACCGCTCGCTCGTGTCGCGGCGCTCGCCGGCGGCTGCGCCGATCAGCGTGTCGAGCCCTGCGAGAGCCTGCTGGTAGCTCGATTCGTACGCGGCGCTGGCACTGGAGAACTCATCGGTCAGGGCAAGGAGCTTGGGCAGCTCGCCGCCGTGCGCGTAGAACGTCGGCTCCCGGAAGGCGGCGTAGTCGGGCGCGCGCAGCATCAGTGCGCACACCCCGACGATCAGCGATGCAAGGATCCATCCGAACACGCCGCCGGCGACGATGATCCGCCGGTTCGGCCTGATCGCGCAGAGGAGAAGGCCGCCGGCAAGGCCGCCGGCCAGTCCGCCTGCGAGGGCGACGAGCGCGGCCCGATGAAGTGCCGCGCGTGCCACCGCGGGTGCATCCTGCTCGGCACCCGCCGTGGCGCCTCCCGGCCGGCGGATTGCGCCGAGGGCGGCGCCTCGGTCGACCGAGACCAGCTCTGCGGTGAGCGTGATCGGCGCCGAGAAGGGGTGTGCGCGAATGCCCCAGTCGACGATCGGGATGTACGCATCGACGGCCCCGCGGGTCGAGAGGCTCGTACTGACGCGGACTTCGGCCGGTCCGAGCTGGTAATCCGCGGTGCCAAAGGCACGGAGCCCGAGCAGCATGCCGGCGAAACTGAGAGCGACCAACCACAGCGTTGCCGCCGTCACCGCAGCGGCGCGCCGGGCGTGTGGACGGGCAACCGTCCGCCTGACCGGTACGGCGACCGCCTGGAGAAACTCGAGAGTCGACACCTTCCCTTTATCCTCGGCCGGGCCGGGGCAGGTATTGAGGTCTCGTTGAGGCAGCGGTGGCGAGGCTTGACGGGCGGCCACCGCGCGGCCCATGATCGGTGCCGAAGTGCCCGCGAACGAACTGCACTACCGATGGGACTGGAACCTCGCGTCGAGCCCCGAGGCGGTGTGGCCGTTCGCCGCCGACACCAACCGGTTCAATCGCGACACGGGCGTGCCGTCGGTCGACGTGCTCCGGTCGGCGGACACTCAGCGATCTCCCGGCAGCCGGCGGCTGAGGCTTCGGCGATTCGGTGTGGCCGTCGAGTGGGAGGAAGAGCCGTTCGAGTGGGCCTACCCCCGGCGCTTCGGTGTGGTGCGGCGCTACGTGCGGGGCCCGTTGGCAGAGATGCAGGTCGCGGCCGAGCTCGAGCATCGCGATGATGGCGGCACGCGACTGGCGTACGAGGTCTGGGCTCTCCCGAGGCGCCGGCTCTGGACGCCGTTGGTCGCGCTCCAGATCGGCGTCCTCAGCCGGCGCAGGTTCGGTCAGGCGTTCGAACGCTACGGCGAGCTGGCGGCGGGAAAGGAGCCGCCGGATCAGTCTCATCGGCTGCCCGCAGGTGGGCGCGATCGCCTTGACCGGAGCCGTGAGGCGCTGGCGGGCAGCAGCTCCCCGGCCCTGGCGGACCGGCTGGCGGAGCTGATCGCGCATGGCAACGACCTCGAGCTCGACCGGATCCGACCATACGCGCTGGCGGACGCCTGGGGCGAAGCTCGTCCGGACGTGCTCGAGCTCTGCCTCCATGCCACCGAGGTGGGCCTGCTCGACCTGCGCTGGGAGCTGCTCTGCCCACTCTGTCGCGGCGCAGAGCAACGCTTCGACCACCTTGCGGACATCTCTCGCGAGGTGCATTGCGAGAGCTGCGGGATCGACTTCACCGTCAGCTTCGACCGCTCGGTGGAGATCACGTTCCGGCCGAATCCGTCGGTGCGTCCGGTCGAGGCGCGCGTGTTCTGCGTGGGCGGCCCCCGGGTGACACCGCACATCGTCGCCCAGCAGCTGCTTGCGCCGGGTGAGATGCGCGTGATGTCGGTGGAGCTGGAACGTGGCGCGCATCGTCTGCGTGCTGCACGGGTCGCCGGAATCTGCGCCGTCCGGGTCGACGGGAGCGGCTCCACCAGCGCCACGCTGGCCCTGCGGGACGAAGGGTGGCCGGACGTGGAGCTGCAGCTGACACCGAGCACCTCGCTGAGCGTGACCAACGAGACATCCGAGCAGCGCCTCGTCGTGCTGGAGCGGACGGCGTGGAGCGACCAGGCGGCCACCGCCGCCCACGTCACGGTTCTGCAGCTCTTTCGTGACCTGTTCTCACGCGAGGCGCTGCGGCCCGGCGAGCCGATCTCCGTCGGCAGCCTGACGGTGCTCTTCACCGACCTGCGCGGCTCGACGCGCTTCTACAGGGAGATCGGGGACGCGCCCGCCTTTGGTCGCGTGATCGAGCACATCGGCGTTCTGCGCGAGATGGTGGCCGAGCAGGGGGGAGCGGTGGTGAAGACGATGGGGGATGCTGTGATGGCGGTGTTCCCGCGGCCGGTCGCTGCGGTGCGGGCGGCGGTCGAAGCCCAGCGCTCGCTGGCGGAGGCACTGCCCGAGACCGTGCCCCTGGTGCTGAAGGTCGGGATCCATCATGGACATTGCATCGCGATCGGCCAGAACGACCGGCTCGACTACTTCGGGTCGACTGTGAACGCGACGGCCCGCCTGGTCGGCCTGTCGACCGGCACCGACGTGGTGGTGTCGGGCACAGTGCATGCGGACCCCGAGATCCAGGCGGCTGTCGCGGCCGGCGAGTTCGAGTGTGAGCCCTTCACGGCCGAGCTGCGGGGCTTCGAGGGCGAGACGTTCCCGCTGTGGCGGATCCGGCCGGGGGCGGGGGCATGAGACGCCCGCCCTGGCCGTCCCTGCGTGGCGGTGCCCTGTCGGCGCTCCTGCGGGCCGCGGCGCTCGGTGTGGACAGCGCATTGCGGCTGCGACGCCGTCGCCGGCGCTGAATCCGCCCTCAGCGGTCTCTCCGGCGCAGCCCGTGGGACACGACCCACGCCACGATGACACTGCCGCCGACCAGTGCAACGGAGAGGCGGCGCACGGCGCGGTCGAGTGTCTGCTCCATCGACGCACTGGGACGAAACTCGATCTGGAGATTCGCCCCTGGGCGTGCGCCTGCCGCGCGCTCCAGCGCATCGAGTAGCCGTGTCAGCCGGTGTCGAAGCTTCTGCGCCTCGTAGGCGAACGTGGCCGGATCGAGGTGCTCGTGCACCTCGGTCAGCACGCGTCGAGTCAGGTACGGCCCCACCACCGAGAACGGCTCCAGCTCCGGGTCGAGTTGCGCAGTTGCAAGCTGCACCTGGGCGAACGCCTTGCCGATCAGCGTCAGGGATGCCGGCATCCGCACGCCGTGGCGGGCGCCGATCCGGCCGAGCCCCTGCAGCATCGCCCCCAGCTGGATGTCCTGCAGCGCCAGTCCGCGAAACTCGTCCAGGAACGATGCGAAGTCGCGCTCGAGCGCCTCGAGGTCGACATCGGTGCGCGAGCCCTCCCCCGCCAGCACGAGCATGGCCTCGGCAACGAAGGCGGCATCGTTGCGCCAGAATGCGAGCACCAGCAGGAGCACGAGATCGCGTACGTCCGCGTCGAGCTCCCCGACCATGCCGAGGTCGAGGAAGTAGACGCTGTCGTTCCACCACAGCAGGTTTCCGGGATGCGGGTCGGCATGGAAGAAGCCGTCGCTCATCACCTGGCTGTAGAACGACTCCAGCAGCTGACGGCCTGCCTCACGCTTCGCCCGCCCCTCCGGCACCTCGCTGATGGGGACGCCCTGCACCTCCTCCATGACAAGCAGGTGGGCGGAGGAGAGCTCGGGGTACAGGCGTGGAACCGCGAGCTGTGAGTACGGCGCGAGCGCCGCCCGCATCCGTTCGATGTTCGCCGCCTCCAGGCGGAAGTCGAGCTCCCGCAGCAGCGCGCCGGAGAGGTTCGCCGAGACCAGCGGCAGGTCGATCAGGTCACGGATCGCGGGCCGGTCGCGAACGGCCTCGGCGAACTGGTTGAGCAGTGCGAGGTCCTTCACGATCAGCGGCCCCGCCGAAGGGCGCTGCACCTTGACGACGACACGTTCTCCGGTCTCGAGGGTCGCTCGGTGGACCTGCCCGATCGTTCCCGCGGCAAGCGGCTCGGTGTCGATGCTGGAGAACACGTCCTCCCACGGCACGCCGAGCGCCTCGTCCATCGCCGCCACCACCTCGCCCTCGGAGAGCGGCGGCACCTGGTCCTGCAGCTTGGAGAGCTCGGCGATCATGACCGGCGACAGCAGGTCGGGCCGCGTCGAGAGCATCTGTCCGAGCTTCGTGAACGTCGGTCCGAGCTCTTCCAGCAGCAGGCGCAGCTCCTCTGCGTCGTCCTGCGGCGACTGCCTGCCGCGCTGGGTGTTTCGGCGTGTGCGGGCGAGGTGACGGGTGAGCGTGACCGTGAGCTCCACAGCGCGGCGAAGCAGCTCCTCGTCCGAGAGCGAGTCGCCGTTCGCAGCGGCACCTGCGACCGCGCCATCCGAACCTGCGGTCTTCACGATGACGACGGTGCACGGCGCGCTGTGCGACACGCGGTTTGGGATGTTGCCGAGGAGGAACTCCTTGCGGCCCTGCATCCCGACGTTGCCCATCACCAGAACGTCGGCGGCGACCGCGGCCGCTGTCCGTGTGATGGCGGCAGCCGGATCGTCATCGACGACGACGATCGACCGCCCGGACTCGCCGGCCCGCTCGCGCGCCTCCTGCTCGAGCAGTGCCGTGGCGGCGCGCACGCGCTCGTCGTCGCCTCCGGCCTGGCCGAGCACGTGCACCAGCACGAGCTCCGCGCCGGCATTTCGAGCCATGTCAGCGGCCCATTCGACGGCGTGATCTGCCGTCGGAGACCGATCGGTCGCAACCAGCACCCGGTTGATCGGATGCTGTTCGGCTGAATCGCGCCTGCGGTCGACCATTGTGGCGATTGTCGCGCATGGCTCTGGTCGCCGCCACCGGTGAGGGCGGCGAGCGCCCCGGCCGAGGTTCACGCGGGAGCCTGACGTGGGACCGGGGCACTCCGTCAGGTCGACGTCAGATGCCCATCACCTCCGCCTCAGCGATATCCGTTTCACCTGCTCCTCCTCTGCGCACGCAAGGTCATCACACGACGTCGCGTTTGCGGTTACGGACGCCAATCCGGGCACGAACGCGCGGTCTGTCACGCTTTCGACGACGATCGCCCACGAATGTGCCGTGCCGTCACACCGGCCGGCTGTGCTGTCGGAACCCCGAGCCGCGAATCCGTCGACCACCTGCCGAACGGTCAGCGCGAGGAATGCATCGCTGTTGAGCCCGTTGGTGCACGTGAGGACTCCCCGGATGGTCGCCAGTCCGGTGATGTGGTCGGCTGCGCCGCCGAGCACGTTCACGTCGACAGATGCCGGAGGGCCAGGCCGTCGGAGGTTGAACACCAGTTGCCCACCGCCGGTGCCGCCTCCACAGCACGTACCGAGCATGAAGTGGTATGTCCTCCCGGCTACTGCGTCAAAACGAACCACCGAGCTGACCGAGGCCGCGGCATCGTCATTGCACACGACCTGCGTAAGAGCGCCGCGTCGCCCGGTGAAGACCGCCAGGGTCGTGTCGTATTGGCTGCCGATGGTTGACGCCAGCACACGCCGAGATGTTCCGGCGCGGTAGGAGAACCAGACCGTGGACTGAGGCGCGAAACACGTCGTTGGGGGATCGTCGGTTGCGGTCGTGGCTTCGGCCGTGCTCTCAGCGTGGGTGAAGGGGATGGAGGGTACGAAGATCCTGTGGCGGAAGTTGTCGTTGGCAGGTGCCGCCGCAAGGGCGGGTACTGCCACCGAGACCATGCCGAGGAACGTCATCGCGCCGATGGCGGCAAGTCGTTTGATGCTCATCTGTCGGATCCTTTCCCGTCGGAGGTCGGTTCCGCTAAACGCCCCGCAAGGTGCGCCTGATCGTCCCCTGGCGTACGGGTAGGCACTCGACCGTGTCGCACGCCTCGAAGAAGAAGTCGAGGCTGGCCTGCCCAGGGACGAACGCTCGGACGGTCTCGCTCTCGACCGCCATCGTCCATGGCTTCGGAGCACTGCCGCAGGTGGCCGGGGCGGCAGAGCCCGAGCCGCGTGCGAAGAACCCGTTCCTGACCTGTCGGAGGATTCCGAAGACATCGGCGAAAACAGCGGTGCCGAGGCATGTGATCGTTCCGTGGAGTTGCACCACGCCGCTGACAGTGTCGACCGTTGCCCTGCCGAACGTGATGCGCGCCGTCGGAAGGACCGGCTTGGTGACCCTCAACGTGAGCCTGCCTCCGATAGCGGCCGGGTCACCACGGCCGTTATACGTACCCGCCATGATGCGATACAGCGTGCCCGCCTGCAGATCGGCGCGGGTGACGGCCGTCGGCCCACCTGAGGCACCGCATGCGAGGAACGACAGCGCTCCTCGAGAACCGCTGAAGACGGCCACGGCTGAAGGAAACCCATCCGTCGACGTCGAGAACTGGTAGCGCCCGGTCTGCGCCGGCCTGAAGCGATACCACACCGTGTGTGATTCGTTGGTGCAGTTCGGGTCGTCCGCTGCCGTGGTCGCATCGGTGGTGTTGACGACGTTGGTGAACGGAACGCCGGGGACGACTCGTGCGTTTGGGAACGCATCGTTTGATGGCGCGGCCGCCAACGCCGGCATTGCGCCGACGAGGACGAACACGAATGCGACGGCGCTGCCCGTCGCAAGGCGCTTGATGGACATCTTTCCCCACCCCTCTTTCCGCTGAGGACGTGCTGCACTCCTCGATGCACGTTCACGGCATCGACGGAACAGGGCGGGGGCCCACACCCGCGGGAGGACTCATCGGGAGCCCACCCGATGCGAAATCACCATCCTCCTTTGTGTCTTCTGTGTCAAGACGTCATCCCAGTTGGCATCGGTAACGGCTTCGGCAGCGCGGCGCGGAGTCCCCGCAGTTTCTCCAAAGGTTTTCACGTGGTGCCGTGCGTAGCCTCCCGCGGGTCCTGATTGGCCGGCGTGCTCAGGGCATCCCTCCCCAGGAATCAGCACCCACGCCGGCTTCGTCGCCGTCCGCGTGCGTCAGCAACGGACGCATGCGGATGGCGGTCCCGTTGTCATGAAGCTTGCAGTCCAGCATCACCCGTCACAACCGTCGTCGCGACGCCGCCACGCCAGGCCCCTCGTCGCGATCGGCATCCTGACTGCTGTGCTCGCCGTGCTCTTGGTCGCTGCACAACAGGGGAGTGCCGCCAACTCGGGCGATCGCCTGATCGCATTCGTGCGGGCGGGGGACATCTGGACAGTTCCTTCGACCGGCGGCTCACCGAGTCAGCTGACCTTCACCGGCGACAACGCGTGGCCCGCATGGTCTCCGGACGGCGGACAGATCGCGTTCGACAGCATGCGCGCCGGGTCGTGGGACGTCTGGGTGATGAACGCGGACGGGTCGGGGGCCCGCCAGGTGACGATCGCCTCCTCGGCGGAGACCCACCCGACCTGGTCTCCAGACGGTCGCTGGATCGCATTCTCGAGCGATCGGGACTCGCGACGGTCGTTCCAGCCGCTCGGCTCGGCCGGCAGCACCGGCGGCGGAGCTCGAAAGCCATCCATGCAGGGCCTGACGCGACCGTGTGCCACCACGATCCAGTCCACCCACATCACCGCGATGGGCGGGCTGACCGTCTACGCCAACTGGAAGGACCTCCAGGACACCGGCACCGCGACATTGTCGGGCCGCGATGTGGCCAAGGTCGACGAGGCACTCGCGTGGGGTGCCGCCTTCGGGAAGGGCGTGAAGATCCGGCTCTTCACCGGTGCGGCCTACGGCAACGCCGGCGAAACCGCGGCACCCGACTGGCTCGCGCGTCAGGTCGGGACATTCAAGTCCAAGAACTCGCGCGACCCCGGGCCGGTCGCCGCGATCGCCCGCTTCTGGAAAGAGCCATACCTGTCGGCCTATGACCGGCTGATGCAGCTGATGGCCGCACGGTGGGACACCAACCCGACGCTGCGCGACATCACCGTGTCCGGGGCGATGACGCGGTACGCCGAGCCGTTCATCCGCGACCTCGGAACCCCGCAGAACCGCGCCGAGCTCGTCGGCGGGGGCGCCGGGTGGGGCGGCACGTACGTTTCTGTTCCCGGCGCCGGGTACTCCGACGGGCTGAACCAGGCGGCGCACCGGAGCTTCATCGACAGCCACGCCCGCTGGTGGGCGTTCACCAACTCGTCTCTCGCATTCAACCCGTACCAGACCCTGAAGTCCGAGGCCGAGGCCGGCGTCCGCTACGTGGACGGCAATCAGGTCCGGGACTCGAATGACGTCACGCTGACGAAGGCGTTCATCGACTACTTCAAGGCGAAGCTTGGCGATCGCGGCGTGCTTGAGAACAACTCGATCAGAGACACGCACTTCACCTACAACGCGGCGGGCGAGGCGACCGGGCTGGCCGACACCGGCTACCGCGCCATGTTCGAAGCCATGCGCGCATACGGCGCGCCATCGTTCTATCAGACCGCTCAGGACCAGCACGTCGGGAACTTCAACCGAGCGCTCGACGGGGTGGCCGACGTTCTCAAGGGCAACGCCGCCGAACCGCCTGCGAACTATGGAGCACTCGCCAACTCGAGCCCGCCGGACTGGGAATACGGCCCCGACAACTTCGCCGGGATCAATCGCCGGCTGTTCGCCAATCCGATGCCCGCCGCGCACGGTGGTGGAGGCGGTGGAGGAGGCGGCGGTGGCGGCAGTGGTGGCGACGTCTATCCGACATGGTTCGGCCACGGGCAGCCCGTCGTCGCGCCGCAGTCCGCGCTGTTCAAGCTCCGCAGCACGGTTCCGTACGGGACTGCGATCCGGCTGACGACCCCGGCTGTCAACGCCAGGGGCGCATACGAGCAGGACCTCGCTCCTGCGTGGTCGCCGCGGGGTGACCGGATCATGTTCACGCGGCGCTCCCCGGCGCCCGGCGATCGCGCACAGGCGGCATACAGGCTGATGACCATCCCGGCCGAGGGCGGCGACGCTGCCGAGGTGATGACCGGCCGGGCCAACGCGTGGCTGGGCGTGTGGGGGCCATGGGCGCGCACCTACGCCTGGAGTTCCGACGCAGGATCGGCCGGCGCCTTCGCGCCGCCGCTCAACGTCGCCATGATCGCAGCCGGCGGCGACATCCGGGACGCGACGCCCGCCGACCGCCGGGTCACGACCGGGGCCGCGTCGTGGTCTTCGGACGGTAGCCGGATCGCCTACGTGCGCAGGCCGGTGGAGACTGGCATCGACGGCATCTGGACGATCGGTGCAGACGGCTCACGGCCCGATTTCGTGATCACAGACGCGACGCAGCCGAGCTGGCAGCCGAACTAGGCCGCTACGCCGGCTCGGGGGTCGCGCCCGTTCCGCGGCGCCCGCCGAAGCGCAGGTAGAGCGCCGGTACGACGAACAGGTTCAGCATGGTCGAAGCGACCAGCCCCCCGAGGATGACAACGGCCATCGGATGCTCGATCTCGTGACCCGGAATGTCGCCCGCGATCACCAGCGGCAGGAGCGCCAGGGCGGTCGCCAGCGCCGTCATCAGGATCGGCGACAGTCGCTCCTGCGCGCCGCGCACCACGAGCGCCGGGCCGAAGGTCATGCCCTCGTCGCGCTCCAGGTGCTGGCAATGGTTGATCAGCAGGATCCCGTTGCGGGCGGCGATCCCGAACACCGTCAGGAACCCGACCAGCGAGCCCAGCGAGACGACTCCGCCACCGGCGTACGCGGCGATCACACCGCCGACGAGTGCCATGGGCAGCGTGAAGAAGAAGATCGCGGCCAGCCGGAAGCTCCCGAACGCAGCCTGAAGCAGGAGCAGGATGGTGATCCCGGCGAGCAGGCCATAGAGACGAAGCTGGCCCTGTGCGGCATTCTGCTCGGCCGACTCGCCCAGCAGATCGTGGTGGTATCCGACAGGCATTTTGAGACCCTCGAGCCGACGTTCGACCTCACTGACCACAGATCCCAGATCGCGGCCCTGCACGTTCGCGCTGACGTCGATGCGCCTCGACACCTCTTCCCGTTTGATCACGTTCGGGGTGGGGGCGATGGTGACACTGGCCAGCTCGCCCAGCGGCACCTGGTTTCCGCTCGGTGTGTCAATCGGAAGCTCGAGGACGCTGGTCAGGCTGTGACGGGTCTCCGGCGTGCTCCAGACCGTGACGTCGTAGACGCGGCCGCCGCGCCAGATGTCATTGACCTCTTCGCCCTGCATCAGCGCCGCCGCGGCGCGGCGGACGTCGCCCGGCTTTACCCGGTGGCGCTGGGCCGCGAGCGAGTCGACCTTCACCAGAACGTGCGGGATGTCCTCCTGGAGCTCGACGTGCAGGTCGATCATGCCGTCGATGCCGTCCAGTTGGAGCCGCACGCGCTCGGCCTGCCGGCGCAGGACCTCGAGGTCGGGACCGGAGATCCGCACCACCACCGCGTCGCTCGTGCCGGTCAGCACCTCGCGCACCCGTTCGCGGAGGTACGTGAGGACGTCGCGGAACAGGCCGGGGTACCGGTCCACTACCGACTGGATCTCGGCGACCGTGCCGTCATAGTCGGCCTTGGGATCGACGCTCACCCAGTTCTCGCCGAAGTCCATCCCCACGACCTCGTCGGCGAAGATGGCCTGTCCGATGTGAGCGCCGAAGTTGCGCACGCCGTCCACCTGGCGCAGGTCGCGGCTCGCCTGCACCGTGATGCGGTGCATCTCCGGGTGCGACGTGCCGGGCTTCGTCAACCAGTGCATCAGGAAGTCGCGCTCCTTGAAGTTCGGCAGCAGCGACTGGCCGAGCGCGGGCACAACGGCGAGGCCGACCAGGGCCACGACCACGGCGGTCGCGAAGGCCGGCATGGGCCGGCGCAGAATCCGCGCCAGTACCGAGCCATAGCCTCGCTTCAGCACGCGCACCAGCCACGGGTCCTTCCGTTGGAGCGGCGCATGCGGCAACAGGATCAGGCTCAGCGCCGGCGTGACCGTCAGCGCCACCACCATGGATGCGAGCACCGCAAGCGCGTAGGAGAACGCGAGCGGCTGGAAGAACGCGCCCGAAAGGCCCTCGAGGAAGAAGACCGGCACGACGGCGATCACGTTGATCAGCGTGGCGTACACGATGGGGCTGCGCACCTCGAGCGACGCCTCGAGGACAATCGATGGAATCGACCGACCGGTGCCGTCCTGATGGTTCTGGCGCAAGCGCCGCCAGATGTTCTCGATGTCGATGATCGCGTCGTCGACGACCACCCCGACGGCGATCACCAGCCCGGCCAGCACCATCGTGTTGATGGTGGCTCCGCGCATCGACAGCACCACGCCGGCGGCCAGGAGGCACAACGGGATGGAGATCAGGCTGATGACGGCAGTACGCCATTCGAACAGGAATGCGATCAAGATCAGCACGACGAGGATGCAGCCGAGCAGCAACGCCGCTGTCAGGTTCGAGATCGCTGATTCGATGAACGTTGCGGGCCGGAAGATCGTGGAGTCGATCTCGATGCCCTGCAGTCCGGGTCGCAGATGGTCGAGTGCCTTCTCAACACCCCGGGTCACCTCGAGGGTGTTTGCCGAAGGGAACTTCTCGACCACGAGAAGGAGGCCTTCGCCGTCGTTGATCACCGCGTCGCCGATCAGAGGCGGGTGGCCCGTCACGACCGTCGCGACATCCGCCAGTTGCAGCTCTTTGCCCTTGCTGGTTGTGAAGCTGACCTTCGAGAGCTGGTCAGGCTCGAGCACCGGGAGGATGTGCTCGATTGCGAGCCGCTGGTTCGGCGTTTCCACGAATCCGCCGGTGCCGACCACGGCGCCCTTGGCGTACTTGAGGATGCCGGCGTCGAGCGCGTCCGCCGTCGCCTGCTTCACCTCGTCGACGGTGACGCCATGCTTGGCCAGGAGCGCGGGGTGAAGCTGGACCTGCCGCTGCTCCTTGCGCTGGCCCCATACCGCGACGTTCGCAACTCCGGGCACACGCAGCAGTCGCGTGCGGATCGTGTGCCGGACGATGGTCGAGAGCTCGATCAGCGAGTACTTGTCGGACGAGACCCCAATCTTCATCGTCCGGCTGGTCGACGAGAGGGGCTGCATCATTCCCGGGGGTCGGGCCCAGGAGGGCAGGGTCGGCGTCACGATCGTCAGGCGTTCCTGCACCTCGCGCCGCGCGACCAGCAGGTCGGTGCCACGCTCGAAGATGAGCGTGATCGACGACAGCTGCGGCACGGAGCTCGAACGGATCGTCTCCAGCCCAGGGACGCCGTTCAGCTGCTCCTCGAGCGGGACGGTGATGAACTCCTCGACCTCGGACGCAGACAGGCCGTTGGCCTGCGTCTGCACCTCGACCCGCGTCGGGGCGAACTCCGGGAACACGTCCACCGGCGTCGACCGGAGCTGGCCGAGACCGAGCGTCACCATCGCCGCAGCGGCGAAGACGACGAGGAACCTGTACTTCAGGCTCGACCCGACGATCCAACGCATCATCAGGGCAGCAGCTCGCTCAATGCCCGACTCCGAACTCGGTGCCGAGCAGTTCCGCGGCTCCGAGCGTGACGACGTCCTGGCCCACCTGCGGGCCGTCGATCAGCACCGCGGTGTCGCCGCGGATCTCGCTGACTTCGACGGCGCGGCGGACGAACTCCAGTGGCTTCCTGCTGACGTACACCCACGTCCCGCCGTCAGGGGTGTAGATCAGCGCCGAGTAGGGGACGACCGAGCGGCCATTCCGAGCGATCTCGACCTTCGCCGTCTGGAGGTCGATGCGCGTGGCGGCGTCCTGTGTCAGCGTCAGCCGTGACACCTCCGTCCCGCTGATCGGCTCAACACGCGCCGGCCCCTCAGGCGCGGGCGGTTGTGATTGCCCGGCGGTCGCCGTGCCTCCGCAGCCCGCAAGCGGCAGGCTGAGCACGACCAGCGCCGGTGCCATCCATTGAAGTCGGTGGTGCATGCGGGCTCCTTCTATGCGGGCGATTCGCCCGTCGCTGCGCCTCGCACCGACACCGCCCTGGCCAGCGGCGCCTGCTGCCGCGAGCCAAATCGGAGGTACAGCACGGGGAGAACGACGAGCGTCAGTAGTAGGGACGTGACGAGCCCACCCAGGACGACAACCGCCATTGGGTGCACGATCTCGGTGCCCGGGCGGACGCCGAGCACCACCAGCGGCACGAGTGCCGCAGCCGTGGCGAGCGAGGCGGTGACGAAGGATGTGACGTGCTCCACCGCGCCGCGGACGACCAGATCTTGACCGAATGCCGCGCCCTCATCGCGTTCCATCCCGTCGTAGCGGCGCAGCAGCACGATGCTGTGGCGCACGCCGATCGCAAGGACGGTGAGAAATCCGACAAGCGAGCCGAGGGTCACCGTGCCGCCGGCCAGGAGCGTGGCCACGAGTCCGCCCGCGAGCGTCAGCGGCAGCGTGATGAAGAGCAGCGCGGCCAGGCGGAAGCTGCCGAGTGCGGCCTGGAGCAGGAGGAACACGGCCATCAGGGCGCCCGCGGCAACGATCAGAACCTGGGTTCGCCGCGATTGTTGCTCGGTCGAGTCACGGAGCACCTCGGCGTGGTATTCGAGCGGGTAGGTGGAGCTCGAGACGCGCCGCTCGATATCGCCGAGGACGGCGCCGAGGTCGCGGCCGTTCACGTCGGCCACCACGTCGACCCAGAGCGACACCGCCTCGCGGTTGATGGCGGTGGGCGACGGGGCGATCTTGACGGCCGCCACCTCGCCGAGCCGTACCTGACCGCCGCCGGGCGTGTCGATCAGCAGGCGCCGGACACTGGTGAGGCTGTGGCGGGTGCTCGGCATACCGGTGACGACCACGTCGAACACCTTCTGCTGCTCGAAGAAGCTACCGACGTCGATGCCCTGCAGCAGCGTTGCGGCTGCCCGGCGCACCTCGCCCGGCTTGATCCCGTGCTCCGCCGCACGCGCCAGGTCGACCTCGACCGTGACGGCGGGCTCGACGGGCTGCTGCTCAACCCGTGGGTTGACCACGCCGTCCACTCCCGCGATCGCCTCGCGCACATCGCCGGCGACCACGCGCAGTTCCTCGAGGTTCGGCCCGTACACACGTACGACCACCGGGTTCAGGCGCTCGCCGAGCCCGTCGATGGTCGCCGCGTTGCGGTCGTTCACCGCCGCCACCTGCGTGATGCGGTCATGGGAGTACGTCGTCACGCCGCGATCAAACCCGGGGTAGCCCTCGACCACGTCTTCGACCTGACGCAGGGTGCCGGTGTAGTCGGCACCCTCGCGGAGCGTGACCCAGACCTCGCCCGCGCTCATCCCGACCACCTGGTCGGACATCACCGCACGACCGACGTGTGCGCCGACGTTCGCGACGCCGTCGATCGACCGCAGTTCCCGGGTCATCTGGCCGGCGACGCGATTCATCTCGGTGCGCGACGTTCCGGGGGCCCCGTCGAGGCGGATCAGCAGCTCCCGTTCCTTGAACGACGGCAGGAGTGAGTGGTTCAGGAATGGCAGCGTGGCCAGGGCGGCGAGCAGCACGATGCCAGCCGCGGCGTAACCGATCCACCGGCGGGTCAGGACGAGCGAGAACAGCCGCGCGTAGCCGTTCCTCATGGCTCGTGCCAGCGGCGCCTCGCGCATGTTGGCCGAAGCGCGGGCGATCATGAGCATGCTGAGTGCGGGCGCCAGCGTCAGGCCGACCGCCATCGAGGCCAGCAGAGCGAGAACGTAGGACACCACGAGCGGCTCGACGAACGATCCCGCCAGGCCGCCGAGGAAGAACACCGGGACGATCGCCGCTGCGATGGCAAGCGTGGCGTAGAAGAGCGCGCCACGCACCTCGAGCGTCGCATCCACGACGGTGGCCGCCAGGCTGCTTTCGCGGCCGTCCGCCTCGCTCTCGCGCATCCGCCGCCAGACGGTCTCAGTGCTCGAAACGGCATCGTCGACCATCAGCGCCAGCGCAAGCGCGAGCCCTGCCACGACCATCGAGTTCACCGTCTCCCCGCGCAGCACGAGCACGAGCCCGGCCGCTACCAGGGACACCGGGACGGCGACCAGGATGACGATCGCCTTGCGCCACTGCAGCAGCACTGCGATCACCGTCAGCGCCAGAAGTGCGCCGCCGATCAGGAGCGCCATCATCAGGTTGTCGAGCGACTCCTCGATGTAGTTGGCGGGCCGGAAGATGGAGGAGTCTGTCTCCATACCGGTGAGGCCCGGCTTCAGGCCGGCGAGGGCATCCTCTACCCCGCGGGTCACGTCGAGCGTGTTTGAGCCGGGGAGCTTCTCGATCACCAGCAGGAGACCGTCCCCGTCGGCCACCACAGCGTCGCCGATCAGCGGCTGGTGATCCTCGACGACCGTCGCAACGTCTCCGAGCCTCAGCCGCCTGTTGCCGGTGTCCTCGACCGGAACCTGTGCGAGCGCCTCAGGCGTGCCGATCGGCAATACGTGACGGATCTGCAGCCGCTGGTTGGGCGTGTCGATGAACCCGCCGGTGCCCGGTGTGGACGCCTGAAGGTATGAGAGGGGCGAAACGAGCTGGGCGTTACCCGCTGTCGCGATCACCTGGCTCAGCGTGACGCCCTTCCGCGCGAGGTGCTCGGGGTCGACCAGCACCTGCAACTGCTGCTCGCGCTGACCCCAGATGGACACGTTCGCCACGCCGGGGACGCCCATCAGGCGGGGGCGGATCGTCCAGCGCGCGAGGACGGACATATCGATCAGGGACATGTCGGTGGCGCGCAGACCGACCATCATCACGCGGCTCTCCGACGAAAGCGGTTGCAGCATCTGCGGCGGCTTGGAAACGTGCGGCAGGATGTGCGCCTGGATCAGTCGCTCCTGAACCAGCTGCCTGGCGGCATGCAGGTCTGTGCCGGGCTCGAACACGAGCACGATCGAGGACAGCCCGAGCACCGATTGCGAGCGGATCGTCTGGATGCCGGCCACGCCGTTCAGGATGTCGGCCTCCATCGGCACGGTGACCAGCTGCTCGACCTCGGCCGCTGACAGCCCCAGGGCCTCGGTCTGGATCTCGACGTAGGTGGGGGTGAACTCCGGCAGGGTGTCCATCGGCGCAGAGCGCAGCCGGTCGATGCCTACCGCGAGCACGGCCGCTGCGACGAGCAGGACGAGCACGGGGAACTTGAGGCTCGAGCAGACCAGCGCGCGCATCATCGGCGGCCTCTCGTCAGTCGAAGGATGGATGCTTGGGCAGGGAACTGCACGGTCTGCGACCCTCCTCAGGGTTGCCTCGTTTATGTCGGAGAGCCGTCCTTCCGGGCAATGACACGATTGGAAACCAGAAGTGGTCTTAAGCGCAACGGGACATTGGTCTTAGACCGCATGGGCCTAGACGGCCAGGTGCAATCCACTCCACCGTCCAGGGCGCAACGGACGATGGTCGCTTCCGGACTTCGACGTCTTGTCCCCAATGGGAGCCTCCGACCCTCCGCACGCTCCCCCGGGCCCAGGCAGCGTGTCTACGTCGGTTCTGAACGACGTGAGACCGCCATGACCGGTTTTGGTCGCCACCCACGTCAGTTCGGGCACCCTGAGGTTCCTCTGGCGGTAGCAGGGCACCGGGGGAGGCCTATTGCGTTGGGTGACGTCCACCAGCAGGGAGGTTCGACGATGGCGATTTCTCAGCGCCGCCCACAGCAGCAGCAGCAGCAGCAGCCGCAGCGATGGCAGCAGGCCGGCGAGCTGGAGATGAGCGAGCGCCTGCGCCGCATGATCGAGGAGACCTTCGGCGCGCTGCCGGCCGTCGTGCAGGAGGTGGCTGCGTGGATTCCCGCAGTCGACATCCGGGAGGCCGAAGACGCCTACGTGATCGAGGCCGAGCTCCCCGGAGCCAGGCCTGAGGATGTGAACATCGAGCTGATCGGGAACGAGCTCAGCATCACCGGTGAGATCAAGGATCCCGATGACGAGGGCACGGTGCGCCGCCGAGGCCGCCGCCGAGGACGGTTCGAGTTCCACGTCACTCTGCCGAACGAGGTCGACGGCGACAACATCTCCGCCGACTTCGAAAACGGAGTGCTCAGTGTGCGCGTCCCCAAGATGGAGCGCGCCCAGCACCGCCGGATCGAGATCGGCGACTCCGGCTCGAAGTCTCGCGGATCGTCACGTTCCGGCTCGAAGCCCCGCAGCGGGCGATCGCGCTCCGGCTCGTCTGCTGACGCCGGAGACTCCGGCGACACCGGCGCGGGATCTGCGGCCTAGGACGATCGGGCCGGTGCGGCGCGTTCGCACCGGCCCGGTCTCCGCTCTGACGGAAGCGGATCGGTGCGCCAGGCCACACAGCCGGGCATCCCGAACGCGCCGGTGGACGATGGCGGCAGTCCGCCGCCACCCATCCTTGTGGGTGTCGTCGTGGCGCCCGGGCGGGCAGAGGAGGTCGCGGCGCGGATTGCCGACGATGTCGCGATGGAGCTGAGGGCCCGCTTTCAGGGCGTCCACTGGCAGACCGCCTTCGTCGTCGACCGGCTGGTGGTTCCTCCGGCGACCGTCAGCGAGATCTTCGAGGCGGCGCGACGGCGACTGCTCGAAGGCGGCTGGGACATTGCCATGGAGCCCCGCGCACGGGGTTGCGATCGTCTCCCTGCCCGCTCTCGGGGCGATCAAGCTTTCCCACCGTCTCCAGCAGACGATGCTCGACGCTGCCGCCGATGCCGTTCGCGAGGCGGCCTATGCCCAGACGGTCGACGACTGACCGCAGCCCGGCGAACTTATGCGGATTCACGCGATCCCTCATTCGGGTGAGGAAGGATCGCCGCTCACCGGCAATAGTCAGATGACGGCCGTTCGGCCGCTTGCCGTAACCCCGCGGAAGCGCCCTCTGTGCCAGTCTCGTCCCACGGCAGCCCTCCGATGGCCGGGGGCGGCGAGGCTCGATCCCGCTCCATTTTCCCTCAAGAGGCGCCGTCCCGTGGCCGATACCCATCGCGTGACCCCCCGTCATTCACGGCAACGCACCCCCAGCGTCCGCCTTCCCGAGCGCTGGATCGATCGCTGGACCGCCGCCTGCGCGGACCTCGACGAGTTGAAGCGCTCGAGTCCGATGACCGACGCCGTGATCGACGAGATCGCCGGACGCCGGATCCGCGTGGGTGACAGGTGGTTGGTCGATTTTGCCTCGTGCAACTACCTGGGCTTCGACCTCGATCAGGAGATCATCGACTCCGTTCCCGCCTACCTGCAGAAATGGGGCACCCATCCCAGCTGGTCACGGCTGCTCGGCAGCCCCGTGCTCTACGAGCGCATCGAGAAGCGGCTGACCGGGCTGCTCGGCTGCGAGGACACGCTCGTGCTGCCGACGATCACGCATATCCACATGTCGGTGATCCCGGTGCTCGCCGCGGGCGGGACCGTGTTCATGGACAGCCGGGCCCACAAGACGATCTACGACGGATGTCAGTTCGCTGCGGCGCGCGGAGCCACCGTCAAGCGCTTCAGGTTCGAGGACCCCGACGATCTCGCCCGCCTGCTCGTCGAGGACCGCGCGCCGACGCGTCTCGTCTGCATGGACGGCGTCAACAGCATGACCGGCAACGCGCCCGACATTCCGCGGTTCGCCGAAGTCTGTCGCCGGTATGGCGCGCTGCTCTACGTCGATGACGCGCATGGCTTCGGAGTGATCGGCGAGCGCTCCGCTCACGAACTGTCGCCGTACGGTGCGCGCGGCAACAGCATCGTCCGGCACTTCGGCGAGTCGTATGACGGGATCGTCCTCGTCGGCGGCCTGTCCAAGGCCTACTCGTCGCTGACGGCGTTCATCGCCTGCCCGACTCCGCTGAAGGAGATGTTGAAGACGGCGGCGGCCCCGTACCTGTATTCCGGCCCATCCCCGGTCGCCTCGCTGGCGACCACCCTCACAGGCCTCGACGTGAACGACGCGCGCGGCGATCAGCTGCGCCAGGCACTTTGGTGCAAGACGAAGGCCGTCCTCGACCGCCTCTCGCAGCTTGGAGTGCGGACACTGAACGCCTCCGGTTTCCCGATCATCGAGGTGCCGCTCGCCGACCACACCGACATCGCTGCGGTTGGCCGCTTCCTGTTCGACCATGGCATCTACGTCACGCTGGCCGCCTATCCGCTGGTGCCGAAGGGCGAGGTCGGATTTCGAGTCCAGATGACCGCCGCCAACGGCGATGACGAGGTCGAGGAGCTGAACCACGTGCTCGGCCTGCTCGCCCAGAGGTTCCGGCTGCAGCCCGCAGACGATGACCAAAAGGCCGCCTGGAGGGCAGCATGAGCACCGCGGCGAGCGTCCGCGGCAGGGTGCCGTCGTTCACTCAGGCATTCTGGCTCTGGTACCTGCTCGCCGGTGTGGCTCTGATGTTGCTCTACGCGGGCGTGCCGCCGTTCGAGGGCAGCGGCCCGCTGAACAACGCGATCGGCCTGTCCTCCTCGGTCGCCATCCTGATCGGCCTCCGCATCCACCGGCCCGCCAGCGCCGCCCCCTGGCTGCTGTTCGTGATCGGGCAGTTCCTGTTCTTCCTCGGCGACCTCTACACGTACAGCTACCCGCAGCTGTTCAACGTCGAGGTGCCGTTCCCGTCCCCGGGAGATGGCCTCTACCTGGCGGTGTACCCGGCGCTGATGGCGGGGCTGCTGGTGCTCGTGCGCCGCAGGAACCCGAGCGGCGATCGCGCCGGCGTGATCGACTCACTGATCCTCACGCTCGGCGTCGCGCTGCTCTCGTGGGCGTTCATCATCGCGCCGTATCTCCACCTGGACGGCCTGTCGGCGGTTGGGAAGGGCTTCTCGATCGCCTATCCGCTGGGCGACATCCTGCTCTTGGCTGCCGCGATCCGCCTGGCTGTCGACCGCGGCATGCGCGCGCCGGCGTTCTATCTGCTGGTCGGCAGCATCGTCTGCCTGCTCGCGACCGACTCCGCGTACACCTACATGCTGCTGCAGGAGACCTACGACCACCAGGTGATCCTCGACCTCGGCTGGATGCTGTACTACCTGCTCTGGGGATCCGCAGCGCTCCATCCGTCCATGCGGGTGCTGGAGCAGCCCGCCGAGCTGCGCACGGGCCTCACTCCGCTGCGCCTGTCGCTGCTCACCCTGGCCTGTCTCGTGGCGCCGAGCATTCGCATGTGGCAGCAGTGGGGCAACTTTGACGTGATAGTCGTCGTCGCCGGATCGGCGCTGCTGTTCCTGCTGGTGCTCCTGCGGATGGTCGGGCTGGTGCGCCAGGAGGAGCGCGTCACCCGCCGCGAGCACGCGTTGCGCACTGCCGGCGTCGAGCTTGTCGGCGCGGTTGGCATCGAGCAGATCGAGCGGGCTGCAGAGAACGCCGTCAAGGAGCTGACCGGTGCGCAGGCTCGCGCGGTGGTCGTGCAGTTCGCCGTAGGCGGGAGGATCGCCGCCAGCGCCGGCAGTGTCGGTCGGCTTCCGTCCGGCGCCCGGCGCTGGCTGGCCGCCGCGTGCGCGGGCGCCGCGACGGATGCGCACTGGCTTTCGATCCCTGACGAGGCAGCCCACCAGCTGCACCTGGATTCCGACACGGGCCGCGCACTCGTGGTGCCGCTGAACGGGCGTACCGGCGGGCATTCCTTCCTGGTCGTCGCCGTGGACATCGCCCCGGCCGACAACGTCGACCAGGCGCTCGAGGCGCTGGCCGCCCAGGTCTCCCTGGCGATCGACGGCGCGATGCTGGCCGAGGACCTCGGCCGGCGGCGAGGCGAGGCGCGATTCCGCTCGCTGGTCGCGCACTCCAGCGACCTGATCACCGTGATCGACCGCAGCGGCAACGTCGCGTACCAGAGCCCTGCAATCGAGCGGGCGCTCGGTCTGGAGGTCGAAGAGATCGTCGACCGGCCCTTCGCCGCGCTCGTCCACCCCAATGACCAGGAGCGGTTCAGGCAGGTCTCAGACTGCGAGAACGCCCCTGAGGGCGAGACCGGTGTGCTCGAAGCGGGGCTGCGGAGCCGAGACGGCGATTGGCGGCAGTTCGAGATCCGCCATACCAACCTTCTGCATGACGAGGACGTCCAGGGCGTCGTTCTCAACTGCCGCGACATCAGCGAGCGCAAGGCGTTCGAGCAGCAGCTGGCACACCAGGCGTTCCACGACCCGGTGACCGGCCTTGCCAACCGGGCCCTGTTCGCAGACCGCGTCCAGCACGCGCTGGCACGTGCCGAGCGTGAGAGCACCGACATCGCGGTGGTCTTCATCGATCTCGACGACTTCAAGACCATCAACGACAGCCTCGGGCACACAGCAGGCGATACGGTGCTGCGCGAGGTCGCCTCCCGGCTGGAGCAGACGCTGCGACCGGCCGACACCGCGGCTCGGTTCGGCGGCGACGAGTTCGCCGTGCTGATCGAGGAGATCAGCGGGTCACAGGCTGCGGTCGACGTCGCGGAGCGGATCCTGGCATCGCTGCACCTGCCGATCGACACCGGTGACAAGGAGCTGGTCGTCGGCGCGAGCGTGGGCCTCTGCCTCACGACCGACGCCAGTCGCCTCGATCCGGCGGATGACCTGCTGCGCAACGCTGACGTGGCGATGTACATGGCAAAGCGCGAGGAGAAGGGCAGCTACCGGATCTTCGAGCCCGCGATGCACCGGGAGGTCGTGGAGCGCCTCGAGATGCGAGCCGATCTGCAGAACGCCATCGAGTCGGGCCAGTTCGAAGTGCACTACCAACCTGTGATCCGGCTCAACGAGAGCACGGTGTACGGCTTCGAGGCGCTGCTTCGCTGGAACCATCCGGTCAAGGGCTCGATCGCTCCGGTGCAGTTCATCCCCGTGGCCGAGGACACCGGTCTGATCATCCCCATGGGCCGCTGGGTGCTGCGGGAGGCGTGCAACCAGGTGGCGAAGATGAACGCCGCCGATCCGGCAAGGCCACCGCTCACGATCAGCGTCAATCTGTCCGTCAAGCAGCTGCAGTCCGACACGATCGTGGCCGACGTGCGCGAGGCATTGAGGGCGTCCGGCCTTGCGGCTCAGGCGCTGGTGCTCGAGATCACCGAATCCGTCGTCATGGCCGACACCGACCTCGCGATCGAGCGCCTCCGCCAACTCAAGGACATCGGCGTGCGCCTGGCGATGGACGACTTCGGCACCGGGTACTCGTCACTGAGCTATCTCAGCCGGTTCCCGGTGGACATCCTCAAGATGGACCGCTCGTTCCTCGACGCCGGCGGCTCGGCCCATGGCCTGGCGGCCGCGATCGTCTCGCTCGGCGAGACGCTGCAGCTGGAGGTCGTTGCCGAGGGCATCGAGCAGCAGAACCAGGCCTCGTCGCTGAAGGCGCTCGGGTGCGACCTCGGCCAGGGATTCTTGTTCGCGGAGGCGATGAGCTCGGTCGCGCTGATGCACTTCCTCGCGCAGCGGGGCGAGTGGCCGGACGAGAACACCCGGTCACATGCAGCATAGTTACGACGCGCTCGACCGCCCGGGTGGGTTCGGCGGTCTGAACCTGCTGGCGCCGCTGCGCCACCGCGACTTCCGGCTGCTCTGGACGGGGATGACCGTGTCGCTCTTCGGCGACGGCATCTTCCTGATCGCCTTGGCGTGGCAGGTGTACACCATCTGGAACGCACCGGCCGCGCTTTCCATCGTCGGCATCTTCATGACGATCTCAACCGTCGCCTGTCTGCTGCCTGCGGGCGTCCTCTCGGACCGGCTCGACCGACGGATGATCATGATCGCGGCCGACGTTGTCCGGGCGGTGTCGATTGCCGTGCTGGCCGCGCTGTCGCTGCTGGGGGCCGTGGAGTTGTGGCACATAGCCGTGCTGGCATCGATCTACGGCGTTGGGACTGCGTTCTTCACGCCCGCCTTCGAGGCTGTCATCCCCGACCTGCTTCCGCCCGAGGATCTGCCGGCGGCGAACTCGCTCGACCAGTTCGTCCGCCCGATCGCACTGCGCCTCGCCGGGCCGGCGGTCGGGGGGTGGGTGATCACGATCGCCGGCACGGGTGGCGCGTTCGCGTTGGACGCGGTGTCGTTTGCCTTCTCGACGGTGATGGTGCTCGCCATCGGCAAGTTGCCTCGGCACGACCGCGCGGCGGCCTCCCTCGGCAAGGACATCCGCTCCGGGCTCGAGTTTGTCCGCGGCCGGGTCTGGATCTGGGGCACGCTGATCTCGGCGGCGGTGGCCTACCTGATGTTCCTCGGGCCGACCGAGGTGCTGCTCCCGTATCTGGTGAAGAACGAGCTCGATGGGTCCGCGGGCGCGCTTGGTCTGGTCTTCGCCGCCGGGGGCATCGGCGCGGTCGGCGCCGCCGTCCTGATGGGACAGCTTGGGCAGCCCCGGCGCCAGATCACCTTCATCTACGTCTGCTGGACGATTGCGACGCTGGCCGTCGCAGGCTATGGCCTTGCCACCGCGTCCTGGCAGTTGATGGTCGTCTGCCTGCTGTTCAACGCCCTCGAGACCGCGGGCACCATTGCCTGGGTGACGCTCAAGCAGCGGCATGTACCGGCGGCGATGCTGGGCCGCGTGTCGAGCCTGGACTGGCTGATCTCGATCGGGCTGCTGCCGCTGTCGTTCGCTCTCACAGCTCCGATTGCCGCAGCGCTGGGCACCCGTGAGACGCTGATCGGCGCCGGGTTGCTCGGGGCCGCGGCGACGGTTGCCGCCGTGCTGCTGCCCGGTATGCGCGACCTCGATCACGACGAGGAACCGTCGGCGGACGAACCGGTCGACGTCGTCGTCACGACGATCACGCTGTCGGCAGCCGACAAGCGCGCCGGCAGTCCGCTCTAGCTGACTCGAAGGGCCAGCACCGCGATGTCGTCCTGCGCAGGACTGCCGGAGGCCGGAGTCGCATCGCGGCGGATCAGCTCACAGACCTGCGCCACAGGCGTCGCGCCACAGCCCGACAGCAGATCCCGGAGGCGCTGCTCCCCCGCGAGCGTGCCGTCGCGCGGCGTGTCGGTGACTCCGTCCGTGTACAGCACCATGAGGTCCCGAGCCCGGAGGATGACCTGCTCCATCCGGAGCTCCGGCGGCCCCATGACGCCGAGCAGGCCGCCGTACGCCGGCAGTTCCTCGACCTCCCCGGTGGACGTGACGCGCAACGGTCGCGGATGACCGGCACAGACATACGAGAACCGGACGCCGTCGCCGGCCGCCTCCAGCTCGCCATAGACCAGCGTGACGAACCGGCCGTCCCGTGGCTCGCGCCGGCGCACCATGCGGTCGACCCAGCGGCAGACCTCGGCGGGGTCGTCGCCGCGCACGGCCGCTGCACGCACGGTGTGGCGGGCCAGAGCCGTCAGTGCCGCAGCCTCGGCTCCCTTGCCGCAAACGTCACCGACCACGATGCCCCAGCGGTCGTCGCCCAGTGAGATCACGTCGTAGAAGTCGCCGCCGATGTCGGCGCCCGGTGCGATGGGCCGGTAGAGCGCCGCAAGTTCGATGCCAGGGATGGGCGGAAGAGCGCCCGGGAGCAGGCTGGCCTGCAGCGTCTGCGAGACGTGCTGCTCACGCTCGTACAGGAGTGCCCGCTCGAGCGCCTGGGAGCACTGGTTTGCGAGCAGCTGCAAGATCGTCCGGTCGTCCTCGCTGAACTCGACCGGCCCCGAGAACGTCCACGCCACCACGCCGGCATGCCGCCCCTCGATACTCAGCGGCAGCACGACCATGGCCTGGGTCCCGATCGCACGCATGCCGTCCGCGAGGCCCGGCGCGTGCGCGTCGGCGTCCTCCAGCGATGCGATCGTCACGGGGTCTCCGGTGCGCATCGCCTCGTCCGCCGGGGTGTCGGGCCCGGTGCCGAGCACTGCCGCAGCGTCCGGCAAGCCCGATGTCGCGATCGTCCGCAGGCCAAGGCTGCGGGCCTGCGCAAGGGCAACGGTGCCACCGGAGGCGCCGAGCACCTCCGCCGCCTGGCCGACGGCGACCCCGGCGACGTCATCGACCGTCAGCGCGCGGCCGAGCGACGTGCTCACCGCCGCGACGAGGACGGCGCGAAGCGATGCCTGCTCGGCGCGCGCGCGTGCCTCCTGTTCGAGTCGCAACACACGGTCGCGCTCCGCCTCGAGGCGACGCTGCTCGGACAGGTCGAGGACGAAGGCGATCCACGTGAACGGATCCCGCGTGATCGCAACGGTGCCCACAAGCACCGGGACCCGGTGGCCATCGCGGTGGAGGTACTCCTTCTCGAAGGGCCGGCCGGCACCGCGCTGGAACATCTCATCGATGGCCAGGTTGTCGGCCTCCTCCCACTCCGGCGGGGTAAGCGCCCGCCAGTCGAGTGGCTCCTCGTCGAGCTCCGCCCGGCGGTAGCCGAGCATGCCGAGAAATCCGTCATTGGCGGCCTGGATGTGGTCACCCTCGCCGGTGATGATGCCGATCACGCTCGCCTCGTACAGGCCTCGGAAGCGCGACTCCGCGATCTCCAGGGCGCGAGCGGCCGTTCGCCGCTCCGCGAGGTCGAGCGATGCGCCGATCGTGCCGACCACCCGTCCTGAGGCGTCGAGCAGCGGAGCGACCGTCAGCTCGACAGTCAGCGGCCGACCGTCTCTGTGTGCTGTGTGGAACTCCCCTCGCCACGGCGTGCCTGCCAGAACGGATTGCATGATCCCGCGCGCACGCTCGGGATCGCGCTCGACCAGCCGGCCGCGGACGTCCTGGCCGACGGCCTCGGCGGCGGGCCACCCGTAGAGCGCTTCGGAGGCGTCGTTCCAGTTGGTGATCTGCCGCTGGAGATCGGTGGTGATGACCGACACGGGGATGAACCGAAGCAGCGCGTCGACGATCCTGCCGCCGCCGCCGGCAAGATCGGCTCCCGTGGGTCGTCCCTGCCGGCTTGTGCTCATTCTCCGTGGCCCGTCCGCCGCCGCACCGGGCGTGACGCTACCACTCAGCCCGGCGAGTAGCCATCCTCGCCGGGTCAGGCCCGCAGACGGTTCAGCATCCCGCGGCCACGGCCGCGGGGCGGAGCGTCCCCGGTCGGCGGTGGATCGCCCAGGAAGCGCGCCAGCCGGCGTTGCTCCTCATCGTCCAGCGAAACGGCGGCCGCGACCCGGTCGTCCTGGCCCCAGATCGAGAAGCGCGTATGCCGAGGCTCGTCGTCGCCACCCAGGTACCGCGAGACCCTCAGCGCACGCGCGTCGTCGCCGATCCCGCCGTGCGGCCGGAAGAACTCCACCAGCTTCCGGCGCTGAGGCGCGGCACACCACGGGCAGTACCGATGCAACGGTTCGACCCGCTCTCCGCACGATGGGCACACGGCCACCCGGCCATCCTTCTCTCGACGGGGCCAGCATACCCCGCTACTCTCGAGCGGTGAAGTCACGCGGCATGCTGTTCGTCGTCCTTGCCCTGGGCTTGGCCGCGATCGGCCTCGCCGCAGCGTCGGCCGGCGTCTGGGTGATCGCGGCGGCAAGCATCGCACTCGGCCTCTGGATGGGCGACCTGGCCCGACGGGACCTGAGCCGGTAGGCGCCTGACTCGGAGGACTCCGATGAGCGATCGAGAACCAGTCGAGTCAATGCCCGACCGCGATCTTTCGCCTCCGCTGGAGTCCTATCTCGATCATCTCCGAGGCGCTGGGGCCGCAGACGCGACGTTGCGCGCCTACCGCACCGACCTCGCGCAGCTCGAGCGCTGGCTGGAGGCGGCAGGGTGCGGGCTGGTGGGCGCCGACACTGCCATCCTCCGGCGCTACGCCGCCTACCTGGGGACGCTTCGCTATCGCCCGGCCACCGCCGCGCGCAAGCTGTCGGCGATGCGGGGCGCCTCTGCGTGGCTGTTCGACCGGGGACTCGCTCCCCGCGACCCGGCCGCCGTGGTGCCAGGCCCGAAGCGGCCGCGTATGCTGCCGCCGACGTTCAAGGGGAGCGAACTGGAGGTGCTGCTCGATGGAACCTTTCCACCTGGGCCGGCCGGCATTCGCGATCGCGCACTGCTCGAGTTGCTCTACGGCAGCGGCCTGCGTGCCTCCGAGGTGTGCAGCGTCCGTCTGCGTGACCTCGATCTCGGGCGGGGCGATCTGCGGGTGACGGGGAAGGGCGACAAGCAGCGCGTGGTCCCGATCGGAGGTGCGTGCGCACAGGCCCTGGAACGCTGGCTCGGCGAGGGCCGGCCGGAGATGGCGGGCACCGCGGACAGCGACAGGCTGTTTGTGAGTGTGCGCGGGAACCCGCTTTCGGCCTCGGATGTCCGCCGCACGATGTCGCGGGCGCTGCGTCGCGCGGGCATTCCGGCACGCTCGCCACACGCGCTTCGACACTCGTTTGCGACCCATCTGCTCGAGAACGGAGCCGACCTGCGGAGCATCCAGGAGATGCTTGGCCACGCATCTGTTGCCACGACGCAGGTATACACCCATGTGAGCGTGCGGCATCTCAGGTCAGCACACGCCCTCGCGCACCCCAGAGCACGATGAGCGACAACGACGCACTCCAGATCTGGCTGCAGTACAAGCAGACCGCCGACCCGCACTTGCGGGAGCGGTTGATCCTGACGTACGCCCCGCTCGTGAAGTACGTCGCCGGCCGGCTCGGCACGGGCCTTCCCGCGCACGTCGAGGAGGGCGACCTCGTCTCGTACGGCCTGCTCGGGCTGATGAACGCGATCGAGCGCTACGACCCCGGCCGCGACACCAAGTTCGAGACGTATGCGATCAGCCGGATCAAGGGCGCGATCATCGACGAGCTGCGCTCGATGGACTGGGTGCCGCGGTCGGTGCGGAGCCGCGCCCGCGAGATCGAACGCGCGATCGCGGAGCTCGAGAACAAGTACCACCGCCCGCCGACCGACGAGGAGATCGCGGCCAAGCTCGGCATCAGCGAGGATGAGTTCCAGGACAATCTGACCCAGATCTCGCGGTCGTCGGTTGCGGCGCTGGACGAGCTGTGGACGATCAGCTCCTCAGGCGGCGACACCGTCTCGCTGATCGACACCCTGCA
>JAWVEN010000057.1:0-60003 GCA_033856675.1 Gaiellales bacterium | reverse complement strand
TCCGGTGACCATCCAATGGTTGTGGTCGTCAGCCGTGATGTGTTCGAGGCCCTGCCAGAAGCGGAACGCGAGCCGCGCGTGCTGCTATGGGCAACGTCGCTGAACAACAGCGGCGGCTCCGCAGCCTTGGTGGCCTAACGGCTAGCACGACTAGCGCGTTCCCAGCGGGCTCGGTGGAGCTTCTCGCACGACTAGAGCGCCCGCCGCTGCGTCAAGGCGACCCTGGCGCCGGGGCGAGTGGCTAGCGGCGCCGAAGGAGACGAAAGAGGCGTTCGCGTCGGGACAGTCGGCGGCGCGGCACGTGGAGTTCGAGGTCGACCAGCTCGGTGATCACGCGGCGCCTGATTTCATCGATCGTGCTCGTCATTGTCGAGCGCCTTCGTTCGGGTTTCGCTGGAGCAAGTGGATTGTCGCAGTCCTTGCAGCGCGCGGCAACTTTCCTGCTAAATAGCACATTCCCCTACTTGAAACGGCTGGGAGGGGAGCGTATGGTGGCACGCCGCCCCGCCGATGAAGTTCCGATCCTTCGTATCCCGACTAGAGCCGCCGCCGTCGCCCCAGAAAGAGACGATCCTGAGCCGCTGCGCGGACTGGATGCGCGTCCGAGTAAGGCGAGACGGTAAACGACCGCTCTGACGACTGCGGACGGTACATCCGCGGCTAGCCGTCAAGGCTGCGCACATTCTGCGCACACTCGACGGGCTATGAGGGGGTGGTTCGAGCCCAGTACCGCCCACTCTCTGAAAACGTTGTAACCACGCCGTTCAACCGTTGATCTCGACGGTGTCCTCGTCGGGCTCGACGAACCGGTCGGACACCGCGAGAGTGACCCGTTCGGCCCGTTGGCGGAGCTGTTCCTCCCTGTCACGCCAGGCGTGCCAAGCATCCAGCGCGGCGTTTGGCCCAGACGTGGAGGTGTTTGCGTCCCATGCCTCTCTGACGGCGTGCTCAGCGACCGGATGCGCCCAAATGAGCGCTTCGAGCAGGTCTGGCGTCCACGGCGGTGTCTCGTCACCGGTGGCGGGCGGGAGCAGGAACCAGCCGACGGGCCGGTCGAAGATTCGTGCAAAGCCGATCAGGTCGTCGACCGAGAAGATTCGGACACGGTCGGGCGACGCGGTGTAGGACGACTCCGCGGCAGACCACGTCGCCTTCGACCAGCGTTTACCGACGTATGGCTCGAGCTCCTTCGCGGCCTGCTCCTGGGTCCACCCACGAGCTTCCCTGGCCTTTTTCAGGCGGTATGCGACGACGCGGTTGAAGCTGACACCGCGTTCCTGTGCCCTGCGCGGGCTGCGTTTCCGTTGTTCTGGCATGCCGCGACCCTAGCCACGCCTTCCACCATGGTCAAGTAGTTACTGAACCCGGTCGGGGAATGAGCTCGCCGCCGAGTGAACCCTTCATCGGTGCGGTAATAAACAGACTCCGGCCGCGATCGCTGACCGACGTCGTGCTAGCGTCGGGCGGTGAATGCGCCCCATGTCGAGCTCGAGCACCGGGTTACGCCGCTCGAGCTGTTCTTCGACCTGGTCTTCGTGTTCGGGTTCACGCAGGTCACGACGCTGCTCGCGGATGACCTGACGTGGGGTGGGCTGGGCCGCGGCCTGCTCGTCCTCGCCGTGCTCTGGTGGGCGTGGGCCAGCTACGCCTGGCTGACGAACACCGTCGAGGCGGATGAGGGTGGGGTCGGCGCCGCCTTGCTGGTCGCGATCGCGGCGATGTTCGTCGCCGCGCTGGCCGTGCCCGACGCGTTCGACGAAACCAGCTTGATCTTTGGGGTTGCCTTCGCGTTCGTATGCCTGATGCATGTGACGCTGTTCGTGCTCGCGAGCCGCGGTGACCCGGACCTGCTGGCGGCGATCATGCGGAATGCCGTGCACGTCGGGATGGGAGCGGCACTGATCGTCGCCGCCGCGTTCGTCCCAGGCGATCTCAGGCCGGTGTTCTGGCTGGCCGCCCTCGCCGTCGGGTTCGTCGGCCCCGTGCTCACAGGCGTGAGCGGCTGGCGTGTTCACCCGGCGCACTTTGCCGAGCGCCACGGGCTGATCCTGATCATCGCGATCGGCGAGTCCTTCATCGCGATCGGCGTGGGGGCCAGGGGCACCGAGATGGGTGCAGGCGTGATCGTCGCCGCGCTGCTCGGCGTGGTCGTCGCGACGTCGCTGTGGCTCTCGTACTTCGACTTCTTCTCGATCCGCGCCCAGTGGATGCTTGCCGACCGAAGCGGCGAACAACGCATCACCTTCGCGCGCGACGTCTACACCTACCTGCACCTGCCCATGGTGATGGGCATTGTCCTCTTCGCGCTCGCGATGAAAACGACGCTCGCGCACGTGGGCGACCGGCTCGACACGATCTCGGCGGTTGGCCTCTGTTGGGGCTCAGCGCTGTACCTCGCCTCGTTCGTGGCTCTCCGGCTTCGCGTGACCCGTACGCTCCGCGGCGGCCGTTTCGCCGCCGCTGTCGCGTGTGCGCTGCTCCTGCCCGTCGCGCTCGAAGTGCCGGCACTCGCGGCGCTCGCGCTCGTCGCCACGGTCTGGGTCGGGCTGCACGCATACGAGATCATCTGGTGGCGTGAGGATCGCGCCCGCACGCGCGCGCTGCGCGCTCGTGCATAATCTGCGCCGGCTACAGGCAGGCGAGTCCCCCCGGGTGTCGGCGGCCTTTGATCGGCGGGCGATCACGCACTCCGCGATTTTGTACAGTGTTGCCCTGCTGGACGAGGTCGCTCGCGAACTCCGGATGCACTCCGGTTTCGAATCACGTGAAACAGGAGGGGTAGTTGGAGAGCGCGACGTCTCAAAGGGCCACGCTCGCTGCTGCGACAGCGATGATCGCGGTCACGTTCGGGATGGCGCGGTACGCCTACGGCCTCTTCCTGCCCGATATACGCGCCGACCTCGGGCTCTCCACCAGCACGCTCGGCCTGATCGCCAGCTGCTCGTATGCCGCGTACATGTGTGCGCAGGTGGGCGCCTCCGTGTTTGCGGCGCGCCTCGGGGCGCGCCGGCTGGTGGTCGCCGGCGGCGTTGTTGCCGCGGCGGGAGTTTTGCTGTCTGCGAGCGCGCATGACGGCTGGCTGCTGGCCCTCGGAGTGACGGTCGCGGGGGCGGCGGCCGGTCTTGTCTGGCCACCCCTGGCCGACGTGGGGCAGGCGCTGGACGCAGGCACCGGTCGAAGCCGGGCGCTGACGACCATCAACGCCGGCACCGGCCTGGGCGTGCTCGTCACCGGGCCGGCGGCGCTTGTCGCCGGAGGATCGTGGCGTGCCGTCTGGGTCGCCATCGCCGTCGTCGCGCTGGCCGTCACATGGTGGAATCGCAGCGTGATATCGAACGCAACGGCGCGTCCGCGCGAGCTGGTGCCCCGCCTGCGATGGTCATGGTTCGTCAGTCCGCACTCCGGGCCGCTGTTCCTCGTGGCTGTTCTGCTCGGCCTTGGTGTATCCGTGTACCTCACGTTCGCACCCGACCTGATCGTCGCCGCTTCGGGCGAATCAGACGTTACGCGGGCGGTGTTCTGGGCGATCGTGGGGGCGGCAGGCATCACAGGTGCTCTGGCGGGAGATGTCGTGTCGCGGGTCGGCATTCGAGGCGCGCTGGCGGGCGCCGTGCTGGGGCTGGCTGCTGCAATCGGACTGCTGGCCTCCGCGCCGGGCAGTTGGCCCGCGATCGTCGGCTCGGGCGTGCTCTTCGGCGCGATGATGATGGGCGTGACCGGCGTCATGGCGGTCTGGACGGCCGAGGTGTTCGCCGAGCGGGTCTCTGCCGGGATTGGAGCTGTCTTCCTCGTCTTTGGCGTCGGGCAGTTCGCCGGCCCGGGCATCTTCGGGGCTGTCGCCGAGGCTACGAGTCTGCGCACGGCCTTCGTGGCCGCCGCCGCGGTGTGCCTCTCCGCCGTGGCCCTGCGCCCGGTGCATCGTCAGCGGCCTGACCCTGCGTTGCAGTAAGGGCGCGGTCGCACTCGCTTCCGCGTACCCTCCGCAAAACCATCGAGGAGGACGCGATGTCAGATTTGGCGTGGCCGGTCCACGTGCTGCCCGGCGAAGGTGCGACGATTCAGGGCCCGGCCGGGGGACTGCTGACGTTCAAGGTGCGCGGTGAGCAGACGAACGGCGCGTTGACCGCGTTCGAGAACGTCATCGCTCCCAACGACGGCCCGCCGCTGCACACGCATGCCGCTGAGGACGAGTCCTGGTATGTGATCGAGGGAGACCTCCGCTTCCGGCTCGGCAAGGAGATCGCCGAGGCGCCCGCCGGGACGTTCGTGTTCGTGCCGAGGGGCACACCGCACGCCTTCGAGAACATCGGCAGCGGGCCGGCCCGCATCCTCGTCATGTTCAATCCGTCTGGCATGGAGCGGTTCTTCGACCGCTTCGCGACGCTCCCCGCCGGGCCGCCCGACCCACAGGCGTTCCGGGACCTCGGCCGCGAAGCCGGGATGGAGGTGGTCGGGCCGCCCATGCGCGGATAAGTCCGTTCTGTTGCGCGATAGCCGACGGCGCTATAGCGTTCGTGGTATGACCGACGTGACCGTGAGGCGGCGTCGTGGCGAGGCCGTTGCAGCTGCATTTGTGTGGGGCTTGCTGGTCTCCCTGGGCTACGCAGCGGCATATCACCTCGCCATGGTGCTGGGTGTGATCGGCTTTGGCCCACGGGGCGAGCTGCCCCCGGGGGACGGCATCGTCTTCGGCGTCATCGTGACGATGGTGGTGGGTGGGATCGTCCTCGCCGTGTCCGCCTGTCTCGAGAACTCCGAGCTCGAGCCGTTCTTCGTCACGGACCTCCGCCGCACCCATGTCCTGTGGGCGATCAGCCTGATGGCTTTTGCTGTAGTGATCGGCCGCTACTTCTCGCCAGACCCGTACTACCTGAGCACACACGGCAGCATCGCGGACGGTGGCACGGTCGACCCGCAAACGATCCGGGGCCTGTTCGGGCTGACGGCTATCGCGTCGATCGTGACCTGGTTGAGGCCACGTACAGGGCTCTTTCTGACGGCGCTCGTGTTGCTCCTCAGCGCCGGAGTGGTGTCGACCGCAGGGTACGGGCACTGACAGCGGTGTAGGCTTTCACCTGGGGTGCCGGGAAGTCTGGTCGGCGGGCTTTCGCCATGGCCGATTACGCCGACTTCTTTCCCACCCTTGCGCTCTCCGCCGCACTGCTGCTTGCGGCGCTTGCCGCTGCGCGGGTGCTCGAGCTGACCCGGCTGCCCAGCCCGGCGGCGTTTCTCGCAGTCGGCGCGGCGGCGGGGTTGCTGGGCATCGCACCGACGGATCAGCTCTCGACCGTCACGCTGGAGCAGGTGGGCGCGGTCGCGCTGTTCCTGATCCTGTTCAAGGGGGGTCTCGACACGGGCTTCACCGCGTGGAGAGCCTCATCACGCCCGATTCTCGCCCTCAGCATTCCGGGAACCGCCCTCACCGCACTGGGCCTCGCCCTCGTCGGACGGCTGATCCTCGGTCTCGACTGGTCTGTCGCCATCCTCATCGGCGTCGGGCTGGCGCCCACCGATCCCGCCGCCGTGTACGCGGTGCTTCGCGGCCGGCGGGGGCTGGAGCGGCCACGCACGATCCTCGAGGGTGAATCCGGCTTCAACGATCCTGCGGCGATCTCGCTGATGGTGGCGGTGACGACCGTCGCCGCCGGCTCGGATTCGTCATACGGCGACGCCGCCGTTCGGTTCGTCCAAGAGTTTGCGGTCGGCACCGCGACCGGTATCGCCGGCGGCCTGCTGCTGATCGTCGCGCTTCGTGCGACGCCACATCTCGAGCAGGGGGTACAGGCGATCTTCGTCATTCTGGCCGCCCTCATGCTCGGCGGCCTCACGGCGACAGTAGACGGCAGCGGCTTCCTGGCGGTCTACCTGGCCGGCCTTGTGCTCTCGGACGCGTGGGCGAAGCAGGACGAAATGGTTCACGCGGTTCCGGAGGCACTCGGCGCCATCTCGGAGCCGCTGCTGTTCGCTCTCCTCGGCGCCGCGTTTGCGCCGTTGGTCGGGCCCGGCGACGTGGCGCGCGGCATCGTGCTCACGGTCGCGACGGTTCTCGTCGTCCGGCCGATCGTCGCTGCTTCGTGCCTCACGGGTAGCGGGCTCAGCCGGGCGGAGCGGGCACTCGTGTCGTGGGGCGGCCTGAAGGGCGCGGTGCCGCTCTTACTCGCGGCCTACCCGGCGCTCGAAGGGTTCGGGGAGGCGGACACCGTGGCCGCCACCGTCCTCGTCGCAACCGCCGTATCGCTCGTGCTGCAGGGTGTGCTCCTACCTCGCTTAGCCGGGATCGCCGCTACGCCGCCCACTGTTCGAACGCCCGCGTAAAAGCACCGAGCAGGGCGGCGCGCAGGTCGTCGTCGCCCGCGGTCCGCAGTCGGCGTGCCCACCGGCAGCGCTCGTGGGCACGGTGCTCGAGCCACTCGCTGTCGAGCACCCGGGCGGTAGCCCGGCCGCCCTCCGATCGTGCCTCGATGGCGCTTCGGATCCGCGGCGCCTCCGTGGCGCGCTGCTCGAGCCGGCGAAGGTCACGGAGGCAGTCGCCACATGGTCGTGTCACGACGTTGCCGTTCACCGGCCCCTCACAGGCTCCGCAGACGGGGCAGCCGAACGCCGCCAGGCGCACGTGCGCCGCCGGCGCTGCGGAGCCGTCGGCCAGGAGCACCCAGACGACGCCCGCGCCGGCCTCGAGCTCTGTTCCGCGTACCGTCAACGGCTCCATGTCATAGGGCCGCACCCGGACGAGGTCGCCCGCTCGCAATCCTGTGTGCCGGCAGATCGTTGCCTCAGCGGGCTGCTGTCGTCGTCGCTTCGGCGCTTTGGGCTTGCCGGAAGGCGCCGGCCATTCGCGCCCGCTGTCGATCCATGCCGAGACGGTGTCACGGGCCTGGTTGATCGCCGTGGTCAGGACGGTCGCCGCCTCGCTTCGCCGCTCAGACTGCGCGTGCAAGTCGGGGTGCGTGCGTGCGACGCGGAGCTTCCACGCCCGGGCAAGCTCGTCGCGCTCCACCGGTGGTTCCAGTCCGAGCAGCCAAAGTGCCCGTGCGCATTCCGCCGGTCGCAGTGCCGTCCGTCTCATGTTCCCAGCGTAGCCTGCACCCGGGCCGCTGGCGAGAGGGCTCTCACAGCGACCGTTCGAACACAAGCTCGTCGCGCAGCGGGATGCCGTGCATGCCGATCTGCGGGATCGACGGTTTGACGCGCCGCGACTCGTCCAAGGCGTTCACACGCACGGCGATCAGCCGGAACCCACGGCGCTGGTAGAACCGAATGGCGCGCAGGTTGTCGTTGGTCGTGATCAGGTGCAGCCGCCGGCAGCCGGAGCTGCGCGCGTGCTCCGCCAATCGCTGGATCAGTGCCGTGCCGATGCCGCGGCCCTCCTCGATCGCATCGATGGTGACGACCTCGCAGTCCTCGCCGTCGATGGCATAGGTAACGACTCCCACGCGCCGTCCGTCGTCGAACGCCACGAAGCCCGGCAGGAGATCCACCTGGTGCACTCGGCCGCCGCCGATTGCGATCGGCTCGCCCCATCGCTCAACCACGAACTCCGACAGCCACGCACGATCGCCCTCGGCCAGAGGCCGGACGGCGGTGACGCTCACAGCTGCCAGTAGCGCCGCATCGAGCCGCGAGCGGCCGCGATCCCGGGCTCCGCCCGAGCTTCGTCGTCCGGGAGGTACGCCATCGGGTCGTCCAGCAGCGGACCGGTGCCGAGCACGCCCTCCAGGGTGGCATGCATGCAGAAGGCCGAATATGAGCGGCCGTAGCCGCCCTCCTGGATGAGCGCCACACGCCCGTCGGTATGCGTAGAGGCCAACTCGCGGACGATCTCCCCCATCCGCCGGAAACCCGCCGTCGTGACGCACTGGCGCCCGTTGGGGTCGAACTGGCTCGCATCCTGGCCGGCCGCGACGATGATCAAACCGGGCGCGTAGCTGTCGACGATCGGCGCGACCACGCGTTCCATCGCGGCGATGTACCCAGAATCGCCGGTGCCGTACGGGAGCTCGATGTTGACGTTCGCGCCCTCGCCGTCGCCGATTCCGGCCTCGAGGGCGGAGCCGGTCTGGGGGTGCGACGGGCCCCACGAGCCGTGCGGCATGTGGAGCGAGAACGTCAGCACGTCCCCGCGCCGGTAGAAACACTCCTGCGTCCCGTTCCCGTGATGGACGTCCCAGTCGATCACGACCACGCGTTCGACGCCGCGCCGGCGAGCGGCCTCGGCGGCCAGAGCCGTGTTCGAGAACAGGCAGTAGCCGTCGGTCATTGCGGGTTGCGCATGGTGCCCCGGTGGCCGCACAAGCGCGTACGAGGTCTGGCAGGCGCCGTCGAGCACTCCTTCAACCGCGGCGATCGCCGTTCCCGCTGACGACAGCGCGGCTGTGAAGCTCCCCGCCGAAACGACGGTGCTCCATGCGATCGTGCCCCCGCCGGCTTCGCAGTAGTCACGCACGTGCTCGATGTAGGCCAGGTCATGCAGCATCTCGAGCTCTTCGATCGTTGCGTGCCGGCCGTCGACCCACGTCAGGTGCTCCGAGATCGGGCCCTCGCGCAGGCACGACCGGATGTTGCGGATGCGCACGTCGTTTTCGGGGTGCAGCTCCGAGACCTCGATCAGCGGCGACGGCGCGTGCTCGAAGACCCCGCTTCCGGTCTCGTGCAGCAGCGCGTCGTCGTGCCACAGCACGTGGAGGCCGTCGCTCATTCGGCGCGGGACACTACTGCGTTGGCTCCACAGGCACAAGGCCGGTCAGCGTTTGGGTCAGCGCATCACGGACTTTGGCCTCCGTGTCGTTGGGCTGTGAGATGTGCATGCTGACCACGTAGATGTAGGCGTTTGCCCGAAAAACCGCGGCCAGGTGCCCGGAATGCGACGCCTCGTTCCGCTCGTACCAGGTCACCTGCTTGCCGCCGATGTCCTCGGTGCCGGTGCTGTTGTCGAAACAGGGGACGCCGGCGCATGTCGGCGGAAACGGCCGGGAGGCCGGGTAGCCCTCGAACACGACGTGCACCAGATCGCCATGTTCGAGCCAGGAGTACCCGAGCTGCCACGAGCGTCCGGGCTCCTTGGCCGTCAACCACTGGCCGCCGATCTCGCCCGTGAACGGCGACGGAATGAAGGTCGGGCAGTAGACGACGGCACCGATCGTGTCGGCCCATTCCTGCCAATCTGCCGCCCACGCCGTCGGGCATGTCGGCGCAGCCGTGGGGGTGGAGCCGGACCCCTGTGAGGACTGGGGCGCGGAATTCGCAGCCGGCATGGACGATTCGCCACTACACCCGGTTGTCACAAGCAGCGCCAAAATTGCTGCAACCACGCACCTTCTACGCATTACAAGTCCGTCCGAGGGCGACGTAAGACTCTTGTATCCGAGGTTCATGGGTGGTAATTACACCCCCGGCGGCGCAGTAATGCGTCACCAACGCGTCAAGCGGTCAACCAAACGGAGGGAAGCAGATGACATCGGTACGAAGCCGGGTCTTGCTGGGAGCAGCCGTCTTAGCGCTGCTCGCGGTGGCTGCCGGGTGCGGCGGCGGCAGTGGCGACGGTACAGGTGGCGATGGTGCCAAAGCCGGCGGCAGCGTGAGTGCATCGACCTGTGGAAAGGTCATCGGCTCCGGTGAGTTCACGATCGTCTCGGATCTCCCGCTCCAGGGATCGTCATCCCACCAGACGAAGCAGATGAACCAGGCAATCCAGTTGGTGCTCGAACAGCACAACTGGAAGGCGGGCGCCCATACGCTGCAGTTCCAGCCGTGCGACGACTCCACCGCCCAACTCGGGTCGTGGGACTCCGCGACCTGCTCGGCGAACGCAAACGCCTACGCGCAGACACAGTCGGTCGTCGGCATCATCGGCACGTTCAACTCGGGCTGTGCCCAGCTGATCACACCGGTCGCAAACCAGGCGCCGGGCGGGCCCATCGCCATGGTCAGCCCGGCCAACACGTGGCCAGGACTGACGCAGAAGACGGCGGCCGACCCCGCCGAGCCCGACAAGTACTACCCGAGCGGCACGCGCAACTACGCGCGTGTGATTCCCGCCGACAACTTCCAGGGCCCGGCGCTTGCGCAGCTGGCCCAGGAGCTCGGCGTCAAGAGCGTCTACATCATCAACGACAAGCAGGCGTACGGCCTCGGCGTCGCCAACTACTTCGAGAGCGCGGCGGAGAAGGTCGGCATCACGGTGCTCGGCAACGAGGGCTACAACACCAAGACGGGCACGAACTACCAGGCGCTGTTCCAGAAGATCAAGGCCAAGAACCCCGACGCCGTCATGGTCGGCGGCCTGATCTGCGAGAACGGCGGCCAGCTGATCAAGGACAAGGTCGCGGTGCTCGGAGCGAACAGCGACGTCAAGCTGCTGCTTCCGGACGGGTTCACCACCCAGTCGACGATCGACGACGCGGGCGCAGCCGCTGAGGGCGCCTACATGTCGGTCGGCGGTGTGCCGGTGGAGCAGCTGAGCGGCGCCGGCGCCACGTTCATCACGGAGTTCCAGAAGAAGTACAGCCCGGACGCGATCGACCCGTACACGCCGTACGCGGCCGCCGCGGCCGAGGTGATGCTGAAGGCCATCGAGGCTTCCGACGGCTCGAGGGGGGACATCTCCGCGAAGCTGTTCGGCCTCCAGATGACCGGCACGGTGCTCGGTGACTTCGCGATCGACCCGAATGGCGACACCGATCAGGGGTCGATGACGATCAACATCGCCAAGGGCGGGAAGCTCGAGACCTTCAAGGTCATCGAGCCTGACCCGAGCCTGGTGGAGACCCTCTAAGTGAGGGCCGGGGAGCACCGTCGTGGCGAGTGAGGTCACCACCGCAAAGCGGCCGACCTTGACGACGGTGCTCCCCCGGCTTGGCCGTGAGGTCAACCGGGCATTCGGGGTCGTCCTTCTGGCCCTGGTCGCGGTCTGGCTCGTCGGTAACTTCATCGACGCTCCCGAGCAGTTCATCAGCGTGACGCTGCTCGGGATCACCTACGGGGCGATGTACTGCCTGGTCGCCCTCGGATACACCCTTGTCTACGGCATCATCGAGCTGATCAACTTCGCGCACGGTGATGTGTTCATGTGGGGCTCGATGGCCGCGGTCACGGTCGGCGTCAGCTGGCTGGGGCTCGACGGTGGTCAGAACGGCTTCGTCACCGCACTTCTCGTCCTCGTGACCCTGCTGGCTGCGATGACGTTCTGCGGAGCCGGCAACGTCGTCATCGAGCGCTTTGCCTACCGGCCGCTTCGCAACGCGCCGAAGCTGGCACCGCTGATCACGGCGATCGGCATGTCGTTCATCCTCCAGGCGCTCGCGCTGCGGACGTACGGGCCGACCGAGCAGACCGCGGACAACGTGTTCCCGAACGACGTGCTGTTCTCGATCGGTGGGACGGCATACCGGCAGAAGTCGCTGGTCGTCGTCCTGATCACCATTCCGGTGCTGATGGCACTGGTGTACCTGGTGCGCAGCACCCGTCAGGGCAAGGCGATGCGCGCGACCGCCCAGGACGGGGACGCAGCCCGCATGATGGGCATCAACGTCGACCGAACGATCGCCTTCACGTTTCTGCTGGGCGGCGCACTGGCCGGCGCGGGCGGGACGCTGTGGGCCTTCTGGCAGACCAGCACCCGGTATGACCTCGGCTTCCAGCTGGGGCTCTTTGCCTTCACGGCGGCGGTGCTGGGCGGTATCGGCAACCTGAACGGCGCCGCCCTGGGGGCGATGCTGATCGGGCTTCTGCAGGCGTACAACGACGGCCTGTCGTGGCACACGCCCGGCGGCGACTGGACGCAGTCCATGATCTTCGCGGTGCTGATCCTGATCCTCGTCTTCCGGCCACAGGGCCTGCTCGGCGAGCAGGTGTCGGATCGGGCATGAGAGAGCAGCGCACCAACCTCACTTCCGCGATCGGAGACTGGTGGCATCGGCTGCCCTGGGTCGTCCGCCGCGTGGCGGTGCCCGCGGCGATCGTTGCGCTGCTCGTGATGTACCCGAAATACGTGGCCGATCTCGGCTACGCGACCTGGGTGCCGCAGCTGAGCGTCATGATCCAGATGTGCGTGTTCGTCACGATGGCGCTGGGGCTGAACGTCGTGGTCGGCTACGCGGGACTGCTCGACCTCGGGTACGTCGCGTTCTATGCCGCCGGGGCGTATATCGCGGGGTGGTTTGCGACGCAGCACTTTGCGGTCGAGGGCTGGAACTTCCATTTCCTGCCGGTGGCCGTCCCGGAGGGCCTCCCGGGAGCTCATATCAACGTCTGGCTGCTGCTGATCGCCGGCGCCCTCTTCGCGGCGCTTCTGGGTATCCTGATCGGCCTGCCGACCCTGCGACTGCGTGGCGACTACCTCGCCATCGTGACGCTCGGCTTCGGCGAGATCATCCCGCAGGCGGTCAACAACGGCGGCGGAAATCCCGGCTGGTTCGGCCGGAACATCACGAACGGGCCGAACGGCCTCAACCCGATCGACCAGCTCGGGTTCGGAACGACACTCAACAACCAGTTCGATTTTCTGCCTGCGTCGTACCAACAGTCGTTCGACAAGCTCAACTACTACTACTGGACCGGCCTCGTGCTGGTGGGATTTACGCTGTTTTGCTGCATCCGGCTGCGCGACTCGCGGCTCGGGCGCGCATGGGTCGCGATCCGCGAAGACGAGATCGCCGCGGCCGCCATGGGCATTCCGCTGATGCGCACGAAGACATGGGCGTATGCCATCGGCGCGTTCTTCGGCGGTATGGCCGGGTCCTTCTACGCCATGCAGAAGAGCTCGACGTTCCCCGCGGACTTCCAGCTCAACATCTCGATCTTCGTGCTCTGCATGGTGATCCTGGGAGGAATGGGCAACGTCTGGGGAGTCGTGCTCGGCGGCTGCGCGCTCGCGTACCTCAACTACCAGGGATTGGCGGCTGCGGGCCGCCAGCTCGACGTCGACATCTCGACGTACTCGTTCGGCATCTTCGGCGCGGTGATCGTCGCGATGATGCTGCTGCGGCCCGAGGGCCTGATCCCGTCGCGGCGCAAGCGGGCGGAGTTCAAAGCCGCGGAGGAAGGTCTCGGCGTGGGCCAATCGGTGGCAACCGGTGAGTGAGAACGCCGTCAACCTGCTCGAGGCCCGTGCCGTACGCAAGGAGTTCGGCGGCCTGGTGGCGTGCAACGACATCGACTTCGACGTGCCCCTGGGCAGCATCGTCAGCCTGATCGGGCCAAACGGGGCGGGCAAGACGACCTTCTTCAACATGCTGACCGGCGCGTACACGCCGACGTCGGGCACGGTCACGTTTGCCGACCGCGACATCACCGGTCTGCCTGCGCACTCGATCACCCAGCTCGGCGTGGGGCGGACGTTCCAGAATATCCGCCTGTTCCACACCATGAGCTCGCTGGAGAACGTCCTGGTCGGAATGTACTCCCGCACCAAGGGCGGCATCGTCCGCAGCATCCTCCGTACTCCTGGACTGAGACGAGAGGAGCGCGAGTCGATCGCGAAGGCGAAGGAGATCCTGCGCTACTGCGCTCTCTCGCCCGACGCCGACGAGGAGTACGCGATGAACCTCGCCTACGGCGACCAGCGCCGCCTGGAGGTGGCGCGCGCCCTGGCGACCGACCCGAAGCTGCTGCTCCTGGACGAGCCCACGGCCGGCATGAACCCGCAGGAGAGCGCGGACTTCACCGCGTTCGTGGCGAAGCTCCGCTCCGACCGGGGCCTGACGGTGCTGATGATCGAGCATGACATGAAGGTCGTGATGGGTGTGTCCGACCGCGTGACGGTGCTCGACCGCGGCGAGAAGATCGCCGAGGGCACGCCGTCTGAGGTGCAGTCCAACGACCGCGTGATCGAGGCCTACCTCGGCGCGGGGGCCGCCGATCAGGTCGGCCATCCGGGAAATGCCGGACGCGCCGGCAACGGCGGGGCCGTCAGCGCCACGGAGACCGACGCATGACGGTCGAGTCGCCACAGCCCGCCGCAACGGGGCGCCCGAACGGGGCACCGCTGCTCGAGATGGAGGACGTTCACACCTACTACGGCCGCATCGAGGCCGTGAAGGGCATCTCGCTCACCGTGGGCGAGGGGGAGATCGTGACGCTGATCGGAGCGAATGGCGCCGGCAAGTCGACGACGCTTCGCTCCATCCAGGGCATCACGCGGCCGAAGCGCGGAAGCATCCGGTTCGAGGGCCGCGAGATCAGCGATGCCCCGCCGCACGCGGTGGTCAAGATGGGGATCAGCCAGTCACCGGAGGGACGCCGGCTGTTCCCGCGGATGAGCGTCCGCGAGAACCTCGAGATGGGGGCGTTCCAGCGCAACGACAAGGGGATCGAGGCCGACATCCAGCACGTGTACGAGCTCTTCCCCCGCCTCCAGGAGCGCCGCAGCCAGAAGGCCGGCACCCTGTCAGGCGGCGAGCAGCAGATGTGCGCCATCGGTCGTGCACTGATGGCAAAGCCGCGACTCCTCCTCCTCGACGAGCCGTCGCTCGGGCTCGCGCCGATCCTGGTGGAGAAGATCTTCGAGATCATCAAGGAGATCAACAAAGAGGGCACCGCCATTCTGCTGGTGGAGCAGAACGCCCTGATGGCGCTCGCGGTCGCGAGCCGTGGCTATGTCCTCGAGACCGGCCGCATCGCGCTCAGTGACGACGCCGCCGCGCTTGCGCAGAACGAGCGCGTTCGCAAGGCGTATCTCGGCGAGACATAGGCGCGGTCGTGCGCGTTGGCGGCGCCACCGTCGTGCTGGCATTGGCGCTCGCGATCCTGGCGCTTGCGCCCGGGCGTGCGAGTCGCGGTGACGACGGACCATCCCAGTCGCAGCTCGTCGAGCTCTGGGAGACATCCTCACTGCTGCGCTCCGCGCATGGCGCCCTCTGGTGGGTGGATAGCAACTGCCGGATAGGCAGGGTCGTCCTCGACGAGCGGCGGATCGTCCGAGGTACCGGGAACCACTGCGGGCTGTATCCGTCCCCTGACGGCCGGACGGCGTTTGCCACACAGACCGACCCCGACCCGCCGAGCCCGCCGGGGCGTGTCGTCGTGCTGGACGCGGCCATGCGCGTCCGGGCCATCACCCACATTCGCGCCGACGGGGTGTTTCCTCCGATTGCGTGGTCGCCGGGAAGCGTCGTAGGAACCATGTGCTCGCTCGGCGAAGGCGGGCGGCCGGAGACCCTGCTGGTGGACGAGGGAGGGGTAACCCGGCGGCGTCTCGGCGGCGTCTGCCGGCCCGCGTACCTGACGGATGATGCGCTCGCGACGACGGACGACCAGAACGTGCTCGTCGGCGAGACGATTCTGCAGATCCAGCCGGAGCTCGCCGCGGCGATCCACAGCCGGCCCGGCGGCTACAGCGTGGAGGCTCTCGCCGGGCAGCGCGACACGTTACTGGTGTCGGTGGCGCATCTGGAGGACTCGGTCGTCGGAGCGCCGGGAGCGGTGCTGGTGTACGACCGTCGCAGCGGGGCAACCAAGGCCGTGGCTGTGCGGCGTGGTGGCTATGCGAAAGAGCTGGGGATCTCGCCGGACGGCGGCACGTTCTGGTATCGCGGAGGTGGCACGAATGAGGCGATCCTGGTTTCCAACGGTGGGGTCGTGCCGCGCTCCGTTCCCCGGGCTGCGAGAGCCTATACGTGGTCTCCCGACGGCAAGCTGCTCGCAGTGGCGGTGCGCGAGGGCATCCAGATCTACGACCTGACCTCCGGAGAGCACGTCACGATCGACGGGCTCGACCCGGCGCGCGTCTCATGGACGATCTGACATCTGGCGCGAGAGCGGCCCGGCCTCGTCGAACGACCCAAGCTCGGCGACGTCGCGCCGGAAGAACAGGTCGACCGTCCAATCGGCCACCACGCGGATCTTCCGGCTCGGCAGCGGAAGCTGGTAGAGGTGGTATGTGCGTGTGAACCACCACCCCGGCCAGCCCTTGAGCTCCAGGCCGAGCACCTCGGCGACACCCTTGTGCTGCCCGAGCGTCGCCACCTGCCCGAGCATCCGGTAGCGATACCGGCGCAGCGGCGCTCCGGCGATCTGGGCCTTGATGTTCCGGGCGAGGACGCGGGACTGGCGCAGCGCGTGCTGGCATGTCGGCGGGTCGGTGCGACCCGGGGTTGCGGCGTTCGGCACGGCCGCCGAGTCGCCGAGCGCCCAGACGCGAGGCATGCCGTCGACGCGGAGCGCTCCGTCCACCGTCACGCGGCCGTGCTCGTCGGTGGGCAGCCCGAGCCGGCCGACGAGCGGGTTCGGCCGCACGCCCGCCGTCCAGACGAGCGTGGCCGTTTCGAACCGCTCGCCGTTCGAAAGCGTGACACCGCGGTCGTCGGCCGATCGGAGACTGGTGGAGAGGCGCAGCTCCACTCCACGGCGGCGAAGCTGGCCTGTCGCATACGCGCCGAGCTCGCCGTGCAGATCGGGGAGGATGCGCGGCGCCAGGTCGACGAGCACCCAGCGACGTGGCACACCCTTCAGTCCCGGGTACCAGCGGCTCGCGTCGCGGCAGAGGTCCTCCAGCTCCGCCAGCGCTTCGACGCCGGCGTAGCCCCCGCCGACGAACACGAACGTGAGCCGCCGCCGGCGGTCGGCCTCGTTCTCCGCGACGTCGGCCAGCTCGAGCTGGTGCAGCACGTGGTTTCGCAGGTGGATCGCCTCGGCGATGGTCTTGAAGCCGATTGCGTGCTCCATCAGGCCGGGCACTGGAGCGGTGCGCGTGACCGAGCCGACGGCGACCACGAGGTGGTCGAACGGGATCGTTCGCGGCGTGCCATCGGCGAGCTCGATAGCGACGGTGCGGGCGTCCCAGTCCACCCGCTCTGCACGGCCCAGGATGAGCCGCGCGCGAGGGCACATCACGCGCACCGGCACCACCGAATGGCGGGGCTCGACCGTCCCGGAAGCCGCCTCCGGAAGGAGCGGCGTGTAGAGCATGTAGTTGCGCGGGTCGATGAGCGTGACCTCTACAGCCTCGCGGCCGCGGCCGAGGTAGCGCCCGACGTAGCTTCCGGCGAACCCGGCGCCAAGGATGACCACCCGTCGCGCCACGAGTCGAGCATACCCCTGCGCCATCGGCGCAACTCGTTCGGGTACCCTCTTGCGCGTGCAGCCCCAGCCGGATCAGCCGCGCCGCTGGCTCTACGACTGGCCGACCGCGATCGGCATCGCCGTGGTCGGCACGATCGCTGCGGTCGCGCTGATCATCCTGTTCACGGAGCTCGTGGACTGGGTCGGCGACTTCTGGTCGCAGGTGATCTATTTCACCGTTGTCTTCGGCGGCATCATCGCGCTGGCGGTGCGAAGCCGTCAGAAGGACGAGGAGGATCCGTCCCGCCTCGGCACCGCGGCGCCGCAGATCACCCCGGCCGGGCTTCCCGGGCCGTTCGTCGTCACCCAGGCGCTCGGCGTCCTTGGCCTCGCGATGCTCGTCATCGCGGTCGTGCAAGGCGGTGACCACGGGCTGATCTGGGGGTTCTCGGCCTTCGTGCTGCTCCTCGTCGGAGGCGTCGGATTGGTGTTCTGGCTTGCCGGGCTCCGCCACGGCCGGCGTCGTCCCGAGTCGTAGCGGATGCTTGCAATTCCGTGAGGCACGCCCTAATGTGTGTCGTGCGCCGCCGAGGGCAGCCGAGTAGGTTGAAGCCGGGCGGACGAGTCGTAGGGGAGACCCAAAGGTTCGTTCGGCCGGGGGACGAAAGGCAAGCCAGGGCGGCGAACCCTTTTAATGAATCACATCGCCGATGACCCGCCTGACGTCGTCCGCGCCGCCGGCGCAGTACTGGCGAAGGACGGCCGCATCGCGGTCGTCCACCGGCCGAAGTACGACGACTGGACGCTGCCGAAGGGCAAGCACGAGCCGGGTGAGGACGACGTGGCCGCCGCGTTGCGAGAGGTTCGCGAGGAGACCGGCCACGACGCCGTGATCGAGCGCGAGCTGGGGCGGGTGGAGTACCCGGTCGAGAGTGACGGCCGCCGCCGTCGCAAGGTCGTTCACTACTACGCGATGCGCCCCGTCGGCGGAGAGTTCGTCCCGCACGACGAGATCGACAAGCTGCGCTGGGTCACGTCCGAGGAGGCTCGAGAGCTGCTGACGCATGAGCGCGACCGCGAAGTCGTCGACCGCTGGCTCCAGGGCCACGCGAGCAGCGTCTGACGATGAACCTGGAAAAGGAAAAATGTCGCTCTTTGCGGTAATGCCGGTTGCACCCATCGGCGGCGATCCATAGCTTTCCGTCTGCGCCGCTCAGGGCAGCCGAGTAGGTTGAATCCGGGCGGACAGGCCGTAGAGGCGACTCGAAAGTCTGTTCGTTCGGTGGACGAAAGGCCCGCCGGAGCGGCGAATCCTTTTAATCTGCCGAGTACGATCACGGAATGCCCCGGGTGCTGATCGCGGAGGACGATCGAGTGATCGCCAACTCGATGGCGATTCACCTTCGTCGGGCAGGGATGGACGTCGAGATCGCGGCAGACGGCGACCGCGCACTGGCGAAGCTTCGCTACGAGCGGCCGGATGTGGCGGTCGTCGACCTGATGCTGCCCGGCACCGACGGCTGGCGCATCACCGAGACGGCGCGCGCCGAGGGCATTGAGACGCCGATCGTGATCGTCAGCGCCCGGGGGTCGGAGCACGACAAGGTGCACGCGCTCGGCATCGGCGGCGACGACTACCTGTCGAAGCCGTTTGGAATGCGCGAGCTGGTGGCGCGCGTCGAGGCGGTGCTGCGCAGGGCCGGCATGTCGCCCGCGCCGTTCAACCCGGAGGCGATCGAGGCCGACGGCCTCACGATCGACCCCAATCTCCACGCCGCGCTGCTCGACGGCACCGACGCAGGTCTGACCCCGACGGAGTTCCGGCTGCTCTACGTCCTCGCCACGGAGCGCGGCCGCGCGCTGACTCGCGATCAGCTGCAACAGCGGGTCTGGGGCACCCCGTACCGCTACCGCGACCGCACCGTCGATGTCTGCGTTCGCAAGCTGCGCGACAAGATCGATCGCCGCTCACCGACACACACGTACATCCAGACGCACTACGGGATCGGCTACCGGTTCGACGCGCTCGAGAAGCCGTCCAGCGTGCCCTAGCTCGGTGTCACGAGCTGGAGGCACGCGCCGAGTCATACACGTGGTCGGCGGGTGCCGTCCAGACCAGAATGCGCCTCGCTGCGTCGCGGCCGGGCCGGCGTTCCGCTCTGGTTTCTCGAACTCCCCGCGAAACCCACGCGCGTCCAATGAAGCCCACGAAGGGGTGCCGGCCGATTTCAGGCGCTCTTGAGGAGGCGCGCGTGTGTGCCGGCATGACAACATCCCCCCTTGGCCCAACAACCCTGGAGGTCGTCGAATGGAAGGTGTGTTTGTGTTCGCGGGCGAGTCCGAGAAGCGCGTATCCCATGACTACGGACAGCCGGTCGAGGTCGCGGTGTGGGAGCCGCTCGAGGGTTCTTCAGACACGCTCACCGCCGGCACGGTGACCTACGAGGGCCGGTTCGACTGGACGTTCAAGTACGACATCTCGTTCTACGTCCTGGAAGGTGAGCTGACGTTTCGATCGGGAGAGGACGCGCAGACCGCCCGGGTCGGCGACATCGCGGTGATCCACCGCGGCGCGACGGTGACGTTCGACGCACCCGCCCGCTGCCGTGCGTTCTGGTCGATCTATCCCAGCAACTGGATGGAGCTCTCCGATCTCCCCGGCGCGAAGTGACCGTCCGCGCTAGGAGCGGCGGGCTTGCCCCTCGTAGCGCTCGCGGCGAACCGTCGGCTTCTTGCCCTTGATGGTGCTCCCGCGCAATGCGGAGATGACCTCGTCGGCCGCCGAATCCGGAACCTCCACCAGCGTGAACCGGTCCGCGATCTCGATCGCGCCGATCTCACGTCCGCTCAGACGCGATTCGCCGGCGATTGCGCCGACCACATCCTGAGGGCGGATCCCGGCAGTGCGGCCGGCACCGATGAAGACGCGGCTCATCCTGCCCGGTGAAACGCGGCCTGGCCGCTCGCCCCGATCCGGGCCCTCGCGGCGTTTCGTCGCCGATGGCCGAGTCTCGGGGATCTCCTCCTCGTCTTCTGGAGTCCCGGTCGCCTCGTGCGCGAGCTTGACCGCGGCGAGCGCGACCTCCATCAGGTCGAACTCCTCGGCGAGCGGCTCCACCACGACGCGGAATCGGTCGAGTTCATCTTCGAGGATGCTCTCGTGGAGCGCGTCGCGCGTCAGCTCGAGTCGCCGCGCCCGGAGGTCGGCGATCGTCGGCAGCTTCTCGACGTCGATCGCCTGTTTGGTCACACGCTCGATCGTCTTCAGCAGCCGGTGCTCGCGCGGCTGCACCAGCGTGATCGCGACACCGCCGCGCCCTGCCCGGCCGACACGGCCGATCCGGTGCACGTACGACTCGGGTGACGTCGGCACGTCGTAGTTGACGACGTGTGTGAGCGGCCCGATGTCGAGCCCTCGAGCGGCGACGTCGGTCGCGACGATCAGCTCTGCAGCGCCGCTCCGCAGCCGGGCCATGACGCGCTCGCGCTGCTGCTGGTCCATCCCGCCGTGCAGCGCCTCCGCCCGGTAGCCACGTCCATTGAGAGTCTCTGCCAACTCCTCGACCTCGACCCGCCTGCGGCAGAACACGAGCGCAGCGTCGGGCGCCTCCACATCGAGGACGCGGCCGAGCGCAGCCGCCTTGTGGCCGGCCGGCACCACATATGCGACCTGCCGCACCTGGGGCGCCTCGCCTGGCGCCGTCGTCTCGCGTCCGATCTGGATCCGGATGGGATCGCGGAGGTGGCTCTGCGCCATCTGCTCGATGCGCGACGGCATCGTCGCCGAGAAGAGCACGGTCTGACGCTGCTCCGGGACTTCGCTCAGGATCGCCTCGATGTCCTCGACGAACCCCATGTGGAGCATCTCGTCCGCTTCGTCGAGCACGACCACCTCGACACCGCCGAGGTCGAGCGTCCGGCGGGCGATGTGGTCGAGCGCCCGCCCAGGCGTGGCGACCACGACATCGATTCCACGTGCGAGCGCCTTCATCTGCCGCCCGATCGGCTGTCCGCCGTAGACCGGCAGGACGCGGGCGCCGAGGTCGTGCCCATAGCGGTGGATCGCCTCCGACACCTGAGTGGCCAGTTCGCGCGTGGGTACCAGCACGAGCGCCGTCGGACGCCGCCCCTCTTCGCCGGGGGTCAGTCGCTGAAGCACCGGCAGGGCAAACGCGGCGGTCTTCCCGGTCCCTGTCGGCGCCTGCCCGAGCAGGTCTCGCCCCTGAAGCAGTGGCGGAATCGCCTCGCGCTGCACGGGCGTGGGCTCCTCATACCCGACGCTCGAAAGCGCGTTCACGAGCTCGGGACGCAGCCCCAGCTCGATGAAACCTCGTGTGTCGTCGCTCGCGTCCACGCTCATTGTCGCCCCTTCCCGGAACTCGTTCCTGAAAACCCGACTCTTCGCGATGGATCGAGCGACCGGCCGGTCTACGGGCGCAACGGGCTTGCCTGGGCCGCTAACGGCTCCCTGGGAGAATGCCACTTGGCCGTTGCATCGGGTGCCAGTTGGCGAGCGTGTCCGCGGAAGGAGGCGCCGTTGGCCGTGTGACGGCCAATTGGCGGTGTCGGTGACTGCCACTTGGCCGGTGCATCGTGTGCCGGTCGGAACGGCCGTTCACGGGCGCGTCATACTTGCGGCTGACAACGACCCGCGGGGGTCGGCGAACGAGGGGAGAAGCGATGCCGCTCTATCTATCCAGGTTCAGCTACACGCCCGAGACGTGGGCCAAGCTGATCGCGAACCCGGAGGACCGCCGCAAGGCGGCTCAGTCGTACATCGAGTCGGTCGATGGGAAGCTCCACGGGTTCTGGTATGGCTTTGGCACACACGACGGGTACAACCTTTGGGAGGCCCCCGACAACGTGTCCATGGCGGCTGTCGTGCTGGCGATCAGTGGAGGCGGTGCGCTCAGCTCGCTCGAGACGACCGTTCTCCTGACCGTCGACGAAACGATGGATGCGCTGCGCAAGGCCGCTGACGTGGGGTACCGAGCGCCGGGCGCCTAGCGGATCCGCGCCGGCTCACCCATCCGGCGATGGAGCGGTCGTGAGGTCGGCCTCGTTCTCGGCGGCGCGCCGTGCGGCGGCAGGCGCGGGGAGGACGACTCGCACGGTGGTGCCGCCTTCCCGGCTGCTCTCGATGGTGGCCCGGCCTCCATGGGCCTCCGCGATGTGCTTGACGATCGCAAGCCCTAGGCCTGTTCCCCGTCCGGTGCGTGACCCCTCGACCCGGTAGAACCGCTCGAAGACCCGGCTCAGGTGCGCCTGAGGGATGCCGACGCCGGTGTCGGACACCACCAGCTCGGCAGCGCCGGCGAGGCCCCGGCCGCGCACGTCGACAGTCGCGCCTTCCCCGGCGTGGCGGATGGCGTTCTCGACCAGGTTGTCGAGCACCACATCGACGAGCCGCTGGGGAGCTGCGGTCACGATGCCGCGCGTCGCGTCGCCTGTCAGTGCGATACCGGCGGCCGCGGCGGCCTGGCGATGCCGGTCGAGCGCGCCCATCACCGACGCGCGGACGTCGCAAGGCTCACCGGACGCCGGCTCGTCGTCGATCTCGAGCTGGGCCAGCAGCATCATGTCCTCGATCAGGCGGCGCATCGCGTCGATCTCGCCCCGCATCTGTTCCATGGTGGCGTCTCGGTCGACCTCGTCCGCCGGGAGCTCGAGCGTGTCGACCAGCGCGAGCATCCGGGCCAGCGGAGTGCGGAGCTCATGCGACACGCCGGCCGAGAACAGGCGACGGGCGTCGCGGTAGTCGGCCTCGCCGCTCTCCTCAGCCAGCACGACGGCGCACGCCCGTCCGTTCACGTCGCGGTACGTGCGCAGATGGGCGTGGAACCGGCGACGCTCAGGATCGTGAACGGTGACCTCGAATGGGGGCTGCGGCCGGCCGGCGAGGGCATCGTGCACGGCGGTCGAGATCCGCAGGATGTCCGCTTGGTCGCCGACCTCGAGCTGGGGCAGCATCGCGCGGGCAACCCGGTTTGCCCGCACCAGCCGTCCCGCCGGGTCGAACAGGAGCACGGGCGTGGGGGAGGCGTCGAGCACCGCGTCGCGCTGCGCCAGCACGGCATCCAGCTCGCGGCGGTCGGTCCGACCGAGCACGATCGACCGTGCGGCCGCAACGACGTCGTCACCTCCGCCGAGCACCTCGAGTGCCCGGCGCCGCTCGCGTTCGCGGCGCGCGAGCGCGACGAGCGCGACGATCAGCGCCAGCGCAAGCGCAAAGACGATGGCCTCCACCGGCTGAGCGTATCAGCGTGCTGTTTGTATGCTGCTCGGCGATGAAGGTGGAGCTCCCAGACGGCACTGCGCTCGATCTCGAGAACGGTGCAACCGGCCTCGACGCGGCTACCGCGATCGGTCCGCGCCTCGGCAAGGCGGCGGTCGCCGTGGGCGTGGACGGCGAGGTGCGCGACCTCCGGCTGCCTCTCAGCGAGGGCGAGCAGATCCGCGTCATCACCGACCGGGACGCCGAGGCGCTGGGGGTGCTCCGCCACTCCACGGCCCACGTCATGGCGGAGGCGGTGCTGCACCTCTGGCCGGGGACGAAGGTCGCCATCGGGCCGGCGATCGCCGACGGCTTCTACTACGACTTCGAGTTCGAGCAGCCGATCTCGGCCGAGGATCTCGAGCGGATCGAAGCTGAGATGCGGCGGATCCTCGCGTCGGAGCACCCGTTCGAACGCACCGACGGCGTTGACAAGGCGGAGCTGGTCGAGCGCTTCGAGGCCGAGAACCAGCCGTACAAGCTCGAGATGGCGCAGAACCTGCCGGACGGCGAGATCAGCCTCTACACGCAGGACGATTTCGAGGACCTCTGCCGCGGCCCGCACCTCCAGACCACGAAGCCGATCAAGGCCTTCAAGCTGCTTTCGACAGCGGGCGCGTACTGGCGCGGCGATTCGAACAATACGATGCTGACCCGGATCTACGGCACCGCGTTCTTCTCGCAGAAGGACCTCGACGAGCACCTTCAGCGACTCGAGGAGGCGCGAAAGCGCGACCACCGGCGCCTCGGCCGCGAGCTCGACCTCTTCCACTTCTCCGACGTGTCGCCAGGCTCGCCGTTCTGGCACCCCAACGGCATGGTGATCTGGAACGAGCTGTCGGAGCTCTGGCGCGAGCTGAACCGCGAGCGGGGCTACCGAGAGGTGAAGACACCCATCCTGTTCAACGTCGAGGTCTGGAAGCGCTCGGGGCACTGGGACGTCTACCGCGAGAACATGTACTTCACCGAGGTCGAGCAGGGTCAGTTCGGCATCAAGCCCATGAACTGCCCGGGCCACGTCAACATCTACGCCGACGGGCGACGGAGCTATCGCGACCTGCCGCTTCGCCTGGCCGAGCAGGGGCTGGTGCACCGCCACGAACCCTCGGGCACGCTGCACGGCCTGCTGCGGGTGCGACACATCACTCAGGACGACGCGCATATCTTCTGCACGCACGACCAGATCGAGGACGAGGTGATCGGGTGTCTCGAGCTGGCGCAGACGATCTACGACATCTTCGGGCTCGACCTCCACATCGAGCTCTCGACGCGGCCCGAGAAGCGCATCGGTTCCGACGAGTTGTGGGACGAGGCCGAGGGTGCGCTCGAGCGTGCGCTCGCCCGTGCCGGCGTCGAATATCAGCTGAACGAGGGCGACGGCGCGTTCTACGGCCCGAAGATCGACCTCCACATGACCGACTCGATCGGACGTCCCTGGCAGATGGGCACGATCCAGCTCGACTACCAGATGCCGGAGCGGTTCGAGATCAGCTACACCGGTGAGGACAACGCCGAACATCGACCGGCGATGATTCACCGGGCGCTGTTCGGATCGTTCGAGCGGTTCATCGGCATCCTCGTGGAGCACTACGGGGGCGCGTTCCCGGTCTGGCTCGCACCGGTGCAGGTGAAGGTCGTGCCCGTTGCCGACCGCCATAGCGAGCGCGCGACCGAGGTGGCGGAGGAGCTGATGCGTGCCGGCCTGCGCGCTGAGCCGGACCTTCGCAACGAGTCCGTCGGCAAGAAGATCGCCGAGTCGGAGCACCTCCGCATCCCGTGCATCCTCGTCATCGGTGACCGCGAGGTCGAGTCGGGAGAGGTTTCGGTGCGCCGGCGCGGGCAGGGCAACCTCGGCAGCATGCCGCTCGCCCAGATCCGCGACGAGTTGCTGGACGAGACTCGGTCCCGCGCGTCCGGCTGACCGGGGCTACCGCTTCAGGTCGACCACGAACCGCGCCCGGTCGCCGCGATAGATGTCGCGGGCGTACTCGACCGGCCGGCCTTCGGCGTCATATGTGATGCGCGTCACCAGAATCGCAGGAGCGCCTGGGCGGCACGACAGATGGCGCGCGTCGTCGGGCTCGCATGCGGTCGACTCGATGGTCTCGTGGGCGTGTACCGGGTCTACCCCGTAGACGGTGCGCATCATCTCGTAGAGGGAGGTGTGCCCAAGATCCTTCCGTCCCAGGTCGGGAAAGATCTTCTCCGGCACGTGTGACATCTCCACCACCAGCGGCTCCCCGTCGCCGAACCGCACGCGGCGCACGCACCAGCATCGCCGGCTGTCCTCGAGGCCGAGGGCCGCCTCGGCGTCCGGAGCCGTGCCTGCCGTAAGCCGGACGTCGAGAACCCGGCCGCTTGGTTCGATGCCCTGTGAGCGCATGGTCTCGGTGAACCCCGCGAACCGCGACAGGGTGTGCTCGACTCGCGCGGGCGCCACGAACGTCCCCGACCCCGGACGCCGGTACACGAGGCCTCGCCGAACGAGCAGCTCGATCGCCTGGCGCGCCGTCATCCGCGACAGGCCGTGCTCCTCGGCGATCGCCCGCTCAGACGGGACACGGGTGCCCGCAGGCAAGCCACCCGAGAGAATCTGCGACTCCAGCAGATCGGCCACCTGACGGTACCGCGGGGAGGACCTCGAAGCTTGTCCCTCCATCACGTCCGATCTATACCACGTGATCGGCCCGCATTCGTCAACAGGCAACGATATCGTGCCACCATGAGAGACCACCCCTGGATGCCGCGCGACACCCACTTGCCGGCGTTCGTTCCAGCTGCTGCGATCGCCGCGGCCACGGCGCTGCTCGTGCTGCTTGCCCTGGCGGACGCGCCGGGCAGCGTGCTGATCATCCTGGCATTGCTGGTGGCAGCCGGGCTGGCCGCCCTCGCCGTCGTGCTCGAGAAGGCGACGCCGGCGGTGGTGGCGTTCGCACTCGGGGCTGCCGCGCTGCTTGGGATGCTGGGGATGGAGCTGGGTGGCCGGGCCGGGCGCTCGGCGGAGCACGGCGTGCCGTTCCCAGCGGTGGTCGGGATGAAGGTCGACAAGGCGCGCAAGCTCTTCGAACAGCACGGGCCGGTTGAGATCGTCATCCAGCGGGCGTCCTACGGCGAGCGCAACGTCGTCCTGCGCGCGACCGGCTACGGCCCACATGGGACATACGGGCGAGGCTCGATCATCCGGCTGGTCGTGGGCACGCGCCCACCGCGCTGACGCGCCAAGTAGGGTGGTGCGGTGACGACCGAGCCCGCTCTAAGCAGCGCAAAACCCCGAGCGATCGAGCTGCTTCGCGTGTCGGGAGGCCATCGCGAAATCGGCCGGGTAATCGGCACGCACTGCGCTGACGCCATCCGCCGCCGCTGTGATGCGCTCGACACTGCTACGGTGACCGCTGCGGACCCCTACCGCGTCGTCACCGTCGCCGAGCTGCCATGGCTGATCGAGGAGCTCGATGCCGTCGCCGAGGCCGCAGGAGTCGACCGGCTGGCGCTGTTTGCGGCGTCGGTCGAAGAGCTCGAGACTCAGCAGGACGACGGCGCCGAGCGGATGCGGGGCTGCTCCGACCTGGTGGCCTGCGGGCCCGCGACCGCCGACGGGCACATCTGGGTCGGTCACACCAACGACCTCTCAGCTGACAGCGAGGATGATCTGATCGCCATCGAATGGCGCGTTCCCGGGGATCCCGTCGTGTTCACCGTCGGGATCGGCCCCTGGATCAGCGTCGGCTTCAACTCCGCGGGGCTCGCCCTGACCGGCAACGAGGTGACGCCCAACGACAACCGCGTCGGCATCCCCCGGCTGCTGCAGGTGCGCGACATGCTGCGGCGCCGCACGTTGGATGAGGCCGTCGAGGCTGCCCTCCATCCCAGGCGTGCCTCGTCGTACAACAACGTGCTCTCTCACCGTGACGGCGGGGTTGTCTCGGTGGAAGGGTCGGCGACCGATGCCGCGTTGCTCCGGCCCGGCCCCGAGGGAACGCTCGCCCATACGAACCACTACGTCAGCGCCCGGATGCTGCCCTACGAAGGTGACATGGAGTACGCATCCCACTCGGCCGTCCGGTATCGTCGCGCCCTCGGATGGCTGGCCATGGGCACCATCACAGCGACGCTGCTGCGCGAGGCGCTGAGCGATCATCGCAATGCACCCGATTCGATCTGCCGTCATTTGGAAGCCGGGTCACAGACCAAGACTGTCTTTTGGTGCGTCGCCGACGTCACAGTAGGGAGCATCACGTACGGCCGCGGGAATCCCTGCGACTCGCACGATCAGCGGTATGAGTTCGACCCCGCATGACACACCCACCCATCGGTACGCCGAGCTGACCTGGCCGGAGGTCGCCGCGCGAGTGCTCGACGACCCCGTTTGCGTGATCCCGGTGGCAACGCTCGAAGACCACGGCTACCACCTGCCGATCGACACCGATGTGCGGATTGCGGAGACGCTGGCGGAGCGGGCGGTGCTGGCCCGGGCCGAGCGGGCGCTGCTGCTGCCGACCGTGACGCACGGCTATACGCCGCACCACATGGATTTTCCCGGCTCGATCACCATCGACTGGAAGCGGTTCGTCGACTATCTGCTGGACATCGGCCGCAGCCTGATCCACCACGGCTTCCGCCGGATCCTGTTCGTCAACGGCCATGGATCGAACGTGCCGCTGGTCGAGATGGCCGCCCGGCTGCTGATGCTGGAGCGCCGCGAGGTCATCGCCGGCGCCTTCTGGTACCTGTCGACGCCCGAGTCGGCGGAGCTGCTGGCCCGCACGCGCGAATCCGACGAGCCCGGCGGGATCGCCCACGCCTGCGAACTCGAGACGTCGCTCTACCTGGCGATCCGGCCCGATCTGGTGCAGATGGACAAGGCGGTGCGCGAGATCCCCGACTGGGAGTCCGAGCACGTCTGGATGGACTGGAGCGATGGGCCGCTCTCGATCAAGGGACAGTGGAGCGGCTGGACGGATTCAGGCGTCATGGGTGACGCCACGGTCGCCACCGCAGAGAAGGGCCGGATCTGGCTCGAGCGCGCGGTGGACGAAATCGCAGAACACATCGACGAACTGGCCCGGCGACGACCGCGGCCCGGTCGCGATCATCATGACGGCGCCGTCGGCGCCGGTCAGACGAGGGAGGGGAGCAGTACATGAACGCACGGAGGTTCCTAGCGCTGGCCAGTGTCACGGCGGTGCTCGTCGCGACCGGATGCGGTGGCGGCTCCAGCACCGGCGGCGGCGACGGCACCGACGGAGGCGGGGTGAAGAAGGGCGGGATCCTGACCGTCGGCACCACGAACTACATCGATACGCTCAACCCCTTCAACTACATCGAGGCGCAGGGCTACAACGCCATGATGATGATCTATCCGCAGCTGATTCAGTACAAGCTCTCTGCGGAGGATCCCAACGTGCTCGAGTTCGAGGGCGACTGGGCAGATACGTGGGAGACCAGCCCGGACGGCAAGGACTGGACGTTCAAGCTGAAGCCCGACACGACGTGGTCGGACGGCAAGCCCATGACTGCCGAAGATGCTGCGTGGACCATCAACACGACGGTCAAATACGCTGACACGTTCACCGCCGTCGCGGCGGCATCGCTGGCACACGTGAAGAGCGCCGAGGCGACCGACCCGACGACGCTCGTGATTCACTACGAGCAGCCGGTCGGGAACGTGCTGCCGCAGCTCGAGACGTTCTTCATCCTCCCCCAGCACATCTGGAAGCCGCTCGTCGGCTCGGACGGAAAGGGCCTGAAGACCGCCCATCCCGAGCAGAACCTCGACTCGCTGGTCAGCGGCGGGGCGTTCACGATCGAGAAGTGGGAGAAGAAGGGCACCACGGTGTTCAAGCCGGCGCCGAACTACTACGGCCCGCCGGCGAACGCCGAGGCGGTGGCCCTGGTCTTCTACACGAACGCCGACTCGATGATCTCCGACCTGCGGCAGGGCGCGATCCAGTGGGTCGACCAGGTGCCGTTCGAAGCGATCGACGTGGTGAAGAAGGACGCGAGCATCCAGGTCAACGAGGTGCCCGGCGCGGAGACGACCAACATCACGTGGAACTCGAATCCGAACAAGCCGAAGAACCGCGAGCTGCTCGATCCTGAGGTGAAGAAGGCCCTGTCGATGTGCATCGACCGCGACAAGATGATCGAGGTCGTCTTCAACGGCTACGCCAGCAAGGTCGAGAGCATCGTCGGGCATATCGCCGGTGACATGGAGAACCCGAACCTCGGGCCGCTCGAATACAACTGCGACGCGGCGAACCAGAAGCTGGACGAGCTCGGGTACACGCGTGGCACAGACGGGATCCGCATGGCGCCCGCCACGACCGGACAGTACGCCCAGGAAGCCCATCCGATGCGCTACGAGATCATGCAGCCCACCAGCCTCGACTTCAACGGCGAGCGCATGTTCGACATCGTCAAGGAAGGGTGGGACCAGCTGGGCGTGGATGTCTCGCTCAAGATCGGCGGGGACGCGGCCGCCGCGTACGAGATCGAGGTCGGCGGCTACGACCGGTGCGACGCTTCGAAGCTCATCGGCTACGACCGGTTCGACATCGCCATGTGGGACTGGGTCGGGTATATCGATCCCGATTTCCAGCTGTCAGTCGTCACCGTCGGCCAGTGGTGCTCGTGGAGTGACACCGGCTGGGTGAACGAGGAGTACGACAAGCTGTACCAGAAGCAGGGCACGACGATCGACCAGGAAGCGCGCAAGCAGATCGCGTACGAGATGCAGCAGATTGTCTACGACAACGTCCTGTATACGCAGCTCACCAATCACGTCTCGGTGGACGCGCATTCCAAGAAGTGGGACGGAATCGAGCCGCTGCTGAACGGCTACTCGAAGGCCTACTACGCCGGACCTCACCAGGTCGGCTGACCATGACAACGCCGGGGGAGCACGAAGCTTGAGAGGCACCGATTTCATCGTCAAGCGAATCGCGTTTGCGATCGTCACGGTGTGGGTTGCCATCACGCTTAACTTCGTGCTCTTCCGGGCCATCCCGGGGGACGCTGTGTCGAGCCTTCGCTGCCGCGCGTGCACGCAGCAGTTCAAGGAGGCGCAGCGCAAGCAGTTGGGTCTCGACGACTCGCTCACCGTGCAGTACGGGAAGTACCTCCAGGATCTCGCCCATTTCGACCTCGGCAACTCCCTGCGCTCGGAGCAGCCGGTGTGGAACGACATCAAGCCGGCGATCGTGACCACCATGCCGATGATCGCGCTCGGCACGGCGTTTTCGATCGTCTTCGGCATCTTCGTGGGGGTGATCGCTGCCTGGCGGCGCGGCACGATCATCGACAAGGCGAGCCTGTGGACGTCGCTCGGGTTCTACTCGATGCCGACGCAATGGCTTGGCTTGGTGCTTGCCCTGTTCGTCGCCCAGGCAGTCGGGTTACCGACGTCCGGCAAGGTGTCGCCGGAGCTCGGCATTCTGGGCGATCCGGGCTTCATCGAGTACTGGTCCGACCGGCTGAAGCACATGATCCTGCCGTCGCTGACGCTCGGGCTGGTGCTGTACGGCGACTACGCGCTGATCACACGGTCGGCGATGCTCGAGACGCTCGGTGAGGACTATGTCCTGACGGCGCGCGCGAAGGGCCTCAAGAACTGGACGATCGTCTGGAAGCACGGCCTGCGGAACGCATTGCTTCCGATCGTCACCCTGATTGCCCTTTCACTGGGCTTCATCATCGGAGGTTCGATCACGATCGAGTACGTGTTCTCGTACCCGGGCATCGGGCTCGAGACGGTGGAGGCGATCGACCAGCGCAACTTCCCGCTGCTGCAGGCCATCTTCCTGATGCTGACGCTGTCGGTGATCTTCTTCAACCTGGTCGCCGACCTGCTGTACTTCTGGCTCGACCCACGGGTGACGACATGACCACGCCGGTCGCGCAGCCGGCCGTGGTCGACGACGGATCCGCCGCCGGCATCGTGACGCACCAGCGCCCAGGGTTCATCCGAACCGTGCTCCTCACACAGCCGCAGGCGATCGTCGGCCTGGTGGTGCTGGGGTTGTTCGTCGCGGTGGCGATCCTCGGGCCGCTGCTTCAGTCGCAGAGCGCCAAGACGAAGGTGGGCCCGGTCTTCGAGCCGCCGAGCGGCGACCATCTGCTCGGCCTCGACGGTGGCGGCGCCGACATGTTGCAGATGCTGATCGCGGGCGCCCGAGTGTCGCTCGAGGTCGGGGTCGCGGCGGCTCTCGTTGCTGTCGTCTTCGGCGGCACGGTGGGGCTGTTGTCGGGATTCTTCGGCGGTAAGACCGACAACATCCTGATGCGGATCACGGACTATGTGCTGGTCATCCCGGACATCCCGTTGATGATCATCGTCGCCGCCCTGTTCGGCCGCAGCCTGACCAACATCATCCTGATCATCGGCCTGATCTACTGGACAAGCACCGCGCGGCTGATCCGGGCACAGGTGAAGAGCGTCCGGGAACGGGTCTACGTCAAGCGCGCCCAGGCGCTCGGCGCCGGCAACGGGCGGCTGATCACCCGGCACATCCTGCCGCAGGTTGCACCGTTGCTGATTGCCAACATGGTGCTGATGATCGCCTACGCCATCTTCGCCGAGACCTTCATCGCGTTCCTCGGCCTCGGCGACCCGACGCTGATCTCGTGGGGCAAGCTGATCCAGAACTCGTTCACCGACCACGCGACCTTGAACGACGCGTGGTGGGCGATCGTCCCGCCCGGTGTCTGCGTGACGCTGGTCATTCTGGCCTGCACGATGGTCGGCCAGTCGATGGAGGACGCCCTCAACCCGCGGCTTCGGGTCGGCCACCTGGCGGTGCGGCGGTTCCGCATGCGACCGCTGAAGGGACGGCTCGACGCCGAGTGAGCACGAAGCAGACCATCCTGCAGGTGGAGGATCTCCACGTGTGGTTCGACCTGGCCGGCGGTGGCGAGCTGCACGCCGTCCAGGGAGCGAGCTTCGAGCTTCGCGCGGGCGAGCGGCTCGGACTGGTGGGGGAGTCCGGCTGCGGCAAGACGACCGCGATCCTGGCGGTGATGGGGCTGCTCCCATCGAGCGCCAGCGTTGCCGGAAGGGTGCTGCTCGACGGCGAGGACATCCTTGCCCGGGGCGAGGAGAGCGTCAGCCCCCATCGCTGGAAGGACATCTCGATGGTGTTCCAGGGCGCGATGAACGCCTTCAACCCGGTCAAGACCATCGGCAGCCAGATCGCCGAGCCGATGGAGCTGCACGGCACGGCCGAGGGCAAGGCGGCGAAGGCGCAGGTGCGGGAACTGCTGGAGCTGGTCGGGATCTCCGGCAGCCGTGCCGACCGCTACCCACACGAGTTCTCCGGCGGCATGCGCCAGCGCGCCGCGATCGCGCTCGCGCTGGCGTGTGAGCCCAAGGTGCTGCTCGCCGACGAGCCGACCACGGCGCTCGACGTGATGGTGCAGGCACAGATCCTCGATCTGCTCGTGCGCCTGACACGCGACCTTGGCCTGACGATGGTGCTGGTCACACACGACCTGCCGATCGTCGCCCAGATCTGCGACCGCGCAGCGGTGATGTACGCCGGCGACATCGTCGAGATGGGCGGGATGTCGACGATCTATCACGACCCGCGCCACCCGTATACGCGGATGCTCTTCTCGGCGACGCCCGATCTGCTCGGCGACGACGAGGTGATCTCGATCCCGGGCGCGCCTCCGCGCCTTGACCGCGAAATTCCTGGCTGTCCGTTTGCGCCGCGCTGCGACTCGGCCTTCGCACCCTGCCCGACGATCGTGCCGCGGCGGCTGGAGATCGCACCGGGCCATGAGGCGGTCTGCCACCTGAATGACCGGGTGGTCGTGGAGGAGACGGCATGAGCGCGAGGCCGGACACCCTGCTCGAGGTCGACGGGCTGGTCACGCGCTACCCGGTGCCGCGTGGGCTCCTGGGAACGATCGCCCGCCGGCCGAAGGAACAGGTGCATGCCGTGGAGGGTGTGTCGTTCACCATCGCGCCGGGGGAGATGGTCGCGCTTGTCGGCGAATCCGGTTGCGGCAAGACGTCCACCGCGCAGACGGTGATCCGGATGGTCGAGAACCAGGGCGGGTCGATTCGCTTTCGCGGGCGTGAGATCACGACGCTCTCGTCCCGCGCCCTGCGGCCGCTGCGGCGTGAGATCCAGATGATCTATCAGGATCCGTACGAGTCGCTCGACCCGCGGTTCACGGTGCGCGACACGGTTCTGGAGCCGCTGCTGATCCACGGGCTCAGCGGGGCCAAGAGCGAGCGCGACCGTAAGGTGCGCGAGGCGCTGATCCGCGCCGGCCTGACGCCGCCCGATCTCTTCATCGATCGCTATCCACACGAGCTGTCGGGCGGCCAGCGGCAGCGGGTCGCGATCGCCGCAAGCCTGGTCCTCGACCCCAAACTGCTCGTGGCGGACGAGCCGGTGTCGATGCTCGACGTGTCGGTGCGGGCCGGCATCCTCTCGCTGCTGGACGGCCTGCGGCGCGACGGGATGGGGATCCTGATGATCACCCACGACCTGTCGACCGCCGCGCATTTCGCCGACCGGATCGCCGTCATGTATCTCGGCCGGATCGTGGAGGAGGGGCCGGCGAAGGAGGTCGTCCGCAATCCGCAGCACCCGTACACGCGGGCGCTGATCTCGGTGGTGCCGAAGCGCGACCCGCGCGAGCAGACCGTGCCGCAGATCCTCACCGGCGAGACGCCGAATCCGGTGCATGTGCCCTCCGGTTGCCGCTTCCACCCGCGCTGCCCCATGGTCACACCGGCTTGCCCTACGATCGACCCCATGCTGCACCGCGCCCGCGACGCCAACGTGCCCGAGCACCGCGCGGCGTGCATCGTCACCGCTCCCGGCCCTGAAGCGTCCGGCATCCCGCCTGCGTGATCGTCGATCTCCATCTCGACGCTCTGCTCGACGTCGTCGAGCGGGAGGATCGCGGCGACAGCGACGTGTTCGCGCGGCGGCACCTGCCCGACCTGCAGGCGGCGGGCGTGCGCGTGCAGGTGCTGCCGGTGTTCATCCCCGAGGAGTTCATCCCGGAAGCGGCACTGCGGTATGCGATCCGTCAGCTCGACGCCGCGCGGAGGGAGGAGGACCGCCTCGGCGGCGCGCTTCGGATCGTCGAGACCGCTTCTGAGCTGCGCGCGGCGCTGGATGCGGGCGCCATCGCCGGCATCCTGGCCCTGGAGGGCGCCGAGCCGCTGGGGCGCGATCCCGGCGTGCTCCGGACGTTCCACCGCCTCGGCGTGCGGATGATGGGCCTCACCTGGAACCACGCGAACGCCTTTGCCGACGGCGTGGGGGAGCCGGACGGGCCGGGCATCACCGCGCGCGGCATGCAGCTGCTCGCGGCGATGGAGGATCACGGCGTCGCGCTCGACCTGTCGCACCTCTCGCCCCGCGGGTGCGACGTGGCGCTGGAGCGGTTCGGCGGCGCGGTGCTCGCGTCGCATGCCAACGCCCGCACGGTCTACGACAGCCCTCGGAACCTCGGGGACGAGACACTCCAGGCGGTCGGCGAGCGGGGTGGGGTGGTGGGGCTGTGCGCGATCCCCGCATTCGTCGGGGCGGGCCCGTTCGCCCAGCGGCTGGCCGCCCATCACGAGCATGTGACGTCGCTCGCGGGCGCGCAGGCACCGGCCTTCGGCGCCGACTTCTGCGACTTCTTCGGCGACATCGAGGGCCCGATCCTGCCCGATCAGCCGACTGACACGGATCTCGAGCTGTCCGGCACGCCCGAGCCGCCGCGCGATGGCTTCTACCAGCAGGTGCTCGAGGCGGTCGGCGAGCGCCCCGGCGGCCGCCTGGCCTCGGCGAATGCGCTGCGCTTCCTCGAGGCAGCGCTCGGTTGACAGCCGCAGAGCTGATCGCTGTGTATCGCAGCGGTGAGCGCTCCCCGGTGGAGGTGGCCCGGGAGCATCTCGACCGGCTCGAGCAGGTGGAGGCGCGGCTGAACGCCTTCATCACCGTGACGCCCGAGCTGGCGCTCTTGGCCGCGGCCGACGCGGAGCAGGCCTACCGCGACGGCACCGCCGGTCCGCTCGCCGGGGTACCGGTGACGATCAAGGATCTGGTGGAGCTGAAGGGGGTGCGCTGCACGAAGGGCTCGCTCGTCCACGCCGATCACGTCTCCACGCACGACGACCCGCTGGCGGCGCGGATCCGCGCGTCGGGCGCGGCGATCCTCGGCAAGACCGCCACGCCGGAGTACGGCTGGAAGGGCGAGACGTCCAGCCGCGTGCATGGCTCGACGCACAACCCGTGGCGGCCTGGGTTGACGGCGGGCGGCTCGAGCGGCGGGGCCGCGGCAGCTGCGGCTGCGGGCGTCGGCGTGGCGCATTCCGGCGGCGATGGCGCGGGGTCGATCCGCATGCCGTCCGGCTTCTGCGGGGTGTTCGGCATCAAGCCGACGCCGGGGGTCGTGCCCCACACCGTGGGCAGCGGGTTGTCGTCACAGGGGCCGATCGCCTTCACCGTGGCGGATGCGGCACTGCTGCTCGAGGTGATGGCCGGCGATTCGTACGCGGATGGACTGGGGGAGGGCATCGACGGCATCCGCGTTGCCTGGTCGGGCGACCTCGGCTACGCATCGGTCGATCGTGCTGTCCTCACGGTCGCCGAGCACGCGGCCGTCCGGTTCGCCGACCTCGGGTGCCACGTCGAGGATGCGAACCCGGGACTCCCGGATCCGTGGCCGATCGTCGACCGGCTGTGGGCGTGGCAGCAGTCGCGCGACGAGGACGACGCAACCCTCGACCTGATCGACCAGGGCCGCCGGCGCGTCGTCGAGCGTGGGCGCCTGATGACCGAAGCGGAGTACGAGCAGGCGCAGCACGAGCGGCGCACCTATACGGACGGCATGGCCCGCTTCTTCGAGCGCTTCGATCTTCTGCTCACTCCCTCGTTGCCGTGCCCACCGTTTCCCGTGGGGCTCGACCAGCCGGGGAGTGTGGCAGGTCGAGAGACCGAGTATCTGTCGTGGACGCAGTTCACCTACCCGTTCAACGTCTCGGGGCAGCCCGCCGCCTCCGTCCCGTGCGGGATGCTCGACGGGCTCCCCGTGGGGCTGCAGATCGTCGGCCGCCCGGGCGACGACCGTCTGGTGTTGCGTGCGGCGGCGACAGTCGAGGCGGCCTTCCCATGGCCTGGCCCAGGCGACGACCTTCTCGGGATAGGCTGACGACATGACCGGAGAGATGGCCTATTTCGAGCTTCACGTCGAGGATGCGGCGAAGGCGGAGCGGTTCTACGGCGAGGTGCTCGGCTGGCAGTTCGCGCCCGGGAGCATCCCGCAGGGTCGCCAGATCACGAACACCAGTCCGGCGGGCGGCATCCACGGCGGCGAGGACGAGACGTTCATCCGCGCCTACTTCGCCGTCGACGACATCGACGCCGCCGTTGCGTCCGTGCGCCGCTTCGGTGGCCGCGCGAGCCAGGTCATGTCGACCGGAGCCGGCCGCTACGCGAACTGCCGCGACGACCAGGGTCTCGAGTTCAGCCTCTTCCAGTTCGCGTGATCGCGCTACGGCCGGCGCGAAAGCGATCGATGGAGGGCGCCGAGCAGCGCGTCCGCGCGGGGGTCGACCTCCTGGTCGTCTCGCATCAGATTCATGGTGTAGGAAAAGCCGATGCGGTGCTCCGGCCAGGCCCCGTGGATCGAGCCGCCGGCGCCAGCGTGCCCGAACGCCTCCGCGGCGGGCCCGAACTGGATGTCCTCGGCCTGGAGCTGGAAGCCGACCCCAAATCGCGAAGGCGCGCCATGAGCCTCGTCATAGCCGTCCGATAGCGCCGTAGAGCCGATTCTCAGCGCCTCGGCCGATATGAGCCTGCCGAGGTTTGCGTAGAGCCAGGCAATCGAACGCGCGGTGCCGATCCCGTTCACCGCCGCCATCTCCGCACGGTGGATCGCGGGGGTGTTCCATGGGAACGTCTGGATGTCCCACACCGGCGGATTGCCCCAGATCGAGCGCAGGAGCTCGTCGCGGGCGAACGTCTCCGGCCGAAAGTGGGCGCTCTGGGGCCAGCTCTCGGCGAGCTCCAACGTCGACACGCGACTTTCGAGCTCGGCCGGCAGGCCGATCCACAGCTCGAGGCCGAGCGGCCGGGCGATCTCCTCGGCGAAGAACCGGCCCACAGACCTGCCGTCGATGCGGCGGACGAGCTCTCCACAGAGCCATCCGTAGGTGAGGGCGTGGTAGCAAAGGCGCGCTCGCGGATCCTCGCTGGGCGCCTGGGACGCCAGCAGCGAGGCCATGTGACGGTCGTCCGTCAGCTGTTCCACGGTGACGGGAAGGTCGATCCCGGGGAGCCGTGCCGTATGCGAGACGATGTCGCTGACGAGGATCTCCGGCTTTCCGAACCCGGGCCAGTAGCGCTCCACTGGAGCGTCCAGCTCGAGCTCGCCGCGGTCGAGCAGGATCAGCAGGCACATCGCGGTGAGACCCTTCGTGCCCGAGAAGATCAGCTGCAGTGTGTCCCTCGACCAGGGACGGCCGGTGCTGCGATCGGCAACGCCACCCCAGAGGTCGACCACGACGACGCCGTCGCGCACCGCGGCAAACGCTGCTCCCAGCTCATCCCTCTCGGTGAAGTTGCGCGCAAACTCCTCCGCCACCTCTTCGAACCCTGGCGAGACGCTGGGGTCCTCGCTTGTCCGCTTGACGGTCATCGCGCGACTCTACCGGCAGGGCACAAAGGGCGGCCGGGAGGTAGCGTCTGCCACGTGTCGCTGATCCGCATCCGCGCGCCACTGAGTGCTCGCGACCCCGACGAGTCGCATCGGGCGGCGACCCCGCTCGAGCTGTTCTTCGACCTGACGTTCGTCGTCGCGATCGCGCAGGCGGCGAACAGCCTGCACCACGGCCTTGCCGCGGGGCACGCATCGGACGTGCTGGTGTCGTATCCCATGGTGTTCTTCGCGATCTGGTGGGCGTGGATGAACTTCACGTGGTTTGCGTCCGCGTACGACACCGACGGCGTCGCATACCGGTTGCTCGCGTTCGTCCAGATTGCCGGGGTGCTGGTGCTCGCGGCGGGTGCGCCGCGAGCGATGGACGAGCGCGACTTCGGCGTCGCCATCATCGGCTACGTGATCATGCGTGTCGGTCTGGTGGCGAACTGGCTGCGTGCGGCGGCCGCCGATCTCGAGATGCGTCAGTGCTGCCTGCGCTACGCAATCGGCGTCGTGGTGTGCCAGCTCGGCTGGATTGCGCTGTTCGTGCTTCCCGACGGAATCTGGCTGCCGGGGTTCGTCGCGCTGGCGGCTGCCGAGCTGGCCGTGCCGGTGTGGGCCGAGCGCGTCGGCGTCACGCCCTGGCATCCACGGCACATCGCGGAGCGTTACGGGCTCTTCACGATCATCGTGCTGGGCGAGTCGGTGCTCGCCGCGAGCTTTGCCGTGCAGGGCGCGCTCGACGCCGGCGACAGACTGGCCGAGCTCGGCGCCATCGCCTTCGGCGGGCTGCTGATCGTTTTCGCCATGTGGTGGGTGTACTTCGACCAGCCCGCCGAGCACGTCGTCGAGCGTGCCCGCCGCGGCATGACGGGGACGCCACGCGGCGCCTTCCTCTGGGGGTACGGCCACTACGCCGTGTTCGCGAGCGCTGCCGCCACCGGCGCCGGGATCGCGCTTGCCGTCGACCAGGCCGCGGGCCATTCGGCGCTCTCCGACCGTCAGGCTGCCCTCGCGGTGACGATCCCGGTTGCGTTCTACTTGGTGGCGATCTGGACGTTGCACGTCCGCGACAAGGCCCCCGGGCCGCTCCGCTCCTTCGCCGTGCCCGTCACCGCGACGTTGATTCTGGCGTCGACGCTCACGCCACAGCCGGTGCTCGCAACCGGCATCGTGATCGCGGGGCTCGTCGCGCTGGCCGTTGTCGTGCACGAACGCGAGGCCGACCGGGCCCTCGCGTCCGCGGGCGTTCGGCTACCACCGGTCGTCGTGGACGACGCGTCCGGCGAGTGACCCGGTGGCGCCCAAGTGGCGCTCGCTGACACGGCCAAGTGGCCGTTACCGTCGCCGGAGCCGGCGCTAGGGCTGCCGCACCTGCTCCTGTGCAGATGATGCTCAGGAACGTCATGACGACCACCTCTATAGGTCGTCGCCACACAGGGCGCCGTCAATCCATGGAACGGTCGGCCGTTTCCCCCGACACATCGTGTACGGGCGATCTGGTATAGACACGTGGTACATGCCGGAGCGATGGAGGGACATCGCGGGGCCCGTCGGGCTGTTCCCCACGGGGCCGCGAAATGCGATTACCGACGTGCCTGGCGTGTTGGTCGGCCACGCACAGGCGGCGAGTGGCGAACTGACCGGCGTGACAGTCGTCGCGCCGCCGGGCCTGCCGACGCGTGCCGGTGTCGCAACCGTCAACGGAGTCGGCGAGCTGACGAAGAAGCTCGAGATCGACGAGTGGGGGATCATCCAGAGTGCCGTCTACCTCTGCGGCACACATGCCGTCGGGATGGTCTACCACGGTGCGGTGCTCGCCGAGGGTGGCGATCCTGACAACACGGTCATCCCAGTTGTCGGGGAATGCGACGACTCGGAGCTGGCGGATTCGCGAACGGTGACGGTCGAGGATGTGCAGCGCGCGCGCTCGGCGCTGGGCGAGGACGTCGCCGAGGGCTCGGTCGGAGCCGGCACGGGGATGTCGTGCTTCGAGTTCGCGGGCGGAATCGGCACCGCATCGCGGCGAATCGGCGATCACACCGTCGGGGTGCTCCTGCTGTGCAACTTCGGGGAGCGCGAACGGCTGACGGCCGGCGGGTTGCGGTTCAAGCCGAACGACGAGCCCCCGCCGCCCGAGGGCTCCTGCATCGCGGTGTGTGCGACCGACGGCCCGCTCACCGCCCTGCAACTGCGGAGGCTCGCACTGCGTCCGCTGCTCGGGCTTGCCCGGGCCGGCTCGTATGCGCACAACGGGTCGGGAGAGATCGGCGTTGCCTTCACGACGGAGGGAGAGCAGACACTCCGAAACGACCAGCTGAACCCGTTCTTCGCCGCCGCCTACGAGGCTGCCGAAGAGGCCGTCTACAACTGCCTGGTTGCCGACCGGCCGCAGCTCCGCAAGCGGGATGGCCGTGAGCACCCCGTCTTCCCGAAGCATCTGGTCGAGAGTGACACCCCGCCCGATCGCATCTAGCTCCGATACGATGGAGCCATGAGCGAGGGACTGTCAGTCGAGCTGCGGCTCCGCCTCTCCGCTGCCGACGCCCACTACGGGGGCAATCTGGTCGACGGTGCGCACGGCCTCGAGTTGTTCGGCGACATCGTCACGGAGCTGGCCATCCATACCGACGGCGACGAGGGGCTGTTCGCCGGGTACGAGAAGGTCGAGTTCCTGGAACCGCTGTACGCCGGTGACTTCGTGCGTGCCAAGGGCACGATCGTCCGGATGGGAAACACGAGCCGCACCGTCAGCCTGGAGCTCTGGAAGGAGATCTCGGCGCGGCCAGAGGTCGGCGATTCGGCCGCCGACTACCTCGACCCGCCGGTTCTCTGCACACGGGCGACAGGGACGTACGTCGTCAAGAAGGAGCACTCGCGTGGGCCCCAGGGCAGGGCCGTCGCAGAGCCCGCACCGGCGTTCAACCCGCCGGCCTGACCGCACCGGGGAACTCCCGCGGCTCTCGGCCGTCCAATGGGTATGAGCGTCCGGTTTGTCCTCGTCGTGCTGTCTCTTGCCGCCCTCGTCGCAGCCTGTGGCGGCACGAGCACAGGTGGAGCGACTGAAGCCAAGGGTGAGTTGCGCGTCCGCGTGTTCGCCGGGCCGACCTGTCCCGTCGAGACCGTCCCGCCCAACCCGGAATGCGAGCCGCGTCCCGTCGAGCAGGCTGTGATCGAGCTCGACGGCCCGGAGCACATCACAATCGAGGTGAAGAACGGCTCGGCGGCGGTTGGTGTGCTGCCGGGGACATACACGGTCGTCCCCAGGCCGGTGCCGGGTCTGATGGGCACCCCGGAGCCCACCAAGGTACGGGTCGTCGCCGGCCATGTGACGCCGCTGCAGCTGAGCTACGACACCGGCATCCGCTGAGCTGCGGCCACCGGTCAGGCCTCGGTCTGATCGTTCTCGCCCCGCGCGGCGAGCCTCCCGATCAGCGCATGGAGGCCGAGTCCGAGGCCGAGCGAGGCGAGCCCGGCGATCAGCCAGCTGGTGGAGTTGAGGCCGCCGGGGCCGGCGTTGGCCGACGCGATCAGCAGCAGGACGAGGCCGACTCCGGCCAGCAACCCAAGCGCGTCGTCTGGCTCCTTCGTACGCCGGCTGATGTAGATGATGGCGATGATCGTCAGCGGGAGGGTGACGATGAACAGCGCGGTGATGCTGAGCCCAAGCAGCACGCCGACCACCGTCCAGGCGGCGAACGGGTTTCGTTTGATCACGCGGTCTGCTCGACCTGCGGCTGCGCCGCGGCGAGCAACTCGCGCACACGCTCCTCCGATACCGGCTCGAAGTCCTCGAAGAACTGGCCGACCGACTGAAAGCGCTGGGGCGCGCGCAGCGTGACCAGCCGGTCGCATTCGCGCCCAAGGCGCTCGGCGGCTGGGCGGGGAAGCACTGGCAGCGCGACGATCATCTGTCGCGCGCCTGCGTTTCGCACGGCAGCGATTGCTGCTCGGACCGACGCGCCGGTGGCCGCGCCGTCGTCGACGATCACCGCCACCCGGCCGACCAGGTTCATCTGGACGCCACCGCGAAGGCGGTTGTCCATGGCGCGCGCCTCGGCCATGGCCGCCTCGTACGCCTCCTCGATCTGCTGCGTGTTCAGCAGTGACGCGATGCGGCGGTTGGTGAAGCGCTCACCCTGCGGCGCGACGGCGCCCATTGCCAGCTCGGGGTACCCCGGCATGGAGACTTTCCTGACGCAGAGGACGTCCAGCGGCAACTGCAGCAGGTGCGCTGTCTCTGCGGCGACCTCCACTCCCCCGCGGGCGAGGCCGATGACTGTCACATTTGTCTTGAGACGCAGGTCGGGCAGGGCTGCTGCAAGTCCCGCGCCCGCCTGGGTGCGATCCTTGAACACGCGGCCGATCATGCCTGTGCGGCTCTCGTTGGTCAAGGGTTGCAGGGATTTCTTTGCCGCGGTTGGCACCATTCCGCAACACTCGCGGGGAGGCGGGCGGCGAAATTCCGTTCGCTATACTACGACCCTGGCAAAGCAGAGGCATCCGGCTTCTCACCCGCTGCGCCACGTGCGTCAAGCGGGTTCAACCGAGCGTTGTGACGGTTGCTCCCCGGTAGGGAGCGCGAGGACGGGTGCCCGCGCGGCGCCCGTTTTGTTTTTCGACGGAGGGAGTCTTCGAGCTTGAATCTGATCTTGACTGGGCACTCGTCTTGAGGCCGCGGCGACGCTTCGATCAGCGGCCGCAGGAGCCGACCACCCGCATCAACGACGCCATCCGCGTGCCACAGGTGCGTCTGATCGATGCCGATGGAACGCAGATCGGCATCAAGAACACCGATGACGCGTTGAAGTACGCGTGGGATAAGAACCTCGACCTGGTCGAGGTGGCGCCGGAGGCAAAGCCGCCGGTCTGCCGGGTGATGGACTACTCGAAGTACAAGTACGAGCAGGAGCAGAAGGCCAAGCTGGCCCGAAAGCACCAGTCGACGATCACGATCAAGGAGATCAAGCTCCGGCCCAAGATCGATCCGCACGATTACACGACGAAGAAGGGCCACGTCGTTCGCTTCCTGAAGAACCGGGACAAGGTCAAGGTGACCATCATGTTCCGTGGACGCGAGATGACGCACCCGGAGCGGGGAAGGGCGCTGCTGCTGAAGCTGGCCGAGGAGGTCCAGGACCTCGGGATCATCGAATCGTCCCCCCTCCAGGACGGTCGCAACATGGTGATGATGCTGGCGCCGCACAAGAATCTCGCGGCGCCCGGAACGGTGGCCAAGGGTGACGAGCCCGGCGCCGAAGGTGAGCCGCAGGCCGAGCCCGTGGTTGTGAGTGAGCCGCAGGCCGAGCCCGCGGTTGTGAGTGAGCCGCAGGCCGAGGCCGCGGTGGAACAGGAGCCGCAGGCCGAGCCCGCGGCGGAAGGTGAGCCGCAGGCGAAGCCCGCACCAGAGAGCAAACCGCGGGCAAAGCCCGCAGCCGAGAGCAAGCCGAAGGTGGAGGACGCGGCGGCGACCGGCGACAGCTGAGTTTCAGGAGAGAGACCCGATGCCAAAGATGAAGACCTCGTCAGCCGCGAAGAAGCGGTTCCGTATCACAGCCTCCGGCAAGGTGGTGCGGCGTCGCGCGTTCAAATCGCACCTGCTCGAGCACAAGAGCGCCAAGCGCCGTCGCGTGAAGCGCAGGTACGCAGTACTGGACACCGCCGACCGGCTCGAGGCGCTTCGCCTTTTGGGCAAGCGCTAGGGGGAACTGAGAGATGGCACGAGTCAAACGCAGCGTCCACGCCAAGAAGAAGCGGCGAGAGGTGCTGGAGCAGGCCAAGGGCTACCGCGGCCTGAAGAAGAACACGTACAAGCGCGCGAAGGAACAGGTGATGAAGTCGCTCACCTACGCCTATCGCGACCGTCGCGCACGCAAGCGCGACTTCCGGCGGCTGTGGATCATCCGCATCAACGCCGGCGCACGTCAGCACGGGCTGTCGTACAACCAGCTGATCCATGGCCTGAAGCTGGCCCAGGTGGAGCTCGACCGCAAGGTGCTGGCGGACATCGCCGTCGCCGACCCGGCCGCCTTTGGAGCGCTCGCCGAAACGGCGAAAGCGGCGCTCGCAGAGGCGAAGTAGCCTCCCCGGCGGCGGTTCAGATGGAGACGATCAGCTCGCGCACCAACGCGCGGCTCAAGGCCGCGCGGCGGCTGCAGGCCAAGCGACATCGAAATCAGTCAGGCCTGTTCCTCGCCGAGGGCGAGGACATCGTCGAGGAAGGGCTCGCCGCGGGGATCCTGCCGGTCGAGAGCTTCATCGCCGAGCAGCGGCCACCCGATGAAACGCTCGTCGGGCGGCTGGCGCGTGGCGGGCCGGTGCACACCGTGCAGGACTCGCTGCTGTCCGATCTGGGAACCCTCGGCCATCCGGCTCGCGTGATCTCGGTGTTCCGGCGAGCGACTCTTCCGAAGCGCGGGGAGGGGGCAGATCTCGGCGTGTATCTCCACCGCGTGATCGACCCTGGCAACGTGGGCACGGTCGTCCGCGCTGCGGGAGCGCTCGGCCCCGCGTTCCTCTCGCTGTCCCCCGGCTGCTCCGACCCCCTGTCGGGGAAGGGTGTGCGGGCATCGATGGGCGCGATCTTCCGCGTGCCGATCGACCATGCCGCCGAGCCGACTGCGGACATCCAGCGCGTCGCCCTCGTGCCCACCGCCGAGCGGCCGCTGTGGGATGTCGACCTTCGCCGCCCGACGGTGTTCGTCGTCGGTGCGGAACGGCACGGCCTTCCGGAGGAGCTGGTCGAGTCAGCCGATGTGCTCGCGGCGATCCCGCAAGCTCCCGACGCGGAGTCGCTCAACGCCGCCGCGGCGGCAACCCTGGCGCTCTACGAGGCCGTTCGCCAGCGCTCCACGTGAAACAACGGGGTCAGACCCCGTTGTTTCACCTCGGCAGGTGCTTGCGGAACCACTTCACGGCGTGATCCGCGACCTGTTCGAGGGTGCCGGGCTCTTCGAAGAGGTGTGAGGCGCCGGGCACGATGATCATCTCGGCGGTGCGGAGGTTGCCGAGAGCGAGGCGGTTCAGTCGGGCGACCTCGGGGTCGTTGGCGCCGACCAGGAGCAGCGTCGGCGCGGTCACCTCCGCGAGGCGGTCGAGCGCCAGATCGGAACGGCCGCCGCGGGAGACAATCGCCCGGATCTCCTCGCCGAGACCGGCAGCGGCGATCAGGGCTGCGCCGGCGCCGGTGCTCGCGCCGAAGTAGCCCACGGGAAGCACGGCCGTCTCGGCCGAAGCCCTCACCCAGCGGGTTGCGGCTTTCAGCCGATCGGCAAGCAGGTCGACGTCGAAGACCTTCGCGCGGTCGGATGCCTCCGCTTCGGTGAGCAGGTCGCAGAGCAGCGTCACGAATCCGTGGTCGTTCAACACGCGGGCCACCATTCGGTTGCGCGGGCTGTGCCGGCCGCTGCCGCTGCCATGCGCGAACGCCACGACGCCGATCGGGTCGTCCACCATCGTCAGCATCCCTGCAAGCTCGAGGCCGGAGCTCCCGATCGGCACGTCGACCGGTTCGGCGATGTGCCGCTCGCGCTTCAGCAGCCGGATCACCTCTTCCTCGGCTGTCGGCCGAAAGTCCTCGTACCACTCGCCGACGGCGACCATGTCCTCCGGCTGCAGGAAGCACAGCACGGCGTCCGCGACGGTCTCGATCATGCGCACGGTTGCGGGCACGCCGACCGGGGCGGCGCAGATCACGCGCTGAGCCCCGCGAGTCCGCGCCCAATCGACGGCCGCGAGCATCGTGCCGCCGGTTGCGAGCCCGTCGTCGACGAGGACGCAGTCGCGGCCACCCACGTCGATGGGCGGAATGCTCTCGTGCAGCCGCCGGTCGAGCTGCTCGGCCTCCGCCCGTGCCTGCCGGACGGCCTGCTGCACGGTCGCAGCGTCGAGCCCGGATTCCCGCAGCCAGATCCCGCCGCCGGGAGTCACGGCCCCGACCCCGAGCTCGGGCTGCAAAGGGTGGCGCACCTTGCGCACGGCGAGCGCGTCCAGCGGCGCGCCCAGTGCCCGGGCCACGCCCGCGGCCACCACGACCCCGCCACGTGCGAGCCCGACGACGACCGGCCGCTCCAACGGCAGTGTCGCGAGCCGCTCGCCCAGCAGGAGCCCCGCCTCGCTGCGGTGGCGAAAGCGCCTCACCGGGGCGGTGGCGTCAGGCGGCGATCCACACGGAATCGCTGCTCTCGGGCTCGAGTGGGCGCCGGTCGAACCAACCGAAGCACTCGACCGATTCGAATCCGGCTTCAGCCAGGAGGCGAGCCCACGCCTGTGGCTCTGCCCACCACAGCTCCATCGTGGCCTCGCTTGCACCCGAGCGGACGGTCAGGCTGACGCTGCGGCCCTCCGGCGACCAGATCGCACGCTCGAAGATCTCCGGCTCCCGTTCCATCCACCGGTCGTGGGTCCACAGGATGTCGAGCCGGTCCGGGTGGAAGACGTCGAACGCCAGCCGGCCGCCGTCGCTGAGGCGCCCGCGCATGTCTCGCAAGAGCGCAAGTCGCTGCTCGTCGTCACGCAGGTGAAGTAGTGCGCGGAACGGGATGGTGATCAGCGGGAACCGGCCAAGGTCGGGGAGATCTCGCATGTCGCCGTGCACCAGCGTCAGGTCGATGGCATGTTCACCGGCTCGGCGCCGGGCCCGTTCGAGCATGACCGGCGACGCGTCGACGCCGACGACAGGAACGCCGGCCAGCGCGACCGGCACCGCGACGCGGCCCGACCCGACGCCGATCTCGAGCACCGGCCCGCCGCCCGACTCCAGTGCCAGGTCGACGTAGAACCCGATGTCCTCCGTGACCGACCGGCACCAGCGGTCGTAGGTCTCGCCGAGCAGCTCGTAGGCCGCCGCTCCGTCCGCGGCGGCCGCTGAGGGCTGTGTGCCCATCGCGTGGAAGCCTACAGCCGCCGGGCCGGGATCCGGCCGTCGGTACACTTGAGCGCCCATGGATCCCGAACAGCTCCAGCGCGAGGGCCTCGCAGCGATCGACGCCGCCCCGGACTCGGGGGCGCTCGAAGCTGTGCGCGTCTCGGTGCTCGGCCGAAAGGCGCCGCTCGTGCTCGGTCTGCGGGAGCTCGGCAGCCTCCCGCCGGAGGAACGAGGCTCGCGGGGCAAGGTGCTGAACCAGGTGCGGCGTTCGCTCGAGGACAGCCTCGAACGGCGCGCGAGCGAGCTGCGCGCCGCGGAGCTGGATGCGCAGCTGGCACGCGACAGGGTCGACGTGACGCTGCCCGGGAAGCGCATCGAGCGCGGGGCATCCCACCTGATCGAGCAGACCGCGAGGGAGATCCTCGACGTCTTCGTCGGCCTCGGCTACGAGGTCGTCGACGGTCCCGAGGTCGAGACCGTTCATCACACCTTCGATGCCTTGAACACGCCGGTCACGCACCCATCGCGGCAGTGGACGGACACGTTCTACGTGTCCGACGACGTCGTGTTGCGCACCCACACCTCGCCGATGCAGATCAGGGCGATGGAGGCGAAGCCCCCGCCGGTCTACATGGCGACGGCGGGCCGCTGCTACCGGCGTGACACGCCCGACGCGACGCACACCGCGATGTTCACGCAGATCGAGGGCCTGGCCGTCGACCGGGGCCTCTCGCTCGCCCACCTCAAGGGCACCCTGCTCGCGTTCGCGCGGGAGCTGTTCGGCCCCGACCGCGAGGTGCGGCTGCGTCCGCACTTCTTCCCATTCACCGAGCCCAGCGTCGAGGTCGACGTCTCATGCTTCAACTGCGCCCGTGACGGGTCGCCGTGCCGCGTCTGCCGGGGTGAGGGCTGGGTCGAGGTGCTCGGGGCGGGAATGGTCGACCCGGCGTTGTTCGAGTATGTCGAGGGCTACGACGCGGAGGAGCTGACGGGGTACGCGTGGGGGATGGGCGTCGAGCGGATCGCCGCGCTGCGCCATGCCATCCCCGACATTCGCATGCTCTGGGAGAACGACCTGCGATTCATGGAGCAGTTCGGATGAGGGTGCCCGCGTCCTGGCTGCGCGAGTACGTCGAGTTCGACATGCCGGTCGAAGAGTTGGGCGAGCTTCTCAGCATGACCGGCACGAAGCTGGAGACGATCACGTACCGCGGCGTCCCCGAAGGGGTCGACCTCTACCGCGTCGGTCGCGTGCTCACGCGCGAGCAGCACCCGAACGCCGACAGGCTCTCGCTCTGCATGGTCGACGTCGGCGAGGGCGAGCCGCGCCAGATCGTGTGCGGGGCGACGAACTTCGAGGCCGGCGCGACGGTCGCCGTGGTGCTCCCCGGCGCGACGCTGCCGGACGGCACCGTGCTGCGCAAGGCGAAGCTGCGCGGGGTGGAGTCGAACGGGATGATCCTCTCGGAGCGGGAGCTCGACCTCTCGGGCGAGCACGAGGGGATCATGGTGCTGACAAACGGCGCCGCGCCCGGCACGCCCCTTTCCGAGGTGATCCCGATCGCCGATGCGGTGATGGAGTTCGAGATCACGTCCAACCGGCCGGACTGCCTGGCGGTCTACGGCATCGCTCGAGAGGTGTCGGCGGTGCTCGACACCGATCTCGCTCCATGGCCGGGGCAGGATCCTGAGCCCACCGGCGAGGGCACGATCGACGACTATGTCAAGGCTCGCATCGACGCGCCCGACCTTTGCCCCCGCTGGGCCGCGCGGGTCTTCACGGACGTGCAAATCAGGCCGTCCCCGCCATGGCTGAAGGCACGGATCATGGCCGCCGGCATGCGGCCGATCTCGAACGTCGTCGACATCACCAACTACGTGATGCTCTGTCTCGGTGAGCCGACACACGCGTTCGATCTCGACAAGGTGGCCGGCCGGGAGATCATCGTCAGGCGGGCGAACGACGGTGAGAAGGTCGTCACGCTGGACGGTCAGGAGCGCACGCTCGGAAGCGACATGCTGGTGATCGCCGATGCCGAGAAGCCGTCGGCGATCGCGGGTCTGATGGGTTCCGAGTGGAGCGAGGTCTCCGGCGAGACGACCACCGTCCTGCTCGAATGCGCAAACTTCGACGGGCCGAACGTCCAGGCGACATCGACGAAGCTCGGCCTCCGTACCGAGGGCTCGACGCGCTGGGAGAAGGGCGTCGACCCGTACCTCGTTCCGCGGGCGCTCGCCCTGGCGTCCCAGCTGATGGTGGAGGTCGTCGGGGCGCGGATGGTTCCGGGCACGGTCGACCTGCACGAGCCGCTGCCGGAACCACCCGTCGCGCCTCTTCGTCCGGAGCGCCTGGAGCGGCTGATCGGCATGCCATATCCGCCCGATCGGGTCTCTGCGATCCTCACTCGCCTGGGCTTCGAGGCCGTCGGCGATCGCTGGCGCGTACCCACCTGGCGAGCCGGCGACGTCACCCGCGAGGTCGACCTGATCGAGGAGGTCGCCCGGATCGACGGCCTGTGGAAGGTGCCGACGCTGATGCCTCCGCACGCCGATGCCGTTGGGCGCCTGGCAGGGGACGTCCGCCTGCGCCGCAAGGTCGTCGACGTGCTGCTCGGCGCCGGCCTGAGCGAGGCCGCGACCGTGACCTTCACCGACGATGAGCTCCCGGATCGTCTGCGACTGCCCTCCGGCGACCCGCGACGAGACGCCGTGCGGGTGGCCAATCCGATGAGCGCCGACCAGGCGCTTCTACGGATGCTGATCTTCCCCGGGCTGCTGGTCTCGGCGAGCCGCAACCTCGACGCGGGCCGCGACCGCGTCGCGCTGTTCGAGACCGGCCGTGTCTTCCTGCGGGGAAACGGGCCGCTGCCGGATCAGCCGGTGCGCGTGTCCGGCATCCTGGCCGGACGCGATGCCGGGTTCTTCGACATCAAGGGCGTCGCCGAGTTGCTGGCGCGGTCGCTCCACATCGACCTGCCGGTGGCGGACGCCGCGGAGCCGTTCTTCCATCCCGGCCGCTCTGCGCGGCTGGGGGACTCGGGCCTGCTCGGCGAGCTCCATCCGCTCGTGGCCGAGCGCTTCGGCATCGATCAGCCGGTCAGCCTGTTCGAGATCGACTTGGACGAGCTGCAGCGGCGCATGCCCGACGTGATCGTCTACCGCGACATGATCAGCTTCCCGCCGGTGCGGCAGGACATCGCGGTCATCCTCGGCTCAGATGTGAGCGCGGCGCAGCTGGTCGAGGTGATCCGCGACGCCGGAGGCGACCTGTTGATCTCGGCCGAGGTGTTCGACGTCTACGAGGGGCCGCAGGTCGGCGAGGGTCGCCGCAGCCTGGCCGTGCACCTCGTGTTCCAGTCACCCGAGCGGACACTGACCGACGACGAGGCGGACGCCGTGCGCGATCGGATCGTCCAGGCCGTCGGCGAGCGCCTGGGCGGCGAGTTGCGCTCCTAGCTCGCGGGCTCGTGGGTCTGCGCGGGCGGTCGTCGCCGTAAGCGCAAGCGCTTGATCCGGTGGCCGTCCATCGCCAGGACGCGGACATCGGCGTTGCCGGCGGTGATGCGATCACCGCGCTCGGGGAGCCGGCCGAGCTCGTTGTGCACGACGCCCGCGATCGTCTCGGCGTCGCCGGGAAGGTCGAAGCCGTGCTGGGCGAGGTCACGCACCGCCGCATCGCCCGGCGCGATCACTGTGCCGTTGGCGAGCGTCCGGATCTCCGATGGGCGGTCCGATTCGTCCTGGATCTCGCCGACGATCTCCTCCAGGATGTCCTCGACGGTGACGACGCCGACGAGCGTGCCGTACTCGTCGAGCACGGCGGCGATCGAGGAGTGCGCCTCGCGCAGACGGTCGAGCAGCAGGTCCACACGCTGGCTTTCCGGTGTGATCAGCATGTCGTGGCGGAAGTTCGTCACAGGCTCGGCGCCGCGGCCCGCCAAGTGCGCAGCGGTCAGGTCGCGCGCGAAGACGACACCGAGCAGCTCGCCGTCGTCGGCGTCTACCAGCGGCAGGCGGGAGTGGCCGCTCTCGACCGACAGCGCCAGCGCCTCGGCCACGGTCTGGTCGCTGCGCGCAGCCACGAGCCTCGAGCGCGGGGTCATGATCTCCGACGCCCGGCGTTCGTCCAGGGTGATGACGCCGCGCAGCATGCGGGCGTCGTCCGCGTCGACGTGGCCGGACGTGGCCAGGCCGGCGATCAGGTGGCGCAGCTCCTCGACGGTGGCGCCCCCGTGCGAGGTTGCGGGCGTCCCGCCGGCCAGTCGCACTATGGCGTTCGAGATGGCATTCAGCAGCAGCACCAGGGGGCGTAGCGAGCGGTGGAAGATCTCCAGCGGCCAGGCGCACAGCACGGCCACACGCTCGGCCGAGCCGATGGCGAAGCTCTTCGGAGCCTGCTCGCCGACCGTGATGTGCAGCGCGGTCATCGCCAGCAGTGCAGCCACGGTCGCGATCACCGCCACCACGTTGGCTGCCAGGGCGCTGCCCAGCGCCGGCTCGATGAGCCCGGCGATCGTGGGCTCTCCCAGCGCGCCGAGTGCCAGCGACGCAATCGTGATGCCGAGCTGACAGGCCGCGAGGTACTCGTCGAGCTTGTCCATCTGCCGCCGCACCAGCTGCGCCGCCTTGCTGCGTCCGGCGGCCATGCGCTCCGGGCGTGCGGAAACCAGCGCGAACTCCGCCGCGACGAAGAACCCATTGATGAGCAAGAGCAGACCGATCGCGACGAACGCGAGAACTGTCATCGCACGATCACCTAGATGACAGTGCCCTGTGTCGCCACAGGACGCACATCTTCGAGCCGCGTGAGCAGCCGCAGCGTTCCGACGATCCCGACCTTGTCGAGCGTGGCGAGGCGCTTGCGGCAGAGCTCGGCGGCCGTGCCGTACCCGTACGTGTGCGCCGCGCGAAAGCGGAAGACGCCGCTTCGCCAGTCGCGCTCGTGCCACGGGTTGAGCGGTGAGAGCACGAGTGCCGTCTCCTCGCTCTGGGCCGCGTCACGCAGCGTCAGCTGGAGCGTCAGCCACGACCAGTCCTCGGGCTGGCGCGCCAGAATCGCATCCCATTGCTCCGCAAGATTGGCCACCTGACCTCGATCTTAGCCGGTGAACGGCGCTTCGCATGCGGCTACAGTGCCCTGCGTGAACGAGACGACCGTTCAGAGGCTGGCCGATCTCGCAGTGAGCTTCGGTGCGAATGTCCAGCCAGGCCAGATCGTCTGCATCCACACCGAGGTGACCCGCGCGCCGGTCGCGCGCGCCGTGGCTGAGAAGGCGTATGCGGCAGGTGCCCGGCATGTCGAGGTGAGCTACGCAGACGCGTTCGCGCGCAGGGCCCGGCTCGAGCACGGCGTCGAGGACTCGATCGGCTACGCACCGTCCTGGCAGGTCGACCGGGTGCGCGAGATGGGGGAGCAGCGCGTTGCGCTGATCCAACTCGACGGCGGACTCGATCCCGCCGCCACCCGCGGGCTCGATCCGCTCCGCATCGCGAACGACCAGTCGCCGGTGCGCCAGGAGTACATCAGGCTCATCAACGAGCGGGCGATGAACTGGACGATCGTCGCCTGCCCGTCCGCCGAATGGGCCCGCGAGGTGCATCCCCACCTGCCCGAGGACGAGGCGCTCGAACGGCTGTGGGCGCAGGTGACGACGATGTGCAGGCTTGACGAGGGCGACCCCGTCGCCGCCTGGCGGCAGAGGATGGACCGGCTCGGCGAGGTGGCCGAGCGGCTGACCGGGCACAGGTTCGACCGGCTGCACTTCCAGGGGCCCGGAACCGATCTTTCCGTTGGCCTCCTGCCCTCGTCGCGCTGGATGGCTGCGAGCTTTGCCACCGCCGAGGGGATCGAGCACTTCCCGAACCTGCCGTCGGAGGAGATCTTCACGACGCCGGACCCGGCGCGTGTCGAAGGTGTCGTGCACTCCACCAAGCCGCTCGATATCGAGGGGACGCTGGTGGAGGGCCTGACCGTCCGGTTCGAAGGGGGGCGCGCCGTCTCGATCGACGCCGACACCGGCGCGGAGCTGCTCCGGGCCCGTGCGGCGCGCGACGAGGGTGCTGCCCGGCTCGGCGAGGTGGCGCTGGTCGATGGCGAGGGCCGTGTCGGAGCGCAGGACACCGTCTTCCTGACGACGCTGATCGACGAGAACGCCGCCAGCCATGTTGCGCTCGGCAACGCGTACAGCTTCGTGGTCGAGGATGAAGCCGACCGCGAGCGGGCGAATGACAGCTCCATTCACGTCGACTTCATGATCGGCAGCCCGGACGTGACGGTCGACGGCATCACATCCGGTGGCGAGCGCGTGCCGGTGCTGCATCACGGGCAGTGGCAGGTCTGAGCCGGGAGGAGGCGCGGGACCGCTTGGCCGACTTGCTGGTCGGCTTCGGCGCGAACGTTCAGCCGGGCCAGTTCGTCGAGGTGTCGGGGCTTCTCGAGACGCGCGACCTGATGCTGGCCATCACCGAGCGCTGCTACAAGGCCGGAGCGTTGCACGTCGAGCTCGACTACGCCGACCTGTGGCTCAAGCGGGCGAGGATCGAGCATGGGGGCGACGACGCCCTCGGATACGCCCCGTCCTGGCAGGTTGAGCGGGTCCGGGCCATCGGCGACGCCCGCAGCGCGACGATCACGCTGGTCGGAGCGCCTTCCCAGGCCCCCCTGAAGGGCGTCGACCCAGAGCGGCTCGGCCGCGATGTCCCGCCGACGTCCGCCGAGTGGCTGAAAACTCTCGGCGAGCGGACGATCAACTGGACGATCGGTCCGGCACCCACGCGGGAATGGGCTGAGCGCGTCTATCCCGACCTCTCTCCCGAGGAGGCGCTCGACCGGCTCTGGCACGACGTCGCACGGGTCGCACGGCTCGATGAGCCCGACCCGGTGGCGGCGTGGACGGAGCGAATGGACATGCTCGCCGGCGTCGCGGAGCGCCTGACCGAGCGCCGGTTCGACCGGCTCCGCTTTGAAGGACCGGGCACCGACCTCACCGTCGGACTGCTTCCCACATCCCGGTTTCATGCCGGCGGCGCAGAGACGGTCGGCGGCATCGCCCACAAGCCGAACCTCCCGACCGAGGAGGTCTTCACGACCCCCGACCCGATGCGCACGGAAGGCGTCCTTCGCTCGACCAAGCCGCTGGAGCTCGGCGGGACCCTCGTCAGCGGCCTGACGGTGCGGTTCGAGGGCGGCAGGGCGGTGCAGATCGACGCCGACGAGGGTGCTGAGGTGCTGCGTGCCCGCACCACGCACGACGACGGGGCGGCCTACCTCGGCGAGGTGGCGCTGGTGGACGGCGACACCCGGATCGGCTTGCTCGACACGGTCTTCCTCACCACGCTGCTCGACGAGAACGCCGCCAGCCACATTGCCCTTGGCAGCGGCTTCGAGTGGGCGGTCGGCGACGATGACCACCACCGGATCAACCACAGCGAGATCCACATCGACTTCATGATCGGCTCGCCCGAGGTCGACGTCACCGGCATCACCTCATCCGACGACGACGTGCCCATCCTCCGCGGGGGAGCCTGGCAGCTCTAAGCCTGTTCACTGAGGTGCCAGGCACCTACGCGAACGCGGTCAGGCGGCGCCGGTGCGCATGCGGTGAATCGTGGCGATGACCTCGGCGGGGTCGAGATCGTCGTCTCCTCCGAAGCTGCCGTGCCGCAACCGCAGTGATGTGTAAGCCATCAGGTCGCGCATCGAGGCGAGGCCGATCACCTGACCGTCGTCGTTGACGACCGGCAGGTGCCGGAAGTGGCCCTCCACCATCAGCGCCATCGCCTCGGCCAGCTCGGTACCCGGCCGAGCAGTGAGGACATGACGAGTCATGCGATCGCTGACCGGCGTTGCCGGGTCGACGCCCTCGCTGATGCAGCGCAGCAGGTCGCGCTCGGTGATCACACCCACCAGCTCGTCGCCAGGCGCCATCACCATCGCCGCGCCGACGTCGTGCTCGACCATTCGCTGGGCAGCCTCGCCAAGGCGGGTCTCGGGTGAGACGCTGACGAGCGAGGTGGACATGACGTCGGTCAACTGCATGGACTTCGAGTCTACCCGTGACCGTTGCGCTAGGCGAGCAGCAGTGATGGCGACTGCAGCAGGCGCTTCACCGTCTGCAGCATGCGAGCTCCGTCCGCGCCGGAGCAGGCGCGGTGGTCGCACGAGAGCGTCACGCGCATCAACTGCCGCACCGTCACCTCGCCGTCCGCTGCGACCGGCCTCGGTACCGTGGCGCCGACCGCAAGGATGCCCGACTCCGGCGGGTTGATGATGGCCTGGAAGTTCGCGACGTCGAACATCCCCAGGTTCGAGACGGTGAACGTGCCGCCCTCGATCTCGCGCTGCTTCAGCTTGCCCTCGCGGGCACGGCCGGCCAGGTCGCGCGACTCCTTGCTGATCTCCCTCAGCGATTTCGTGTCGGCAGCGAAGACGACGGGCACGATAAGCCCGTCGTCGAGCGCGACCGCGATGCCGATGTTCGCGTGCGGGTGGTACGCGTGCCGGCCGTCGATGTACGAGCGGTGGGCCTGCGGGTGCTCGATCAGCGCCAGCGCCGCGGCTCGCATGATGAGGTCGTTGACGCTGATCTTCTCGCCCTTGTCGGAGAGGCCCTCGTTCAGCTCCCGGCGCAGCTCGAGCGCGCGGGTCATGTCGATCTCCGACTCGATGTAGAAGTGGGGGACGGTCTGCGTGGAATGCGTCATGCGGGCCGCAACGGCTTTGAGCATCGGCGTCAGGTCGCGCAGCTCCGCCTCCGCCGGTGGCGCTGCGGATGGGGGTGGGGCTTGCGCCGGGGGTGCCGTGGTCGCCGCCGTCGCACCGCCGCCGCCGGCCAGCAGCCGCTCGACGTCGGCCTTCACGATCCGCCCCTCGGGGCCGCTTCCCTGGCCCGCGAGACCGCGGAGGTCGATGCCGGCCTGGTCTGCCATCTTTCGGGCGATCGGTGAGACACGCAGCGCGGCGGAGCCGTCGTGGCCATTGCCGGACGCGGCTGCCCGCGCCGGCTCCGCAGCCGCCTTCGACGACCGTTTCGGCTTGTCCGCGGCCGGTTCGGGCTCAGGCTCCGCCGTCGCTTCGGCCTTCGGTTCCTCCTGCGGCGCATCGCGCGATTCCGGCACGTCCTCGCCCGGCTCGCCCACGATCGCGATCGGGGCGCCCAGCGCAGCCGACTCGCCGTCGCCGACCAGGATCTTCAGCACCGTCCCGCCGTCGTAGGCCTGGAACTCCATCGTCGCCTTGTCGGTCTCGATCTCGGCCAGGATGTCGCCCTCGTTGTAGGAGTCGCCCTCGTGCACGATCCAGCGGCCGATGGTGCCCTCCTCCATCGTGTCCGAAAGCCGCGGCATCACCAGTTCGTCTGACAACGGAACCTCCTAGAGGACTCCGCACTGCGTCAGGATCGACCGTGCGGCAGCCTCAATCTTCGATTCGAGGGGAAGGGCGGCAAGCTCGAGCGGCTTGGAGTACGGCATCGGCACCTCGGCTCCTCCCACGCGCTCGACCGGGTAGTCGAGGTCGTCGAAGCAGAGGAAGTGGATCCGTGCGGCGAGCTCGGCGCCGACGCCGTACGTCGACCAGCCCTCCTCGGCCACGAGTGCGCGGTTGGTCTTGCGCACCGACTCGGCCACGGTCTCGGCGTCCAGCGGTCGCAGCGACCGCAGGTCGACCACCTCCACCTCGACGCCGTCACGCGACAGGCTGTCGGCAACGCGCAGGGCTCGCTGGACGGTGTAGGAGTGCGCGACGATCGTCAGGTCGGTTCCCTCCCGGACAACCTTGGCCTCGCCGAAGGGCACCAGCGCCTCGGGGTCGGCGGGCAGCTCGCCGGTGACGTTGTACATCACCAGGTTCTCGTAGAAGAGCACGGGATCCTCATCGCGGATCGCAGTCTTCAGCATCCCGTAGGCGTCGGCGGGTGTGGCCGGGGCCACCACCTTCAGGCCGGGCACACCGGCGAACCATGCTTCGAGGCTCTGGGAGTGCTGCGCGGTCAGCTGCGCGCCCGCCCCGCCCGGCGCACGGATCACCATCGGCACCTTCACTGTGCCGCCGAACATGTAGTGGATCTTCGCGGCGTGGTTCACGATCTGGTCCATGGCGACCAGGATGAAGTTGATCGTCATGATCTCGACCACCGGCCGCAGGCCGAGCATCGCCGCTCCGATGCCGGCGCCGACGAACCCCTCTTCGGAGATCGGCGTCTCACGCACCCGCTTGGCGCCGTACTTCTTCCACAGGCCGGCCGTCACCTTGTACGAGCCCTCGAACCGGCCGATCTCCTCGCCCATCAGGAAGACATCGGGGTCTCGCTCCAGCTCCTCGTCCAGCGCGCGGCGCAGAGCCTCGCGATAGGTCACGTCTGCCACGGCCGCTCCTCGTCGCGCTCGCCGAACGGTGCGCCGGCCCCCATCCGCGCGAACTGCTCGCGCCATTTCGGGTCGCCGTAGACATGCTCGTACAGCGTGTCGACGTCGGGGAATGCGGCGCCGAGTGCCTCGTCGATGGCTTCCTTGACCTCCGTCGAGACCTCGGCCCACATCTGCTCGATCTCCGCGGCCGAGATTATGCCGTGCTCGACGAGGAAGACGCCGAACCGCGTGATCGGATCACGCTGCCGCCAGGAGTCGATCTCCTCGGGGCTGCGGTACACCTTGCCCGCATCGGCGACGCTGTGGCCGCGGAAGCGGTACGTGACCGTCTCGAGCAGCGAGGGGCGCCGCTCCTCACGTGCGATGCGCAGCAGCCGGTCGGCCGCTTCGCGGACGGCGAGCACGTCGTTGCCGTCGACCCGCTCGCCGTGCATCCGGTAGGCGGCGGCCCGCTTCCACAGCTCTGGCTCAGCCGAGGACTGCTCGACGGACGTGCCCATCCCATACTGGTTGTTGATGATCTGGTAGACGATCGGCATGTCCCAGACGCCGGCCAGGTTGAGGGCCTCGTGGAACGAGCCCGTCTCGACCGCGCCGTCGCCGAACTGGCACAGCACGGCATTGGGCTGGTCGCGGTAGTCGAGCGCAAGTGCGCTGCCGGTCGCGATCGGGAGGTGCGCCCCGACGATGCCCCAGCCGCCGAAGAAGCGCCGCGGGACGTCGAGCAGGTGCATGGACCCGCCGCGCCCGTGCGCGACGCCGGTCTCCTTGCCGAACAGCTCCGCCATCACCGCGGCCGGCGGGCTGCCGACGGCCAGTGCGGTGCCATGGTCGCGATAGCTGGCAAACAGGCAGTCACCCTCCTCAAGCGCGTCAATCGCGCCCACCGTGGAGGCTTCCTCCCCGATCGCGAGGTGGCAATAGCCGCCGATCCGCGCCCGCGTGTACTGCTCCTCGGTGCGCTCCTCGAACCGGCGGATCAGCGCCATCATCCTGAGCAGGCGCCGCGCCGTCTCGGCGTCGGGAATGACCTCTGGGGGGCTCTCTGCGGCCTTCGCCATCGGCCGGAACCTTAGATGATCAACGAGCGGCTATCCTCACCGCGCGATGGCGACCGCGGTGACCGTTCCCAGGCTTGGCGAGGAGATGCAATCAGCCATCCTGATCGGCTTTCTGGTGGCCGAGGGACAGCCGGTGCGGCGCGGCCAACCGCTCTACGAGCTCGACACCGACAAGGTCACCCAGGAGGTCGAGTCCGAGGCCGACGGCGTGCTCCTGCGCGTCGACGCCACGGACGGGGAGTCGTACCCGGTCGGCGCGACGCTCGCGTGGATCGGCGACAAGGGGGAGCAGGCGCCGTAGCCGCTCTGAACGTTCATCGCTTCGGCGTCGCGGACGGAGCGCCGGTGCTGGCGATCCATGGCGTCACAGGGCACGGCGCGCGGTATCGGGCGCTCGGACAGGAGGGCGTGCCGGAGTGCCGGTGGCTCGCGGTCGACCTGCGCGGTCACGGCCGGTCGACATGGGTTCCGCCATGGACGACCGAGCAGCACGTCGCCGATCTGCTGGAAACACTCGACGCCGAGGGCATCGAGCGGTGCAGTGTGGTCGGCCACAGCTTCGGCGGCCATGTCGCAATGCACCTGGCGGCGACGGCGCCCGACCGGGTCGAACGGATCGTCCTGCTCGACCCCGCCTCGGCGCTTGATCCCGCAGACATGCTCGAGGCCGCCGAGGCGACGCGACAGGACGAGGGCTGGCCGACCGAGGAGGAAGCCCGGCGCGCCCGCAGGGAGGGGCGTCCGCCGCAGGCCCTGCCGTTTGCCGACGAGGACATCGAATCCGCCCTCGAGCAGAGCGGGGATGGCCGCTTCAGGATGCGCTACTGCCGCTCCACGGTCGTCTGCGCGTGGAGTGAGATGGCGCGGCCGGCGGCCACGCTCGCAGGCTGGCCGGGTAAGGCGCTGCTCATCCAAGCGCGTCAGGAAAGCACGGTGTCGGACGCCCTGGTGCAGTCGCTGCAGCGCGACCTCGGGAAGCGGCTGAAGCAGCGGCCGGTCGACGCCGGGCACGTCGTCTACTGGGACGCGTTCGACGACGTCGTGTCGGTGCTGCGGACGTTCTTGCTGCCTGCCGCGCCCGACGGGCGGGGAAACGGCCCGGTGGTACGATCCTCCGCGTCCTGAAGCGACCACCAAAAGCAGGGGGAGCGGAGCGAGATGGAGTGTGACGTCGCTGTCTTGGGCGGTGGCCCCGGCGGGTATCCGGCCGCGATTCGCGCGGCCCAGCTGGGCGCGAAGGTCGTGCTGATCGAGCAGGCGCGGATCGGCGGTACCTGCATCACCGTCGGCTGCATCCCGACCAAGACGTGGGTGCAGACGGCGCACGCGCTGAAGGATGCCCACCACACCTTCGGGCAGCTCGGCGTCAACGTCTCTGGGGTCGAGCTCGACTTCGCGACGACGCAGAAGAACAAGGACACGATCGTCAACGGCCTGGTCAACGGCATCACCGGCGTCGTCAAGGCGAACGGCATCGAGGTCGCATCCGGCCGCGGCTCCTTCAAGGACGCCAATACGATCGCAGTCGAGGGCGGGGAGGACGTCACCTTCCAGAGCGCCATCATCGCCACCGGGTCGCACCCGCTGCGGCCGCCGGTCGACGGCATCGACGGGCCGCTCTGCGTCGACTCCACCGGTCTGCTCGCGGTCGACCAGGTGCCGAAGCGGATCGTCATCCTGGGCGGCGGTGTGATCGGCGTGGAGTTCGCATCGATCCTGTCGCACTTCGACAGCGAGGTCACGATCGTCGAGATGCTCGACAGCCTGATTCCGACCGAGGACGCCGA
>JAWVEN010000056.1:0-2634 GCA_033856675.1 Gaiellales bacterium | reverse complement strand
CAAGCGCTTCTTGAGGCCCGCCCCGGGCATCAAGACCACGCCGTTCAAGGTCCGCGAGCTCGCGGGTGCGCAGGGGGCCACTGCTCGCGGGAGCACAGTTGGCGACTCCGTGATGTTCACGGACGGCAAGTACTTCCTCATCGTCAGCCGCATGCGGGCCTCCGACAGCGCCGAGAAGTCGCGCGCCACCGTCGTCGCAGCCGCTAAGAAGCTCGAGGCCAGGCTGCCCTGAGTCAAACGAGAACCGCTCTGCTTAGCGGTCTCCAAGGGCCTGATGGACATCAAGGACGACCTTCGAACCCGCTGAGGCTCGAAGCCTGGGGCCAGCTCGCCTGCGGCCCCACAACGCCAGAGGCAGGCCGCTACGCGAGGCCGCCGAGCACGGACGCCAAGTGGTCAGCACGCGACAGGAAGGGCGAGTGGCTCCCCGGCAACTCGATGAACTCGGCGTCGAGCCGCTGCTCAGCGACCCGCCTCGACCATTCGGGTCTCACGAGCCTGTCGTCGCGGCAACCGATATAGGTGGACGGCACGTCGGGAAACTCCGAGAGCGGGCAGGGGACGGTGTAGGGAGACTGTGCTTGTGGCCTGAGACGCTGGATTGCCGCCTCCACGGCAGGGGCGTCGCAGTCCGCGTACATGAATCGACGCGCTTTTGCGGCATCGGCCCACCGGGTGAACCCATCCGACACGAGCTCGCCTCGGATCTCCATGTAGGTGCGATCGAGGACGTCCTCATCGGCGAGCTGTTGAGCGACGCTGACGCCGGGGTCCGGCGCCACCGCGCAGAGGTACACCAGCCGGCGGACCGGATAACGCCCGGGGACGAGCGGGATCGTGGGCCCTGCCATCGAGTGACCGACCAGGATCACGTCATCTCCCGCGTCAGCCTCGAGGGACTTGGCGACAACGTCCGCGTACGCCTCGAACGTCGCCTCGGGATCGTCGCTCGGTAGGTCCATGGCGACGGTGCGATGGCCTAGCGACTCGAGCTCCGGGATCAGACGCTCCCAGCACCATGCTCCGTGCCACGCACCGTGAACGAGCGCAAATGTCGCCACGCGCGCACCCTTTCACACGCTCCGGGCGCGGGACAGGCAACCAACTATTCGATGGACATCATGGGCCAACCGAGCTGCCGGAATCCCGCAGACGCGGTATCGGAGTACGCAGCCCCGGCGTCGATGCACATCACGTGCCGGTTTCCCTGGCTCCGAGGGCCGTGCGCGTCGCGTACGCGGTTCTTGTCTTCTGGGTGCTCGTGGGCGAGGTCGGCAATCTCGCCGGCGGTCCCGCATTCCTGCGTCCATTCTTCGGCCCGGCAGGGCAGATCGTCGCGGTGCTCGTCTGCAGCTTGCTCACGGGTCTGCGCGCGATGCGCATCTCAGAGGAACGGCGGCCATGGGCACTGCTGTCGGTGGGCATCGCGGCATGGGGATTCGGCAACGTCTATTGGGCGGTGGTGCTGGCGCACGAGGCGCACGTTCCGGTCCCGTCGCCGGCCGACATCGGGTACGTGCTCTTTCCGCTCCTGGCGATCGCCGCCGTAGTGAGCTTGCGTCGCCCCGGTCACCGGCTGCGACCTGCGCAGTGGTTCGACGCGAGCGCGGCCGCACTGGCGGTAGCGAGTGCAGCCCTTGTGATCGTCTGGGAGACGATCGACAGCGTCGGCCACGGGGCGACCCTCGAGATCATCACCAGTCTGAGCTATCCGGCCACCAACCTGCTGCTCCTCGGGCTCGTCGTCGGGAGCGCCGCTCGTGACGGCTGGGAGATCGGGCGCCGCTTCGGCCTGTTGCTCGCGGGCATAGCGATTCTGGTCGTCACCAATTCCGTCTACGCCGCCGACAACCTCCACGGTGGCTACGCCGTCGGCGACTGGTACGACATGGGCTGGGCGACCGCGGTGCTGCTGATGTCGGCCGCCTCATGGCAGCCCCACTCCGTTTCCGGAGAAGGCCACACCGCACGGCAGTTGACGATGCCCATCGTCTTTGCGCTGGTGGCGCTCTCCGTCCTGGGGCTCGAAACCGTCAGCCGCGTCGCCCCAATGGCTGCGGTTCTCGCAATCGCCGCCCTGCTCGCCCTGCTCGGACGTCTGGCGGTCACGTTGCGTGAGAACGTGGGCATGCTGAGCTCCAGCCGGGTCGAGGCGCTCAGCGATCCGCTCACCGGGCTGGGCAACCGTCGCGCCTTCGAGCGAGACCTCGGCCGCCGTTTGCAGGACTTGACACCCGGCGAGACGCTGACGTTGGCCCTCTTCGATCTCGACGGGTTCAAGAACTACAACGACCGTTTCGGGCACCCGGCCGGCGACGCGCTCCTGGTCAGGCTCAGCCAAGCCCTCCTCGGACACCTCGGCGATGAGGGGGTCGCGTTCCGGATGGGCGGCGATGAGTTCTGCGTGCTTCGCACAGCGCACAGCCGGCAAGCAGACCGCCTCAGCGCCGCTGCCGCAGAGAGCCTGACCGAAAGCGGCCAGGGATTTCAGGTCGGCTGCTCGTTCGGCTGCGTCACCATCCCCGACGACGCAGACGATGCCTCGGCGGCGCTGCGCTTGGCCGATCAACGCCTCTACGCCGCAAAGCCGTCGGGTCGGTCGTCAACCAGCCGCCAGACCACCGACGCGCTCCT
>JAWVEN010000055.1:0-4145 GCA_033856675.1 Gaiellales bacterium | reverse complement strand
CGTCGGCTTGTTCGCGCTGATCATGGGTGTCGCGTTGCTGCTTACCGGTGTCGGGTTCCTGGTGGTCACGGTGCGCTGGATGCGCGAGCCCGCGCCGACCGCGAGCACCACGCCGACCGCCCCGATCGTCCCGGTGCCCGCATGAAGGCCCTCGTCTACCACGGCCCCGGCGAGCGCAGCTGGGACACGGTCGCCGACCCGGCGATCCTCGAGCCCACCGATGCGGTCGTCCGCGTCGACACCGCGACGATCTGCGGCACCGACCTGCACATCCTCAAGGGCGACGTCCCCGAGACCCCCGCGGGCACTGTCCTCGGACACGAGGCCGTAGGCACCGTTCAGGAGGTCGGCGAGGCGGTCACGACCGTCGCGCCCGGTGACCGCGTGCTGGTGTCCTGCATCAGCGCATGCGGGCGCTGCCGCTACTGCAAGGAGGCCCACTACGGGCAGTGCCTGGGCGGCGGCGGCTGGATCCTGGGCCACACCATCGACGGTGTCCAGGCCGAGTTCGCGCGCACACCGTTCGCCGACACGTCGCTGTACAAGCTCCCCGAGGCGCTCGGCGACGAGCAGGTGCTGTTCCTCGCCGACATCCTCCCGACCGCCTTCGAGGTCGGCGTGCTCAACGGAGCCGTCGTCCCGGGCGACGTCGTCGCGATCGTCGGCGCGGGGCCGATCGGCCTCGCCGCCGTGCTCACGGCCGGGCTGCTGTCACCGAGCGAGATCGTCGTGATCGACCTCGACGACGGCCGCCTCGCCCGAGCGCGGGAGTTCGGCGCGACCACGACGCTGAACAACGGCGTCGAGGATGTGCGAGCGAGGATCATGGAGCTGACGGACGGTCTCGGCGCGGATGTCGCGCTCGAGGCGGTCGGCATCCCGCAGACGTTCGAGCTCGCCGCCGAGCTGATCCGCGCCGGCGGGCACATCGCCAACATCGGCGTCCACGGACACTCCGCGTGCCTGCACCTGGAGACGCTGTGGAGCCGCAACGTGACCATCACGACCGGCCTTGTCGATACCTCCACGATCCCGCAGCTGATGAAGCTCGTCGCGCAGGGCCGGCTCGATCCGGCCGCGATGGCCACCCACCGCTTCGCTCTCGCGGACACGATGGCCGCTTACGACGTCTTCGCCGACGCCGCCGTCAGCGGTGCGCTGAAGGTCGTGCTGGACGGCTCCCCGGTCGTCGAGAAGGCAACCACCGCCGACGCCCTGCTCGTGAGGAGCTGAGACCGTGGCATCACCGCCCCGGAGGACACCTGCTGGCGCTGTGGCGTCCAGCTGTCCCGAACGCCGTACACGCGGCGCCGGCTACGGAATCAACCCCATGCGGATCGCACGCGCAACGGCTGCCGCTCGGTCTGGCGCCCCGAGCTTCCGGTAGACGTGCGCAAGATGCGTCTTGACCGTCGACGGACTGATCACGAGCTCGCCGGCGATGTCCTCTGTTGAGAGCCCTGCAGTCGCGAGGGCAATCACCTGCGACTCTCGAGCGGTCAGCGGGGATGCCTTTCCCGGGCAACGCCCGTTGCCCCAGAGCGCGCCCACCTCGTCCTCGACGGACATCAGCAGCCGCATCAGTCGCTGCGTCAGTGCGATGCCGGCTGTGAGTTCGCGGATCGACGCGGCCACGAGCAGACCGCATTCGCTTGTCAGCGGCGTAAGACTGATCTCAACCGGGAAGCGGCTCCCATCACGACGTCGGCCCCAGAGATCAAGGCCTACCCCCATCCTCCGGGATCGAGGCGCCGAGAAGTACTCGGCGCAATGGGCCAGATGACGTGTCGCGAACTCCTCTGGAAGGAGGATGTCCACGGGATGATCGATCAGCTCCTCTCCTTCGTAGCCGAACATCCGCTCCGTCTCGCTGTTGATCAGCGTGATCTTCCCCGCGCTGTTCACGAGGACCATCGCGTCGGGCGACGCCTCGAGGACGGAGCGAATCGTGACGGTGAGATTTCCCGCGGAACTGTGCCTGAGCATTCGTTTGAGGTCCGACGCTTACCGGTGCTGCCGCTCGGCTGCTAGAGCCGCTGAATGAGTCGCCTCATCGGCGCGCCGCTCACGAAGCTCAGCCCCGCCGATCCACGAGAATTTTCCTAGGCGCAAGACGGCCTGTCATCCGCCGACCGGGCCATCTGAACTCATCCGATCGAGCGAAATCCTCCGGCAATCCGCCAACTGCATCACCCGATCGGATGACCCGCGCCTGCTAGCGCGGCAGCGCGCTCAAAGCTCCCCTGGTTCGGCTCGGAGCAGCGAAGCCCGACGTATGATCGGCGAATCAACCGATTTCGCGACCAGCTGGAGTCCTTGTACGGGATCTCGGTACAGATCGCGAGCCTGCGAAGCCTCGCAGAGATCTACGACCTGGCGCTGACGTATTGCCTGGCGCTCACGAAGTCGGAGATGGGGTTCATCGACCTCTTGAACGAGGACCGGATCGACATGGACGTCGTCGCGGTAAAGGGGTTTGCGCCTCCAGATCCGAAGTTCTACGAGCGGTTCAAGCGAATGCCCGTCCGTCGCAGCGTGTTCGGGAGAGTCATCATCGACGAGCGCCCGACCATCTCCAACGATGTTGAGAATGACCCAGGCCGGATCGGGCAACCACCGGGTCACCCCCGCGTTCGGACCTTTCTCGGCGTGCCGCTCCACGTGGGCGACGAGGTGATCGGGATGATCGGCGTCGGGAACAAGGAAAAGGGGTACGGGCCTGAGGACGAGCGGCTGCTCGCCACGTTCGCGAACCAGGTCGCCGTCGCGATCGACAACGCGATGCTGCACAAGCGTCACCTCGAGATGATCGCCCGGCTCCAGCAGTTTCACGAGCATATGAGCGAGGCGGAGCGAGAACAGTTGGTGGCGCTGGAGCGCGAGCGCACCGCCGCCGCATTCCGTCTTGATCCAAGTAGCCCGACGAAGACACGCCCCCCGCTCAGCGGCGGCCAGCAAGAAATCCTTCGTCTAATGACCGACGGCCTGTCGAACCGCGAGATCGCCACCCGGATTCACCTCAGCGAGAACACCGTGAAGTCGCACATACGAGAGATCTTGCGAAAGCTGGAAGCGCAGAATCGCGTCCAGGCCGTAGCACGAGCCATCAGAGAAGGCTGGGTCTGACCGCGAGTCGTGAAGGTCGCGATCACGCGCCGGGACGGTGCGGTCGCGTCACATCGTGTCGAGGTCGATAGGACGGGGTGCGATCCCGTCATGGCCGTCCCGTGAATCCGGGGTGCGCGTGGCGGTGGGACGGGTAGGGGCACGAAATGGCCGACCAGCAGGAGATCGTCATCGGCGTCGTGGCAGCTGAAGGGGAGACCAGCCTGGCCAAGGGGCTGGCCGAGGAGCTTCCGGAGATCCTGCGCGACCGGCTCGATGCCGTCGACTGGTGTGTCGAGGTCCAAGAGGTCGAGCCGGCAGAGGCGTCCACGCGAAGCTTCGAGCTGATCGAGCGGGTGCGGCAGAGCGTGCTCGGCGAGGGCTGGCATCTCGGCATCGGCCTGACCGCGCTGCCCTTGCGCGATGGGCGGCGGCCGGTCGCGTCATACGCGAGCGGATCGCACGGGGTCGCGATCATCAGCGTTCCGGCGCTGGGTGCGGTCCGTCGTGACGAGCGGCTGCTCGACATGGCGGTGGAGGCGGTCAACGGCCTGCTTGGCGCGTCCCAGAACGGCGCCGCCGAGACGAACCACAAGCGAATGCTGAGACGCAGCACCGACTTGGCGTCGCCGGACGTGGAGACCGATCCCGAGCACAGCGGCACCGTGCGGTTCACGTCGGCCGTGATCGGCGGCAACCTGCGCCTGCTGGCCGGGATGATCCGCGCCAACCATCCCGCGCGCGTGGTCGCGCGGCTGTCGCGATCGTCGGCGGCGGCGCTGGGCACCGGCGCGTACGCGGTGACGTCGTCGAACATCTGGACGGTCGCGCACGACAGCGAGTGGCCGCGCCTGCTCGCCGTCGCGCTCGTCTCACTCGCCCTGATCCTCTTCGCGCTTGTGGTCGCTCACGGGCTCTGGGAGGGTCGGCGGGAGCCGGCGGCGCGGGAGCGCATCGTGCTGTTCAACGTGGTGACCATTGTGACGCTCGCGATCGGGGTCGCGGCGCTCTACCTGACGCTGTTCGTGGTGATAGCGACG
>JAWVEN010000054.1:0-3649 GCA_033856675.1 Gaiellales bacterium | reverse complement strand
TCGTCGACCAGGCGCAGCGCCTGCTCGATGGCGTACTCGTCGAGCGGGTTGATGATGGCCTCGACGCCGGTGCGCTCGAGGCGCAGGTCATCGGTGTAGCGCTTGTCGGCGCCGGTTGCCGGGACCTGCTTGATACAGACGACGATCTTCACGATCTGCTTGCTCTGCTCCTGACTACGAGCCCCGCTTCGCGACGCCGGCCCGCTGGAGGAGCTGCCGCGCGACGATGAGGCGCTGGATCTGCTGGGTCCCCTCGTAGAGCTGCGTGATCTTGGCGTCACGCATCATGCGCTCGACGGGGTACTCGCTGATATAGCCGTATCCGCCCAGCACCTGGACCGCATCGGTGGTGACCCGCATGGCGGTATCGCCCGCCACGAGCTTGGCGCTGGACGTCCAGTATGGAAGGTCCAGCGCATTCGCATCGACGCGGGCCGCGGCGGCGTAGGTCAGCTGTCGGGCGGCCTCGGTCTGCGAGGCCATGTCGGCGAGCATCCACTGGATACCCTGGAAGTCGGCGACGCGCTGCCCGAACTGCTGGCGATTGACCGCGTAGCCGATCGCGGCGTCGATCGCCCCCTGCGAGATGCCAACCGCCTGGGCGGCGATGCCCAGCCGCGAGCGATCGAGCGTCTCCATCGCGATCCGGAAGCCACCGCCCTCCGGCCCGATGCGATTCGCGACCGGCACGCGCACGTCGTCGAAGGTGAGCTCGGCCGTCGGCGAGCCACGAATCCCCATCTTGTGCTCGACGCGCGGCGCCGCGAAGCCGGGCGTATCGGCCTCGACGATGAACGCGCTCATCCCATTGCGGCCGCCTGCGGCCGGATCGGTCAGTGCGAACACGGTCAGGATCTTGGCGATGGAGCCATGGGTGATGAACCGCTTGCTGCCGTTGAGGACGTACTCATCACCGTCGCGAGTGGCGCGCATGCGGTTCGAGGCGACGTCGCTACCGGCGGCGGCCTCGGTCAGACCGAAGGCGGCCAGCCACTCGCCCGAGGCGAGACGCGGCAGGTATCGGTCCTGCTGCTCCTCTGATCCGGCAAGCATGATCGGAAGGGCGCCGAGCTTCTGGACGATCGGGATCAGGCTCGTGGTCGCGTCGGCCCGGGCGATCTCCTCGACGAGGATCGACTGGGCCACCGTGTCGAGCGCCGTCCCGCCGTGCTTCTCCGCGAAGCAGGTGCCGAGCAGGTCCTGCTGCGCCAGCAGATCCTTGAGGTCCCACGGAAACTCCGCGGCCTCGTCGACCGCGGCGGCGCGCGGGGCGATTTTCTCCTCCGCGAGCTCGCGCACCATCGCACGCAGCTCATCGTGCTCGGCGGTCGGCAGGTAGGTCACTCGGGCTCCTCGAACACGGAGTGCGGGTGGCAGGCTGGGGAGAGCGAGTCTAGCCGATGCGGCAGGGAGTGGTCCCGGGCGCCAAGTCGTGACAGGCCGGATTCTCATGGTATGAGCGTTGCGTGGCCTCGACGCGTGCGAACGGTCAAATCGGGGCTCTGACGGTCACCCGGTGAGAATCCGCACGGCTCTGCTGGGCGGTGGCGATCAATGAGGCTGCCAGGCGGACGCCACCGCGTTCAGGTGCAGGTCGGGCCGATTGGTGAGCCGAAAGGGCCCGCAGGGCCGTCTCCGTGCGCGCCGGGTGCCTCACATATCGCCGCCCAAGGCGTGGAAGGCCGCCTCTGTGTGCGTGCCGGTCTCAGACATCGCCGCCGTGGCGCTGGGACGAACCTAGTCGTGCGGGCCCTGCAGCTCCACCTGGTCGCCGTTGACCCGAGCCCGATACGACACTTGGCGCGATCCGGCGGGGCCATGGACCACGGAGCCGTCGGCCAGGCGGAAGGTCGAGAAGTGCCACGGGCAGGTGATGGTGTCGCCCTTGAGCTCCCCCTCCGAAAGCGGCCCGCCGGCGTGCGAGCAGGTCTCCTTGAGGGCATGAACCACGTCGCCGCGTCGCACCAACATCACCGCGGTGGTGCCGAACATGACCTTGGTCGGGGTTCCCTCAGGCACCTCGGAGACGGGCACGGCAGCTGTGAACTCCTTCGCGCGCTTGCCGCGGTTGAAGGCGTTGTGGTTGACCATGTAGCCGTACTTGAAGACGACGTGGCCGCCGATATAGGAGCCGACGCTGATCACCAGGTACGCCACTACCAGGGTCCAGAAGGCCGCGCCGTGATTGCCACCGGTCCGTTGGACGAGGGAGAAGGCGAATCCACCGTTGCCAACGAAGTTGATGACACCGTGCAGCCCGGCGACATCACGCTCCGCGCTGTTGGGGGCCGTGTCCTTGTAGTCGGTGAGCCCGCTGAGGATGGCGCCGATTCCGGACAGCCACGCCAGGCCCAGGACCCACGTCGCCGCATCTTCCAAGCCGTCCACGCCGAAGAAGACGCGCAGAACGTCCAGTAGCAGGGCCGCGGTCGCACCGCCGACGACGACGTCGACGAGCACCGCGTGGAGCGAGTGCCCCAGCCAGGAGCCGTTAAGGAGGTCCTGGAGGAGCTTCCCCGGCGCACCGAGGATTCGGTAGAAGCTATCCGTGACCGCCGCGATACCATTCGACAGTCCGCGGAGCGGCCGACCCAACCGTTCGAGCATCACCCACCACCTCCTGCGCTCACCATACGCCCGCGGTTGCAGTGACGCACCATCGGTGGAGCAGGGGTCAGGCCGTCAGCTCGCCGGCAAACTCGCCGAAGACCTCAACGTAGCGATCGACATCGGCGTCGGTGTGCTGGACCGATAGCGTCCACTGGTCGTCCGGCCCGGGCGGCAGCAGGATGCCGCGGTTGAGCAGGTAGAAGAAGCTCGCTCCCCACAGCTCGCTGTCGAGGCCGATGAGGTCGCGGTAGCCGGTGACGCGCTCCGGCGTGAACATGACGCAGCCCTTCGGCCCCACGTTGATCGCGTAGCCCGGGATCTCGTGCTCGTCAAGGATGGCCTGGCTGCCGGCGGTCAGCCGATCGGCGATGGCGTGCAGGCGCGGATACGCGTCCTTGGTGAGGATCTGGGTGAGGGTCACCAGCCCTGCCGTCATCGAGAGCGGGTTGCCGTTGAACGTGCCAAGGTGCGCGACGCTCCTTGCGCCCCCGGCAATGGTCGACCGCTCCATCCCGCCCTTGAGGGCGCTCTCGCTGAAGGCCGGCGTGCCCTCGAGCGTCTCGATCGCGGCCATCACCTCCCGCTTGCCGCCGAAGGCGCCGATCGGGATCCCGCCGCCGATGCTCTTGGCAAGGCAGAAGAGATCCGCCCTGACGCCGAAGTGCTCGAACGCGCCCCCCCACGCCAGCACGACGCCGGTCTTGACCTCGTCGAAGATGAGGACCGCCCCGTGTTCCGTGGCGAGCTCGCGGACGCGCTCGAGGAAGCCGGGCTTCGGGGGCACCACCCCGATGTTGAACTGCACGGGCTCGATGATGATCGCCGCGATCTCGCCGGCGTGAGCCTCCAGGATCCCCGCGAGCAGCTCCGGCTCGTTGAACGGTGCGATGACCGTCTCCGCAATCCGGCTGCGCGGGATCCCGGCGCTGGCCGGCACCGTCGTCGGCGATTCGATCGGTCCCATCGCCTCGCGCGGCGGCTGGATGCTTACCAGCACGTCGTCGTGGTGGCCGTGGTAGCCGCCCTCGAACTTGATGAT
>JAWVEN010000053.1:0-27403 GCA_033856675.1 Gaiellales bacterium | reverse complement strand
GCCATTTGGGTTTCCCGACACAGTCGTGACAGGTCGTCACCCACGCGTGACGCTTGGCCTGCGAGCCTCTTCCCAGCCATGTTCTCGCTCTACAAAGCCCGGAAGCTGCCGACCAAGCAGCCGATCTGTGCGATCTGCGTCGACCGGACGCGGGGAAGGACGCAGCGGGTCACGTTCGGGTATGGCGTCGAGGTGTGGATGTGCCAGGCGCATGCCAGCGTCGAGTTCCTGACGCAGCGAAGCGGCAGAGACGTGGTCGTCACGCTGATCGGAATCTGGCGCGCGAACGGATGCTTGACGACGGCGCGGCACAAGGCGCTCAACGGCCACCTCAATGCACTGAAGGCCCATCCGGCACGCAAACGACCGGGATCGTACGCCTGGCCGAAGCTCCGCGTTCAGGCGGAGCAACTGTGGAACGGCGGCGCGACCACGGCGACCATCCAACACCGGATCCTCCAAACCACCTACCTCAACGCCAACCCCCCCAGCCGCCGCACCATCCAACGCTGGCACACCGACCGCCGCTGGACCACGCGACGAGCCCTGCCGCAACCGCCCTAATGCCGCACGCCGGTGGGCGGTCGCCAGCGCTCCTCGCTCGGCACTTCCACCAAGGGCAGGCCGACCTCCGGGTCGAAGCGCCTGTGCAGGTAGGCCGGCGACTCGGTCAGCAGCAGCTCGAGGGTCGGGCAGACGAGGCCGCGAATCAGGTGCCCTCCGCGCATCTCACCGCTGCGGAGGCCGAGCGCTGCGTGAACGTGGGCCGTGGGAACGTCGTCGGTGAGCGCGATGTCGCCGAGCAGCGACACCACCTCCGACTGCTCGTGCACAGGTACCTCGACGAACTCCTTGCGGTGGGGGTCGAAGAACGCGAGCGTAGCCCCGCTGAAACCGCCGATCGCACGCACGGCCGCGGAGGTCACGCCGTGATCGTGTGCGAACCGCTCCAGGCCCGTGATGACCTCATCGCCCGGCTCGAACGCGAGCACATGGATCCGCACACCGTTCTCGGTGAGGAGCCTGCTCCTCATCCCCACTCCCTTCGTCGCTCCCAGCGGGACCGTGCCCGCGATCGGCGGCGCGGAAACGGGCGTCAGCCGCCCCGTGTCGGTTCGATCAGGCCGTAGTTCCCGTCCCGGCGCTTATAGATGACGTTGACCTCATCCGACTCGGCGTTGATGAAAACGAAGAAATCATGACCGATCAACTCGAGCTGAAGGAGCGCTTCCTCCTCGTTCATCGGCTTCATGTTGAACTGCTTCGTCTTCACGATCATTGCTTCGTCCTCCTCGGGCAGCGTTGCAACAGGCGACACATCGGGCACCGCGTTGTGGCGGGCGAGCTCGTGCTCGATCTGCTTCCCCGAACGCCTCTCGCGGTACCGCTTGACCTGCCGCTCGAGCTTCTCGGCGACGAGGTCGATCGACGCGTACATATCGGTCGAGGACTCCCGGGCACGCAGCACGGGCCCCTTCGTCCAGACCGTCGCCTCAGCAACCTGGTTGTCGCTGATGCTCGGGTTGTGCTCGACGATCAGCTCGAGCTCACAGCGGCTGGCATCCGACAGATGCCTCGCAAGCTTCCCGAGCTTTCGTTCCGCATACTGGAAGAGGGAGTCGGTGACATCGATGTGCCTGCCCTTCACCTGCAACCGCATGGCCACTCCTTTGCATCGACAATGGCGCTCCGAAGACTAACCCGCTTCCGGGCTTAAACGAGACCTCGAAAGCGGGATCAGGCATCCTCTGCCCACGCAAGTGCCATGGCTACCACGGTGACGGCGCCTCCCCGCTTGAGCGCCATCGATGCCGCGACAAGCGTCGCGCCGGTCGTGCGCACATCGTCGACGACGACCACGCGGCCCGGCACGTCACCTCTTGCAGTGAAGGCGCCGCTGACGTTCGATCGCCGCTCCCGGCGCGACAGTCCGCGCTGCGGCCGGCGGCGCAACCGGGCACCCACCAGCGGCCCGGAGCGCATACCCCATCGCTCCGCCAGCGCCATCGCGAGCAGCTTCGGCGGGTGATAGCCGCGAATGGCCTCGCGCAGCGGATCCGCCGGCACCCACGTCAACACATCGGCGTCCGGCCGATCCAGGGCCAGCGTCATCAACGCGGCGCCATGCCCCGCCAGTGCGCGCATCCCACGGTCCTTCAGCTGGTGCACGAAGTCCCGGCCAAGATCGCGATAGAGCATCGCGGCACCGAATGCGTCGTGGCCCAGCCGCCGGCCACGGCACGCCGCACAGTCCCTTACCGGGCGCGGCACCGCTGTGCCGCACCGGGGGCAGCACGGCCCGCCGCGCAGCGGTAGCGCGGCGAGGCACTCGAGGCACAGATCGGGTCCGTTGTCGCCACACAGGATGCAGCGGGGCGGGACGAGCAGGTCGAGCAGCGAGGCCACCGGGCGACGCTATCCTCGGTCGCTGTCACGGGGCCGTCACGCGCCGTCGCGATGTGGTTCCAGAAAGCTCCTCAATCGAGCGGCGATCTGCTCCTGGTGTCGCTCCAGCTCCTGCCAGTCCTTGGCCGGCAGGAAGCGGGACGCAAGACCCGTCCGCGGCACCTTCACGAACCGGGAGTCGAGGCTCGAGGTGAGCTCCCCGACGAGCCGCTCGAACTGGATTGCGGGCCGACCGTCGACGGTCTTCTCGACGCGAAACCACGTCCACGGCATGTCGAGCTCGGCAAGCGGCTCGGCGTCGACCAGGAACGTGTTGGTGTTGAACACCGGCACCGCGTCCTCGTCAAACCCGTGAGGGAGCCGGAAGTTCTCGAGCACGACAGGCCGGCCGTCGAGCCGCACCGGGATGCCGCCGCGGTCGCCAGGCTCCTTGTCGACCACCTCGACCGACAGCGGCGCATCATGCTCCAGGTGCCACCCGAGCACGAGCGGATCCACCGCGGCGCCGAGGTTGTCGAGGTTGGCGATCCACAGGTACCGGCCACCGCCGGCGACGAAGCGCTCCAGAAGCCCGCTGCGGCGCAGGGCGTCAGGCAGGTCGCCATGACCGGTCGCGTGCAGGCTGGGGCGCCCGCCGGCGTCGCGGAACACGCGCCCCTCCGGGGTCAGCCGCGGCGATGCGCCCTGCCGGAAGACCGCCACCCGGTCGCCGTCGAGCCGGTCGCCCAGCGCCTGGCGGATCGGCTCGTCGGTCGCATGGCTCGTCATCAGCCACATCGGGAACGGCCGCTCGGAACCCCGCTGCCAGTGCTCGCGCTCCGCCAGGCGCGCGTCGAGGAAGGTCGTGCCGCTGACGGCGTTGACGAGCGCCTTCACCACACCCCCCATGCGAGTCGCCATCCCGCCGGCGAGCACGACCACGGCCAACTCCCCCCGCCTGATCGACGCCCTACCCGCCTCGGCCAGACGCCGGCCGTGCTCTGAGGCGGGAAACGGCAGCTCCGCCACGTCGCCGTCCTGTGGCAGCGTCACCTCACCGCTGACGCGGTTTGCGTCCGGGCCGCGATGAAGCAGGTCAGCGGCCCAGCGGCGAAGCACCTGCTCGTCGAACCCGCCGTCTTCGAGCACCGCTTGGTCGGCAGGAGGAATCGACGCCAGGTCGCTCTCGAGATCGCCGTCAGCCAAGGTGGTACGGCGGGCGGTGCACGCCCTGCTCGGTGACGATGGCGGTGATGTTGGCTGCCGGGGTCACGTCGAACGCGGGATTGTAGACCTCCACCCCCGCCGTGGCCTCGTCGCCGAAGATCTCCGCGGCAGCGCGGTGCTCGATCGGGATGTCGGCCCCCGACGAGATCGTGCGGTCGATCGTCGACGTCGGCGCCGCGACGTAGAACGGCACTCCGTGCGCCCGCGCCAGCACCGACAACGCGTATGTGCCGATCTTGTTGGCGGCGTCGCCGTTCGCGGCGATCCGGTCGGCACCGACCACCACTGCATCGACCTTTCCCTGTGCCATCAGCCAGCCGGCCATCGAGTCGGTGACCAGCGTGGCGGGGATGCCGTCCTCAGCAAGCTCCCAGGCGGTCAGGCGCGCGCCCTGGAGCAGCGGCCGCGTCTCGTCGACCCACACCGACACGGTGGGGTCCCGCAGAAACGCGCTGCGGACGACGCCGAGAGCCGTGCCGTATCCGGCGGTCGCCAGCGCACCCGCGTTGCAGTGCGTCAAGACGCGCGAGCCGTTGCCAAGCAGCGCCGCGCCATGGTCGCCGATCGCCACGCAGCGCCGCACCTCTTCGTCGTGAAGCTGACCCGCTGCCTGCTCGAGGCGCTCCGCGAGCGCATCGTCCGGCACTCCGGCGGCGGCTGTGCGCATCTGCTCGATCGCCCAGCGCAGGTTCACGGCGGTGGGGCGCGCCGCCGCGAGGCCGTCACATGCCCGCTCGAACTCCTCTCGACCGCGGCGGGCAGTGACCGCAGCGCCATATGCGGCGGCGACACCAATCGACGGGGCGCCGCGTACGACCATGGTTCGGATCGCCTCCACCATCTCCGGCCATTCCGTGTACCGGCACTCCACCCGCCGGCCGGGGAGGCGCGTCTGGTCGAGCAGCACCAGCGCACCATCCTCGATCCGCACGATGGACGACGGATCAAGCCGGGAGCGATCGCCCAGAGAGAGGCTCACACCGAGACCTCGCGGTCTAGATGATTGCAATCATCTAGGTGCCTTCGTCCCAGGAGGCGAGGTAGGCAACCTGCTCCGGCGTGAGCGTGTCGATCTTGATCCCCATCGCCTCGAGCTTCAGCCGCGCCACCTCGTCGTCCAGCTCCTTGGGGACGACGTAGACCTTCGGCTCCAGCTCCGCGTGGTTCTTGACGGCGAACTCGGCGGCCAGCGCCTGGTTCGCGAAGCTCATGTCCATCACCGACGCCGGGTGACCTTCGGCGGCGGCGAGGTTCACAAGACGTCCCTCGGCAAGCAGGAACAGTCGCCGGCCGTCCGGCATGTCGAACTGCTCCACCATCGGGCGTGCCACCGAGACGTTCGTCGCCAACTCGCGCAGCGCCGGGATCTCGATCTCCACGTTGAAGTGGCCCGTGTTGCAGAGGATGGCACCGTCCTTCATGACCTCGAAGTGCTCCCGCCGGATGACGTTCTTGTCGCCGGTCGCCGTGCAGAAGATGTCGCCAACGTGGGCCGCCTCGGCGATCGGCTGCACCCGGAATCCATCCATCACTGCCTGGAGGGCTCGCAGCGGATCGACCTCGCAGACGATCACGTGGGAGCCCATCCCCCGGGCTCGCTCCGCCAGCCCGCGACCGCTCCACCCATAGCCGCCGATCACGAAGGTGCGGCCGGCGAGCAGCACGTTGGTGGATCGGATGATCCCGTCCAGCGTGGACTGCCCGACGCCGTAGCGGTTGTCGAACAGGTGCTTCGTGTTGGCCTCGTTGACGGCAAGGATCGGGAACCCCAGAGTGCCGTCGGCCTCCATCGCCTTGAGCCGGATCACGCCGGTCGTGGTCTCCTCGGTGCCGGCCAGGATCTCACCCAGCTGGTCGCGATGCTTGGAATGCAGCACGCCGATCACGTCGGCGCCGTCGTCCATCGTCACGTGCGGGCGATGGTTCACGGCCGCCTCGATGTGCGAGTAGTACGTGTCGTTGTCCTCGCCGTTTCGCGCGAACACCGAGATGCCGTACTCCTGCACCAGCGCCGCCGCAACATCGTCCTGCGTCGACAGCGGATTCGAGGCGCAGAGCACCGCGTCGGCGCCACCCGCCTTCAGCGTCCGCATCAGGTTGGCGGTCTCACTGGTGACGTGAAGACATGCCGAGATGCGGATGCCGTCCAGCGGGCGCTCGGCGGCGAAGCGCTCGCGGATCAGCCGCAGCACGGGCATCTCGCGATCGGCCCACTCGATGCGCCGGACACCCTCGGGAGCGAGGGCGAGATCGCGGACGTCGTTCTCGATGATGGTGCTCACAGCGCGCGGGACTCTAGCGGATCGGTCACGTCGCGAGCCGCTGCTTGAGGGCGAAGATCCGCTCGACCGGCGTGGGATCGACCCCCCGGGCCAGCGCGGCGTAGTAGCTGACCCAGTCGCCGTGCGCGACCGCGCCGAATGCCCGCGCAGCGTGCGTCTCCCCGGCCGGACTGACCTGCTCCACGAACACCGCGTCCGGCTCGATCAGGTCGGCTGTCACGTCGATCATCCGGCGCACGTCCTTGCCCTCGGCCGGGTCGCGCAGCATCACCGCGGAGAAGCGTCCCGACGAGGTGCCCTCCCAGCCGACGATCTCGTTGTGGTCGAGCTCGGGGAACGCGTGGCTGAAGGCGTGCATCTTCGCGTTCTCGTTCAGCTGGGTCTTCCAGCGGTACGCGACTGCTGCCAGCGGTCCGGCGCCATAGATCAGCGGCACCGTGTCGGCGATGCGCTCGCCCAAGGCCTTCGCTGCATCACGGTCGACCTGTTCGACGCCGCGGGCGCACTCCTCGGCGATCCCCGGCCGTGCGAGCCCACAGGCCCCGAACGCACCGGCCATCGCACCGAACAGATAGCCCAGTGCAGCTCGCGGCATCAATCCTCCGGCGATGCGCGCGAACGGGATGCCCCACTCCTCCGCGCGAGCGCCCAGCTGACCGCCGATGCCGACGCCGACGATCGTCGCACCCTGCCGGCGAGCCTGATCGGCGCACGACAGCGTCTCCATGGTATCGCCCGAGTAGCTCGAACAGACGACGAGCGTCCCCGGGCCGGCCCAGGTCGGGATGCCGAAGCCCCGGACGCGGGTAACGGGCACCGGACAGCCATGGAGCACGAGCCCGCGGAGCAACTCGCCGCTCATCGCCGAGCCGCCCATGCCCGCAATCACCACCGCCGAGGGCAGCGGCAGCGCCTCGCCCGCAGCGCAACCGACGCGGTCGCCCTCTCGAAGGTGCTCCGCCATCGCCTCGATGGCACTGCTCATTCCCTGCGCGTCTACCACACGGCCTCCCCATTCCGCCCGACCACCTTGCTGTCGAACCTGCTGTCTCGAGGCACTCTGGCGCCGGGCAGCACCACCGACCGGTGGATGTGGGCTCCGGCTCCGATCTCGGCCTCACTACCGACAACGGATTCTGTCACCTCTGCGCTCGGCGAGACAACGGCAGCCGCGTCGACCAGTCCGCCGGGCGGCATCCGCTCCATGTTCGCGGCCAGGTAGCTGGCCGGGGTTCCGATGTCGCGCCAGTGCCCGTCGCCGGCCTGGGCATACAGGCCGTCGCCGACCAGTCGCGGGAACACCTCGCGCTCGACCGAGACCATCCGGCCGGGCTCGATCAACTCCAGCACGTCCGGCTCGAAGATGTAGGTTCCGGCGTTGATCGTGTCGACGTCGGCCTCGCCTGGCGGCGGCTTCTCGACGAACGCCGTGACGGCCCCGCGCCCGTCCGTCCGCACAAGGCCGTAGCCGGAGGGATCGTCGACACGGTGAAGGGCGATCGTCGCGCGCGCCCCGCGCGCCCGGTGCATCTCCACGAGGCCGGTCACGTCCAAGTCGGTGAGGATATCGCCGTTGCAGACGACGAAGGTCTCCTCGACCCCCTCGGCGGCGAAACGGATCGCGCCACCCGTACCGAGTGGCTCGTCCTCGACGGCATAGTCGAGCGAATCCCCGAAATGCGCGCGGATGGCATCCGGCAGGTAGCCGCAGGAGAGGATGACGCGGTCCACTCCGTGCTCCCGAAGGTGCTCGATCTGATGCTCGAGGAACGGGCGGTTCGCGATCGGGAGCATCGGCTTTGGGAGCCACTCGGTGAGCGGCCGCAGGCGGGTCCCCTGCCCGCCCACGAGCAGGACCGCGATCACACAGGCTCCGCGCTCGGACGTCCGACCGACTCGTAGACGAAGCCCGCAGCGCGGGCCTGCGCCGGATCGAGCAGGTTGCGGCCGTCCACGATCAGCGGCGAGGCCATCGCCTTGCGCACCTGCCGTGAGGCCAGCGACCGGAACTCGCTCCACTCGGTCACGATCACCGCGGCATCCGCCCCGCGCACGGCCTCCACCATCGACTCCGCCAGCTCGACGCCATCGTTGAGACGGGCGCGAGCGGCGTCCATCGCGACCGGGTCGTACGCGACGACGGTGGCTCCCTCGGCGCGCAGCCGGTCGCTGAGCACGAGGCTGGAGGCCTCGCGCATGTCGTCGGTATTGGCCTTGAACGCCAGGCCCAGCAGGGCGATCCGGCGTCCGCGCAGCAGGCCGAGGTGCTTCTCGAGCTTGCCGACAACGCGGCGTTTCTGCAGCTCGTTCACCTCGATCACTGCCGTCAGGAGCTGGAAGTGGTACCCGGAGTTGCCGGCGAGCTGCTTGAGCGCCTGGACGTCCTTGGGGAAGCAGTTGTGGACGATCGTCCCGCCGCTGGTCACGAACGTGTGCGCCTCGGGCACCTCGAGCGAGTACACGGTGCCGTCGAACGGGCGCCGCTCCAGGCTCTGCAGCGGCGCCCACACGACGCGCTGGTCGATGGGTGCCGGGCGCACGGCCTGGCCGGACATGTCGGCCAGCGGCTCGTACCGCGGCAGTGGCGCGACGACGACCTGCGGCACGAGGTCGTCGAGCTTCAGGTCGCCTGCCTCCACCACGCGCGTCGCGGCACCGTCGCGCACGACGAACGGGTGGTCGAGCGTGACCGTCAGCGTTGCCGGTGAATCGACGACGTGCACGTCGACGACCTCATCCTCGTACCGGCGCGCCGTGACGATCGAGACCGGCATGAACTCCGGCTCCTCGCGGCCGACGTGCCACGACAGCACCTGCACGTTCACCAGATCCCCCGCGTTCCCGCCCGGCCCGCCGTAGCGCCCGAACAGCTCGGCGAGCGACACGTCTTCGACCACGTCGCCGTGAAGCAGCGTGACGATCTCCTCGCCGGCGAGGCAGCTACCGCCGTAGCCGATCCCCGGCCGGAGGAAGTGGCTGCCGATCCGCTCGTCGAGGCCCATGGCAAACGCGACGACCGACACGTCGGCGCCCACCTCCTCGCAGACATTCGCAATCTCATTGATGAACGAGATCTTCGTCGCGAGAAATGCGTTGGAGGCGTACTTTGTCATTTCTGCGCTGGCCGGGTCCGTGCGGACGACCGTTGCCTCGAGGTCGGCGTACAACCCGGCCACCTCCTCTCCGTCTCGGTCGTCGAACGCACCGATCACAATCCTGTCCGGCTTCATGAAGTCGGCGATCGCGCTTCCCTCACGAAGGAACTCCGGGTTGGAGACATACCCCACATCGCCGAGCCCACGCGCCTCGAGCTCCGCGCGCACCTTGGCCGCGGTGCCCACCGGCACGGTGCTCTTCATGACGAGGATGAAGCGATCGCCGTCACGCGGCAGTTCGTCGATGACCCGGTGCACCCGTGAGAGGTCGGCGTCGCCGGAATGCATCGGCGGCGTGTCCACGCAGACGAACACCATCCGGCACTGCTCGAACACGTCGTCGATGTCGAGCGTGAACCGGAGCCGGTCCCGGTTTCGCTCCAGCAGCCGGTCGACACCCGGCTCGTAGATCGGTACTCCGCCGTTCCTGAGCGACTCGATGCGATCGGGGTTGATGTCGCGGCAGACGACGCGGTGCCCGAGGTCGGCGAAGCAGGCGGCGGTCACCAGACCGACGTAGCCGACGCCGAGCACGCCCACCGCTGTGTGGTTGTGGGCGCTCACGCCGGTTTCAGCGAGCGCGCGATCGCAATCATGTCCTCGTTGGACATGTCGTCGCGAAGCGTGTTCTGCACCCAGTAGGCCACGCCGCCCTGGATGAACGCGACCATGTGGATGTGGCTCCCGTTGAAGTAGAACTTGTAGGTGCGGCGGTCCAGCTTGCGCTCCTGATCGGGGTTCGCGAGGATCGGAGCTCCGGTGAAGCGCGTCTGCTGGATCCCCCAGTAGGAGCCCGCCAGCCCGTTGTACGAGAAGTAGGCGTACAACGAGTTCTTGCCGCCGCCCGCGTCCTTGATGGTGTACAGCCACATCGCGGGGTCGCTCGACGACGCGCTCGGGCAGTTGAGCGGGCACAGATGCGAGACGTTCTGGTAGACGGTCGGGTAGTAGACCCTGAAGTTGGCCGGGCCTTGCGCTGCCCGGAACGTCGACCGGTAGATGGTCGGGTCGCGCGTGATGTCGTCAGGCAGCCCGCCGTTGATGACCTTCTTCGGTGCCGGGATCTTGAGCGTGTCCTTGAACGTCTCGCCGACGACCAGCACGATGCCGTTGGTCGAGAACGGCGCCATCTCTGGCGTCATGCGCTGCGTTCTGGCGTCCCCGACGATGTCGGCGACGTCGGTCGCGGCGTCCTTCATCCTCGGGCGGTAGAAGACGATGCTCTGGGCAAACGTCGTCGTCGCCGGCTGCAGCGACACCGTCGCGGGATAGCCCCACTCGGTCAGCGCGGTGCCCGCCGTCGCGGCCGCGCCCTGCACGCCGTTGCCGTTGACGATCGTCATGGGCACGGTGGTGGGCTCGACGCGGGGCTTGAACGTGGGCTCCGCGGGGCCGTCCGCCTTACCGGGCAGCTCGTCCTTCGGGGTGATCACCGTGTCGGGATGCATGAAGGCGTAGCGTGCGCGGCTGATCGCGTCGGGGTCGGACGTGACGTACGAGTTGGTCGTGTCTCCGCCGATCGCCGCGTCGAGCTTCACCGAGACGACCCGGCCCTTGATCTGGTAGCCGAGGGACAGGTAGCGGATCATCGTCTGCAAGCTCGGCGCCCCGTTCGGGCCGGTCACCTGGACGCTGCCGGCGACGTCCTCGGCGACGGCCTTGAAGGTCTGCAGCTCCTCGAGCCCGACGCCGTTCAGCTGGCTGGACGCTCGCTGCTCGAACGCCTCCATGAACACCTGCTGCCGGGCGTTTCTGTAGAAGTCGGAGTCGGTGTGCCGGAAGCGCGCGTATGCCAGCGCGTCAGGTCCGTCCAGCTGCTGGTACCCCGGAGTGATGTCGATCTCGGAGTACTGGTCGCCGCCCAGGGCGTTGTCATGGTGGTAGCGCTGGTCCACGGGGATATAGACCCCCTTGAACGCGCCGACGAGCTTCTTGAAGCCACCGAAGTCCACCGTCATGAGGTAGTTGGGCCTGATGCCCGTGACCTCCTTGACGGTCTGCAGCGCCAGCTTCAGCCCACCCTGGCTGTATGCATCGTTGATCTTGGAGCAGCACACGCCGTTGATGGGGACGTAGAGGTCGCGGGGGAGCGAGAGCACCGAGATCAGCTTCGTGCCCGGGTCGATCCGCACCAGCATCAGCGTGTCCGAGCGGGACGGTGCCGAGCCGTCCGACGGGCGGCGGTCCGAGCCGACCACGAGCGCGATCGCGGCCTGCTGGGCCGAGGGGATCGTGGTCAGGTCGCCCTGGGTGTCCCTGACGTCTTTCGAGAGCGCGCCGACCTGGTCGACGAGGCCATGGGCCCACCATCCGACAACGGCTGCGACGACCAGGATCACCGACAGCAGCGAGCCGACCGTCCAGAGCATGATCCGCTTCCAGCGCGGCCGCTGCTTGTGCTTGCCACGGGTGTCGTAGATGGAGATCGGCGGTCGCCGAGGCGGGGAGCCGCTATCCCCGCTGCGTGTGCTGGCTCGTTGTGGCGGCGTCTCTGTCGGCACACGTCTCCTTACAACACGAGCGCCCGCAAACCGGCGGGCACCCGCTGAGTATAAACCGGCACTTCGGCGCCGGTCGTCACATTCCCTACCCAGCGCGGCGCGCGGGTGACTCTATTCGTTCGCGCCCACGGCGAGCTATTCCACGGGCAAACTCCGCCAGAATCCGACGGTAGCGGGCAAGCGATTCGATCTCCACATACTCCTCGGGGCCATGGTGACCTGCGCCGGTGGGTCCGAACTCCACTGCCGGGATACCCCGCTCGAGGAAGAACACAGCGTCCGATGCACCATCCCGGCCGACGGCGAGGGCGGCCGTGCCCTTGACCTCGCGGACCGTCTCACTCAGCGCCCGGACGTGCGGATCTCCCGGGTCGAGCGTCGCCGGCGGCAGCTCGTAGATCGGAGTCACCTCGGCTCCCAGGCCGCGCACCTGGCGCAGAACCTCGTGTGGATCCTGGTTCGGCAGGTAGCGGATGTCGACGTCGATGCGGCAGTGATCGGGCACCTTGTTCACCACGTCGCCGCCCTGAATGCGGCCGATGTTGACCGACGGCCGCTCGTACAGCTCTGACCGCCCGCGGGCGAACGGCAGCTCGTGGATCCGCTGGTAGAGGTCGATCGCCTTCAGCACCGCGTTGTCGCCGAGCCACGGGGTCGAGCCATGGGCTGCCCGTCCCTCGACGTCGATCCGGAGCACCAGCACACCCTTCGACTGGATGCCGATCTCGAGATCGGTCGGCTCGCCGCAGATGACGAACTCGCCGACGTGGCCCTCTTCGGCGAGGACCGAGGACGCCTTCTGCCGCGTCGAGTCCTCCTCGGACTCCTCGTCGGGGACGATCAGCAGCTTGACCTTCACGCCGGAGATCGAGTCACGGGCGGCGGAGAGGTCGGCAAGCGCGGCCAACATGCCTGCCAGCGCCCCCTTCATGTCGTAGGCGCCCCTCCCATAGAGCCGGCCGTCGACACGCCAGGGCGAGAACTGCTCCTGACGGCCGGGGACGACGTCCACGTGGGCGTTCCAGATCAGCGTCGCGGGGCCCTCACCGACGGCGGCAACGATCGCGGGCAGGCCGTTGACGTCGTACTGCCGGTGCGCGATCCCCTGGCCTTCCAGCCATCCCTTGAGGAAGCCCATGGAGCCTGCGATGCCCTCCGGATTGGAGGTGTCGTAGGAGATCAGGCGCTCCGCGAGCGCCAGCTCGTCGGCGCTGGACACGGGCTCGATTGTAGGCCAGCCCGCCGCACGAGCAGCCCATCACCGCGCCGCGCGGCGGGCGATCTCGGTCTGCCGTCCGGACATTGTCTGACCAGGCGAGGAAGAGGCGGCGTACCGGGATCGTCATGTGAACACGCAGGAAAGGAGCCACAGTGTTCAGGCACGTCACACGCACGATCGCTCTGCAGCTCGGCCTCATGTCCCTGCTGCTCGTACTCTCAACGGCGGTCGCATTCGGCCAGCCGACCCGTGATCATCCCTACGCGGCGCGGAGCCACCCGTACACGGTCACGCCCACTGCCTCGCAGGGCCACCTCCCAGCCGGGCATCACGCTGCCGGCGCATCCGCCCCGACGCAGCAGCCGGCCTTGCCGGTGGCAAAGACAAGCGGCTCGAGCGGCGTCTCCACGACCACCGTCTTCGGGCTCATGGGCCTCGCGCTCTTCGCGGGCGCCATGATCGCAATCTGGGCAGCCGCCCGCACAGGTCACGTCACCCGCGAACGGCCGGCCTCGCGCTGACCGACGTCATTCCGCGGCGGGAGAGTGGGATCGCGCCCCGCTCTCCCGCCGCCGGGACGGAAGCATCAGCGGGCCGCTCTCGAACCACGGATAGACGTCGGTCAGAAGCAGCGGCCAGTAGGCGAGCGCCCGGCACTGAAACGCGAGCGCGACATCGAGCATCTCGTGGATGCCCTGCGGCATCCGGCCGGTGAAGAGGATCGCCCACCACGCACCGACGGCGAGCATCCACGCGGCGATGCCGAACATGACGGAGGCAATGATGGCCGGGATGGCGAGCACGGGCGTGAGCAGGGTCTGCAGCCGCGAGCGGCGGGCCGGGGGGTCGACCGACACCTGCAGCGGGTAGTCCGGCGCCGACCGGCCGGGAGGCGGCGGGTAGCGGTCGGTCGCCAGGCACAGGTAGGCGGCGACCCGGCTCACGTACACGAGCACGGCCGAGCCGAACCGGTGCAGCGGTGCCGGGACGCGTCCTGTCGCCACGGCGGCGATCCATGCCGTCAACACCACCGGCAGCGCAACGGCGAAGACGAGCGTCCATCCGATCAGGTGCGGCACGGCGAGAATCAGCCGAAACGCCGCCGCCGATCGCGAGCGGTTGGGCTCATATGCGAGCGTGAAACTGACGGGGTACGGCGAGACCGGCTGGAGCTCGGTCGCGACCGGTAGCGTCGCGATCGTCTGGAGCGGCGCATCGTCGAACGGCGTGCCGCAGGAGGTGCAGAAACGCGCGCCCTCGAGCCTGACCCCGCCACAGCGGATGCAGTACCGCGCGACTGGGGGCGGTGGGACGACGGCCATGCCGGGCATGATACGGCCGCTCCAGGCATCGTCGGGGGGACCGGTTAGAGTGGGCGCATGTCAGTCCAGACCGGCCGCCAATGCCCGTCATGCGGTGAGGCGTTGCCGGACGGCGCGGAGTTCTGCGCGTCCTGCGGCGCCGGCGTGATCCAGGCCGGCCGGGAGCCGGTCGAGACCCGCGCCAGCGGCAAGGCGACCATGTCGCTGGTATTCGGCATTCTGGGGGTGATCGTCCTGCCGATGGTGTTCTCACTGCTCGCGGTGGCCTTCGGCATCATCGCAAAGCGGGAGGTGCGCCAAAACCACGAAATGTCGGGCAACGGGCGCGCGACGGCAGGTATCGTGCTCGGCATCGCCGGCCTGGCGCTCCTGCCCGTGTGGCTGGCCTACATCCTGGAGACATAGCTGATGTACTGCCGAAACTGCGGAGCCCAGATCCCCGAAGGCGCGCAGTTCTGCCCGAGCTGCGGCGTTGCGGCGGTCGACTCGCCGGATGAGCGCGACGCTGGGCAGGCGAGCCCTCGGGATCAAGGTCACCGACGTGGAGGGCAACCGGATCACCTTCGCCCGCGCAACCGGCCGCTACTTCGCCAAGATCCTTTCGGCCCTGACGCTCCTGATCGGCTACATCATGGCGGCGTTCACGGCGAGAAAGCAGGCGCTGCACGACCTGATCGCCGGCACGCTGGTCGTCAACCGCTGAGCCGGCCGCCCTCCGGGCCGCCGCCGGCCGCGTCGACCAGCACCTCGGCGAACCGCGCTTCTCGTTCGGCACGGTAGATGTCGCCCTCCCCCTCCTGGGCGCCGGCCAGCGCCGTGCGCGCCTCTTCCAGCCGGGCACGCGCCTCCGCCAGGTTGATCTCGGAGCGGGAGACGGCCTCGCCGACGAGCACGAGAGCCTCGTTCTTGCGCACCTGGACGAAGCCGGCGCCGGTCGCGAACTCGTGCACCTCGCCACCGGCATCGGTCACCTTGGTCCTGCCCGGCTTCAGGCTCGAGATCAGCGGCGCGTGGTGCGCGAGGATCCCGAGCTGGCCTGCCGTCCCGGGGACGACGACGATCTGCGCCTCACCCTCGAACACGGGCCCCTCGGGGGTGATCACGTCGACCCGGTAGGGCGAGTAGTCGGCCATCAGGCGCTGACCCGGAGGCCTTCTGCCTTCTGCACGGCCTCGTCGATGTCGCCGACCAGGTAGAAGGCCTGCTCGGGAAGCTCGTCGTGCTGGCCGTCGAGCACCTCGCGGAACGAGCGGATCGTGTCGTCCAGCTTGACGTACTTGCCCGGTGTGCCGGTGAAGGCCTCGGCAACGTGGAACGGCTGCGACAGGAAGCGCTCGAGCTTACGCGCGCGCTGGACGGTCACCTTGTCCTCGTCGCTCAGCTCGTCCATGCCGAGGATGGCGATGATGTCCTGCAGGTCCTTGTAGCGCTGCAGCACCTCCTGCACGCGGGTCGCCGTCCGGTAGTGGTCCTCGGAGACGGCTCCCGGCTGCAGGATGCGCGACGTGGAGTCGAGTGGGTCGACGGCCGGGTAGATGCCGCGGGACGCGATGTCACGCGAGAGCACCGTGGTGGCATCGAGGTGGGCGAATGACGCGGCCGGGGCCGGGTCGGTGAGGTCGTCGGCCGGGACGTAGATGGCCTGCACCGAGGTGATCGACCCCTTCGTCGTCGAGGTGATCCGCTCCTGCAGCTCACCCATCTCTGTGGCCAGCGTCGGCTGGTAGCCCACGGCGCTCGGCATGCGGCCGAGCAGAGCGGAGACCTCGGAGCCGGCCTGCACGAACCGGAAGATGTTGTCGATGAAGAACAGCACGTCCTGGCCCTGCTCGTCGCGGAAGTACTCCGCCATCGTCAGGCCGGTCAGGCCCACGCGCAGGCGCGCCCCGGGGGGCTCGTTCATCTGGCCGTAGACCAGCGCCGTCTTCTCGATCACGCCCGATTCGGTCATCTCGAGCCAGAGGTCGTTGCCCTCACGAGTCCGCTCACCCACGCCGGCGAACACCGAGAGGCCGCCGTGCTGCTGGGCGATGTTGTTGATCAGCTCCTGGATCAGCACGGTCTTGCCCACGCCTGCGCCGCCGAACAGGCCGATCTTGCCGCCCTTGACGTACGGGGCAAGCAGGTCGATCACCTTGATGCCAGTCTCGAAGATCTCTGCGGTCGGCGAGAGGGTCTCGAACGGCGGCGGGTCGCGATGGATCGACCAGCGCTCCTGCACGTTCACCTCGGGCCCGTGGTCGACCGGCTGGCCGAGCACATTGAAGATCCGGCCGAGGGTGACCTCGCCGACGGGCACGGTGATCGGCCCACCGGTGTCGACCACGTCGAGGCCCCGGGCCAGTCCGTCGGTCGCGTCCATCGCGATCGCGCGCACGCGGTTGTCTCCCAGGTGCTGCTGCACCTCGGCCACCAGCGTCGTCGTGCCGCCATCCGCGGGAACACGGATCTCGAGCGCGTTGTAGATGTGCGGCAGCTGGCCGTGGAACTGGGCATCGATGACAACGCCCCGGATCTCCACGATCTTCCCGACGTTTTGGCCGTTGGAGGCGGACATGTAACTCCCTTGCTCGAGCGGTCGAGACACGATATTCGGCGTGAACACGGGGATCTTAGCAAGCGGCCACGCCGCCGGAAGCGGGACTTCGTGACACATATGTGCCACCCCTGGGCGGTGGTTCTCGTCCACCCTCCGTGCTCGTTCCCGAGCCGGGACGGTGCTACACCAGCGACAGGTGCTCGCGCAGCTGTGAGCGGCGCGAGTGATCGGCTTCGCGCAGGCGCAAGCGGTCGAGCAGGTCGCCCGAGTGCAGCTCCTCGAGCTGTGCGATCCGGATCGGAGCCGGCTGCGCCTGCTCCGGCGTGGACTGCACCGCGTGCCCGAACGGGAAGTAGGCGCCCGCCAGGGCTGCCATGACCAGCGCGGCGGCAAAGGCAGCCACGCGCGCCGCCTGCACAGGCGCGAAGCGCCGCCGCCGAGGCACGGACACGGCATGCGTAGAGTCGAGCAGCGGCGCGGCCCGCACTGCCTGGGTCATGCCGCGCATGGTGGCGATGACGCTGTCGCACGACGCGCACGCCTCGACATGGGTCGTGACCGCCGAGCGCTCGATCTCGGACAGCTCAGCATCGAGCGCCTGGGAAGCCAGGGCCCGGATCCGACCGCAGTCGGCTGATGACCGTCCCAGCAACTTCATCCTCCTGCTCTGACGCGGCGCTCCGTGCAAAGGTTAGTGGGCGCCGGCCGCCCGCGCTTCCCAAGCCCGGCCGGCAGTCCTGCACATCGGCTGGGACACAAACTTTCTTGACCACAAAGCGTCTCAGTTCCATGGTAATGCCCAGCGGGCGCTTCGTACGTTGCCTGAGCGCCCCAGCGGGACCCGACATGGGAGGGAAGGAAGCGAATGAAAGAGAGAACGCTGTTTGCGCGTTTGGCGCTAACTGCGACCGCCGTGCTGCTCGTAGCCGCGGGGTGCGGCGGCAGCTCGAGCGACAACGGTACCAACGCCGGTACCGGCGGCACCGCGGTGAAGCAGGAGATCACCGTCAACTGGGGTGCGGAACCGCCCTCGCTTGACCCGGGTCTCGCAACCGACACCACGTCGAGCAACATCCTCCTGAACATCATGGACCCGCTGGTCCGGCTGGGCCCGCCGCCGAACCTCGAGCCCGTGCCGGCTCTCGCCGAGAGCTGGGACACGAGCGAGGATGGTCTCACGGTCACGTTCCACCTCCGCAGTGACGGCAAGTGGACGAACGGCGACCCGGTCACGGCCGGTGACTTCGAGTACGCCTGGAAGCGAACGGTGTCCCCTGAGCTGGCAGCCGACTACTCGTACCAGTTCTTCGGCATCGTGGGCGCTGCGGAGTACAACTCCTGCACCAAGAACTGCGACGCCCTCGCCGACAAGGTCGGCGTCAAGGCCGTGGACGACACCACCCTCGAGGTGACACTGACGTCGCCGCAGCCGTGGTTCGTCCAGCAGGCCGCTCACCACTCGTTCCTGGCCGTGAACAAGAAGGCCGTGGATCAGTTCGGCGACAAGTGGACCGAGGCGAAGAACATCGTCACCAACGGCCCGTTCAAGCTCGCCGCCTGGCAGCACAACGCCAGCATCGACCTGGTCAAGAACGATCAGTGGCGTGACGCCGCGAGCGTCACCCTGACGAGCGTCAAGGGCCGCATGATCACCGACGGCATCACCGGGATCCAGGCGTTCGAAGCCGGCGAGCTCGACGTGAACCTGAACCCGCCGCCGCCGGACGAGATCGCCCGGATCAAGGAGACGCCCGAGTACCAGCAGTACCCGGCACTCGGCACGTACTACTACGGGATCAACGTCAAGAAGATCACCGACGTGCACCAGCGCCGCGCGATGGCACTGGCGATCGACCACCGCACGATCATCGATCAGATCACGCAGGCCGATCAGCTCCCGCCGACCGGGTTCACGCCCAAGGGCATCCCGGGCTTCGACGAGCTCAACCCGAACTCGGAGTGGCTGCCGGAGAACGGTGACATCGACAAGGCCAAGGCCGAGATGGCACAGGCCGCCAACCCGCTCACGGACATCCAGCTCTTCTACAACAACTCGCCGGGCCACAAGGAGATCGCCGTGGCCATCCAGTCGATGTGGAAAGAGCTCGGCATCAACGTCACCATCAAGCAGCAGGAGTGGGCACAGTTCCTCGAGTTCCTGGGGCCGCCCCCGAATCAGGTGGTCGACGTCTACCGGTTGGGTTGGATCGGCGACTATGTCGACGCGATCAACTTCCTCGAGCTCTGGACATGCGACTCGGGAAACAACAACACCAACTTCTGCGATCAGAACTACGACGCCTTGATCGACGAGGCTCGCAAGACACCCGACAACACGGCGCGCTATGCCATCTACAAGCAGGCCGAGGAGATCCTCTTCGGACCTGACGGACAGGTGCCGATGCTGCCGATCTACTGGTACACGTACACGTCGCAGGAAGCGACGAACGTCCAGGAGACCTTCAACATCAACCTGCTCGACCAGATCGACCTCGCCGTCGTCAAGGTCGAGGGCTAGGCCCAAAGGCAACGTGCAACGGGGGCGGGACACGTGTCCCGCCCCCACCGCACATCCATGGCTTCGGTTGTGTGGGCGTCAGGCTCACAGCCCTGAGAAGGATATGATCACGCCATGACCACCTTCGTACTCAGACGGCTGTTCTGGACCGTCCCCGTCATCCTCCTGGTCATCTTTCTGACCTTCATGATGATGCGCCAGATCGCCGGCAATCCTTTCCGGAAATCCGAGCGTGCGGTCTCGGCAGCCCAGCAGGCAAACTTCGATCGCAAGTTCCACCTCGACGACCCGTTCTGGAAGCAGTACCTGTACTACACGAAGGGCGTCTTCACGTTCGACCTTGGCCCGTCACTGGTGCTTCGAAGCCAGACGGTCAACGACATCGTCAAGGAGCACTTCCCGGTCTCGCTCCAACTCGGCGCGCTCGCCTTCATCTTCGCACTCGGTATTGGCATACCGCTGGGGGTGATCGCGGCCTTGAAGGCCAACACGTTCTGGGACTACGGAGCGATGATCGTCTCGAATGTCTTCTATTCGGTTCCGAGCTTTCTCGTCGCGACCCTGGCGATCTACTTCTTCGCTCTCAAGTGGGGTGACGTGACAGGGCTTCCGACGAGCGGCTGGGACTCCTGGAGCTCAAAGGTGATGCCGGCGATCGCGCTCGGAATCGGCCCGATGGCCTACTTCGCGCGACTCCTGCGCGGCACGGTGCTCGAGACGCTCCAGCAGGATTACATCCGCACCGCGCGGGCGAAGGGCCTTCGCTGGCGGCGAGTGGTCGTCCTGCATGTGATGCGCAACTCGATGATCCCGGTCGTGACCGCCGCGGGCCCGCTGCTCGGCTACACCATCACGGGCTCCTTCATCATCGAGCTGATCTTCAACGTCCCGGGCATCGGGCAGTACTACGTGACGGCGATCCAGGCCCGTGATTACTCTGTGACGATGGGTCTCACCGTCCTGCTGTCGGTGATCATCATCATCGCGAACCTCTTCGTCGACATCGCCTATGGGTTCCTCGATCCGCGGACGAGGGAGGCGAGGACCTGATGGCGCTGCGACGCCGCGAGCCCCTGATCGCCGGGATGCCCGGAGAGGGCGTTCTCACCGCCGGGACCGAGGCCGGAGCTCCGATCCGCCAGACCAGTCTCTGGCGCGATGCATGGCGACGCTACCTGCGCAACAAGGGTGCGGTCGCGTGCGGCATCGTCTTCCTGCTCCTCCTGCTGTACTGCGCCTTTGCGCCCGTGTTCTCGCCGTACGACCCGAACAAGGTGAACTTCAAGGAAGCACACCAGAGCTTCAGCTGGAGCCATCCGCTCGGCACCGACAAGTACGGGCGTGACCTGTTCACCCGGACAGCGCTCGGCGGCCGGATCTCGATCGGCATCGGCTTCGGCGCCACGATCGCCATCCTCGGCATCGGCATCGTCTACGGCGCGATCTCCGGGTTCATCGGGGGCAAGCTCGACAACGGCATGATGCGCTTCCTCGACGCGCTCTACGGGCTTCCCTACCTGCCCTTCGCGATCATCACCCTGGCCATCGTGGGGACGGTGAACTTCTGGACGATGGTGATCGCGCTCTCGATCGCAAGTTGGTTCACGACGGCACGTATCGTCCGGGGGCAGATCATCACGCTGAAGGAGAACGACTACGTTCGCGCGGCTCAGAGCATCGGCGCGCGCTGGTACCGGGTGCTCGGGCGACACCTGCTGCCCAACACGATGGGCGTGCTCGTGATCGCGGTCTTCCTGGAGCTGCCGGGCGTGATCCTGGGCGAGGCGTTCCTATCGTTCATCGGCCTTGGCATCAACCCGCCTGACGCCTCGTGGGGATCGATGGCGCAGGACGGCCGCGAGGCATACCGGACGTACCCAATGGAGATCGTGATCCCCAGCCTGGCGATCGGGACGCTCGTGCTATGCGCGAACTTCATCGCCGACGGCCTTCGGGACGCCCTCGACCCACGGACGCGGGAGACGTAGCGTTGGCGCTGCTCGAGGTCAACGACCTCAAAACCCACTTCTTCACCCGCGAAGGCATCGTGCGTGCCGTCGACGGGGTGAGCTTCTCGCTCGAGAAGGGCCAGACCCTCGGCATCGTGGGCGAGTCTGGCTGCGGCAAGTCGGTCACGGCCCTCTCGATCATGGGCCTGATCCCAAAGCCGCCCGCCAAGATCGTCGATGGCTCCGTCATGTTCGACGGCAAGGATCTGACGACATTGACCGAGCGGCAGCTGGAGGACGTCCGCGGCCGCCAGATCGCCATGATCTTCCAGGACCCGATGACCTCGCTGAACCCCACGCTGACGATCGGGACACAGATCATCGAGACGCTGGAGCGCCACCTCGGCCTCGGGAAGACGGAGGCGCGCAAGCGGGCGGTGGAGCTGCTCGAGGAGGTCCGCATCCCCAACGCGGCCAACCGGCTGAACGACTACCCGCACCGGTACTCGGGGGGCATGCGACAACGCGTGATGATCGCAATCGCGCTTTCCTGCCGGCCGCAGCTGCTGATCGCCGACGAGCCGACCACCGCGCTGGACGTCACCGTGCAGGCTCAGGTGCTCGACCTGCTCGACGAGCTGCGACGCGAGTACGAGATGGCCCTGATCCTGATCACGCACGACATGGGCGTCGTGGCCGAGGCAGCAGACGACGTCGCGGTCATGTACGCCGGCCAGTTCGTGGAGAGCGCACCCGTGATCGAGCTGTTCGACCACCCCGAGCACCCCTACACCGAGGCGCTGCTCGGCGCGCTGCCACAGATCGAGGGTGAGGTCAGCCGCGAGTCACGGCTGGTCGCCATCCCGGGCCGCCCGCCCGACCTGATCAACCCGCCCGAGGCATGCCGCTTCGCGCCCCGCTGCCCGTATGCGTCCAACGGCGATTCGTGCGCCGTGGTGCCACCGGAGCTCCGTGAGGTACGCCCGGGGCACTTCGTCCGCTCGGCGCACCCGGCCTCGGAGCGAGCCGGGAAGCTTGACGAGGTGGGCGTATGAGCGACAACCGGCAGCCGCTCTTGCGGGTCAGCGGCCTGAAGAAATATTTCCCCGTCAAGAAGGGCGTGCTGATCGAGCGCACCGTCGACCACGTGAAGGCTGTCGATGATGTGAGCTTCGACCTGTATCCCGGCGAAACGCTGGGACTGGTCGGCGAGTCCGGATCCGGGAAGTCGACCACCGGCTACTGCATCCTGCAACTGATCAAGCCCACCGAGGGGTCGGTGAGCTTCCTCGGGCAGGAACTGGTCGGCATGGGCCGCGAGGATCTGCGGAAGATGCGCCGCGAGATGCAGATCGTGTTCCAGGATCCGTATGCGTCGCTGAACCCGCGAATGACGGTCGGCAACATCGTCGCCGAGCCGCTCGAGGTGCACGGGATCGGCAACAAGAAGAGCCGCCAGCAGCAGGTGCGCGAGCTGCTCGAGGTCGTCGGCTTCAACCCCCACTTCACCAACCGCTACCCGCACGAGTTCTCGGGCGGACAGCGGCAGCGCATCGGAATCGCGCGCGCCCTGATGCTGAACCCCAAGCTGATCGTCTGTGACGAGCCCGTGTCGGCGCTTGACGTCTCGATCCAGGCGCAGATCCTGAACCTCCTCAAGGACCTGCAGCGCGACTTCGACCTCACCTACCTGTTCATCGCCCACGACCTTGCCGTCGTGCGGGCGGTCAGCGATCGGATCGCCGTGATGAACCGCGGCAAGCTGGTGGAGATCGGCGACGCGCACGAGGTCTACTCGAACCCGAAGGATCCCTACACCAAGGCGCTGCTGTCGGCGGTGCCGATCGCCAATCCGCGCCGGATGAAGGAGCGGAAGGCGGAGCGCCGCGCGCTCCAGCACGTCCTCGCCGAACCAGTGCAGTGATGCTCGCGCCATGACGCTGCGCAGGGTCATCCTGGCAGCGGTGCCCGTCGCCGCGCTGGTGATCGGCCTGGTGCTGTGGACGTCCGGTGCGCCCTCCGGTGCGCCGTCCACCGTGCCCCGGCAAGGCGAGAGCTGGACGCTGGCCCGTGCGATGTCGCTGCGCCGGAGCTACACCGCCTCCGCACAAATCGGCGGTCGCATCTACGTCGCCGGCGGCATGGTCGGCGAGACGGGCCGGCCGCTCACCGTGTTCCAGCGCTACGACGCCGACGCGAACTCCTGGACGACGCTCGAACAGCTGCCGGTGCCGACGAGGTCGGCGTCGGGGGCCGCACTCGGGGACACCATGTACGTCACCGGAGGGCAGACCCCGGACGGCGACACCGCGGCCGTGTGGGCCTACAGGCTGAGCAGCCCCGGCTGGGTTCGCCGAGCAGCGCTCCCCCGCGCCCGGTTCAACCACCAGACGGTGGCGATCAACGGGCGCCTGTACGTCATGGGTGGCTTCGCCGGCACGCAGGAGCGCCGCGACGTCTACGTCTATGACCCGGCGACTGACCGCTGGTCGGACGGGCCGCCCCTCCCCCGGCCCGTTCACGCGTTCGGAGCGGTGGCGTTCCGTGGCGAGATCTGGGTCATCGGGGGCCTCGAGAAGGACGAGAAGGTCCGCTCGGTGTGGATCTTCGAGCCGAACAGCGGGCAGTGGCGCCAGGGGCCCGCGTTGCCGAAGCCGATGGAACTGCTCGGCGCCGCCGTCAGGGGCGGCGAGATCCACGCGTTGATCGAATCGACGTACCAGATCTACGACTCGAGCACGGGACGGTGGCGGGACGGGCCTGCGCCGACCGTTCCACGTCACGCCCTGGCCCTGTTCTACGCCGGCGACAGTCTGTACGCCATCGGTGGGTGCACCGTGGATCTGCACGACAGCCCCCTGGTCGAACAGCTCCGTCTGACGCCGTCGTAGATCACGTCATCCAGGCGAGACGCAGCTGGGGAGCACCCATCCCGTCGAAATGAAAGCCTGCGACCCGTGACGCCGCCAGCAGCTCGGCCTGACCGAAGGCGATCGGCACGATGACGCTCTCCTCGAGGATGGCTCGCTGCAGATCGACCTGGACGTCCTCGTCTCCGGTGGCGAGGAACCGCGCGTAGAGGCGCCGCGTATCGGGCGTGGCCCCCGCGAACGGGGCGATCGCAGCCTCAGGGGCCGGAAAGCGCAGCGAACGGGTCTCGACGCGCCAGTTCCCGTCGTCCGCGACCTCTGCGTCCAGGCCGTTCTGGGTCAGCACCTCCGCGACTGCATCCGCGATCGGCGCGAGCAGGGGATCGCTTGGCCGAACAACGGTGATCATGGCGAACGATCCTGGTCGCTGAACCCTGGGCGGCCCGGCCTCCGGTACGTACCCGGGCGTGCCGAGCGGGACGATCCCGTCGGCGGCCTGCCCGAACTTGCCGAGGGCGAGGGACACGACCCTGCGCGGATTCAGCGCATTCGCGACGCCGCGGCGCTCTGCTCGGCTGACTCCGCGGCCGGCACGAAGGTACGTCAGCTCGAGTTTCGGATAGCCGATCAACTGGTCGCGTAGGCCGGGATCGGCCCGCACGATGTCGACCAGGGCCGGTGGAACACCGAGCACGTCGAGCGCCCCCGAGCGATAGAGCTTGAACACCCTGGCCGGGTGCTCCGCGGCGGACGCCACCGGGAGCTCCACCCGCGCGACACGAGGGCGCGGCCCGAAGTAGCCCGGGTTTCGCGCGAGCACGACCAGCCCCGGTGTCACCGCCTTGCCCGGCGGCCGCTGGGTGCGAATGAAGGTGCGCACCTGGAATGGCCCGGCGCCGACCGGGTCGAGCTCGAACTCGGCCCGCTCGGTCGGCGTGTCGTTTCGATCGGGCGGGAACGCCCACGTCGCCGGGTCACCGAGGCTCGTGACGAAGTTGCGGTACGGCGCGCTGAGCCGCACCTCCAGCGTCTGGGGGCTGAGCGCGCGAACCCCCGTCAGGAACCCGGAGCCGGCGGCACATTCGGCAAACCCTTCCACCGGGCGCAGCACCGAAGCGTTCGGCGACCCGACCTCCGGGCTGCACAGAAGCGCCCAGTCCCGTACGAACGTCTCGGCCGTGACCGGCCCGCGTCCGCGCTGAAACTCCACGTCATCACGCAGCTGAAACGTGAAGGTGCGCCGGTCACGCGAGACCTTCCAGCTCTGCGCGATCGACGGAACCACCCGCAGCGTGTCCGGCTCGATGTCGACCAGCCCTGCGAAGACGTTGCGCTCGACCAGGTGCCCGGCGGCGTCGCCCCCGCCAAGCGGCGTGACCGACACCGGGTCGACGTCCAACGCGATGCGGAGCGTGCCCCCTTCACGGGGCGCGCCGTCGAGCACGGCGGCAACAGGACCGCTGCGACACCCGGCCGCGACCAGCATCGCGACAGCGGCGGCAAGCACCGCAGACCGCGCAGCGTGTGAGCTATTCCAGAGCATCCGCACCGGCCACGACCTCCAGGATCTCCTGGGTAATTTCGGCCTGGCGGGCGCGGTTCATTTGCAGGGTGTACTGATCGATCAGCGAGCCCGCATTGTCAGAGGCATTGCGCATGGCCGTCATGCGGGCGCCATGCTCCGACGCGGTCGACTCGAGCATCGAGCGGAAGATCGTGATCTCGAGATACGTCGGGATCAGCTCCGAGAGGATGTCCTTGGCGTCGGGCTCGTAGATATAGGAGCCCTCGATCTTGACGGCCTCCTCCCCTGTCAGCGCCGTTTCCGGCACCGGCAGCAGCTCGAGCTCGTCCAGGCGCTGTGTCAGTGGCGAGATGAAGTGGTTGTAGACCAGGAGGACCTGGTCGATGTCACCCGCCGCGTACAGCTCGGCCACCCGCTGGGCGACGGCCTGCGCGTCGGCGTAGGACGGCCGGTCGGTGATGCCCGTGTACGCGGTCGCGATCTCCTGGCGGCGGAAACGAAGCGACGAGGCACCGCGCCGCCCGATCACGAGCCAGGTCACCTCGCGCCCGGCCGAGCGCTGCTCGCGCGCGATCTCGAGCGAGCGGCGCACGACGTTGGCGTTGAAGCCGCCGGCCAGGCCCCTGTCACCGGTCAGGGCCACAACGGCGACGCGCTGCACCTCGCGCCGCTGCAACAGCGGCTGATCGCCGGCCGTGCCGGTTGCCGCCGCCACGTCCACCATCAGCTGCTGCATGCGATCGGCATATGGCCGCAGCGCCACGATCCGGGCTTGGGCCCGGCGCAGCCGCGAGGCTGCCACGAGCTCCATGGCCTTGGTGATCTTCTTGGTGTTGTTGACGGAGCGGATCCGCCGCTTGATGTCCTGCTGGGTCGCCATCAGGCCGCGGCCTCACCCTCCAGCTCGAAGCTCTCGGCGAAAAGCTCGACTTGCTTCCGAAGCGCGGCCTCGGTCTCGTCGCTGAGATCGCCGGTGTCCCGGATCGTGTTCAGCACGTCGCCCTGCGCCTTCAGGAACTCGATCAGTTCCTCGTTGAAGCGCGGCACCTGGTCGACCGGGATCGGGTCGAGGAAGCCGTTGGTGGCGGCCCAGATGACCACAACCTGCTCTTCGAACGGCCATGGCGAATACTGCGGCTGGTTCAGGGTGGCGACCAGCCGCTGTCCACGGCGCAGCTGCTGCTGCGTCGCCTCGTCGAGCTCCGACGCGAACTGCGAGAACGCCTCCAGGTCGCGGTAGGACGCGAGCTCCAGGCGCAGCCGGCCCGCAACCTTTCGCATGGCCTTGCGCTGCGCGTTGCCGCCCACGCGCGACACCGAGATGCCGGCGTTGATGGCCGGGCGGACGCCCGAGTAGAACAGGTCGGACTGCAGGAAGATCTGGCCGTCAGTGATCGAGATGACGTTCGTCGGGATGTAGGCCGACACGTCTCCGGCCTGCGTCTCGATCACCGGCAGCGCCGTCAGCGACCCTGCGCCGAGCTCGTCGTTCAGCTTCACGGCCCGCTCCAGCAGCCGCGAGTGCAGGTAGAACACGTCGCCCGGGTAGGCCTCGCGGCCTGGTGGGCGGCGCACCAGCAGCGACATCTGACGGTAAGCGTCCGCGTGCTTGGAGAGGTCGTCGTACATCAGCAGCGCGTGCTTGCCGTTGTAGAGGAAGTACTCACCCATCGCGCACCCGGCATACGGCGCCATGTACTTGATCGGCGCCGCCTCGGCGGCCGGTGCTGACACGATGATGGTGTAGTCCATCGCGCCTCCGCGGCGGAGGGTCTCCTCGACCTGGCGGACGGTGGAGGCCTTCTGTCCGATGGCCACGTAGATGCAGATGACGTCCTGCCCCTTCTGGTTCAGGATCGTGTCGACGCAGATGGCCGTCTTGCCGGTACCGCGGTCGCCGATGATCAGCTC
>JAWVEN010000052.1:0-2874 GCA_033856675.1 Gaiellales bacterium | reverse complement strand
ACCTCGACGCCGACAGCCCGAACGTGGTCGCGCCGCACAAGAAGGTCGAGATGTGCCTGTCCCCCGGGATGATCTGGCGCGACGGGAAGGTGTTCGCGTGCATGGGGACGCCGGGCAGTCATGGAATCATGGAGACGACGCCGCAGTTCATGTCGAATCTGATGGACTTCGGGATGACGGTCCAGGCGGCGATCGAGGCGCCGCGGGTGCGGCCGATGGAGGGGAACAAGGTGATCGCCGAGGGGCGGATCGCCGCCGACGTCGTGGCCGGGCTGAACGCGCGGGGGCACCTGGTGGAGATGCAGCCCGACTTCTCGATGGCCTTCGGGGGGGCGCAGGGCATCATGGTCGATCCCGACAACGGCACCTTCTCGGGTGGTGCCGACCCCCGGCGCGATGGGTACGCGATCGGTTGGTAGGTCGGAAGGTCGGTAGGCTGCAGGGAGGGACGCGACGACGTGACGATCGCCAGTATCCGCGACGATTTCCCGATGCTCGCGCATTGGACGCACATGAACTGCGGCGGGATGGCGCCGCTGTCGGTAGAAGTCGGGGCGGAACTGCTCCGGGTTCCCCAAGAGGTGATCGAGTTCGGACCGTCGCGGTTGCTCGCCCATGACGAGGACTTCCTCGGCATCGAGACGGCGCGGGAGAGGGTGGCGAGGTTCATCGGCGCCTCGGCGGACGAGATTGCCTTTACCACGCAGTTCTCCACCGCGATCAACATCGTCGTCGAAGGGATCGACTGGCAACCGGGCGACGAGATCATCGTCACCGATCAGGAGCATCCGGCGCTTCTGATCCCGCTGATGAACGTGGTGCGGCGGCACGGGCTGACAGTGAGCAGGATTCCGGTCGCGCATAGCGCCGACGAGACGCTGACGAGTTATCGCAACCTGCTGACGGACCGGACCCGGTTGGTGGCCGTCAGCCACGTCACGACCGACAGCGGCACGCGCTTGCCGGCGGCGGAGATCACCCGGCTGGCGCACGAGCGAGGAAGTCTGGCGCTGTTCGACGGCGCCCATTCGGTCGGGCAGTTTCCGGTGGATGTGCGGGCACTCGGCTGCGACTTCTACGCGATGGTCGGTTACAAGTGGTTATTTGGACCGTACCCTTCAGCCGCACTCTACATCCGCCGGGAGCTGCTCGACCGGATCGAGGTGACCTGGACCGGCAGCAACGCAACGCAAGGCGGCGGCGTCACGATGGGTGTCGAGGACCTGCAGTGGATCCCGAGCGCCCGGCGCTTCGAGTATGGCGGTCGGACCTACTCCTACGATACGGCGATGGCGGCGGGGCTGGCCTACGTCGAGCGGCTAGGTCTCGAGGCGGTCGAACTGCACGCGCGGGAGCTGACCGCCCGGCTGCACGACGGACTGACGCGCGTGCCTGGCGCACGCGTCCATAGCCCGACTGACCCGTGCCAGGCGACCGGCATCGCGACGGTCTCGCTCGACAATATGGACGGAGTGGCCCTCTGCGCGGCTTTGCGCGAGCGCTGGAAGATCATCACACGGCCGGCGCTACGCGGCACGACGGTGCGGATCTCGCTGGCGGCCTTTATCGAGGAGCGCGACGTCGACGGGCTGCTCGATGCCCTGGCCACGCTCGCCGCCGGCCGTTGACCTGGGCGAGCGGCTAGGAGGAGGCGAGCGATGCCGAGTCGCGCCGATGCCCATATGCATCTCTTTCGACCCGGCTTCGCCGCGAGGCTTCCGGAGAGCTGCCGCCGCGTGCAGCCGGACGAGGTGACGCTCTACCAGGTGCTGGCAGATCAGTACGGTGTGCAGCAAGTGCTCGCCGTCGGATACGAGGGGGAGCCGTGGGCAGCCGGGAACAATCGGTACCTGGCAGAGCTGGCGGCCACCCACGCCTGGATCAGGCCGGTCGCGTACGTCGACGATCTTGCGGGGCTGGAGGTGGGCGCGCTCGAGACCTGGCGGCGTGAAGCCTTCGTCGGCACGAGTCTGTACCTGTTCGGGGAGCAGGCTGTTTCCGCACTGAAGCTCGTGCCGGACGAGATCTGGGCGTGGATGGTGCAGCAGCACTGGCTGGTGAGCGTGAACTCCCGAGGCGAAGACTGGGCGGCCTGGAAGCCGGTCCTGGAGCGCCACCCGGATTTGAACCTGTTGGTGTCGCATCTGGGCCTGCCGCGGGCCGTCGCCGACGCGCCGAGTCCTGCGACGGCCCGGCAGGAGCTAGGGGTGGTTTGTTCGCTGGCGAGATACCCTGGTGTCCGCGTCAAGCTAAGCGGGTTCTATGCACTGACGGAGCCGGCGTACGACTACCCGCACCGGGCGGCGTGGCCTTACGTGGAGGTCCTGCTGGAGGAGTTCGGCGCATCGCGGCTGCTGTGGGGTTCGGATTTTGCGCCCAGCCTGGAGTGGGTCAGCTATCCGCAAACGCTTGGCCTGCTTGCCGAGATGCCCTTTCTTGACGAGGAGGACTGTCGACGCATCGAGGGGGAAAACCTACTGGCGCTGCTGGGACGGTAAGCCCGTTCACGGGTTTTCGGTTCGTGGTGCGAGGTCGGCAAAGTCGACCGTTGGGCGCCAGCCCAGGAGTCGCTCGGTGTGATCGACGTCGAACCAACGACGGCCCTCCGCGGTCGCCATGATGTGAAACGGCTGAAACCCCTCAAGCGGTGCGCTCAGGGCGAGGCGACAGGCCTCGGCAAGGTCATAGCGGCAGACCAGTCCAAAGTAGTAGGGTGCGCCGGGATCCAGAGGTTGGCCGTCCCGATGCCGATAGGTGCGGCCGTCGACGACGGACCAGGGCCGCAATGAGGGGATGGTCATCCCGTGCTCCTCGGCGTACTGCTCGGCGATGTTCTCCTGCAGGGATTTGGTCAAGCAGTACAAGCCCTGGAAC
>JAWVEN010000051.1:0-4424 GCA_033856675.1 Gaiellales bacterium | reverse complement strand
GCCCCGCCGAGCCGCAGGTCGGCTGCGACACCTGCTTCGAGGAGCTCGACCGGTATGTCGAGCTGGAACTGGCCGGCGCCGACGTCGACGCCGCGATCCCCGGCCTTCGTGCTCACCTCCAGGGCTGTCCCGCATGCCGCGAGGAGCACGAGAGCCTCCGGGACCTCGTCAGCACGGAGCGATCCGGCGACTAGAGAACTCGCGGGCGGAGCGCCGCCTTATGGAGGCGCTCCGCCCGGGTCCAGCTAGAGCGTTTCCGTGGGTCGAACCTCCCGTACCTCCGACCTGACGCCTTCCGGAAGCTCCGCATACTCCGCGGCATCCGCGATCGCGTCAGGACGCATGAACTGCAGGATCAGGTACCACACAGCCGCCACGATGACCGCGGTGAGGGCGTACCAGAATGCCCGGTTGTTCGGATCGGGGTAGTCCGGGAACGGCCACAGCGGCCCGTAGAAGCCCAGGATCGGCGTGATAACCGCGCCCAGGGCGATCAGGTATTGCCACCACGCGTTCGGCCCACCCGTGCGCGAAATGAGGAGGAACCCGCCGAGGGCGAGGAACAGGTAGATGAGCTCCACGGCGAACGAGCCCGCAGTCGCCGAGATGATGAACATGCCGAGCTCATCGGGGAGCCCCAGATCGGTGCCGTAGTTGAGCGTCAGTCCCAGCGTGATCATCAGCACGCCGCCGACCGCGACGGAGAGGCTTCCGACATATGGAGTGTCGTACTTCGACGTCCGCGCAAACACCGACGGAAGCAGCTCGTCGCGAGCGAGGGCGAAGAATCCCCGGCTCATCATCACGCCGATCGCGATGGCGAGTGCCATCGCGTCGAGGATGACGACGAAGTCGATGATGCCGCCGAGCCTGAGCGAGTCCGAGGTGTACTCCTTGGCGAGCGTGCTCATCGCAGCGGGATCCGCCGCCCACGCCCCCTCGTTGACCGCCGCCTGGCCGAATCCGACCACGGCGACATACGACATCAGGATGAAAAATGCGCCGGAAAGCCCGATGGTCAGCAGCACGGCGCGAGGGATCGATTTGCGCGGCTCGCGCGATTCCTCGGCGATCGACGCCGCCGCCTCGAAACCGACGAACAGCAGAATGCCGAGCAGCAGGCCGTCCCAGATCTCGTTCCACGAGCCGCTCGGATTGAACGGGTCGAACGAGAGGCCTTCCGGCCCGCCGTCGGCGAGCACCGCGACTGCCAGGATCAGGAACGGGATCGTTGAGAGGGCGGTGAACGCCAGCACTGCGTTGATCGCGAGGCGAACTCCGATGTAGTTCAGGATGAGCACTATGACGAGCGCGATCAGACCGAAGAGCCACCACGGCCAGTCCGTGCTGTCGCTGACGTGAAGGGTCAGGAACTGGTCGGTCAGGATCCCGATTCCGAGGTAGATCCCGCCGCCGCCTAGGAAGATGGTGCCGAGAAAGAACACGCCGGCGGCGAACACGCCCAACGGCCGGCCCACACCACGGGCAAGGTACTCGTAGACCGCTCCCGCGCCGACGTACTGCCGGGCAAAGAGGGACAGCACGTAGCCGATGCAGAGCACGCCCAGAGTCGCCACAAGGACCGAGAGCGGTGCCTTGGAGCCCGCACCGAGCGATACGAACGCCAGAACGAGAACCGTCGAGAAGATCGGGCCGATGGCAAGGGCTTGGCCCACCGCGTGGATGGTGCCGAGTCGCTTTTCACCGAGCTCGACGGCGAGCGTTCGGTGGCCCGGGACCTCCGGTATCTCAGGGGTTGACATGCACTCCTCCTGTCTTTCTGGTTGAGGGTGGGCCAACTGGTTGGGCAAAAGCTACCGGTCGAGGAGGTCGGAATACCAGTGACACGGCCCGTAAGGGACTGCGGGCGCGCGACACACAGATCTCGACGGGCGACGTTCGGTCGCTCGCGTTCGAGATCAAGGAGGAGCCGATGTCCGTTGCCGACGCCGACGTGCCGCGGCGGCACGAGCCGCTGACTCGCGCAGCGAGGGCGCAGAGCGACCCCGTCTACCAGGCATACGCACTGCTCTGGGTCGGATTCACCGTCGCACCGATCGCCTTCGGGTTGGACAAGTTCTTCAACGTCCTGGTCGACTGGGAGGTCTACCTCGCGCCGTGGGTGAACCGGCTGCTTCCCGGGAGCGCCTCCGACGCGATGCTCGCCGTCGGTGTAATCGAGGTTGTGGCCGGCATCGCCGTCGCGCTGAAGCCGCGATATGGCGCGTATCTCGTCGCGGCCTGGCTGGCCGGAATCATCTTCAACCTGCTCACGTACTCGGGCTACTACGACATCGCGCTTCGCGACTTCGGTCTGATGCTCGGCGCGCTCACCCTCGCAAGGCTGGCATCCCGATTCGACGCGCCCGGGCTCAGCCTGGGCTCGGGCCGCTAGTCAGACCGCGCTCGCCACACCCACCAACAAGGAGAAGCTGTGGATCGCTCCACCCCCCGCCCGCGCCGCGTGCGCCTTTCGCTCGCCGTTGCGGTGTTCCTGGGCGTCGCCACACTGGCCGTGTCGGCACGCCAGCCGGCCGACGCTCAAACCCCCGCCCATCCTCACGCGGCCGCCGCTGGTACGACCGCCAGCGAGCTGGCACTCCGCAACTCGATGCGCATGCTGTGGGAGCAGCACGTCGCATGGACACGGCTTGCGATCGTCAGCTTCGCGGGCGATCTGCCCGACCTTGCCGCGACGCAGCAGCGGCTGCTCCAAAATCAGGCCCACATCGGAAAGGCGATCGTGCCGTTCTATGGGCCGGAGGCGGGTAAGCGGCTCACCTGGCTGCTCCGCCGACACATCGTGATCGCGGTGGAGATCCTGGTCGACGCCAAGTCAGGCAACGACGAAGCACTCGCGAAGGATCTGAAGCGCTGGGATCGCAACGCGAACCAGATCGCCTCGTTCCTGCACGGCGCCAACCCCGACAACTGGCCGCTACGTGAGATGCGGCAGATGATGCACCGCCACCTGAGGCTCACGACTCAGGAGGCCGTCGCGCAGCTCACCGGCGACTATGCGGCCGGCGTGCGCGCCTACGACGGAGCCGAGCGGGAGATCCTCGCCATGGCTGACATGTTGAGCATGGGGATCGTGCTCCAGTTCCCGGATCGGTTCGAGTAGGCCGCGCCAGGGGGAGACGGCGCGTGCCTGGTGCGAGCCGTCTCCCCGCCCGGCATCCTTCCCGTGATGGACGTGATGCTCCCCGGCGGGACGAAGATCCGGGCGACCTCGATCGCCGGCCGCGGCAGGAGCGATCCGAAGCCCTCGTTCGGGCTCTACATGGACCGGGCGTGGCAGCCCACGTGGCCCGCCGAGACGATCGATTGGCCTGACTTCGGCCTGCCTGCCGACCCCGAGCGGGCGGCGCAACGGATCGAGGCCGCATACGCTCGCGCGAAAGCCGGCGAGACCGTCGAGATCGGCTGCCTCGGCGGGCTCGGCCGCACCGGGACGGTGCTGGCGTGCATGGCCGTTCTGGCCGGAGTGCCCTCGACCGAGGCCGTTTCATGGGTGCGAAGCGCGTACCACGTGGAGGCCGTCGAGACCGACGCTCAGGCAGCGTGGGTGCGGTGGTTCGCAGAGCGCACCAGGCCGGTTTCGCCCTGATCGCGCCAGGGCACGGCGATCACATGATGACGCCGCTCGGAGCCGTCGTTCGCGGCCTTGTATCGGGCGCCGTCGGGACGCTCGCGATGGATCTCGCGCGGTTCGCGCGCTACCGCGTGCGGGGCGGGCAGGAACGCTTCGTCGATTGGGAGTTCTCGTCCGGTCTGTCCAGCTGGGACGAGGCGCCCGCTCCGGCCCAGCTCGGCAAGCGACTCGTGGAAGGCGTCTTCCTGCGCGAGGTCCCGCCCGAGCGGGCAGCGCTCGTGAACGACGTCATGCACTGGGCGTATGGCACCCTCTGGGGCGGCCAGTACGGCATTGTGGCGGGATCGCTACCCGCGCCGCCCGCCGCCGGGTCCGGGATTGCGCTGGGAACCGCCGTGTGGGCCTCCGACTACGTGATCATGCCGCTGGCGAAGCTCTACAAGCCGATCTGGGAGTACGACCCGCACGTGCTTGCGAAGGATCTCGGCTTCCACTGGGTCTACGGGCTCGGCACGGCCGCAGCGTTCCGGCTGCTCTCGCCTCGAGACGCGTAGCGTTTCTGGCCGTAAGGTGTGCGTCGCAAAACCGATGTGTTTTCGACCTGCCGCGGGTTGTACTCGCGTGCGCGCAAACCGCCAGCCTGCCCTCGCGGCGTACATGCAGGAGTCCCCCGCCGAGCCACTGCACGCATACGGGATCATGGTCTTCGCGATCGACGCTGACCGCATCGCCGGCATCACCGGCTTCGCGGGCCACCCGGACCTGTTCCCGTTGTTCGGGTTGCCCGACGCGCTTACGCGTTAGCCGGGTGTTCGGCGAGGTGCCAGGC
>JAWVEN010000050.1:0-6097 GCA_033856675.1 Gaiellales bacterium | reverse complement strand
CGAACCCCGCGGGCCGAGCGTCACACCAGGGCAACAGGATCATCGGCGTCGTGCCATAAGGACCGCATCTCCGCGCAACTCGCCAGCAAGAAGGCAAGAGTGCCCTGGGCTTCGACCTGACCCTCCTTCAACACGACGATGTGGTCGGCACGGCGCAGCGCGGCGCGGCGGTGCGAGACAGCCAGGCACGTCACGTGACCGCTCGCGAACAGACGGTCCCACAGGACACGCTCCGTCTCGACGTCCAGCGCGCTGGACAGGTCGTCGATCACCAGCAATTCGGCGCCACGCACCAGCATTCGCGCCGCCGCCGTGCGCTGCACCTGGCCACCGGAGAGCTTGACGCCTCGCGTGCCCACCGGCGTCTCCAATCCCGCCTCCATCGCCTGCACGTCGTGCTCCAGCACGGCGCCGCGCACGGCGGCGGTCAGGGCCGCGGGATCGTCGGGTAGCCCCAGGAGGATGTTCTGCTTGAGCGTCTCGCTGAACAGGCGCGGCACCTGCGCCGTGTACGCCGCGCGGGGCGGCACAAAGAAGGAGGACGCATCGTCCACGACCTGGCCGTTCCAGCGAATCTCTCCCCCATCCCGGGGCAGCAAGCCCAGGAGGACCCGCAGGAGCGTTGTCTTGCCCGCCCCGACGCGCCCCGTCACGACCGTCAGGGTACCTCGCGGCAGGCACAGGTCCACCGCGACGATACCGCGGCCCGACCGCGGGTGGCGATAGGTCAGTCCTCGCGCCTCCATGAGGTCCAAGCGGTCGGTTGCGCAGCGCGCCGGAGGCGACACCGCGGGCAGAGGACCGCGCAGGTGCAGCGGAGTGGGCGCCACCAGCGCGGCCGGCGGAGCGCCGCCCAGTAAGACGTTCATACGCGCGAACGCGACCCCGGTCTGCCCGTAGTGGGCCAGGAACTTCGCGAGCTCGTCGGTGAAGCCGGCGATGAAGCCCAGGTAGGAGACAAAGAGGACAAAGTCGCCCACCGTCATGCTGCCGCCGCGCAGGTCGCCGGCGGCCAGCAGCATGATCAGACCCGTGCCGATGCTCACCGTGTTGGCGGTGATGGCGTCCAGCGCCTGCGTGATCAGGCGATCGGCCAGCACGGCTGTACGGCGCTGCTCGTTCAGCCGTCGGAAGCGGGCCACGGTCCGCGCTTCGGCGCCGGCGGCCTGCACCGTCTGCACCGCCGCCAGGATATCGCCGATGGCTCCGGTGACCTCGCTGGTGGCCTGGCTGCTGGCTTCACGGTAGCGCCCCAGCGCGGTGCTGGCCCGCCGTGCTGCTACCGCCACGACCACCAGGGGCAGGATGGCGACCAGGGTCATGCGGGCATCGATATGCAGGAGTACCAGGAACGCCACTAAAGCAAACAGTCCCTGGCCCACGATCTCGTCTGACCAATCCAGACTGTCCTCGGCCTGGTAGGCATCGTCGCGATACCGGCTGATGGTCTCGCCGATGGAGTAGGGCAGGGCATGAGCGCCCGGCCGGTCCAGGACGTGCCGCAGCAGGTTGCGGCGCACCGTCCCACTCATCGTGAACCGGAAGATGATTTCGACGAAGCCGGCGATGAGCCACAGGACCGCACGGCCCACGGCGATCACCACTAACAGCACGATCAGTCCGGTCGTGCCCACGGGCAGGTGTGCCTGTCCGGTGAGCGTATCGAAGAAGGCGCGGGCGATCAGCCCCGGCAGCAGCGACGACATATTCATCACGCTCCACAACACCGCGTGGAGCAGGTAGAGCCGGGGAGCGTAGCGGGCCATTCCCAGGAGGTAGCGCCAGGTCGGGAGTCGCATCATGCGGAGACCTCCTCCGTGGCGACCCGCAGCAACCCGGCGAAGCGCGAGGTGGGATCGGCGGCAAGGGCAAGCCGCGGCCCGTGCTCTCGCACCTGCCCGTCCTCCAGGACGAGGATGTCGTCGGCGTAGGCAATCGTGGCCAGCCGGTGCGCCACGATGATGCCGGTACGGCCTTCGAGCAGCCGGCCCAGCGCCGTATGCACCAGCCGCTCCGTGGCCAGGTCGAGGCGCGAGGACGCCTCGTCCAGGATCACCACGTCGGGGTCGCGTAGGAAGATGCGTGCACAGGCCAGCACCTGGGCCTGTCCGGCGGAGAGTCCGGCGCCGCCGGGCCCTAGCGGGGAATCCAGTCCGCGCGGCAGCTCCCGCAGCCAATCGGCCAGACCAAGTGTGTCCAGCACGGTGCTGATACGGTCATCCGGCACGCCGTCGTCGAAGAGGGTGAGGTTGTCGCGCACGCTGGCGTTGAAGAGGTTCACTTCCTGGGTGACCAAGCCGATGCGGGCGCGCACCGCCGCGAGGCGGACCGTCCTTAAATCCACGCCTCCCAGGCGCACCACGCCGGCCAGTGGATCGTAGAAGCGCGGGAGGAGTCGCGTCAGCGTGGTCTTGCCGCTGCGGGTACGGCCCACCACACCCAGCACGCGGCCCGGCTCCAGGCAGACGCTGACGTCGCGCAGGACGGGGGTCTCCTCGGCGTAGCCAAACGAGACACCGTCCAACTCCACCGCCAGTGGGCCTGGCGGCAGCGCGATGCCGGGGCCATCGACCAGGCGCGGAGCAGTACTCAGGAGCGCCTCGACACGGCCCATGCTGGCGTCCGCCTGTTGCAGATCCTGCACTTCGTTGCGGATCTGCTCGGTCGGCTGGCGCAGCATCTCGGTGTACTGGAAGATGAGATAGACGGTGCCGATGGTCAGCGTGCCATCCCTGTACAGCATGGCGCTCAGGGCAAAGGCGGCTGCCGTGCCGAGCGCAAACAGCCCCTGGCTGCTGGCGATCAAGGCGTAGCCCTTCATCTGCGCCTTGCGCGTCGCGGCCAGCCACGACCGCATCACCTCGGCGCAGCGGCGCAGCACAAACGCGCCGGCCCCGCTGGACCGGATATCCTCTAGTCCGGCCAGGTATTCGCCCAGGAAGCCGTAGAAGTCTGCGCTCGCCTGGCGCTCCGCGGCCCAGGAGGGTGTGGCAGCGGCGCGGATGCGCAGCATGGCTGCCAAAGCCAGCGCGACAAAGGCGCTCAGCCCCAGACCGATCCGCCAGTCCACGTGAAAGAGCATCCCGAGCACACCCAGCATCAAGACACCGTTGCCGAGCACATAGACCACAAACCGTGAGAAGAAGCGGGCCAGGGTGGCCACGTCGCCATCCACCCGCTCGATCAACTCGCCCGGCGTATGAGCCGTGTGAAAGGTGGCGTCCAGCCGCAGCAGATGGGCGACAAGGTCGGTGCGCAACGCATTCGTCGCCGTCCAGCTCACATTCTCGGCGACGTAGGTCTCGGCGACGGCCACGCCCTGCCTCGCCAGGGCCAGGCCCATGGTCAGCAACGCCAGGATGATCAGATCGCTCAGAACCCCGCCGGAGGTGGCCTGGTCGATGAAGCGGCTCGCCACCAGCGGCGTGACAACCTGCACGCCGATGGTGACGCACAGAATCACAGCCAGCAGGGCCATCCACGGCCACTGGGGCCGCAGATAAAGGGACAACAGCCTCCAGTAGCGATTCAACGCTTGGAACGAACGCACGTGAAACTCCTCGTCGTTCACGACAGGTGATCGGGCAGAAGTTCGGGATGAGTTATGACCGCGCCACCTCGGCCAGATAGTGCGCGCGGTTGAGGGGATTCGGGCCGACGCGCGCTCTCGTTGGCGCATCGCCGGTCATCGGGACGTACCCCGCAAAGCTCGAACCCCAGCCTCCATCGCCGCGCGTCAGACCCGGCAGCTGCTGTTCGACCGCCCTCAGTTCCGCGGTTGGGCTCTCGCAGATGATGCGGTGCGACGAGGCGTCAGGAAACGCGTTGCGAATCGTCGCGCGGGCGTTTACCAGCGCTCCGCAGACCGCACCGAAGGTATCCTCGGGGATGTCGAGATCGAGCTCTTCGACCGGCTCACAGACCTCGGTGCCGGCCGCGAGCAGCGCCTGCATCAGCACGAGCGGGGTGAGCTTCCGGAAATCTGCGGCGACGCTGATCGGCGCGCAATATCCGGCATGGGTGAGCGTGACGACGCAGTCGGTCACTTCCCAGCCAGACAATCCTTGTGCGAATGTCTCGTGAGCCGTCTCCTCGATCGCGCGATAGAACGCGAGCGGCAAGGAGCCCAGCTCGCGAACGTAGCGGATGCCGCTCCCGCTCTCGGCCGGCTCGACGCGGAAACCGACCGTCGCGTAGTACGGATTCCCGTTCTCGAAGATGATCTCGGCATGCTCGCCCGTGCCAATCGGACGCTCGATGCAAATCGTCTGGCTTGGCCCGAACGTCGCGCCGATGCCGTAGTCCCGCGACAGCGTCTCCGTCACGACTTCCTTCTGCACGTCGCCATAGAGACGGAGAGAGATCTCCCCCTCCTCGTTGCGCTGGCGGAGCGAAATGAGCGGATCCTGTTCCGCGAGTTGCTCGAGCGCCGCGCGCAACCGCGTGATCTGGCCCGGCTCGACCGGGCGCACGACGCTCTCCAGGGCTGGCGCCGGAAACGCACGCGCGATCTCCCGCGCTCCTGTGTCGTCGCCACCGATGCGATCGCCGATGCGTGCCGCCCGCAGCCCGTGCAGACCGACGATCTCGCCGGCGCTCGCCGCTTCCGCCGGCACAGCAGCCCCCGATGCGAAGCGATCGATGCCGGTGATACGCTCCTCGATCTCCTCCAGCTCGCCGAATGCGTCGCGACGTCGCATTACCACGCGCTGCCGCACCGCCAAACTGCCCGCAACGAGTCGGGCATAGACGATCTTTTCCCCGGACGATCGGCGGGCGATCTTGAAGACCTTGCCGCCGACGGGGGCAACCGTCGCTTCTTCGGCCGCCGGGAGCCACTCCTCGACCCCGGCGAGGAGCTCGGGCACGCCAACGCCGGTGATCGCCGATCCGAAGAAGACCGGAACGATGGTGCTTGCTGCGATCTGCGCCCGGAGCTCCGCCTCGATGAAGGAGTCGCTCGGATCGCCACCGGTGCGGTCGAATTCCTCGATCACGCGCTCGTTCGTCTCGGCGAGGAGATCGATCACCAGTTCTCGCCAGACCGGATCGTCGCGATCGTACGTTACGACTTCCGCCGTCCGGGCGCCGATCCCCGTCGCGGCATTCATCGCCACGGCGCGGAGGTTCAGCTTGCGGCGAATGTCCTCGAGCAGCGGCTCACCGCGGGCGCCGAGACGATCGACCTTGTTGACGAAGATGAGCATCGGGAGACCGGCAGCGCGCACGGCCCGCGCGATGCGACGCGTCTGGGGCTGCACGCCCTCGACGGCCGAGACCACCAATACGACACCGTCGAGCACGTGGAGCGACCGCTCGACTTCGGCGACGAAGTCGGCGTGCCCGGGGGTATCGATGAGATTGACCTTGAGCTCGTTCAGCTGGAACGACACGACCGCGGATTTGATGGTGATGCCGCGGGCCCGCTCCAGCTCCATCGTGTCGGTCTGCGTCGTGCCCTTGTCGACGCTGCCGACCGATGTGATGACACCGGTCTCGAAGAGAATGCGCTCGGTGAGGCTCGTCTTACCGGCGTCTACATGCGCCAGAATCCCGATATTGATAATCGCCATGCGACACACCCTCGTTGAAGAGGCTTCCGACCACTGGACTCTTCAACGATTGCCGCTTGGGACGCTCCTCTGGCATTGCGCGCGTGGGTCGAATTTCGGATAGCCCGCCGCACGCTGCGTCGATACGACGCACTCCAAACCCGAACAACGAGACGATGGCGCATTGTATCAGAATGACACGCGGCACGAGAGGACGCTACGGATGTGGTCGCGCTGACCCGGCCAACGATTCCGCGATCCTCTGTCATCATCCGGCCCCACGCGACTTTCGCGCCGACCCGCCCGTCCGGCATGACGCGGACACTACGCACGGCGACGAGGAGGATTTGCCTTTCGCCGCCCGCGTCAACTACCGGTGTGTCGATCGTGGCCAGGGCGGTACCTATGATTGGGAATCCCGTCATCAGCAGGTGCATTCCGTCGGCCGCATCGGTGGCGCTCCAGTCCACGCGCTGTTCGCCTGTCGCAGCAGGGGTGGCCGCTTCCGCGGTCAAAGACTCGTGGCCATGTCGACCCGATAGACC
>JAWVEN010000049.1:0-103943 GCA_033856675.1 Gaiellales bacterium | reverse complement strand
AGACAAACCGCGATGGAGCTTGCCGGGAGATGGGCGATCCTGGATTCGAACCAGGGACCTCCGCCTTATCAGAGCGGCGCTCTAACCGACTGAGCTAATCGCCCCGGGGCGCATGAGAATAGCAGTCAGGCTGCGGTGCGGGACGCCTTGTCATTCGGCCCAGGAGACGCGCTCTGCGCGGAGCTGGTCGATGATGCGACCAAGCTCGGCAGGCGAGCTGAACCTGAGCTCCACGCTGCCGCCGCGCGGCCCGGAGCGCACCGACGCACGAAGCCTCAGCGACTGCCAGGCGGCGTCGACCGCGAGGTGTGCGAGCTCCTCGTCGACCCACCCGGTTGCCGGCCGCTTGACGGCCTTCGGCTTGCCGATGCGCTTCGCAGCAGCCTCGGTCTCACGGACGGACAGGCCGCGCTTCGCGACCGTCCGGGCAAGTGCGATTCGCTCGTCCTGCCCGCCGGCCAGAAGCAGCGCCCGGCCATGGCCCTCCGACAGGGCCGCGGACGCGATCATGTCCAGCACCTCGTCGGGGAGTTCCAGCAGCCGCATGGTGTTCGCGACAGCGGGCCGGCTCTTCCCCACCCGCCGTGCGATCTCGGTCTGCGACAGGTCGAGCTCGTCTGCGAGCACCGCGTAGGCCCGTCCCTGCTCCACCGGGTTCAGATCCTCCCGAGCGACGTTCTCGGCCAGCGCCATGATCAACGACTCGCGCTCGTCGATCGGCCGCACGATCGCCGGGATCGTGGTGAGTCCGGCACGCTGAGCGGCCCGCCACCGTCGCTCGCCGGCCACGATCTGGTACCCCTCGCCCGCGTCGCGGACGATGATCGGCTGCACCACGCCTTCGCTCTTGATCGACTCGGCGAGCGCAGCAATCGCGTCGTCGTCGAAATGTGTTCGCGGCTGGCGGGGATTCGGCTTGACCTGGGTGATCTCGAGTTCGATCAGCGAGACTTGCCCGGCGGGAAACTCCGCCACCAGTGCGGCAAGGCCTCGGCCCAACCCTCGATTCTTAGCCACGCTCGACCACCTCCAGCGCCGCGCGATAGTACGCGTCGGCACCTGCTGAACGTGCATCGTACCGGGTAATCGGTACACCATGGCTGGGAGCTTCGGCCAAACGGATGCTGCGCGGTACGACCGTGTCGAATACCAATGTGCCGAAATGCTCGCGCACTTCGCTGGCGACATCGCGCGCAAGTGTCGTGCGGGCGTCGTACATGGTCAGCAGCACACCCGTGACACCGAGCCGGGGATTCAGGCGCGTCCGCACGAGTTCCACGCTTTGCAGCAGCTGTGCCAGGCCTTCGAGCGCGTAGTACTCGCATTGCACCGGCACGATGAGGCGGTTTGCGGCCGATAGCGCGTTGACGGTCAGCAGGCCCAGTGACGGCGGGCAATCCACGAAGACGTAGGGAAAGCGCTCGCCGGTGCTTGCAAGCAGGTCGCGCAGCAATGTGTCCTGAGCTGAAAGCTCGACCTGTGCGGCGGCCAGGTCGGGATGCGACGGCGCGAGCCAGAGGTTGGGGACGGACGTCTCGACGATCACCTCGTCCAGCGCCCGGCCGTGCAAAAGGTCGTACGTGCTGCCGTCCATCTCGTCGGGCCGGAAGCCGAGCCCCGTCGTGGCATTTGCCTGGGGGTCGAGATCGATCAGCAGCACCTGCATGCCGGCCTCCGCCACGCATGCCGCCATGTTGATCGCGGTGGTCGTCTTGCCGACGCCGCCCTTTTGATTCGCAAGGGCGTAGACCCGGGACGTCATGCAGTCGATGGTAGCGAGGCGAGCGGACGCTTCCCGGCCATGCCGGGGCGTCGTGGGAACCGTTCCGGCGTGGACGACCGCTTCGCCAGCACCACCAGCTGCCGATGCCCCTGAGTCGGATGGACGGCCTCCCGCTCGGCACCCAAGACCGCGGCGACACGGTCGATGGCGCCGTAGTCGTCGATCGCCCCCGTCCAGAGGATCAACCGGCCGCCCGGAGCCACGAGTGGGAGCGTCAGCTCCGCAGCCACATCCGGTGGCGCGAGAGCGCGTGCCAAGGCGAGCCTGTAGCGGTCACGCCCAGAGCCGCGGGCGTGATCTTCAGAACGGGCGCAGATCACATCGCAGCCCGGAACGGGGACGGTGGCGCACATGTCCTCGAGAAACCGCGCTTTCCTGACAACCGACTCGAGCAGTGTCACCGGAGCCCCGTAATGCAGCGCGATCGGCACGCCGGGAGAGCCGTTTCCGCTTCCGACGTCCACCACGGGGCCGGCCAGGCGGTCACCAATCACAGGGAGGGCGCTGAGGGCATCGTCCACGAGCTCGGCGCGGAGAGCGGCCTCTCCACGGATTGCCGTAACGGAAACAGGAGCCGCAGCGACCTGAGCGATGTATCGCTCCAAAGCCGCCTCCGGGTGTTTCACGTTTTACACCTCTGACGGGCGGATCACGACGTACCGGTTGGGCTCGGCGCCTTCACTGCCGGTCTCCAGGCCGCCCAGGGACTGGACCTTCGTGTGGACGATCTTGCGCTCCACCGAGGTCATCGGCTCCAATTCCACCGGTTCACCGGTCCGCCGTGCTTGATCGGCCGCTCGCACCGCAACATCATGCAGCGTCCGCTCTCGACGCTTGCGGTACCCCTCCGCGTCGATTACTGCCTCTGCGCCGGCCTCGCGCCGGTGGAGTATCGCGTTGGTGAGATACTGAATCGCGTCGATTGTCTGGCCGTGCTTTCCGATCAGCAGGCCGAGATCGCTCCCACTCACGGTGGCCGTTACGACTCCGCTCTGCTCCGTGATGTCGACGTCGCCGTCGATACCCATCGCACCGACAATCTCCTCCAGCAGCGACCGCACGCGTGTCGCGGCCGGGGATTCGTCACTCGGGGGAGGGGTCGTTCGGCGTGATGGGGGAGGGGGCGCGGCGATGGCTGGATCCACGACCGCAGTGGCGAGCACGCGAGCCGGCTGGTAGCCAACGCCGAGAAGACCACGCTCTCCCTCGCTCAGCACGACGAACTGGACGGCCTCGCGGTCGAGGGTGGGATAGCGCCGCTCGAGCTCGTGCAAAGCTGCCCAGCGCGCCTCACCGACGGTCTCCCCGCTCGACTCCACCTGGACCTGCTCGGTCTCGCTCATCGCTTCTTCTTGCGCTTTCGCGGAGGCGGCTTCTGCGGACTCCCGGCGGGGCGCTTCGAGCCCTTTTCGTCCTCGGTCGGGGACGCCTTCGGCGGGTTTCGAGAGGTGCGTGGCTGCTTGCCCTCTTTGTCCTTCTCCGCCTTCTGAACGGCCGGGAAGTGGTGACCCATCGTCTGCTTGACGATGCCCTGCTGAAGGATCGTCCAGATGTTGGTCGAGATCCAGTAGATGCCTACGCCGGCAGGCACCTGCAGGATGAACGGGATGAAGATCACCGACATGCTGGCGAACAGGATCTTCTGCTGGCGATCCTGCACGAACGAGAACAGCAGCGTGGAGCCCAGCATCGAGCCGCAGTAGAGAACGACCATGATGATCTCGGTCGCGCCGCCGATCTCGCTCAGCTTGACGAAGATGTCGTCGATACCGAGGAACGAGCGGTCGTCGGGCGGCTTGAAGTTCGAAAGCGTCTGATAGAGGCCGATGAACACCGGCATCTGGAACACCAGCGGCAGGCACGACGCGAACGGGTTGACGTTGTTCTCGCGGTAGAGCTCCATCAGCTCTTTCTGCATCTGCTGCTTGGAGTCGCGGTCGCTCTTGCCTTTGTACCGGTTCTGCAGCGCCTTCACCTTGGGCTGGATTCGCTGCATCGCGGCCATCGAGCGGAACTGCTTGATCGTCAACGGCAGGATCGCGATCCGCACCGTGACCGTCAGCATCACGATCGCCCAGCCCCAGCTGACGCCGAGGTTGTCGTGGTAGTACTCGATGATCGACTGGAGGACGGCCTCGATCTGCTCCAGAACGATGATGTCGACGATCACGGCGCTGCCACCCGCTCTTCACCCGGAACGGGGTCGTAGCCGCCCTTCGACCACGGATTGCATCTCGCGACGCGCCAGAGTGCGAGCGCGGAGCCGCGCACGACTCCATGCCGCCTGATGGCCTCCTCGCCGTAACAGGAGCAGGTCGGCTCGTACTTGCAGACCCGCGGCGTCAGCGAAACCTGGGACTGGAACGGCACCAGCAGCAGCCGTGCGCCGCGAAGCGCCGCGATCACGAGCCGGCGGCTCACCGGTCACTCCGCTCCGCCGCAGCCTGCAACAGCTCGGAGACCTGCCCGACGAGCCACTCGAATCCCTGCGCGCCGGCGGCCGCCGCGAGACCCGGGCGGGCGATCAGCACGTAGTCGGTGGCCGGGCGCAGCAGTTCCTCGTTGCGACCCACGGCCTCGCGGAGCCGGCGTTTGACCTGGTTGCGGTCGACCGCTCCGCCCACCTTGCGCGGCACGGCGTACCCCAGCCGGGCCTCGCCGCCCTCGGTCGCCCGATAGCGGAGGGTGAGATAGCGGCCGCCCACAGACTTGCCGAGTTGGGTGACGGCGTCGAACTCCGCCGCCCTCGTCAGCCGTCCGCGCTTTGGGGACGACGCCGCCGAGGCGGCCGGAAGGTCACCCGTCACGGAATGCTCAGGCGGAGAGGCGCTTCCGACCACGGTTGCGACGGCGTTTCAGCACCGCGCGTCCTGCGCGGGTGCTCATGCGCTTGCGGAAACCATGGGTCTTGGCGCGCTTGCGAGTGTTGGGCTGGTACGTGCGCTTCATCAGGCGGAGGCCAGTATAGATGAGCGCCCACCAGGCTCGTACCATGTCCATCGTTCGCCGCCTGTGAACAATTTTTCGTTGTGGATAAGTTTGTTGTCAGAGAGTGCTCCGGAACCACAAAGCCCCCGGAAACCGCACGAATGGCGCCCCTCTGCGGACCCCGTCGCCGGGATCTCCACACCTGTGGACGACCATGTGGGAAACTCTGCTTTTCCCTGCAAAACGGGCTATTTCGGACGGTGGCCCGAAGAGTCGTGGGGGTGTTGTACCGGGGCTGGAAGCCGCGTTACACTCGCCGTTCCGATGCCTCACGACCCCGCCGCCAGCACCAGTTGGGAGACCATCTCCCGACGACTTCAGGAGGTGCTCAACGCGGGCACGTTCAGTACGTGGTTCGGCAACGCCCAAGCGATCGAGCACGATGGCGAGAGGTTGGTCGTGGGCGTTCCGAACGAGTTCACGAAGAGCTGGATCGAGGGGCACTTCGGCAGCCTGCTGGACGCGGCGGCAGCGGAGAACGACCTGGTCGTCGAGCTCCGCGTCGCCGTGTCCGACGCGATTGCACGCGTCCGGGAGGAGGAGCCACCGGATGACGAAGTGGTGGTCGCCCCGGCGGTGCACGACGCGCGCAGCGCGCCGGTCGTCACGGGGATCAACCCGAAGTACACGTTCGACGTGTTCGTCATCGGCGCGAGCAACCGATTTGCCCATGCGGCAGCGCTCGCGGTGGCCGAGGCACCGGCCCAGTCTTACAACCCGTTGTTCATCCACGGAAGCACCGGGCTGGGGAAAACACACCTTCTCCAGGCGATCGGCCACTACGTGCTCCAGCAGCACCCGCGACTGAATGTTCGCTATGTGACAACTGAGACGGTTTTGAACGAGTTCGTCGATTCCATGCGGGATGGGCGCATGGTTCACTTCAAACAGCGCTACCGGACGTACGACGTTCTCCTCGTCGACGACATCCAGTTCATCGAAGGCAAGGAGCGTCTGCAGGAGGAGTTTTTCCACACGTTCAACAGCCTTTACGAGGCCGGCAAGCAGATTGTGATCTCCTCCGACCGGCCTCCGCAGGAGCTGGCGACGCTCGAGTCGCGCCTGCGCTCCCGTTTCCAGTGGGGGCTGATCACCGACGTGCAGCCGCCCGACCTCGAGACCCGGATCGCGATCCTCCGCAAGAAGGTGATGACGGAGGAGATGCGCATCGGCGACCCGCAAGTGCTCACGTTCGTCGCCGACCGCGTGACGACCAACATCCGCGAGCTCGAGGGAGCCCTGACCCGTGTGGTCGCGTATGCCTCGCTGACCGGCCGGCCGATCTCCCCGGAGGTCGCCGAGGAGGTGCTGAGGGACCTGTTCCCCCAGGGCGTCACGCGCCCGATCACGATCGAGCAGATCCAATCCGCGGTGTGCGAGATCTTCCACGTCAGCCTGGCCGACCTGCGCGGCGACAAGCGCCCGCAGTCGATCGCCTATCCGCGGCACATCGCGATGTATCTCTCGCGAGAGCTGACCGACGCTTCGCTGCCCAAGATCGGCACCAAATTCGGCGGCCGCGACCATTCCACAGTTCTGCACGGTGTCAACAAGATCGCGCGCATCATGAAAGAGGACCGCGAGGCCTTCAACGTCGTCCAGGAACTGACGACGCGCATCAAGCAGGGCCGGTGAACAGGTCTGGGGAGCGGCTGTGGACAGCCGCGGTTCTTTCCCCCGCTGCCGGCCTCCACACGGCGTGCCGCCGGCGCCGGTGGGGATATCCTCGAATCGCCCCCCAGCTCCGTCCCGGGCGATGTTGCAGGAACGATGCGGCTTTGCGACGGTTTTCCCCTACTCCCACACCCCCTACTCCTATAACCTCTTTCTTTCTTAAATCAGATAGATGAAGTACTTGAGGAGTCTTTCAGCATGAAGATCGTCTCCAGCCAGGATGAGCTCCTGGCGAAGCTGCAGATCGCGGCCCGTGGCGTGTCGCAGCGTTCGACCGTCCAGATCCTGTCCGGCGTTCTGCTGCGTGCCGGCGACGGTGCGGCCGAGCTCGCGTCGACCGATATGGAGCTCTCGGTCCGCGTGCCGCTCGAGGCTCGCGTCGAGGAGCCCGGAGAGGTCGTGCTCCCCGGCCGGTTGCTGCTCGAGATCACACGGGCGCTTCCCGCCGGCCAGGATGTGGTCATCGCACAGCCGGGAGGGACGGGAGCCGCGCAACTGGAATGCGGCTCGAGCCGCTACACGCTGCACACCCAGAGTGCGGAGGACTTCCCCCAGCTGCCGATGCCCGGCGGCACCACGTTCTCCGTCGACCGCGAGGCCTTTGTCGACACGGTGTCCCACGTCGGCCGAGCGGCCTCGAAGGACGAGTCGCGACCGGTACTGACCGGCGTTCTGGTCGAGCTCAGCGAGGGCCGTGTGACGATGGCCGCGACAGACAGCTACCGGCTCTCGGTGAAGGAGTCGCCGCTCGAGGGCGCCACGGCGGAGGTGCAGGCGATCGTGCCGGCGCGGGCGCTCGCCGAGGTCGCACGACTCTCCGGTGGCGACCGGCTGGACATCGCGGTGCAGGAAAACCAGATCCTGTTCGGGCTGGACGGCGTCTGGCTCTCGGCGCGGCGCATCGACGGGCAGTTTCCGAACTACCGGCAGCTGCTGCCCCAGGCGTTCGACCACGAGGTCTCGATCTCCAAGGACGAGCTGCTCGACGTCATCCGCCGTACGTCGCTGATGGCCCAGCGCAACCTGCCTGTGCGGTTGAGCTTCGAGGAGGGTTCCCTGACGCTGACCGCGCAGACGCAGGATGTCGGCGAGGCGCGTGAGTCCCTGCCGGTCGACTTCCACGGCGAGGCGCTCGAGATCGGGTTCAATCCCGAGTTCCTCCGGGATGGCGTGGAAAGCGTCGAGGGCGACACCGTGCGCCTGAAGCTGATCAGTCCGCTGCGTCCGGGGCTGCTCCAGGGAGAGGACGGCTCGTTCTGGTACCTGATCATGCCCATCCGCCTGCCGTCGTAGGCCGGATAGCGGTCGGGCCGTGCGCGTCGTCGGCGTCCGGGGCGCCTCGTTTCGGCTCTACGAGCGGGTCGAAGTTGCCTTCCCAGAAGGGCTGGTGGCCCTTGTCGGGCCCAACGGGGCGGGGAAGACCGCGCTGATCGAGATGATCCACTTCGGGTGTCTCGGCTATTCGCCGCGGACGTCGGCGGAGGCCCAGGTGGTGAGGTTCGGAGCCGAGGCAACGCACGTTGAAACCGAGGTGGAGCTTCAGAGCGGCAGGGTGTCGGTCGGGCTTGGTTACCGGCCTGGCGAGCCGAAGCGGGTCACGGTCAACGGCGCGGCGGAGCGGTCGATCGAGCGGCTGCTTCCGCGATTCCCGGTGCTGGTGTTCACGCCTGACCGGCTGCGGCTGATCCAGGGCGCGCCGGCACTGCGACGGTCGTACGTCGACCGGGCGCTCGTGCGGCTGTGGCCCTCGCTGGGGGCTGTGTCGGCCGAGTACTCGCGCCGCCTGGCGCAGCGAAACCACCTGCTGCGGCGGGTTCGTGCGGGTTCGGCGGCGGTAGACGCCCTCGAGCCCTGGGACCGACTGGTGGGCGAGGCCGGCGACGCCCTGGTGGCGGCGCGATCGCGTCTGTGCTCGAGGCTGGCGAACCCCTTTGCCGAACGGCTGTCGGGCCTGGGCGGCACGCCGGGTGAGCAGCCGCTGCGCTACGAGCCGAATGTTGCGCCGGGAGAGAGTCTGGCGGCCGTGCTCGCGGCAAGGCGGTCCCGCGACGTCGACCGGGCAGCGACCGGAGCGGGCCCGCACGTGGATGACGTTGCGCTGTCGGAGGACGGTCGCGATCTGCGTCTCTACGGCTCCCAGGGCGAGCAGCGGCGTGCCCTGCTGGCGCTGATCCTGGCCGAGGCCGACGTGTTGACCGCCGAGCGCTCCGAGCCCCCGCTGCTGCTGCTCGACGATGTCACCGGAGAGCTCGACGGCGATCGCCGCGGCCTGTTGCTCGATGCGGTTGCCGGCTTCGAGCAGACGATCGTGACCACCACAGACGAGGCCGACATCGCCGGCCGCGCGGCCACGGTGCTTCGGGTCGAGCGGGGTACGGTGCGGGCAGCATGAGCGATCTGCGCAGGGTGGGGGAGGATGTGGCACGGCTGGGCCGGGTTCCGTCGGTCGATCCGCTCGTGACCGATTCGCGGCGTGTCTGGGATCAGGCGGTCGGCGTCGATGTCGCACGCAACTCGCTCCCCGTGCGCCGTTCCGGTGACGCGCTGGTCGTCCTCTGCGCATCGGCTTCTTGGGCAAACGAGCTGACGCTGCTCGAGGGCCGCGTGCGGCGCAAGCTGGAGGAGCTGCTCGAGCACCCGCCTGCCCGCCTCAGATTCGAGGTGGGCGACGTGGACGATCCCTCACGGCAGCCGCCGCCGGCGCCGCCGGAGCCCCCACGTGCCCCCACCGAGGGCGACCGGCGGCAGGCTTCTGAGCTCGCCCGGGCGATTGTCGACCCGGAGCTGCGCACGGCGGCCGAGCGGGCTATCGCGGCCGCTTTGGCGCGCGATTCGTGACACGGTTGTGACACCTTCGGCGGCCGGATCCGGCCTAGGGCTTTGATAAACTCCTAGTGCGGTATTTTCCTCGATTTCAAGCGGGTTTCATTGACAAAGTCGGGCTACGACGCCAAAGACATCACGGTTCTTGAGGGGCTCGAGGCGGTTCGCCGGCGCCCCGGTATGTACATCGGCTCGACCGGCCCGCGGGGCCTCCACCATCTGGTTTATGAGGTGGTCGACAACAGCGTCGACGAGGCGCTGCAGGGCTACTGCGACCACATCATCGTCGAGTTGCTGCCAGATGGCCGTGTGAAGGTGACGGATAACGGCCGCGGCATTCCAGTTGCGGTAATGGATTCGGTCGGCCTGCCGGCCGTCGAGGTCGTGCTCACGAAGCTGCACGCCGGCGGCAAGTTCGGCGGCGACGGCTACAAGGTCTCCGGTGGCCTCCACGGCGTCGGCATCTCGGTCGTGAATGCGCTGTCGGAGCATCTCCGTGTCGAGGTGCGCCGCGACGGATACGTGTGGACGCAGGAATACATGCGTGGAGATCCGATCGGGCCGCTGACAAAGAGCGAAAAGACCGACCAGACCGGCACGACGATCACGTTCCTGCCGGACGCCGAGATCTTCGACGAGACCGACTACTCGTTCGACACGTTGTCGCAGCGCATGCGCGAGATGGCATTCCTGACGCGTGGCCTGCGGCTCGAGTTGATCGACGAGCGCGCCGGCGGCCAGCGAGCGGACTTCCGCTTCGAAAATGGCATCCGCGACTTCATCGCTCATGTCAATGAGGGCAAGGAAAAGATCAACACCGAGGTCGTGTACTTCGAGATGGAGACCGAGGAGGGTCAGGTCGAGGTCGCGATGCAGTGGAACGGCAGCTACGTCGAGTCGACGTTCTCGTTCGCGAACAACATCAACACCCACGAGGGCGGTACCCACCTCTCCGGCTTCAAGGCTGCGCTGACGCGCACGCTCAACGACTACGCGCGAACCAAGGGCTTCCTGAAGGAGAAGGAAGAGCCGCTCACGGGCGACGACTGCCGTGAGGGTTTGGCCGCCATCGTGTCGGTCAAGCTGCGCGAGCCGCAGTTCGAGGGGCAGACGAAGACGAAGCTCGGGAACCAGCCGATTCGCGGCCTGGTGGAGTCGATCTGCAACGCGAAGCTGTCCGAGTTTCTCGAGGAGCATCCCGCTGAGGGCAAGGCGATCGTGAACAAGCTGCTTGCGGCCAGCCGCGCGCGTCAGGCGGCGCGCAAGGCGCGTGACCTGATCCGGCGCAAGTCGGTGCTGGGCGGCGGTGGCCTTCCGGGCAAGCTTGCAGACTGCTCGATCAACAACCCCGAGCGGGCGGAGCTGTTCCTGGTCGAGGGCGACAGCGCGGGCGGATCGGCAGTGGATGCGCGTGACCGCAGCTTCCAGGCCATCCTGCCGCTGCGCGGCAAGATCATCAACGTCGAGAAGGCGCGGATCAACAAGGTGCTCTCGAACAACGAGATCCAGGCCATGATCACGGCCATCGGCACCGGCATCGGCGAGGAGTTCTCGATCGAGCAGGCCCGCTACCACAAGGTCGTTCTGACCTGCGATGCCGACGTCGACGGCGCCCACATCCGCACGCTGATCCTGACCTTCCTGTTCCGGCAGATGAAGGAGCTGATCGAAGCCGGCTACGTCTACATCGCGCAGCCGCCGCTCTACCGGCTGAAGCAGGGCAACGACGGCCGCTACTTCGAGAAGGAGCACCAGCTCGAGGAGTGGCTGCTCCAGGAGCGTCTGGGACGCATCGAGTTGTACGACCGGGACGGCGAGCTGCTGAAGCTCACCGATGCCCGTCTCCAGCGCTTTCAGCGCGTCCTGAAGGAATATGAGGGCTGGGCCGGCAAGCTGCGGGAGCAGTTCGGCACCGCGGCGGTCAACTACGTCAAGGATCACCGCCTGATCGAGCAGGACATCAGCTCGCTGGATGACGTCGAGAAGTTCCTTCGCGAGGACGCGCGCGACGACGACCGGCATCGCGTCGAGGTGCTGGGGCGCGACGGCGACGCCCTGCGCATCAAGCTGATGGAGATCTCGACCGGTTCGTCGTCCGTCGTGAAGCTCCCCTTGGCGTTGTTCCAGAGCCAGCCGTACCGCAGCCTGCGCGGCGCGCATGAGCGTCTCGTCGATACGATCGGCCGCCCGCCATTCGTGATGAAGATGGGCAAGAAGTCGCAGCCGGTGCACACCTTCGAGGAGCTGCGGCCGGCGATTCTCGAGCTGGCCAAGGAGGGCCTGAACCTCCAGCGCTTCAAGGGCCTGGGCGAGATGAACCCTATCCAGCTCTGGGAGACCACGATGAATCCCGAGAACCGCGTGCTGCAGCAGGTGTCGGTTGAGGACGCCGCAGCGGCTGACGAGATGTTCTCGATGCTGATGGGGGATCGCGTCGAGCCGCGCCGCGACTTCATCGAACGCAACGCACACGATGTGAAGTTCCTCGATGTCTGAGGCTGGTGACCGCTAGATGAGCATGGACGCACTCGGCGGCGGCCGAGTCGAGCAGCGCGAGCTCGCAGAGGAGATGCGGTCGAGTTACCTCGATTACGCCATGAGCGTGATCGTGGGACGTGCGCTGCCCGATGTGCGTGACGGCCTCAAGCCCGTCCACCGGCGGGTGCTGTTCTCGATGAGCGAGAGCGGCCTGCAGCCGGGCCGCCCGTACTCGAAGTGCGCGGCGGTGGTCGGTGACGTGCTCGGTAAGTACCACCCGCACGGCGACAGTGCCGCGTACGACGCGCTCGTGCGCATGGCGCAGTGGTTCTCGCTGCGTTATCCGCTGGTCGACGGGCAGGGCAACTTCGGTAACCAGGACGGCTACTCGGCCGCAGCGATGCGGTACACCGAGTGCCGCCTGGCCCCGCTGGCGGTCGAGATGTTGCGTGACATCGACTCCGACACCGTCGATTTCCGGCCGAACTACGACGAGCGCCGGCGCGAGCCGATCGTGCTGCCGTCGCGGTTCCCGAACCTGCTCTGCAACGGCTCATCCGGCATCGCCGTCGGCATGGCGACGAACATCCCGCCGCACAACCTGGGCGAGACGATCGACGCAACAATCGAGCTGATCGACAACCCGGATGCGACCGTCGAAGACCTGATGCGGCACATCAAGGGACCGGATTTCCCGACCGCGGGCACGATCATGGGCATCTCGGGCATCCGTGAGGCCTATGAGACCGGTCGCGGCCGCGTCGTCATGCGCGCCAAGGTGCACACCGAGGACGTCAAGGGCGGCAAGACCGCGCTGATCGTCACGGAGCTGCCCTACATGGTGCGCAAGGGCGGCGACGAGGGAGTGATCCAGAAGATCGCCGACCTCGTCGAGTCGAAGACGATCTCCGAGATCTCGGCGCTGAACGACGAGTCCGACCGCACCGGCATGCGGATCTACATCGAGCTGAAGCGCGATGCGATCCCCAAGGTTGTGCTGAACAAGCTCTACAAGCACACGGCGCTCCAGAGCACCTTCGGCGTCAACATGGTGGCCCTGGTCGACGGTGTCACGCCGCGGACGCTGTCGCTGAAGCAGGTGCTTCAGTACTACGTCGAGCACCAGAAGGAAGTCGTCACCCGGCGCACCAAGTTCGAGCTCGACCGCGCCGAGCGGCAGGCCCATGTGCTCGAGGGCTACCTGATCGCGCTCGACAACCTCGACGAGGTGATCGCGCTGATCCGGGCCGCCGACGACGCGGCCTCGGCGCAGGCGCAGCTGATGGAGCGGTTCGGCCTGAGCGAGATTCAGGCCGAGGCCATCCTGCAGCTCCGGCTGCGTGCGCTGACGGGGCTGGAGCGGCGCCGGATCCAGAAGGAGCACGCCGACCTGCTCGAGCGGATCGCCGAGCTGCGCGCGATTCTCGCCGACGAAGAGCGGCTGCTCACCCTGATCAAGGAGGAGCTGACCGAGATCCGCGACCGTTTTGCCGACGATCGGCGCACCGAGATCATCGCAGCCGAAGGAGAAATCGACCTCGAGCAGCTGATTGCCGAAGAGGACATGGTCATCTCCATCACGGCAAGTGGCTACATCAAGCGGCTCCCGTTGACGACGTATCGGACGCAGGGACGCGGCGGCGTGGGCGTGATGGGCATGGATATGAAGGAAGGCGACTACATCCAGCACCTTTTCGTCGCCTCGACGCACGACTACTTGCTGTTCTTCACCTCGGTGGGCAAGGTCTACCGCGTGAAGGTGCACGAGCTGCCGCTCGGGACCCGCCAGTCCAAGGGCCGTGCGCTCGTGAACGTGCTGCCGCTGCGCCAGGACGAGACGGTGAAGGCCGTGATCGATACGCGCAACTACGGGGAGGGCAAGTACCTGCTCTTCGCCACGAAGGGCGGCATCGTCAAGAAGACGGAATTCAAGGCCTACGACACCGTGCTGAAGGCCGACGGCATCAAGGCGCTCAAGGTTCGCGAGGGCGATGAGTTGATCGGCGTCAAGCTCACCGACGGTGACGATGCGGTGTTGATGGTTTCACGCAACGGCTCAGCTGTGCGGTTCTCCGAGCAGGACGTGCGCCCGATGGGTCGCGACACCGCCGGCGTCGGGGGCATGCGCTTGCGCTCCGGTGATGAGGTGATCGCCGTCGAGATCGCGCGCGACGAGCAGGATCTGCTCGTCGTGACCGAGAACGGCTTTGGCAAGCGCACGCGTGTCGCCGAGTACCCGACCAAGGGCCGCGGCACGATGGGAGTGCTCACGATTCGCTACACCGAGTCGCGCGGCCGCCTCGCGGGAGCCATGATCGTGAAGGACGGGTACGAGGTGATGCTGATCTCGCACGACGGAACGGTGATTCGCACCCGCGCCGAGGGGATCTCGCGCATGGGCCGGGCCACGCAGGGTGTCCGCGTGATGAACCTGCGCGAAGGCGACCACGTCTCCAGCATCGCACGCGTAACCGAGCCGCAGCCGGCCGCGACGCCGAACGGCGACACGCCGGATCCGGACGGGGTCGCGCCGGAAGAGCCTCTGGACGAAGCCGACCTCGCGCCTCAGTCCGAAGGCGACGGCGAAGCATCCGCAGAGCCTGAAGCCCCGTCCGAGAGCTAACGCCGCGGCACTCTCCTCGGCTGCGTCCGTTTGCGGATGATGGAAGGAATTGGGTGGTTTGCGAAGAAGCTGCGTCCAACCGGCACGGCGCCAGCCGTGGGGCTCCGACCATATCTGCGCCGTCCTCGCGAAAGAGGTGTCGAACCCATGCGACAGGTGGACCTTCTCGAACCGGTGGATCTCCCCGGGCGCCTGACACGCCTGGAGCTGTACCTGAGCCAGGTTTGCGCTGTCGCCGGCATCACCAAGATGCAGCTGGACTACTGGACGACCAAGGGCGACATCCCGACGAAGGGCAAGAAGCAGCGGGTCTACGACATGGACGCGGTCGAGACTGTGATGCTGATCAAGCAGGCGAAGGACAAGGGCCTGAACCTGGGGGCTGCGATCGCCGCCGCCCAGGAGTTCAAGGCACGAGCAGACGAGCAGCGCTCCGTCGCCTCCTAGCGCTCGACGTGGGTGAGCTCCCTTGCGGCCCGCTCAGGTTCGACGACGTTGACCCAGATGCCTGCGCCCAGTTCGACCGCGGCAGCGACCGTCAGCCGTGGGAGGAGCTCGATATGCCAGTGATGGTGCGGATAATCGCCGGTCAGCGGTGCGTCGTGCACGACGGCGTTCCACGCCAGATCAGGCCCGAGCAGCGCTCGTAGACGGGAGACCGCATCCGCCAGCGCATGTGCGAGTGCCGCGTCGAGCGGTGCGCGTGGCTCGTGCGCCGCGGGGGCGATCCAGGTCTCATACGGCATACGGCTCCACGGAGGGCAGAAGGTCACCAGCCCGTCGTGGGAGCGAACCACGTGATCCGGTGGCGCACACAGCGGGCAGCCTGCTGCGAATCCCTCGAGCTCCCGCTCCGTGACGGGCGGGATGGCGTCGAAGGGGACGAGCTGTGAGTGTGAGTGCTCGAGCGATGCGCCCGCGCCGGCGCCCTCGTTGATGCCGATCAGGAGGTAGTGCGCACCGGCCGCGCGGTGATGTCCACGGCGGGCACTCCATGCGGTTACCACCGTATGGAGAACATCGGTATCCACATCTCCGATGGATGTCACGTGGACCGGGCCGTGCACCACCACCTCCTGGCCGGGAAATGCCGGGAACTTGTTGGGCACGACGCGTACCTTCCACCCCGGCGTGTCCGGCGGCCCGCTGTCGCGGCCGAACGCGGCGACCTCGGGTGGGGTGAGGTGCTCGTGCCCCTCGCAGAACGGGCAGGTGGCGGCATCCGCGGTGCGGGTGGTCCGTCCCATGGCTCCGGGCCGGCCCGCACGGCCGGGGACGATCAGCACCTGCTCGCCCGTCAGTGGATTGCGCTGTAGGGCTATTGCGCATCGTCCTTCTGGAGCGGCGACGCGGCGTCCTTGAACTGCTTCTCGAGGAACGGGGTGATCAGCTCGAGCGGGATCGGGAAGATCGTCGTGCTCGAGTTGGGCCCCGCGATCTCGAGCAGGGTCTGCAGGTAGCGCAGCGTCAGGGCGATCGGATGTTCCGAGATCACCGCCGCGGCCTCGGTCAGCTTGGCCGACGCCTGGAACTCGCCCTCGGCGGCGATCACCTTCGCGCGGCGCTCGCGCTCGGCCTCGGCCTGCCGGGCCATGGCTCGCTGCATGCCGCTCGGGATCTCGACGTCGCGCACCTCGACGATGTTGACCTTGATACCCCAGGGGGCGGTCTGCTCGTCGATGATCCGCTGCAGGATCTGGTTGATCTTGTCGCGCTCCGACAGGAGCTCGTCGAGCATGTGCTGGCCCAGCACGGCGCGGAGCGTCGTCTGAGAGATCTGGGACGTCGCGAGCGAGAAGTCGGCCACCTTGACGACCGACGCGGTCGGATCGACGACCTGGAAGTAGGCGACCGCATTGACGCGGACGGGCACGTTGTCGCGGGTGATCACCTCCTGGGGTGGGATCACGAGCGTGACGACGCGCAGATCGGTCTTGACCATCTTGTCGACGATCGGGATCAGCAGGAACAGGCCCGGCCCTTTCGGGTCGCCCAGGAGACGGCCGAGCCGGAAGACGACGCCGCGCTCGTATTCGCGCAGCACGCGGACGGAGTTCGCCAGGATGACGATGACGAAGACGAGGATGATTCCGAGGACGATGAGGACGATCACGAGAGCGCTCCCTCCGAAGATTGTTCGGGCCCGGTGGGCTCGACGTGCAGCGTCAGGCCCTCGACGCGCCGCACGATCACCGTGTCACCGACGCCGGCCTGGCCGTCGTCGGCTTCAGCTTCCCACAGCGCCCCATCGATGAACACCTGCCCGCGCGGCGCCAGTGGTGTGCGCACGACTGCTCGCTGCCCAAGCAGCCCGGCGAGGCCGGCTGCGGCCGGCGACACAGGTTGCTTTCGCGCGGCGAGCACCTTCGTCGCGATGGTCGCCAGGGCGGCGCCGAACAGCACCGCAATGGTGACGACCACGTAGGGCGAGACGCTCATCTCGGATCCGGGCGTCCGGAACAGGAGCAGGCCGCCGGCAGACAGGGCGATGATGCCGGACACCCCCAGAAGCCCGCCGCTGACGACGAAGCCCTCCGCGATCAGCAAGGCGACTCCGAACACGATCAGGGCGATGCCGGCCCAGTTGATGGGGACAATCGAGAACCCGAACAGCGCCAGAACCAGCGACACCGCGCCCACCGTCCCCGGAAGGATCACGCCGGGGTGGAAGATCTCGTAGCCGAGCCCTCCGATGCCGAGCAGGAACAGCAGGAACAGCAGGTTCGGATTGATCAGGATGTTCAGCAGCTTGAGCGTGAACGGCATGTCCTCGTTGACGATCTGTGCGTCCGCGGTGTGGAAGACCAGGTGCTTTGTGCCGCGGGTCTCGGTGCCGTCGATCTCCTCGAGCAGCGTCGGCAGGTCGGGTGCGAGCTTGTCGACCAGACCGCTCTGCACGGCCTCGTCGGCGGTGTAGTTCGTCGCCTCGCGCACCGTGAGCACCGCCTGCTCCGCGTTCCGTCCGTGGGACTGTGCGAGCGCCTTGATCCTGGCCTCCGCGTCGTTCAGCACCTTTCTGCGCAGGTCGGAGTCGAGGTTGTCTCCGGTGGAGGAGATCGGTGTGGCTGACCCGATGTTGGTGTTCGGCGCCATCGCGGCCAGATCGGCGGCCATCGTGATGTAGACCCCGGCGGACGCGGCGCGAGCCCCTTCGGGGGAGACGTAGACGATCACCGGAACGTTGGAGGCCAGCTCAGCCTTGACGATGTCGTCCATCGACGTGGACAGGCCGCCAGGGGTGTCGAGCAGGATCACCAACGCGGCAGCGTGACGATCCTCGGCCCGTTCGACCGAGTCCTTCACGAAGCTTGCCGAGACGGGGTTGATCTCGCTGTCGAGTGTGATCGCGAGCACCAGCGGCCGGTTGTCGGCGGCCGGTGATTGAGACGTCCAGACGCCAACGGCCGCAAGGGCCGCGACCAGCGCCGGCAAAGCACGAAGTCGGATCACCCCACAGCCATGATATCGGCCCCGGTGCAGGTGGAATGTGGGGGAGACGCTAGGATGGCGCCGAAGGTCCTGTCCGGTGGGCGAACAGGAGGACATCATTCGACGGCTTGTCGTCGCGCTGCTCGCGCCGGCAGCAATCTTGCTGGCGAACGCCGATCTCGCACATGCGGAAACCGCGCCGGTGCGGATCGAAACGGTGCGCATCCACGCGCACGCGCTGCCGTCGGCGTCCCGGGCGCCGCGCGCGTTCCAGCTCGCCGGCGTGCGCTGGCAGGGCACCGCGGGGCTCGAGCTGCGCGCTCACCGCGTGGATGGCCGGTGGACTCGGTGGGTCGCGGCGAGCAATGAGGCTCCCGTGTGGACCGGCGCAGCCACGACGGTACAGCTTCGCCGCGCGGGGCCTGGCACCGCACGCCGGATCCGGCTCAGCTTCATCAGCTCGCCGCGGGTCGACGCGGTGACGGCGTCGCCCGCGCTCGCCCGGACGTCGCGGCCGGCGATCATCACGCGCGCAGGATGGAAGGCGGATGAGCGCATCCGCCGCGACGATCCGGAGATCGCGCCGGCGGTGAAGATGGTTCACGTTCACCACACCGACACGGCGAGCGTCTACTCCTGCCGCGACTCCGCCCGCATCGTGCGCGGGATCTACGCCTACCACGTGAAGACGAACGGGTGGGACGACATTGGCTACAACTTCCTCATCGACCGCTGTGGCCAGGTCTTCGAGGGCCGTTGGGGCGGGATCACCACGCCGGTCGTCGGCGCCCACGCGCGCGGCTTCAACACGGGGAGCTCCGGCATCGCCGTGATCGGCAACTTCACGTCCTCTCCGCCGACCAATGCCGCACGGCGTGCGTTGCGCAACCTGATCGCCTGGCGGCTCGACGTTGCGCACGTCGATCCAACCAAACGGACTGTGATGGTAACGGCGGGAAATGAGCGGTTCCCGCCCGGAGCCAGGGTGCGGCTGCGCACCGTCTCGGGTCACCGTGACACGGGCGCGACGTCCTGCCCCGGCGCCGCGCTGTATGCACTGCTCCCGCGGATCGCCGAGGGAGCACGGAAGACCGGGCTGCCCAAGATCTACAGCCCGCAGGTGGAGCGTGACCTGCGGCGTCTCTCGCCTGGAGCAATCGAGCCGCTGCGCTTCAAGGCGAGGCTCTCGCACGTCGCGAACTGGACGCTCACCGTGCGCGGCCCGAACGGGATTCTCGCAACGCGCACCGGCAGGAACGACCGGGTCGACTGGACGTGGAAGGGCACCGCGGCGGTGTTGCCGAGGGGGAGCTACCGCTGGACACTGGCGTCGCGAGGTGCCCGCTCGGTTTCGTGGCCGATCGGCGACCTCAATCCGTGGGCCGTGGCCGGGGTGCCGCTGACGGTCGACGGCTCGACGATCACGGCGGGCACTGTGGACAGCCTGCAGGCGAAGGACGGCGACCGGCTCCACGTCGACGGCACGCCATCGAGCTTCTGGACCACCAACCGGGTCGAGCTGACGCAGGCGCAATGGAACGCGGCAGGGCATGTCGGCGGCAGCTTCACCATGAGCAGCGGCGGGGCCGAGGCCACCGTCGAGATCTGGGACTTCGCGTCCGACCAGTGGGTCGTCGCGGGCAGGTGCGACGTCGTCGCCAATCGCAGCTGCCTTGCGCTGCGCCCGAAGACCGGCGGCACGTTCGGCCAGTGGGGCGGCGGCGGGGTGTCGATGCGCGTCCGGGTGACGTATCCCCAGGCGATGACGGTCGAGTCGTCCCGGGCCGTCATTCGCGAGTAGCGACGTCCACCCGTTCGACCTCAGCCGAGGTGAACGGCCGCCCTGCCACCACCAGCCGCCCGGCCTCATCGACGCCATCGGCGATTCCCGCCGTGCCATCGGCGAGCGCCACGTGACGGCCGCGCAGCTCATCGCGTTCGAGCCCTCTGAAGCCGTCGCGTTCGAACGCGTCGTAGCGCCGTTCCAGCGCCACCAGGAGGTCGATGAGCAGTCCGGCGCGGTCGACAGGCTCACCGCGCTCGATCAGGAGAGACGTGGGGGTGACACGCGCGTCGCCGGGCAGGTCATCAAGACCGTGGTTGACGTTCACTCCCACGCCGAGCACGAGCTTGCCGTCACGTAGCTCTGGCAGCACGCCGGCCAGCTTGCGGCCGTCGATCACGACGTCGTTTGGCCAGCGTACGGCTGCGCGCGGATCGCAGGCCACGCACACGGCCTCGGCGGCGACGAGTGAGAAGGCCGCGAGCCGCTCGGGAGGTGTCGTGGGCTCGAGGGCAAGCGAGAACAGCAGTCCCAGGCCGGGCGGCGAGCGCCACGGACGTCCCATGCGCCCTCGTCCCGCCGTCTGCTCGTCGCAGGCAGCCACGCCGCCCTCCGGCAGGCCGCGGGCGAGGTCCTGCGTCGAGGCGCAGACCGTCCGCCATACGTACGGGCGGCCGAAGCGGCCGCGCAGCCGCGGTTCGATCTGCTCGGCAGTCAGGGCGATTCCGTACAATAGGCTCCCATGTTCCCGCAACCGAAACGGGTCGAGGCTCGTCTGACGCTGCGACATGGGGTACGCGACGAGCCGGCGTATGCCGCACTCTCGGATGTGGTGCTGGTCGTTCGGGTCAAGGACGGCGATCGCGGAGCGCTGGAGGCGCTCGTCGAACGGCATGCCCCAAGCGTCCGGCGCCTGGCTGCGTACCTGCTCGACGATCCGCAGGACGCCGAAGACGCAGCCCAGGAGGCGCTCGCGAAGGTGTTGACCCGAATCGATCAGTTCCGCGGCGAGTCGCGGTTCGCCACCTGGCTCTACAGCCTGGTTGCCAACACCTGCCGCGACCTCGGCGAGCGGCAGCGCCGGCGCCGGCACCAGCCGCTGGAGGCGGCCCCCGAGCTCGCCTCTGCCGTGTCGCCGCACGACCTCGCGCTTCAACGTGAGCAGCGCCGCACCCTTGCCAGGGAGATGGGCGGCCTGTCGCATGACCAGCGAAACGTGATGGTGATGAAGGACGTGCTGTCGCTGTCCTACGAGGAGATCGCGCAGGTGCTCGCCATGCCGGTGGGCACGGTGAAGTGCCACGCACATCGCGGCCGTGCTCGGATGCGCCGCGCGCTGGAGCCCACCGCCGAGGTGGTCTCAGCGTGACCGATGCCATCGCCCTGCCGCTCGATCGAGCAGGCATCGAGGCGATCATCCCCCATCGCGAGCCGTTTCTGCTGGTGGACGAGATCCTCGAGCTCGTGCCCGGTGAGCATGCCGTGGGCCGCTATCACGTCGCTGCAGACGCGTGGTATCTGCGCGGCCACTTTCCGGGTCGGCCGATCATGCCGGGCGTCCTGCAGGTGGAGGCGCTGGCTCAGGTGGGGGCGGTGTGCGGGCTCTCCCACCCGGACTTCCAGGGCAAGCTCGCGCTGTTTGCCGGCATCGACGACGTTCGCTTCAAGCGCATCGTCACACCGGGCGACGTTCTCACGCTCGACTGTCGCATCAACCGCCTGCGCGGCCCGATCGGGAAGGCCGACGCGACGGCGTCGGTCGATGGCGAGCTGTGCTGCCGGGCGGCGCTGACGTTCGCGCTGACGGAGCTCGCCCAGTGATCGCCGCGTGTCGCGAGCAGGTGACGCTGCTCGGCATCGGCTCGTACGCCCCGGAGCGGGTGATGACGAACGACGAGCTCGCGTCGATGGTCGACACCAACGACGAGTGGATCGCCCAGCGAACGGGGATCCGCGAGCGTCGCATCGCGGGCCCGACCGAGTCGTCGGCCGGTCTCGGCGCCGCTGCCGCGCGCCTGGCGGTGGAGAGCGCCGGCATCGACCCGACCGAGATCGACACGATCGTGTGCGCCACCGCGAGCCCCGATTACTACTTTCCCGCAACCGCATCGCTGATAGGCGAGCGGATCGGCGCCGGCGACGTGGCCGGGTACGACCTGTCCGCCGCGTGCACCGGCTTCATCTACGCGCTCGGTCAGGCGTACGCCCAGCTGGCGGCCGGATTCGCGGACACCGCGCTGGTCGTCGGCACGGAGGTGTTCTCGCGGCTGCTCGACTGGAACGACCGCTCGACATGCGTGCTGTTCGGCGACGGCGCCGGCGCCGTCGTGCTTCGGCGGGATGGCACGCGCGGCATGCTGGGCTTCGATCTCGGCTCCGATGGCAGCGGCGGGTCACTGCTCTCGGTGGCGGCCGCCGGGCATAACGAGGTCAACCCTGAGGGCCCGTACGTGCAGATGAACGGCCCGGAGGTCTACAAGTTCGCCACTCGCGTGGTCGTCGAGTCGGCCGAACGCTGCCTCGAGGTGGCCGGCCTGACGGTGGACGACGTCGACGTCTTCGTGCCGCACCAGGCCAACAAGCGGATCATCGACCACGCCGCCAAGCGGCTTGGGCTCGACGAGAGCAAGGTGTTCACCAACGTCGAGCGCTACGGGAACACCTCGGCGGCCTCCATTCCGATCTGCCTCGACGAGGCGTGGCGGGAGGGGCGCATTCGCCGCGGCGACCGGGTGCTGATGGTCGGCTTCGGCGGCGGGCTCGCATGGGGCTCGTGCGTAATGGAATGGACGAAGGAGCAGCCGTGAGCAAAGTCGCATTCTGCTTCCCGGGACAGGGCAGCCAGCGGGTCGGCATGGGGCGCGAGCTGGTCGCGACCTTTCCCGAGTCGGCCGCGGTGTTCGACGACGCCTCGGAGCGCCTGGGCTTCGACCTGCGGCCGGTGTGCTTCGACGGGCCGCTCGAAGAGCTGTCGCAGACGGAGACGACGCAGCCGGCGCTCGTGGCCACGTCGCTCGCTGCGCTGGCGGCGGTAAAGGAGCGCACGGGTCTTTCGCCCGATGTGGTCGTCGGCCACAGCGTCGGCGAGTACGCCGCCCTGGCAGCAGCCGGTACGGTCAGCGTCTCCGACGTCATCCGCTTGGTGCGGGAGCGCGGGCTGGCGACGGCTCAGTCGAAGGCCGGTGGATCGATGGCGGCCGTGCTCGGCCTACCCGACGAGCAGGTGGAAGCGCTCTGCGCCGAGGCGGACGAGGTGTGGCCTGCCAACTACAACTGCCCCGGCCAGCTGGTCATCTCCGGCCGCGACGAAGGCGTCATGGTCGTGTGCGACCGCGCTCGGGAGCTCGGCGCCAAGGCGATCCGCCTGCGCGTCTCCGGTGCGTTCCACAGCCCGCTGATGGCCGACGCCGGCGAGCGGTTGAAGCCCGCCCTCGACGCCGTGTCATTCGGCCCGCTGTCGACGACGTTCATGAGCACGGTCTCGAGCGCTCCCGAGACGGTCGACCGCGTGCCCGGCCTGCTGCTCGAGCAGCTGACGGCGCCGGTGCGGTTCACCCAGGCGGTGCAGGCGCTTGTGGCCGACGGCGTGCGGACATTCGTCGAGCTGGGCTCGGGCAACGTCCTGGCCGGGCTCGTGCGGCGCATCGACGACTCGGTCACCACCCTCTCGATCGGCACGGCCGACGACGTCCAGGCCGCCGAAGCGAGGCTTGCAAATGCCTGAGCTGGCCGGACGGATTGCACTTGTCACCGGTGGGTCGCGGGGGATCGGCGCCGCGATCTGCGAAGAGCTCGGCGCCGCGGGAGCGACCCTGGCGGTGAACTACGCCAGCAACGCCGACGCGGCCGCCGAGGTGTGCCGGGCGGTCGAGGCTGCGGGGGGTACGGCGCATGCCGTCCAGGGCGACGTCTCGACCGCTGACGGCGCCGCTGCGCTGGTGGAGGCTGTGGAGCGCGACATCGGGCCGATCGACGTGCTGGTGAACAACGCCGGCATCACGCGCGACGACCTCATCATGCGGCTCTCGGAGCAGGACTGGCGGGACGTGATCGACACCAACCTGGGCGGCGCCTTCTTCACGTCCAAGGCGGTATCGCGGCCGATGCTGAAACGCCGCAAGGGTGCGATCGTGAACATCAGCTCGATCGTCGGCGTTCACGGCAATGCCGGACAGTCGAACTACGCGGCCTCGAAGGCCGGCCTGATCGGGCTCACAAAGGCACTTGCCAAGGAGCTCGGCGGCCGCGGCATCCGGGTGAACGCGATCGCGCCGGGATACATCGCCACCGAGCTGACGGGCGCGTTGCCGGAACAGGCTCGTGATGCCATCCTTGCCAACACTCCGCTGGGCCGCCTTGGCGACCCGGCCGACGTTGCCCGGGCTGTACGCTTCCTGGCTTCCGACGCAGCGGCGTTCGTCACCGGCGATGTGCTGGCGGTCGACGGAGGATTGGGGATATGAGCGAGCAGAACGGCAGGCGGCGGGTCGTGATCACGGGCATCGGCGCGGTCACTCCGTGCGGACCGACCGCCGAGGAGACCTGGAAGAACGTCCGCGAGGGGCGCTCCGGTGTCTCCACGGTCGAGGGCTACGACGGCAACATCCGCATCGCGGGCCAGATCACGGACTTCGACGCCGAGCAGTACATGGAGCGGCGGGCCGTGAGGCGCACCGACCGCTTCGCGCATTTCGCCGTTGCCGCAGCGACGCAGGCTGTGGCTGACGCAGGCATCGACATCAGCGCCGATGCGGATCGCATCGGGTGCTCCATGGGCACAGGCATCGGCGGGCTGAAGACCCAGGAGGTGGCGCACGCCAAGCTGTTCTCGGAGGGCCCGGACCGCCTGAATCCGTTCTGGGTGACCGCGCTGATCCCGAACATGGGCGCCGCCGAGATCTCGATGCGGCTGGGTACGCGCGGGCCGCTCACCACGGAGTGCACGGCGTGTGCGGCGTCGGCGATGTCCCTCGGCAACGCCACGATGTACATCCGCAGCGGCATGGCCGACGCGATGCTCGCGGGCGGCGTGGAGGCGCCGATCGTGCCACTCGGGCTGGGAGGGTTCGGCACCATGCGAGCTCTGTCGCGCCGTAACGACGACCCGCAGGCGGCGAGCCGGCCCTTCGACGGCGGTCGCGACGGGTTCATCCTGGCCGAAGGCGGCGCCGTGCTGGTGCTCGAGGAGCTGGAACGGGCGCGGGCGCGCGGCGCCAAGATCTACGCCGAGGTGGCCGGGTACGGCATGTCGTCGGATGCGCATCACGTCACCGAGCCCGACCCGGTCGGCGCCAACCCGTCCCGGGCGATGCGCAACGCGATGAAGGACGCCGGCGTGACGCCTGACGAGATCGGCTACGTCAACGCCCATGGGACATCGACCCCGGCCGGGGATGCCGCCGAGACCCGGGCCCTGAAGCTGGCGCTGGGCGAGGAGCGCGCATACCAGGTCCCGGTGTCGTCGACGAAGAGCGAGACCGGTCATCTGCTCGGTGCTGCCGGGGCCCTCGAGACGATCATCACCGTGCTCGCGATGCGCGACAGCTACCTACCGCCGACGATCAATCAGACCGATCCCGACCCCGACTGCGACCTCGACTACATCCCGAACGTCGGGCGCGAGGCCGAGGTCGATGTGGCGCTGACCAACTCGTTCGGCTTTGGCGGGCACAACGCCGTCCTCGTGCTGCGCCGCTGGGACGACCAGTAGCGCCCGCAACCAACCGCGACTCCGGCGCGTCGGACGTGCCTAGAAGTGGCAAAAGAGATCAGCGTCGACATCAGCCGCGTGGGAGAGCAGGACGGAGAGCTCGAGTCCGAGGCCGCACGCACCCGCAACACCTGTCCTGGGTGCGGCTCCCACTACCGCGAAGAGGAGATGGTGGCGAACCTGCGGGTGTGCGCCCACTGCGGCCATCACTTCCCGGTCACGGCGCGCGAACGGATCGTTCAGCTGGTCGACGAGGGCACATGGAACGAGATCGCGCGCGACCTGCGCTCGGCCGATCCGCTCGAGTTCACCGACACCAAGCCCTATCCCGAGCGTCTCGTAGCTGCTGAGCGGCAGACCGGCCTGCGCGACGCAGTGCTGGTCGGTGGAGCCGAGATCGGCGAGCTGCCGGTGGCATTGGCGGTCATGGACTTCACCTTCCTGGGCGGCAGCATGGGGTCGGTGGTGGGGGAGAAGCTGTTTCGCGCCGTCGAGCTCGCGGTCGAGCGGCGCGCCCCCCTCGTGACCGTGTCGGCGTCGGGCGGCGCCCGGATGCAGGAGGGTGTCCTTGCCCTGATGCAGATGGCGAAGACGGTCGCGGCGATCGAGGAGCTGCGGGAGGCCGGGCTGCCCTACGTGTCGGTGCTAGCGCATCCCACCACGGGCGGTGTGGCGGCGAGCTTCGCTGCGCTCGGCGACGTCATCATCGCCGAGCCGGGCGCGCTGCTGTCGTTCTCCGGCCCGCGAGTCGTGCGCCAGACGACGCGCGAGAACATTCCCGACGACTTCGGCCTGGCCGAGTCCAACTACCGGCACGGGCACGTCGACATGATCATCCCTCGCGGCGAGCTTCGCGAGACGGTGGCACGGGTGGCCTGGCTGCTTGCCGGTGGCACGCCGTACCGCCGCACACCTCTGCTCCCCGACCTGGGCGCCCAGCGCGCCGTTGGCCGAATCCTGGGCGGCGCGCGGCGCCGCCTGGGCGGTCTGATGCCGGAACGTGACGGCGGCTGAACGACTTGGCTTCCTTCGCAGGCGCGCCGCCGAGCGCGATGCTTGGCATGCGGTCGAACTGGCCAGGCACCAGGATCGCCCGTACACGCTGGACTACCTGAACCGGATCTGCGACGACTTCGTCGAGCTGCACGGAGACCGCGCGGAGGGTGACGACCCCGCCATCGTCGCCGGGATCGGGTCGTTTCGCGGCCAGTCGGTGGCGTTTGTGGGCCATCAGAAGGGCCGGGATCTCAAGGAGCGTACGTATCGCAACTTCGGAATGCCGCGGCCCGAGGGGTACCGCAAGGCGATGCGCGTCTTCGAGCTTGCAAACCGGCTCGGCTTCCCGGTCGTGACGTTGATCGATACCCCCGGCGCCTATCCCGGCGTCGGCGCCGAGCAGCGCGGCCAATCGGGTGCCATCGCGCGCTCGCAGCTGATGTTGATGGGGCTGAACGTGCCGGTGGTGGCGTGCGTGATCGGCGAGGGCAGCTCCGGCGGTGCGCTGGCGATCGGGATCGCTGACCGCGTTCTGATGCAGCAGAACACGATCTACACCGTGATCTCGCCGGAGGGCTGCGCAGCCATCCTGTGGAAGGACGCCGGCGAGGCCAAGCGGGCGGCGATGGCCCTTCGCCCCACATCTGAGGCCTGTCTGGCGCTTGGTGTGGTCGACGCGATCATCCCTGAGCCGTCTGGCGGAGCCCACCGCGACCATGGAAAGGCGAGTGAGCTGCTCGCCGACGCGGTTGCCGCCGAGCTGGAGTTCCTCGGCACCATGCCCTCAGCCGAGCGCCGCAGGATGCGCCGGGAGAAGTTCGTGCGCATGGGTGCCTTCGCGGAGTGACCCTTGGCACGTCCATAACCGGGTAGGTTGTGCGCACCCGATGCAGGCTCCGCTCCCAGCCCTGATCACGCTGGCACTGCTTGGTGCAGCGCTCGCTGTGCCTGACGCTGCTCGAGCGGCTGATGCACGGCCCGAGGCGCCGCTGGCTGCAGACACGAAGCTGACGGTGACACTGCAGCTGCGGCCGAGGAATGCCGGCCTCCTCGAACGGCTCGCCGCCGCCTCGAGTGCGCGGCTGCCGCTTCCCGCGCGGCTGGTCAGCCAGATGTTCCTACCGACCGACCGGCAGCTCGCGCGAATCCGGTCGGAGATGGCGCGGGCCGGTCTGCGCGAGGTCGGCTTGGCGGGCCTGTCGATGCGGTTCGAGGGGACAGCTGCGCAGGCGCGGCGCGCGTTTCGCGTCTCCCTGGTGCATGCGCGGACCCGTGAGGGTGCGCGGGCGATCAGGCCGGCCGGCAAGCCGCGACCCCCCTCCGCGATTGCACCGCTGATCCTCGATGTCGAGGGTCTCGACACATCGCGGCGGCTTCGCCCGCTTCGCAGCCCGGCTCAGGCGGCGGCCGTCGTACCCAGCTGTCCCGGGCCCGCCCGGTTGCGGGCCTACATGCCGCGCCAGTTCGGATTGCCGGGCGGCTATCACCACAACTCGCTGCTGAAAGCAGGGTTCGACGGCACCGGAGAACGTGTTGCTCTGGTGGAGTTCTCGAACTACAAGCGCAGCGACGTTGCGCGGTTCAAGTCGTGCTTCGGCCTGTCCGTTCCCGTCACCGACGTCGCCGTCGGGCCGGGAACCACCACGCTGAGCGGGTCCGACGAGGTTGCCCTCGACGTCGAGACCGCCATCGCTGCCGCTCCTGGGCTCGACGCTGCGTACGTTTACATCGCGCCCCCTGTGGGGACGATCGCAGGGGTGCTGAACCAGATCGTGCGCGATGCTCCGACCACGGGCGTGCGGATCATCAGCATCAGCTGGGGCCTCTGCGAGCCGGCGCTTTCGCCCAGCCGCATCGCGGCCACGAACGCAGCGCTTCAGCTTGCGGCCGTCGCCGGCATCACGGTGCTTGCTGCGTCCGGCGACACGGGCTCGTTCGACTGCTTCGGGTTCCCGATCGTGGCCGTCGACGACCCGGCGGCGCAGCCGTTCGCAACCGGAGTGGGCGGCACGGACCTGCGCCTCGGCCGGCCGGGGCCCGGGCATGAGGTGGCCTGGAACGACTTCTTCGGCGCATCCGGCGGTGGCCTGTCGCGATTCTGGCCGCGCCCGCCGTGGCAGTTCGGCCCCGGAGTGCGCAGCCGCTTCTCGAACGGGCAGCGTCAGGTGCCCGACGTCGCCATGCACGCGTCTCCCGCTGACCACGGCTACCCGGTCTACTGCACGACGGCTGTGTGTGGACGTGCTGGGTGGACAACGTTCGGCGGCACCAGTGCCGCCGCGCCGCTCCTGGCCGGGATCGTGGCGGCGGCGAACGAGTACAGCCGTGCGCACGGCGGCTCCCGGCTCGGCTTCGCGAATCCGTTCCTGTACCGGCAGCTGCGCACGAACCGGCCGATGTTCCGAGACATCGTCCGTGGGAGCAACGACATCGGCGGGGCAGGCCGCTATCCGGCCGCTCCGGGCTACGACATGGTCACCGGCGCGGGATCTGTGCGGGCGCATCGCCTGGCCAGGGCCCTGGCCTCCCACCTGCCGTCGGTGATCTCGATCGGCGAGTCACGGGTCACCGCGACACCGCGCCGGAATGTCGTCATCCGCTACGGCGAGAAGGTGCGATTCCGTGGGCGGCTGCTCGGCGCCGGGGGACAGCCGGTGGCCGGACAGCGTGTCTACCTCCAGGGCGGTGATCTTCTCGGCATCCGGGAATGGCACCGCACGACCGATGCAGACGGGCGGTGGTCGGTCACGCTCGGCCGGCAGATCGTCCGCCGATTGACCTGGCGTGTCGTCTTCCTCGGATCCCATAGGCTGAGCCCGTCGATCGCCGGCGGATTCAAGGTCTTCGTGCGACCGCCGCTTTCCACGGCCGTCGGGCTCCCTCGCCAGGACGGCTCCTACAGAGCGGTTGCGGGCGTGCCGTTCCGTCTCGGTGGCCGGACGCTCGGCGTCCTTTATCGACGCCCGTTGATGGCACAGGCCCGTCCGGCCTCGGGTGGGCGTTGGATCCGCCTCGGCCCGGCGGCCGTCCGTCTCTCGGGCCGGTACCGGTCCGATGTCACGCTTTCCCGGCCGGGCCGGTGGGTCGTCCGGTGGCACTACGACGGCGGTCCGCGTGGACAGTGGGTGAGCGCGAACTCACCGGCCAAGCTGGTTGTGGCGGCGCGGTAGCATCCGCGGCGGTAATGGGCGATCGCCGATCAGTGCGTGATCGGTGTCGCGCAGCGTGTTTTGGATCCTCCTGGCGGGAAGGGCGCAACTCGTGGTGGCAGACGGAATCGCGGCAATGGCGGTGTGTGACCGGTGAGCAACAGACACAAGCTGATCATCGCGGTGATCTTCGGCCTGGCCGCCGTGGCGCTCGCCATGCGCATCGCCGACGTGGCCGGCCAGGTGGTCTTCATCGTCGCAGCGTTCGCCGTCGCGGGTCTTGCGTGGGCACTTGGCCTGGCGACCGAGCAGGCCGGCGAATCCGCCGGGCCCCGTACATCCGCGCTGCTCAACGCGAGCTTCGGCAACCTGCCGGAGGTCGTCATCCTCGTGCTGGCGATCCAGGCCGGCCTGGACGACATCGCCCGCGCGTCGATCATCGGCTCGGTGATCGGCAACATCGCACTGATCCTCGGTCTCTCACTGTTGCTGGGCGGCTGGCGAAACGGCACGCAGATCTTCAACGAGAAACTCGCGAGCACGAATGCGTCGATGCTCGTTCTGCTGGTGGTCCTGCTCGGCATCCCGACACTGTTCCACCAGCTCCAGCCATCGACGTCCGCCGTCGAAACCCTGTCGTACTGGACGGCGGGTGTGCTCCTGCTCTGCTACCTCGCCTACCTGTACTTCACGTTCAAGACGCCGGGCCTGCACTTCACAGACGAAGCGGGGATGATGCACTGGAGCCGGACGACGGCGATTGTGCTGCTGGTCGCCACCGCGATCGCCACGGGCGTCGTCTCTGAGGTGCTGGTCCACTCGATCGAGCCCACGATCGAAGCGTGGGGAGTGCCTCGCGAGTTCATCGGCTTGATCGTCGTTCCCTTTGTCGGCAACGTCGCGGAGCACTTTTCGGCGGTCAAGCTGGCCTTCAACAACCGCGTCGACTTCGCGATGGGCATCGCCTTCGGGTCGGGCATCCAGGTCGGCATGCTGGCAAGTGCCATCGCCGTATTCGCCAGCCTGATGATCGGCGATCCGGTCACCCTCGTCTTCGGCCCGCTCGAACTGGCGGCGCTGGGCGCAGCGGCGATCGCCTCGGCACAGGTGGCCCGCGGTGGAGACACCAACTGGATGGAGGGTCTCCAGCTGTTGGTGATCTACTTCATGGTGGGCGTGGCGTTCTGGTTACTGGGCTAGCGGGCGCCGACGAGGATGCGGCCGCCCGATGCCGTGAGTGAAAAGACCTGCGTGGTGGGATATGGATGCCATGTCGCTGCAGGCTTCCCGGTCCGCTGGTCGAGGGCGACGAGGCCGTTCGCTGCGATGCCGGCCAGCTGTGTGAACGCCCCGCCGACGTAGACTCGCCCGCCCGCTGTGAGCACGGCGGCCGCGGTCGCGTTTGCCCGCCTCGGCCACGCCCAGGCCTGGTCGCCGCTGCTGGATTCGAAGGCCGCGATCGGGCAGCCGTCGCCGCCGACGAAGACTCGCCCGTTTGCCGCAGCGATGGCGTGGCCGAGGTGTGCGCACGACCCCGTTGGAGCGAAGCTCGTCAGCACCTGTCCGTCCGAGGCTCGGGTGGCGGCGATGCCGTTTCGCGGTCTGCCCCCTGCGGCCGTGAACCCGCCCGTGAAGAACACGGTGTTCCCCTCGATCGTCATGTCGTTGACGCATCCGATCTCGCCGATCGCCTCGATCCTCGCCGACCACGGCGTCGGATCCCCGGTCGAAGCGGACACGGCGACGAGACAGGGCGGTGCACCGCACGCCGTGGCAACCCAGACTCGTCCATCGCTGGCCTTCGCAGCCCATGCGCCGTTGTAGCAGTTGCGCGGCGTTGTCCAGGTGGAATCCAGCGATCCGTTGGATGCGCGCAGCGCCACGACTCCAGGCCGGCGCCGTCCCGACACGTCGAACCCGCCGGCCAAGAACACCCGCGGACCAGCTCGCGCCACCGATATGAACACCAATGCCGCGGAGCGGCCAAGTTCTGGGCCGCGCCAGCCGGCGTCCAGCGAACCGTCAGCGCCCACATGCGCCAGGTTTGCCCTGGCACGCCCGTCCACCATCGTGAACCCCCCGGCGATGAACCAACCGCCGGCGCCATCGGACACCGCAGACGTGATCGGCCCGTTCGCATCGACTGCGGCCAGCGGCTGCCCCGACACGGCGTCGATGATCATCCCGTTCGCCGCCCGTCCTTCGCCGAACGCGACATTCGCCGGCTTCTGGTTCGGCGATCCGCCACCGCTTGACGATCGACATCCCGAAACGATCAGGCAGAGGATGCAACAGCACAGCACTGCCGGCATGCAGCGTCTACGCGGCGGCTTGCCCGTTCCGTCCCGCGCATGGCGTCAGCGGATCGGATAAGAACGGCCCCGTATTCCCGGCACGACCTGTGCGGTCACCCAGACCGGGGTCTGAACGAGCCCGGCGCGATACTCGAACGAGCCGTTCGGCCGCTGCCGGTCGCGGAGATAGTTGATCGCCGCGGTGTTCGGGCGGTCGCACTTGATGCGAGCCTGCATGACCCAGCCCGTGGATTGACTGTCAGATCCGCTCGATGCCCCGAGGGAGTAACCGCCGTCCCCGTTGTGCAGCGTCTCCATGTAGTCGTATGCCTTCTCGATCACCCGCCAGCTGCAGGGGATGCGGCCGGCGCGCAACGCCATCACGGCGGCGGCGGTGTCGTTCGAATCGGGGGCACTCGAGCTGGAATACCCAAAGCCGCCCGATGACCGTTGCGCATCGCGGATGAAGTTCAGTGATCTGCGAGGGACGCGAGCACCAGCGGCCTTGAGGGCAAGCACGCCCCAGTAGGTCGAGTTCGCGTACTTGCCGATCTTGCCGGACTTGGCAACCTTCGCCTGGAGCTTCCTGACGAGGTCGATTCCGGCAAAGTTGCGCGGATTCTGGCCCAGCGCCACCACCGAGAGGATGCCGCGCTCGACCTGGAACGCGTCGCGCCACTTCGAGGCCCGCCTGGCGAGGTAATAGACGGGAGTGTGACCCCCGGAGCGCTTCATCGTGGCCGGATTACGGTCGGCTGCCTTCAGCGCCATGACCGTCCACTGCGTGAGTCCCACGGATGCCTGGCCGCCGGGCTCGGCGAAGCCGCCGGACGGAGTCAGCCGCGAGGCGAGGTACGCGCCGCCGTCGGCGGCGTTGGCGGCCGGAATGGCGGTCAGTGTGGCGATGAGCGTCAGTGCGAGGGTTCTGCGAATCATGATGTGGTCTCCAGTGGTGCGAAGGTTGCATGGAGCCTGCGCCGGTAGCGGTCGAGCATCCGGAGCAGGGTTGGCCCTGCGACGAGGGCGATGACAACGTTTCCGGTGGCGTGCGCGACGTCGAACGGCAGGCCGGTTGAAGTGAGTGCGATGAATGACGACAGGTCGGCGCTGGGACCGAGAGTGCTCCAGGACCAGACGTTCATGATCCAGTCGAACAGGAAGCCCCAGACGAATCCGAACGCGGCGAGCGCATAACGGCTGCGCAGGAGCCGACCGAGCGGCGCGGCGGTCGCGCCTACCAACCCCCACGCGATCATCTGCCATGGCGTCCACGGGCCCTGTCCGAGGAAGGCGTTGGATGCCAGCGCCGCTGCGCCGCCGGTGGCCAGGCCCGCCCGCACGCCCAGCGTTGCCCCGGTGCAGGCGACGATCATCGTTACCGGCTGGACGTTCGGGATGAACGCGAACAGCACGCGGCCTCCCGCAGCGGCAGCTGCAAGCGCAGCGACGAGTGCGAGCTCTCGGCTGCGGTTCGGCCCCGTTTCGACCGCCGAGACGGCAAGGATGATGCACGCGACGGCGATCAGCAGGACGATGCTAGACACGGCTCTCCGCCCCTCGCCCGTGCATGAGGAGCTGTGCCGCCTCGGCCACGGTGACGCACCCGAACGCGAGGCCGACCTGGCATGCGAAGAAGCCTCCGTGTGCCAGCAGCTCCCGGGGAGCGCGATCCGCCAGCACCCTGCCCCGTGCCATCGTCGTCACGCGGTCGGCCGCCTCGGCGGCGAAGTCCACGTCGTGGGTGACCAGGCCGACAGCGCAGCCGTCCGCAGCGAGTGAGCGGACGAGCTCTGCGAGTGCGAGCTTCCGCAGGCCGTCCACGCCGCGAGTCGGCTCGTCCAGCAGGAGCAGCGATGGGCGCATCACCGTGACCGAGGCGATCGCGAGCCGCTGCCGCTCTCCGCTCGAGAGATCCCGTGGGTGCCGATCGGCCAGTTCGTCGAGCCCGAACCGCTCCAGCTCCTCACGCACGCGACGCGTACGGTCGGGGTCCGCGACACCGAGGTTCTCGAGTGCGTAGGCGACCTCGCCGGCCGCCGTCTCGCGCAGCGCGTGGTGTGCGGGATTCTGGCTGACGTAGGCCCGCATCGGGCCACCTCGCACCGTGCCTGCATCGGCGTCCATCAGCCCCGCGGCGATGCGGCTGAGCGTCGTCTTCCCCGCGCCGTTGGGTCCGAGCAGGGCGGTCACGGCCCCGGTCTCGAACCCGGTTGTGGCGCCGCGCAGGGCGTCGACGGCCCCCAGCCGCTTGTGCACGCGTTTCAGTTCGGCCGCGACCGGCCGCTCGATTCTGCGCGGCTCCACCATGTCGATGAACGCCGGCGGGCCGGCGAGCCGGCGCGCATCGCGCACGGTCAGCGGAAGCTCGGGACGGCCCGCAGCCGCGAAGGCCTGCGTGACAGGCGGCAGCAGCCACGGCGACGAGGACGCAAGATGTCTGGCCGCCTGGTCGGGAGATCCCTCGAAGGTGATCCTGCCGCCTTCCATGACCAGCACGCGGTCGGCCTCGGCGAAGATGCGCGACGTTCGGTGCTCTGCGAGCACGACTGTGACACCACGGTCGCGGTTGATCCGGGTGACGAGCGCGAGCAACTCCTCGGCTGCGACCGGGTCGAGCTGGCTCGTCGGCTCGTCGAGCAGCAGTGTCCGCTGCCCCATGGCGAGCACGGAGGCGATTGCCACGCGCTGCTGCTCGCCTCCCGAAAGGTCGGCGGTCTCTCGCTCGGCAAGCGCAGACGCCCCGGTGGCGACGAGTGCCTCCTCGGCCCGCGTCAGGATCTCGCTTGGAGGGCAGCCGAGGTTCTCGAGGCCGAACGCGACCTCGGCACCCGCCCGTCGCATCACCAGCTGGGATTCGGGATCCTGGAAGACCAGACCCGCACGCGCGGCGATGTGGGCAGGCCGGTGCTCGCGTGTGTCGAGCCCTTCCGTGACGACGCGGCCATGCAGCGTGCCACCGTGGAAATGGGGCACGAGCCCCAGCGCCGCGCGAAGCAGGGTTGATTTGCCAGAGCCTGATTCGCCCAGCACCAGCACGAACTCTCCCTCCTCCACATGGAGGGAGACGTCGTTGAGGGATGCGCCCGCACCGTCGGGGTAGCGGTACGAAACCCGGTCAAAGCTCAGCGCTCCCATCGCACCACCATTGCCCCCACAACTCCGCCCGCTGCCACAGCGGCTGCCACCAGCATGCCTGCGGGCTGGAGCGGGTTCTCGAGGATGTCGTAGTACTCGTACCCGTCGAGGGCCACGCCGAAGGCGACGGCCACCGAAACGGCGGTGCCGATCACCAGCAGCATCCGCTCGCGGGCGGTCGGCGCGGGCCGCGGAGTGCGCGTTCGACGCCCGCTGCCGTAGCCCCGCGCCTCCATGGCCTCGGCAAGTGACAGGGAACGCTCCAGCGACAGGGCTACCAGCGGCGCTGCCAGTGCGGCTGCGGGCCTCCGCCGCTCCATCCTCGCAGCCCGGCTGCGAGCGCCGAGCATCAGGCCGGCGGCGTCGCGCTCCAGAGTCGGCAGCAGGCGAGCGGCGAGCGCCGCGATCATCGCCGAATGCGGCGCAACCCGCGCGACGGCGGCAAGCACCCGGTCGCCGTCGGCGATACGCACGAACGCCGCCACCGCGAGCGACGACCCGATGATCCGCATGCCCGCTGCCAGACCGAAGACCAGCTCTTCCTCGGTGATCTCGGTGTCAAGCAGCGGGATGTCCGGCCCACTCCAGATCGGAGTCAGTCCCTGGACGCCGACGAAGGGGTTCACCAGACAGACGAAGACTGCAGCGAAGCCGGCGAACGAGATGTAAGCCTTGAGTGGTCCGGGCGTCGACCACAGCAGCAGCGCGGCCGCTGCGGCGCATGCCCCCACGGCGAACGGGTTCGACAGCGCGACCGAGCCCACCAGCAGGGCAGAGCAGAGCACGACGACCGGGAGCGGTGTCATGTGCGACCTCCGGCTGCGAGCACGTTGCCGTTTGCGTCGAGTGCGACCGCGTAGGCGCCGGCGAGCTCGTCCGGGCTCGCGGCGAGCGTTTCCGCTGCGGCGCAGGCGCCTTGCTCGGTGGCTCCCGCGACGACCAGTCGGACACCGTCGCCGGGGGCGACCCGCGGCTGGTAACCGGCGATCAACGCCTTCGCCTCGGCCAGCTCCTGCAGCCCGTCCTTGCCGCGATAGACCATCACCGCACCGTCCTTCAGCGACACCGTCAACCCAAGCCCCTGCCAGTCGGAGAGCGTGGTTCCCGCCTGGGCGAAGGTCAGCACCGAGATTTGATAGTCGGCGGGCTGATCGACGACCTTCGCTCCCGCGGCTCGGAGCGCATCCCCGATCATCGAGGCGCACGCCGGCCCGCTGATCGAAACCGGGTGGCGCTTTCCGCCGAAGCCATGCACGAACGGTTCCGGCCATGCCCCCACGGCGATGGGCGTTTGCACCAGATCGATCCAGTACCGGTAGTCCCACCACTCGCGGTCGCCGGGGTGCAGGTCGTACTCGGCCGCACCGAGGTCGGGAGCGATTCCGTTCACGAAGTAGAGCCAGTCATGTCCACCGGAGCGGTTCCCGCGCAGCCCGTTGACCCCGGCGACGAAGCGCCCGCCATACGAGGTGTCCACCTCCGCGATCCGTCGCAGGGCGTTGAGCGCGCTCTGCCCCGGGGCGGCGCGGCCGGCGACGATTGTCTGTTCGCCGTAGTCACGGGAAACCGTGACGTGCACCGCCACCGGCCCGGCCGGAGGCGCGGACGACTCCTGGCCGCAGCCGGTGAGGATCGCGGCCGTGGCCGCGACCGCAAGTGGGATCAGCCTGCCTGCACCCACATCGACTTCGATCGGATGGTGCCGGTCGCCGTTGCGCGGACGCTGTAACGCCCTTCCGACAGCCGGACGGTGACGTCGCCATTGCTGTCGGCCTTGCTGGCAACGCCGTTCACCCACACCCATGCGCCGCCGGCCGTCGTGGCCGTGCCGGCGTCGTCATATGCCTTGACCGAGAACGTCACGGATCCACCACCCTTGACCTTCCTGTCGCTGGCGGTGATGCCGAGCGTCGGCTTGGTTGCGAACGTCACGGGGTCGAACGTGGTGTAGTAGATGAGCACCTTGCTCGAGGGCGTCACGACGGCCGCCCCGATGCCGACGCTCGTCAGCTTCTGGTCGACCTTCACTGCCCAGAACGCGGATGACGTACCCGCGATCCCGGTGATGGAGTCGAGGAAGAATCCGGCCCATCCCGCGCCGAACGAGTCGTTGTACTGCAGGCCGATCTTGAACGGCTTGGTGCGCGATGCCGTGACCAGTGCACCGAGCGCCGTGTTCTTGGTGGTCTTCTTGCCCTGGAGCGTTCCCTTGAACGGGGTCACGCTGCCCTGGAACACGGTGTCCCTGGGAGCTTCAACGCGGATCGCCGTTGCAAATGCAGGGCCGGCGCTGAGCAGCACCATGGACAGGGTTACGGCGAGTGCCGCGAGCAATTGACGAAGTCGAACAGTCGCCAACGCTTCCTCCTTCCTCGAGAGGGGTCAAATGCGTTCTCGCGGGGAGGCAGGTCTTCTGGCTCGGGCGCGCTTCCCGGATCTCCGGGTCGCCCGGCTGGCCTTCCCGGCCCTCTCCTTCGGAGCCAGTGGCTGCGTTGCTGCACGCCGGACGAACGCCCTCACAGCGGCGGGACCGCACCGGAATCTCACCGGTTTCCCTTGACCGCCCGCGGGGCGGCTACTGTAGCACGATGGTTGCCCGGAACGGCGCCGACAGCGCCCTCAGCCTCACCCGTCGCTGAGCCCGCGCAACAGCTCCAGCGCGCCCCTCTTGTCGAGCGGCTCGTTCAGGTTTCCGCACTTCGGCGACTGCACGCACGAGGGGCACCCGTGGTCGCACGGGCACTCCGCGAGCAGGTCTGCTGTTCGCTTCACCCATGCCTCGAACAGCTCGTAGCCGCGCTCGCTGATGCCGGCGCCGCCCGGGTGGCCGTCGTAGACGAACACCGTCGGCGCACCGGTCTGCGGATGGAGATCGGTCGAGAGCCCACCGATGTCGCCGCGGTCGCAGATGGCGAGCAGCGGCAGCAGGCCGATCATGGCGTGCTCGGCGGCGTGGAGCGATCCGAGCAGGCGCGCTCCCTGCGGCGGGTTGTCGGGCACGAACCAGACGGCTTCCGTGGGGAAGCGGCGTTCCGGCATCTCGAGCGCAACGATGTCGATCGGCTTGTGATCTTCGAGCCGCTTGCGCTGGTAGCCGGTCACGCGCTCCGTCGCCTCGATGTCGCCGAACACGAGCGTGGCGCCGTCAACCGGCCGTGTCGCCCGCTCGCGCACCACACTGGTCGAGGAGAGCCGGATCGGTTGGGTGTAGTAGTCGGCGTCGAACGGCGTCACGAGCGCCACGCTCGCGGCGTGGTCAAGCGACCGCACAAGGTACTGCTCGCCGAGGTGCAGGTAGACGGCGCCCTCGTGCACGGTCGAGTCGGCGCGCGACCCGTCGACGGTGCCGAGCAGGGTACCGGTGGACTCGTCGACCACGGCGATCGACTCGGGCGACGAGGAGCGCAACGACACACCGGCCGCTGGGTGGTCGGCTCCGCGGTACGCAAGACCGGCGGGCATGCGCACCAGCTCTGGGAGTGTCTCGGCAAGTGCGAGCCCCTCCTCGCCGAAGTGCTCGCGGTCGGCGTCGGTCAGCGGCAGCTCGGCGGCCGCGCAGCGAAGGTGGCCGGTCAATACCGCCGGGTTCGCCGGGTTCGAGACGGCCGCCTCGGCCGGTCGCTCGAGGAGCTCCGCCGGATGGCGCGCCAGGTACTGGTCGAGCTGATCCTCGCCTGCGACCAGCATGCCAAGTCCCAGCCCTCGGCGCCCCGCGCGGCCCCACTGCTGGCGCAGCGACGCCATCGCCCCGGGGAACCCCACGCTGATGGCGCAATCCAGTAGGCCGATGTCCACGCCGAGCTCGAGGGCGCTCGTGGCCACCACTCCGATCAGGTCGCCGTCGGTCAGCCGCCGCTCGATCTCGCGCCGCTGCTCGGGCGTGTAGCCCGCGCGGTACGGAGCGATCCGGCCGGCGAGCTCCGGCTTGTTGAGCAGCAGGCCCTGGCGCGCGTAGCGGTGCACGAGCTCGCAGCCGCGGCGTGACTTGGCAAAGACGATCGTGCGCTGCCCGCGGGCGACGAGCCCCACCATCAGCGTGGCGGCCTCACCCAGCGTGCTGGCCCGGATGCCGAGGTCGGCGTCCAGCAATGGCGGGTTCCAGACGCAGACGTCCCGCTCGGCGCCCGGCGAGCCGTCCTCGTCGATCACGCGCACCTCAGAGCCTGCCAGCGTGCGGGCCGCGTCGCCGGGATTGGCGATGGTGGCCGAGGCGAGCAGGAACCGCGGCTGCGCGCCGTATGCCGCCGCCAGGCGCCGCAGCCGTGCCAGCACGTTTGCAACGTGCGCCCCGAACACGCCCCGGTAGGCGTGTGCCTCGTCGACGATCACGAAGCGGAGATTGGCGAACACGTCCGCCCACGAGGAGTGGCCGGGAAGGATGCCGACGTGGAGCATGTCGGGGTTGGTGAGGATCACGTTCGCCCACCGCCGCACCTGCCGGCGCTCGGTCGTCGGTGTGTCGCCGTCGTAGATCGCCACGCGGGCATTGGGCGCGCCGAGCCGAGTGAGCGCTTTCGCCTGATCCTGCGCCAGCGCCTTGGTCGGGTACAGGTAGAGCGCCCGTGCCGTGCGGTCGCGCGCGATCGCGTCCAGCGCCGGCAGGTTGAAGGCGAGTGACTTGCCGCTCGCGGTGCCGGTTGCGACAACGACGCTCCCCTGCGCCGCTGCCTCCCACATCGCGTGCTGATGCGACCACAGGCCGGCGACGCCTGCGCGTGCAAGCGCGTCGCGGAGGCCGGGGTCCAGATCCTTGGGGAGCGCGGTCACCGAAGGCTCGCGCGGCGGAACCGTCTGGCGATGGACGAGCTGCTCTCCGTCGGGGGGCAGCCCGTACGAAAGCACCGACTCCCACGGCGCCACCACGGGTCTCATGTGGGAGACGTCGGTCACGGCACCACGCTCAGCTATGGATGCGGGCGGCAACCGGGTAGCAGCCCAGGTGCGCAAGCTCGGCGGTGCTTTCTTCCATCGCCCGCAGCGCCTCGGCGACGTGCTTCTCCATCGGGTGCCCTTCCAGGTCGGCGTAGAACTGGTATTCCCAGGGTCGGCCAGGGATCGGCCGCGACTGGAGCGACGTCATGTTCACGCCGTAGCGGCGCAGGGGCTCGATGGCGTCGTGCAGCGCGCCGGGATGATGGTGCGTGACGAAGCGGATCGCACAGCGCCAGGGCTCCCCGTCCCGGCGGTCGAGCCGCGTCCGCGGTGCGACAGAGACGAACCGTGTGAAGTTCTGGGCGTGATCGGACACGTCGTTCAGGAGCACGCTCAGTCCGAGCCGCTCGGCGACGCCGCGCGACGAGATCGCGGCCTGCCGCAGGTCACGGCTCTCGGCAACGCGGCGGGCGGCGGCTGCGGTGCTCGGAGCGACCTCCGGGAGGGTGTCCGGCAGCGACGAGAGGAACCGCCGGCACTGGCCCAGCGCCATCGGGTGGGAGTGGATGCGGTCGAGCGCGTCGATGTTGGTGTTCGCCAGGCCGACAAGGACATGCGGCACCGGCAGGACCGCCTCGTCGATGATCGAAAGCGGTGCATGGGCGAGGAGGTCGTAGGTCTCGGGGACAACGCCTGCGAGCGAGTTCTCGATCGGCAGCACGCCGCAGTCGGCCTCGCGGCGGGTGACCGAACGCATCACATCCGCCACCGAGTGGCAGGGGAGGAGCTTCGCTTCGGGGTACAGCCCGGCAGCCGCTTCTGCGGCGTATGCGCCCTCCTCTCCGAAGTGTGCGACGGTCTGCTGCATGGTCATTCCTCCAACAAAAAAGCCCCCGGATTGCGGGGGCTCCTCGAGCTCGCGGTGTACCTCGGCGCGCTCAAATGCCTCCCTTGGGGATGGTAAAAGCGAAGCCGACGACCGCTAGCGGATACATTCCACAATGATGCTACCAGAGGACGAGTTGATCGGCCTTCTTGCTCGCGTGGCCGGTCACTCATCCGGGATCACGGTGGGCATCGGCGACGACGCTGCGGTGCTCGACGGTGGGCTCGTCGTGGCGACCGACATGCTTGTCGAGGGCGTGCACTTCGAGCGTGGCCGCCTCGATGCGGCTGCGATCGGCGCACGAGCGGCGGCGGCCAATCTCTCCGATCTCGCCGCGATGGGCGCCGAGCCGATCTGCCTGCTGGCGGCGCTTGGGCTTCCGGAAGGGTTCGGGGAGGTCGAGGCGTTGTCGGCCGGTGTTGCCTCCTATGGCGTGCCGCTCGCCGGAGGGGATCTCTCCCGCGCCCCGGTGCTGACCGTCGCCGTGACGGCGGTGGGCCGGGCGGAGCGCCCGGTGCTGCGCTCTGGCGGCCGGCCGGGCGACCTGCTGATCGTGACCGGCGAGCTCGGTGCCCAGGTGGTGTCGGGATACACGCGGCGCGTCACCCCGAGGCTCGTCGAGGGTGCGGCGTTGGCTGAAGTGGCGACAGCCATGCTCGATCTCTCCGATGGCATTGCGGAGGACGTGCCCAGGCTCGCAGCGGCTTCCGGCACCGGAGCAGTCGTGTATCTCGCCGACCTGCCGCGAGCTGCCGGCGCGACCATCGAGCACGCGGCATGTGGCGGCGAGGACTACGAGTTGCTTGCGGCTTTGCCTCCCGACGCTGACGTCCCGGGCTTCGCAACGGTGGTGGGCTGCCTGACCGACGAGCCCGGAGTGCGCCTGCTCGACGCCTCGGGCACGCATCGTGATCTTCACGGTTGGGATCACTTCAGGTGATCGGCGTTGTCGGCGGCCTGATGGCCGCTGTGCTGTGGGGCCTGTCGACGGTTGCAGCGTCTCGATCCACGCGCCTGATCGGCCCGCAGCAGGCGCTGGCCTGGGTGATGCTGACCGGGTTTGTGGTCGTGATCGTGGTCGCACCCGTCGTCGAGGGAGTCCCCGACGACGTGACGGCCGCGGGGGTCACCTGGGCGCTGATTGCCGGCTTTTCGTCTGTTTGGGGACTGTCGATGATGTATCGCGCCCTTCGGATCGGGAAGGTCGGAGTCGTCGCGCCGATCGCGTCGACCGAAGGAGCGATCGCTGCCGTCGTTTCGGTGGCGTTCCTCGGCGAGAGCCTCAACGTGCCGGTCACGGTCGCTCTTTGCGTCGTTGCCGCCGGCGTCGTGGTGGTCACGTTTCACGGTCGCCTGGCCGACCTTCACGTGCTTCCGTGCGTCTATGCCTTCGCCGCAGCCACCGCGTTCGGTGTCGCGCTGATCTCGAGCGCGAAGGCCGGCGACGCCGTCGGGATCTTCTGGACCATCCTGATCGCCCGGATCGTCGGCGTGCTCTACACCGCCGTTCCGTTGGCCGTGCGCAAAGACCTTCCGTGGCCGGGGCGCGTGGTGCTGATCTGCGTCTTCACCGGCCTGGCGGAGGTGACCGGCTTTGCGACGTACATCTACGCCACGGGCGAGGGCGTCGCGGTGCCCGCGGTACTTGGCTCGCAGTTCGCCGCTGTGGCGGCGCTGGCGTCGTTCATCGCCTTCGGCGAGCGCATCACGCGCGTCCAGTTTGCGGGCGCGCTCGTGATCATGGCCGGAGTCGCCGCCGTGGCGGCAATGCGCGTCTGATCAGGCGGGAGCCGCGCCGTTCAGCCACGTGCCCAGTTCGTCCTCGAGTCGGCGACGCGGAACGGCACCGATCAGCTTCTTTTGCACCTGCCCGGCCTCGAAGACCAGGAGCGTCGGAATCGAGAGGATCTCGTACTTCGCAGCGGTGTCCTGGTTGTCGTCCACGTTCAGCTTCGTGAACTTCACCCGGCCCTTGTGCTGCGTGGCCAGCTCGTCCAGGATCGGCTCCATTACGCGGCAGGGGCCGCACCAGGGCGCCCAGAAATCCACCACTACAGGCTCCGTCGAACCCTCGACTTCGATCTCGAATGTCGCGTCGCTGACCTCGACAATGCTCTCGCTCACGCTGGGCTCCTTCGTGGGTGAATCAGCCGTGAAAGTATAGACAGTGGCCCCTCAGGCCCTGATCGTTACGGGCGTCCCCTGGTAGACCATCTCGAACAGCTGCTCGACATCAGAGATCTGCATCCGGATGCACCCGTGCGACACGCTGTATCCGATCGAAGCGGGGTCGTTCGTGCCGTGGATGCCGACGCCTGGGGAGCTGATGCCGATCCAGCGCGTGCCCAGCGGGTTGTTCGGCCCGGGCGGGATGGGCAGGGCTCCCTTGGCCCAATCCGAGTTGGGCGGCGTCCAGGTCGGGTCGACCACCTTGGCGATCACCGAGAACTCGCCGTACGGCGTCGGGTACGCGCTTTGCCCGACCGCCACGCCGAACCGCACCGGCTTCTTGCCCATCCGGTACAGCGTCAGGGAATGGTCACCCTGGTCGATGATGATGCGCGTGGACAACGCTCCCACCGTGTCCTGGCCGGCGATGCCGTCGGCCGGCATGTAGTGCGCCTCCTGGAAGTTGCGCACTGCTGTCTCCAGACGTGCGCCATACACCCTCGGCAGAGTTCCCGTGTAGTACCCCTGCTCCTTGAGGTGCCCGGCGAGTGCCTTCACGTCGGCTCCGCGAGCCCCCTTGACCATGCTCGCCCGGCCGAACTTCTCGGTGCTGTCGACGAGGAAGCGCGCGGTCCGCTTCGTCTCGTTGCCCGCTTCGTCGGCGGCCTCGACCACGAGCCGGTGCACGCCCTGGGCCAACGGCCGCTCGAGCTCCGTGCCGAGCTCGTACGGCTTGCCGTCGAGCGTCACCTTCTGGGAGACGACACCGGTCGTGTCGGTCACCGTCCCTGCGAGCGCGGGAAACGCGCGGCGCGCAACCTTCGGGGTTTCCAGCTCGACGACCGGTGCCGTCGCGTCGACGCGGAGCGTGGCGGTCTTCGCCGAGATGTTGCCGGCACGGTCTCGCACTGTCACGGTCAGCGGCAGCGTCCCGTCGGAGACGCCCAGCTTGACGTCGAAACGGCCGTCCCCGTCGGCCGTGGCGGTGGTCGCATGAGGCCCGGCCTTGATCTCGAGCCGGGACTCCGGCTCCGTGCGGCCGCGAAGGTCGAGCGTGTCGCTGCGGAGCCATCCCGACGTGGGTGCCCCGCGCAAACTGAGCGTCGGCGCCTGGGTGTCGACGCGGATCGTCCACGACCTCTGGATGCTGCCGCCGAAGATGCCGCCGGCGTGCGCCCGCAGCAGCACGACGTGGCCGCCGTCGGACAGCGGAACGCCCTCCAGTACCAGGTGGTTGCCGTCGAGCTGGGCGCGGTCGGTGACACGCTGTCCGTCGATCAGGACTTGATAGGTGGAGAGGTTCGACGCGTTGTCGACATCGATGACGATGCGCGGTTCGCCGCTGTTCGTCCATCCGTTGTCACCCGGCTCTGCGCTGCCGATGCGAGCCGTCTGAGCGTAGGCATATGCAAGCCACGCGCCGGCGAGGGTTCCGGAAAGGAGCAGCACGGCCGTTGCCACGCGGAAAATGCCAAAGCGCTTGATCACGTAAGGAACTTCAGGGTACCAGCGAGACCCGTCGTTCGCCCGCCGCGCCGTCGAGCAAACGGCCGCGTAGAGCGCGGAGGCGGAGCGCCGGTACCTCGCGGACGGCTTCGAGCACGATTGAACGGCTCATCTTGGAGTGGCCGTCTGTGCGATCGGTGAAGATGATGGGCAGCTCCACCACGCGGCCTCCCATGCGGAGCGTCCGGTAGGTCAGTTCGATCTGGAAGGCATAGCCCCCTGCGTGCACATCGCTCAGATCCAGCTGCTCGAGCACCCAGCGGCGAAAGCACTTGAACCCGCCGGTGAGGTCACGGACGGGAACGCCGAGAATCATCCGTGCATAGGTGCAGCCGCCGCGAGAGATCAGCTTCCGCGACAGTGGCCACCCCGCCACACCGCCCCCGCCGACGTAGCGCGAGCCGAGCACCAGGTCGGCGTCGCGCGCCGCATCGAGCATCGCCGGCACGCGGTCGGGCGGGTGGGAGAGGTCGCAGTCCATCTCGAGCACGTGGGTGTACGGCCGCTGAAGCGCCCATTCGAACCCTGCGAGGTAGGCCCGTCCGAGGCCGTCCTTGGCGGGCCGGTGCATGACGTGAAGCCAGTCGCGGCCGGCTGCCAGCTCATCGGCGATGGCTCCGGTGCCGTCGGGCGAGTTGTCGTCGACGATCAGCGCGTCACCGGGGATAGGCGTCTGTGGCCGGACGGCTTCCAGCGCCTCGATCACGCGAGGCAGATTTTCCCGCTCGTCGTACGTCGGGAGCACGATCAGGTAGCGATCCTCGGCCATCGCTTGAACATATCATTGCCCCATGGGAGCGCCCTTGACCAACGCGGCGATTGCGGAGCGGTTCGATCTGCTGGCCGACCTGCTGGAGCTGGACGGCGCCGTCAACTACCGCGTGCTCGCTTATCGCCGGGCCGCAAAGACGCTGCGCGAGACCCCTGAGTCGATCGTGCGGCTCTCGGAACAGGGCAGGCTGACCGAGCTGTCCGGCGTCGGGTCGACCATCGCCGACAAGGTGGCGGAGCTGATCGGTACCGGGCAGATCCGCGCGCTGGAGAAGCTCGTCGCGGCAACTCCTCCCGGCGTCGTGCCGCTGATGCGGGTGCCTGGCGTCGGCCCGAAGACGGCGCGGCGTGTCTTCACCGAGCTCGACCTGAAGACCGTGGACGAGGTGCTGGACGCGGCTCGCAACGGGCGCATCCGCGCGCTTGCCGGCATGGGGGAGAAGACCGAGCGCGCGATCCTCGACGGCCTGGCCGTCCCGCGCGCCGAGAAGCGCGAGCGGTTCTCGATCGGCCGGATGCGGCCGCTCGCCGAGCGCATCTGCGACGACCTTCGCCAGGACCCCGCTGTGATCGAGTGCGATATCGCCGGGAGCCTGCGCCGGTTTGCCGAGACGGCAAAGGACATCGACCTGGTGGTCGCCACGGAGCAGCCGGATGTCGTCGCCGACCGTCTCGCTGCTCAGGAGTGGGTCGCGGAGGTCGATTCGCGCAGCGGATCCAAGATCACGGGTCTTGCCCATGACGGGACGCGCGTCGAGTTGCGGATGGTGCCCCCGGACGCCTACGGCAACCTCCTGCAACATCTGACCGGTTCGAAGCACCACAACGTCGCCATACGCGAGGCCGCGGTGCGGAAGAAGATGAAGGTGAGCGAGTACGGGATCGAGGACGCCGACACCGGTAAGGTGTTCCGCTCGCGTGACGAGGGCGAGGTCTACCGCCGGCTTGGCATGGAGTGGATTCCGCCGGAGCTGCGCGAGAATCGCGGCGAGCTCGACGCTGCGCGTGAGGGCCGGCTCCCGGACCTCGTCGACCTCGCGCAGATCCGCGGCGACCTGCATTCGCACACCGACTGGAGCGACGGCAAGGCCACGCTGGAGGTGATGGTGCAGAGCGCCATCGAGCGCGGGTACGGCTTCCTGAACGTGACCGATCACTCTCCCGCGGTCGGATTCGGCATGGGCTTGGACGCGGGTCGCCTGCGCAGGCAGATCGAGCGGGTGCGCGAGCTCGACGCGCAGCTCGACGGCTTCCACCTCCTCGCCGGGGCGGAGGTCGACATCCTCAAGGACGGGTCGCTCGACTACTCCGACGAGCTGATGGCGGAGCTCGACGTCGTGGTGGCGAGCCTGCACGCGTCACACCGGCTGGACGAGACCGACCAGACGAAGCGCCTCCTCGCCGCGATGGAGAATCCGCACGTCGACATCATCGGCCACCCGACCGGGCGGCTGCTGGGCCGCCGCGAGCCCTACCCGCTGAACATCGAAGAGGTGGTCGCGAAGGCCGCGGAGACAGGCACGGTGCTCGAGGTCAGCGGGCAGCCCCACCGGCTCGACCTGCGCGACACCTCTGTGCGACTCGCGGTGGAAGCCGGCGTGAAGCTCGCGATCAACACCGACGCTCACAGCGTCTCGGCGCTCGACTACATGCGGTTCGGCGTCATGAACGCTCGCCGAGGCTGGGCGACAGCCGACGACATCGTCAACACGCGCGACTGGCCAGAGCTGCAGGCGCTCCTGAAGGACGGGCTCGCGGCCTGAGCTCGCGCGGTTGTCCATCTAGGTGCCAGGCACCCTTGTGAACAGGCTGCGGGCGATCTCGTCGTGGAGGTCGGCCCGGTAGTCGAAGAGCGCTGACCCGGAGGCTCGCAACACCTCGGCGACCGGCCCCAGGAGCTCCGCCACCGGCATCCAGACGCAGCCCGCGATCTCGTCGGTGTCGATCGGGGCAAGTTCGCGCCCGGCCGCGCGGGCGGTGATCACGTGCGTCGTCCACGGAATCGGCTCGCCGCGGTAGCTGAACGTGCTGCGGGCGACCAGCGGGTAGCCGGTCAGCTCGATCTCGAGGCCGGTCTCCTCGTGCGCCTCGCGGAGTGTCCCGGCGGCGAAGCTCTCACCCAGCGCGATGCCGCCGCTCGGCACCCGCCAGGCACCCTCGGGGAAGGACGGCTTGCGGATCACCACCACCTCGTCTCCATCCGCGATCATGAACGTGACGTCGTGGAGCCGGTCCTTCGCCGTCGAGCGAAGGATCGCCGCCGCGTCACCGTCGGTCAGCTCGCGGCTGCCGTCCCAGGCTGCCGGCTCGCCGAACCGGCGCGCGACCGGCGCCACCAACTCTGCGGTGACGTGGCTCACAGCGAGGCGAGCAGCTCCACGACGTGCTGCGGGCTGTCGACGCAGCCGTCGGCCGCGTCGATCAGCTCCTGCGGGCCCTCCGCCGAGCGCACAGCAATGCGGATGGTCGCCTCGCGGAAGGCGTCCAGGTCGGTGCGGTCGTCGCCGACGTAGAGCAGCTGGTCGATGTGGCGCCTGCCGCGCAGCCGCTTGATTGCCGAGCCCTTGTCGATCGGCACCGGAGGACGCACCTCGAGGACCATCCGTCCGAACCGCCACGAGAGCCCGGCCCGGTCGAGTTTGGGCACGATCTGCGCCTCGAGGTAGCGCAGCGCATGGTCAGGCCTCGGCGAGCCGCGGAAGTGGACCGTGAAGGTCACGCCCTTGTCTTCGATCCAGCAGCCCATCCCTGGCAGGAGCCCGTCGTTCTCGACAAGGAGCAGCGCCTCGTGCATCGGCCCGATGTAGCGCGCCGCCTGGGTCACCACCGAGACTTCATCGCCATGCATCTCCTCGAGCCCGTGGTTGCCGGAGATCTCGACCCCTTCGACGGGGATCATCCTCCGCGCCTCCGCCGCCCGCCGCCCGGTGACGCACGCGACGAGTGCATATTTGCCGGCGAGCCGCTCCAGTTCCCTCACGGCGCCTGGGATGACCGCTGCCCGTTCCGGGGTGGGGGCGATCGGGGCAAGCGTGCCATCGATGTCGCAGACGATGCCGCCGTGGCGCGGATCGGCGACCAACGGCGCGACCAGCCTGTCCAGGGGCCCGGTCATCGCCGTAGACTATGCCACTGTGAGGTCCCGACTCCCCGTGCTGGTCGCCATCGGCCTGGTCGCGGGGTTCTTCTCCGGGATGTTCGGCGTTGGCGGCGGCATTGTCGTCGTGCCGCTGCTGATCGCCTTTCAGGCCTACGCGCCCAAGCGGGCGATGGCAACGTCGCTCGCGGCCATCCTCTTCACAGCGACGGCGGCCGCCGCATGGCATGCAGCCGAGGGCAACGTTGCCTGGAAGCAGGGCGCGCTGATCGGGCTCCCCGCCGTGGTCGGTGCGGTCGCAGGCGCGGCGATTCACCAACGCGCGGACTCGCGCACCATCGTGCTCGGTTTCTCGCTGTTCCTGGCAGCCGTCGCGGTGAAGCTGGCGCTGTGATCGAGGATCTCATCGCCATCGTGGTCGGCTTCGGCGCGGGAGTGTTGTCGGCCCTGTTCGGCGTGGGCGGCGGGCTGATCTTCGTGCCGACACTGATCTTCCTCGGCAATGATGCCCACGTCGCGGTTGCGACGTCTCTGGCGGCGATGGTGCCCGTCATCGTGATGGGCTCGTGGCGGCAGAGCCGCTACGGCAGCATCGAGTGGCACGATGCGATCGTGATCGGGCTCGCCTCGGTGCCGACGGCCAAGCTCGGCGAGATGGCGGCCACCTCGCTGTCGTCGCAGGCGCTCGAGCGGGCGTTCGCCGCACTCCTGCTGTTCGTCGCCGCGCAGATGGCCTGGCATGCGCTGCGCGAGCCGCCGCCGGACGCCGACCCCTGATCAGCGCGTCGCGGCCAGCACCTCGTCGGCCTTCTGCTTGATCTCCTCGACGACGGCCGGGTCGCGCAGCGTCGTGGTGTCGCCGAGCTCGTGGCCCTCGGCGATGTCGCGCAGCAGCCGGCGCATGATCTTCCCGGAACGGGTCTTCGGCAGGTCGCTGACCAGGATCACCGCCTTGGGTCGCGCGATCTTGCCGATCTTCGTGCCGATCCACTCGCGCAACTCGATCGCAAGCTCGTCGCTCGGCTCGTAGCCCTGGCGTAGCAGGGCGAAGCAGAGCGGCGTCTGGCCGGTGAGGGGATCCGGGGCCGCCGTTGCCGCAGCCTCCGCCACCGCCGGGTGTTCCACCAGCGCCGATTCCAGCTCGATCGTCGACAACCGGTGCCCCGATACGTTCATGACGTCGTCGATGCGGCCGAGAAGCCAGAAGTCGCCGTCCTCGTCGATCCTCGCTCCGTCGCCTGCGAAGTACGTCTCGGGGCCGAAGCGGGAGAAGTAGTTCGAGACGTACCGCTCGTCGTCGTTGTAGAGGGTGCGGAAGATCCCGGGCCAGGGCCGTTTCAGCACGAGGTAGCCGCCACGCCCCGGTGGGACCGGGTTGCCGTTGTCGTCGACGACGTCGGCATGGATGCCGGGGAACGGCTTTGTCGCAGATCCCGGCTTGAGTGTCGTCACCCCAGGCAGCGGGCTGATGACGATTCCGCCTGTCTCGGTCTGCCACCAGGTGTCGACCACCGGGCAGCGCCCGCCGCCGATGTTCTTCCAGTACCAGACCCATGCCTCCGGGTTGATCGGCTCGCCCACCGTGCCCAGCAGCACGAGCGACGACAGGTCGTGCTTCTCGGGGTATTCGGTGCCGGCGCGGATGAAGGCGCGAATCAGGGTCGGCGCCGTGTAGTACTGGGTCACCTTGTAGCGCTCGACGATCTCCCAGTGGCGGTCGGGGGAGGGGAACATCGGGTCGCCCTCGTAGAGCACGCTCGTCGCGCCGTTGTTGAGCGGTCCGTAGACGATGTAGCTGTGCCCGGTGATCCAGCCGACGTCGGCTGCGCACCACCACACGTCGCCATCGTGGATGTCGAAGATCCAGCGGTGGGTGACGGACGCATAGGTCAGGTAGCCGCCAGTTGTGTGCACCGCCGCCTTGGGCTTTGCGGTCGTCCCTGAGGTGTGCAGGCAGAACAGCGTGTGCTCTGCGTCCACGTGCTCGGGCTCGCACTCCGCCGCCTGTCTCGGCACGATGTTCTGCCACCAGACATCGCGGCCCTCGGTCATCGGCACCTCGGCGCCGGTGCGGCGAAACACCAGCATGCGCTCCACCGTCGGGGCCAGCGCCGCCGCCTCGTCGGCGATCTGCTTCAGCGGGATCGCGGCGCCCTTGCGCCACGCCTCGTCCTGGGTGATCAGCACTTTCGCGTTCGTGCTCGCGAGGCGCTCGCCCAGCGACGCCGGGGAGAAGCCTCCGAAGACGACAACGTGCGGTGCGCCCAGGCGCGCGCAGGCAAGCATCGCGGCCGGGAGCTGCGGCACCATCCCCATGTAGATGCCGACCGTGTCGCCCTTCGAGACGCCGAGCTCTCGCAGCGTGTTGGCGACCCGGCAAACCTCATCGCGCAACTCGAGGTAGGTGATCGCCTGGTGCGGCTCGGACGGGTCTTCAGGCACGAAGTGGTAGGCGACCTGATCGGCGCGCCCCTGCTCGACGTGCCGGTCGAGACAGCTGTACGACGCGTTCAGGGTGCCGTCGCGAAACCAGGTGCAATGCGGCGGATCCCATTCGAGCCCGACCGACGGCTCCTCGAACCACTTCACCGTCTCGCGTGCCAAACGAAGCCAGAACGCGTCGAGATCGCGCTCTGCCTCCTGGTAAACCGATGTGTCCTTGATCAGCGCCCGGGCGACAAACTCGGGCTGCGGTGGAAACGTCCTCCCTTCTTCGAGGAGGACGTCAATCGACTCTTCCGTCACGGGGTGTACTCGAACTCGTCCTCGTCTTTCGACATCGCCTTCTTGGCCACCACCGCGGCGCCGACGGCCACGGCACCGACTGCCGCCGCCTTCGCGACCTTCCGCTTCTTGGAAGAGCCCCCGTTCGCCCGGGTGTTCAGGCGCGCGGCGCCCTTCTTGATCTCCTTGGCCGCCTTGACGACCTCGTCCTGCACCTTCTTGTCGGTCGCCGCCGATCGCGCGCCGTCGGACTGCACCTTTTCGAGCACAGCCTTGGCGGAGTCGAGCACCGCTTTGGCGTGCTCCCGAAGCTCGGGATCATTGGCGACCTGTGTCGCCAGCGGGGTGATCGCGTCTGCGACCTTGTCAGTGCGGAGCTTGGTCGGCACCGGTGCACCTCCGTAGCAGGGTATTTGAGTCACACTACCACCCGTGGATCTGAAGCGGGTCAACGCATTACTGGAGGAATGGGGCGAGCCGGCCTATCGTCGCCGTCAGGTGTACGAGGCGGCGACGCGCGGGCTCGTTGCCGAGTACGACGAGATCACCACGCTGCCGGCTGCGCTCCGCAGCAGGCTGGCCGAGGCCGAGCCGTTGCACCAGCTCGATGCTGTCGAGACCCAACGGTCCGAAGACGGCACGGTCAAGATGCGGTTCACCACTCGCGACGGCTTCCCGGTGGAGGCCGTGGCGATGAAGCATCGCAATCGCCGTACGGTCTGCGTGTCGTCTCAGTCGGGGTGCCCACTGGCGTGCACCTTCTGTGCAACCGGCACCATGGGCCTCGGCCGCAACCTGTCCGCCGGCGAGATCGTCGAGCAGGTGCTGGTGCTTGCCGCCGAGCTGCGTAACGGCGGCGAACGGGTGAGCAACGTCGTCATGATGGGCATGGGGGAGCCGTTCTTGAACTACGACGCGGTGCTCCAGACGTGCCGGACGCTGAACGACGCGGGCGGCTTTGGCCTTGGCGCGCGCCAGATCGCCATCTCGACGGCCGGCTGGGTGCCGGGGATCGACCGCCTGGCCGACGAGCCGATGCAGCTGCGGCTCGCGTTGTCCCTCCATGCGCCCAACGACGAGCTGCGCACGGAGCTGATGCCGGTCACCCGCAGGTTCCCGCTCGACCGGCTGATGGCCGCCTGCCGCTCGTACCGCGACCGCACCGGCCGCCGGATCTTTGTCGAGTACCTGCTGCTCGACGGCGTGAACGACAGCGACCAGCTGGCGGCGGAGCTCGCCGCGCTGCTCGGGCCTGTTGGCTTCCACGTCAACCTGATCGCCTACAACCCGACCGGCTCGGAGTACCGGGCCTCTGCGCCCGAGCGGGTGCAGCGGTTCGCCGGCATCCTGCAGCGCGAGGGCGTGTCGGCGAGCTACCGCCGGTCACACGGTCAGGACATCGACGCCGCATGCGGCCAACTGGCCGTCAAGGGGGCGCGTGAGCTGCGGCGGGAGCGGTCGCGGGAGCGCGCTCACTCCCGGTAGAGTCGCCGAATGGCGGAGGCGGGCACCATGCAGGCATGGGTCATTCGGCCGGAGCGGCTGGGCGACCCCATCGACGCGATGCAGCTCGAGACCATCGAGGTGCCCGAGCCGGGGCCAGGCGAGGTGCTGGTACGCGTGATGGCCGCGGGGGTGAACTACAACGGCGTGTGGGCGTCGCTCGGCCTGCCGGTGTCGATCTTCCGGTACACGGGCTACGACTTTCACATCGCAGGGTCCGACGCCTCGGGCATCGTCGAGCGGGTCGGCCCCGGCGTCACCCGGTGGAAGGCCGGCGACGAGGTCGTCATCCACTGCAACCAGAGCTGCGGCGAGTGCCCCGAATGCAACGGCCTCGACCCCATGGCGTGCACCGCCCAGAAGATCTGGGCCTACGAGACGAACTGGGGCTCCTTCGCGGAGCTCTGCAAGGTGCAGTCCCAGCAGCTCTTGCCCAAACCGCCGGCGCTGACGTGGGAGGAGGCTGCAAGCTACGGCCTGACGTACTTCACCGCCTACCGCATGCTGGTCGACCAGGCCGGCATCAAGGCCGGCGACAACGTGCTCGTCTGGGGTGCCGGCGGCGGGCTGGGCACGTTTGCGGTGCAGATCTGCAAGCTCTACGGCGCGAACGCGATCGGCGTCGTCTCGTCGGACGACAAGATCGACCTCGTGCGGGAGCTGGGGGCGGCCGCGATCATCGACCGGCGCGAGTTCGCGCTGTCCGACCCGGACACCGGGGAGCGGATCTTCGACGAGATCAAGCGGTTCGGCAAGGCGATCCGCGAGGTCACCGGCGGCGTCGACCCGGACGTCGTCTTCGAGCACGTCGGCGCCGCGACCTTCTACACCAGCGTCTTCGTCTGCCGCACGTTCGGGACGATCGTCATCTGCGGTGCGACGTCGGGCTTCAACCTCGACTTCGACGTGCGCTATCTGTGGATGCGGCAGAAGCGGATCATCGGCAGCCACTTCGCGAACGCCTACGAGTGCAACCGCGCGAACCAGTTGATCATCGAGGGCAAGATCGCGCCGGTGTTGTCGCGGGTGTTCCCCTTCGCCGAGTGCCCTGTGCCGCACCAGCTGATGAAGGACAACCAGCACGTCGGCAAGATGGTGGTGCTGGTCGGCGCAGAGTCGCACGGCGAGGGGCGGCGGGAGTGAGCGAGGAGCGCAAGCCGTTCTACCGCCCCGACGACGTCTCCGGGGACTACGACGAGCGGCTCGGCGATCCCGGCAGCTACCCCTTCACGCGCGGCATCCACCGTGACATGTACCGGGGCAGGCCGTGGTCGATCCGCCAGTACGCCGGCTTCGGCACGGCCGATGACACCAACCAGCGCTTCCGGTTCCTGATCGCCCAGGGGCAGTCGGCGCTCTCCACGGCGTTCGACCTGCCCACGCAGATGGGCCTCGATTCCGACGACCCGCGCGCCGCGGGCGAGGTGGGACGGGTGGGTGTCGCCATCGACTCCGTCCGCGACGTCGAGGAGGTCTTCGGCGGCATCCCGCTGGACGAGGTGTCGACGTCGATGACGATCAACGCGCCCGCCGCTGTGCTGGTCGCCATGTACTACGTCGCCTGCGAGCGGCAGGGCCGCGACCCGTCCAAGATCCAGGGCACGGCGCAGAACGACGTGCTGAAGGAGTACGTCTCCCGTGGCACCTATATCTACCCGCCGCGGCCCTCGCTGCGACTGGCCGCCGACCTGATCGCCTGGTGCAGCCGCGAGGCGCCGAGCTTCAACGCCATCTCGCTGTCGGGCTACCACATGCGTGAGGCGGGCTGCACCGCGGCACAGGAGATGGGGTTCGCGATCGGCAATGCCATCGCGTACGTGCAGGCCGTGGTCGACCGCGGTGTCGAGGTGGACGCCTTCGCGCCCCGCCTGTCGTGGATCTTCAACACCCACCTCGGGTTCTTCGAGGAGGTCGCGAAGTACCGTGCGCTGCGACGGGTGTGGGCGTCGGTGATGCGCGACCGGTTCGGCGCGTCGGATCCGCGTTCGATGATGCTGCGCACCCACACCCAGACAGCCGGCTCGGCCCTGACGCTCCAGCAGCCCGAGAACAACATCGTCCGTGCCGCCGTCCAGGCCCTCGCCGCTGCACTCGGCGGCGTCCAGTCGATGGCGCTCTCGTGTTTCGACGAGGCGATGGCGATCCCCACGCAGCGGGCGCAGACGTTGGCGGTCCGCACGCAGCAGATGCTTCAGCACGAGTTCGGGATCACCGACGTCGCCGACCCGCTGGGCGGTTCATGGCACGTCGAGCACCTGACCGACGAGCTGGAGCGTGAGGCGCGGGAGCTGATGGCCGAGATCGAGCGGCTTGGCGGCGCGGTCGAGGCCATCGAGCAGGGCTTCTACCAGCAGCTGATCGCCGACGAGGCCTACCGTCGCGAGCAGCGGATCGCGTCGGGTGAGGACGTCGTCGTCGGTGTCAACCGCTTTCAAGACGACACGGCGCCTATGCCGGAGCGGTTCGACGTGCCCGCGGAGCTCGAGCCTGCCCAGCGCGCTCGCTTGGAGCAGCTGCGGGCGCAACGCGATTCGAACGCGGTGGCCGCCGTGCTCGACGACCTGGCTGCCGCCGCCCGAGGCGGTGCCGACCTCATGCCGCCGATTCTCGCCGCCGTTCGGGCGGATGCCTCGCTGGGGGAGATCTGCGGAGCGCTGCGCTCCGCCTTCGGCGAGTACCGCCCGGCGGCGGCGGCGTCGATCTGACACCGCGGCCTCCGAGAGGTGGCGCGTTCGTCTATCCCTTGATCTCGACGAAGAGGTTCACCGTCGCGGTGGAGCCGCTCTGCGTGCTCCACATTGCGACGCCGCCGACCGGCCGCGCGTCCGGCGGCAGGCTGGGGAGGAACGACAGCGTGGAGGGGACGTCGAGATAGAACTGGACGGTGCCCTCGCCGACGCCGGCCTTCTGCATGAAGGTCTGGTAGGCGGCCGAGCTGAGCAGGTCGGCGGCGGGCTCCGAGCCGGCTGCTTCGTCATTCCCGAGTACCAGCGGGCCATCTGGCACCTGTCGCCAGAACAGCTCCATACCGGGAGCGAGCTCGACGCGCTGCCCACCGTCCGGCAGATCGATGATGCGGATGTCCTTGTTCAGCTTGGCCAGCGCGCCGACGAAGCGCGTGAGCCCGGCCTTCGCCGCCTTGGGATCGGATGGGTTGAGCATCAGTGCTCCTCGGAACGGCAGTCCAGGGCCTGCGTAGAGGAGGCTCTCGCCGGTGAACATGGGCACCAGGTCGTTCTGGATCGAGATCCCGGTCTGCCGCTCGAACGCGTTCAGCGCGGGAGTTGCGTCGAGGCGGTCGCCGATCTGCTTGTCGGTGGCCTTGAAGGCCAGGTAGCCGAAGGCGTCTGACGGAACCAGGTCGGTGAGACCGGAGCTGAACGTGACGCCGTCGAGAATCCCACCGTCCCCACCGGCCTTTGCCTTGGTGCGGAAGGTCGCGTGGTAGCCGCCGTCAGTCGCCCAGAGTGCGAATGAGGCCGAGTCCAGCTTGTCGAGTCCCTTCGCGATCTGCTGGATCTGGCCGGCGTCGACGCTGTCGCCGAGCTCCGCAAGCGACGCAAGGCTTGTCAGCTGGGCCAGCTTGGGGGCGTTCGCCCAGCCGCGTACAAGGCTCCCGGCCGGCAGAGCTTCGAGGGCCGCGGAGAATGTCGCATCGTCCGCGAGGCTGTCCACGTCTCCTTCGCGGGCGTCGATCGCCGCGTGCAGGGTCGCCTCGTCGTTCGCGAACAGCACAGCGCCGTTGCCGACAGCCACGCGGCCGTCCTCGTCCTTGAACTGCGTGTAGCCCTTGTACGAGCCGTCGGCGGTCACGGTCTTGTCCCGCTCCTCCGTCTGCTTCGCGGCGTCATCGTCGGTCGAGGCCACGTAGACGACGAAGCTCGGCCCATCGGAGCTGATGCCGGTCAGCGCGATGGCTGCGCGGTCGCCCAGCCACGGCTCGATGTCCTTGCTGAAGGTCGAGCCGCTCTCGCCGGAGTCGAGCTCCTTGACCAGTTTGTCCGTGACGCGTTGCCAGCCGGGGAATCGCGCGCCCACGTCCGTGAGTTGCTTCCAGGCATCGGAGTCGCGGTCGAGGTTGACGTCGGCGTAGGCGAGCGCGCCGGCTGGGATGGCCTCGGCGGCCGAGGCGCTGCTCGCGGAGCTCTGCGTGGAGCTGCCGCAGCCGGTGACGAGCGCCGCCGTGACGGCGAGAACGGTGATGAATGCGCACTGGCGCAGCGACTGCATGGGACGTGCCTTCCCTCGGGATCTCCCACTGTTATCGGCCGGCGGCCGCGGGTCCTGAATCGGGGGACTTGGCAAGAGGGGTGCGGTATAGTCCCCCGCCGGTGAGCGCGGTTCCCGACATCAACGGCTCGCTCGAGGCCGCGCTGGGTCAACTTCGTCGTGGCGGGATGGTCGTTGTGTGTGATGATCCAGACCGCGAGAACGAGGGTGACCTCTGCATGGCTGCGCAGTTCGTGACCGCGGAGAAGATCGCGTTCATGGCCCGCGAAGCACGAGGGCTGATCTGCCTTTCGCTTCCGCCGGAGCGCTGCGACGCTCTCGACCTCCCGCTGATGGTGCCCGCCAACACCGGCTGCGAGGCGACCGGGTTCACGATCTCGATCGAGGCCCGCACCGGCGTGACTACCGGCATCTCGGCCGCCGACCGCGCCCGTACGATCCAGGTGGCGGTCGACCCGGCCTCACAGCCGTCCGACCTCGTCCGGCCGGGTCATGTCTTTCCGCTTCGTGCACGGCCGAACGGCGTGCTCGAGCGGCGCGGCCAGACCGAGGCGTCGGTCGATCTCACCCGGTTGGCAGGGCTGACGCCCGGGGGTGTGCTGTGCGAGGTCATGAACCCCGACGGCACGATGGCGCGGGGTGTCCAGCTGCAGGCTTTCTGCGGCCGGCACGAGCTCCCGATGATCACCGTCGAGGAGATCGCCGCGCACCTGAATGCGCGGCAGCCGGCGATCTCGGCCGTCTGACCCGGTTCATGCCGGCGCTGCGGCGCCCTTCGCGATCAGCTCCTTGCCTTGGTTCACCTCGTCACTTCGATTGACGCCGAGGCACGCCGTCAGCTTGCCGTCGGCGTCGGTGTAGTAGGCGACGAAGTCGTCGTTCTCCATCGAGCCGCGTACCTCTACGGTGTCGTCGCGGCCGCCCGGGCCGACGTACTCCATCCACGTCCAGTCGCCGATGTCGGAGAAGAAGTACGGCACCACGTCGTACGGGCCCTGATCGACGCCGGCCCATGCGCGACCCACGTAAGAGCCGTGGTTGAGCGCAACGTCCCAGTGCTCGATCCGAATCCGCCGGCCGTGGATCACGCTCTGGTACTCCGCGATGTCGCCCACTGCCCAAACGTGCGGAGCGGCCTGTAGGCACTCGTCGGTGAGCACGCCCTCGTCGGTCGGGATGCCGGCGGCCTGTGCAAGCTCGATGTTCGGGGTGACGCCGATACCCGCCAGAACCACGTCGAACCGGTCGGGGTCGGGGAGCTGCGACGTGCCGGTCAGCACCTCGACGCCGCCCCGCTCCAAGTGGCCCTGGAAGTACCGCCCCACCTCCGCACCGAACATGTGCTCCCAGACGACGTCCTCCCGCACTGCCATCGTCACGTCGAACCCCTTCATGCGGGCGCTGGCCGCGCCTTCGACGCCGATGAACCCTCCGCCGATCACACCAATGCGTCCCGATCCCCGTTCGAGCAGCGCTCCGAGGCGCTGCGAGTCGTCGAGCGTGCGGATCGTTGTCGTGCCGGGAAGCGCCCGCGGGGTGGCGCCGGTCGCGAGCGCCAGGCTGCCGTACTCGACCCGTTCGCCGTCTCCCAGCTCGATCGTGTGCCCGCCGGTATCGAGACTCGTCACCTCTGTACCCAGACGCAGGTCGACGCGCTTCTCGGCCCACTCTTCCGCCGGGCGCATGAGCACCTCGTCGAGGGGCTTCTCGCCACGGAGGAACTCCTTGGTCAGCGGAGGCCGGTGATACGGCGGGTACTGCTCACGTCCCACGATCAGCACCGACCCCTCACCACCGGCTTCGCGGTATTCCTGGGCGATCATGCCGCCGGCAAGCCCTCCGCCGACGATCACGTGGTCATAGCGCGCCATGCCGTCTCCTCCCGCTTTTGGAACTACTCCCAGCGGAACGTTCGTATCGACACGGCCGCCAGGATTACCGTGGCCGCCGACAGTATGGCCAAATCGCCAATCACCTGGTCCAGGCCATGTCCGCGAACGAGCGTGTCTCGCAGGCCGTTCGCCATGTAGTACAGGGGCAGCACCTTTGCGATCTCCTGCACGAAGTCGGGCATCGCCGATACGGGGAAGAAGATCCCGGAGAGGAACATCATCGGGTTGGTGATCACCTGCGTGGCGGCGTCGGCTGTCTCGGGCTCGGTGGTCAGTGAACCGACTGCGAATCCCATGGCCAGGAAGCACAGCGCTCCTGCGAGCGCGACGGGGATGGCTGCCCACGCCGTGGAGGAGATCTCGATGCCGAACGCCAGTGCTCCGAACCCGACGAGCACGACGACCTGGAGCAGCGTCAAGACGAGGGAGGCGAGGATGCGCGAGATCAGGAACTCGCTGAGCGGCATCGGAGTCAGCTTCAGGCGCCGGAGGATGCCGCGCTTCCGCCAGTGCGAGAGCACCGTGGCGAGGCCGATCACGGCCGAGATCATGATGGACAGCGCGACGATGCCGGGCATCAGGAAGTCGACGTAGTCCAGCGAGGCAGAGTCGACGGGGCGGGCCGTGTACTGCACGACCGTTGGGCTTCCGCTCGCCTTGATCGACACCTGGTCGGCGGCCCCGGCCACGATGCCCTGCAGGATGCCCGCCTGAGTGGCTGACGCGTTGGAGTAGTCCAACTCCGCTGTGATTCGGCCATTCGACGCCGGCCGGATCACCAGCAGCGCGTCGCGGTCGCCGTCTTTGACGTCCTCGCGCGCCTGTGCGACGTCTGTCAGGTCGCGACGCACCTCGACCCCATCGGTGCGCTCGAGCACGCCTGTCAGCGCCTGGCTCTGCGGAGTCCGCGCCTGGTCGATCACGGTGATCGTCCCCGCGTCGGTGGCTCGGCCGAAGAGGAGTCCCAGGAGCAGCATCAGGATGATCGGGAACACCAGCGACCAGAACAGGACGATCCGCCGGCGGAACATCATCTTCAGCTGCGCCAGCGTCGTCGCCCAGAGGCGCCCGGCGTTCATTCCCGGAACTCCCGGCCGGTGAGGTTCAGGAACACGTCCTCGAGGCTTGGCCCGCGGACGTTCAGGTTCTCGATCGTCGTGCCGCGTGCGCGGGCGGATTCGAGTAGCTCGAGCACAGCTTTCTGAACGTCCGGGGTGAAGATCGTGTGCTCCTCGCCCTCCTCGGTGTACGTGATCCGCGCATCGGCGCCGAGTGAGGCGATCAGCCCCGCCGGGGTGTCGAGTGCGATCACGCGGGCCCGATCCATGATCGCCACCCGCTCGCACAGCTCCTCGGCTTCCTCGAGGTAGTGGGTGGTCAAGACGACGGTTTTGCCCGCGCCGTTGATCGCGCGGATCACATCCCAGAGGTTGCGCCGCGCCTGAGGGTCGAGGCCGGTGGTCGGCTCGTCCAGGAACACCACCTCGGGGTCGTGCACGAGCGCCAGCGCAATGGCGAGGCGCTGCTGCTGGCCGCCGGACAGGTCTTCTGCGAACGCGTCGCCTTTCTCCACCAGCCCGACGAGCTCCAGCGCGCGCTCCGCGCGCTCTGCCGTGTGGGTGCGCCCGTAGAACCGGGCGAACAGGTCGAGCAACTCGCGGGCGGTGAGCTTGTCGAACAGCGTGGTCGACTGGAGCTGGACGCCGATCAGCTGCTGCACCGCGCGCGGTTCCGGCCACACGGGGCGTCCCAGCACCGCGATGTCGCCGCCGTCGGGCTTCCGCAGCCCTTCGATCATCTCCAGGGTGGTGGTCTTGCCCGCTCCGTTCGGCCCCAGGATGCCGAACGCCTCGCCCTCTCTGACGTCGAAGGTCACGCCGTCCACGGCGACGTGGCTGCCGTACCGCTTGGTCAGGCCGGATACGGCGATGGCTGGCTGCCGGGACATGCGGTGGCTGATGATACTCACGGTAGGATCGGGCCCATGCCGGGCGTCGATCGCGTGATCCGCAGCAATGGCGAGTTCTTCTTGCGCACGGCGGCCGCGTCACCGGGCGGGACGCTGGTCGAGCTCGATGGCGTACGGGCGGGCGTGGTGCCTGCGGCGCAGGAGCGGCCGCTGATGAACTCGGTGGTCTGCGAGAGCGGCGCGAGGCTCGATGACGCCGGATACGCGACCATCGCAGCCGCCTACGAGGCCGCCGGCGTCCAGGCATGGACGGTGTGGGTCGACCCGTCCGACGGCGAGACTGCCGAGCTGCTCCAGGCACGCGGGCACGTGCTCGATGCGCAGCCCCGCGCCATGGTGGCCGCGATCGGCGACGTCGCAGAGCGGCCTGTGATTGCGGGCTCGCTTGTCCGCGACCCGGGCTTCGAGGTGCTCGCCCGGCTGAACGACGACGTCTACGGCTATCCAGGGAGCTTCGCGCGGACGCTGACGGGCTCGGTCCTAGGGTGTTTTGCCGCCACGATCGAGGTGGACGGCGAGCCGGCCACGGCGGGGCTCGCCTGCGACGTGGACGACGACTGCCACATCAGCCTGATCGCCACGCTTCAGTCGCATCGGGGGAAGGGGTTTGCAACGGCCATCATCCGACACCTCACCGCGGACGCGGCGGACCGCGGCCGGTCGACGACGTCACTGGTGGCGACCCGCGCGGGCGCGCCGGTGTATGCGCGGATGGGCTACGAGGACGTGGGGTGGCTGGACATGTGGGAGCGCACGGTGGTGCCGAGATGAAACAACGGGGTCAGACCCCGTTGTTTCATGAGCGCCGCTCGACCAACTCGTAGATGTGGCCGTCGGGTGCCCGGAAGTGGGCGTAGCGCATCTCCTCGTTCTCGCCCGGCTCGCCGACGTCGATCCCCGCGTCCCTCAGCGCACGGGCCGTCCCGTCCAGATCGGCGACGAGGAATCCCAGTGTCCGGTACGTCGTTCCCAGGTCGCCGGGAGAGGCGACGGCGAAGCGGGAGCCGTCGGGCAGCGCGAACATGTCCGCTGCGACGCCGGCGGTGTCCACCTCGGGGAGGCCGAGGACATCACGCAGGAAGGCGCTCATCTCGGCCCGCCGTTCAGTGGCGCTGCCCGCGAATGTCAGCCCAAGCACACGCTCGGTCATTGCGGGCGCTTCGGGACGAGCACCTTGCGGCGAAACTCGCAGACCGTCTCGCCGCGCTGGTTCGTCCCGAACGTCTCGACGGTCACCACACCGCGGTCCGGCTTGCTGCGCGACTCGACCTTGTCGAGCACCGTGGTCCGGGCGTAGATCGTGTCGCCATGGAACGTCGGCTTCGCGTGCTTCAGGCTTTCGACCTCGAGGTTCGCGATCGCCTTGCCCGAGACATCCGGCACGCTCATCCCCAGCACCAGCGAGTAGACCAGGTTGCCGACCACCACGTTCTGGCCGAACTGGGTCTCGGTCTCGGCGTAATGGCGGTCGCTGTGGAGCGGGTGGTGGTTCATCGTGATCATGCAGAACAGGTGGTCGTCGGCCTCGGTGATGGTCTTTCCGGGCCAGTGCCGGTAGACGTCGCCGATCTCGAAGTCCTCGAACCAGCGGCCGAACCTCGTCTCGCGGGCGTCGAACTCGCGGCTCACAGCGCGTGTCGCTCCAGCAGCCCGCGGGCCACGATCAGCTTCTGGATCTCGCTGGTGCCCTCGCCGATCAACAGCAGCGGCGCATCCCGGTAGAGCCGCTCGATCTCGTACTCCTTCGAGTACCCGTACCCGCCGTGGATGCGGAGGCTCTCCTCGACCACCTCGTGGCAGATCTCCGAGGCGTAGAGCTTCGCCATGCCCGCCTCGACGTCGGAGCGCTCACCGGCGTCCTTCTTGCGGGCAGCCGAGATCGTCAGCAGCCTGGCCGCCTCGATCTTCGTCGCCATCTCGGCCAGCTTGAACTGGATGCCCTGGTGCTTCGCGATCGGCTTCCCGAACGCCTCCCGCTCCTGCGCGTAGCGGATGGCGAGCTCGAAGGCGCGCTCCGCCACACCCACGCCGCGCGCTGCAACGTTCACCCGGCCCACCTCGACGCCCGACATCATCTGCTGGAAGCCCTGGCCCTCCGTACCGCCGAGCAGGTTGCCGGCCGGCACGCGGTGGTTCTCGAACACCAGCTCGGTGGTCTCGACGCCCTTGTAGCCGAGCTTCTGGAGCTGCGGCGGTATCGTCAGCCCGCCCTCATGCGAGACGCCGGGCGTTTTCTCGACCAGGAGGCAGCTCATGCCCCGGTGCGCCGGCTTGGCCTCGGGGTCGGTCTTCACCAGCAGCGCGACGATTCCTGAGCGAAGGCCGTTCGTGACCCACATCTTCTGGCCGTTCACGACGTAGTCGTCACCGTCGCGCGTTGCACGCGAGCGGATCGCCTGCACGTCCGAGCCGGCCTCCGGCTCGGTCATCGAGAACGCGCAGCGCACCTCGCCGGTCGCCATCTGCGGCAGGTAGCGCTCGCGCTGCTCGTCGGTGCCGTCGCGCATGATCATGTCGGCGACGATGAAGTGGGTGTTGACGATCCCCGACACGCTCATCCAGCCGCGCGACAGCTCAGCGACGGAGAGCGCGTAGGTCGTCAGGTCGAGCCCCAGACCGCCGTAGCGCTCGGGGATCGTGAACCCGAACAGGCCGAGCTCCTTGAGGCCTTCGACGATGTCGTCGGGGAAGGTGTCGTCGCGCTCCAGCTTGGACGCCACGGGGATGATCCGCTCATCCGTGAACTGGCGGACAAGCGAGACGACCTCCCGCTGCTCGTCTGTGAGGGAGTCGGTGGCGACGCTCACCGGCCCTCACCCATCCCCGCCGCCACGCCCCGCGCGACAACGGCCTCGGCGATCTTGCGGGAAGCCTCGTCGATCATCTGACCCTCGAACATGACCGCGCCGCGGCGCTCCACCTGGGTTGCGTGCTCGTAGGCGGCGAGCAGTTGCCGGGCCTGCTCGAACTCGTCGCCGCTGGGTGCGAACACCTCGTTGGCAATCCCGACCTGATCGGGGTGGAGCACCCACTTGCCGTCGTATCCGACCTTCCTCGCGCGCTCGCAGAGGCGCCGGTAGCCGTCGGTGTCCTTGATGTCGGTATAGGGCCCGTCGATCGCCTGCACGCCGTAGGCGCGTGCCGCGGTCACGATCAGCGACAGGATGAAGTGCCACTGGTCACCCGGGTAGTCGGGGTCGATCGAGCCAATCACGAGCGACCCGACTCCCATGCTGGCCGCGTAGTCGCCGGGACCGAAGATCAACGTCTCGAGGCGCGGCGTGGCCTGGGCGATCTCGCGGATGTTCATGGCGCCGCGGCCGTTCTCGATCTGCGCCTCGATGCCGATCCGGTGGTCGATCCCATGCTCGGTCTCGAGCTGCGTCAGCACGTGATCCACGAAGTGCAGTTGCCCCGCATCCTCGACCTTCGGCACCATCACGCAGTCCAGACGCCCGCCGGCGCCTGACACCACCGCGAGCAGGTCACCCAGGCACCACTGCGTCGTGACGCCGTTGATCCTGACGACACGCGTCTTGCCTGAGTAGTCGTGCGCGTTCAGCGCGTCGACCACCTTCTGCCGGGCAGCGACCTTCTCGAGCGGAGAGACGGCGTCCTCCAGGTCGAGAAAGATCTGGTCGGCCGGCAGCACGGCCGCCTTCGCCAACATCTTCTCGGATGAGCCCGGCACCGCCAGGCACGAACGACGCAATCTCAAACCTTGCCGACCTCTCTCTGACAGCGCGGCCAGTTTACCGAGGGGCCGGGCAGCCGCGCGGTGGAATCAACCATCTACAGGAGCCCGATGCGGTCAACGGGCCAGTAGCGCACCCGTGCCACGCCCAGGATGTCCTTCCGCGGCTCGCAGCCCCACTGGCGGGAGTCGTCGGAATGCGGACGGTTGTCGCCCATCATGAAATAGCAGTCGTCGGCAATCCGCACCTTCGGGAAGCCGGTTGTCCGGCGGCCCTTCAGGTAGTCCTCCGTCAGCCGTATCGCGCGCTGCCCCGGAACCTGGATCCACACGTGGCCGTCCTTGCCCCAGATCGTCTCGCCGGGGAGCCCGACCACCCGCTTGATGAACGTCTCGGTGGAAGCTCCGATGCGCTTCGCGACGTCCGAGGTCGTGCATGCGCCGCCGAAGTTGAGACCCTGTTTGCAGACTGGCGGATGGAAGACGACGATCTCGCCCCGGTTCGGGTCGCGGAACGACAGGGTGATGCGGTCGGCGATCACGCGGTCGCCTGGCTGCAGGGTCGGCGCCATGCTCTCCGTTGGCACCCGGTAGGGCTTCACGACATACGCCTGGGCGAGGTACGCGAGTGCCCCCGCGACGACCAGCGTCAGCACGAGCTCCACGATTGCGCGGAACGGCGGCGGGATCATCTTGACCGGATTCACGTCGGCAGGTTATCGACGGACCAACGAACCCGCTGTACACCCGTGATACAACATGAACCAGCCTCGTGGCACGGCCGCGCCGCGGTTGAGGCTCCGAGGCTCGACGCCGATGATCAGACGAATGCTTCATCGCAGCACCCTTGCCGCACTGGCCGTCGCGCTCTGCGGGCTCGTCGCGTCGCCCTCGGCAGGGGCGACGACGCTGTTCACCCTGACCGGCCATGGCTGGGGTCATGGCATCGGCATGTCCCAGTACGGCGCCCTCGGCTTTGCCCAGCGTGGCTACAACTGGAAGCAGATCATCAAGCACTACTACACCGGCGTCACGATCGACTCGCTCCCCGGAGGCACGCAGATGCGCGTGCTCCTGCTCTCCGGCAAGCGCTCGATCAGCGTCAGCTTCGCGTCGGCCGCGACCGGCCGCGACGAGGGCGGCAAGGTCAAGCGGCGACTGCCCGCTGGGATCTACCGTCTGGAGCCGGGGACGACCGCGGGCAATCTGCGCCTCTGGAGCGCCGCGACGGGTCGATTCGTCTGGCAGGGCATCGAGGGCTCGTTCATGCTCTCCGCCGGCTCGGCGCCGCTTCGGCTCGACGAGCGGGCCATCAACGGCTACACCAACGACCACTGGGCGGGAGATTTCCGCATCGTCCGCCATGGCACCGCGCTCGACCTGATCAACCATGTGGGGATGGAGCGCTATGTGCGCGGCGTCGTGCCATGCGAGGTGCCGGCGACATGGGAGAAGGCAGCCGTGCGAGCGCAGGCGGTGGCGGCGCGGACGTACGCCGTCGCGACCCGCAAGAGCGGCGAGTTCGACGCGTATCCCGATACGCGCAGCCAGGTCTATTGCCCGATCGAGCAGCAGGCCGCCGCATCGGATGACGCCGTGACGGCGACGAAGCGCCAGGTCGTGAAGCACAACGGCTCGATCGCCACGACGTTCTTCTCGTCGAGCTCCGGCGGCCGCACCTCCTCGATCCAGGCGTCGTGGGGATCGACTGACCAGCAGTACCTGGTCCCCGTGCCAGACCCGTATGACTCGGCGAACGGCCTCAACCCGAACCACGACTGGTCGCCCAAGCTGTACACGCCGGAGGCGCTCACGGCCCAGCTGGGCGTATCGGGGCTGATCAAGCGGATGGACCACAACATCGATTCGCCCTCGAAGCGGGTGCTGTCGCTTGTGCTGCACCGCGCCGAGGGCCCCACGCAGCTGAGTGCCGGCACCGTGTTCTCACGTCTCGGCTTGCGGTCGACGTTCTTCCGGATCCTGCAGACCTCGCTTGTGGCGCCGGCCGAGGCGGTCGCCGGCTCGACCTTCACGCTCCAGGGACGCCTGCTGCCGAAGCCGACGGGCGCCTTTCGCCTCGAGCAGCGCGTCGGGAAGGGGGGCGATTGGACGGAGGTCAAGACGCCGACCCTCGACGAAGACGGCTTCTTCGCGATCCCGCGGCGATCCAACAAGAACATCGCCTACCGGCTGATCCGAAAGCACGCGTTCTCGCCGGTCGAGAAGATCGGCGTCTATCCGAACCTGACGCTCGAAGCCCCGCCCGGCGGTGGCTTCCGCGGCACGATGGTGCGCCCGGTCCTTGCGGGCTCCGAGGTGCTTCTCGTGCGGAATCTCGGCAGTGGCTGGGAGATCCGCGACTCCGCAGTCGTCGGCCCGGCCGGTGGGTACAGCTTCAGCGTTCCGGTCACCACGGGCACCTGGAAGGCGCACTTCGCCGGCGATGACGACCACAGCAAGGGCAACTCGCCCTACCTGGAGGTCACCGCCCCCGCGCGACCGCTGCCGCCGGAGTAGCAGCCGCTCAGGGCAGCAGCTCGTCCTCCGCCACCTGGCGGAGCACCCGGGCCGGGTTGCCGACGACGAGCATGCGCGGCGCGACGTCCCGCACCACGACGGCACCGGCGCCGACGAAGGCCTCCTCGCCGATCTCGACGCCGGGAAGCAGCGTCGCACCGCCGCCGACGCGTGCGCCTCGGCGGACGACGGCGCCCTTCTTCAAGTCGTGCCGCTTCTCGGTGCGGCCCATGAAGTTGTCGTTCGTCGTCACGACGCAGGGGGCGATGAAGACGTGGTCCTCGAGCGTGCAGTGCGCGGTGATGTAGGCGTTCGACTGGATCTTCGTGTGCGCGCCGATGGTGGTGTCGTTCTCGACGCAGACGCCCCGGCCGATCACGACCGACTCGCCGATGGTGCAGCGTTCGCGCACCGTTGCCAGGTCGCCGACGACGCAGCCCGCGCCGAACGTGCTCCCGGCGGCCAGCACTGCGCCTGCAGAGACCGCGCACCCCGGCCCGAGCACCAGGCCCGCCAGGTCGCCGCGCTTCGCTGTCGACGCGGCTGCGATGATCGGGCGCTTGCCGAGCACAGCGTTGTCGCCGATGGCGCACCCGTCGCCGATCTCGGTTCCCGCGTGCACGGTGACGTTGGCGCCGAAGGTGACGTTGTCGCCGATCCGGACGCCCGGCGCGAGCACCAGCCCCGGCGCCTCCTCGGCAGGGGCGCTCATGCGGTCGCCGGCTCCAGTGCGACGGTGGCGCCGCCCTGCTCGAGCGAGCGCTGCATCGCCTCCAGCACCTCGACCACGGCAACCCCCTCGGCGGCGTTCGCGGCATGCGAGCCATCGCCGCGCCTCACCGCCTCGACGAACGCGCGGCACTCGATCCGCAGTGGTTCCTCGCGCGAGACGGCCGGCACGCGAATGTCGCCGTTGTGCGTTGTGATCTTGCCGGGCGCGATCTGCACCGGGCCCTTGTCGTACACGGTGACCTTGCGCTCCGGGTCCATGTCGTCGAACACGGCCATCTTCTTCGAGCCGACCACCGTCATCCGCCGCATCTTGTGCGGGTCGAGCCACGACAGGTGGAGGTGACCGACCTGCCCGCCGGGAAGCTTGACGTAGCCGAAGACCACGTCCTCGACATCGGGCCTGACGTAGCACTCGCCGCGCGCCGAGACCTCCGTCGGGCGGCCACCGAGGAGGTACAGCACGACCGAGATGTCGTGCACGCCGAGGCTCCAAAGCGCGTTCTCGTCCTCGCGGATCACGCCCAGGTTCTGGCGGTTGCCGTAGACGTAGAGGACGTCGCCGAGCTCCCCGCTTTCGATCAGCTCGCGTAGCTTCACCACGCCTGGATGGAAGCGGAGCAGGTGCCCGACCATCAGCGTGCGGTCGCCTTCGGCTGCAAGGCGCTCCAGCTCTCGCGCCTCCGCGGCGGTCCATGCCAGCGGCTTTTCGACGAACACGTGCTTGCCGGCCTCCAGCACGCGCCTGGCGACCGGATGGTGGGTGGGCACGGGCGTCGCCACCACGACGGCATCGAGGTCGGGGTCGGCGAGCAGGTCGTCGAGGTCGGCGGTGAAGCGAGCCTCCGGGAACTGGCCGGCGAACCGGTCGCGCCGCTCTGCATCGGCGTCACAGCACCACGCCAGCTCGGCCTCCGGAAGCTGCGAGAAGTTGCGCGCGAGGTTCGGCCCCCAGTAGCCGAGCCCGACCACGCCGACGCGGAGCGGCCTGTTGGTCACAGCGGCTCCACCTTGCCGTTCGTGCGCGGGACGACGTTGCGGAAGTCGAGCACGAGCTGGGCAAGGTCGGCGACGCGGCCGTAGTCCACGCTCGAGTGCGGAGTGACGACGCAGACCAGGTCGGCAGCGGCGAGCGCTGCGTCGTCGAGGCCGGCCGAGGCCAGCGAGAGACCGCCCGCCTCGATCCGATCGACGTGGGGGTCGTGGTAGGAGAGGTCGGCGCCGAGGCCGTGCAGCAGCTCGATCAGCTTGATGGCCGGCGACTCCCGGACGTCCCCGACGTCGGCCTTGTAGGAGACGCCGAGCACCAGCACTCGGCTCCCCGACACCGGCTTTCTGACGTCGTTCAGCGCCCGGGCGACGCGCTCGGCGCAGAAGTAGGGCATGTGCGTGTTCACCTTGCCGGCCAGCTCGATGAACTCGGTCTGGAAGTCGAACTGCCGCGCCCGCCACGACAGGTAGAAGGGGTCGATCGGGATGCAGTGGCCGCCCAGACCTGGGCCAGGGGTGAACCGCATGAACCCGTAGGGCTTGGTCGCCGCTGCGTCGATCACCTCCCACACGTCCAGGCGCATCCGGTCGCACAGCATGGCCAGCTCGTTCACGAGCGCGATGTTGACGCTGCGAAAGATGTTTTCGAGCAGCTTCGCCATCTCGGCGGCGTCGGGCGACGACACCGGCACCAGCGTGTCGATGCTGCGGGAGTAGAGCTCGATCGCTCTCTGGGTGCACTCAGGCGTGAGGCCGCCGACCACCTTCGGCGTGGTTCGCAGCGTGTGATCGGTGCGGCCGGGGTCGGTTCGCTCCGGCGACATTGCCAGGTGAAAGTCGCGGCCGGCGACGAGGCCGCCGCGCTCGAGGATTTCACGCAGGAGCTCCCTGGTCGTGCCCGGATAGGTCGTCGATTCCAGCACGACGAGGTGGCCTTGGCGCAGATGCGGTGCGATCGCCTCGGCCGCAGAGCGGATGATCGACACGTCCGGCTCGCGGTTCTCGGACAGCGGGGTGGGCACGCAGATGACGATGGCATCCGTGCCCGCGACGGCTGAGTAGTCGCTGCCGGCGGTCAGCGAGCCGGCTTCGACCATCGGAGCCAGGCGCGCCGACGGCACATCCTCGATGTGGCTCTCACCGGCCTGGATCGCGGCGACCTTCGAGTGGTCGAGGTCGATGCAGTGGACGGGCTGACCCGCTTCGGCGAACGCCACTGCGAGCGGCAGCCCGACGTAGCCGGCGCCGATGATCGCGATGTCAGAGGGCATGCGCGAGGATCGTACCGACCGTTACCGGCGGAAGGCGCCGACGAGTTGGGCGATTCGTTCCGATGCATGACCGTCGCCGTACAGGGGCGGGTGCTCCTCCGGGGCGCTGATCTGGTGAAGCGCGTCGGCGACGGCTCGGCCCTCCAGTGGCAGCAACCGGTTCCAGCCCAGCTCGATTGTCTCGACCCACTCGCTGCTCGTCCGCAGGGTCAGGCACGGAATCCCATGGAGATAGGCCTCCTTCTGCACGCCGCCCGAGTCGGTCAAGCAGGCGCGGGCGGAGCGCAGGAGAGCGGTGAAATCGAGGTAGCCGAGCGGCGGGACCACCTGCGCAGCCCGTTCGACGCGCTCGAGCAGGCCGCGGCGGCTGAGTGCGGCCTCGGTGCGCGGGTGAATGGGAAACACCAAGGGCTCGTCGATGGCCTCCAGCACCTCGACCAGCGCGGGCAGTGCCGCCGGCTCGGTGTTCGCCTGCCGGTGGATGGTGATCACCGAGTACCGCCCCGGCTCGAGCCCCAGCTGCTCCACGACGGACGACGAACGGCCGGCGATCGGCCCGAACGTCTGCGCGACGTCCACCATCACATCGCCGACCAGGTGCACGCCCTCGCGAATCCCCTCCGCGGCCAGGTTGTTCACCGCCGTGTCGCTGGGGCAGAACCGAAGGTCCGACATCACGTCGGTCAGGACGCGGTTCACCTCCTCGGGCATCGCGCGGTCGAATGACCGCAGGCCGGCTTCGACGTGCCCGAGCGGGTAGCGCGCCTTCGCGGCGACCAGCGCCCCGGCGAGCGTCGAGTTGGTATCGCCGTAGACGAGCACCATGTCCGGCTGCTCCGCGGCCAGCACCGGCTCGAGCCCGACCAGCATCGAGCCCGTCTGCTGCGCATGGCTTCCCGAGCCGGTCTGGATGCGGTGGTCCGGCGGTGCCATTCCGAGCTCCGAGAAGAACACCTCCGAGAGCTCCTCGTCGTAGTGCTGTCCGGTGTGCACGAGGACGTGGTCGACCACGTCGCCCAGCGCGCGGGCGAGTGGCGCAGCCTTGATGAACTGTGGGCGGTTGCCCACCACCGAAACAACCTTCATTGGCGCCGGAGCCTAACCGGACAGTCGGGTGGTGATCTCGGTCATGCGGCCCGTCGCCAGCAGGATCCCGGCGGCGATCAGCACGACGCCCGCAACCCGCGTCACCGCCAGCCAGTGCTCGCGGAGCCGTCGCGTGGCGCTGAGCACGCTGCCCATCCAGAGGCCGGCGGCAAGGAACGGCACTCCCAGCCCGAGTCCGTACACGAACAGCAGCAGTGCGCCGTCGGCGGCGCGCCCATGGGAGCTCGCGATGGCGAGGATGGCCGCCAGCTGGGCGCCGATACAGGGCATCCAGCCGATGCCGAAGGCGGCGCCCGCCAGGCTCGCCCCCACCGGGCCCTGCGGCCGCACCGGCGCCGGCAGCTTCCACGTGCGCCCGAGCAGCGACGCGGTGGGGAGCAACATGGCGACACCCATTGCGATCACGAGCGCCCCCGCCACCAGTTCGAGCCCGCGGCGGTGGTCGAGGAACTGCCCGCCGAGCACGCCCGACCCCGCGCCCGCGAGGGTGAACACCGTCGTGAACCCGACGACGAACCCGGCCGCGGCTGTCACCACCCGCCGGCGGTGCTCGGACAGCTCGTTGCCGGGCACACCGCTGACGAACGAGAGGTACCCCGGGATCAGGGGCCACACGCAGGGCGAGACGAACGACACGAAGCCGGCTGCGAACGCCACCGAGAGGTCGGCCGCCGAGACGCTCATGCGCGCAGCAGATCGTCGAGCACGCCGCCCACCCGCCGCTCCGTCGTCTCACCGATGATCCTGAACACCACCCGGCCCTCGGCGTCGATGACATAGGTGATGGGTTGTCCCGGCACCTTGAAGCTGTCGGACAGCGCGTTGCCCTTGTCGAACACCACCGGCCAGCTCATGTCGTAGGTCTTCATGAACCGCTTCACGCCGGGCATTGTGGACTCCCGTGCGATCGAGAGGACTGCGACACGGTCGCCGTAGCGCTGCTCGAGCTGCACGAAAGCCGGTGCCTCACGCTTGCATGGCTCGCACCAGTGGGCGAAGAAGTTGATCACCAGCGGCTTGCCGCGGTATCCCGCCAGGCTCACCGTCCGGCCGTCCACCGTGCGGGCGGTGAAGGCGGGTGCGGCATCGCGCTCGCCGGGCCCGGGGAGGACGGCTCTGTCCGGCGCCTTCAGCTCGTCGGCGTTGCTGCGGCCGAACACGACCACGGCAACGAGAACCACCGCACCCGCGGTGAGAAGTGCCACCGTGAGCATCCGCCGCATGGACGAATCGTACCTAGGAGGCGCTGGGCGGCTCGGTGAGCCGTCGCGCGTAGGCGGCGACCAGTGCCGCGCACGCTTCGAGGTCGGACGGGTCGAGATGCTCGTTGGGCGAGTGCATGTAGCGCAGCGGGATGCTGACCACTCCGCCGGGGACTCCCTCGCGCGTCAGGTGCACGGCGTCGAGGTCTGTGCCCGTATGGCCGCCGGCGGGCTCCACCTGGTAGGGGATGCCTTCGGCCTCCGCCGCCGCGACGAGCCCTTCGAACACGACCGGGTGGATGCCGGCGCCGCGGGACAGCGACGGCCCCTTCCCGAGCCGTACGTGGCCGTACTGGTGCCGGCTCGTGTTCGGGTAGTCGGTGGCGTTCGTGACGTCGACGGCAATGCCGACGTCGGGTGCGACTGCAAAGGCCGTCGTGTACGCCCCGCTGAACGCGGTCTCCTCGCCGACCGTCGCAACGCCCGTCACCCGGGCACCTCCGCGCTGCTCCGATGCCAGTCGAACGACCTCGGCTGCGACGAATGCGCCGCAGCGGTTGTCGGCCGCGCGCGTCACGATGCGGCCGTTCGCAAGCTCGATCGGAGGCTGCTCCAGCACCGCGAGGTCGCCGACATGGAGGCGGCCGCGGGCGTCATCGCCGTCGGTCGCTCCGATGTCGATCCACAGCTCCTTGACCTTCGACGCCTTCTCGCGCTCGTCGGGCTCCTGGTGATGACGCGACTTCTTTCCGACCACACCGGCCACAGTCCCGCTGCGGGTGAGGATCCGGACGCGCTGGCCGACGAGGACCTCGGGGTCCCAGCCCCCCACCGTCCCGAACCAGATGAAGCCCTCGTCGTCGATGTCGTTGACGACCAGGCTGATCTCGTCGATGTGACCGAACACCGCCAGGCTGGGCGTGCCGTCGGCGTTCGCCACGCCGAAGCTCGAGCCCAGCCGGTCGTGTACCGGGTCGGCAAAGCCCGACACGTAGTCGCGCCACACTCGCGCGGCCTGTCGCTCATCGCCGGAAGGCCCGGGGGTCTCCACAAGCCGGCGGAAGAACTGCATGCTCTCGTCCCGCATCCGCGGGGATCCTACTGGGCGGCGAGCTTTCCCACAGCGGATCGCGGGGGCGGTCAGGGTGCGACCTTGAACGCCTCCGGGCGGTTCACGCCGTAATGGTGGTAGAGCTGATGCTCCTGGGTGGGCGAGAGGCGTCCGTCAGCGTCCATCGACGGCGCCGATGTCACGAGCTCGCGAGTGAACGGCACCTGCAGGCGGCCGTCCAGCAGCTGGACACCACGGAGTGGCACGAACCAGAGCGATACCCGCAGCGTGCCGGCCGAGACCAGAGCCCACTCGGGGGCGCCGGTCGGCTCGTCGAGATAGACGTCCTGCAGCTTCCCGATCTTCTCGCCGGAGATGTCCTCCACGTCCCCGCCGCGGCGCGACATCAGCTCGTTCAGTTCGCCGGCGGGTGGGCCCACCTGCGTGTCTGGGCTCTCGGCGCGGAACGCCTCCGGAGCGACCGGCCGTGCGGCCGGCGACCCGGCAACAGGTACGGCAGGTGCAGCGTGGCCGTTCCACCCCGGTGTTGCGGGCCGGGCGATGTCGGGACGGATGTCGTCGTCACGTCGGTGCCGGCGCCACAGCACCGCGGCCGATGCAGCAACGCCGACCGTCGCCCCGAACGCCATTCCGTAGCGGCGCTGCTCGCGCCGGCGCTTCACGGTGCGCAGGCGTCTGAACGCCTCCATCACCTCATGCGCGGCGTGAGCAGCGTGCTCGCGCAACTCGCCGTCCTTCGCCGCCTCGACGACGACCTCGGTCTTCTCTGCTGAGCCCGGATGTCGTCTCAACCTCACGAGTCCCTCCTTGCTAGAACCTGATGATGACGCCGATGCCGCGGTTCTCATCGAGCTCCTCGACGGGATCGTGGAGCTGCCACACGCTTCCGCCCTGCAGCAGCGTCTTGCCCACCGCGAAGTCGAGACCGTGTGGATCGCGAAGCATCCGCTCGCCGTCGAGCGGGCACTGTCCCGGCGCGTCTGTGAGGCGGTCACAACGTGGGCATCGATAGATCCTCAGTCCGAGGTTCGGCAGGCGCGGCGACAGCAGCAGCCACTCCACCCGCTGGTCGGAGATCGCAGCGAGCACCTCGTCGGGGCTGGGGAGGATCTCCGCCCGTCCGACCTGTGCTCGGCGACGTTCGAGCAGCTCTTCCTGACGCTCCGAATCGACGCGCCGCAGATGTTCGACGATGGCCTCCACCAACTGCGCCGTGTCGTAGTCGCGGGCGTTGCCGATCTGCCCGATCACGCGCTCGGACGTCTCCTGCGTCATGTGGTCGCGCACCACGGTGGCGTTCTCCTCGCTTGCCGAGATCAGGATCGGCGGCCGTCCCAGCCGGTCATAGATGTGCTCGAGATGCTCGACGACGTCCTTGATGTGCCGCTCTGCCGTGCCATCGATCCAGCGCTGCAGGTTCGCCTGTGCCCAGCCGCCGCGCTTGTGCCGGTTCTCGATCTCCTCCTCGTCGTTGAAGACGTCGAACAGGCGGCCGTCGCGGAGCAGCCAGAGACGGCCGAGCTCGCGGGAAGCGAGCAGGACGAGCGCATCGTCCGCTCGGCTCGCCGCAATCGCCAATTGGCGCAGGCTGAAGATCTCACCGACGACCGCGTCATCCTCCAGCGCGCGAAAAACGGCTTCAGAGTGGAACACGTCCTCTCCGCGGGCGAACACGGACACGCCATGGGTGTGCGCGCCGGTCTCCCACGTCGGGCGGTCGACCAGCGTCTCCTTGATCCGGTCCAGTGCCGCGTCGAACGCAAGCTTCTCGTCGTGTGGGAGGTCATCCGGCCGTTGCTGCCGCGCCCGGTCGACGACCGACCCGGTGCGGGTCTGGATGTCGTCGGGCTTCGGCGTCAGCGAGGGGTCGAGGTCGAGGTACACGCTGATGGCTGCGGCGTGCTCGTCGCGCACGCCCGCGAGCGTCTGTAATTCGTCGGTCGTGAGGGTCATGTCAGGGCAATGCCCAACCCCGCCGCAGCCCTAACCTTGCTCCGGAGTGACCCTGTGCGGTAGGTTCACCGCCATGACAACTGACCTGCGCGAGGGACTCGACCGCGGAATAACCCTGCCGTTCGACTGGTTCGCGAATCCGGAGGTATTCCGGCTCGAACAGGAGCGGATCTTTGCCCGGACATGGCAGTACGTCGGCGTGACCGACTGGGTCTCGCAGCCGGGGCAGTTCTTCACAGGCCATGCGGGGCTCGTGCCCGTCGTCGTCACACGCGACCAGGACGGAAAGCTGAACGGGTTCGTCAACATCTGCCGCCACCGGGCGACGCAGGTCGCCCAGGGCCGTGGAAAGCGCGAGACCCTGCAGTGCCCCTATCACGCGTGGACGTACGGCCTGGATGGCTGCCTCCGCGCCGCGCCGCGCTCCGAACGCGAGCCAGGGTTCGAGAAGTCCGAATACGGGCTGAAGCCCGTGCTGGTCGACACCTGGGGCCCGATGGTGTTCGTGAACCGCGACCTCGACGCGGCACCCCTGGCCGAGACGCTCGGCCGGCTGCCGGCCATCGTCGAGGAGAACGGGCTGCACTTCGACCAGTTGCACCACCACGGCCGCTCGGACTGGGCGATCAACGCGAACTGGAAAGCAGTGGTCGAGAACTATCTCGAGTGCTACCACTGCCCCACTGCGCACCCCGGGTTCTCGAAGGTGATCGACGTCGATCCCGACGCGTACCTGCTCACCTCGGATGAGTGGTTCTCGAGCCAGCTCGCGCCGCTGCGGGAGAGCGCGAAGAACGGCAACGGCAACGGTTCCCTGCCGTACCGCACGGACGGTGCGCTCTCGCGTGCACAGTTCCACTACTTCTTCCCGATGTTCACGGTCAACGCCCTGCCTGGCCCGGCGAACCTCTCCGCGTTCGCATTCATCCCGGTGGCGCCTGGCTACACGATGACGATCAGCGACTACTTCTACGGCGACGACTCGACCGAGGACGATATCCGCGAGATGCAGCAGTTTGCAGAGCAGGTCGGGAACGAGGACAAGGATCTGGTCGAGTCCATCCAGATCGCCGCCGCGTCCGGCGGCCTCGACTCCGGTCGCCTGCTGCTCTCGAGCGAGCACCTCGTCCAGCACTTCCAGCGCCTGGTGGAGCGGGCGCTCGCCTGACATGGCTGTCAAGCTGCACCGGTGCTCGAATCTCTGGGTGAAGGTCGGGGGGCATCCGTGCTGGCGGGTGCAGAAGGCGCTCGACGAGCAGGGCGTCGAGTACGAGATCGTCAAGGGCCCATTTCGGAAGAGCCGGCGTGACGACCTCGAGCGCCTCAGCGGTCAGCGGCTCTACCCGGTGATCGAGCGCGAGGACGGCACCGTGTATCGCGAAGAGTCGAACCGGATGGCCGAGAGGATCCGCGCGGGCGAGCTCAACGACGCGGGGTAAGCGAGGGCGCCGGCTTAGATGCGAATCCCGAGGATGACCGCGCCCGTGTACCCGCCGCCGGCTTCGACCAGGTCGAACGTGGTCTCGGCTCCGCCGCTGCCGTAGAGGCCGTCGCTCGAGTTGGTCGTGTTACGGCCCGGCCTGGTGTCGTATGGCGCGGTCGTATACACCGCGTCTGTGACCGCCTCGTCGAAGTACAGCTGGCCGGTGTAGGCGTCCGACGACCCGATGTGCACCTTGACGTGGATATGCACGGTGCGGCCGGGATACCAGCCGGGGTAGATGGTGGTGAACTCCACGTCCCCGTTTGCATCCGTCATCTGCACGCCGCGGAGGAAGGTGGGGCTTCCCGGCTCGTCCGCGCCGACGCCCGAGTAGACGCCGCCCGCGTCGCAATGCCAGATGTCGACCGCAGCATCCTTGATCGGCCGGCACGAATCCGCGTCCTGCACCTGCATTCGCACCGCGAGCGGCATTCCGGGACGCCCCTCGGTGATGTCACCGCGGATCAGGTCGGTGTCGATGTAGAACGGCCCTTCGGTGCTCTCGGGCGACAAGAGGCAAGCGGCGGCGTTGCTCGTCTCCGACGTACCGCCGGTGCACGCTGCCGCTGCGAGTGAGAGGCCCGCGCCTCCCAGCAGACCCAGCGCCCGGCGGCGGTTCATCAAGTCGGTGAGCGTGCCGGGCGTATCCATCTCGAGCGAAGGCTACGTGAGCCACGCGGTGGGGGCCGCCGTCCCAGCGGTCCCCCACCGCTGATCCCCTCAGACGCTGTTTCCGAGGGTGACGTCGACCGTTCGCGAGCTTCCGTTGCTGGTGACGGACAGCTGCACATGGTCGCCGGGCTTCTTGGCCGAGACGATGCTGATCAGATCCTCGGGCGAGGCGACTGACGTGCCGTCGACGGCGGTGATCACGTCGCCGGTCTTCAACCCCGCGTCCTCGCCGGGCGACCCGGTCTTGACACTGGTGACCTCGACACCGGACGGGGCGGTGGTCAGATAGATGCCGATCGACGCATGCTCAGCCGAGCCCGTTGAGATCAGCTGGCTCATGATCGACTTCACCGTGTTGGACGGGACGGCGAACCCGATGCCGACGTTGCCACTGGTCTGCCCGTCCGCGTAGATCTGGCTGGTGACACCGATGACCTCGCCCTGGTCGTTCAGCAGCGGGCCGCCGCTGTTGCCGTGGTTGATCGCCGCGTCGGTCTGGATTGCCCCGGTGATCGGCCGGTTGTTGGGCGAGGTGATGGTGCGGTCGAGCGCGCTGACGATGCCGGCGGTGACGGTGTCCTCGAGCCCGAACGGGTTGCCGATAGCGACGACCGTCTCGCCCACGGAGACCGCTTCGGAGTCGCCGAGAGGCAGCGGATGAAGCGCGCTCGCCTGCGCGTCGATGTGCACGACCGCGATGTCGGTGGTCTCGTCGGTGCCGACGATCGTCCCGGTGTAGGTCTTGCCGTCACGCATGGCGACCTTCACGGAGCTCGCACCGGCAACGACGTGCGCGTTCGTCACGATGTTGCCCTGCGAGTCGACCACGAAGCCGGTGCCCTGGGCGGTTCCGCCAGGGCTCTCGAATGGGCTCGTGCCGTTGTTCGTCGTTTGTGCCGTGATCTCGACGACCCCGTCGGCCGTCGCCTGATAGATGTCGGAAATCGATTTGCCGGAGGTGGAGGCCGCGTTGCTGCCCGGCGCCGCGGTGACCGTCACGGTCGACGTGCCGGCCGCCGGCGATCCGTGCGTGCTTTCCGCGACGGCCACCGCCAGGCCGGAGCCGGCGACGATCGCGGCCGTGACCGCGGCGATGGGGAGCAGCTTCATCGTGATGCCTTTCGTTCGAGAGTCCTCATTTGGCTTTCAGGTTTGCACGGCCGCCTTGGCGCCGGCCGTCAGCAACCTGAGAGGTGCCTGTGAAGGTCATCCGATGCCCGCAACGACGCTTCTCCGACCATCAGCCGGTTCACAGGAGATCCCCAGAATCGCGATCTAGGCTGCGGACATGGCCCCCGCTGTTGCGAACCACTCCGAGCAGTCTTCGCCCGCCCGAATCCTCGTCGTCGACGACGAGGACAGCATCACGCAGCTCGTATCGACCGTCCTTCGCTACGAGGGCTTCGAGGTGGAGTGCGCAGCCGACGGCCGGTCGGCCCTGCGTGTCGCCGAGGAGTTCCGGCCCGATCTGGTCGTGCTCGACGTGATGCTGCCCGACTGGGACGGCTTCGAGGTCTACCGCCGGCTCGCCAACGGCGCACCGCGCATGCCGGTGCTCTTCCTGACCGCAAAGGACGGCGCTCAGGATCGCGTCCACGGGCTGACGCTGGGCGCCGACGATTACGTCGGCAAGCCATTCAGCCTCGACGAGCTGGTTGCACGGGTCCGGGCTGTGCTGCGCCGCACCCACGGCCAGGCGCAGTCGCCGGAGCTCCGCTATCACGACCTCTCGATCGACGAGGACGCCCATGAGGTGCGTCGCGGCGACCGCGTCGTCGACCTGACGCCGACGGAGTACCACCTCCTCCGCTACCTGCTCGTGAATGCCGGCCGGGTGGTGAGCAAGGCGCAGATCCTCGACCACGTCTGGCGCTACGACTTCAACGGGGACGCGAGCGTCGTTGAGACCTACATCAGCTACCTGCGGAAGAAGCTCGACCGGTCTGGAGACGAGCCGCTGATTCAGACGGTGCGCGGCTTCGGATACGCCCTCAGGCTGTCGAGGGAGTAAGCATGCGGCGGCTGTCCTCCATGCCGCTGCGGGTGCGGCTGGTACTGATCTCGGTGGCGCTGCTCGCGACGGCGCTGCTGATTGCGGGCGTTGCGACGCGGCTGGCGCTCGAGAACTTTCTGATCGATCGCGTCGACGAGCAGTTCCAGACGTCGCTGCGACCGGTCCTGATTGCGCTCGGCGATCCGCACGACCCGCGAGCGCAGGATCAGGCGCAAGGAGCGTTACCGCCGGGGAGCTACGCGGCGCTGATCACCCCTGGTGGGACCGTCGAGAAACCGTTTTTCCGGGGCGATGTCCCAGCGTCGCTCAGCGAGCTCGCACGCGAAGCACCCACAGGGCCTTCGACGATCGACGGGTACCGCGTGCAGACGTTCGCCGGGAGCGAGGGGTCGCGGCTCGTCATGGCGATCCCGCTCTCGGACGTGCACAGCACGCTCGACCGTCTCGCGTTGCTGGAGCTCCTGATCGGCGCGATCGTGCTCGCCGCGGTCGCGGTCATCGCCTATCTGGTCGTCCGCCGCGAGCTTCGGCCGCTGCGCAGAATCGAGGACACCGCCGCCGCCATCGCAGCCGGCGACCTCTCCCGGCGGGTCGAGAACGCCGACCCGGCAACCGAGGTCGGCAGCCTCGGCCGCTCGCTGAACGCGATGCTGGCCCAGATCGAGGAGGCGTTCGAGGAGCGGCGGCGTTCCGAGGACCGTCTCCGCCGGTTCGTGGCCGACGCGTCGCATGAGCTGCGGACGCCGCTGACGTCGGTTCGAGGGTTCGCCGAGTTGTTCCGTCGTGGCGCCGCGGAGCGGCCGGACGACCTCGCGGTTGCGATGCGCCGGATCGAGGCCGAGGCCGAGCGCATGGGGGTTCTCGTCGAAGACCTGCTGTTGCTGGCGAAGCTCGATCAGGGCCGTCCGCTCGAACGTGAGCCGGTGAACATGGGCGGGATGCTGGAGGAGCTCGTGGCCGACCATCGGATGCTCCATCCCGAATGGCCGATCGAGCTCCAGGCCGCAGCCGGAGGCGATCTGGTGGGCGACGACCTGCGGCTGCGCCAGGCGGTTGCGAACCTGCTCTCGAATGCCCGCTCGCACACGCCGCCCGGCACGCCGATCCGTGTCAGCCTGGCGCCCGACGGTGACGGTGCGATGGCCATCGAGGTGGCCGACGAGGGGCCCGGTATCGCTCCCGCCGACCTCGGTCGCGTGTTCGAGCGCTTCTACCGCGCCGACCCCTCTCGGGCGCGCCGCAACGGCGGCGCCGGACTCGGCCTGTCGATCGTCGAAGCGATCGCGCGAGCCCATGGCGGTCGCGCAGAGGTGGAGAGTCACGAGGGCGGCGGGGCCGTGTTCCGGCTGGTGCTGCCCAACGCCACGGGGCTCGCGGCGGGTGATGCCACGAGCCCCGTGGGTGCCTGACCGCATGGGAGGGAGAGAAGCGGCCAGGCGGAACGTCGGTCAGCGAGTCTCGACGCTGACGACGTTGAACTGCTTGTCGACGTAGACCGTGGCGGGCGTTCCATCGGAGCGGATCAGATGAGCCTCGTACGCAGCGTTGCCATCCGCGTCCGTCTCGATCCTGACGATGGTGCTGCCCGCCACCTTGCCGAGCGCCGCCTGCTTGACGCTCGCAAGCGCGGTGCCCGTGAGCGTGTTCTCATCGCTCCGCTGGTGGCCCCAGCCGTTGTCCTTGTCGTGGTCGGAACGGGGCTCCGTCGCGGTCGTGTCGCCGCTGGTCGTGCCGGATGTCCCGTTCGCGGCTACAGCGACGCCGTAGCTGCCCCCGACGAGCCCGACGGCGAGGGCGCCCATCGTGAGCACCCTTGGGAATGTCCTTTTCGGCTTCGCCTCATCGGTCATGTGCGCCTCCTACTGGTCGATGCCGCCCGGAGATGGGCAGTAGGCCAACCATGGCAGTGGAGCCTGGGAGCCCAGTCGGACCACCATGTGAGTTCGCTGAGAGCTATGCTCGCCGTGGCCGAAAGGGGGCCGTGATGCCGACTCGGTGCCTTCCCGGCGATCCGAGTGTCGAGCACCTCGAGAGGCAAGCCAAGGAGCTGCGCCGGCGTGCGTGCGACGGCGATGCGGAGGCGGTCTCGTTGGTTGCGGAGCACCACCCACGGCCGCCGGAGCCGGACGCCCTGAAGCTCTCCGACGCCCAGCTCGTGATCGCCCGGATGTACAGGTTTCCGAGCTGGCAGCGGCTCCGCCGCCATGTCGAGACGGTCGTCGAGCACACACGTACACCGCACCGCCAGCCGGTCGGCGAGCCGATCAGCGGGGAAGCGGATCTGGTCGACGAGTTCCTGCGACTCTCCTGCCTGACCTACGGCGGTGACAGCTTCGAGCGCTGGGAGCGCGCCCGCGAGCTGCTGGCAGAGCACCCTGAGCTCTCGAGCGCGACGATCCACACCACCGCTGCTACGGGCGACGTCGCCGCCGCTCGGGAGGCGCTCGCGCGCGAGCCGTCGCTGGCCTGGCGTCCGGGAGGGCCGCACGCATGGGAGCCGCTGCTCTATCTCGCCTACTCGCGGCTGAACAGCGACCGTCCCGGGCACTCGACGCTGGACGTCGCGCGGCTGCTGCTGGAGGCCGGCGCCGACCCCAACGCGGGGTTTCTGTGGGAGGGCCTCACCCCGCCGTTCACGGCGCTTACCGGCGCCTTCGGCGGGGGCGAGGATGCGACGCATCAGCCGCCGCACGAGTACGCATTGGAGCTTGCACGGCTGTTGCTTGATGCGGGTGCTGACCCCAACGACGACCAGACGCTCTACAACCGGCACTTCCTGCCGGGCAGCGAGCATCTGGAGCTGCTGTTCGAGTACGGCCTCGGGAGCGGCGACGGCGGACCGTGGCACCGGCGGCTGGCGCCTCTTCACCCGTCACCGAGGGAGATGCTGGAGGAGCAGCTGCACTTCGCGGCGGCCAACGACTTCGCCGACAGGGTGGAGCTGCTGATCCGCCACGGGGTCGATGTCAACGCGGCACCGCAGCACCCCATCCTGCGAGGCCGAAGCGCCTACGAGACAGCCCTGGCGAATGGTGGCACACGCGTTGCGGAGCTGCTGGCAGCCGCCGGAGCGACGCCCCCGCAGCTCGACCGCGTAGATGAGCTGCTTGTCGCGTTGATGCGAGCCGATCGCAGCGACGTGGAGCGGATGCTGGCCGCAGAGGCGGGCATCGCGGCCCAGGCTGCCGCGCGCGACCCTGCCCGGATCGTCCGTGCCGTCGAGCTGCGCCGGCCCGACGCCGTACGGCTGATGGTCGAGGTCGGGTTCGACGTCAACCACATCGACCGAACCGGTGTGCTGCACATGGCTGCATTCAACGGCGACCGGGCCATGGTGGACATGCTGTGCGAGCTCGGCGCCGACCCGACGCTGACGGACCGCGAGTTCGACGCGCGGCCGTCCGGCTGGGCGGAGCACAACGAGCATCCGGACCTGGCCGCCTATCTGCGCGACCAGGAAGAGAGGTGGGCGCTCAGGGGCGCGTGACGACCAGCGTTGCCGTTGCTCTTCGAGTGTGCGATCCGCCGGTGCCCGTGATCGTCAGCGCGTACGTCCCTCTTGGGGTGATGCCTCGGGTACGGACTGTCAGCTTGGAGCTTGCGCCGCCCACCGGGTTTGGGCTGAATGTCGCCGTCATACCCCTCACCAAGCCTGTAACGCTGAGCCGGATGCCACCGGAGAACCCACCGCTGCGGGCCATGGACACGGTGTAGGTGCGAGTCTGGCCGGCCGGGACGAAGCGCTTCGCCGGGGTGACGGAAAGCGTGAAGTTCGGGACCGGGGCCGTGGGCGTCGCACTCGCCTCGCTCGAGTTTGGGCTCTCACCATCCCCGTTCACAGCCGAGACCACGTAGTGGTACGTCGTGCCGTTCGTAACGCCTGTGTCGGTGAAGCTCGTGGCGGTCAGTCCGCCGGCGAGCGTCACATACGGCCCTCCGGGTGTCAGGGAGCGCTTCACCGCATAGCTCGCCGCGCCTGTCGAGGTCGTCCACATCAGCTGGACGTGCGCATTGCCGGCGGTCGCTGTGAGGTCGGCTGGTGTAAGCGGCGGAGACACGGGCGGTGCCGCGCAGGCCCGCAGTGCGCGGTTCGCGTTGAGCCTTCCGCCGGTGGTCGTGAGACCCGTCATCGAGCCGATCAAGTCGACCGTGCCCAGGATGTCGGCCTTGAGCGCGGCCGTATCGAGATCGCACACAGAAAGGATCAGGGCCGCCGTGCCGGAGACGTGCGGCGTCGCCATCGATGTTCCGCTCAGCCACCGGTAGGTGTTGCCCAGCGAGGTCGAAAGGATGTCGACACCCGGTGCACCGAGGTCGACCGAAGCCACTCCGTAGTTCGAGAAGCTCGCACGTTGGTCGGAGTTGTCGGTGGCGGCGACCGCGACCATGTTGGGGGCGGTGTAGCTGCTCGGGTAGTTCGGGGTCGTGTCGGTGTTGCGGCCGTCGTTGCCTGCGGCGGCCACGAACAGCATGTTGCTCGTGTTCGCCTTCGTGATCTGATCGAGGAGGGCCTGGCTGAATCCTCCGCCTCCCCACGAGTTCGACAGCACGCGGACGTTCGCCCCGACGGCGGCGTTCGCCTGGATGGCGAACTCGATGGCGTTGATGGCGCCGGTGACGGTGCCCGATCCGCCGGCGCCCAGGAACTTCAGCCCCATCATGCGCGTGTTCCAGCTGACGCCGGTGACGCCGACGCCGTTGCCTCCGACGGCTCCGATCGTTCCTGCCACATGTGTGCCGTGATAGTGGTCGTCCATCGGGTTGCATGTGTTCGTGATGGCGTTGAATCCGTGCGACCCGGCCGGGCAGGTGATCGTGGTTCCGGCGATCGTCACGGTGAACTCCCTCGGAGCCGACCACATGTTCGCCGCCAGATCGGGATGCGAGTAGTCGACCCCCGTGTCGACCACTCCGACGGTGGTGGAGATTCCGCCGGTGCTGATGTCCCAGGCTTCCGGCACGTCGGCGTCCGCGTCAGCGGTGCCAGCGGCAGAGCCGAAGCACGCAGGAGCGCAGTGCAGCGTCTGGCCGCCGTTGTGCAGCCCCCAGAGCTCGCCGAAGCTCGGATCGGCCGGCGTGACTGCGTCTGCGCGGAGGATGTAGTTCGGCTCGGCGTATCTGACGTTCGCCAACTTCCGGAGCTGTGCCACGATGGCGGGTACCTGACCCTTCGCCACCCGTAGAACGCGGGTGCCATCTCCGACGGTCCGCAGGAGCTTCGCGTGTACGCCTGCCTCAAGCCGTTGCGTCACGACCTTCGCGGTGCGTTGGGTGTAGCCGACCAGGACGACGCCGTCCACGTACGCCGGCTCTGCCTTAGCGCTCGACGAGGCAGCCGTGGCTGCACCGCTCGCGGCAGAAGCAGATGACGTCATGCAAAGGGCGACGACACCGAGCAGAGCGCCGGCGGGAACGAGTCGCATTGGACGTTGTCCTCTCTGAAACTTCGGATCCGAGGTTTCAAATGCGACTTGCGTGACAACAATCCTCCTCGCGATGTGTCGTTCTCGCGCGGCCCGGGCATGGACGAAGCCATGCTCGTTCTCCACCAGGCAGAGTGGTGCCCGTTCTCGTCGGCCGTCCGTGAGCTGCTCACCGAGCACGGCGTCGACTTCGTCGCACGCCAGGTTGCGCCATACCCCGAGGATCGCGAGCGTCTGCGCGCCGAGACGGGCACGGACGAGATCCCCGTGCTGGTCACGGGCGGCGGCGACATTCACCGCGGCACGCGCGAGATCTTCGCCTATGTGATGAGCCTCGACGCGGGGGAGTACGCCGAGGGTCATCGCGAGCGCTTCCACGAGCACCTCTCGACTCGACAGCTCCAGGCGGTGGGGACGCTTGTCGGCCGGGTGCCGCCCGAACCTCTCACTGCATCGCGCTCACGAATGCTTCGTCGCTGAGGATCAGACCCGCTCCTCGGTCTGGGCGTCGATGAGTTTCGGTCGCCGGCCGCGTCTATCTCTGCAATGGAGCGCTCAGCGCCGCGCGCGGTGGCGTTCGCCATCCGCGGCCCGATCGCCCGCGATGACTTGCCGGGCCTCTGTGACCGTGTCTGCACGTTGCTCCGAAGCAGCGACGCCGCTGTGCTCTTCTGTGACGTGCGTGGGGTGGAGCCCGATGCGGTGTGCGTCGAAGCCCTCGCCCGGCTCCAGGTCGCCGTCCGGCGGACTGGCCGTCAGGTGCGGCTGCGCGGTGCATCCGGCGAGCTGCTCGACCTGCTGGCCTTCATGGGGCTGAGCGACGAGCTGCCGGATTGACTACGACTCGAGTCGCAGTGGGAGCCGAAACAGCGGGAACACGTGCTCCGTGTCGAGGAAGAACGTGAAGTCGACGATCCGGCCGTCGGAGATCTCGAGCACCTGCAGCGCCCACGGCTCATAGCCGCTTCCCGAGTCGCTCGGCTTGTACTGTCCGAACGCCGGCGCGCCGTTGGCGGCCACCGTCGGCAGCACGCGCGAGCCGCGGCATCCAGCCCCGGGCCCGACCCACCACGCGAGGATGTTCTCCCGGCCGTTCAGCCACAGCTCGTAGGGCGGCATCGACTGCGTCGCGTCCTCGCGGATCAGTGCGGTGAGCTCGTCCATGTCATAGCGCTCGAATGCCTCGACGTAGCGCTGGAGGAACTCGGCGTCGGCCTTGTCGACGGACGGCGACGTGTCCGCCGCCGAGACGTCGCTTGCCTCAAGCGTCGCGCGAGCGCGCTGAAGTGCGCTGTTGACGGCGGCGACGCTCATATCGAGCAACTCGGCGACCTCCGCCGCCTTCCAGCGCAGCACCTCACAGAGGATCAGTACCGCCCGCTGTCGCGGCGGCAGATGCTGCAGTGCGGCGACGAAGGCGAGACGGATGGTCTCACGCGACTGAGCGACCTCGGCCGGGTCGGCGTCTGCCGGCACGACGAGACCGTCGGGGACAGGCTCGATCCACGTCGCCTCGGGGAGGATCTCCCCGATCGGGCCGCCGGGGTTCCACGATGGGCCGATCTCCATCGGCCGTGCGCGCCGCTCCCTTCCTTTCAGCATGTCGAGGGAGACGTTCGTCGCGATGCGGTACAGCCACGACCGCAGCGCCGCCCGGCCCTCGAAGCGGTCGAAGCCGCGCCAGGCCCGAAGCAGCGTCTCCTGCACGGCGTCCTCGGCTTCGAACGGCGAGCCGAGCATCCTGTAGCAGTACGCCCTCAACTCGGCGCGGTGCTCCTCGAGCCGGTCCTCGAGCGTGCCGGCGGAGGCGGTGAGCGACGAGTCCTGCATCGAGGGTCATGGTACGCGACAATCCGATCCATGGCACGCGTGATCGCGGGGATGACGATGTCGCTCGACGGGTTTGTCGCCGATCCGACCGGTAGCAGCGCGGCGCTGTACCCCGATCTCGCCGCTCTGCAAGGAACGGACTACATGAACGCTGCGATCGAGGAGACCGGCGCGGTGCTGATGGGCAGGGGAACGTTCGAGATGGGCGATCCCGACTCGTATGTCGGCAACTACGAGTTCCAGGTGCCGATCTTCGTGCTGACGAGCCATCCACCCGACGTGTCACCGAAGCAGGACGAGCGATTGACGTTCACTTTTGTGACGGACGGCCTCGCTTCGGCGGTCGAGCAGGCGAAGGCTGCGGCGGGCGACAGGGCGGTGCAGGTCGTGGGAGGCGCCGGCTTGATACAGGATCTGATACGCGAGGGGCATGTCGATGAGCTGCACGTCGACGTGATGCCGGTGCTGTTGGGCGGGGGCATCCGCCTGCTCGAGAACATCGATCCACAGCACGCGTCGCTGGAGAAGGCCGGCGTCCGGGAGGTGGGGCAGCGAACGAGCCTCACCCTCCGCGTGGTTCGGTAGCGCCCCTACGCGCCGCGGCTAACGACGAACGGCCGCGAGACCGCGATCGAGGTGTAGCCGTCGTCGAGCAGCAGGCGAACCTCCCACCGCCCCGGCGCGACCGGCCACTCGATGTACTCCGCGCCCGGGCCGAGCCGCATCGTTCCGTCCGGCATCGTGCGCGTGTACTCGTAGGCCCAGTAGTTGCCGTTGCCGCACGTGCCGGCCTTGCAGAGGTGGAACGCGTTCGGCACCTTGCCGTCGCGCGCACGGAAGAGGCCGACCCAGTCCCAGTGCGACCCGGGCGCGTTCGACCACGAAACCGTGATCGGCTCGCCGCGCTCGTATGAGCGCTTCGAGGTGTCGATGTGCGCGGGCTCACCGGCTCGGTGCAGCCAACTGCGCGAGCGGGAAAGCGCGGCTCCTGTGTCGGAGACAAGCAGCGCGTCGTATGGGCGCGAGTGCAGGTGTCCCGTCCCGAACCAGGTCGACCCGGTGCGAATCCCGGGGCTCCGCCACGCGACGGCCGCGTCCGTGCCACGACCCGCCGGCACGAGGGCGAGCGAGGCGCCGTCCGGCCCGTGGAACCGCACGCGCAGCGGCTGTCCGATCGTCTGATTCCGCCGGTCGACCGCGCTGAAGGCCGGCGGCGAAGCGGGATGGACGCGGAACGTCGAGACGACGCCGCGGTGGTCGGAGGGGTATGGACCTACGGCGATGCCGACGTTCGGTGCGCCCGGCTCGCCGACGACCGTGCTGCTTACGGTGACCGCGGAGCCGGACGTCAGCACCCAGTCGATGCGGTCGTGAACCTCGTTGGGCACAGACTCCACGCCGCCGGGTGTCCACGTGAACCCTGGCGTGGCCACGGGGTTCGGATGCGCCTCTCGGTAGGAGTCGCGGAGGCCGGCGCGGGCGAGTGCCGCCGCGACCGGCCAGCGCACCGGGTACCTGACGACGCCACGCCTGGCGGCCACGGCCTTCGTCCAGTCGAGGTGGCTCGGCGAGTTGAAGTCGCCTGTCAAGAACACCGGTACCCCAGTCGCCGCGACGGCCGGCAGGGCGTTCAGGAATGGGCGGATCTTCGGCATCCGCAACGAGCGCTCGAGACGCAGCACCTGGCTCTTTGTGGCGCCGTCCCGAACGGCATACGGCCCGTACGGATCGGATGGCAGGTGCGTGTTCGCGATCGCAACCACGCGGCCGGGGGCCAGCTGCACGTACACGAACAGGCCACGCCCGCTTGGCGGGTCGATCAGCGGGTAGCGCGAGATGACGGATAGGCGCTCGCTGACGAACCAGCCCAGCTTGCGAGCCAGCACGGGCGTGTTCGTCTCCGGCTCCTGAATGCCGACCACGTCGGCCTTCGATGCGCGAATGACGTCGGCGACCTGCTCCAGGGTGCGCCGGCAGCCCTTGCGCGCCTTCCTGCACCAGTCGTGCGTCTTCAGGTTCATCTGGTCGCCGCCGTAGAAGATGTTCAGGCTCATCACCCGGAGCAGCTGCCCCTGGGCGTGGGGTGCTTCCGCTGTGGCGGACGTGGCAGTGCCACCCGCGGCGAGTGCGGCGGCAAGAACTGCGATGACTGCGAGTCGGCGCATCCCGGTTCCCCCCTTGGAGCCGTTGCTGATCCAGGATACGGGATTCGAGCCTCGCGGGCGACCCCACCGCGACCGCCCCGCCGGTAAGGCATATGCTGGCCCAAACCGGACGATCAACTTGAGGGGGAAAGGGAAATGAGCACCACGACCATCACCCACCAAGAGGGCGGGCAGATCGAACGGGCCAACGCATCCGGCCGCACGCCTGTCGTCTTCATCCACGGCCTCTGGCTGCTGCCGAGCAGCTGGGACCGCTGGGCAGCGCACTTCGAACAGGCCGGGTACACCGCGATGACCCCCGCATGGCCGGACGACCCGGAGTCGGTCGAAGAGGCCAACGAACACCCGGAGGTCTTCGCCCACAAGACGGTTGGCCAGGTGGCCGATCACTTCTGCGAGGTGATCACCGAGCTGGAGACGAAGCCGATCGTGATCGGCCACTCGTTCGGTGGCCTGCTTGCGCAGATCTCCGCCGGGCGTGGCCTTGCCGCCGCGACGGTGGCCATCGATCCGGCACCGTTTCGCGGCGTCCTCCCGCTGCCCGTGTCGTCTCTGCGGTCGGCGCGGCCGGTGCTCGGCAATCCCGCCAACCGAAATCGCGCGGTGCCGCTCACCTATGAGCAGTTCCGGTACGGGTTCACAAATGCGGTGAGCGAGGACGAGGCGAAAGCGCTCTACGAGGAGTTCGCCGTCCCTGCGTCGGGTACACCGCTCTTCCAGGCGGCTGCGGCGAACCTCAACCCGTGGACCGAGGCGAAGGTCGACACGAAGAACCCCGACCGAGGGCCGCTTCTGATCATCTCCGGCGAGAAGGATCACACTGTGCCGTGGGCGATCGCCAATGCGTCGTACAAGAAGCAGCAGCGCAACGAGGGCGTGACCGAGATCGAAGAGATCCCCGACCGCGGGCACTCGCTCACGATCGACAACGGCTGGCGTGAGGTTGCCGACAAGGCCCTCGCCTTCGTGAAGCGGTTCGTGCCCGCTTCGGCGCGTGCCGACCGAGCGGGAGATCAGGAGGCGGGGCGTAACGCCTGAGGCGATACAGCGTCCGGCGCCAAGACGCCGGACGCTGTTGTCTATCCTCCGGCCACGTGGCTGAACCGGTCGTCGAGGCGGTGGGGGTCTCGAAGCGCTTCGGCGGAGTCGAGGCGCTACGTGACGTCAGTGTGTCCGTGACCGAGCGCGCAGTCGGGCTGCTGGGCGCAAACGGCGCCGGCAAATCCACGCTGATGCGGGTGATGCTGGGTCTTGTACGGCCGGATGCCGGAACCATCAGGGTGCTCGGCCTCGACGCGGCGCGGCAGTCCTGGGACGTCCGCCGCAGGCTCGGTTACATGCCCGAGCACGACTGTCTGCCGCTGGGGATGACCGCCGCCGACTTCGTCGTTCACATGGCCGAGCTCCGTGGCCTCCCGCACCGGACCGCCGTGCTGCGCGGATCGGAGGCGCTGTTCCATGTCGGCCTCGAGGAGGAGCGCTCCAGGCTGATCAGCACGTTCTCGGTCGGCATGCGGCAGCGGACGAACCTCGCCCAGGCGATCGTGCACTCACCCCGTCTTGTGATCCTGGACGAGCCCACCAGCGGCCTCGACCCAGCCGGGCGCGAGGAGATGCTGCAGCTCGTCAGGCGCCTCTCGACTGAGCTCGGCATCTATGTGCTGATGTCGTCACACGTCCTCGAGGACATCGCCCGCACCTGTGATGCGGTGGTCGTGCTCCGCGAGGGCCGCGTCGCGGTGACAAGGCCCATCTCACGGGAGGATCAGGGTGCGGATCGCGCCGTGCGGGTGCGGATCTCCGGCTCCGTCCAGGCCTTCATTGCGGCCGTCATGCGCCGTGGAGCGCGCCTCGAGGACGAGCAGGACGATGTGCTCGTGCTCTCCTCCTCGGAGCCGCACTCGCTCCCGGACGCCGTGCGCGACGCCGCGGCCGAGGCCGGCGTTGGGCTGTATGAGCTGAGGCCGGCCGGGCCGACACTCGAGGACGCTCTGATCGAGGCGATGGCATGAGCGAGACCCGCGTCCACGACGTGCGCTTCACGCGGTTCGACGGCGAGCTCGAGGGTGAGGGCGCGGCGATCCTCTCGCTCGCTCGCTGGAGCGCTCTGCGGTCGATGGGTGCGCGGCGCAGCTGGAAGGTGAAGCTGCTGCCGATCTCGCTCACGCTGATCGCGTTTGCCCCTGCGATCGTGGTGCTCGGCCTGCGGGCGCTGTTCGCGTCGAGGGTGGACATCAACATCGAGACCGCGCTTCCGTACCGGGATTACGCGGGGACGGTCGGTCTGGTGATCGTGCTGTTCGCCGCGATCACCACGCCGGAACTGCTCTGCCCCGACCGGCGCCACCGCGTGCTGACGCTCTATTTCTCGACGGCGCTGACACGGGGTCAGTACGTCTTCGGCAAGACGCTCGCGGCCATCGTGCCGCTGCTCGGCCTGACATTGGTGCCGATGTGGTTCCTGTTCGCCGGCAACGTGCTGTTCGCGGTGCATCCGCTCGGCTACGTGCAGGATCACCTCCAGGACGCCATCCGGATCACCGTTGGCGGGATCGCGCTCGCGGTGTTCTTCGGCCTCGTCGGGCTCGCCATCGCCTCGCTGACCGCCAGGCGGGCGTTCGCCGTCGGCGGCTACCTCGCCTTCATGACCGTGCCGACCATCGTCGGCGGCACCCTTGCCGACGTGACGGCGCATTCGAAGCTGGAACTGCTCGCCGTCCCCGTGGCGCCGCTTCATCTCGTCGAGTCGCTCTATCCCGACTTCCAGGGCGCCGTATCGCCGTCGTTGTGGGTGGCCGAATATGCCGCTGTGGTGGTCGTCAGCCTCGCGGTGCTGATCTGGCGGTACCGGACGGTGTCGGTGTGAGTGACAGCGGGCCGGCGACGATCGAGTTCGACCGCGTCTCGCGCTGGTATGGGGACACGGTGGCGCTGGCCGACGTGTCGTTCTCGATCGGGCCGGGCGTGACCGGGCTGCTGGGACACAACGGCGCCGGCAAGTCGACCGCGCTGCGGCTGTGCGGCGGATTTTCGACCCCCAAGAGTGGCAGCGTCCGTGTGCTCGGCCTCGATCCGAAGCGAAGCCCCGAGGTGTACCGCAGGCTGGGCATCGTCCCGGATCACAGTCCGCCGTGGCCCTTCTTGACCGCGCGCGAGGTCGTCGCTCTCTGCGCCAAGCTGCGCGGCGTCGGAGATCCGGCCGCTGCCGCGCAGCGAGCGCTCGAGGAGGTCGACCTGCTCGACGTCGCCGACCGGAGCGTGGGCGGCTTCTCGCACGGGCTTCGGCAGCGGGTGAAGCTGGCGCAGGCCCTCGCGCACGATCCCGACGTCCTGCTGCTGGACGAGCCGCTCAACGGTCTCGATCCGGCGCAGCGCAGGCACGCCGTCGAGCTTCTCCGCCAGCTGGGCGAGTCTGGACGCACGGTGGTCGTGTCGTCCCACGTTCTGCACGAAGTCGAGCGAATGGCGCCCAGGGTGCTGGTGCTCGTCAACGGGCGGCTGGTGGCCGAGGGCGAGACGGGGGAGATCCGCAGGCTCATATCGGACCGGCCACGCCGGGTACGGATCACGACCGACGGCGATGGGATCAACCTGGCGCGCGACCTCGTCGGCGCAGCCGCCGTCTCGGCTGTCAGCCTCGGCGACGATGCGATCACGGTGGACACCGACGACGTCGAGCGCTTCAGCCGGCTGCTGCCGGTCGTCGCCGTCGAGACGGGGACGACGCTTCGCCGTGTCGAGCCGATCGGGGACGACCTCGAAAGCGTCTATGCGTACCTGCACGACCGTGCCCGCGGGGCGGCACGGTGAGCTGGCCGATCTACCGCCTCACGGTCCGGGCCCTGCTGTTGCAGCGTCGCACCGTCGCGCTGCTGCTGTTGACCCTCGGGCCGGTGCTGATGGCACTCGTCTTCGCGCTGGCGGCGAGCGCCACCTCCGATGACCGGCACTTCTACTCGCGGCTCGTGCAGGAGCTGTTCGTGCCCATCGTGACCGCCCTGATCGCGCTGATCGTCGGCGTGAGCGCCATCGGCGACGAGCGGGAGGACGGCACGATCCTCTACCTCGCTGCGACGCCGCTCCCGCGGCTCGGCATCGTCATCTCGAAGATCGCCGCCGCCTGGACGGTGTGCCTGGTGGTGCTGGTGCCGAGTCTCCTGCTCAGCGGTCTCCTTGCCGTGGGAGCGGACGCACCGCTGGGGCTCTTTGGGTGGCCGTTGCTCGGCGTCGTGCTGGCCGCGCTCGCGTACTGCTCGGTGGCCGCGTGGCTCTCCGTACAGGTGCAACGGCCGATCGTCGTCGGTGTCGTGTACATCCTTTTGTGGGAAGGCTCGATTGCGACCTGGGCGGCATCGGCCGACCGCCTATCAATCGCGGCGTACGGCCGCGCGCTGGTGGCCGAGCGGCTGCCGGAGGCGTCGGCAGCGGTCGTGTCGCCGGGTGTTGCGGCCGTGGTGCTGCTGGGGTCGGCTGCTGTGGCGGCGCTGCTGGGGGCGCGGGCCATGAGCCGTGCTGAGCTCCCCTGAGCTGTCAGCGAAGGCTCACGCCTGGGTGGCGCGTTTCTCCGCCACGAACGCAATCTTGCGGACGCGCCCTGTCCGGAGCCAGTCGCTCCAGAGCCGGTGGGCGGCCAGCAGCTCGTCCAGTGCTCGGCGTCCAATCTGCGCAGCGATGGCGGTTTCGTCGGCGACAAACGCGTCGATCAACGATTCCGCCATGGCGCGGTGGGACCCGCTGAACTCATCCTGCCAGCGGACGAGCAGCGCGGCTCGCTCCAACAACCTGCGCATCTCCTCGAGCGGGGTGAGGCACACGGTGTCGGCGTCGGGCATGCGTTCTCGCTCCGACTCGGTGAGCGGCGCGCCCTCCTCCAGGGTGAAGGCGAACCGCCCGCCGACGGCGAGCGACCGGGAGATCTGCTGGAGAAGGGTCTCCTTGTCGGGGAAGGCGAGCATGGTCTCGAGCAGGAGCACCACGTCGAACGTGCCGGGAGGGATCGGCGGGACGCGCGCGACCTCGAAGCGACAGGGGAGGCCGCGAGCGCGCTCGCGTGCGATGTCGATGGCGCTTGCGCTGTAGTCGACCCCCAGATAGCTGCAGCCCAGCTCCCGCGTGACGAACCGTCCCGGCCCGGCGACTCCGCAGCACAGGTCGAGCACGGAGACTCCGGGTGCGATGCCGGACCGCACCGCCAGCGCCCGGATCTCCCCCGCGCGCATGAAGCTCTCCTGCTCGACGTACTCACCGGGGGCGTAGGCCGCCTCCCGGGCTCGCTGCAGCGCCTGGACGAATGGAATGCGCTCGTCCTGCCTCACGACCGACCGACTGTCCGCATGAACCGGATCACGCCGTCAACAGTAGTTCCGTGCGTATGTTCCAGTCCGTAAGCTCCCTGCGTATGTTCGAGTGCCGAGGCACGCTGCGGGCGGTTTGGGCCGGCCCGGTGAGCGGGCTGGTCGCGCAGATGCTGCTGCTCACCGCACTTGCGGGGACGGTCGGCCTCGGGCCGGCCGGGTGGGTCGTGGGAGCCGTGTGCGCCGTGACCTTGGACGCGCTGCTGGCGCTCAGTCTCTTCCGCGACCGCTCGGAACGGCTGGGCCCGGCCGGGTGGGTGACCCTTGCTCGGGCGACGCTCGCCGTCGGCGTCGCGGCGCTGACCGCAGACTCGCTCGGCGGTGACGCGCCGGTCGCGACGCTCGTGGCGCTCGCAGCCGCCGCGCTCGCGCTCGACTTCGTCGACGGACAGGTCGCGCGACGCACCGGGACATCGTCGAGGTTGGGGGCGCGCATGGACGGCGAGGTCGACGCCTTCCTGATCCTGGTGCTCGCGGTGTACGTGGCCCCGTCGGCCGGCGTGTGGGTGCTCGCGATCGGCCTGGCACGCTACGTGTTCCTGGCTGGGGAGTGGCTGCTCGAGTGGATGAGCGCGCCGCTGCCGCGGCGCGACTGGCGCAAGGTCGTCGCGGCGACGCAGGGGATCGCGCTGGCGATCGCGGCGGTTGACGTCCTGCCGCCGGCCCTGACCGGCGCGATCCTCGCCGCCGCGCTCGCCCTGCTTGCCGAGTCGTTCGGCAGGGACGTCCTGTGGCTGTGGCGCCGTCGGCACGCCCCCGGCCGTCAGGTCGCAGCGGTACAGGACTCGGATCCCGGTCCGGAACCCGTCCCGGATACGGGCCCCGGACGGGCACGCGTCCGCGCCGGCATCTCTCGCGTGCTCACGGTTCTCGCTCTGCTGATCGTGTGGATCGCTCTCGTTGCTCCGAACGAGCCGAGCCGTCTTACGCCCGGCGCATTCTTGCGGCTCCCGCTCGAGGGCTTCGTCGTCATTGCGCTGGCCCTCTTCCTGCCCAGCACCGCCCAGCGACTCCTTGCCTGGGTCGTCGGACCGGCGATCGGCGTGCTGTTCGTCGTGAAGCTCCTCGACGTCGGCTTCTTCACGGCCTTTGACCGGCCGTTCAATCCCGTCGACGACTGGAGCTACGCCTCCATCGGCATCGAGACGATGCGGGCGTCGATCGGTCGAACCTCTGCGGACCTGGCACTTGTCGGCGTGGCGCTGGTCGGCGTCGTCGCGCTCGTCCTCCCGACACTCGCGATGCGTCGCCTGACGCGAGTCGCGGCCGGCCACCGCCGGTTGTCGCTGCGCGCCGTGATGGCGCTCAGCGCCGCCTGGGTGCTCTGCTGGGCGTTCGGCGCGCAGCTCGTCTCCGGTGCGCCCATCGCCTCCACGAGCGCCGCCGAACTGGCTGTCCACGAAGTACGTGCGGTGCAGGACGGCTTCCGCGATGACGAGCGCTTCGCAGGCGAGATCCGCCGCGACCGTTATCGCTTTACGCCGGGCGACCGGCTGCTGACGGACCTGCGCGGCAAGGACGTCCTCCTGGTGTTCGTCGAGAGCTACGGGAGGGTCGCGGTCGAGGGGTCCTCCGTCTCGCCAGGTGTCCGGGCCGTGCTCGACGCGGGGACGGGGCAGCTGCGGGCGTCCGGCTTCTCCGCTCGAAGTGGCTGGCTCACCTCGTCGACGTTCGGTGGGATCAGCTGGCTGGCGCACTCGACGCTGCACTCGGGGGTCTGGGTCAACAGCCAGCGCCGGTACGACCAGCTCGTCGCCAGCGATCGCTTCACGCTCAGCCAGGCATTCGGACGCGCCGGGTGGCGGACCGTCGACGACGTGCCGTCGAACGACCGGGAGTGGCCGGAGGGGTCGTCGTTCTACCACTACGACAAGGTGTACGACCGGCGGAACGTCGGGTATCGCGGGCCGCGCTACGCGTATGCCACCATGCCCGACCAGTACGTCTTCGAGGCCCTGCAGCGCCTCGAGCTCGCGAAGCCCGACCGTGGCCCCATCTTCGCGGAGCTCGACCTGGCGTCGAGCCACACGCCCTGGACCCGCATTCCACCGCTGATCGACTGGAGCGAGGTCGGCGACGGCTCGGTCTTCCACAGCCTGCCGGTCGACACGACCGGCTACGGCGACGTCAAAGAGGCGTACGGCCGGTCGATCGAGTACACGATGAGCGCCCTGTTCTCCTTTGTGGAGCACTACGGCAGCGACGATCTCGTGATGATCGTGCTGGGCGACCACCAGCCCTGGACGAGTGTCAGCGGGCAGGATCCGAGTCACGACGTGCCCATCTCGGTCATCGCCCACGACCCGGCGGTGCTGGGCCAGATCGCCGAATGGGGCTGGGTGGATGGCATGCGCCCCGATGCGGATGCGCCGGTCTGGCCCATGAGCGCCTTTCGAGACCGCTTCCTCGACGCGTTCGGCTCGCGACCCTAGAGCTGGAGCCCATAGCTCATCCGCGGTTCAGCACGGGGCGATCTCGCCCCCGAGCAGCCGGAGGTCGAGCGTGTGCGCGCCGCGGTGCGCCTTCGTCGCCAGGTACCGGCCGTTCGCGGCGGAGAGGTGCACGCCGGTCGGCACCTGCGCGGCGACGGTCACCCCGCACCGGCGGAGCTGCCGAGCCTTGTCCGGGTTGTTACTGAGCACGGCGACACGCGACACCCCGAGCGCGTGCAGCATCTGCGCAGCGGACAGGTAGCTGCGCTCGTCCTCGCCGTGGCCCAGCGCGAGGTTCGCCTCGTAGGTATCGAGCCCGGTGTCCTGCAGCGCGTAGGCGTCGAGCTTGGCGTAGAGGCCGATGCCCCGCCCCTCCTGCCGCAGATAGAGCACGTAGCCGCCGGCCTCAGCGATGCGCTCGACAGCCTCGCGGAGCTGCGGCCCGCAGTCGCAGCGCTGGCTGCCGAACACGTCGCCGGTCAGGCATTCGCTGTGTGGCCGGATCAGCGGCATCCGCGGGTATCCGCCCGACGGGACACCGCCGGCACGGTCCCCGAGCCCGAATGTGAGGTGCTCCCGGCCATCGACGAGCCCGTCGAAACTGAAGACCCTTGCGTCAGTGGAATACCCGTCGGCGAACCGCAGAGGCAGTGAGACCTGCGTGCGGATCGTGGCGGTGGGCAGTTGCAGCGGCATCGATGCCATCGCTCAGTCGTCCCGGAACCGCGAGGAGAGGGCGTAGCGCAGCAGCACCACGTCGCCGATCTGGCGGACGTCGGCCAGCGTCGCGCGGCGGCCGGGATTCCACGGGAAATGGCCTTCTCGCACGAACCTGGGAGCCTGCGGGTCGCCGACGAACACCGGAGCGACGACGAGCTGCAGCTCGTCGACGAGGTCGTCGGTCAGGAACTGCGTGTGCACCTGGCCGCCGCCCTCGACCATCAGCCGCTCAACGCCGCGGGCCGCGAGGTCATTGCTGAGCCCGCGCATCCCCACGGTGTCGCCGCCGTCGACGACGGTCGCGACCGGTCCCAGTCGCGCGCGGGCGTCATCCACGCGCGGGCTCGCGCAGTAGACGAGCTTCTCGGTTTCGCCTGTGGTGAAGAACGCGGCTTGTGCATCGAGCTCCGCACGCCGCGTGACGGTTACCTTCATCGGCGACGGCGCGAGCCCGCGGGCCGCCCGCGCGTCGCGGCGGGCCTGCGAGCGCACCAGGAGCCGGGGGTTGTCGGTGCGCACGGTCGTCGCACCGACCAGGATCGCGTCGCAGGAGGCGCGGACAGCGTCGACCCGGTCGAAGTCGGCGTCGTTCGACAGCAACAGGCGCGACGCCGCGCTGCCGATGTAGCCGTCGATCGACGCGCTGCAGCTGAGCAGTGTGTACGGGCGGTCACGCATCTGCACCTCCGTCCGGTTGCACGACGACCGGGACCCGGCCCGGGAGCTGCGATTCCGGCCGCCGCGGAGGCCGGACACGAGGGAGCCACGCTCCGACGAGGACGAGCGCGCCCGGCAGGCTGGCGACGAGCACCATCACGCCGTATACGACTGCGGTGGCGACGCCTTGCTCCGCACCCAGTCCGGCGGCTGCGAACGCCCACGCCGTCGCGCCCTCGCGTGGCCCCCAGCCGGCGACGCTTGGCAGCACCATGGCGAGCATCGCGAGCAACGCCAGCGGCAGCATCCGGGAGACTGGCGCCGTGGTCCCCGCGGTCCGCGCGGCGATCATGAACGTGACCGCGTGCCCGACGACGACCAGCGCGGATGTCAGCGCGATCGCGGGCAACGCCTTCCGGGTGAGCAACGCGTCGCGGACGTCGCGGGTCGCCGCGTTCCGCAGCCGCGCCCACCGTGATCGTCCGCCACGAGGTTGCGCCCGGCCGACGAGCACGACGCCGATCACCACCACGGCGAGCGCCGCCGCCACCAGCGGCATGGATGACCGCACAGGCGAGGGCAGTGCCAGAAGGACGGCGACGGTGAGGACCGCCTGCACGAGCTGCCCGGCGGCGCGCTCCCATGCGACCGCCCGCAAAGCGCCGCCGACGTCGCGCACGTCGCGCCCGTGACTGACGCCGCGGTGAACGTCGCCGACGACTCCGCCGGGGAGCGTCAGATTGAGGAACACCGACCGGTAGTACGCCGCGACGGCAACGGGCAGCGACAGCTGCACGCCGAGGCCACGGGCCACGATCGTCCACCGCCAGGCACAGCACACAGTCGTCAGCACACCGATGCCCGCTGCTGCGGCGAGCGCGCCCCCGTCCACCGCGCGGACGCCGTCGAGGAACGGGCCTGCGCCGAGATGCCAGACGACGACGGCGAGCGTCGCTGCGGCGCCCGCGGTGCGCACCCACGCCCACGTTGTCCCGCTCATCCTGTTGCCGATCTGCTCGAGGGGCCTCCCCGGGTCACGCCGGCCGGCACGCGTCCGAACGGCTACGTCTAGCGGTACGGACGAGAAGGCCGCGAGGTTTTCATGATGGACACCGGTCGTCACGGCAGCACCAGCAGGTCGGCGTGGTCCACGGTGACGGCGAGCCGTCCGGTTCGCGCTTCATCCAGACGCCGGCGTGCGTAGCCGTCGGCTTCGGCGGCAAGCTCGACGTCCCACTCGCACGCGGCGCCGAACCACCCGGTGAACCACTCCGCCGCCAGGTCGGCCTCGGCGGCGCCGAGGCGCCAGGGGCTCGGCCGGACGATGACCTCGGCCCCCAGGCTCCGAAACCCGTCGACGGCGGCCGCGACGGCATCCGGGCCGAGCAGGCGCCCGCCCACCGTCATGCGGCGCTGGTGGGCGTCGAATGCGGCCGCCACCCGGGAGTCGAGCGGATCCGCCGGGGCCAGGTCGACGCGACCCGCGACCGACAGCGTCGTCAGCACTGGACATCCCGGTGCGGCGCAGACGTCCATAAGCCCGGCCAGTTCATCCACGGTCATCAGGTCGAGCAGCGCCGAGGCGGTGATGACGGTCGCGTCGGCGAGATCGTCCGAGTGCAGCCGGGTGATGTCGGATCGCCTGGTCTCGACGACCACGGAAGCGTCGTTGGCAGCCGGGCCGGGAAGGTCTTCGGCGGCGACCTGCAGCAGTTCCTCGTCCCGGTCGTGCAGGATCCAGTGCTGCGGCCCGGGCAACAGCGGCGCGAGCCATCGGCCCATCGCGCCGGTGCCGCAGGCGAGGTCGTGGATCACCTGGCGGCCGGTTGCCGGGAGGCGCCGCCGCAGGTGCTCGACCAGGTCGCGGGCTCGGGCGGCGGCGTCGGCAGCCTCGCGGAGATCGAGCCATTCGGAGCTGACCCGGATGCCCTCGACGGTCATCGCGCCGCTCCTTCCAGGACGCCTGCAAGGATGGACGTTGTGACCGACCAGGCTGGGAGCGACGCGCGCCGCTCCCGCGCGGCCCGCCGCAACCGCCGGCGCAGCTGAGCATCGCCGAGCCAGGCCTGGAGCGCCGCGCTGAGCGCGGCAGGGTCGTCGGGCGGGACGAGCAGCCCCGGCCGGATCCCGTCCGCGCCGTGACCCAGGGCCTCCGGCACCCCGCCGACATCGGCCGCGACAACCGGCAGGCCACGCGCAAGCGCCTCGGTGACGACCATGCCGTATGTCTCTGAGTGGGACGCCAGTACCAGCAGGTCCGCGGCGACGTAGCTGCGGTGGAGTTCGGCTCCGGTCCGCGGTCCAGGGAAGCTCACACGGTCAGCCAGACCGTCCTCCACGACGCGGCGACGGATGCCCTCTGCGAACGCCGGATCGCGGTCCAGGCTGCCCAGGCAGAGACAGTGCCAGGATAGGTCCGTCATCGTCGCGAGCGCATCGAGCAGCACGTCATGGCCCTTGCCGGGGGTGACCGCCGCGACGGACAGCAACGCCCCGGCGGTCGCAGTCCCGGGTGCGAGGTCGGCGCCGTCGACGCCGGGCTCGGCGACGTGCACCCGCTCGCCCGGCAACGAGTACAGCCCAAGCAGCGCCTGACGGGCCCACCCACTCGTCGTGACGACGCAGGCTGCGGCCGAGAGGACGGCGCCTTCCCTCGTCATGGCGTCGTCATCTGCCGTGCCGTGGCCCAGCGGCATGTGCACGAGCGCAACCAGCCGCAACCGGCTTGCCTGCGGCACCAGCACCTCCGGGGCCGTCGAGGCGACGAGTCCGTCGAGCAGCACGACGGCGCCGTCGGGGATCTGCTGCACGGCGCCGGAGAGGGCGGCGTACGACGCGGCGTCCGGTCGCGGCCAGGAGCCGGGCACGGAATGCACGCGCACCGACCAGCCGATCGCGGCGAGCCCGCGGCAGATCTGGCGGTCATAGGCGTTGCCGCCGCTCGGCCGTGCCGGATCGTCGATCCCGTCGGGTACGACGACGTGCACGGCCGTCATAGCGTTCGCTCGTAGCTCGCCCAGGCCACGTGCGACTCGTGCAGCGTGACGATCAGCCCGTCGAGCTCCCGGGCGGCGTCGCCCAGGGCGCCGGCGTGCACGCGCTCCGCGAGTCGATCCGCGATCACCTGCGCGAGCGCCTCCGTCGACGTGTTCATGCCCGCGAAAGCCGGCTCGTCGTCGAGGTTGCGGTAGTTGAGGTCGGCCACCACGCCCTGCAGCTCCTCGGTCGCTCGACCGATGTCGACCACGATGCCGTCGGCGTCGAGTGCTGCGCGCCGGAACGTGGCGTCGATGACGTACGTTGCGCCGTGGAGGCGTTGCGCCGGCCCGAACACCTCGCCGCGGAAGCTGTGGGCGATCATCATGTGATCGCGGACGGTCACGCTGAACATGGTCTATCCCTCGCCGTAGGTGATGGTGTGGCAGAGCGCCGGGAGGCTCCCCTCGGCCAGCCGGGCCATCACGTCGGGCAGCTCGTCGAAGCGCGACTCCCCGGTGACGAGCGCGTCGAAGGCCGGGTCGCGCAGCAAGTCGAGCGCGAGCGCCAGCCGGTCAGCCGTCGTGCGGCGCGCGCTGCGGGCGGGGGAGACGGTACCGACCTGGCTCGAGCGGATGCCGAGGCGGCCCACGTGGAATGCCCCACCCAGCGAGAGCCGAACCTCCGTGTCGCCGTACCAGCTGAGGTCGATGACGGTGCCCTCGGGCGCGAGCAGGTCGATCGACAGCTGGAGCCCGGCGGAGGTCGCGCTGGTGTGCACGACCAGGTCGCGGCCGTCGGCGGCCTCGGCCGGCAGCGCGAAGTCGACGCCAAGGGCGGCAGCGACGTCGGCCCGTCCGGCATCGACGTCGACGAGCGTGACGTGCACAGCCGGGAACCGGCTCAGCAGGCGTGCGACGCAGCAGCCGACCATCCCCGCCCCGACGACCGTGACTCGGTCGCCGATCAGCGGAGCGGCGTCCCACAGGGCGTTGACGGCCGTCTCGACCGTGCCCGCGAGCACGGCGCGAGCGGGTGGCACTCCCTCCGGCACGACGGACACCGCGGCGGCCGGCACGACGTAGGCGGTCTGGTGCGGGTACAGGCAGAACACCGTGCGGCCGCGCAGCGCAGGCGGTCCTTGCTCAACGGCGCCGACATTCAGGTAGCCGTACTTGACCGGCCCCGGGAAGTCCCCCTCCTGGAACGGCGCCCGCATCGCCGCGTACTGGTCGGGCGGCACGCCGCCCCGGAACACCAGCGTCTCGGTGCCGCGGCTGACCCCTGAGCGCAGGGTGCGCACCACCACATCGTCCCTCCCCGGCTCGGGCAACGCGACCGGCCGGATCTCCCCGCAGCCGGGCGCGCGCAGCCAGAAAGCCTGTGCGGTTCCTTGATGGTCGACCGTGGACGAGATGACGCCTTGCACGTCGCGGACATGTTCGCAGGAATCCACCATGAGAGTGTCTCCCGGAGTACGCGCGGCCGCCGCCTTCGGATGCACCCGTACAGGCGATGGGCCGTGTAGGGATCGAACCTACGACCTTGGGATTAAGGGTCCGTGCGAGCGTGCTGATCCCGACCGCAAATCGTTGCAGTTTCCGCCAACCATGCCGGTTTACGGCTGCAACGAACCGCGGTTGACTAGCCCGGATGACCGTGGCAGCGCCCCGCTGGCACGGAGGTGCGAATCCCGACTAGGTCAGATCGGCCCTTCCTGGCGGCATCGTGAGCGTCGCTTTTGACCGCTCCCGCCACATCCTGTCGCGAGCACCAGGACGATGCCTGCGGTCACACAAGATCGAACCTCAACGACTAGGACAACGCCTGGATGCGATCTCGAACGTCCCGGTACTCAGGATCTTCGGCGTAGACCTTCTCGAACTCCTTGCGGGCCATCCCGGCCTTGCCCTGTTTGTCCAGGATCTGAGCGCGGGCATACCGGCCCATCTTCAGAGCCTCGGTGTCGCGCTTCTTGCTCTTGGTCGCCTCTTTGGCCACTTCGTAGGCAGCGTCCAGCATTCCTTGCTCTGCCATGGCCTCGGCGCGAGCAACGCAGATCAGGCATGTCAGGTCGTCGTCGTTCTTTACGCCTGTCGTGATCTCCACGACCTCGTCGTGCTCGTCCCGCTGCGCGTAGAGAGTGCAGAGGTTGAAAATCACGAATTCGTCGTGCGGATCGACGTCATGGAGCTGCTGAAGGAGGCCGATGGCCTCGTCTAGGCGATCCGCTGTCCGGTACGCGGTTGCGAGCGTGACCACCGCGAGATACGAACCTGCAGGGATGGAGACGCGGATGCTGTCGTTGATCGCAGCGGTGAATGCGAGGCCGGGCGCATAGTCATCCATCACCTTGTCGGGCAGCGGGTTACCTGACCCGGTGACGCGCTCCAGGTAGGGGATGGCCCGCGGCGCATCGTCCCGACCCAAGAAAACGAGGGCGGCCATAAAGTCGTCCGCGCTCGTGCGGTTCTGCGCGTCTGCCTCCGACGCTTCTACGAAGGCCGCAAGGGCTTCGTCCATCTTCCCAGCCGCGTAGAGCTGGATCCCTTTCGCGAACCGCTTCTCGTGCTTGGAAGCGAATATGCCGGGCTTCTTAGGGCCTCGGGGCGGCTCTACTTGATACGCCCGGGAGCGACCGCCGCCAGAGCGACGACCGCCAGAGGAAGAGACGTAGCCGACGCCGGTGCCGGGCACACCGACTGACGCCGTGCGCCGACCAGAGCTGTTCACTGAGTACCTGGCGCCCCGCGTGCCGACCGAAAGTCCGGCGCTGCGCTTGCCCATGTTCAGCCGAACCCCTGGGCCGAGCTTCACTGACCGCCGCACTCGAAGATAACCCATCACAGCCTCCTTGCGTCGTTCCCCGATGTCAGGATCGCATAATCGAAGATGCGAAGGTGATGCTGCTCCGGTCAGAGCGCAAGTTCTTCGAACACCTCGCCGATCTACAAGATTTGGGCTTACGGAACGCCTAGCTGACCGTTGACGGTGTGCGATCTGATGGCGGCACTATGCGCGCCACATGTGCGCACCTAGTAGACATCCGACTCCACCGCGGCTCATTCTGCTCAACCAAGCTGTGTAGCGTCGTTTGGCCCGCTCCGTCCGGGGTGGGGTTGAGAGTGCGACGCGGCGGCGGGATGACCCGCAACCAAGCTGGCGGCCGTTGAGGCTTGCCTTCAAACGGACCAGTCT